>NZ_NDYL01000001.1:0-1766519 GCF_002217735.1 Parageobacillus galactosidasius | reverse complement strand
GCGTGGCGAGTGAAAAAAACCCCAGATCCCGAATGCAAAGGTCATTCGGTAAAATCGTGTGCTGGGTATGATAAGCAAAACGGGCATCGGAATCATTGGCCTGTTGGACGCACAGCTGAAGACAGGTGCCCGATAACAGCTCATACTCAAATTGGATTTTGGCGCCAGATGAAACCGAACCTTGATAGTCCTCACCATAGTCGGCCGGCGTGGCGAGTGAAAAATACCCCACATCCCGAATGCAAAGGTCATTCGGTAAAATCGTGTGCTGGGTATGATAAGCAAAGCGGGCATCGGAATCATTGGCCTGTTGGACGCACAGCTGAAGACAGGTTCCCGATAACAGCTCATACTCAAATTGGATTTTGGCGCCAGATGAAACCGAACCTTGATAGTCCTCACCATAGTCGGCCGAACGCAACCGGGTAATATAATAAGCACCTCGAGCATCGATCTCCGCCAGCGTGGCGAGTGAAAAAAACCCCAGATCCCGAATGCAAAGGTCATTCGGTAAAATCGTGTGCTGGGTATGATAAGCAAAACGGGCATCGGAATCATTGGCCTGTTGGACGCACAGCTGAAGACAGGTTCCCGATAACAGCTCATACTCAAATTGGATTTTGGCGCCAGATGAAACCGAACCTTGATAGTCCTCACCATAGTCGGCCGGAAGTAAAAAACTGGTAGAGTCTAAGATCCGCAGACGGGTGAAACAAGAACGCAACCGGGTAATATAATAAGCACCTCGAGCATCGATCTCCGCCAGCGTGGCGAGTGAAAAAAACCCCAGATCCCGAATGCAAAGGTCATTCGGTAAAATCGTGTGCTGGGTATGATAAGCAAAGCGGGCATCGGAATCATTGGCCTGTTGGACGCACAGCTGAAGACAGGTCGGGCATCGGAATCATTGGCCTGTTGGACGCACAGCTGAAGACAGGTGCCCGATAACAGCTCATACTCAAATTGGATTTTGGCGCCAGATGAAACCGAACCTTGATAGTCCTCACCATAGTCGGCCGGGAGTAAAAAACTGGTAGAGTCTAAGATCCGCAGACGGGTGAAACAAGTTCCGCTGTTAATGAACGCTGCCGCTGAATGAATCCGACTTTCCGTGCCAGACGGGTCAGTTCTTCAGAGGAGAAGAGTTGACGAATCGTTTTTATCCATGCCTTCATCTTTTTTGCCATCAAAAAACAATCCTTTCCAACGATGATTTTCGTTAGAAAGGATACCATGTTTTTGGCGCTGAAAAAAGATCAAATTCTTAACTTGATGGCTATGGTCCTCCTCCCCCTCCTCTGAATCGATGGATTTTCTCTTCCGAAATAATTCACAAAAAATTTAGCACATTCTTTCAGAAAAGGGGAGAGGGCTTTCTGAAGGAATGTGCAAAAAAATGGCTCTTTTGTTCCGAAATAAAGTGATAATTTACATCAAGGCCGATTATTTTTTCCCCAAAATCCCCGGTTTAAAACTCCCCAGAAGAACCTTATTGATCCTTCTGTTTTTCTTCTTGGAGCCTCTTTTCCCGTAATCGATAGCTTTCCTCCTTTAGGTTGAAAATGATGGAATGATGTAGTAATCGATCTAACATCGCCGTCGCAAGAACTGAATCTCCCACGATTTCTCCATTCTCCAAAGCTTTTGTTGGAGATTAGGATAATCAGGACATATTCGTACCGACGGGCGATCACCTGAAATAAGTAATGTGCGCTGTTCGGGGCCAGTTTTAAGCATCCCATTTCATCCATAATGAGAACGATTGGCTTCACAAACATCAGAGTGAAGGATCATCTAAACTGTTGGAACAATTCCCGAATCAAATTCTCAAGACGCAAGTTGAAGAATAGCTGAAGCACGCCGTTATAAGCGTACGGAAGGACAAAAAGACGATTCGAAACGGGTGCTGACGCCACCAGGTAGCGGTTGACCTTGCGCATTCCATGAGAGGTGGGGAGTTCTCCATCGAACTGTTTAGACGATATCAACGGAGTGAACAAGCTCTAGTACTGACACGAATGGAAATGGTGGTAACGGGTGGTTACGCGAAAGGTGACGCAAATCACCAAGGAGTTGTGCGGGACTTCGTTTTCCAAGTTCATGGTCTCCTAGCTGTACAAGGAGCTAGATCCGATTATCCAGGACTGGAATTTCCATTCCTTGCATGAACACGTATATCCGTTTGTACTGGTGGATACCATTTATGCAAATTATACAAATGTCCAGGAGAATGGACGAGTGCACTCCAGAGCTGTTTTGATCGCCACGGGAGTGAATGAGGAGGACATCGGCAAATGTTGTTCGGTGAGGTAGCCGGTAGGGAGACTTGCCGGACTTACCTATTAATAGGTCAAGCCATCGATTCCGCGGTGTCTATCAAAGGGGAATTTACACAATAATATTTGGACTTGTAGATGATAAGGCAATCGAACATTCGGACACATGTTCGACATTCTGATTATTCTCTCAAATTGCCTCATTAAACAAACTTCATTAAAAATAATCCTTGCTCATTTGATCTCCTCCGCTCACACCTTTGATTCGATTGTAAACGTATTTTTTTCATAATGAAACAAAAATCCCGAATATCGGACTTTTTAAAGTATCTGATATTCGGGGTACATTTCGGATACATCAGCCTTTTTATTATTTAAACAGAAGCTTTTTCTCTTATATTCAACAATTTAAAGAATTCTCTCATGAATCCCGGTAAATCCGGCCAAGCATGCCCTGATACAATGTTTCCATCAACATGAAGCATTTTTTCCACATAAATAGCGCCTGCTGCTTCCACTTCTGGTCTACAAGCAGTGTAAGCCGTCATCTCTCTTCCTTTAATATATTCTCTTACAGTTGTTAAGACTAATTGTCCATGACAGATAACCCCAAGAGGTTTATTTTCTTTTAAAAAGTGAGCAGCAATTTCCTGAACTTTTGGATTCATACGAATATATTCAGGCGCACGCCCTCCTGGAATAATTAATCCATCATAGTCGGCAGGATTAATCTCATCTACTGATGCATGAGATTCGATTTTATATGCCCATTTTTCTGTAAAAGTCTCCATTTCAGGAAGAAAATCATGAACAACTGTCTGAAGCTTCTTTTTAACAGGAGAGGCAATTGTACAATTAATATTTTCTTCAATACAACGATAATAAGGATAAAACACTTCTAATGCTTCAGCAGCATCACCAGTAATAATAAGAACATTTTTACTCATCTTACATCACCTTTCCTTTTATATTATTAATTAAATTATTTGCAGACTGTTAAAATAATGAATCATTTTACCAAACCGCCTTCATGGGCATTAGGCAAATTATATCGTGTCTCTAATAATCCCCGGCAATAATGGGCATTAAACTCCATACTCAACCGTGTCAGCTTGGCGCCTTGCAAGTAATCCGAAAACTCTTCTTCAGACAATGGTTTATCTTCTGGAGTTGTTATGGCCAATATACTTGAGTGATTTAATACTTTTTTCTTCTCCAAATACTTTTCTCTTAACAACTTCCCTTCTTCGGGCAGGGGCAGTTCATTTAATTCTTGAAGAGATAAGGACGTGATCTCTTTCTTTGTCATACCCCTATTTAGAAGATACTTAATAAGTTTCTCTTGCCTTGCATAGTAAGCTTTTATATCAAATGTTTTACGCAATTCTTCGAGGTCTCCGTCAGATAAAGCGCCGAAGACTTCGCTAAATGATTTTCCTGCTGATGCTCCGTGATTAATTTCATCGGATGCACAATGATCCAGTAAATGAACTTGAACCGTTTTTACCCATTCTAACTCAGACACATATTTCCTTATATCTTCAGCCATGATGTATGCAAAGTTAGGAGAACACCAATAAGTTGGAAGACGAATGACTACTTCAACATGATTGTCTTTAATTACAACATGGTCGATAAATCCCAACTCTGTTAACGGCTGGTCCAGTTCAGGATCATACACTTTTTCAAGCATGCTATACACTTGCTTTTCTTCATCCATTAACTTCGATGCACCCCCCATTCAATGGATTATCAGTTATGCTGTTTGTCTAGATAGTTTGCAATTTTTTAACTTTTGTTTTTGCTCTTCGATATCAATGTTATACAATCTCGCTACATTTCCTGCTAAAATCTTTTTCTTAACTTCCAAATCAAATGTAACTCCAGTTTCTTCTTGTATATCTTCTGGAAGTTCAAATTCAAGAAACTTTTCAATGATCCACTTCGGTTCCCATATAGCATAATCACTTCCAAAAATGATTCGGTCTTCATCAAGCCAGTACAACAATTCACTAATAATTTGAGCAAAATAACGAGGTCGAGTATGAATTAAAGCAATGGCAACTGCCAAACCTGCATAGACATTTTTCTCTTGTGTAGCAATCCAACAAAAATCTTCTAATCTTGGAAGCCCTACGTGTTCTACAATAAAGTTAAGTTCAGGGAAACAACTTGCTGCATCATCAACATCTGCTACGTCAAATGCATCCCGATTTAAAGGAGTGATCGTTGGACCCTTATGAATATGAATATTTCTTATCCCCAGCTCTTGGCATTTTTCAAGATATCTTTTTGACCAGTCATCAGATAGTTTATAGCCCTTTGAATTACCGTACCAATCAGCTGTATATAACTTGACACCTTGCCAGTTGTATTTTTCTTTATTTTCTTCTAATTTTTCTAAACCTCGTTCACCATGTCGGGGATCGAATGTTCCATTGCAAATAAAACGATTAGGGTACTTTTTTGAAAGTTCCTCATTTGCATCAAAATTACCAAAACCATTTTTATAAAACTCTTTTAGAAGAACTGGTTGGAAAATCGCCATATCCACATATCCTTCAATAAACACATCATTCACAAGTTTTTCTGGAGAATACTTTACGAACTCATCTTTAGGCCACCAATATTCTTTCGGACTTAGATTTTTGTGATAATCATAAAAGCAACTAATAAATTGTTCTCCGTGGATATTTAATTGATTCTCCTTACTTCCATCCCATAAGGCAATGTGTGCATCAATAATAAAAATTTCTTCACCATTAGATGTTTTGATCAATTCCATTCCCCCCTCACATTAGATTAATTTTCAATTGAAAGCGGTATCATTTTTTCGGATGTCCATAGAAAAGTGTTTTTGTAGGTACGAATATTTTTAGTTTTCATTTTATTTAGAAAATTCTAATCAAATTATACTTGGTTAATCCACTATTTGAAATATATACTTAAACAAAAAACAGCAAATTTTGCCATCAATTTTTTGGGTGATGAAACAAAACTTTTTATAATCTAAAATTAAAGCACATACCCCTGTCAAGTAGACAATGAAAAAGAGTATATTATGATGCCATGGACTTTTCTCGATATTCCATCAGGGAAAGGCCGTTCAGCAATACGCATTTTCCAAATCTAATATTGTGACAGGAAGGTTGGAACAACATAAAAAAATGGGTAATTCACCATTTACTCAATCCTAGAAACATGTTAGCTGGATGAAACAGGTTCATCCGATGGGCTCCTTCTTCCGCATACGGACCACCAAGTTGGTAGAATGGAAACAGTCAAGTGCTTTCCTTGACAGGTTCCATTCTACCAACTATCATACCGATAGCGGAAGAAGTGAGAGCTTAGGCAGCCTGACTGCCTGTAGTGTTCCCTGTACACTCCAGAAATACACGCAAACGAAACCGTTCTCGATTTCGATAGCCAATGCCCGGCGTTTGATGTTTTTGATCTTGTGATTCGTTCCCTCCATTCGAGTAGCCTTTTATATAGAAGGAATCTAGCCTTTTTCAATGAGGAGAATTCCTTCTCGCTTGATCCAGGGCTTGTGTCACCTTTTGAACCACATGGTACTTATCGATCACAATCGAAGCAGATGGAAACAGAGCACGAACCGCCTTGTGATAGGGTTCCCACATGTCAAGAATCACGGTTTGCACCATTTCTTTAGACAGGACGTTTTGATTCAACAAGTTGATGGCGGAGTCACATTGGCGGTCGGCATGCAATCCCATGACCGATCCTGCTTTGGCATCCATCAATACGGTTTCATACTGATGTCCTTTTTTACCGCGGTTTCATCTAAGCTAAGCACCATCCCTTCTGGAGAAGAGGCCTCCATCGCTGCTTGGCGCTCTTTTGCTTTTTTCGATGCGATGGAGTAATAAATGCGTTCCAATGTCGTATATGGGATACGATGCTTTCAGCCTTCACAAAGTTCATACAAGTACTCGCAACATGATTGGTGTAATGTTGGTTTGGTGGAATCGATTCGAAAGAGGCAGAAAACACTTGGAAACAATTCCAGCATCGATAACGCTTCACCTCTACGAACAAGTACACCGGTTGACGGAAAATCGCTAAATCCCGTACTTTTCGTGTCCGTCTGTCATGGACAGTGGAAGTAAGAAACCCACAATGTGGACAACGTTCTTGTGTCTCTGTTTTCTCCACATGAATCGCATAACCATAGGAAAGAAGTTCTTGTTTAACAATTTGAATTCTGGCAATCCTAGTGATATAGAAAGCACTTGCGAAGCCTCCTTATGTTTGTTTCGTCGCTGACATTATTGCCAGGATTTCGTTAATGCTTTCTCTTTTTTATCACTAAATCACAAAATTTGGTGATGAACCTATTTTTTATTACTCTCTTCTCTTAATTTATTTTTGTGAAATATTCATAAATTATATTAGAAATGTTTAATGTTGAACAAGTCAACCAGCTTATTAAAGAATGTTTAATGTTGAACAAGTCAACCAGCTTATTAAAGAAAGATTTCAACTTTGCAAAATTATTCACTAATATACTCTTTTTTCGATCATAAAAAATAGAATCGCTCTATTTGGTGAAAATGAAAGCTGACTCAACATCACTCCAAGGGATGTTTTGAGTCAGCCCCTTTCCTTTATACCGCTTTATTCGCTTGTAAGTCTGCCTTTACTTCTTTTTGTGTTTTTAATTTTGGAAAGTCAAACACAATCGCGATCATGCCACAAACTCCAATTAAGAATGGGTAGAACGAATACTGCAAAATACTTAATGGTGAAATGGAAGCAACACCTGCTGCCACAAGCATTTGCGCACCATATGGGATGAGCCCCTGGAAACAGCATGAGAAAATATCCAATATGCTGGCAGATTTACGCGGATCAATGTCATATTGATCAGCAATGTTTTTTGCAAGTGGACCAGCAATTAAAATGGAGATCGTATTGTTTGCTGTTGAAAGATTTGTTAAGCTCACTAATCCCGCGATGCCGAATTGTGCTCCTTTTTTTGACTTTACATTTCTTGTTACTAATTGAAGTAAATAATCGATTCCACCGTTATGTTTAATGACTTCCACCATACCGGAAATTAAGATCGCAAGCAATGACAATTCCTGCATTCCGGCGACCCCGTCGCCGATGGCTTGAATGAGGCCCATTGCACTGTAGCTTCCATCAAGAAGGCCGATGATTCCTGCTAATAAAATACCGCCTGCTAACACGACTAGTACATTAACGCCCATTAATGCTGTTATTAATACACCAAGGTAAGGTAAAATTTTCATCCAATTAAAAGATTGATTCGTAATTTCCGCTTGCTCTCCAGCAGTAATGGCCCAGAAAAGAACGATAGTGATGATTGCCGCTGGTAAAACAATGAAAAAGTTCACCTTAAACTTTTCTTTCATTCTTGTATTTTGTGTACGAACTGCCGCAATCGTTGTATCAGAGATAAAAGATAGGTTATCTCCAAACATAGCACCGCCAATGACAGCTGCCATAGATAATGCCAAAGAAATATCGGTTTGTTCACTAATTCCGACTCCAATCGGCGCTAACGCTACAATCGTTCCCATGGACGTTCCCATCGAAATGGAGATAAAACATCCAATGACAAATAAACCGGCTATTAATAAATTTTGCGGAACAACGGAAAGAGCTAAATTAACCGTTGATTCAACAGCTCCCATTTTTTTAGTTACTTCCGAAAATGCCCCTGCTAATAAGAAAATGATGACCATTAACATGACATCGGCATTTCCAGCCCCTTTTGTGAACACTTCCACTTTCTTCGTTAAAGACTCTTTCCGATTCATCATCAACGAAATACTTGCCGCAATCAAAATTGCTACAATGACTGGAAATTTATAAAAATCGCCTGTAACCACGCCTGCACCAATGAACAACACTAAAAAGACCACAAACGGAAATAACGCAAATAGATTGCCTTTTCTTAACTCCACTCTTTCCACCTCATTTTATGTTTTTTTGAAGGAGCTTTCCACTTAGAGAAAAGGCCTCTTCTTATCTGAACATAAGAAGAGGCCTTATACGTATCTATATAAGAAACCCTTCTTATCTTTCAAGCACAATGCTTGCTGGATTTGGCACAGCACTCGAAAACGAGTCCGCTGCCGAGACTTCTTCGGGCCAGTCCCTCCGCCTCTCTAGATAAGAAGATGAGCAGTTGTATTTCGTTATATAAAACAAATAAAAGATTACAACATATTCATCTATTGTGCAATACACTTTGATAATGTCTTATTTTTAAATAATTTTAAATAAATCTTAAAATTATACTTGTGTAACATTAATAATATGCAAAAATCCCGTAGCAAAACGCCACGGGAAAAGAAATCAAAAACTCTATTCTGGTTTATAGATTCCATATTTAATAATCTTAAGATATTCATTCAGTTCCCTTATCAAAGACTCCACACCACTCATGACATCCATTTGCTTATTTTTGTATATAGCCATATACTTATTAGACAGCTGTTCGGCAATCAACATGGTCATGCGGATCGCGGTATCCACGGAAATATCCTCTCTAAGTTTTTCCGTTTGGATCAGATCTTTAATATAGACATGCTTCAGCAAAAAATCTTCCTGATAAGCTTCGTAATGTTTCTTAATAATTTCTTCCATTTCCTTCTTTACTGCCACTGGAGGATTAGTAAAGGCATCCGTAATAAACTGAGTTTCTTGGAGATACTGAACCGTTAGTTTTTGTTTCAACAGGACGATTTCTTTGATCCTTTCAAAGAAATCATCAGATTGGATTTTTTTCATTTCTTCCATTGCTAGTTCCGTCAGAAAGTCCTTCACATAATTCACTAAATAAAGGTATAAGTTTTTCTTGCTCTTAAAATAATGAAAAAGGATTCCCTTGGAAATTCCCGCCCGTCTCGTAATAACATCTGTAGAGGTCTTTTCATAACCATTCTTCACAAATTCCTCGATGGCCACTTTGATGATCAAGTCTTTTTTCTCTTTAGGCTGCTTTTCAAATGCTGAATACAATTTTAACACCTCTAATTTCATTAGACTGCAATATCTTTCTTTTTATATACCATATATGAAGCGAAGATACTAATCAAAATAACCGCAGCCATAATAAAGATATACAAAGGCTCAATCTCGTTATCATTAATAATGGAGGCAGCGTCCACATATTTAAACGGGCTTATATATTTTAGGAACTCTAAGTCTTCCGATATCCCTGCCATCACATTCATAAAGTAGGCAGCTAGGACAATCCCCAGTGAGATCGAAAGGATGTTTCTTGTTTTTTTCATCATCGACGACAACATAAACGCAATTGCACCGAACGTCAAATGAAGCAATATCGTTGCGGCGATTAATAAACTAAATGTGTCTGTCGGAACATCCGGGTCTTTTGCAAATTGAAATCCAATGATGCTTGCTACGGCTGAAACTACGTTAAAAATCAAAATATTTACCAAAACGGCCAGAAGTTTTTCTGTTACGATTCGGCTTCTTGTGACAGGCTTTGATAACAAAAATTCAATCGTTTTTTCATTTTCTTCCTTGGCCAGAATATTGGATGCAAGAATTGCCGAGTATATGCTTCCTAAAAGGGTAGTCATCATATAAATTTCTACCCCGTAAAAACCCATTAAATCTCCCATATTTAGCTCATTCATTCCAAACGCTTTTTTAATCGATTCCGGATAGGCCTCAAGCAGTTTGGTCATTTCTTTTTGCTGCTCGGCAAACTGGGGATAAATGCTTAATGTCAACAAAATAAGTCCGCTGAGTACGATGCTCCAAATGATCAATGACTTTAAATTTCGCTTCAATTCTCTTTTAAAAATCATTTTCGTTCCCTTCCTCACTTTTCATAGTAATGCATAAATACTTCTTCAAGAGTCGGTTCTTCGATTAATAGATCCTTGACCGGCAGAGTATTTAATTTATTCAGAAGCGTCTTCATATCCCCGCTGTAAAGCAGCGTCATTTCATTGCCGTTTACCTCTTTCTTCACTACTCCCTCCAGATTGAAGTCGATTGGTTCCGATTGGTCAAAAGTAATCGTGATATTTTTCAAATTGTTCTTCGTGAGATTTTCAATCGTTTCTACTTTAATAAGCTCCCCTTCCTTAATAATGGCGACCCGATCACACATTTTTTGCACTTCAGAAAGAATATGGGAGGAGAAAATGATCGTTGTTCCCTTCTCTCTTTCCTCTGCAAGAAGTTCAAAAAAGGTGTTTTGCATCAGCGGGTCGAGTCCGCCTGTCGGCTCATCCAAAATTAGAAGTTTTGGTTCATGCAAAAGCGCCTGGACAATCCCAACCTTTTTTCGGTTTCCAAATGAAAGATCCTCAATTTTTCTATTAAGATCCAAGTCAAGTCTTTCTGCCAGTTCTTTCATTCTCTTTGAATCAAATTTTTTGTAAAAGCCAGCGGAGTATTTTAATAAGTCGATCACCTTCATATCATCGTAATAATGGACTTCAGACGGCAAATAGCCCACGTTTTGTCTTATTTCTTTTGAGTGTTTGATGATATCCTTTCCGAAAATAGTCGCACTTCCGCTAGTCGGATAAATGAAATTTAAAAGTGTTCGAATGGTTGTGCTCTTGCCTGCTCCGTTCGGGCCGATAAAACCAAAAATCTCTCCTTCTTCAATCGAAAATGTAAGGTTTTTTATTCCCCTGTTTTTTTTATACGTCTTGGTCAAATGCTTGACGTCTACAACTTTCATACATTCCCTCTCCTTTGGGCGGCTTTGTGTTAATTGACTTACGAGTCAATCCAATTATAAAAAATATTGACTCACAAGTCAATGGATTTCAAAAAAGGGCTGCATGGTGCTTCCGAAGTGTTGCAAGGGTCCACCAATACCATTTGATGAACGTTCAATCGCCTCCTCCCCCTCCACTATCTCCACCGCCATCGCCGCTGAAATCGCAGTAATCGTTGTGATCATTGCTGGATGAAGTATCATGATAAAACGGCGAAAGCACTTCGCTGCCGCTTCTTTTATTTTCTCTATGTGTTTTCGTTGTATTTGACAGAAAACCGAGGAAAAAAGAGCATCGAATACGCCTAGAACAAAAAGCAGAAAAAATTTCATTCCTCTCACCTCGTTTTCTTCAAACGCTCGTCTCTAAAAAACGATGGCCAGACACGTTAACAGAAATCACAGATTCATAAGTTTAACGATTTTGTTGAATCTCTAGGTTAGATTGGCAGTAGTACGGAAGCGGCTTCTTCTTAATTATTTTCTCAGCATATATCATAAAAAAAACGATTCTGTCGTTTGACAAAATCGTTGAAACGCCGCGCTTTTGGCGGCGTTTGTATTCTTACTTTAACATATGAAACACTTGCTCAACGTCTTTATCGCCACGCCCTGAAAGATTAACGATTATAATTTGATCTTTATCCAATGTTGGTGCCAATTTTATTGCATAAGCAACCGCATGGGCACTTTCAAGCGCTGGAATAATCCCTTCCGTTTTCGACAAAAGCTGGAATGCTTCAAGAACTTCCTCATTTGTCACCGTATAATATTCGGCACGTCCGGATACTTTCAGATGGCTATGCTCAGGACCAATTCCCGGATAGTCAAGACCAGCGGCAATCGAATAAGTCGGCTGAGGATTTCCTTCTTCATCCAACAATACTAAGCATTTAAACCCATGAAGCACGGCCGGGACACCTTTGGTAAGTGTCGCCGCTTTTTCCGGCTCGACACCAATCAGGCGCACGCTTGGTTCATCAAGATAATGGGCAAACGCGCCAATCGCGTTGCTTCCGCCGCCAACGCAAGCGATGACGACATCAGGCAAACGTCCTTCTTTTTCTAAAATTTGCCGTTTGCTTTCTTCGCTTATAACAGACTGAAAATGTTTAACGATACTTGGATACGGATGAGGCCCAACCGCTGAACCAAGCAAATAGAACGTATCCTTATAGTTTTGCACAAAGTCATTCAACGCTTCATCGACGGCATCCTTTAATCTTCTCTGTCCTTTTGATACCGAAACGACTTTTGCGCCTAAAAGCTCCATGCGAAACACGTTTAATGCCTGACGCCTTGTATCTTCCTCGCCCATGTAGATGGTGCAATCAATGCCAAACATCGCGCAAGCCGTTGCAGTGGCGACACCATGCTGTCCCGCCCCGGTTTCGGCAATTATGCGTTTCGCCCCCATTCGTTTTGCAAGCAAAATCTGTCCGATGACGTTATTAATTTTATGCGAACCTGTATGGTTCAAATCTTCGCGCTTTAGATAGATTTTCGCCCCGCCTAAACGTTCAGTGAGCCGAGCCGCAAATGTAAGCGGATTTTCACGGCCGACATACTCTTTTAAATAAAACTTAAATTCATCGTTAAACGCTGGATCATCTTTGTACTTGAGAAATTGCTCCTCCAAATAATCAAGCGCTTCCTGCAACTCTGGCGGCACGAAGCTTCCGCCAAATTCTCCGAAATAACCTCTTCTTTGCTGAACTAAACTCATCACTCATCTCTCCTCTGCTTTTCAAACTTTATAATTAGGATATTTTCTTTGCCCATAAAAGTCAATGAATTTTCTGTATTTTCTTACCGATTATTTGTTTTTTGTTTCCTCCAAGCCAGCAGGACGAACACGAAAAGAAAAGCTAGGATTCCAGTCAATACAAAATCCTGCGATGAATGGAGTATCTCGATTGGCATTAGCTTTTCATGGAAAATAAGTTTTTCAACAAATTCTTCTATTAAACTAGTTTTGTAATACGTCCCTTCTTGCCTGCTTCGTTCAAAAATTTCGTCATGTTTATCACTCAATAAAGGATTGATAAAAATCAAGATTTTCCTAAAACGCCAATATACACGCTTCTTGTGGCTTTGCAATATTCCAGCCGCCAATTTGCCCGAGAAAACCAGGGCATCCTTTCAAATCGCACCATTTTTCTTGCGCGGCGGAAAACAAAGCTTTCTTCTCTTCCTCCACTTCACATCGAATCCATTTCAAAAGCATTACTTTCCCCTCTTACTCTGCGTTGATCATTTCATTTTGTCGTAAACCTCATCATATTTTTTCGCCAGTTCGAAATCGAGCTTCGTGAGTCCTTTCGCTCGCCAAGACGAAATCTTTACCGTGATTAACTTATAATCAATGGAAATGAACGGATGATGGTTTGCTTCTTCCGAAATGGCCGCAATTTGCCGCACAAATTCGATTCCTTGCAAATAGTCTTGAAAGCGATACTTTTTCGCAATCCATCGCTCCTCCACCAACTTCCAACCTTCCATCTCTTGTAAAAGAAATTGCACTTCTTCCTCTGTTAACCGCATCACCGTTTGCCTCCTTGATTTTTGTATCAAAATCGAACAACCAACATCGCATATCAGTGTAAAAATATTACCATATATACCAAAAGCCTTCTAGCAAATTTTAGTTGATTGGAGTTAAGCAATAACGAATAAGAATGCCCTTGGAATACTCAATGTGTTCTATCTGGATTTCCAAACAAACGTTTTAGAATTATCTTAAAATTATAGGTTGATTTTTTGAACAAAGTATCATAAAATTACTAGCAAATATTAATCATATTAAACATATAGGAATTAATTATTTTAAAAAACATAAATGCCGCGTTTATTCACTGCCTAAAATGTCTGTCCGTTTCTATAAAACAATGAAAGGTAGGTTAGGCGATTGAAAAATTCAGCAATCATTCAAGTGGAGAATTTGAGCAAAAGCTTTCCTAATCAAGGAAAATTAGAACCAGTGCTCCAACAAATCTCCTTTCGCATAGAAAAAGGGGAAATCATCTCCATCCTTGGCCAGAGCGGCTGCGGAAAAAGTACACTTTTAAATATTATCGGCGGTTTCGAAAAACCAGACAAAGGTCATGTCCTGTTGGATGGAAATGTAGTGGAAAGACCTAGCCGGCGATGTGTAATGTTATTCCAACATTATGGCCTCCTGCCTTGGCGTTCCGTCCTGAAAAATGTCGAGTTAGGTCTCGAAGGGATGAACTTAACCTCCGAACAACGACGAAGCCGGGCTTTCGATTATCTAAAGCTAGTTGGTTTACATGACTATGCTGAACGCTTTCCCCATGAATTGTCAGGCGGGATGCAACAACGAGTCGCGATTGCCCGCGCGCTTGCGATCCAACCAGAGGTAATATTAATGGACGAACCGTTTGCCGCACTGGACACTTTTAACCGTTATTATTTACAAGACGAACTCTTGCGTCTTCAAGATAAAGAAAAGACAACCATCATTCTTGTGACCCATGATATTGACGAAGCAGTATATTTATCAGATCGGGTGTTGATCATGAGCGCAAATCCTGGCCGAATCCATAGAGAATTAAAAATTGACACCCCAAGGCCTAGAGATCGAAGTCACAGCGACTTCCAATATTATCGAAAGATTATTCTTGAAGAATTTCATTTTCATCGTCCGACCCCTCCCATTGATTATAATATTTAACTAACTTAACCAAGGATGTATACAAACCCTTATACACGCAAAATTGCCCAAATCTTTAGATAGTATAGTCATGCAGCGCAATAATAAAGGAGGTATATTTCCATGAAGAAAAAATTAAGGAAACTTATGATTTCTTTATTCATCATGACAGTAGCTTTTAGCCTAACCGCTTGTAATTCCAATAGTGCTCATTCCAACACAAACGGAAAGCGGACCATTAAAATAGGATACTTGCCGATTACCCACGCCGTACCCCTATATATAGAAAAAGAACTAGAAAAAGGCCAGTCCCGGAATTTTAATCTCGAACTCATTAAATTCGGCTCATGGCCTGAACTAATGGATGCACTGAATACAGGTCGGATTGATGGAGCGAGCGTGCTTGTGGAATTGGCGATGAAAGCAAAAGAACAAGGCGTTGATTTAAAAGCAGTGGCGTTAGGACACAGAGATGGAAATGTGGTTGTGACGTCCCATAATATTCACAGCGTAAAAGATTTAAAAGGGAAAAACTTTGCGATTCCTCATAAGTTTTCTACACATAATCTATTGCTCTATCAAATGTTAAAGCAGGAAGGTTTTCAATATAAAGATGTGAATATCGTTGAACTGCCTCCTGCTGAAATGCCGGCAGCCCTTTCAGAAGGCAGAATATCCGGATATGCAGTGGCAGAACCTTTTGGGGCTCTGTCTGTAGCAATGAATAAGGGTAAGGTGTTATTCCAATCTGAAGACCTTTGGAAACATTCTGTGTGCTGCGCGCTGGTTTTAAGAAATGACTTTATCCGCAACGAAAGAAAAGTCGCTCAAGAGTTTGTTAGTGAATATGTCAAAGCCGGAAAAAAAGCAGAATTAAAAGATGAGTATACCTATGAAGCTTCCTCCAAATACATGAAGGTAAATAAAGATGTGCTCAATTTATCCTTAAAATGGATTTCATTTAAAGATTTAAGAATAGATAAAAACGCATACGAAGAACTAAGTCAGTACATGGTCGAAACGGGATTGTCCAAGAATCCTCCGTCCTATGAAGAATTTGTCGATAATTCATTAATAGATAAAGTGAAGTGATCGTATGAACATGATAAAGAAATTCACCAACGTCATCATAGGATTTTCGATATTAATTGCTGTATGGCAAACCGTGATTGTAATTGGAAATTATGAAGAGGCCCTCTTCCCTTCTCCTTTAAAAGTAGGGGAAGGAATTGGGGCTCTGATTACCAACGGCACTCTATTTGTACATCTAAAAGTGAGCCTCATCCGGTTTTTCATTGGTTATCTCTCAGCGGTGGTTACTGCTGCTATATTGGGACTCATGTTAGGCCGTCTAGTAAAATTATGGAATATTATTGATCCGATTGTTCAAGTCCTAAGACCTATCTCACCGATTGCCTGGTCACCCTTTATTGTTTTGTGGTTTGGAATTGGAGACATCCCTGCGATTGTGATTATATTTATCGCAGCGTTTTTCCCAGTATTGCTTTCCACCGTTTCCGCTGTAAGGAAAGTGGACCGTATATATTTAAAGGTGGCGGAAAATTTTGAGATCAGGCAGCCCCATCTAATGACGAAAATCATTTTTCCTGCCGCTTTTCCGTTTATCGCCAACGGTCTTCACATCGCACTCGGCACCGCTTGGATTTTCCTCGTTGCCGGTGAAATGGTCGGCGCCCAATCCGGATTGGGTTATTTAATAGTCGATGCGAGAAATTCTTTACGTTTGGATCTTGTTTTAGCCGGAATCATCTTCATCGGCATCTTGGGGCTTATTCTTGACAAGGCAATCCAATTATTCGAAAGATGGGTAGAAAAGCAATGGGGAATGTTATCGAATAAATAAACTAGTAAAAAAGACAGAAAGTATCATGCTCTCTGTCTTTTTTACTAGCCATTATCACCGCTTTTCGGGAATATTTTCAGAATCGACTTCGACAACGGCCAAGTTCTCTACATTTGTTTTACATTGCGGACAATAGTAGGAAATTTCCACCTCATGCCCGCAAGATTCATGCACCAATTTTTTATAACATTTTTTTAAATGCTTTCTGCCCCAAAGGATTAGGGCGTTAAACACCATTTCCAAATCCTTTCCGCTTTTCGTTAACATGTATTTGTATCTTGGCGGGTGTTCAGAATATAAAGCAGAAGTGATCAAACCGGTTTCTTCTAAATATTTTAAACGATCCGATAAAAGATTGGAGGATATCCCTTTTAACGATTTTCTTATTTCATTAAATGTCTGACGCCCCATTAAAATTTCATGAACAATCAACAATGTCCAGCGATCACCAATGATGTTCAAGGATTGGGCGATATTGCATGGCAAATCATATCTATCTTTCATAAAAAAACCTCCTGTTCTCGTTTCGGTTCAATTATAACTTACCTTTCGCAGAATAGAAATTTCGTTTACCACTATTTTTTATCAAAGGAGCATGTTCCACACTTGCCTCTGAACGTCAAAAAACTTCTTATTTCATCAGACGCCGAATTTTCAATTTCTTCTGGTATAGTGCATGTTCATGGCCCAAAACATGTGATATGGAGGCATACTTGCCAAATTTGTGTGACAAAGTAATAAATTCAGAATAATTTATTTTTAAGGTTGATTTTTTGAACTAACTATAATAAAATTACCATAAAATCATATTAATTTTATAAGAATTTAAGGTTATAATAATAAAAGGAGGCAATAAAAATGGCGCTTTACTTAGTGGAATCGATTTTAAACGGGGCAGTAAAGGACAAAGAAGGATTTGAAAAGAAAGTTTCCGAGATTAAGGAAGAAGTAAGAAAAAACAATGCAAATCTCATTGAAGTCCAAGTTTCCAAAGATTTTTCAAGAGCATTTTTCATTTTTGAAAGCGAAGAACGAAATATTATTAATGATCGCTTAAGACTGTTAGGCATTCCTGTTACTCTTATTAAACCGGTCCGTTTAGTTGGAAAAGATATCGAAGAAGTCAAAAAAGAAGCGGATACCGTAAACTACGTAGTCGAATGGAACCTTCCTGAAAATCTCACCATGGAAGATTATTTAGAAAGAAAGAAAAAGAATTCCGTACACTATGCAGAAGTACCGGAAGTCACTTTCTCTAGAACGTATGTATGCGAAGATATGACAAAATGCCTTTGCTTTTATAATGCACCGGATGAATCCGCTGTCAAAAGAGCCCGTGAAGCTGTGAAAGCACCGATTGATACGGTTACAGAAATTTTGCCAAACAAATAACATTCCCCTAACCTCAGCTGGAATTTTCACATTCCCGCTGGGGTTTGACTATCATTAAATTACTAGTTACATAAATTGTCATAATTCGATGTCCCTTATTCACAAAGAAAATACATAATCAGATAGGAGGTGGCGGTAAATGGCCATTATGGAATCAGAAGCAAAAAAGGCATTCAACGATTTGCTTTACAACCAATTAAAGCCTTTAGTAAGAAAAATTGATACAAAAGCCTATTATCCCCGTGAATTTTTAGAAAATATCGGGAAATACGGTTTCCTATTGTCAGCGGGGCTTTCAAAAAAAGAGGTTCTTTCCCGTGAAATGCAATTAGTCGAGGAAACGGCAAAAATATGCATGACAACAGCTTTTACCCTTTGGTGCCACTTAGCAGCGCTGACATACTTGCGAACATGTGAAAATTCTTACCTCAAAAATGAAGTTTTACCGCTGCTTGAAAGCGGAAAGGTGCTTGGGGGAACCGGACTGTCTAATCCAATGAAATATTACGATGGGCTTGAATCTCTCCATTTGAAAGCAGAACGAACTCCGAAAGGATATATCATTAACGGCCATTTGCCGTCTGTCTCCAACTTAGGGCAAAATCATTGGTTTGGTATTATCGCATCCGTTAATGAAAAACAGCGGATCATGGCGTTTGTCCCATGCCATGTGCAAGGATTGGTGTTAAAGGAAAAGCTAGACTATTTAGGACTAAATGGAAGCGCAACGTATGCATGCACATTCAATGAAGTGTTCATTCCGGATCAATGGATTATTTCTGAGCAAGCAGATGACTTTGTGCCCAAAATACGTCCTTCATTTCTTATTTATCAAATCCCGCTAGGATTGGGAGTTACAGACGCTTCTATCCAGTCGATGAAAAAAATACAAAATAAACAAAACGGATGCAATCGATATTTAAGCATTCAACCAGAGGAATTAGAAAGTGAACTAACATCCATCCGTGAAGAAATGTACCGTCTTGTTCAGTCTTCTGATTTGACGCAACATTGCGAAGATTTATTAAGAATCCGTTTAAACGTTACTTATCTCACTTTAAAAGCGGTCCATGGTTCAATGTTACATCATGGAGGAGCCGGCTACTTGCAACAAAGCGACCCATCCCGCAGATTAAGAGAATCTTACTTCCTTGCCAATTTAACACCTACGGTTAAACATTTGGAGAAATTATTAAATAACTAGCTTTAAGGTCATGTGCATCCCTTAATATACGGAATTTTTTGTCATACCAAAAGCCGCCCCAACCAGATTTTGAGGCGGCCTTTTTCTTCAAAATTTCTTCTGGACTCATTTCTTTGCGCATATATCAAGATTTTTATTCCATCAACTTTTGCAGTTCCATGTTTAATTTCAATACATTCACCCGCAGCTCTCCAAAAATACCAAGCATTCTTCCTTCGGTATGCTTGTTTACTAGTTTCTTTAGTTGTTCTTCAGATAAACCGGTTGCTTTCGCGACATCAGGAACTTGAAAGAGAGCTGCATCCGGGCTGATATGAGGATCTAATCTTGAGCCGGAATTTGTGATTAAATCTAACGGAATCTCTTCCTTTGTTTTTCCTGGATTTTTCTTTAACCATTCTTCAGCTGCCTGCTCTGTTCGCTGAATCATTTCTTCGTTAGAAGGGGCATAGTTAGGTAAACCTAAAGCAGCCGAATCATAATTAATGGAAGAGATGCGCCCATGAAAATACCTTGGATCTTGAAATGATTGACCGATTAACTTCGAGCCTACAGCTTTGTTTTCATCGCTATAAACAATGCTTCCATTCGCTTGATGAGGGAAGAGCGCTTGTGCAATTCCGGTCATCAAGGCAGGATAACCTAAACCGAATAACAGGATCATGACGATAGCTAAACGAATGGATTTCATAACCTCTTTCCTTCTCTCCTCTTAAACAAATACCCCGGTAAAAAGATCAATAAGCTTAATGCCGATAAATGGAGCGATCACTCCGCCTAAACCATATATCAATAAGTTTCGGCGCAATAGCTTCACAGCTGGCATCGGCTTATACGTAATTCCTTTCATCGCTAAAGGAATCAATAAAGGAATAATAATGACATTAAAGATTAATGCCGACAAAATCGCACTGGTAGGCGAATCGAGCTTCATAAAATTCAAGAATTTCGCGATACCCTTCTTCATTCACCCCTAACACCACATAAATGACTTCTTTCTCCACGGTTTCGCGACGAAGTTTTACGTATAAACCATCCAAATATAAGACAGAATAACGCTTGTGCAGTGGACGAGTGTGCCATTTCTCGATGTCTTCCTTCACTACATCGGTAATACGGCTGATCGTTGCAGGAGAATAGGCATTGCCTAAAATTCGTTCAATAAACTTGCCAATTTCCCGTGTGCTCATGCCACTTTGATACATCCTGATGATGGCTTCCTCAAGCCA
This sequence comes from Parageobacillus galactosidasius, assembly GCF_002217735.1. NCBI lineage: Bacteria > Bacillati > Bacillota > Bacilli > Caryophanales > Anoxybacillaceae > Parageobacillus > Parageobacillus galactosidasius. Next base: position 1,746,120 of record NZ_NDYL01000001.1, on the reverse strand, counting down.
GCCGGTGTGGCGTTGGTAAGGGGCTTTTTGGAAGCTGGTTTATGCAACATTGATGATACAAAATATTAAAATTTATGTTAATATGTTAAAGTAAAAGTAAACTATCATGTGAGGTGACAGAATGGAGCTACTACAGAAGATCATTTCACTGCTGAACGACTGGTTGTGGTCTTACGTCTTAATCGCATTACTGATCTTCATGGGTCTTTATTTTACGTTTCGCACAAAATTTGTCCAATTTCGCTATTTTCGTGAAATGTTTCGCGTAATCGCGGAATCCCCTAACCAAAAAGGAAGCATCTCCTCTTTACAAGCGTTTTTCATCAGTACAGCTTCACGCGTAGGAACGGGTAACTTAGCAGGAGTAGCTCTCGCTATTTCTCTCGGTGGTCCCGGCGCGGTTTTTTGGATGTGGTTAATCGCTTTGATTGGCGGAGCATCCAGTTTTGTCGAAAGCACGCTTGCGCAAATTTATAAAGTAAAAGACGGAAGCAATTATCGCGGCGGCCCAGCATATTACATGGAACGAGGGTTGAACAAACGTTGGATGGGAATTATTTTTGCGGTACTCATTACGTTCAGTTTTGGTCTTGTTTTTAACTCCGTTCAAGCAAATACGATTACGTTTGCGTTTGAAAACGCATTCGATGTAGACCGTACTATTGTTGGAATTATGATTACAGTATTAACAGCAATCATTATTTTCGGTGGAGTGAAGCGGGTCGCTGTCGCTACGTCGATTATCGTTCCTGTGATGGCTGGACTATATTTATTAGTAGCGATTTACGTATTGCTTACAAATATTACAGACGTCCCATCCATGTTTTCGTTAATCATAAAAGACGCGTTTGGCATTGGACCAGCTGTCGGCGGCACGTTAGGTGCAGCGGTGATGATGGGAATTAAACGCGGTTTATTCTCCAATGAAGCAGGTATGGGTAGTGCACCGAACGCGGCGGCAACCGCTGAGGTGTCGCATCCCGTCAAACAAGGCCTCATTCAAACGTTAGGTGTGTTTACGGATACATTGCTCGTCTGCAGCGCGACGGCATTTATGATTTTATTATCTGGTGAGTATACGAAAGAAGGACTTGATGGAATCGCCTTAACGCAAGCGGCGTTAAGCGCGCATATCGGCGGCTGGGCCGAAGAATTCGTCGCTATCTGTGTCTTTTTATTCGCGTTTAGTTCCGTTATTGGAAACTACTATTATGGCGAAACAAACATTGAGTTTATTCAATCTAGCAAAACGGCGCTATTCGTTTATCGCCTCGCTGTTGTCGGCATGGTTATCTGGGGATCGCTTGCCAGCCTTGAACTCGTTTGGAGTTTGGCTGATTTATTCATGGCGTTAATGGCCATCATCAACTTAATCGCCATCTTCATGCTTGGAAAAGTAGCATTTGCGGCATTAGCCGATTACATGGAGCAAAGAAAGAGCGGGAAAAACCCTGTCTTTTACGCTCGTAACATCGGAATTCACAATACGGATTGCTGGGACGAGCCGTACGAAGAATGGAGAAAAGAGGCATAAAAATAAAGCTGTCCAGACAGCCTTCAGCTTGTCGACAAAGTCGATAAGCTGACCCGTCCCTATATGTAGGGACGGGTTTTTATATATTCTAAACAATAAAGGAGATTACTTTGAAAAAATCAGACACCTTATCGATTGGATTGATGTTGCTTTCGATGTTTTTTGGCGCAGGAAACCTGATCTTCCCGCCATTCTTAGGAGCTGAATCTGGTACTTCCTACTGGCTGGCCATGCCAGGATTTATTATTACCGGCGTTGGCTTGCCATTTATAGTGCTGTTTGCTGTTTCTCTCGTAAAGGGCGGTGTTCAAACCATCGGGGATCGTGTTCATCCGGTATTCAGCATAGCCTTTATGGTTATTATTTATCTATGTATCGGACCATTTCTGGCCATTCCGAGAAATGCAACTGTTGCGTATGAAATGAGCGTTACACCTTTCCTTAGCGAATCGTGGAAGAACTCATCTTTGTCCTTATTTTTATATACGGTTATCTTCTTTTCCCTTGTCTATGTGATAAGCTTAAACCCTTCCAAAATGGAAAAATACATGGGACGTTGGATCACTCCGATCTTGCTTTTATCGATGGTTATCTTGTGTGCAGTTGGGTTTGTTAAGCTGGATGCACCGCTTCAATCGCCATCAGAAGCCTATCAAACCGGAGCATTTTTTAAAGGGTTCATTGAAGGATATAACACTATGGATGCCTTGGCCGCATTGGCCTTTGGCATTGTCATTCTCACCTCCATTCAACAAAGAGGAGTGCAAGACAGTAAGAAATTAACAGAATATACGTTGAAAGCCGGTATGATTGCAGGGGTATTGCTTGCACTAGTATACGTCAGTCTTGGATTGATTGGAGGAAAAATGGCTGCAAACGGGCCGTTTGAAAACGGCGCGGATATCCTGTCCTCTGCTTCAACGCTTTTATTGGGACAAAGCGGCACAGCTTTGCTTGGGTTCATTTTTACGTTAGCTTGTTTCATAACAGTGGTGGGATTAACAGTAGCCTGCGGCCAATATTTTTCAAATCTCATTCCAAAAGCAAGTTATAAATCAGTAGTATTCGCCGTTACTCTAGTAGGCTTCACTCTTTCCAACTTAGGATTAAACCAAATACTTAAAGTATCAGTACCGTTCCTTGTCACGGCGTATCCATTGACAATGGTATTAATCACCCTTACCTTTTTTAAGAATTCGAAAAAAGTATACAGAAGCGCCATGTTATTTACTGGCGTATTTGCCGTGATTGGCGGATTAAACGCATTTGGTTTGGACTTGGGTCCACTTCAAACCATAAGAGATATTCTTCCTCTTTCATCCGTTGGGTTAGAATGGATCGTGCCGGCACTTGTCGGTACAGGTTTAGGAATCGTTTTAAGCAAATTCAGCAAGAAACAGGAGGCACCAGAACAGGTTGATGTAAAAGTTTCGTAGTTTATAAGAAAAGCTTAAGCGCCTTGTTTGCCCCAACATACATATGATGGACTCTGAGGGAAATCCTTTCTTTATGCGAGGAGGCGCTTCTGAAGCGCTCCTTGTCCTGATTTCCGCAAGGAGCCATCTTATAACATAAAAAATAAAAAAGAAAAAGAAAAGGAACCTTTGCATCATTTCGATGACGAGCGTAATTTTACTGATACCTGACGACTTCTGATACCGCCGAAACACATATTGGAATGCCGAAAAAGCAACTGTTCATCATCCACAAGCGATTGTTGTCCCCATGTGGCAGCCTATTCATGAGGCATGGGCCTCCTTGTGGGAATGGTTTGGCGGCAAATATCCAGCCAAGGTGTCTGGTTTATGTCTCGCTTTTTTGTTTATTTGTATCAAGTACATAAATTGACCTAGGGAGTAGAACATGAAGCATTTTTTGCTCCTATTTTTTGTAACACGGTTCACCGCAGCTTCTCTAACTGCGAATTCGAAAAAAAGAACCTTTGATCCAAAGATGGATCAAAGGTTCTATGTTTTATTTTCAATCATATTCTATTATTCTGTATTTTTTATATATTACCTCTGTTTTATAATCATTGACTTTTCCATCTCTTTATCATAGAAATAATTGTCCATTGATGAAAAGTGTTGCTTAAACTTTTTCATTCAATACCTTTGTTTCTGCATCCAAAGAATTAACTATAAACCAGTTCTTTTTCGCTTACACCAGAGACCGGTTCTTTTTCGTTTAGACCGAGCGTCTCTGCTGTTGAATCATGAAGTTTTTGGAAAAGATCTGGGTTTTTCGCTAGTGACACGCCATAAGAAGGAATCATTTCTTTTATTTTCGGTTCCCACTCTTTCATATGTTGTGGGAAGCATTTTTTAAGCACCTCAAGCATTACGTGTACGGCAGTAGAAGCACCAGGAGAAGCGCCGAGCAATGCAGCGATCGAGCCGTCTGCGGCACTAACAACTTCCGTGCCAAATTGAATCGTTCCTTTACCGCCAGCTTCAGTATCTTTGATAATTTGCACACGTTGGCCCGCGACGACTATATCCCAATCCTCTGATTTAGCCGTCGGGACAAACTCGCGCAACTCTTCCATGCGCTTTTCTTTCGTTAACATAAGCTGCTGGATCAAGTATTTTTCCAAAGAAAAGTTTTTAAAAGCTGACGCCAACAAAGTTCCGAGATTGTGCAGTTTTACGGAAGCAAACAAATCCATATTTGAACCATTTTTTAAGAATTTAGGCGAGAAACCTGCAAACGGTCCAAAGAGCAACATTTTTTTGTTGTCGATATACCGTGTATCAAGGTGCGGAACAGACATTGGAGGAGCACCGATTTTAGCTTTACCGTAAACTTTTGCATGATGTTTCTCCACAACTTTTGGATTATTACATACCATAAATAATCCGCTTACAGGGAATCCACCAATATGTTTGCCTTCTGGAATACCAGATTTTTGAAGCAAATGCAGACTTCCCCCACCGGCTCCAATAAATACGAATTTAGCCTTATGGATTTCAACAGAACCGCTATTGAGATCCTTTACTTCCAATTCCCACAGGCCATCGCTGGTACGTTTAATATCCTTAACACTATGCTTGTAGTTTATTTCGACACCTTTTCTCTTTAAGTGGTCAAACAACATGCGCGTTAAAGCGCCAAAGTTAACATCCGTACCTGAGTCGATTTTGGTTGCCGCGATCGGTTCATTCGATGTACGGCCTTCCATTATAAGCGGCATCCATTCTTTCAGTTTTTCCGGATCATCAGAAAATTCCATTCCCTGGAATAATGGATTGTTTGATAGCGCTTCAAAACGTTTCTTTAAAAATCTCACATTATTTTCCCCTTGGACTAAACTTATGTGGGGCAACGGTCTGATGAACTCTTGCGGATTTTGTAACAGATTGTTTTTTACAAGGTAAGCCCAAAACTGTTTGGAAACTTGGAACTGTTCATTAATTCTTATAGCTTTGCTAATATCAATAGATCCATCCGGTTTCTCAGGTGTGTAGTTAAGCTCGCATAGTGCAGCATGCCCCGTTCCCGCATTATTCCATTCATTAGAGCTTTCTTCTCCTGGTTTGTCGAGCTTTTCAAACACTTTAATTTCCCATTCCGGTGCTAATTCTTTCAACAGTGTCCCTAAAGTCGCACTCATGATTCCTGCACCAATTAAGATAACGTCTGTACTAGTTTGTCTGTTACTCATTTTTCTCATCCTTACCCCCAATATTTTGCAGAAAAGATGCAGGCGCACCTGCTTAAGTCAAAGCTATCCAGGTCCTCGCCACACACCTTTTCTGCACAATCATATCTATAGTATATCACTATTTGATTATAAGTATATCATTATTTAATTAATAGTATATCATTATTATTTATAGATTTATATATACTATAATCAACTTTTTTTGTACAACTAACATACTAATTGGCCACGTTACATTTATATTCCTCCTAAAAACGAAATATCAAATTAATTATAAATATTCTGATAAGTAACAATATTTTTATCATTTTCCCGTAATATTGGTTATAGTTGTTGACAAGGTGACGTGCTCCCACCACCTATGCTAACGCTTAGCGGTGGGGGCTTCTCGGGTCATCCCTTCCAACGAAGGGAAATAGGAAAAAAGAATAGATACCTATGATTCAATATGCGTCATTAGCGGAGAGATAAAAATTCATTTCGCCGAATGTTTTACATTTATGCATTTAACGATTCAAGTGTTTTCAAAGCATGAAAATTCAGGAAACAGTAATTTAGAATGTTAGTAGCACACTAATCCCAAAGTATAACTGTTCTTCGGCGAACAGTTTCTGTCACTGTTCGCCAAGATGATCCCCTTTTGTTTCTTTTCGCAAATGCTTCATCATGTGCTATTCTAATGATAAAGAAAAAAACAGAAAAGGTGCTTTTTATGAAATTATACATAGTCGATTCTTCAGAGATTCCTATCATCTGTCCACTTGACACCGCTCCAACTCCGTCGAGGGCGGGCTGCCATTGGACAAATGGAACGCTGTCAAGAAGGTCGTCCCATTGCTTCTTGATCGAACAGATCGTTTCAGTAATCGGCGCCTTTACGACTTGGTGGTACGCCTCCTGAAGGACAGGTTGTATCATTCGTCACTTCCCCATCTCATAAAATAAAAAAGAAACCTTGAAAGAGTATCTCATACTCATTCAAGGTGTTTATAAATTACTTATATTGTACGGTTCCTAAAAATCTAAACTGATTTTTTTCATTTAGATTCCATTATATTTACATCCATTGCATTATATAATACTTCAAAAAAAGTTTTCCCATCACTAGTTGCAAAATAATTTGCTAAATTAGTTACTTTTGAACTTATCTTATCTCCCCATGGAGGAACTTTTGATAAATCGTTAATATCCCATATAACTTGTTCAGGTGAATATTTTGAAAGTTGTTCTTCAATTTCTTTTAATTGATTCCTTGCCTTTGGTACATCATGCCACTTTAATTATCATTGTAAAAATCATTCATTAATAAAGGATACCTTGTCCCCCAACCTTTCTCTTCTAAATGGTACGAAATACAACGGTAGAACGCTGGTTTTACCAACATGCCCCGACTCTTTTACCAGCATCGAATCCTACTGTAGTATGTGTGGATGAATTCGCTTTCCGAAAAGGTAGAGACCTTTACCACATTTTAACGTAAAAATCAAGTACATCTTTTGGTGATGAATCATTATATCATAAAATTGGTGAAAATGTAAAATATTTTTAAAATAAAATCAATAATGTATTTAAATATGTCGATATCTTATGTTAATATTTAATAAATAATAAAGATTTATGGAGGAATTCAATATGAAAGCATTGGATTTAATTATCGATTTTGTTAACCGTCAGGACACATTTATTAGAATAGGATTTTATGTAGGGGCATCTTTTATTATTTTATTAGCAGGATATTTAGTAGGAGGATTTATTGCTAGAATAACGGGGTAGGGGAAAGAAAAACGATTTGGGTTGGTGGTTTGATTTTTTTATTGTTACATTAAGTATTATGTTTTATTTTAAATGGAATGACAAAAATATCTGATTTTAGGTCGCATTTCTTTTTTTTCTAATTTTAAAAAACGCAAAAAGAAACTGACTTCAGACCGCTATCCGACGTCGAAGTCAGTTCTTTTCGAGTGTAAGAAAAAATACCCCAACAAAATCCCAACAATCCCAAAATCCGAATCTCCGAACGTTGTCCCTTCAAACCCGAGCGAGCCAAGGACTGGGAGCAAGAGCGCCGGTAAGAAAGAGATTAAAATTCCGTTGGCAAATGCCCCGAAAATGGCGCCTCATCTGCCGCCTGTAGCGTTGCCGAATACACCGGCAGCGGCTCCCGTGAAAAAGTGCGGAATCAGCCTAGGAACAATCTCCTTTAAGCCGACGAGCGGCAAGATAAACATCGAAATAATCCCCGCAGCAAAGCTCGATAAAAAGCCGACGATGACGACGTTCGGAGCGTATGGAAATAACAGCCGGACAATCGAGCGTTGGTTTGGCGTCTCGTATCACACGAAATTCATTGACATGCTTCTCCGATGAATTCGATGGTTGAACGTATTTGTGGGCGATCCACTTGAGATAAAACAAACCTTTTAAGTTAACGTCCTCTCTCCCCTATGCCCCGCAGCATTTCTTATATTTCTTCCCGCTCCCGCACGGGCACGGATCATTGCGTCCGATTTTATTTACGTTGCGATAAGGGACTTTCAGGGGGAGTTGATGTTGCAGTTGTTCATATCTCTTTTCTTTTTCGAGAGCTATTTGTCCCCATTTCTCGAGATTCGGGTGCTCGATCCCCATCACCCGATAAAAACCGTATGCGATAAGCTCTGTATCAATCATAGCAGCATTCCGTCTTTTTTCCATATATTCGTTAATTTCCGGCAGCGCTTCTTCGGAAAGCTGTTGGCAAAGCGCTTCAAACAGCAATGACTTTATATCGTCATCCATTTCCCGTCTGTAGGCGTTTTTCAGCACGTCAACGGCAAGCGTGGATTTGGTATTGGCAAGCACAGAAATCGCAAAAATAACGGATTCTTGTTTCTCTACATACGGCGCAACCGCCTTGACAACGGCATCCGACTGAAACCCAAGTAACGCCGAAACAACTTCTTCCAAAAGAATATCATCATCCTTGACTAACAAACTAGCCAGCAGCGGAATATGCTTTTCTAGCTTCAATCGTCCGGCGGCGTACACGGCAAAAACGCCAGCAAACGAAAACCATTCTTCTTTTTCTGCTTGCAAAATATCATCAATCTCCGCCTCGGTCATCCAGCCATTCCGGACAAGCGCGGCAGCAATTTTTTTCGTTCTTCGAAACTGCAAATCGTTATAGGAAACATTCTCCTCCAACAAAGCCAGCATGCGCTCATATTCGCGCCATACCTCTTCCTTTGTTCCGTGCAATAGAAGCTCATACAGTTCCCATGTCCCATTAGAAATATATGGCTTTAATTCTGCTTTATATTTGATGGCCAATGCGGGCTCGACATTGTCCAACAAGTTGAAATACGGACGGGCTTCTCCGGCCTTTTCCCTCTTCAATCCTTCGATCAGCAGCAACAAAGCCCTTTCGCTTAACGAATGATTCCGCAAATCCCATAATATTTCTCTATGTTTCCCATGCGAACGCACCGCCTTTTCGATTAGCCGCTCCGTCCACTCGTTCGGAACGTGTGGATATTCCTCGAGCGCTTGCAAAACGAATTGCTGAACGATCGGATCGCCACTGACGACATACGGTTCTATCTTTTGCAAAAATGCCATGTTTTCATTCTCCTTTCTCCTTTTGTTCATCACTATTTTCATGTTCGTTAACCGAGAATAACCGTTTAGTGGTAAATCATCAAAGGGCTCGACTTCTACTCATGATTCTCCCCTATTTATTTATTCGGCCCTTGTAGAAGAGTCCCTCTATATAAAATAAAACATGCTTCCCTCGAACGTGAAAAAAAGATTTCCATTTATTAACAAATCGAAACGCCACCCTTTTGGCACGTTTGTATTTCTTTGTATTATAGCATATGAATTACTTGCAAACAGTGCTAGACACTGTTCTTCCATAATTTCTTTATCTAAATCTTGAACCCACTCCAATACCTCCATCAAAGCGGGAATGCGTTCGCGGGCAAAGCGTTCATGAAACCAGCTTCTTGCATCAAGCACACGAAGCTGTTTACAAAAATAGTTTAATTAAATATCCCAACAAAATCTCAAAATCCGAATCTCCGAACGTCGTCCCTTCAAACCCAAACGAGCCAAGGACTGGGAGCAAGAGCGCTGGTAAGAAAGAGATTAAAATTCCGTTGGCAAATGCCAAAAAATGGGCGCCTCGTCTGCCGCCTGTGGCGTTGCTGAATACTCCTGCTGCTTCGGTGAAAAAGTGCAGAATTAACCCGGGAACGATCCCCTTAGAAATGAACTCTTACTTCTTTTCGCAAACGCTTCATCATGTGCTATTCTAATGATGGAAAAAGAAAAAATAGAAAAGGTGTTTTTTATGAAATCATACATCGTCGTTGGAGGCGGAATTTTAGGAGCGTCTACCGCTTATCACTTGGCCAAAGAAGGAGCAAAGGTAACATTAATAGATAGAGGTGACAAAGGCCAAGCAACAGATGCTGCGGCTGGAATTGTTTGTCCATGGGTTTCCCAGCGTCGAAATAAGCGTTGGTATCGTTTAGCGAAAGGCGGAGCGAGATTTTATCCTGCTTTAATCGAAGAACTGAAATTCTATGGTGAAACGGAAACGGGATATGAGCGTGTAGGAGCAATCTGTCTTCATACAGATGAAGAGAAGCTTCAAAAGATCAAGGAAAGAGTATTACAACGTCGTGAGGACGCACCAGAAATCGGCGAAATTACGCGATTGTCTCCCGAAGAAACAAAAGCACTATTTCCGCCATTGGCAGAGGAGTATAGCTCCATTCATGTCAGTGGCGCCGCTCGCGTCAATGGAAGAGCACTTCGCAACTCCTTAGTTCGGGCAGCGCAAAAGCTTGGAGCTGCTTATATCAAAGGAAACGCAAAACTTATCCATAAAGGTGCACAAGTAATCGGTGTCGAAGTAGAAGGAAGACAATATGTAGGAGATGCCGTCATCGCAACGGCTGGTGCGTGGTCAAAAGAGCTGCTTCTACCGTTAGGCATTGAATTTTTAGTGGTGCCGCAAAAAGCGCAAATCGTTCATCTTGAAAGGCCAGAAAGAGATACAAAAAACTGGCCCGTTGTCATGCCGCCAAATAATCAATATCTCCTTGCCTTTAAAGATGGCCGTATTGTCATCGGAGCCACTCATGAAGATGAGGTTGGCTTCGATTGTAGAGTAACGGCTGGTGGATTGCATGAAGTTTTAGACAAAGCTTTAACCGTAGCTCCAGGGCTGGCGAATTGTACTCATCTTGAAACAAGAGTTGGTTTTCGTCCATACACTCCTGGGTTTCTTCCGGTCTTTGGAGCGCTTCCAGGTTTCGAAGGCATCTATGTGGCCAACGGATTAGGCGCATCCGGACTGACAGCTGGTCCTTACTTAGGTTCTGAACTGGCAAAGCTCGTACTCGGAAAACCAACAGAATTAGACCCTTTGGACTATGATGTCGCTGGCGCCATTAAGAAAATAGAATAAAACATCCGGAGTCAATAAGAAGAACACCATCGTAATTCGCTTTCTGTTTGGGCGACCGAACGGCTACTCAGGCATAAAATCCAATAGAAAATTGACTAGGGGAGTAAAACATGAAACATAACACAAAAGATAAAGATAAGGTATTGAAATGGATTAATGAACAATTCAGCTTTTTCCAGTTTGACTCAGACCCAGTTTATAAGACAACCCTTTATTTCAAACTCGACAATCCTGAATATGACCCAGAAATCGAAGTTTATGTGCGTAAAACAACAGAGGAAATGGAATTCGGGTTTGAAGCGACTCAATGGGATGGGTACATGCCCGCTCCTTATCCTTCTATTTATCCAAAATACTCCACTCCGCTCGATAGTTTAAGAAGTCTTGAGGAAGAAGAAATGAAAGAGAAAATACTTGAGTTATTGATGAAGACCATCAACTCTAGAAAAAGGCAATATCGAAAATGCCAGTTTTGCGGAAAAAGGGTAGCAGCAGAACATCGATTTGATAAAAGCACTTGTCATCGTTGTGCTTCGGAACACTTTGGTATAGTATACTAAATTTCATTTGACACTTGGGTTGTAGAATTCAAATCCAAATAGAGATAAATTGGATTTATCTATGATATTGAAATGATTTTTAATAACCCTACCTATGTCTAAAATTGAATTCAGAGAAACCCTACCCCATTACATTACACAAAATTCTTGACGGTACCAAAAATTCTGTCGAATTATGTCATAAAAACACCAAAAAAATAGAATCTCAAACACTTCTGTCGTAAGTTAAGCGATGACAGATAGAAACTCCTCCGTTACATTCTTAAATGATTCAAGCAAACTCGAGACTGACCAACCCTATTTTTGTCCGAGCGTGTTGGCTCCGTTCGCATCAAAATATGTAACATCCGCCGCTTTTGAAACTAAAGGAATTCTCGTTTCAAGCACTCTTGGAAAATCTCCTTGATTCTCTTGGAGCTTTAATATAGTTTTTCACGGACACATCATAGTTAATAAGCAGGAATATTCCTGTGCTCACACGAAGATCAGAGATCTTTTTTTGCAAAAAGAGCATAAACTCTAAAAATATTGACATTTCAGTTTTACTCTGCTAAATTATTTTCAAATAATAAAAATCAATGACGAGAAGAGTAAGATAGGATCCCTGTTCTACAGAGAGTCGGCGTTTGGTGAAAGCCGATGTTCAGGCCTTATCCGAAGATCATCTCTGAGATGCAAAGCTGAAACATAGTAAGCTTTGACGGGTTGTCCACCGTTATAATGGAATGCGTATGATTGTACGTGATGGAGAGCCGCATGATTTTTACATATGCGGAATAAGGGTGGTAGCGCGGGCACAAACCCGTCCCTATATGTAGGGACGGGTTTTTATATTTTTGGCAGCACCAGTATCAATGACCATATTATCAATCAACTTGGACCTTCCTCGATAAACAATTTCTATCGACTTGACACTCCGCACGACTAAAGTCGTGGGATTCTTGGGTGGTAGTCGGAAGTCCATTTCTGGTATCCGTAGTTCCCCCAAGTTCAGGGGTGTGCCATCACCCCGTCCTACGGCAGAGCCTATAGCTCCGTAGGCTGGCAGACTTTCGCTTACGCTACTCCATCTGCCACAGGTGCCTTCATTATATTCCACGCACCCACTCGATCCCGATGCGCGACGTACCCACACCTACATACATACTTGCGGTCTCTGGCTTTATTTTTTGTTCCGCATTGCGGACAATGTTGAGAGGTGTATTTCGGGTCCACATACACAACCGAAATTCCAGCTAACTTAGCTTTGTATTCAATAAACTTGGAAAGCTGATAAAAACTCCATGTATGCAAGTGCTTTTCGTTTTTACGGCTTGTTCTTGCCGTCTGACGAATGTTCGTCAGCTTTTCAAGTTTAATAACGGAAACATCTTCCTTGATGGCCATGTTGACAATCTGGCGGCTGATTTTGTGGTTGATGTCTTTCATTATGCGTTGCTCTTTATTGTTCATTTTGCGAATAGCGGACAACTTCTTGAGTTTCCCTAACTTTCTCCTTCTTTGTTGATATTTACGGCGAATGTATTTGTTTTGCCTTCCATTTCCGAAGAAACGAGTTTTTCCATTCGAAGTCACAGCTACTGCAGGAACTTTTAGTCCGAGATCAACACCCATGACCTTTTCATTTTTCTTTTTGGTCACAGGGATGCTTAACGAAACTTGTGCATACCACTTTCCTGTCTTTTCCACAATGCGCATCAGTCCAAGTTTAGCATGTTGGATCAGGTTTTTATCACGCTCTGTCACCATCGCTCGAAATCTTGTTTTTCTCGTTTTTCCATCCAACATAATCGGAAATGCGATCATTTGCTCGCCAATGGTGTAGTTTTGATTATTGACGAAATATACAGGTTTTTTGAGGATGGGGCGCTTCCCTTCTTTTTTCATCTTCTTTGATACACTTTTTGCATCACGAATCGCTTGATTCAGAACCGCCGAAGGAAGATGGGCGTCCACATCTTTTGTCGTTACTTTCGGGAAAGAACCTTCTTTCTCGGCTTGTTCGGTTAAAACATTTACGGTATGGATATATTCTCTACTCAACTGACGAAGCAGTTCAGGGTGATCTGGAAAGAATTGGATTTTAATCGTCAATGTTTGCACCGTTTCACCCTCTTGTTTTTTGTTCTTCCACCTATCGTTGGATGGTTTTACTTGATACATTTCCTGCGGTGCTCACAAAGAAGGAACATGTCCATAGACTAGGCAAATGAGCAAGATGGGAAATTCTTGCCCTAAAATCCGAGAAGCCTTCACTTTGGCCATGATGCCGGATGGAGAATCTGTAGGAAGGCAGTTTAAGAACAAATGGCAATGGTCTGGCATTACTGCCATGGCAAGGATGTTCCAATGATGTTCGGAACAAATCTCTTGAACAAGTTCTTTAAACTGAATTTCCACTGAACCTGTTCATATCTTTCATCGATAGCGCGGGTAGAAAACAAAGTGGTAGTGGATGAGAGAAACGGTGGTTTTTGTACGTCGGTATTCTTGTTTCATACGTTGATTGTATCAGTTTCCCCAACAAAATCCAACAAAAATGAATGATTGAAAAAATAAAGGCGTTTCATCCCACCTCTAAAGAAGTAGGCTTTCACGCCTTCTCTTCTGTAAACAATAACCCATCGCGCTATTCAATCTGCATAACAAAATTTCCCTCTCAGGCCAATCGTTCCACGAACTTTTAAGACAATCTCCTTGTGACTAGTGTGATAAACAAGCTGATCCCCTTTTGATTGCAGTAACTCACGAGTTGCGTCCTCATCCGAAACCGTTCCAATGACAGCCACCTCTTCAATGATCTCCTGATCCCCCTGTAAACGAGACTTCAATACTTGTAATTTCACAAATTGGTTCGGATACAGTGAACGCACTTCCTGCCATTCCATCTCCATCACCTCAACTTGTTCTTTCAATTTGATTATATCACTACCAAAAAACCGAAAAAAGAATAGGTACCTATGATTCAATATGCATCACTAGCGATGATGTATAAAATTTTGTGTAAAGCATTTTGCTAGAACAAAAGAAAAAAGGTAGGGTATTCTCTGATTGAACCCAAACATTCCAGAGAAAGGAGAACCCTACCTATGTCTAAAAGTATACCGAATGTCGACTGGGCAAATCAACTGGAAAGCGTCATTCGTCAGTTTGTAAAGGAAAAATTAGAACTGATCATGCGGGAAGAAATCAAGAATTTCCTCGAAATAGAACAAGCCGGAACATCAAATATGAGAAACGGCTACTATCAACGAAATCTAGATACGCAATATGGTCGGATGGAAGGTCTTTTGGTCCCTAGAGACCGAAACGGAGAATTTCAAACCCAATTGTTCGCTCCTTACCAACGCCACACCGGCTGGCTGGAGGAAGCCATCATTAGGATGTATCAAAGTGGCATGAGTACGCGTGAAATTGGCAAGTTTATTGAACGAATTTTAGGCAATGCCTATTCTCCTGCAACGATCAGCCGTATTACCGATGTCGTGAAGGAAGACATCGAGAAATGGCACACTCGTCCACTGCACAAGCGTTATTCCGTCTTATATTTGGATGGTTTATACGTAAAACTTCGTCGCGAAACCGTGGAGAAAGAAGTCATTTATGTGGTGTTAGGGGTGAACGAAGAAGGATATCGCGAAATTCTTGATTTCTTTGTGGGAGGACAAGAAAGCGCCTATGTATGGCAGGAAATTCTTCAACACCTCTACCAAAGAGGCGTCAAGGAAGTGCTTCTGGGCGTATTTGATGGTCTTCCGGGGCTGGAGGAAGCTTTTCGGGCCGTTTATCCGAAAGCGGATGTGCAGCGTTGTGTCGTTCACAAAGTCCGCAGCACCCTAAATCGTGTTCGGAAAAAAGACCAATTCGAAATGGCGGAGGATCTGAAACTCATTTATCGTTCTCCGAATAAAGAAATCGCATTGGAGATGTTTCAACAGTTTGAATCCAAATGGTCTCACAAGTACCCAAGGGAAGTCCAATCTTGGGCCAATGAGTTGGATGTCCTCCTTACATTTATGGATGATCCAAGCAGTATTCGAAGTGTGATTTACACGACGAATGCCATCGAACGAACGATCAAAGAGATTCGGAAACGTCTAAAGCCGATGAACAGTTTGAGCAGTTTAGAAGTTGCGGAAAAAGTCGTGTATTTGACCATTCAAGATTTTAATGAGAAATGGGCAGGGCGAAAGTTAAGAGGATTTGCCGAATAGCATGAAGCCCTCGCGCGAATGTTTGAGGAACGTTATTGTTAACCAAATGTTGTAAATAAACAAAATAGGGGGATTCTCCCTTTCCACACAGGAGACTGAATATTCAGTCTCCTGTGTGGAGAAAATCAGTCCCCTATCAATTCAAATCCATTTCAGAGAAACCCTACCCCATTTACATTACACAAAATTCTTGACGGTACCGTGCCAGGTACTGTTCGCCTTATGCCCACATCAAATTTTTGTTGCGTGAATGATAATTTAAAATGATAATTTAAAAAGAGAAAAAGGACTGATCCTTTCACTCAGTCCTCCTGCTTTGAGGAAATCGGAAAAATCAAACACACGGTCGTTCCTTTTCCTTCTTCGCTATGGATCTTCATTTTGCCACCATGCGCTTCCACGATTTTAAAACTCACCATTAACCCTAATCCTGTCCCTTTTTCTTTGGTACTGTAGAACGGTTCACCAAGCTTGGCCATTCGCTCTTTCGGTATGCCGCAGCCTTCGTCTGTGATGCAAATGAGAATCGAATCTAGTCGTTGTTTCGCTTCGATCCGTAATATTCCGCCATTTGGCATCGCTTCAATGGCGTTTTTGATGATGTTGATGAACACTTGTTTCAATTGATTTTCGTCACAATAAAGCAGCGGAAGTTGTTCATCAACGAAATATTGAACCGTCACATGATGCAATAGCGCTTGTCCTTCGAGAAGCTTCATCACATGTTGTAACATTTCCGATACGCGGCTGTATGCTTTTTTTGTTGGATGCGGCTTGCCAAGCAATAAAAACTCATCGACAATTTCGTTTAATCGCTCTAATTCCGCTTCAATTATATCGAAATACGTCTGATTGCGTTCTCCCTCTTTTAAAAGCTGAATAAACCCTTTCAGTGATGTTAATGGATTGCGGATTTCATGGGCAACCCCCGCCGCCAATTCACCGACAACCGCTAGTTTTTCCGATTTTCGCAACAGTTCTTCCGACTGTTGAATAGAATCAATCATGTAATTGAAGCGCTTTGCGAGTATACCAATTTCCGTTCGATCAGTTTCGTCTGCGCGAACATGTTTTTTTCCTTTTGCGACCGCTTCTGCCACATCACACAACCGGCGAATCGGATGAACAATTTGATGGGCATAGAGCGCTGTTAAAAGCGATAAAATGAAAAATGCAGCAATAGAAGCAAACCAAAGTGCCTTTTCAAACAACACATAAGGTTTATAAATCTCCGAAACAGGCACTTGCGCAACAACACCCCATTGTAAAATCGGAATATACGCATAGGAAGCAAGCATCGCCACTCCCTCTGTATTGACGACTTCTTCATAGCCTGATTGTCCTCGAAGCAATTTTTGTACAACGGCATTTTCAGCAACATTATCGCCGATTCTCTTTTTCGATGGATGAGAAATAATGTTCCCATTGCGATCGACGATGAACGTATAGCCATGTTCACCAATTTGAAAACTTCGAACAATGGATCGAAATAGATTATTTTGTTCAATTCGCATCGATAAGTTGACGACTCTCTCCACTTCATTCTGTTCATTTAAAACAGGAACAGAAATGACGAGTAAATAACGTCCTGTATCAGCGGAGACGACATCGCTGAAGTAAGCTTTTTTCGTTTGCAGCGCTTGTTGGAAGTATTCGCGCTTACTTAAGTCATAGTTTAATAGATGCCTCAAGTCCTTAGGATAAAACCCTTTCACATATCCGTTCGAATCTAATATTGTAGCACTATCAATGTAAGGAGAAATTTTAATAATATGTTCAAGCCCTTTTGACCATTGCTTGGCATCATTCACCCGAAAATGCGGATCGTCTTGCACGTATTGCTCAAACTTATTTAAATCCTCAGCAATTTGAACAATTTGTTCTTTCATTCGCAAAACAGTTTTATCCGTCATGTGGCGATATTGCTCTTTTGTGATTTGAGGCAAAGACATCCGAGCAATCATAAACATTAAAGCTAGCAAAGCAAAAATAACGACTAAATTAATGATATAAATTTTCCAAAAAATACGTGACCGTATCCAATTCATTTCCCTGCGACTCCCTACATCATTCGTTGTAGATTTTTCCTATACCATTTATACCATGAAAATTATGACATGTTTCATCGTGTACAAAAAACTCGTTCATGTCAAGATGTCAAGAAATGAAATTAATTCTCTATAATATTTAAATTTTTAAAAAATAATAATTTACTTACTCTTATGCTATAATGATCCTGTACTCATAGAAAAAACATTTGTCTTTTTGAGGTGAACAAAATGGAGCAGACTGAATTAAGAAAAAGCATTGGCTTTATCGTTGCAACATCTTTAGTCATCGGCACGGTCATCGGTTCCGGCATTTTCATGAAACCAGGAGTTGTCATCGCCGCCGCTGGTGATTCGACAATGGCCCTATGGGCATGGGTCATCGGTGGCATCATTACATTAGCGAGCGGGTTAACGATCGCAGAAGTGAGCGTAAAAATTCCGAAAACCGGAGGGCTATATGCTTATGTAGAAGAGGTGTACGGAAAGTTTTGGGGCTTTTTATGCGGATGGATGCAAACGATCATCTATGGCCCAGCGGTGATCGGAGCGCTCGGATTATACTTCGGTTCGTTATTTGCAGGGGTGTTCGGTTTTTCAAAACAGACGGAAACATGGATCGGAATTTTAGCGGTTCTTTTTCTTGCGCTTATTAACATACTAGGAACACAATATGGCGGAGCTGTTCAAAGCTTGTTAACATTAGCAAAACTGCTTCCGATCTTCCTTATTATCGTGTTTGGAATGGTTCAAGGAGATGTGCCTGTGTTCGGAATGGAAAGCGAAAGCAGCCAAGCAATCAGCATGGGCGCTGCCGTATTAGCGACGCTTTGGGCGTACGACGGCTGGATG
Source organism: Parageobacillus galactosidasius (assembly GCF_002217735.1). Classification (NCBI taxonomy): domain Bacteria; kingdom Bacillati; phylum Bacillota; class Bacilli; order Caryophanales; family Anoxybacillaceae; genus Parageobacillus; species Parageobacillus galactosidasius. Next base: position 1,727,793 of record NZ_NDYL01000001.1, on the reverse strand, counting down.
AACGTCGGGTTTGTGGCGGGCGAAATGAAAAATCCAGCGAAAACATTGCCAAAAGCCATTATTACTGGAATTGTCATTGTCATGCTCTGCTACTTAGGCGTTAATATCGCGATCCTTCACGTACTTCCTGCTAGTAAAATTGTCGAGCTTGGCCCGAACGCCGCAAAAGAAGCCGCAACGTTACTATTTGGCGATGTAGGCGGAAAAATAATTGCGATCGGCATTTTAATTTCCATTTTCGGTTGTTTAAATGGAAAAATTTTAACATTCCCACGCATGCCGTTTGCGATGGCAGAAAACGGACTGTTTCCTGGCGCTCGTTTCTTATCACGCGTTCATCCAACGTTTCACACTCCTGTTCAAGCAACCGTTTTGCAAGTAGCGATCGCTGTGGCGATGATGTTAATGACCAGCCCTGATCGCTTGACCGATATCGCCATTTTTAGTGTTTTCACATTTTACAGCTTAGCGTTTTACGCCGTATTTTTGTTGCGGAAAAATCAAAAGTCCGATCATTCGTTATATAAAGTGCCTTTATATCCTGTAACGCCTATTGTTGCGATTATAGGAGCGATTTACATTATTGGAAGCACCGTCATCCATCAACCGCTCGATGCTTTTCTTTCTGTGTTAATCACATTATCCGGAATTCCTATTTACTGGAATCTTGCCGCTAAACAAAAAAATAAAACGGCGAAAAAAGCAAGTTGAACGAACACCCACACCCTAAAAATGCATTTGGCGAACAGTGCCTAGCACTGTTCGCCATAGAGACATTTCAACAGATGATATCGCTCGGTTCTGTCATTGGTCCGATTGTATAGTGGGGTTTCTTGGTTCATCTCCATTTGACCGTTTCACCATCGCCGCTCCTGCCGCTTCGAACAAAATCGCCAGCGCAAAAAAAACATCCCACACCTTTCAAGACTCACACTTCTCCGCCAGAAATTCATTCGGAAAGTCTGTCATTAGCGCTGAAATTTCTTTATTCCGCAACATCGATGCTACCTTTGCATCATTCACCGTATAAACGCGCAATTTCATCCCTTGGGCCGCCGCTTTTTTTCCTTCTGAAGATAAAACAAACGGCAAATCTCCATGTATGGCTTGCGCATTCACCAACTTTGCACTTGGAACTGCGCTTTCATTAACTCCTTCAAACAATGTGCCGATTTCAATCACCGGATGAAGCCGCCGTGCCTTTAGCATGCTACATATGTTGAAAGAAGATAATATCACCTGTTTTTCCAACTGAAATTGTCCAATCATTTTGAGCACTTTTTCTTCTAAATGCGGATAATCAATGGCATTATTTTTCAGCTCAATATTAATCATTATTTCCTTATCTAAATCTTGAACCCACTCCAACACCTCCATCAAGGCGGGAATGCGTTGACGGGCAAAACGGTCATGAAACCAGCTTCCTGCATCAAGCAAACGAAGTTGTTTATAAAGAAAGTCTTTTACATAACCAATCCCATTGGTTGTTCGGTCGACTCGTTCATCATGAATGACGACAATTTCCCCATCTTTTGTCATTTGCACATCTAATTCAATCCCGTCAGCACCCACTTCGTACGCTTTTTGAAACGCCAGCATTGTGTTTTCTGGATATTTCCCGCTAAATCCTCGATGAGCATAAATTTCCATTCCTCTCCACCCCTCCATGGAATGCGTAAATCAAAGGAGCCGACCGATGAGCGTCTGACCTCATGCACAATCCACCATGTCCTATATATTATGGTCGTGTGGTCTGATGATTTGCCTTCAGGTCAGCCCTGTTGATTTCCAACTTATTTTTTATTCGCTACTTCAAGAGCTCGGTTCGTTTCCGCTGCTGCACGATCCAACGCTTCTTTCGGATCAACACCTTGGTATAAGCTTTCCATTGCTTTCACTACTTTTTGACGAGATTCCGGAAAAACAGATATAAGCGCTCCTTGTGTCGCAGGTATTGGTTTTGTTTGTTTTAATTGATCGACGGTTACTTTTAATTGAGGGTACTTTTCCCACTCCGCTTTCACGATCTCTTCGTCATAAGCAGCTGGATTAATCGCAAAATATCCTGTTTTCACATGCCATTTCGCTTGAACTTCAGGTGTTGCTAAATATTTCATGAACTCCCATGCCGCTTTTTGTTGCTTTTCACTAATATTTTTGGCCATCCATAGCGACGCTCCACCAATGATCACTCCTTGACGCTCGACACCGTCTGGAACTGGCAAGTAAGAAACTCCTACCTCAAACGGCGCATTGTCGATAATCGTTTTCACTCCTGCAGAAGAGTCTAAATACATCGCGACTTTCTTTGATTGAAACGCCGCATGCATATCATCCCAGTTTTGTCCTACGTTGTAGAACGTTCCTTCTTTATACATGTCACGAATCAAATCGAATACACGCAATCCTTCTTCACTATTAAAAATCGCTTTCGTAGCGTTTCCCTTGCGGCCATTTTCATTATTGACGTACAGCCCGCCTTGCACCGCGAGCATTTCTTCAAAAAACCAGCCGTAATTTAAAATGGAAAAGCCATATTGAGTCGTTTGTCCCCCTTGTTTTTTTGTCAATTTTCTTGCCGCTTCTTTTAACTCGCTATACGTCATCGGCGGCTTTTCAGGGTCCAATCCTGCTTCTTTGAACGCATCTTTGTTGTAAATCAACACAGGCGTGGAGGAGTTGAACGGCATGGAGTAGATTTTTCCATCCACCGTATAATAATTCACGATATTTTTTTCCCATTGCGATATGTCATAATTCTCTTCATCAATAAATTTTTGGACAGGTTGAATTTTGCCGCTATCAATCATATACTTTGTTCCAACTTCAAATGTTTGCATAATCGTTGGCGTGTCTTTCGTTCCAGCAACCGTATTAAATTTCGTCAACGCCTCTTCGTATGTACCTTGAAAAATCGGCTTCACCTCAATAGAAGGATGGGACTGGTTAAATTCCTCCACAATCTCTTTTAACACTGTTTCTAAATCGCCACTCATCGCATGCCAAAAAATGACCTCTGTTTTCCCGTCTTTGTTTTCAGATGGAGTGGCCGTTGCTTCATCACTTTGATTTGAACAAGCAGCCAGTATCATAAAAATGAACGTGAACAAAATAAAAATGCTTTTTTTCATAATGATTTTTCTCCCCCCTTATTTAATCGCTCCCTGCATAAGTCCTTTTTGAAGATGCTTTTGCCCGACAAACAACAGCAATAATGTTGGTAAAATGACCACGATAACTGCCGCCATCACCACCCCCCATTCTGTCGAAATTTCTTGCGATTGCATTTGCTTTAATCCAATTTGGACAGTGCGAACATGGTCATTATTGGTAACGAGCAAAGGCCATAAATACATATTCCAAGTCGTTAAAAAGCTGTAAACTCCTAATGTAATTAAGCTCGTTTTCGATAACGGAAGAACAATATTCCAAAAGAAGCGAAAGCGGCCAACCCCTGATACTTGCGCCGCCTCATATAATTCCAATGGAATCGTCTTAAAGTGCTGGCGCAACAGAAATATGCCAAAAGCTAAAGCAAAAAATGGAACCGTCAATCCTAAATAGCTATTCAGCCAACCAAGTTTTTGAACGGTCAAAAAATTCGGAATCATCGCTGCCTCCCAAGGGATCAGCATCGTTGCGATACATAGAAAAAAGAGAACATCTCTCCCTTTGAAGTTTAGAAACACGAAAGCAAATGCCGCTAAGCTCGAAACGATTAACTGTCCAGCCATGACAATCAACGAAACAATAAAGCTGTTTAACAAAAACTCTAGCAACGGAACTTTCTGAAACGCGGCAGCATAGTTAGCCATCGTAAACTTCTGCGGCCATATATGTCCCTGAAGCACCTCCGCTCCGTCCATAAAACTGATGAGAAAAGCGTAAACAACCGGAAACAGCACCACAACAGAACAAATGATGAGAAGGGCATACAACAGAAACGTTCGTAACACGTTCATTGATAGTGAACCTTCCTCTCTCCGAATTTAAATTGCAAAAAGGTAACCACTAAAACAGCGAAAAAGAGAATGACCGCTTGGGCACTAGCCGAACCGAAGTTGTAATTAATGAAAGCATCTTTATAAATGGAGTAAACAATGACATTCGTTGCGTCCATCGGCCCGCCCTTCGTTAAAATATCGATTTGGCCAAACGTTTGGAACGAATGAATGAGCGAAACCGTCGTTACAAAAAAGATCGTTGGCGACAATAATGGCAATGTCACTTTGCGAAGCTGATACCAGTAGCTCACCCCCGCAATGCGCGCACTTTCGTATAAAGAGGAGTCGATATTTTGCAATCCTCCGAGCAAAATAAGAAAGGTAAATCCTGTATTCATCCAAATCGTTGAGATGGCGACAGAAATGAGCGCTATTTTGGGGTCAAGCAGCCACTGAACGTCTGAAATTCCAAATAAAGATAGCACTTTATTGATAACCCCGATCGAAGGGTTGTACATAAACATCCAAATCACAGAAGAGGCCGCTACACTCATGCCCATCGTTGAAGAAAAAAACGTGCGAAACAAACCGATTCCTTTCAACTTTTCATTGGCCATGAGCGCTAAACATAACGCTAGAAAAACACTGGCCGGAACGGTGTAGCAAACGAACAACAATGTCGCTTTTGCGCTTTGCAGAAAGCTTGCATCTTTTAACAAATACACAAAATTCTCGATCCCGACAAATTGAACAGGATTTCCTTGATGATCTGTTACATAGAGACTTAAATACATGGTTCGCAGCATCGGGTAAAAAAGAAAAATAGAAAACAAAATAAGAGACGGAAGCAAGTACGCTATTCCTTCCAACGTTGTCCATATAGCTCGTTTGCGGCGAATAGGAACCGATGAAGATGATTTCATGGAAAGCGATGTATTCATTTGTGTTCCTCCTTGCCAGCCGCATAAGAAGGTATCGAGTAATTCAGCCGCTGGCCGTTTTCATGAAAGAAAAGGAAAGCTGTTTCATCAATAGTTAAAGGCACTCGTTCACCGATATGAACGTTCCATTGCCCATTCCATCGTGCAATCCAATGCTCGCTTTTCGTTAGTTCAAATGTGACGAGCGTTTCCGTACCTAACACTTCCACATTGACGACTTTCGCCACAAAATGGTCATCGCCTGGCTGGGCAAGGCGGATATGTTCCGGCCGAACGCCAACAATGACTTGTTGTATGGAAGAAGGCAAGCGATGATGCAGACGCATCGCCCGTCCGCTTTCAAAAAGCAGCAAACTTTCCAACACTTTTGCTTCCGCCAAATTCATTGGCGGCGTGCCGATGAAAGAAGCAACAAATGTATTGGAAGGATGGTTATAAATATCAAGCGGAGCCCCGATTTGCTGCGGCCGCCCTTCGTGTAAAATCATCATTCGATCCGCCATCGTCATCGCTTCTACTTGATCATGCGTAACATAAACCATGGTGATTCCTAGCCGTCTTTGCAGCTGGCGAATTTCTGAACGCATTTTCGCCCGTAATTTTGCATCTAAATTCGATAAAGGCTCGTCCATTAAGCAAATCGGTGCATGAGTGACAATCGCTCTTGCCAGCGCTACACGCTGGCGCTGCCCACCGGATAATTGGCGCGGTTTATGTTTAAGATAATCGGTCAAACCAAGCATTTCTGCTGCTTCTAAACAGCGTTGCTTTTGTTCTTGTTTCGAAATCTTCTTTGTATGTAGGCCAAATGTAATGTTTTGTTCGACGGTTAAATGTGGGTACAGCGCATAGTTTTGAAATACCATCGATAAATTGCGTTTGCTCGGCGGCAGATCATTGGCCTCTATCCCGCCGATGAGCAACTTCCCAGATGTAATCGTTTCTAACCCGGCAATCATCCGTAAAATCGTACTTTTGCCACAACCAGAAGGACCGACAAGAACGAAAAACTCTCCCGGTTTAATGGAAACACTTAAATCGTGAATGACATTCTCTTTTCCGTTGTAAGACTTATAAACATGAACTAATTCAATTTGCGCCATGCGCATGCACCTCTTCCCTGTTTATACTTTCCCATTTTCTCCACAACCATGGACGGCTCGTCGAAACAGAAACCGCCCCGCTTTGCAACGCAGCTTCAATATGTTTCTCATGTTGAATCAATCCGCCTGTAATAATAGGAACGTGCGTCTGTTTCCGGATCATTTCAATCATTTCCGGAATCAGCCCGGGCATAATCTCTAATGCATCCGGCTGAACATCATGAATGCTTTTGATGCCATTTTCCAACGCATCTGTATCCACTAAAAACAAGCGCTGAACGGTCATCAACCCTTCTTTTTTCGCTAATTGAACGAGAGAGCTTTTTGTCGTTACAATCCCATGCGGCCTTATAAATTTTGCCAAAAACTGCAACCCCTCCCGATCATAACTAATTCCTGGAATCTTTTCGACATGAAGAAAAACAAATCGTTGATGCTCTTTTAATAAATCGACATATCGTTTAATCACGCTAATGTTTCCCGTTTGCAAAAAGGCGACTTGCAATTCGGTGTTTAGGAACATTTCCAGATGCTTTGGGCTTTTAATTGCGGCAATGAGCCGATCGCTTCGCATACACTCCAACAACCGTTCGCTCACAACAATCCCCCTTTCACAAAGTAAAAGAAAAAGAAACCATGAAAACATATAGGAGCGTTTAGCAAGTAAGATTGCTCCCTTTTTGCATTCACGGTTTCTCCTTCTCTCCACCTACCCATTCACTTTTAATTCCATCATAGGCCATTTTTATAAATGGCATGTTAAAAGAGGGTTGTTTTTTTGTAAAATTCGGATATTTTTATAAACTGAGCCAAATTTTTGTGCAAGTTTTTATGAACTAGACAAGTACAAAAAATAAAGCCCGAACTCTTTATTTCAAGTCCGGGCTTTGTGTGATGATTGCGAGAGGGATTGAAGTGAGCGGCCTCTACCCTGTCAAGACTCGTTTAGGAATTTCCCATAATTCCCTAAAATGTCCGCACTCCTACTCATAACAAGGGTTGTGAGCATTTTCTTGGTTTGTTTATCTCTTTCTGTAATCGAAAATTATTTTTAAAATATGTGACCGGATTTGTGACTATTTTGATGCGGTTCATCGCAACAGTGGTAACAGAGAATTTTTTACCATTTTCATTAAAATTTAACTGGTCAACTTTATTAGCTATTTAAGTAAAAAAATACATATAACCCGTGGTGCTAGATAAAATCAAACAAGCATAAAAAATAGCTCTTGCCTGGCGAATCTCCTGTAGAATGAAAGTGCGACCTACCATTCGAAAGGAGAATCCCCATGCAAGAGCACTTTCATTTTACTCTCCCTTTCCACACAAGAGACTGAATATTCAGTCTCCTGTGTGGAGAAAATCAGTCCCCTATCAATTCAAATCCATTTCAGAGAAACCCTACCCCATTTACATTACACAAAATTCTTGACGGTACCGCATCAATTGACTTAGCCCCCTTATTTTCTAAAATATAACTACATAGAAAGGCCAACAAATCTATACTAGCTTTCATTTTAAAATGGAACTGTCACAAATTTTTGGCTTACAAATCTTGATAAGGCGAGTTGAACATCCATCTCTTTTCCTGGATTTAAACTGACTTCTCCTTGTTCGTTAATTAGTACAAAGTCTTTTAGCACATTTTCAATTAAATACGTAAATCCGAGGTCAGCCAATTGTTCTGCCTTTAAGAACAGCTCTTTTCCATCAAGAATTTGTTTTGTTTTTTCGTAAGCTAAACATTTTAATACTGTTTTTTGATATTCACTAAACGTATAAGCTTGGCACAGCTCTACTAGAGATAGCTTGTTTTCTTTTTCAAACAAATCTCTCCCTACTGTGCAACAAAAAGTAAAAAATTCATTATGTTCCTTAAAAATTTTTCGTTTTAATAAATCTTTGTAAAATGGTAAGTACTCTTTTCTTACCCTCACACGTAAAGAAGAGATTTGTCCACTCATGCTTCTTTCCTCCTACACTGTTACACTCATCATTCCAAAGAACGTTCAACTATTTGAGTAACCCCTGGTTCAACACTCTCTAAAATATAAAACTTTCCAACTTGTCCTTGCTCTAGGAAACAACGTTTTTCATTTTCACCAAATTCTTTGTCCGTTACTAATAAGATCCATTGAGAGCAAACCTTTGGAATAAAGTCTAAAAGATTCATTTGATGTTTTCCGGATAATCGTCCGAATGGTGTATCCATGAATAAAGGCATTTCTAAAGTTTCTGTTCCACCTGCAACTTGTGCTAACGCTGTTATAAAACTTAATGAAAGTACTTGACGTTGTCCTTGTGATATGTTCGCTAAGAATGGTTGACCAAAATGATTGACCACCTCTAATGAATAATCTTGTAACACTTTCACTTGCTTAATATTCATTCGGCCGCTATCATCTAGTAGATAATGTAAATTTTGTGTTGATGCAATCTCAAGGTCAGAAATGACATCTTTTTCGAATTGTTGGATTAATTCATCTATTGCTTCAATCGCTTTCGTTACTTCTTCCTGTTTTCGTATTAATTGTTGGTGAACCCCGCTTTTTACTTTCAAGTCGCGAAGCGCAAGGTTATTTTGTTCTCGCTTCGCTTGAAGAGTTTCATAGTCTTCATCTAACTGACGGATTTGAACACCTATTTCTATTTTTTGTTGAACAAGTTGTTCACGCTGTGCATTGATTTGGTCTAAATCTTCAATTTTCGTATCTTTTAATCGTTGATTGATATATTCAATTTGGCTTCTTATTTCTTCTAATTCCTGCTCTTTTTGGTTAACACTTTCCAATAAATATTGGAGATGCTTATCTTTATCTTCTAAGAAACCAATAAGTTTCATAATATTTGCTTTGAGATCAAGGTAATCAGCCTTCTCTAATTTATACTCAACCGCTCGCTGTAATCCTTTTAATGCGTCATATTCTTTAGATCCTTCTGTAAAAGTCGTCCCACAGATACAAGTAAAATCTCGTAAAATTTGTTCAATGAGTTCGAGACTTACGAAAGATTTTTCTGACTCTTCACCTAATAAAATATCAATCTGTGATTTTACAGCATACAGAGAATCTTTTGACAGCATTAGTTGCAGCGTTGAGTTAAATTCCTGCAATCTTTGAAAGGCATATCCATATTCTTGCTGAACTTTTTCATAACGATTTTCCAGTTCTTTTCTTTTTCCAATTTCATCAATTTTTTCTTGAAACATGTTTAGCTTTTCGTCAATGTTTAAAATTGACGCTTCCACCGATGAGAGCTGCTGAAACAGCTGTGATTTTTCTTTACGGTTTTTTTCTAGTTCCTCATCGAGTCGCAATTTTTCTTTTAACTTTTTTTGATACTCTCCTGTCGAATGCTTTTGTAACTCTTTCGTTATTTGTTTTTGAACATGAACCAAAACATCTTTCGTTTTTAGCAAATGATCGATTTTTAACAAATTCTTAATACCTGTTGCTATCTCATTTCGCTGTTGCAATGATGCTCTTGTGAGTCGCTCAATTCTTTCACCATCAAAGAAAAAATAGTTTTTCACACGAGCATCTAACATTTTGTTAATCATTTGGTTAATTTGTTCTTCATCATGAATCGTTTTTTCTTGTTCATAATGATAGAGTTTTACATCTTGTAGGCGTTCAATTACTTTTCCGTTATTTTCCATAATCGAATAAATAGAACGTTCAATTAAAAAATGTTCACGTTCATGATGAAAATCTAGCGAGACTTTACAAACAACTCCTTTATGTTCATTATTATAGTCTTCTTGGAGCGCTTTTATATTTGTTAATATGACCTCTGAATCACTTGAGTCTTGTTCTAATAGTAAGTCTCCATACAGCGCGAATAAAATCGCTCTATAAACGCCCGTTTTCCCTCTTCCGTTTTCTCCTAATATAATGGTAACAAGCTGATTATTCAATTGATTTCCAAATTCTAATATTTGTGTCCCATAAAATTGACGAAAGTTGTGCAATATTAGTCTATTGATAATCAACGCTCATCTTCTCCTTTTTGACTAGATCGAAGCATACGATCAATCTCTCGATCTACTTTTTTTGCAAGAGCTTCAACGGAGAGATTACGTTCTTGAACAAGTTCAAATGTCTTCAAAATTAGTGATTTTGTAAACTCATCCTTATCCTGAACAAATTCCTTTATCTTTTCTACTAAATAGTTATTATTTTTATTCAACATGATCACCTATTTCAGAAAGTATTGCTTTTAAAATTAATTCATCTCCAACACGTACGAAAGGTGCTTTGCCCTCTTCCATATCTTGAAGAGTTTCAAATAATAATTCCCCATCACTTGAATACTGATACTCTTTTAATCGTTTTCTTAATTCATTTAGTTTTACAGCACCTTCATATTTTTGTGCTATTACGTATGCGACAAAATCCGTGTTGGTTCTAATACCTTGTGCATTTGAGCTAAGAAGAATAATTGTATTCATCGAACCTAGCAAAAGAAATTCTGGATCACGTTTCAAGCAGTCGATCAATAAATCGATTGTCCATGGCAAATCAATCTCTAACTTCGGTAATGATTTTTCGTCAAAACACTCTTTCACAAGCATAAATGGTCGATCTTGAATAGTTTCAAATTTCTTTAAGACCAAATGACGAAGCTCTTTTTGTTTTTCTTCATTCCAGCCTAAAACATTCTTGTGAATATATTCTCCATACTGTCCTCGTGTATAGTAAAAAATATTATCTGAATGAGACAAGATGTTATCTAGAATATTACTTCGTCCACCAATCTCTTCCGTTATCCACTGTAAAACTTCCTCACGAGAAACTTCACGACCTTGTTCGAGAATATAATCCTCTATAATGGAGTCCATCGAAATCGAATCGAATTCCGCATCCAATCTTAGAATATGTGGGAAACGCGGGAAACGGAATAAATCATTATATCGTTCTCTCAACAAATCATATAATAACCTGTAAGAATCAATTCCCAACCCTTTACAATACGATTCTAATTCATGGAACACACCATGAACTTGAATAAAAGGAGAATGTTTAAGCTTTGATTTTACCTTTTCTATAATAGGCTGTAAGTCCTCGTGTGAAAGGGATTGATAAAACTCTGAAAGTGTATATACACCCCAGTCGGCTTTCAATATCTCGGGGTCATTCGATAAATTCCACTCTAATGTAAAACGTTTCCATCCTCGTTGGATGATAAATTCTTCCTTCAATTGCTCAAAAGATACCTTTTGCCCCGTTTTACGGATGAAATCTTTAATCATATCCGAATTGTTTTTAAAATCCTCTCCCTCTCTTGTTACACGAGGGAATTTCGGAAAACTGATCGATTCTTTTGTGAATTTCCGTAACAAGAAGTATAATGCATACTCATTTGGTACATGGTTTTCTTTTAATTCTTCCTCAAATGACTGATAGATTTTTCCGATGGAAATTATATCACGTGTTTCAAGTAATTGTGTAATGTGCTTAGCAATTTTATTTAATAAATCTTGATTTACTTGAACAAATGAGTGGTGAATATACACACCTCTTCCCCACAGGTAAGCAATATCAGTAAATTCTTCCCTTCCAAGGACAGAAGTAAACTCTCGTTCATTATCAAAAGTTCCAGGTACTATAGCATTTCCTTGTTTGCAAAGTTCGTCAGCGTTTTTATAGACTTCGACTCCTAGTGGATACTGTTTTAAAACCATTTCCACAATATCCGCCTTCGTGTAGCTGTTTAAGATGTAGTGACCGTTAGGTGTTTCGATCACGTTTTCAAAAATGACAAACTCAACAAAAAATTTAGGCATCTGCTGTTTTGTTATAAATTCTGTTAAGTCATCTTTCGTTATTAATTTCCCTTTATATTTCTTTACTAACTCTTGTTTTATTTGCTGCTCAAGTTCTGCCACTTCATGTCTTTGTAAGTTTGTAAAAATACGACCCTCATAGATAAGTTTAATATCGTATTGCTCAACTAATTCTACTGCTAAAAAGTGCGTAAATTGTTGCTGATCGATAATCGTATTGTAGATGACCTTATGCTCTTTTACTAGTTCATTTAAAAGCTCTATCCATTCCTTTCCTATTGGAAATATTCTAGTGAGGAATGTTTTAAGAATTTGTCTAATTCGTTCCCTCGTCACATCGTATCGATTCCCCAACTCTTCGAGAGTTAAATACTTACCGTTCAATAGTTCTTGATGTTTGAGTTGGAAGAGTTCAATTGCGCGTTCATTTAGTTTATATTCCTTTCTCATTTCTGGATTTTGTAAAACTTTCTCTAAACGACCTTGAAACTCAGAAAAGAAATAAGTAATTTGTTCTTCTTTCGTCATCTTTTGAATGACACTTTGCCTTTTTTCTTCCTCTATCAAATGGTCAAATAATAATTTTAATTGGTGAAAAAATTTTTCAACTTTTGAACGGCCGACACCTTGAATCGACAGTAATTCTTCTAATCGTGCTGGTATTTGTTCATACGTTTGAATTTTCTGTTCCTCCAAGCTATTTAACAATGAATCAATGGAAACAAACCAATCTTTATCAATTGGTTTTGAACGAACAAAAGCCGGAATATCCAAAATTTCCCCATCAAATAATATTTGTTCACCTTGTTTGACATGTTCACGTTGTGTCACAGCAATCGGGCTAATATTAAGACGGTTCACTAAATGATTCCAAAACTTCTTAACAGCTCCTGGACCAACATGTTTAAGATTTAGATGGAGTTCATCCAGCCTATTTGGTAAATCCTTCAATTGCTTGACATTATTGTTTAGTAATCCTCTTACAAGGGTATTACAACCTGGAAAATCTCCCGGTTTTATAGGATCCATTAATCGTTCGATAGGAATAATAATAGATTCATTTTTAAGAGAAATCCTTTTTGGTTCAATTGTCCCTTTGACAGAACTTACCGTTGATACTTGTTTGTTCTCTAACTTTTTTTCAGCATATTTTTTTAAAATTGACAATACTTCCTCAAATAAATTGTCAAATATCCATTTCAGCATAGAAACAGGTACTCCATGTAATTGTTGAACATTCTGTATTCCGAACCTATAAAGAATATTTCGGATGTGTGGCGGGAAAATTTCTTTTAATTCGACTGTATTGGTTAAATCCTTTACTTCAACGAACCCTAAATCTTCGTTAACCTCAATGTTTGCTAATTTTTGTAAATTACCAGAAAATTTTACTCCAACAAATGAAAATTGAATTAACAACCTATAAAAATTTTCTTGATGTTGTTGATAATACTGTCTTAAATGATCATCCGTTATTTCACAAAAATATTTAATACCAAATACATCAGCAAAATGAGAAAGTTGAGTATTCGAATATAAGTTCAATTCAACATGTAATAAATGGTTTGGGATATAAAGTTGACTTTCATTTACCTTATGATAAACAGGCTTTTCTTTTGTGATGGAAAGAAACACCTTATTATCGATTATTACTGTATTATCTTGTTCTTTTGAAATTACATTTTCGACATTTGGAATCGTATCTTTTTTCTCATTCGATAGATCCTCTCTCTCCCCTTCGTATTTACCCAACAAATACCAAGCTGGTCTTCTTTTCGTGGATCGGCTTCCATTTTGGGTAAAGCGAAAATATATCTTTTGTTCTTTTAAAGGAAACAAAACTTCATTTAATTCCCAACCACCAACAACCCAAATTGTTCCACCTGAAGCACGTTTATCAATTACCTCTAATCCCTTGCTGCGTAAGTATTCAATCAGACGGAAAGAAGAATGATTAGCCTTATCATTTTTGTATAATGAATCATTTGATTCTATCTTATTTATTTCTTGTTCCTTTAAACGCTTCAATTCATCTTGAAGTGATTTAAATTTCTCTTCAAAAGTATATCCTAATGTTTTTTGAATCGTTTGATTAATCAAATTACCCAATTCTGTTTTGTCAATAGAATGTGACTGTTTTAATTTTGGAATTCGATATGATGGAGGTGTAAATGTAACATCACCGTAAAGTTCCATATACCAAACAGCAATATCATATATATACCTATGTGCTCTTAATGAATCTTCTACAGATCCATATTGAGGTTCATGCGCTGCCTTATTCCCTTCTTTACGGATCCATTCAAATTTCTCATGAATTTCCTCAGTTATAATCCCTTCACGTAATAATTTATGCAAGCGCTCAACATGTTTTAACTCATACACTTCGTTTAATTTTTCATTTTGATACACTACTTTTATAATTTGTTCACAAAACAGACGTGCCTTTATTAAGACAGAATGAGGATCAGCAAAAAGACTTTGTTCAATTTCTTCACCTAAATCAGCTAAGACTTTTAAATCCTTTTCTAAAAAATAAAAAAGGTGTTGTTCCTGCATACAAATCCCCTTCTATTTCATTCTGCTAAAAATGAAGAATAATGTTATATCTGACAATAAATATATCAAAATTTATATTTCTTTCAGTCGAATTATGTCGAAAATATTTGTTTAGCCAAAATTTCTAACCATTTATCTTGTCTTACTTTTCATCGTACGAAAACGAAGATTGCAACGAATGTTTAATACATATTCCTATAAAAGTTCCCCCTGTTGAAAGAAAATAGCATTCAAGAATAGTAAAAATAGGACTTGAAAAAGTAATGAAAGAGAATAGTTCTTAGAAAGGTAGCTTTTTCAAATGCGGCAAAGGATCCATGAAAAAGGACCAGGTTTCTTCCAATAACCTAGCCCCCTCCAACATCTTCAAATTTTCCTTAAATACCATCGACAGCTGTTTATGTAGATCCTCAAGTTTCAGAGTTTTGCTTTACATTACCTTTCGTAATATTCAAGATATTTTGATCATGGTCAAGATGAAGGAAGATATCTTTGATTCGATACGCTTTTATTTTCGATGCTTTGTTCTAGTATCTGTCACCTAAATCAAAACGGATTCGATCAGAGAGTCTTCGCAGCGTTCTCCACAAGGTGACTTCTTCTTTCGATTTCATAAATAGTTCCGGCAATCTTTCGCTTCTTTTAAGGCGTTTAAGGTTGTCATAGTATAGACGGAGATACCATAGCCAACGGATTTTACAATTTCTTTTAAAAACCTCCAGCTTTCTACTTCAAATTTGACATATTCTTCTGCGCTGTTTTTTGGTAATTCAGTGATTTCATATCTTTTGACAAATTTGATATCGGTGATTTTTCCGTAGCATGTCACGCTGTTTGTTGGTACAGCTCCTTTCTTCGGATAAAGGGCAATGTATATTGCTTCTTGCCAACCTTTGTTAAGACGTTTTACAGGGATTATAGTAAAACGATGTTGAAGATGCGCCAATAGTTTTCTTTTCTCGGGACCATACCGACAAGAACTTTTTCCTCAAGAGAAGATCGACACTCTTCCATAGTTCCTCTTGGTAGGATTCCTTCTTTTTTGTAATTCTTCGGGATTTTTTCAATCAGTCGTTCGATCAATTGTTCTACTAAGCTTCTGGCATTGGGTAAAAGCGGCAATCCATCGATATTAACTTCATTGATACTTTTATAAAACTTGTGTTCTTGATAGCTGTCTTCATCTTGCCAAGGAAATAAAACGTAGGCACCAAATGTGGTTCGTATTGCGAACAGTGACAGGTACTGTTCGCAAACAACATCATAAAAATTAAGTAAAATCCACAAAATTATCCCGTATCACACTATAGTGCTACGGGATTAATTGGCTTACTTTATTCTCTAATTATCATTGAATTACAAATAATACTCATAAAGAGCCAACTTCTGCTTTACGTACTCATCATCTGGCCTTAGTTTTAAAGCATATTTGAAATAGGCTCTTGCCCGTTCGTAATCCTTTTTTTGGTCGTACGCTTGACCAAGTTTTTTCACAACAGCCCAAATTCCTGGAGTCTCTCGATTAATTTGTTCTAGAATTTGAATACTTTTTTCTTCCTGTCCGCACACCCCATAACATAGTGCTAATTTATAACGATAATCTAAATTTCCTGGTTCTTTTTGATACAATTCTTCATATAAGCGTAGCGCTTCCTCGTACTTTTTCATTGCTAAGAAAATTCTTGCTTTTAGATTTTTTACAGCTGTAGCAAAACTTGCTTTGCGTATATCCTCAATTGTAATTTCTTCAATATTTTCAATTTGCCGCAATGCCTCAAATAATCGGTCTGTTTTGTAATATACGTATGCCAGTTGCAATAAGATTTCTGGCATTGTATTTCCATTTGTAATTTCTGTCGTCAAAATTTTTTCCGCTAATGTAAATTTTTTGAGTTTACAATTCAACATTGCTAATTCTAACGGATCTTGTTTGTTTGCTAATGTTGCACGAGGAATAAACTTTTCAACTTGTTGCTGTTTGAAATGTTCCTCTACCGCTTTTTTAAATTCGGCGCGGAAATCGGTAACCGACTGATATCGTATTTCCGGATTTCTCTCTAACGCCTTCATGATTACCTTTTCCATCGAAGGTGTAATACTATCGTTCAATTCTCTTGGTTTTGGAAAAGGAACGTTATGAATCACGTTAAAATATGTGTCATGTGGGGTTCTTCCTGTTAACAATTGATATAGCAAAACCCCTAAAGAATAAATGTCAGAATTTAAATATCGCGTTTGCGAATGGAGAACTTCAGGAGCAATATAAGCAAATGTTCCTGCACCATCAATTGTTTTTACGAAAACATCTTCAATCAATCGACTCGTTCCAAAGTCCGTTAATTTTACAGTAGTTTCATTTATTAAAATATTGTCAGGTTTGATATCTCCATGCGCTATGCGTAGGGAGTGCATAAATTCAACACCATTTAGTACTTGATCAAAAATATCAAACATTTTTTGAAATGTCCGTGGATGACTGATTCCCTCTTCACTTAACTCTTGTGAGAGGGGCTTCCCATCAAACAGTTCCATTTCAATGATAAAATAACCGTCTACTCTTCCCATCCAATAAATATTGATAATATTTTCATGGAAAACGCCAATAAAACGTTTTCCTTCCTCTAATGCTGCGTCACCACGTTCTTGACTTTTTGGGATTTTTAACGCGACGATTTCTTCGTCTTCACAGCGAATGGCTTTCCATACATATCCGTATGACCCTTCTCCTATCATTTCTTGCAAAATATATTTATCCCCGATATTCATATCCTTTTTTGGTTGAATGGAATAACGCTTACGCACCATAATTGTTACCTCACTTGAATCCATTCATTTATGGTGAGATTTTCCTTCGTTCCGCTTGCTACTGCTTGAAAAACGAGATAATCGGTAACAAACGAATTAATCCCTGGAATAAAGCGACCGTTAGGTAACGTAAACCCTTCATCAAAAATACTAATGTATTTATCGATATTTTTCGGAATAGTCCCGCTGTAAGACCAGTAGACAAAAAGAATCAATGGTAAATCGCCACCAAGTTGATGATATGCTAATAATAAATTTTCAATCTTCTCTCTTAGTTTATCATGCTTGCCCTTTGAATTTTCAAATCGTTCAAACTCTGAAACAAGAATGGGCTTTACGTCTTGTTGACGATACCATACAGAATCCGGCCGAACTTCTCGAGTAATGCTATGACCATATTGTTGGTTAATTGGATAAACAGGGCATTCAGATAAAGCTGTTATTCCTTGAATATGTCTGCCGATTTCCGTAATATAATTCAGTCCTGCAGAATGAACAGTTTCGGAATAATCTCGAATACCATGAACGGAAAGCATCGGAAAAAGTGAATTACGAATTTTTCCAGTCTTAAATTCTTCAATAATTATTGCCTTTAATTGCTCTTTATCCACCGAATACGCCCCATTCTTTGACAACTTCCGGAGATTGACCACCATGAACTAACGCTTTTGTTCCAACTTTCACTAATAGTGGAGCTGGAATCGAACGCCCCGTAATTAACGCTTCTCCTGTAGATAAAGACGGGAGTTCATCAATATCGGCTTTCGTTAACATATCGGACGTTTTCGTAATGAAACGTTGATCATCTGGATTTTTTAGACGCATAGTAATAATCGTGTTGCATTGCGATGTGACATCTGCATCCAATTTCGAAGGACGTTGTGAAACGATGGCAAAACCTACCCCGAATTTACGGCCTTCTGCGGCAATTTTTTTAATAATTTTTTTCGAAATCGTTGGTGTACCTGCTGGAGCGTAGTTATGACCTTCTTCATATACAAGGAAACAAGGACGAATCGGGCGTTGTTTATCTGCCGCTGCACGCATAATTTCACTGGATACAAGAGCCGTGACAATTTGCTTTGCATCGTCTGACAATCCTTGCAAATCAATAATGATTAATCGTCCATATTTTTCGTTCATTTCTCCAATTAATTTATAAATATCCGTTGGCTCACCGATCGCTTTCGTATAAAAGCTTCGCGCTTCGTTAATGACGCGATTCAATTTCATCGAAGCCACCGCTGCACTTCTGCCGCTTAAAGCTCTTGCTTCTGCTTCCGTTATTTCATCCCAATTCCGTAACTCTTCTAAATCGCCTGAAAGCAACTCACGCAAATCTTTAATATCACGGGGCGGATGTGGGTATTTGTATTTCCAATAACGAATCGCTACATCGAGTACTCGTTGTTGAGGTTCTGTTAAACCAGGCAAGATTTCTTCAAAATCATCCATTTCAAAACGGTCAAATTGCAACGCGAGATGTTTATTCTTACCAGCATATTTATAATCAAACTCTTCCATTTGTGGCGTATACACATGAATGCCGCCTCCTGCCGCTTGTAAAGCACGGAAACGTTCTTGAATAAATAAAATGCTTTCCCGCTCTTTTTCATCTTCAATATGATCAAGGTTGGTATTGAAATGAATATCCCCTTTTTCAAATGCCTTTCCATACTCACCATGCGTATCAAACACAACAACGGTTCCATTCATTTGCGCCACTAGTCGTTCGATGATACGACCGACCGTATAAGACTTTCCTGAACCCGTCATCGCCAAAACCGCTAAATGCTCTGTCACTAATTTATTGACGTCCAAGTAAACAGGAACAATATTTTCTCCACGTTCATAGCCGATTAAGTTGCCAATCGCAATGCTTTTATTTTCATCAAATTGATAAAACTTAGAAAGAAATTCATAATCAACACCATATACTTTACTTCCCGGATCTAACGGGCGACGTGGAATGCGAATTTGTCCTGTGGCTGGTTCCTTGTAACCGACAAGGTCAATGGAAGCAAATAGTGTCTCCCCAGTCATTTGTGTTCCGGGTAATAATTCGATCGAATTCAATCCTTCTCCAAGATCGCTGTTATATAAAATATTGCTGCGAGAAATAGAGGTAATCCTCCCAAGAACATATGTCGGTTCTTCATCTGGACGTTCTTGATGCAAAATTTTCACAAATTCACCACGACGTGCGGAAAAGCTATCTTGAAGCACCATTTTTAAATCATTCGGGTTTCCGGTATTCCCAATTAGTTTACCGATATATTTTTCTTGACTCATCATTCATCCTCCCCGAAAAAGTCTACTTCTTCGGTCCAAACATTTTCTACTTCTTCCTTTTTAATCATTTCGCGTGCCTGTGTTTTAAAATAATGAAGAATGGCACCACTTCGAATTGGTTTTAGAGCGTACTCGGCATACCAAAGCGGCAGTGGAAGTGCTTTTGGCTGATCCACTGTAAAAAGGGAAACAATATAGGATGCTAATTCATTAATGGCCTTTGAATCCCAATCTTTGTTACTCCCTATCATTTCTGCAAGTAAAGGCATTGTTCTCATCCCGGCTCGTAAATGAAAGTTGATTAGTCCAAGCTCTCTTACTTTTACCGGCTCTAGCCGATTGTCCGAAGTTAAAATATCATATTGATAAGCTGCCGTTCTCGTTCGACGCGTTAAAATACCGTGGAGTAATTTTTTTACACCTACTTTTTTAATCTTATAAAAAGACTCCTCAATATCTTGTAATTTAGAAAAATGAATCGTGTCAATGATATATTTTTCTCGTTCTACAGCTGTTAGCCCGTAAAAGATGGAACCAAACCGTTTCGTACTAAGAGAGACTAATTGAATTCCATGAGGATTAAACGGGTACATTTTATCTTGATACATAGACCAAAATCGTTCTATTCGTTCTTTACATTGCTCATAATCTTTCAATAACTGTTCATGTGATTCTAACGGTGCATCGGAACGTTCTAACAATAATGGTGTATCAACGATTACCATTTGCGGCGGAATAGATTCTTGCACCATTTCTTCTAACAAATCATACATTTGCGTAATATGAATGAATTTTAGTTTTTTAGTAACATCGATATCATCGGCTTCGTCAATGTCAACGAGGCTGTCTTGAAATGTTTCGTACACAGAGCCTTCCTCTATATATAAATCTTGACGAACGGCACCAGCACTATATAAAATACCACCAAATGCGGGTATTGTTTTGCTTGCTGTTGCAATCCCCGATACCCGAATCGTCAGTGGCGATTTTTTTTCAATGGGACGAATGACACCGCTGTTACGAAGCTTCGGAGCAATGTGATCAATAAAACGCATTTTCGCGCTTAATTTCGTAACAGTACTTGGTAACCCTAACTGGATTTTCGCTACTAGACTATTGGCAATCACGGTGTCCTGTTTCATTTTACCATTCTCCATCATCGTTCCTCCGCTTTATGATTTCTCTCACAAATGCCCGATAACCATTTTCCTTAATATACTGTTGCCCTTTCTCAGTGATGGTTCCGTCTGAATGGATATAATGTAAATTTGCGAGCTCAGCAAAAGCACTTTTCACCTCATTTTCACGTACTTCCAAATAGAAAAACTTTTGAATTAACGGAACGAGCTGTTGTTGTTCTATAACGTCGGCTGCTGAGAGAAGAAGTAAATAGTGATGAACGGGCTTAAAAATCACTTGTTTTTCTTCCCTAATTTCATTTTTTGTATCTCTTTCATTACTGTGCAATAACGATTGAAATAGACGTTGGCATATTTCGCGTTGCTCAAGCAACCGGTAATCAAGAAGCGGCAATGTTGTGATAGTAATGCATCCGCTACTTGTATCGTAGTAAAAGTCAACGGCAACGGTTTGTTTAGTCGGTAATTGAATTTTGGGAGTTAAATTAGTCGCTATTTCTTCGCGCACCGGAATTCCTTCATATGTGCATTCATTCATTTCTTTAATGGAAATCGAGTCATTCATCTGCAATAATGAAGAAATATCTAAATTAAAATACGGGGGGAAAACCATTAACTGGTTCCCCCAGAATTTTGCCCATTGAATTAGGTTTAAACGATCGCTTTCTGACATTTTTAAAAGAATGATAGCGGGAATAACGCAAACCCCTGACCGTAACTCTCCAACAGCTTTCTCTTCGATATCAAACCATTCGCGCAACATTTTATACTCTGTCCGTCTTGAGAATGGTTTTAAAATCTGTAGGCTCGACATTAGAGAACCTCCACTTTTGTCCGAATTAACCCAATTTGCTCAAGCTCTTCCTTTTCTTTTTGATAATTGGCCCAGTCTAACTCTCCTTTGCGGGCAACAACTTCTTTATAAAACTCAAATTGCACAAATTGAGCATGATCAGCAAAAAATTGATGTGCATATGTTTCTAATTCTTTCATTTCCGCTTCTACTTTTTCTATTGTTTCTTCGTATGTTGCTTCTTGAATTGGTGCACTTAAGTCCGGTTGGTATGGCGGTTTATGTTGCAGGCGGAAAAGACGGTTCACAGCATCAATTAATAAGTCATCATAGAGCTGATTCCGCTTTTTCCTAGTTATATTATCAACATTTGTGATTTGAGCTCTTAAATCCGTCATATCGTTTTTGTGTTCTTTCAACAGCTTTTCCGTTTCATCTATCAGTGTCATTGGATTTCCTTTTTTTGCAATACAAATATCATCAACCGCTTCTTCGAAACCAGATTCTAAAAATACGGTTAACTTGTCAAATAGTGTGGAAAGCTCAGCAATCCCTACCTCACTTTTCACATCAGCATTACTATTTTCATAATAAGCAATCCATTTCTCAACTTTCGGCTTCGATTCTACAAAAAGGTCTACCATTTGTACAAATTTATCTTTCAAATCGTAATAACGCCCAATGATACCGCTTCTTTCTTTCCACTCAACCTTTGTTTGATCGACTTTCTTTAAGCCTATTTGAGAAATAATGATATTTAAACGGTCAATCGCTTCCTTATAATTCCCTAACGATAAATGATGCGCAAGTGTTTCTTTATTGGATACCATTGTTCGCAATTGTGAAGATTTGACATGATTCATCGCATTTTCAATTTCGTTTTTATATAATTCAAGCACATACGTAAACGGTGAAATTGGTATATAGTAACCTTTATACTCGTTTGTGTTTTTCATTTCCTCTACTTTCTCGTGAATTTTTGCGAGAATATCCTTTTGAATCGTTGATACATACTCATGGAACTGTTGCACAAGCTTAAGCTTTTGCCAAATTGGCATATCATTCCGGTCAAATGTGATATTCGCGAAGTTACGCTCGTTTGGTTGGAGCGTATTCCATTTTTCCTCATCAAAGATGAAATTACATTCGTCATGAAATTGTTGCAAATAACTTAATTGCTCTTTCCAAATAGCGAGATGATTGTTTGTATGAACATGCAATAGTTTTAAGTCGATCTTACGTAATGCTTCATCAATTTTCTCTAAGTCTCCATGGCGTTTGTATCGTTTCAATAGTTCGATGCGAGCTTGATCAAACGTTTCTTTGAATTCGTCCACTAGTTGATCATATTCTTTCTCATACCATTGTTTAATTTTATCTCGTTTTGCTTCTAACATATGGGACGTGACATTTTCAACGTGATTGTTATTGATCCGTACAATTTTTAGCGCTTGCAAGAATGTCATCCATTGTTCAACGATTTTTGGTGGTTTAATCACATCAACAGAACTAAAGAAAAACGCTTCTTCAATCTCTTTATATGTTACACGACGATTTCCAATAAACGACATTAAAGAAGCAAATGTAGCTGGAATTTGCACTTCATATTGATCATTTTCGTTATTTTGAATAAACAAGCCTGTATCGCGATAACCTTCCTTATCTAATTTAGCCGGAACTTTCGTTGCTTTTAAAGCATGTTGAAAGCGAGTAAAATCTTCGCTGTCTGTAAATTTTACGTCTTGTTTTGCCCCTAGTTCAGCAATTGTTGCATCGTGAATAATCATTTTCGCATATCCTTCTGCTAATAATGGAATAGAGTCTTCCTCTGATTTCGTAAAAACGATTGGGCGTAACACATATCCTTCTTTATCGACCTGTTCAAACCAGGTTCGTGCTACCCTTGCAATTTCATCTGTAATCGCACGAATTTTTGCGCGGAATGGCTGCGTTAATTGATGAGCTGACTTGCGGATATCCATCATCTCACGTTCAACCGATAACGCTTCTAATACTTTCTTCTGCGAATTCGTCACTTGGAAAAAGAGCAAGCAACGGCCAAGACGCTCATACTTTCGTTTTATATCATCGATTTCTGTTTCCGCATCAGCGGTCGGTGCTAAAATGATAATCGGGTGATTTCCGCTATCTAGTAATTTGCTATCAACAAGATCGTGCAAGGAAGCTAGTTTGCTAGCCCAAATAATGTCGACGATTTTTTTTGGATGAACCCCTAAATATAAATGGTTTGTCACCTTTATACGGAGCCCGCATTTATTTCCTTTTATCTGAATCGTTTGCACTTCTGGATAGTCTTGCTCAATCGCTCTTGTAAAACCAAGAAGAAGACGTTGAATTTCTCCGTCTTTATCATATTGTTTCGCCAACTCATTTAAATGTTGTTGAAGTTGTTGATCTTTTTCTTCATTTAATAAATAGTTCGCAATACCTGTTTTGACAGCATAGCGACGATTTAACCGCTCAAGGAACGCAAAGTTTGGGCCAATATATGTTTCGAGTAGTTCTGTTTTCATTCGTTGCTCGAGATACGTATATAAAAGCTCCGCTGCTTCAACGACTTCGTCTTTCGGATAAAGCATGCGTACTTGCGCTAAAAACGTTTCCCGTTCCTTTCCGACAATAAAAGTCCCTTTAGGAGCATTAATCGAGAATGTTTCGAGACTCCGTAACAGTACATCTAAACTAAATGATTCACCTGTCGTTTCATTTACGAATAAATGATCTGATTCGGCTTTATATTTGTTTTTCACAAGATAAAAACCTAAATCATTTTTCGTAAGCGGCAAAGCGACAAACTCTTTAAATAATGGTATGCCTTCAATATGTTTCGCTGATAATAAAATTTGTTGTTCTTCCGCACTATAATAATCTTTCGGATACGGCAGTTGCCGTAATAACGCTTTTTTTACAAACGGAATATGCGCTGGCTTTGTATTAATGTAATCTAGTTGCGAATGATCGATTAAACTTTCTTTAAAACGCGGCACTGAATAAGCCAAATCTTGTAAAATCTCACCAGTTTCCTTATCTGGATGCTTCTCAAGATATTGATCACAATGGGCCATAATCACATTTAACCAGCCGAAGTTTCCGGCGGCAATCGTGTAAGCTGCTTCAACAAGACCTGCAGGATATTTACGTAATTTTCCACTTTGTTGTAACGATGCGACATAATCGCTAATATCTGCATAGGAGTTTTGATTGATTTCTAATTTATCTAAACGACGGGCCAACGCCTCGAGTGCTTTAATTTGATCGCCAATTGCCGGTGAACAAAGCAACAAGAAAGAGACATTTGGATGGCGAGTGCGGCTATCTTCATGTTTAATCGCTGATGTGATCACTTTAATCGCATCACCGTCTAATTTCTTTTTCCGCTCTTCGCTTTGCTCTTGAATCCCATCCATAAATAATTCGTACTCGGATTCTACTTCATCGACAATAACCATTAAATGCTCAATGCCAAACTGCTTTAAGTAAGCTAAACCGTTTTGGACAAGTTGATCAAGCTGATCAATATGTTGTAGTAAATCATTTGTTTCATGCCGCCCTAACTCAATCGCCTCAGCCAATTTCTCTGGTGAAAAACCAAGCGGGAGAAAATGATCTTGAATATGTTTCACAATCGAACCTTGAATCGTGCGGGCAGGTTGTTGTTCCGCTAATTTTGCTAGCGCTACATACGCCCCATAACCGACCCAGTTTTCCCCATAAAGAAGATCCTCATGCATTTGTTCATAGCGAATATAAATAGGTAAAATGCCGTCAGCGAAATCTGGCTTTAATAACCGGACTTTTTGCAGTTGACCTGATTGGTCACGAATCGTCCATCCTTTATCAATTCCAAGCGCTTCGCTCACTAATTCATAAGCAATACGCGATTTACCAATCCCCCATTTGGCAATCAATGTAAAAACTCGTGCCATTGGCGCTGACTTTAAATCTTGTAAATACTCTTTAAACGCCTCATAAAATTCACACTGACCGACCATTGGCTGCTGAACCGGAAATGTGGAAACCCCATCTTTTAACCAGACAGATTTGCTCATCTTTTCAACCCCTTTATCGCTGGAATTCAAGTTTTAATAATTGGTATTCTCGTTTACCTAAATAACCTCTTCCATGTCTTGGCTGGCCTGATTCATAATCAGCAATATAAAACAAACCTTCACGAATACCTTTTGTCATATAATAATCGACAAAGCGCGCAAGCCCTTGTTCCCACGTTGGATAAAAACGCTCCATCAGCTTACGAAGCAACGGTTCAATTGCAACAAAACCGCGATCATCCTTCTCTTCGTTCACTTTTTTCTTTAACCATTCGATTTCTGATATACTCTGAACGTTCGTCAATGAAAATAAAGAATGTGAACCGATATGTTCCAACACCTTTTCTTTATTTAAAATGATGATTCCTACATCTGCTTCAATAAACCAGTCTAAATAGGCAAATAATTGCATCGGCGCACGCATAAACGAAGAAATATTTGTTTTTGCCGGCTCTTTGCCGCTTGAGCCAACAAACATCCAATCTTCATCCAATTTAATTTCTTCTTCAGCAAGAATATTACGCCAATCGTTCCCTAACGCTTCATTTTTAAAAGCATGAAGAAGAAAATTCATATCATTAAGCTCTGGATTCCTTGAAAACGGATGATACGCAACATCAGCAAATCGCAATGTCCACTTGCTTAGCTGTTCGATCGATTGACCGTTTGTTTCAAAAAAACCATCATTCAACAATAAATGCATGATGACTCTTGTTCTTGGCGAATATCGTAATAGTTGTTTTGCAAGCAACAATTCCCATCCTTGTTGTTGTTCGTACGCAGCTACGAGTTCATTCGCTTCCTCTGTACGAATCAAATATCCATCATCTGTTCGTGTTAGAAAATGGACACCTTTAATTTCAAAATTACGTGAATTTTTCACGTACTCATAACCATGTAGTCCAAATAATTCTTTGGAACGGTCTAGTTTTTTATCTTTTTCTTCCACATCTTTTCCTAAGTATAATTTTGCGATTTCCTTGATTGAACGCGCTTCGGTTTTCTCCGGAATGCGCGATAACAACTCACACCATCTTTCAAAATTTCCTGGCTCAATCCAAAATCGTTCAATCGATAGTTTTATTTGTTTCATCCTCTGTCCCTCAATTCATCAATCCACTGTTCGATCCGTTGGCGGAGCTGTTTGCTGCCTGCCATCAGCGGAATAAACAAACTTGTATTGTATAACTCATCTTCAATATGGCTCGGAATGCGATATTCTTCATCGACAATCGTTAAAAAACCGCGATCATGTAAATAGTGGAATATCGTTTCTAAACGAGCGATCTCGTTTGGAAATAGTTGATAGTTGTTCACTTTACAAAACTCCAAAACGAAATCGTTGATCGTTCCGTATCGATATTCTTGATTTTTTGACGACATTAAAATAACGTCAACTTCGTCGTTCACCGCATGAAACCGAATGGTTGTCATCCCTTGCGCCTCCGTCTGTTCGCGGACAACGCAACAAAGGAAAATAAATAGGTTCCAAGGATGTGCGAAAATATGTTTGAATAACGGATTCTTTAATGAAATATTTGGCTCATGCGGCGCTAATACCGCAAGAGGCTGATCCTTTAACGGCGATAACTGCAAGTTAGCAGCTATTTTTCTCCCTTTTGCCCATTGTTCATCAATTTTTTTACCGAGCGGTTCATCTTGTTCAACCGCTTCTTGTTGATACTGTTGAATATGGGCTAAATAATAAATAATGCGCTGATAATACGGCGCTCCGTTAAAAATAAAATGATTGCGTTCACGAAAAAGAGGCTCGACTTCCTTTACATGATGTTCTAAAGCTTCCGTTTCGTACCGCTCACCATGTTTCAATTCATCTAATATTTTTACGATTTCCCCTGCAAACTTTGGCATTTTATGAACGAAATCAACAATTCCGTCAGTATCTTCTGCCTCACGCATTTTTAATACCGTTAACAAGGATGTTTTCAACAAGTATTGTTGATACAACTCATCAAAGCAAAACAATGTATGAAGGAAATCAGTTTGATTCGGAAACCGCTTCACAAACGCAATCCAATTGTTCGTGATCACTGCTTTTTTCTCATGCACATATAAAAGACCTTTTCTAACAAACGGCTCAAGCTCAGCGACATAAGCCGTTTCACCGTAGTGATACAGCTTCTCTAAATGACTATGTAACCTTTTCAACTCCAACGCATTCACCTCCTAGAAAAGAAGGAGTGCCCTTACACTCCTTCGGAAATTTTCGACTCATCGAACTTGCCTTCGATCAGGTCTTCGACGTCCTGTTTGGCTTCGATGATAAGATGTTTTGATTCGTAAATATGTTTAATATAATTTAAAATTCTATCAGCAATCTCTTTTTGCTTGCTCATCTCAATAATAGGTATTTTTAAACTTTCGATAGCTGGTTTTGTAGTATTTGGTCTTACTGAAGCATAAGAAATTGTTTGTTCAATTTGTAGTTGCATAATTTTACTCTCATATAACAATGCTAAATAGCCAGGAAGAACTTTATTTGTATCTTTTAATGAAATTTTTAAGCAGAATGACGGGAATAAATAACCATCAAATTCCTTTGAAACATAAGCAACTTTTCCAGTTGTGTCCCCTAATTGAACCATCAAAATATCATTTTCCCTAACAAAATGCCTATCTTTAATTTTCTCATTTACGGGAATATGCTTTATGTCACTTGAATCAATTAATAAATTTCCAGGCATATTTGTTATTCGAATAATAGGAATTCCCGAATCAACTTCTGTATAATCTTCTTGAGGCATATATCCATACTCAACATCTGCTATTTTTTTGGTTATTACATACTCAAATTGGGAAATAAATTTATCCAATATTGTATACTTAGCTTTATAATAATAAGCATCTATTCTTTCGGTAAGTGCTGTTTCTTCTACCCAGTTATATTTTTTGTTTTGCTCCATTAAAAGATGTTCTAGTTCTTTTATACGTAATTCATTAAATAGAATTTCTTCAGCCTCTTCCTTCAACCGCTTTGCTTCTTCCCGTAACTCTTCCGCTTTTCGGATTTTATTACCGATATATGTTTGGATTTTCCGTGCAGGTAACGGAACCAGGAATTCACTAAAATCAGCTAAATTAACCCTAGGAGATGTAAAACTTTTTCCTAATCTCCTATAAAGTTTATTTCCAGTAGGACTGTTAATATATGCACACACATAATATGGGTCTACTTCTTTTTTTAATTGTACTTTAGCAATTGCGTGATTTATATTACACCCCACATAATCCTTAGATACTACAGCAGCATTACCAAAATATTGACCAATTCTAGTTATTAATAAATCGCCTTGCTCCAACCAACTTTTTCTATATTTGTTATGAAACTCGGGTTCAATAAATTTTTTATCCGACAAATCGAAACCAGCATTTTTTATATTTTGTGATCTTAAAAATAAGACACCATTATCTACAAAAGTATATCCATCATGAGGACCATCAGTAATTTTATTTGAGATATCCAATAAAGTTTTAAGAGGTAGTTCGGAATTAAATAATCTTCGTAAATTTTCTATATCCTCTTTTTTATAAAAACTACTATCAATTCTATCTATAATTAAAGTAGGGTGGACCCATCCGGATTTTGCAGTATAGCTATTCATTTTTTCCACCTTCTCTATTTTACTCTTAAAAAAACCCTATGGTTCATTTACATACCTTTTTTATAAGCATCAACTATCTTCAAAAGATCGTTTCTATCATTTCCTAACTGAATCTCAACTTTATTCTTAACATCAAACCCAATTTCCTCTGCAACTGCCATAAACACTGGTCCTTGTTTTTCGTTTTCGTGTTCTTTCTTTTTAATATAGAGGAATGACGTTTTCGCACCTGTACCAGATAATTGGAATGTAACTGTCGGTAATGAAACAACCGCTTTCACAATCGCGCGGCCACCTTCAAATTCGCCTGTTACTTCGTTTTTCTTACCCATTAAATATTCACGTACATGTTTATAGCTTGAGTTACTTAAAATTCCATCTGGAAGGACCATAATCAAATAACCACCTGGTTTTAATAACTCTAAATTTCGGTCAATGAATAATACCGCTTGGTCTGTCGAATTGACTTGTTTCCAAACACCTTTATTATTTGGCTTTGCTCCAAGACATAAACCTTTTTTCATCGGTTTTCCGTCTTCGTCAATGCCGGATGTATAACGTTCTAAAATGGCTCTGCCTTCTTCTGTTTTATTGGATACAGAACCGGAGCCAAACGGCGGGTTTGTGATAATCACATCAAATGATTCAGGTTGCAATGAATCGGTCATTAACGAGTCGCTTACCCAGAAAATCGGAGCTTTTGGCAATCCGTGCATCGCCATATTCAAACGTGCTTTTAAAATCATGCTCCGTGTTTTATCGGCACCAACAAAGCTATGCTCTTTCATTTTTTCTAAATGCTCTGTTATTTTTTCTTTTTGAATCCCAGCAAATTCTCTCGTAAAGTATCTTTTTATTGCTTCATAGGCTTTAATTAAAAATCCTCCAGATCCGCAAGTTGGGTCAAGTACACGGAAGGTTGGATTTCCATTTTCATCTGTTTCTAGCAATTTGGCTGCTTCTTTTGGATTCGATGTTAAATCATGCATTACCATATCTACCATTGCTTCGGTTACCTGACGCGGTGTTAAATACGTTGCTTGACCGACTTTACTGTCATATTTTCCGCGTAGTAACACATCGTATAGGCGTCCTAAAATATCAGCGGTTACATCTTTTAACGTCGCCTTTTTAATTGCTCCATTATCATCTTCGAACTCACCGAGCTCTTGAAAAGCTTCAAATGCGGCAACATAGTTTGCCGGATTTTCTAACTTAATAAACTCTTCTTCGTGAAAGATGTAGCACTTTTCACCTTTGTCGTTGATCGCTACATAATCTTCATGATTTTTTATTTCTTTAAATGCATCTTTGATTTGTTTTACCGCTTTTTTGCCATGTTGCTTTATGTACTCATACTTTAAAATGTCATATAATTTTAAACCAGCATTTTCTCCTTCTTTTAATACATAATCAGGGTGATAAAGGCGGAAAATTTCCATAAACAGTAATTTACTCAGTTCATCGATTGCCTCGTTCGTAGAACTAATATTATCGGCACCAGCGGGACCGTAAAGACGCTCATGTAAATCATCAAATCGTTTTTGCAGACTAGAATAAATATCAAGCGACCAAAGTTCTTGTTTTGTTAATTTTTTCTTTTCTTTTTTTGTTACATCCACAACAGATGGAATTTCTGCAATTGGCGCAGATTCAATACAATCGGCGTAATAGTTTACATCTCCATTCGTGGCCCAAATAAAGTCAGGAGCCGATTCATGATATTGTGCTTCAATTAGTGCAGATTGTTGCACCGCATATGATAAATCAGCGTCTTTTTCAAAGATTTTCACGTAAACGACTTTGTCATCTCCTGTCGCTGTGAAAATCATTGTTCCATCTTCTTCATTTGTAGTAAGCTCAGAGAATTGACCATATCCTTTCATTTTTAATTGTTCTTGTACTTGTTGAATTGTCGTTTCCATTCGTTATTTCCTCCTATTTTCGTTTTACACGAAGCAAATTTTCGCGCGGTGATTCATATTTACCGCTGCTAATGGCAACATCAATAATTTCGCTTTGCGGTACAATGACATCAGCAGGGAGCTGGGCGAAAACATCTGGATCAATTTTTGTCATCGGGCGACCTTGTAACGCCCGCTCAATCGCTGCCAATATCATTTGCCGACGTTCATCTTGCTTCACTGTCCAAAGCCCTTCTGCATTTTGAATGATACTTGGATCTAAGCACACAAACAACTCCATTTGTTCCCGATTCCAATATAACTCATTTTCATGTGCAATCGTTACAAGCTGGTCAATCGTTTTTGGGGTTTTTAAATATTCATATAAAATCATTTAACCCCTCCTTCTTTCATTCACTATTTTTCTAGCAATTTTTAGAACCTGCTCGACAGGTGCGGTAATTCCATTATGATAACTTTCTTCATAAGTGAGTCCTTTCGATAAATCCCAAAATGCAATCGTTTCAATATTTGTTGGGAGCATAGTAGTTAACTCAAATGAGGTTACCAACGTTTTAAAAACTGGAATCCAATAAGAAACATCATTTAATTTACCATACTCAAGTAGAATAATTTGTTTCGCATTACGATCGTAAAAGTACCCAAAATCAATATCTAGCCGTATGCGCCCAGTAAGTAACTCTTTTGGAATATGAATACTATTTCTATGATAATCTAGGTCAAAAATAGGTTGATCGTAACGTTCATTCATTAATTGATACAGTTTTTTCAAAAAAGAAATTGTGAGTTGTCTAGGATATAATTGATGTTCATAATCTGTAATGTATGATTCATCTCTTAGGTCAAAAGCATTATAAATTTGCCTTTCCGCCTCTCTTATCGCAAGTGCATAATTCCTTTTCCCTTTCAAAGGATAATTAAAATAGTATTTATAAAATCCGTATAACGATGGTAACCTCATTCTTGTATCCCTCCGATTAATTAACTAATTTTTTCACCATATTTTCAATCAAATTGATCTTTTCTGGTGATTCAGCCGGGAGGTAAATTCTTTCAAGATCATCTATACTTATCATCATTTGCAATTGTCCTCTTCGCTTAGCCCTTAACTGGAATCGTACCAAAGGATGAGACAAACACCATAACAAATATGCAGACGAATACTTACAATTACGTAGAACCACAAACGCACTAGATGCTAAAGCTCCTTCGTATTCTCTAGTTACAAAAGCCAACGGTTGGTTCTCTTCTCCAATATATGGTCCGACGACTCCTAGTAAAATGTCGTTTTCTTTCAATACATATCGGGCACGACTTCTCACTTTTTCGAATGATATGGTCTCTGCCGAAATAATCCGATACGAATTTGTATCAATATTTTTAAAGCCAATGTAACGAATTTTTTTATTGTTAAAATCCGCCGGGCTAACTGTTTGTCTTACGATTTCACAAACATCTTTTAACTGCACCCATCGTTCGGTTTTGATCTTATTTTTCAATTGTTCGAACGTTTTTGAAGTATGGTAACGATAATAATCGACATCCAACCGCTTTGTTGACAGTTGTTTTTGGACCCAAAACTCTGTCGGTAGCGACGCGTTTAGTTCATTTAACTCAAATCCATATAAGTTATGCAGTTGTTGTTTTAAAATAGCTTGTTGGTTATGACCTTCTTCTTCAGAATCCACATCTATTACAATCGCTAAATCCTCTAACTGTTTAAGCGAAATTTTCGGCAATACAGATGGAACCGCCATTTTTTTTAATGAAAGCATTCCGATATTTGAAGCAAAAAACTTCATTAATATTGCTTGAGCTTGTTGATCCACGGGGCGAATTTTTATAATATCAGGACTAATAACAGCTCCATCATATGCCTCATCAACAAGAGTAATTTTAGGAAGCGAGACAATTTTCGAAATTAAAATATCCCCTTTCCTAACAATCGCTTTCTCCTCAATTCCATCTAAATCAAATAAATATTTCATCCCCTTTTGCACTAACTTATTATCCACAATATTTGATAAGCGAATATAAGGAACAGTCGTTCTATAACCAACAAACTCTGTCGCGTTTCTTGTTCCATCTGTAATTTCTTTACATAACATCCGTAAAGGAACAGTCTGTTTATTTTCTAATTTCTTTTTCAACTCCAATTCAATTTGATAAAAATACGGATCTAAACGCTCGGTTCGCAAATCTTTTTCACAAATAAATTTATGTATACAACCACATCCTTTATTGTTCATTTTGTTCTCTTTTTTATATTTTTCCATCTTCAATTATAATTTACTAACAAATACATAAAATGTCAAACATTTTTTGAGTATTTATTTTTTATTGTTCATTTTATTCTCTTTTTAAATAACAAAAAAATAAATCTATAAATCTCTTGCTACAATAAATATGTAACGAAAGATTTATATCAAATCCGGCTCCATATGTTGGACATACCGTAAAATGGTTGTGATAGAGTGATAAACACAACAATGATTCCAACTTTCAGAACCATTGAAGTTCTTGTTTTTTATAGACAACAGTGTTCATAGTACCATAATTAGCGAACAGTACCTGGCACTGTTCGCTATTAATTAATATTTGATGTTACCCCCTCTTTTTTAATACCGCTCTTACCGGGCTTCCATCCGCTTCTGCAAGCGGAAGCGGAAAAGCTATCAGTTCATAGTCGCCTGGGGCCACATGATCAAGGACAATACCTTCTAAAATATGGATGCCATAACGAGTCAATTCATGATGGGCAGGTAACTCTTTGCTATCTAAAGGATCGACGGACGGCAGATCCACGCCAATGAGCCGAATGCCGCGTTCGGAAAGATATGGCGCTAATTCAGGTTCGATATGGGGAATGGCTTCTGGAAAGACCGTACGGTTTTTCCATGCGCCTGTATAAATTAATAGGCGTGTTGCTCCTTCTAAATTTACACTTTGCAATTCGTCTACTCCAATCTTCGTTTTGTTTGGCAGATGGATGACACGGGCTGGGCCAATGTATATATCCAAATCCAAATCAAGCACCCGCTTTCCTTCATTATCAAAATGAAACGGGGCATCAATGTGTGTACCTGTGTGGGTGCTCATCGTGATTTGGCCTACATTGACAGACCCGCTTTCCTCTTTGCTCCAATTTACACGGTAGGAAAAAGGAGTATCCCCTGGCCATACAGCAACTTTTTCATCCAGCCGTTGAGATATATCAATCCACGCGTTCATCATTTTTTCCCCCTTATTCATTTACTCAACAGGAAAGGAGGCCTTTTCCCCAGCCTCCTGCCATGCATACATATTAAAGCTTCGTTCTTAAAGTCCATAATTCAGGGAAGAAATGTTGATCAAGCGCTCTTTTTAAATAAGTGACGCCTGATGAACCGCCTGTTCCTTTTTTATGGCCAATAATTCGTTCAACCGTACTCATATGGTTATAACGCCATAACTGTTGCTGGCTGCCGATGTCCACCAACTTCTCGGCCAGCTCATATAAATCCCAATATTGATCCACGTTCCGGTAAACAGTCAGCCATGCTTCCTCTACACTGGCATTTGGCTGATAGGTTTGGGACCAGTCTCTGTCAAGAACTTCTTGGTCAATTGGCAATCCTCGGGCTGCGAGCGCTTTAATCGCCGCGTCATAGATGCTTGGCTCATGAAGCGCTCTTTTCAGCTTTTCATAAATCTCAGGATCATGTTGGAAGACTAATAATGTATGAGCATTTTTATTTCCAAACGCAAATTCGATCAAACGGTTTTGGTAGGACTGAAATCCGGATGCATGACCCAATTTATCCCGAAATTCCATGTATTCAGCAGGAGTCAATGTGGAAAGGACGCTCCAAGATTGGATCAATTGCTGCTGAATTCTGGATACACGTGAAAGCATTTTAAAAGACGGTTCCAAATCGTTGCGGAGAATACATTGAATCGCTGCGTTCACTTCGTGCAAAATGAGCTTCATCCAAAGTTCGCTTGCCTGATGAATAATAATAAACAGCATTTCATCATGATGATCGGACAATCGTTGTTGGCTGGATAAAATTTTGTCGAGTTGAAGGTAACTTGCATACGACATTTCTTTTCGGAAATCTGTATGAATCTCTTCCTCTAATCCATACTTGGAATTTGTTTCATTATTATTAATGTTCACCATACCTGGCATCCCCCTTTTTTCATTCCCATCCATAGCTGCCTTCTATTAAATTTGCTATGACGCTATTTATCTAGGTTGACGTCACTTCCAGAAAGTTGGAGGGCGTCGTTTGTTGCATGATGCATTGCATTTGTTTTTTTCCAAATAAAATAAGCAGCCGAAAGAAAAATTAACCACGGAATTCCAAATTGAAGCATGATTTTAAATTGCGTAAACCATGTCGTAATCATCAAGCTGAGCAATAGAACGCCCCCTAAAATCGTCAAATAAGGAAAACCGATCATTCTTACTGGTAATTTGCGTCCCCCCATTTGCTTCCACTTGCGGCGGAAAAATAAATGAGAAACGAAAACCATCAGCCATGTGAAAATGGCACCGAACATGGAAATCCCCATCATGACCGCATAAGATGTCCCAGGAACCAGCGCCGAAACGACGGCAGCGACGACAATCCCAAGTGTAGAAACCGTAAGAGCGTTTGTCGGAACCCCTTTTTTACTTACCCTTCCAAAGAAAGCAGGCGCATATTTTCCTCGTGATAATGAATATATCATCCGCGTTGATGCATATAACTGGCTATTCATAGCTGATAATGCAGCCGTTAAGACAATAAAGTTTACAATTCCCGAAGCACCAGGGATATTCAAGATTTCCATTACTTTGACAAATGGACTTTTATCGACCCCAGCCGATTTCCAAGGAACGATCATTAACATGATGGCCATTGTCAAAACATAGAAAGTCGACAAACGGAATACGGTTGCTTTTAATGCTTTCGGTACCGCTACATCCGGATCTTTCGCTTCACCTGCTGTAACCGCTATCAATTCTGTCCCTAAAAAGCTGAATAGAGAGATAAAGATGGCTACCCACATTCCCCACCAGCCAAACGGCAGAAAACCGCCATCGTTTACAAGATTTTCGCTTCCTATTCCCGGCTGATCAGACGCTCCAAATAGAACATATGCACCAAGGAGAATGAAAAGCACAATCGCACTAACCTTTATCATGGAGAACCAATACTCAAAAGTAGCAAACGTATTGACACTCGTAGCGTTGACATATATCAGCACACCGCCAAACAACAGGATCCATACGATTCCCGGAACGTTTGGAAACCAGTATTTCATATAGACAGCAATTGCACTTACTTCTACTCCCACAGCAAGTACATTCGCTATCCAGTACGAATAGCGAACAATAAAACCTGCATAAGGATGGATATATTTTTCCGCAATCGTCCCAAAAGACCCTGAAGTAGGATGGGCAACCGTCATTTCCGCTAAACATCCCATTAAAAGCAATACGATCAATGCGCCTATCATATAACTAATCAACACGCTTGGCCCGGCAGTTCCAACAGCAAGCCCGCTTCCAAGGAACAATCCGGTGCCGATGGCACACCCCATCGCAATCATGGTAAGCTGATTGGTTTTCAAATCGCGATTTAATCCTCTCTCCCGCTCATAAAGATCATGGAAATGATGATTTTGGTTTTCCATTGTTTCCTCCCCCTTTCTTCTCGTAAAACGCGACATCTTTATGCCACTACCTCGCGCTCATTCGTAAACTTTTCATATTGTTTTTCCTTCATAATTTTTTTCAGGATTTGGACGACTTTCCACACTTCTTCATAAGAAGTGTACAATGCGATCGGTGCTAAACGAATGATGTTGGGTGCACGAAAATCCGGGATCACTCCGTTTTCTTTCAATGATTTACAAATCCGAGCAGCTTCATCATGTTCGAGGCTTACATGCCCCCCTCGGCATGCATCGTCTCTAGGATTGCCAATGGTAAAACCAAAATCTTTCAGCTCATGTTCAATTAAGTACATTAAATATTGAGTGATTTGCAGCGACTTTTGGCGAATGTTTTCAATTCCGGCTTCGGCAAAAATTTCTAAGGATCCGATTAAAGGCGCAAGGCTCAACACGTGAGGCGTTCCGATTTGATAAGCCCCTGCCGTTTCAGCCGGTGTGAATGTATGCTCCATGTCAAACTGTTTATCTTTTCTGGAACCGAACCATCCGGCCAGGCCAGGAAGCTTCCCGAAATGTTTGCGATTCACATATAGTCCCGCGACACATCCAGGCCCCCCATTTAAATACTTGTAGTTGCACCAAAACGCAAAATCAACCTCCCACTCACTGAACGAATGAGGGATGGCACCGATAGAATGACATGCATCAAATCCAATGAAAATGCCACGAGCGTGCGCTTCCTCTGTTAAACGCTTCATATCCAATATTTGACCGCTTCGATAAAGAACCGTTGGTAAAATAATTAACGCAATATCGTCGGCCATGGCAGCGATAATGTCATCCTCTTCTAAAAAGCGGCCATCGCGGCTTTTTACACGGATAAGATGCGTATCTGGATCATAGCCGCGGATACGGAGCTGGCTTTGCAGTGCGTAAATATCAGAAGGGAATGTCAACTCATCAGCCAAGATTTTTGTACGTGTTCCCTCAGGTTTGTAAAAGGTCGCAACAAGTTGATGCAAGTTCACTGTCGTGGAACCAGTTACAATGACTTCTTCAGGAGAAGCTCCCACTAATGGCGCCATCATTTCCCCAAGCCTCTCAGACAGGTAAAACCATGGATGTCTCCCTTGCGTCCACCCGTCAATCCCTAATTCTTTCCAATCATCCAAAGATTCTAATAGCGTTTTTTCAGCTCTCTTAGAAAGAAGCCCTAATGAGTTACCGTCCATATAAATAGAGCCAGGCTTTAAGTAAAACTCATGGCGGAAATGCCATAGTTTATCTTCCCGATCGAGCTTCCTGGCAAATTCTAGTGTGGGTTCAAAAGAATAAGAAAGCATCCTATCCTATTCCTCCTTCACATTGTTTTTTGGGAAAATTGTATCAATGAAGTTGACATGATGTCAATTAAAAATAAAAAATTTTCTAAATGTTAAGTTAAGTATTAAAATTATCATAAATCATCCTTTTGTTTTCATCAGATTCCATTTATGCTATTAAAAAGGAAACGAATGGAGGGAATGTCGTGGATAGTAGCAAAGTGGCCGATAAACGTCATATGCGTTCCATCATGACACGCCAAAAACTATTGCAAGCGGCAAAAGAAGTATTCATTGAGGAAGGGTTTCAAAAAGCAACGATTACTCAAATTATCAAAAAGGCAAATGTGGGATACGGTACAGCCTACGTACATTTTGGAGGAAAAGACGAAATTTTGATTGTGCTAATGGAAGATGTGATGGAACAATTTTATCAAATTGCAGAAATGCCCTTCTTTCCAACGTCAAAAGAAGAAGCCCAACAAATCATCAAAAAACAGGCATATTCATTTTTAAAGATGGCAGAAGCAGAGCGAAGCATGATGCAAGTGTTTGAACAGGCTATCGGAGTTTCACCGGTTGTGTCCGCTAAATGGAAAGAAATCAGGGAAAAATTCATCCAGCGAATTTCACAAGATATCGCCTATTCACAAAAAAAAGGACTAGCCAAAACGCAGTTAAATCCCGAACTTGTTGCCCGCGGCTGGTTTTTCACCAACGAAATGTATCTTTGGGAAATTGTCCGCAATGAACATAAGGCATCCGTAGAAGACATTGCCCAAACCATTACAGCCGTTTACACAACGGGACTTTACCTGTAACGATATGTTTTTGTAAAAGCTCTTTTTTCCATAGGCTCTTTTTTAATAATTGACTTATGATAATTTTTTATAATAGATGTTTTATATCTTACAAGAAGATAAGAGGTGTTTGTTAAAATGATAGAAGCTTTGGGTGGCTTCTTTAGTGCAATCGCAACGGCCTATTAGGCAAAAAAAGTAGGAAAAAATAAAGATGACTTTTCTTTATACACATCTTTCTACATACTTGAACGCCTCCTAAAACGCATATATCAACTATTAATGTAGTCAAGAAAGCAACAATCTATAAAAACCCCCTTGCAGTAGACAGTACTGTCTACTGCAAGGGGGAATAATATCAAATTCAAGAACTAGGCGTACTTATAGTGTGCTTTTAGTGTTCTTTTCTTACAAAAGCGCTCCATTTTGAAGACGAAGAAATTCCGAAGCCTTATTGTTGCCACGCTTGATTGCAAGAGATAATGCGGTTTCCTCACCTTCAATCCTAGCTCCATGTTCGATCAATAAATGATGAAAGGGAGCGTACGTTTGTCTTATTTCAAATTTCAAAATACACTGGATTGATAGAAAAAAATGGGTTTCAGACGAATGTCTGTTATAGTAGAGAGGGAAAATTCCCCCTCTCTACGAACATCTTGAAAAAGAAAGCATGTTTAGTGCGTATTCCTTAATACCGTAATAAACCCATCCAGTATTTGATGACTGATTTTAAACCCTTTTCGGAGATAAAATTTTAACGCATCATCATTTCCGTTTGATACAAAAATAAATATGTCCTTGATT
Source organism: Parageobacillus galactosidasius (assembly GCF_002217735.1). Taxonomy (NCBI): domain Bacteria; kingdom Bacillati; phylum Bacillota; class Bacilli; order Caryophanales; family Anoxybacillaceae; genus Parageobacillus; species Parageobacillus galactosidasius. The sequence goes on along the minus strand of NZ_NDYL01000001.1, from coordinate 1,688,242 downwards.
GATTGAAATGAACTTAACCATTCCATCGATTTTTCGAATAAAACGCTGCCAATTCCACGGTTGCGATATTTTTCTTTTATATAAAACTGCGAAAGGCAGCCAACATCATCGGTTGGAACAGAATCAAAATCAAAAAATGCGTCACACGGCAAAGTCGCGAAATTATTGGAATAGATTGTTTTTGGAGAAATATTGCTATATGCATACCCAACAATTTCATCGTCATCTTTCGCTACGATGATGTAGTTCACTTTCGCCTTTTCGATCGATGGAATCATTCTCGTTTCAAAACACATCCCGTCAAACCACTCGGGATGGATCGTTGCTTTAGATTTTTGATAGGCCATTAATTCATTGCATAAATCTTTAATACAAATAATCTCGTCTTCGGAAATCACTTCATAACGAATCCCCATGTTCCAACTTCCTTTCGAAGGGATCAAGTAAAAAATAAGGAGAAGGGCATCATCATCTTTAACAAACAGTCTTGTCTAAGCGACAGCCTCATCTTTGTTCTCCGGAATATCCCCCTAAAGGAATGTTATCTTTCCGCGCCACGCCAGTGCGATATGCCGCTTCAATAACGGCTTGTCTCACTCGTTCTACCACTTTGTTATTAAACACGCTCGGAATAATATATGTTTCGCTTAACTCGTCGTCAGTTACAACGGAAGCGATCGCTTTCGCTGCGGCGAGTTTCATTTCTTCGTTAATTTCTTTTGCGCGGCAATCGAGCGCACCGCGGAAAATGCCTGGGAAGCAAAGAACGTTGTTAATTTGGTTCGGATAATCGGAACGGCCTGTCGCCATCACGCGAACGTATGGCTCCGCCAGTTCTGGATCGATTTCCGGCACTGGATTGGCCATCGCGAAGACGATTGGATCTTTCGCCATTTTTTTCACATCATCGACTTTTAAAATGCCTGGAGCGGAAACGCCGATAAATACGTCCGCACCCGCGATAACCTCGGATAAACTGCCTTTTTCGTTATCTGGATTGGTGATTTGCGCATATTCTTGCCAATACGGGTTATCGTACTTCTCGTCGCGATGAATGGCACCATGACGGTCTACACCGATAATATTGCGCACACCGGCTGCCAGCAAAATTTTCGTACAAGCAATTCCAGCGGCGCCGATTCCCGTTACGACAACTTTAATGTCCTCTAGTTTTTTGCCGACAATTTTTAATGCATTTAATAGCCCCGCAAGCAGCACCACTGCTGTTCCGTGTTGGTCATCATGAAATACAGGGATGTCCAGCTCTTCTTTTAACCGTCTTTCTATTTCAAAGCAATGCGGCGCCGAAATATCTTCCAAGTTAATGCCGCCAAACGCTGGCGCAATCGCTTTCACAATTTGAATAATTTCTTCTGTATCTTTTGTATCTAAGCAGATTGGGAAGGCATCGACGCCCGCAAATTGCTTAAACAACATCGCTTTTCCTTCCATCACTGGCATCGCCGCGTAAGGTCCGATATTGCCAAGCCCAAGCACCGCTGTACCATCGGAAATGACCGCCACCGTATTGCGCTTAATCGTTAAGGAATATGCTTTTTTTGGGTCTTCCGCAATGGCTTTACATACTCGCGCTACCCCTGGCGTATAAACCCGTGATAAGTCATCACGCGTCTTTATCGGAAATTTCGAGTTCGTTTCGATTTTTCCACCGATATGCATCCAAAACGTACGATCTGATACGTGAATAATTTTAACGCCCTGAATTTTTTTCAGCGCTGCAATAATTAAATCGCATTGTTTTGTATCTAACGCACTGACGGTGATATCACGCACGGTATGTACTTTGCTAGATGAAATAACATCAATCCCGACGATATCTCCCCCTGCTTTTCCGATCGCAGCGGCGATATCGCTGAATGAGACATGATCTTTTTCATATTGAAGACGAATCGTGATGTTCATCGTTGCGCCACTTGGTAATGCCATTACACTCTACCTTTCTTTTACATTTTTATCCATATAAAAAACTCCCACGATTCACATGTTATCTCATTAAAGAAAAAAAGACAACCCTTATCCTATCGGAAAAGGTCTGCAACTGCTTCTTGCGATGGTTTCTCCGCTAAAAAGCAGAATGGACATACATAATCGGAATATACTTTATGGTGTCGGTCGCATTTATTATATTATCACATCTGTTTCGTATTATTATATGAAAATATCACCGGACCGAAAACTTCGGCGAGCGTTGGCTGTAAAAGACGTATGGCGAGAAGGCCGCATGCGGTTTCTAAAGGGAAAACATATAAGACACAAACTTCATTCACTCCTAGATAAAATAAAGAGGATGCGAACATAAGAATGAAACATATTATCGATCGTTTTGAAAGCGATTTGGATGCTTTTGAAGCAAATGATAGATATCGGAAAAAGCATGCTTCCTAAGAACGCTGCGGTCGGCGATGTGGTCATATTAGAAAATGGCCATTTTCGCGTTGACAAAGAAGAAACTGATAAACGGAGAAAAGAAATGGAGGATTTGATTTAATGAATGAACTGGTTGAGGATGAAAAGCAATAAGCCCCTTTCAAGGTGAGGAAGGGGCTATTTTTATTTCCTTAATCGATGAAACGTGGATATTAGCCAATCACCGTGCTTAACGTTAATACTCCAAGCAATCCATAAATAGCAATAAGAGTAAACATTAAACAAACTGTTTTCACTGTCTGTCCTATCGTCAAGTTAAAATATTCTTTTGTCATCCAGAAAGATACATCGCTTGGTGGAGCAAAAGCTATAGAAGCGGTTCCAATTGCTAATACCATCAATTCAGGGCTAACACCTGTTTTTTGTACAACTGGCGACATCATTGCTGAAGTGGTTAAAACTGTTACCGTGGCAGACCCTACGGCTAACCGTATTATACAGGCAATAATCCATGCTAATATAAATGGTGAGATATTCCATCCACTTGTGAATTGAGCAATGTAATCGGCCATTCCACTATCAATAATAACTTGTTTGAATGCACCACCGCCTCCAAGAATGAATATAATTCCGCCCATAGAAATCAGTGCTTCTTCTGCGATTTTCATTAGTTGAGTAATCGTCCTTCTTTTTTTACGCAAACCAAATACATATACTGCGATGAAGAGCGATATAAGCAAAGATACATCAGCATTACCGATAAAGGTTAAAATTTTGTAGATTGTAGAGGTTTTAGGAAGTGTATATTCTGCAATTACTCCGATCAAAATGAGAATAACCGGCGACAAAGTCGTTAAGACGCAAGTTGCAAATGATGGGACTTCATCCATGTTGAATTCTGTCTTTGTTACTAAATGATCTGGAACTTCTACGTCCCAATTTTTATATAATATGGAAAATAAAGGACCGAAAATAACTGAAGCTGGAATTGCTAGAATCAACCCATAGGCCAGAACAACTCCTAAATTGGCTCCTAAAACAGACGAAATAGCAGTTGGTCCTGGATGTGGAGGTAAAAAACAGTGTGTTATTGATATTGCTGCTAAAAACGGTATACCCACTTTTAGCAACTTCACTCTTGCTTCAACTGCAACAGTGTAAACTATTGGAATCAACAAAATGAAAGTGACTTCGAAGAATAATATTATCCCCAATATAAAAGATGCCAGGCAAACTGCCCAACCCACTCTTTTTTCACCAAAATTATTAATTAGAGATCTTGCAATTCTGTGGGCTCCACCGCCTTCAGATATGATTTTCCCAAAAATAGCACCCAAGCCAATAATGATGGCTAAATGTCCTAGGGTACCTCCAAGGCCAGATTCAATTGATTTGACAATAGTTAATGGTTCCATCCCTTGGAAAACCCAAACGAATATGGCCGATAAAATCAGAGATAGAAAAGCGTTAAGCTGAAAAACTATGATTAGTAGAAATAATAACACTATCCCTAGTGCCAATATAATAAGTGGCATATGATCACTCCATTCTTAAATTTATTAATGCAATTCATTAAAACAACTCCAACAACCAATGAATTTAAAAAATATAATTAATATTCAGAAAAATAATATCCTATTAATCCGATAAACTTACATCATTTCATTTGGTAATTTAGTGTATTTCATTACTAACCAACTTGTAGACTTAATTACCTGGTGATCCTTTTTGTAAACGGTTACAACACAAATAATATCCCCCCCCTTATTTATGTAGACCAAAGAATCATATCAAGGAAAAAACCAATCCCATCGTGCAAGTTCTCATTTAAGTATCTTTTTTTGCATATGTATTTGTATTTTTGCAAATGTATGCTAACATTTGATTATTTTACTTTTCATATACTATTTTGAAAGGGTTCGATACGGAATGTGGTGCCGTCCTTAGATATTTAAGGTATCCTTCCATAAATCCTCTCTAAAAAAGCGCAAAAAAAAACCTTTAGGTCCGAATCTAAGCATACAGAAAGTATGCAGCTGATCGAATCCAAAGGTCCTTGCTGATTCCTTGTTGGTGTGGCAGTCTATTAAAATCCAGCTATGCTGCGCATGTAAAACGCATTGTCACCAAAATATCCGTCAATGAGCTGTAATTGATCCATCATCGATTTCCTCTCTCATGGAATGAATTTATCTGGATTAAAACTTCGGCAATGTCTCTACCGCATCCGCCAGATCGCTGTAGCTGTCTTTTAAGTATCGGGATGTCGTGGCAATATTACTGTGACCAGCAAGCCTCCGTACTTTCTCGATATCGTTGTTCGTCGCCTTTAACATCCACTTACAAAACGTATGCCGGAACATATGGGGCGTCAGTTTTTTATTTGGCAGGCTGTAGCTTTCGATCATTCGCTGGATGCCCCTTACCGAAAACTTCGGAGAACGCTGGCTGTAAAAGACGTATGGCGATTCGGCCACATGCGGTTTCTTTTTCGCCATTTCCGCGCGAAACTTAAGCCAATCCTCGAGTTCTGCCAGCAAGATATTCGAGATCGGCACCGTTCTTACCTTCATCCCTTTTCCCACGATCCGAATTCGTTTCATCTCTAAATCTAAGTCCGTTAATTTTAAATTGGATAACTCTTCCACTCGCAATCCCGCATAGGTAAGCAAATACACCACCGCACGGTCCCGGCGATATTTCTCCTCGGGATCGACTCCTCGGCTTTTAACCGGTTTTTTCCGCATCCGATGCAATAAGTCCTCGAATTCTTCTTCCGTTAGCCACATAATTTTTTCGTTATCTTCATCGGCCGATTTTAAATCCTGGATATCTTTCATTGGGTTCTGTTCGAGCTTGTAATGTTCGACCGCCCACGCATAAAAGCTCCGCAGCGAATTAAGCCGGCGATTGATGGTGGAGATGGCCGACGGTTTCCCTTCCGCCGGATTTAACATTTGATGGATCCATTTGCGAATGTCGGCCGGCGTGACGTAATCACTCGGACCGATATGTAAATCTTGGAAAAAGATATTCAAGTCATTGGTATAAGAGATGATCGTGTTTGGGGAAGCACCTTTTTCCTGAAGGTAGATAACATACTCATTTAACATCTTTTCCACCCTTTCACTTATACGACGAGTTTAAAAAGGTTCGAAGAGCAAAAAATCGGTCAAAAAAATAACATTATATGACGAGTATATCATAAAAAAGAATAGATTGTTAGTCATATAATGTATATTATATGACAAGTTATAAGTACAAGTGAGAGAGCGTATATATTTTTATTTTATAAAAATACCTAGTTAATTACAGTGGGTTCTCAAACAAGAGGAAAATAATAAAGAACAATATGGTATAAATAGGATATATTTCATTTAATCAAAAACCGGAATTATTATAAAAACTTTATATTGAAAAGTTAGTGTGAAATTGCAGGTGAATGATGATTCAAAAATGCATTCATTTCTCTAATGGATTTGATTACTTCCAAGGGAATGATTTTGTCCCATGTATTCACTACAGTGAATCGGAATGATGCAACCGTAGCGCCGGAATTGCTTACTTCTCTCAAACAATAAGAAATCGAATTTGCCTTAGGTGATGCCGCATATGACAGCGAAAAGGTTCGACAAACCGCTGAGTAGCCTAGATCCCTATTCATTTCTTCCATCAACGGCCACAATAGCGAGATGCGGAAGGATGCTTATAGCCGAGTTCTTCCCGTCTTTTTGAAAACAAGAACAGGTTGGAGCAACCGAGATGGTACGGATTCCATCGGTATTTACTCCATGTGTTATGTTGCATCTTTATGCATAATTTTCGAGTTTTTACTCTAGTTTTGCAACACCATCCAATACAATACCCAGAACATGGTATATAAAAACTTTAAAGTTTTTTAACTTTGAAAGGAGAATAAAAATGGAAAAGTATTTTTTGGAAACCAATCATTTAAGCAAAGCTTTCGGCAAACAACTTGCGGTTGACAATGTATCTATAAGAGTCAAGGAAAATACTATTTATGGATTGCTTGGACCGAATGGAGCCGGAAAATCAACAATCTTGAAAATGTTAACAGGGCTTTTGCGTCCTACAAACGGCGAAATTATCATTAACGGTCATCCATGGAGCAGAAAAGACCTTAAAGATATCGGTGCGCTTATCGAATCACCGGCTCTTTACGGCAATTTAACGGCCTATGAGAATTTACTTGTTCATGCAAAATTACTAAATTTGCCTGACTCAAGAATAAAAGAAGTGCTGAAAATTGTTGGTTTGGAAAATACAGAAAAAAAGAAAGTGTCTCAGTTTTCCTTTGGTATGAAGCAGAGATTGGGTATTGCCAAAGCACTTTTAAATCACCCCAAACTTCTTATTCTCGACGAACCGACAAACGGACTTGATCCGCTGGGTATACAAGAATTGCGGAAACTTATCAGATCTTTCCCAGAACAAGGAATAACTGTCATCTTATCAAGCCATATTTTGACGGAAGTAAAACAATTGGCGGATTATATCGGCATTATTCAAAATGGGAAACTCAAATATCAAGGCGAAATAGATGAAGACCAAGATCTAGAAAAACTCTTTATAGATGTAGTCAACGGATTATGAAGGAGGATGTGAATAATGCTGAATATGATACAGTCTGAACGTTTAAAATATAAGCGGACTTTTGCCAAAAAACTCGTATATATTGCTCCTTTTTTCTTTGTACTGTACGCCATTATTACCATGCCTACGATTAATTCAGAATATAATTATTTCGAATACACCGTATTTAATTGGTGGCCGTTAATATTTGCTCCGTTAGGGACGTCATTGATCGCATCGCTTTCGGCAATGAGAGAAAAAAAGTCAGGGAACTATAGAGCCTTACGTTGTCATGATATCAGCATTATACGTATGTGGTTCAGCAAAATCATTGTAATTGCCTATTATACATTGCTCTCAACAATTGAACTCATTCTATTGCTAATCATATTAAAATTATTTTTGCCCAACAGCATTTCATCAGCAACTGTCGTCATATTGGCCAGCCTTACCATTTGGATCACATCTTTAGCATACATCCCTATAGGGTTGTTTTTTGCAGAACGATTCGGAACGGTGATTTCCGTTATTGTCAGTGTGATAGGGATTGTGTTAGGAGTAGTAATGGCTCCAGAATCGTACTGGATGTATATTCCGTGGAGCTGGGGAATGAGACTGATGTCCCCGATTGTGGGTGTTCATCCGAACGGAGTCCCTTTGGAGAAAGGAAGTCCTTTATTGGATCCTTCCGTTATTCCAATAGGAATTGCTGCCTCCATTGTCATTTTTGTTTTATTATCTTTTGTTACAGCATTTTGGTTTTCGAGAAAAGAGGTGAACTGAAATGTCTTTTCTGCAGGTTCTGTCTTCCGAATGGTTAAAGACAAGGCGTACAACAATCAGACTGATCGTGTTTGTAACACCGGTCATTTATCCAATCTTTATGTTATGGTATTTTTCCAGATACAATGATCCTTCTTCTTGGCAAGTTAAAATATACGGAGGCTTTTTTGAGGTATTGACTGTCTCTTTACCTATTATTATCTCGCTGCTTACCGGTTTGATCTCATACCAGGAAGAAAAATCGGGAAGTTTTATGAACTTGTTGACCGGTCCTGTTTCAAGAGCGAAATTTTACTTCGGCAAACTTTTTCTGCTGATTTCTGCAGCAATTGCGGACATATTCTTGTCAACTTTCCTTATGTTGTTAGGGATGAGGTATATATTGAACGTAGACAATGTTCATTATGATTTGTTTTTGCAGGGAGCGATGTTGTCTGTTGTTGGCTCACTAATTCTTTTTTCCATGCATATGCTTATCAGCTTTGCATTCGGGATGGGTGCATCTATAGCGATCGGAGGCGGAGGATTCCTTATTTCGGCTATCATCGGGGCAACTGTCTTGGGAGATAATATATGGAATTATATTCCATGGACTTGGGCCGTTCGCCTTTCGCAAGTTCCCATGTTATTGATGCCCGAGGTAAAACATGCCTTTGGAATGCAGTTGTCAAATCTCTATTTTCAAGAGTTGTTGAAAGGGATTGTGCCTGCGATTATATGTTTTATACTCGTAACTATAATCGGTTTAATCTGGTTTAATCATTGGGAAGGGAATAAGTCATATGAATAAAACGTCCATGAGTGAATTTCGCTCTCCACCCAGGTATAAAATCATCACTCATGGACTGAAGATTTTCACAGAATAATGGAAAAAGCAGGGGAAGGAGGAGAATAGAGCAGAAATGAAGAATTCCATCTTATTTCTTATACTGATTGGGGCAATTCTCCTGGGGGGCTGTTCGCTTTTAAGTGACTTAAAAAAAACCGCATCAGAAAATATGGCTATTGATAAAAAATTACCGAAATATGAATTGAACAAAGAAAACTTTAAAGAAATAAGCTATGAGGGCAAAACATATATTATTCAAGAATCAGAAGTAGATCGTGACAATTTGGATGAACCTATTGGGAAAGTCTCGGAAAATATTACGATTAATGAAAATAATGAGATATTAAGCAAAAAAGAGCTCAGAAAAATTGAAGTTGTTCCAAATAAAAAAGACGAAAAAAGAACTCATTTAAACTTTGGTTGGGTATACAGCATAAAAGGTGTAAGCCCGGACGAAGAAGTTGCGGTAGTTATTAACAATAAATTTCATCTTGCAAAAATAAAATAATCATAAGGTTCATATCTTGATTGAAGCAGAAATAGCAATGGATATTTGCAAAAAAGTACTTTTTTGTGAAAACCCATAACCCCCAGCCATCCCTGTATACGCCCCGATCTGGCCGGGTATACTGGCAAATGGCTAAAGAAGGCAATAGGAAAGCAGAGGTGCCTGATTTTTTTCGTTTCGGCACCTCGTATATTCCGTACGCCTTTTGGCTATACTAGTTCATTTGTGGTTCGCGGAACGGTTCCTTTCGGGTGATCATGTAAAACATGATCGAAAGCATCCGTCGCGCAGTCTCGATGAGTGCTTTCTTCTTTCCCCGCCGAGCCGCCAGAGACCAAAATTTCGACGCCAATGGTTGATTCCTGCATCGGGATAACGCCCATGCCGTCTCGCATAACGCCGATTGGAGATGGGGATTGCCTTTGCCAATCCCGCCCATGAAGCGAGTGCTCATATCCGTTCCGATTTTGGCGATCACCACGGCGGCGGTTTCTTTTTTCACTCCCGGCATCGTCATGAATAGTTCCACTTCCTGTTGATACGGTTCAAGCAGGTGGTCGATGCGCTGGTCGATCTCGGCAATCAAACTCAACTTGACATGGAGCCTCTGCGGGTGTGATCGAAAAGCTAGAAAGCCAGCAATATCAAGGGCTGAGAGGCGATTTGTTTGCCTAGTCACTGTCGAACTCGGGTTGATATTTCAAGGGATTGGTTCGGTATGGCCATGAAAAAATACTCCCGATTTTAGTCGGGAGAGTGCGAAATGTGAGAATAATTTGAGATCTCCTTTATATAAAACTCAACGGTTGCTCCGCCGTTTTCATTGTTGTAAGCCCAAATCTCTCCATCATAATTGTTTACAATTTTTTTCGCAATATAAAGACCTAAACCAAAATGGTTTTTATATTGTTCATTCTGATAAAAAGCCTTGAACAACAGAGACGTATCTTTTTCCTTGAACCCTGTCCCTGTGTCCGAACATTTAAAATAGATTTTGCTGTCGTGTCCGTCGACTTCATCATGTACTTCAAGTTTAATTTCCCCGCTCGTTGTAAATCTCAGGCTGTTATATAAAATATTATCCAAAACCCTCATTAACATGGTTTCATCAAGAAAATAAAATTGTTTCCTTAAATTCACATCAAAATAAATGTTTACGGATTTTTTATTATAGACCATTGTTGATATTTCTTGCTTTTTCTCATTAAGCATTTTGTTTAAATCAATTCTTTTAATATTCAATAAGAAGTGTGCTTTTTCCACTTTATATAGCAACGACAAATTGTCTGTAAGCATGCTCATTTTACTGCAATTCTTGCGGATAATATCCAAATGGGGAGTAATATCAAAATGATCTAGGCTCTTCAAATCATTAATTAAATCGATTTGTCCTCGGATTACGGTTAATGGAGTTCTTATATCGTGGGCAATCGATGACACCATGATTTTCCGTTCATCATCGATCTTTGATAAACTTTCAATCATCTCTTTAAGGGCGCTGATCATTGTATTAAACGAATCCTGTATCCTTATAAACTCTTTTCTTTTCAGCCCCGAGACCTTAAAATCAAAATCGCCGTTCGAAATTTTATCGGCAGCCTGAAGCAACACTTTAATATTATTAAACAATGATTTATACAGCCTGGATGTAAATAAAATTAAATATATAATAAAAAATATCAACGGAGAAATCAACAATACAACATAAATAAACACTATTCCGAGGCGATCATTATTATTAATGATGAATCCGAAAGGGGCTTTCAGCACATACACCGCTTGAATAGAGTTATCATGTTTAATAGGTATAAATCTGTAAACATAACTTCCTTTTACAATCTCATGATTTATAACTTCACCAACATCTATTTTGGCCCCAGCAACTCCCTTATCACCATACATATGATTACCGTTGATGTCCAAAACTTCCCCCTGAATCTTTTCGCTATAGGACTTTGTATCAATTAATCGCCCCATTAAAATTGATGCTGAGTTTTCTTCAATCTTTTCTTCAATTAAATCGAGATATTTAACAAAATAATTCGTCGGTTTGATAGTATTATTATTTGTAAACATAAATATGAATAATAATAAACATAAATAAGTAATAAGTGAGGATACAATGGTTGACAAGAAGATCTTAACAACCAATAAATAAAAATCTCTTTTTATTGTTTTATCTTTTTTCATATGTAACATCCCATTTATAACCTAATCCATATAATGTTTTAATATAGGAAGTTTCTTTATCTAAAGCTCTTATTTTCTTCCTGATATTTTTAATGCTCTCTGTTACCGTTTCTAACTGACTTTCTGAATCCAATCCCCATACGCGTTCAAAAATTCTTTCTTTGGAAAAAACCACATTTTTATTCAACATTAACAATTTAATAATCTCATATTCTTTTTTTGTTAAATGCAATTTAATCCCTTTACAAAAGACCTCGTTGGCCAAAAGATCAATTGTAATATTTTTAGAACTCAAAAGATACCTGTCATTCGAACGGATCCGCTCTTCCCGTCTTAAATGGGAATCGATTCTCGCCTTTAACTCCTTTAAACTGAAGGGTTTGGTTATGTAGTCATCTCCACCGATGGAAAGAGCTTGAACCTTATCTTCCTCCAGCGTTTTTGCACTGACAAATATAATCGGACAATCCACTCTATCACGGATAATACCACACAATTCCATTCCGTCAATGCCTTCCATCATAATATCCAATATAATCAAATCAAAATCATTGTTGATAATTTTCAACACCTCGGTACCGTTGTGTGCAATTTCAACCATATAATTATAAAGCTCCAAATATTGTTTGATCGTAAGACAAATATCTTCATTATCATCAACTACTAAAATTTTCTTTTTATTCATTTTTCCATATCCCACCTTACAGTTAATGGAATTTAAACACCATTTTAACATATTCCGTATCTATGCAGATAGGGTACCCTCTTAACATCATAAGAGAATACCCTGCCTTTTTCTTAGTCTGACCAATAATAATTTTAAACTTCAGACAATAAAAATGCACAGTCCCAAGGCGTTTTTTTAGAGTTTTGTATAGCTAATAGCGTCAATAAAATTCCCGCCGTTCCGTCTATTAATCCGACATAATCATAATATTCCCTGTTCTCTTCGCTTCCCTCAATATTTTTAAAACCAAAAGGAAATTCATCATTGTAAAATTACACTATATCATTGGCCAACTACTGTAGCAAGCGGTATCACTAAGATTCCTTTTATCACCCTGCCAACAGTCTATAAAATACTCCTACAAGCTGTCTGGTTCGTTCTGCGGGGGACGAGACGTAATTTGCGTCAAAGGGTTGGCATTACTTGTTCTTTTATGTTGGATGCCATCAAGAAAATCGTGTTGTCTTATCGTGTCTGCTCCAACCGAGAGAATCCTTGACCATTCCAACCCCATCAACGGAAAAATCAAGAATGGACAAGGGCTTCTTATACTCTTTCTGCTCTTGCCCTCACTGACTTCTTTCTCTCCCTTGACGAGCGTTGATCAAGGTTGAATTTAAGTGCCAAATTCCCTCAATTTTCTGTCGAAAGTTGGCTTGTGACCGATTTTCTTAAAGTCGTTTAACGCTAACATGGTTGAATGGATGTTGATGAATCAGAACCATTAGCATCGAATGCAAGAGTTGCAAGATACACAAGAATTTTGCGTTAAGCACATTAACACACCTGTGATACAACTCGGAGTACAAAGAGATTTACTTGTAACATTCGGTTGTACGACGTTGTCTTGTTTTTTGACAACAATGTCCAAATCGAAATCATCAAACTATTCAATCCTTTCTCACCAAGCAGTTAATGTCAAAACTTAAAAACTTCTTTTCGATACTTAACGTAGATAGAAATTCTAATATTTTTCTAATGTGTTTGTGTACATTTTTATAATTTTTGTAAATTTATTTATGTTTTTATAAATTTCTTTATATTTTTGTAAAAATTGAAAAATGTTGCACTAATTGTTGTTATTATTATTGGATATCTAATTGGTATTGAGTTTATGGGATTTCTTTTTCAGGGGAACAGATTTTAAATATATTACATGAAGGGGGCTGTTTCACTGAGAAGTTTGGAATGCAATATAACAGATATTTTGGATATTTTTTGCTCTCTCAAAGAATTTGCTTCTTCTCATCCCCGTATGTTTCTCCCTTTTTCTTTTCATTGGATCGATGGTGGCCGCCCACTTTTTCAAATTGTGAGCAGCACAAATAAGCCCCCATTCCAAGGTAATTTTTGGGAGCCCTCTCAACAAAAAGCGCTGAAATTGCTGGTTGTGCTTGATTTGCCCAAACACCGGCTCGTTTTCGATTTGTCGTTTTCGGTACGTCGCCGCCCCTTCTTCCTTGGACAGCCGTTCCCGGATCTCTTGCCGTTGTTGTTGATTTTTCAAGGAAACGCGGATGGTTTTCGTGTCTTTGCCTTTGGCGCATGCCGTCTGAAACGGGCATCCGGCACATGCCGTACAACGATACGTCCGTTTGACGGTAACGTATCCGTTGTCGGTCGTTTCCTTCCGTTCATACACAAACACCAACCGTTCTCCTTTGGCGCAAATCCACTCATCCAGCTCCTCCTCATACGTCATGTTCTCGATTCGGCCGATCTCTTTCGCCCACGCTTTCGTTTGTTCTCGATCCAACGTGTTGTACTTGATCAGGGCGACTATCTCCTTTTTCTCACAGTACGTGTAGTTCTCCTCACTCCCATAGGCAGAATCCGCAATGGCTCGTTTGGGTATTGGACGTCCATAGGCGGCCAATTGCTCCAAATGCGGAATGAAACATCCGGCATCCCCTGTCCGTTGATGCACGCTAAATCCAGTGATGAATTGGTTCTCTGTCCCAATCTACACATTGTACCCCGGTTTGAGCTGGCCGTTTTTCATATGGTCGTCCTTCATCCGTTCCGACCGAAATCCGGTTGATTGTGCGGAAATCCGGTGTTTGATGGCCGGATAGCCACATAAAGTAAATGTTTTCTTTCAACTGCTTGGCGATTTGGCGAGAGGAGTAGATCCGATTGGCGTAGGCATACAGGATGGCTTTCCACATCATTTTCGGATGATAGGCTGGGCGGCCTCCGCCAGGATAGAGGGAAACGAACAGAGCCGGATCCATTTTTTCCACGGCTAGATCCACGACCCAGCAAAGATGATGTTTGGGAATAAGAATTTCAAGATCCATTGGCAAAATGAGTTGATCTTGGTTATAATAAATATACATAAGAAAACCGTCCTTTCTTGGTAGGGTTGTGGTGACTCTATGATACCAAAAGAGGAACGGTTTTCTTCTTTTTTATCCAAAAAAGTGTCCCAAAAACGAACGCTATGCGAACACTTTTGGGACACCCTCTTTTTCTTTGTAGGAACATGTTGCCAAACGCATAACGAATGCATAAATGCACATAAAAAATCCACCACCTTGGAAATTATATACAGCGACCAAAAACAACTCTCCAAGGGGTGGATATGATCATGATTTCTAATTGGAACAGCGAACATGCATGGTCTTATGAAATCGATCCACTTTTAGCATCCTTATTTCGATATATTGACTCTCTGTCATTACCAGAAACACCGTATGTGACAGGAATGCCGACAGTGTCAAAAAAAATCGTTTTGAAAACGAGGTTTGGCCAATGGCTGTTTGGGCTTCGCCGCGGGATTGAACAGGTATTTAATGAGTTAAAAAGTGATGGGGTGGAACAGCCGCGATGGTATGGATTTCATCGATATGTACTACATGTGTTCTGCTGTATCCTTATGCATAACTTCGAGTTTTTACTCTAGTTTTGCAACACCATCTAACAATCAAAAAAATTCTCATTTCACTAGATGTACGTGCAGAAGAAACAACGTTAGCCAAACCCTCTTCTTCAAAAAAGAAGGATATCAAACATGTCATGAAGTAAATGTAGTAAAATAAGGAATATCAAAAGACGAGACAGGAGAGAAATGAATGAGAGAGAAAATCTTTTTAGTGTTAGCCAACTTATTTTGGGCAGGTAATTATCTATTTGGAAAATATGTCATCGCAGAAATTAGCCCTCTATGGCTTACATTCATCCGCTGGAGCGTTGCGTTTTTATTTCTTCTTCCCATCTCCTATTTTTTGGAACGACCGCGCTATGGAGAAATCATGAAGCAATTTTGGCTGCCATTAAGCATCGCCGGTATTCTTGGCATTATTGGCTATAACCTGCTTCTTTACGGAGCATTGGAATATACCTCACCGATGAATGCGGCGATTGTCAACGCATTGAACCCAGCGATTATCGTGATTATGTCATATTTTCTTTTAAAAGAACGGATGACATTTATCAATGTGATCGGTTTTGTCATTTCGCTAGTCGGCGTATTGTTTATTTTAACAAACGGACATCTGCAGTGGATTTTCCAAACGAGCTATAACCGAGGCGATTTGATGATGCTCATCGCTGGTGTAGTGTGGGCGCTTTATTCGATTATCGGAAAAAAATTAGCCGTTCCCCCGATTACTGCGACTACTTGTTCCGTATTTTTCAGCATTATTTTGTTGTTTCCGTTTCTTTTCTTTCAGCCGATTCCGCTTGCCGAGTTAAGCGGGAAAGGATGGATTGGCATCAGCTATATTTGTTTGTTTCCATCCGTTTTTTCGTTCTTATTTTGGAACATGGCTGTCAAAAAGGTTGGACCGAGCTACGCAGGCATTTATTTGAACTTAATCGCCGTATTTACAGCGTTGTTCACATTTTTATTAGGGGGAAAAATTTCCGCGTCACAACTGATTGGCGGTGCATTTGTGTTGATTGGGGTATACTTGGCAACAAACGCCCGAAAAGCAGAAGCAGCCCAGGCGAAAGACGCGGCCATATAAACATTAATCCCCTCAAGCTGCCTTGAGGGGATTTGATCATTATTTTTGAAGCAAACGAATAAATTCGCGCATGAAGACAGGCAAGTCCGGCCAAGCATGAGCAGAAACGAGGTTTTGGTCGACATGTGTTGTGCTGTCAGATACATACGTTGCCCCAAGTGCTTCCACACCTGGTTTGCAAGCGATGTATGCAGTTAAGCTGCGTCCTTTCAACAAATCTGGCATCGTTTCGAAAATAAGGGACGCATGGCAAATCGCAGCGATCGGTTTATTCGCTTCAAAGAAATGTCTAACAATGCGTTGAAGATCGGCGTCAAGACGAATATATTCTGGCGCGCGTCCACCTGGAATAACGATTCCGTCATATTGCGTTGGGTCGATATCGGCAAATGCCGCGTGCGCCTCAATAAGATATGCTTGTTTTTCTTCATATGTATCCCAGCCAGTAAAGTCATGCACAACCGTCTGTAATTTCTTTTTCTTCGGCGCGGCAATCGTTACATCATATCCTTCTTCTAGTAAACGATAATATGGGTAATATACTTCTAGCGCTTCTACCGCATCTCCGGTTACAATCAATACTTTTTTGCTCATGATCATGCCTCCTTATCTATTTTTACTTACACTTTTATCATACCGAAAGATGGAAAAAATTAAAAGAAAAATGCTTGTCAAATAGGATAATAGGGAAAATCGGACTCATCATGTAAAATAGAAATAACGAGTTTTCTGCAAAGGAGAGGAATAACATGATTGCTTCATGGTTATCGTCATCCCGTTACGCCGTAGTCTTGACAGGAGCGGGCATGTCTACGGAAAGCGGACTCCCTGACTTCCGTTCGGCTAAGACGGGTTTATGGAATCGCTTTAATCCGCAACAATTAGCAAGCACCTACGCTCTTGAACATCATCGCGAAGCATTTATCGAATTTTACCAATACCGCATCCGCACCCTCCGATCGTGTAAACCGCACGAAGGGCACGCCATTTTAGCCGACTGGGAACGGAGTGGGCTGATTAAACAAATCATTACGCAAAATGTAGATGGCTTTCACCAGCAAGCAGGAAGCCAGCGCGTCATTGAACTGCACGGCTCGCTTCGGACGGTCCACTGTCAGCGATGTGGAAACACATTAGACAGCGAAGTATATTTGCATAACCAATTCGAGTGCGACTGCGGCGGTTTTTTGCGTCCTTCTGTTGTCCTATTTGGAGAAATGCTTCCAGAAGACGCCATTGAACAAGCATGGCAGGCAGCGCAAAAAGCCGATTTATTGATCGTCCTCGGTTCTTCGCTTCAAGTATCGCCCGCTAATCAGCTGCCGCTTGTTGCCAAACGAAACGGTGCGAAAGTCGTTATTGTAAACTGGGAGCCGACGGAATTCGATGATATTGCGGATATCGTCATTCATGAGCGGAAAATCGGCGACGTCCTTCGCGACATTGAGCGTGAGTGGAAAGTGGGGAATGATTCATGAAAACGGAAACGATCATCGCAGAAGCGCTTCAACACATCGGCGATTCATCGGCCATCTTGCAATACAAACGGGTATACGGCGGCGATATTAACGAGGCGTTTTTCGTCCAAAGCGAGCGGCAGCCGTACTTTGTGAAAATCCGCCATTCCCTTCCGCCTCGCTTTTTCCAATGCGAAGCGACGGGGCTTGAGACGCTTCGCAAGGCGAATGCCATCAACGTTCCTTCTGTTTATGGCGTCAAAGAAACAAATGACTATGGCTTTCTTATTCTTGAATGGGTTGAAGGAGAAGAAACAAGCAAGACCGCGGAACAACTCGGCTATGCCGTCGCACGTCTTCATCAATGTTACGGTCCTTCGTTTGGGTTTGTGGAAGACAACTATATTGGGCTATTGCCCCAAAAAAACGGATGGTATGAAAACTGGGTCGACTATTACCGGGAATGCCGCCTGCTTCCGCAAATCGAACTTGCCGAACAAAAGGGGCGAATGCCAGCGCGCAGAAGAAACAAGCTGGAGAAGCTCCTTGCTTCTCTTGAACGATGGCTTCCTGAAACGTGCTCCCCATCTTTACTGCACGGCGATCTTTGGGGCGGAAACTGGATCGTTGGCGCAAACGGCGTTCCGTATTTGATTGATCCCGCTGTATTTTACGGACACTATGAATTTGAAATCGCCTTTACCGAACTATTCGGCGGATTCCCTAACCGCTTTTATGAGGCATATAACGAACTCATGCCGCTTTCTTCCGATTATCACGAACGAAAACAATTATATCAGCTTTTCTATTTGCTTGTGCATTTGAACTTATTCGGGGAAACATACGGGAGTGCGGTCGATCGTGTGCTGCGAGGGTATGTCGGAGAATAATAGAAAATATAAACACCCTTCCCCTGCTTTTAAGGAGAAGGGAAAGGGTGTTTATCTCCAATCTGTTATTTCACTTCCACCACCACATAATCCCAAAACGTATCCCCAATGTAGACAAGCAACGCCCATTTTCCTCGTTCGCCAAGCATTATATTCGATGGTCATCGATTTGATCATGATACCAGCGGCTGCTGAAATGCCCCGCCTGACCAGGCCCGACGATATGGTAGCCATGCTTGATATCGTTTATATCGATGACAAACCGCCAGGAAGCGCCATGGTTGACAATGCCTTTGTCCGTGAAGCTCGCTGCCTGCACCGTTGCTTGGCTGCCGCCGACAGAAACCGCCTTTTCCCGATTGAAGAAAAATTGCAGCAACGAGGAGGAACTTGACATCGGATGGGCAAAGTAAAGTTGATGATAGTCTCCCCACTTCCACTTCGACGGGTCAGCCCCGTATTTTTCCGTCAACTGGTCGGTGACATGATGCAGCACACGGGCAAATCCGCCGTTTTCCGCAAACCATGGCGAGACATCTCCTTTCGCCGCCCGCCGCAACAATTCGTCAACCACGATCTGTTTTTCTTCAAACAGCTTATCCACTTGCGGCGGAATATCTTTACGGAACAAAACTTTCGGAATTTCTTTCATCCACAGATGGAAAATCAGTGGGCGGCATCGTCTTTGCGATCGACATAATCCCAATTTCGCAGCTCATCAAGCGCCTTTCGCTCAATTTTGGAAAGCGGTTTGCCAGCCACCGCTTGCACCAATACCGGCACAAATTCTTTCGCCCATAAGTTGGTTTGATCCATTTGCAGCTTTTTCATGTCTTCGATCGTGAGATTATTTTTGCTTTCAAGCACTTGCGCAATCCGCATATAACGGTATGGCTGCGCCCAGTGGTGGCTGATATGGTATGGATAGTGATTTCCTATCACCTTGTTGTTCGCCGTGGCGATAAATCCTTCTTTTGGATTTACCACGCGCGGGAGCCTGTCAAACGGAATAAATCCAATCCATTCGTATTCGTCCGTCCAGCCTGGGACCGGAAGCAGACCGTCTCCTTTTTTGCGAACCGGAATCTTCCCGTTTGCTTTATACGCGATCGTTCCGTCTTTTGCCGCAAAAACAAAGTTTTGCGTCGGAACATGGAAATGCTCGAGCGCTTTTTCAAACTGCTGCCAGTTCGTTGCTTTATTCATTTCCAAGATGGCCTGCAGCTCTGTAGATGGATCCAGCGCCGTCCAGCATAGTGAGAACGCCATATTGTCATCTTTATATGCAAAATCGGAAATGACAGGACCGTGTCTTGTAATCGTCACCTTATATGGAATCGTTTTGCCGCCTTTGACTTTGATCGGCTCTTTCACGACCCTCGCGTCTTCCCACTTTCCGTTGTACAAAAATTGCCGCTTGTTTGCTGGATTTCTTTTTTCGATATATAAATCTTGCACATCCGGTCCGGTGTTTGTCACGCCCCACGCTACATGCTCGTTATGTCCTAAAATGATGCCTGGGATTCCTGAGAAAATCACTCCACTGACATTCAAGGTGGGGGCCTGCAAATGCATTTGATACCAAATGGACGGGGTGCTTAGCGATAAATGAGGATCATTCGCCAAAAGAGTTTTGTATACTTTCTTTTCAGTTTGCTCCATCGTGGGAGATGGATGTTCATGGGATATTGCGAAAACAGGTGGGGATGAAGAAATGATGACTGATCCTAACATTACAGATGACAAAACGATGGAAATAGACCGATTGCTCATCAGCAGCCTCCTTTTCATCAAAATAATAGAAAAAACGTATTTTTCCTGGTGCATTTTCTTGGGGCAAAAAATGTTGAAGCAGAGATATTGGAAGTGTTTTCATTTTTTATAGAATAGCAATTTATGGTATAGTTGTATATACCACTTTACTCCTGATTTGATTAGGACATTTTCCCTAAGTTTTCCTTTCTATGAAAAAGAAAAAGCTAATTCGAAGAACAGTTCCTTTTTCGAATTAGCTTTACCAAACATATTCCCTTTCATGAGGAAATGGTTCCCTCATTCACTGCTGATCTTTTCGAGCAGCGCATCTCCGTCCTCACTAACGCGCACATAGGCAAAGCGGGCCTTCTCCTGCCATTTTGTCCCTTTTCCTTCCGGAACAAAATACGATTCAATTCCATACACGACCGTATTGCCGTAAAACGTTCCATTGAGGATTACATCGCCATCTTGCGGAACATACTCCTCTTGTTGCTGCCCGTTTATCGCATAAATATCCGCAAAGCGATGCACGCCGTCTTGATCCTTTCGCAGCACTACTTGTACTTTGCCGCTCCCGTCTAAAGACCGAATCGTCGAAATATCATAAAATAACCGTATATAATCTCCCTGTAAAAACGAACGGGGATCAACCGGCTGCAATTCCAGCTTCACTACTTCTCCATTTCGCAAATGCTGCTCCTTATCCCAAACCATGTACCCGGCAAACACGGCCTGCGCTACCATAATCGCTAATAACGGCGCCCATTTCCGATACAGTCCTTGTGCAGGACTAACAGGCAGCAACCCTTTTCGTTTTTCCAATACCGCGGTTCCAATGAAAAACAAAAGCCCTGCAATAATCAAACTAATCGACTTGTCAAGCAAGTTCCAGGCAAATTCATAATACTTGAGCACGAGATACAGCCAAAAATATGCCCAGGCAACAAGCTGCTCATATCGTTCGTTTTGGAAAAGCGGCGCAAAAAGAAAAGTGAAAATGACAGCGATAAACAAAATGTTGGCAGACACATACCAAGCACCCGCTGCGAAGACATCCATGCTTGTTAAGAGGAGAAGTGCGCCCATTCCTAAAACGAGCGGCAAGAAAAGGGGTTCTTTCCTGCGCCTGCCCAGCCAATATAGACACCCGTTCAATGCGGCAACACCAAGCAACACAAGACGCTCCTCATTCGTTACTTGATCGAGAATCACGGCCGAATATAGCGACACGGCCATGTTTGTCAATGCGCGGATGCCACCATCAGCCGACTGCACATAGCAAATAAGAAGTGTAGCCGTATAAACTGTAAGCAGCACAAGCGAGATTTTCCACGTTGTCATCAAACCAAGACCATATCCGACGGCAAGCAATGTATAGCGCACAGTCGGATTCCAGCGCCTCCCCAAAAACGCGGGTGCGACAAATCCCATGACCGATATTGCAAACAATACATACATCGAAAGCGACTCCATCCATATCATCAACAGCCCCATGACGCTCGCAGCCGCAATCAGCGAAGCGACAAACGTGACAATAGACTGGAAAATGATAAGAAAAATCCTTCCTTTTGTGCTCTCGCTCGAAATATGCTTTACCCGTTTTAATAAAAACACACTTCCATATACAATGACTGCCGCAAGCACAAGCCCGCCAAGCAAAAACCCCTCTTCAAAATGCTCGCCAATCACGCGGAAATATTGCGCAATCAGAAACGCCCCCGCAAATAAACTCGTTAGCAACACATACGACCGTCTTTTCGCCATGGCGAAAAAGTAATAAAAGAACCCTATAAACAACAGAGCATACACATACGGCCACCAAGCGTCACGGCCATATAAAAATCCCGTCACATCCGTCACAAACAGCCAGCCGTGCATCGCCGCATACGCAAGATAAGCAACAATGGAAGAGCGGCTAAAAATCCATACAATGCCATTGATGACAGCAAACATCACAAGCAGAAAAAACGACTGCCATTCGCTCCACTCAATCCTGTATGAAGACGGAAAATAATAAAACCAACATGCCAGCTCCAGCAGCACGACACTGATGACCGAAAATACTTCATACTTCGTGATCCATGCAAACACAACCGTTGGAACGAGCCAAATGATAAACAGCCAATAGCTGTCGGCATGGGAGTTATAAATCTGCCCGATCAAGGCGAGTGTAATGCCAAACGCCAACGTCCCGCAGACGAACAGCCATCTGCCTAAAAAATCATGACGTTTCATGACATAAGCAAAAACAGCGCTCGACCCGTAAAATAATCCCATTAAGCCGATGCTTAATACTGCCTTTGCTAAACGATCCATACCTTGCCAATTAGACGCAAAAAAATAAATAACGCCAGTCAATATCAACGCTATACCTAATAAATAGCCTGTTCTTACTAAACGTATTGCCATCCTTTCATCCCCTTAAAAGACGAATCATATACCTCCATTTTCACCACATTTTATGCGGGAGAAAAAAAGTCTAGACG
This sequence comes from Parageobacillus galactosidasius, assembly GCF_002217735.1. Taxonomy (NCBI): domain Bacteria; kingdom Bacillati; phylum Bacillota; class Bacilli; order Caryophanales; family Anoxybacillaceae; genus Parageobacillus; species Parageobacillus galactosidasius. The sequence goes on along the minus strand of NZ_NDYL01000001.1, from coordinate 1,665,662 downwards.
GAAAACGACTAGACTTTTTATCCTCCATACCAATCGGGGAAATTCTTTCGCGAAGAAAAAACAGCATAAGGAAATTTTATAGTGAAAGATGGTTTCTGATGTAATACTCTTTGCTTTCCATTTTACCATACAGAAACCAAGCTTCCTAAACAAAAATATACGTTTCTCACAACACTACGCCCCCCCTGCTTGCCTACTCATGCCGACGAAACGAGGCTTGATCGCTTTCCTCCTCCATCTGCCCTCGGCTTCGAGATGAGGGCTTCTTGATTAACCTTCCATTCACAAACGTGAACAACGGAAATCCATGGCTTTCGTTGTCGAATCAATGTTGCCCATCCTTTGAATGCTCCCTTTGCTTCGCACGGATCCATTCCACTACAAAAAATTGGTAAACGGAAATGCAAGCGAAGAGATAAGCAATCCCTAACAAAAGCCCTGCCAAAACGTCAGACGGGTAGTGAACTTGAAGGCTTAAGCGGCTAAGCCCTATCAATAACGCAAGAAGACCAAAAATGAAAAAAATCATCCATCGCTGGGATGCTTTCTTTACTTCTTTGCTTAGAAAATACGCGATTAACAACAAATAAATGCTGCCGACCATGGCGTGGCCGCTCGGAAAGCTAAACCCGTGCACCCCTTGCGCAAATGGCGGCCGCGCCCGCCCGACAAGATCCTTAATGAACGTGTTCAGCCCGTAACCGCCGCCGACAGCGACCAACACAAGCACCATGCCGTAATAATCGCGCTTGCGAAGCCATAAAAACAACACTAGCAGGATGCTCGCAATGCCGATGAAATAGCCATAACCTAATATCGTAAAGCCATCCAACCAGTCCCATGAATCAAACATTTGCAGCAGCCGCTCATCCATCGCATTGGTTGCTCCCGATTCCACCGCGGCCCATATGGCAAGAAACAGAAGAAAACTAAGTGCAGATACAGATAGAAGACATTTGTTCATGTTCGTGCTCCTTGCTTTTATTTTTCATCTAAATTATAACCCAACTTTAGTCATTTGTTAGATAAAATCTTGTAATCATATAAGACAGCTTAAAAACCTTTTATGATACAACATTAGCAATTGTCCTTAGGCTGCTCCTGACCGTCTCACACCACCGTACGTACCGTTCTATGGTGTCTCTCAAACCGGAAGTTTGCGCCCGCTTCCTCCCGATTCCGCGTTGCCACGGACACTCTTGCACCATATTAACAGCTGCTTCCTCCTTTACAACTCAGGACCATCCTCCTACAGACTGCACTTATACCGGGCACACGAACTCATTTAGAAGCGTTTCTTTTTCAAACACAGGATGATTGAATAACTTTTTCAAAAATCAAATGGGTATTTTTTATCATATTTTTATGAAGAAAATGATTCCAAATCCTTAATTTCCCTGTTTCGTATTTCTTGGAAAACAAACGCTGTGTAAAATATATAATGGGATTCCATATTTTCTATAAACAGTATTTATTTTGAAGGAAGATGAATATGACGGAGAAAGAATACATCATTCACCAATTATATAATGATACCCGTGGTGCTAGTTGAGCTTTAGCGCTCAACTAGCACCACGGGTTATTTAAATATTGTCGAATCATGTCACAAAGATGAAAAATTCCATATTTAGATTTCTTCCGAACTGTTAATTGCTTCATTGAATCCACGCTAAAGAACGCGCGTGAGTAGAACCAGCAATTAATAAGAAACTGTACTAAAGCATATTCTCTACAGACAAATAAAAAAGAGACACGAACCTAATTCCTTGGTTAGAATAGATGTGTCACCATACCATTCCACAAGGAGGTTCATGCCTCACGAATAGACTACCACTTCACCAAAAATTACAGTTGCGAAATGTAAGATTATACCCATTTTACACTATCTTTCTTCTCTTCATTCACTAAAAGCTGAAATACATCTGGCCTGGAGTAATGCCCTACTACATCAAAATCAAATTGACTATAGGCGATGTCACGCAAATCCAAATCGGCTATAAGAATGTCTTCTTTGCCATAGACAGGCTCCTTAATATAGTTTCCTAATGGACCTACAATGGCGCTTCCTCCAACGCACATCTCGTGAGGAGATGAGGCCAATTCTTCATAGCAGGCTAAATCAGTCGGGTACATATCCTTCGTGACATACTGATTGCAGGACAGTACAAAACATCTTCCTTCCGCTGCAATATGACGAATCGTAGACTGCCAGAGCTCTCTAGCATCTGCCGTTGGAGCAATATAAATTTGAACCCCTTTGGCATACATCGCTACTCTCGCTAATGGCATATAGTTCTCCCAACAAATCAACGCCCCTATCCTTCCGTATGGGGTATCGAAAACAGGCAACGTGCTTCCATCCCCCTCTCCCCAAATGATTCGTTCAGAGGCTGTTGGTTTTAGCTTTCGATGTTTTCCAAGCAAAGTGCCGTCTGGTCCAAAAAATAAAACACTGCAGTAAAGAGTGCCTCTACTAAACTCATTGTCTCTTTCCACTACACCGATAACGAGATAGGCTCCCGCCTTACGGGCTGCTTCTCCTAATAGTTCTGTTGTTTCGCTTGGTACGGCTACCGAGTTTTCCCAGTAACGAAGCCAGTCTTTTCGTCCTTCTGGTGAACGGCTTCCGACCGTCGTTCCAAAAGTAAGCCCTCTTGGATAAGCTGGAATGAAAGCTTCCGGAAATACGATGATATTTGCGCCTTTTTCTGCAGCTTGTTGCGTTAGCGAAATCGCTTTTTCTGTACTTGCTTCTCGATCCATAATCACGGAAGCGGCTTGCACAACAGCTACACGCACGTTAGATGGTTGGTTGGTCATTTGAAACTCCCCTTTATTTCCTAGTTTTTAATTATAAAATTTTCTTGTTAACTATTGACTTATGTATGGGTCAAAGCGCTTGCAAGCGCTATGCTTCCAACTATATCAAATAGAAATAGAAACCGGACTCCTTCCTCGTACTTTTTTCTGAACACTAGCCAATTCATATTTATGCTTTGACAAAAATAATTTTTATTTTTTTAATATTTATATAATTATTTTAGCTAATTTTGAAAGAAAATACTACCAAATAGCGTATGAAAAACAGTAGAAAAGAAAATACTTCTGCCTTGTTTTTCTCCACCTTTGTAATAACGTGCCTTCAGTCTAGGTTTAGGCATCCATACCAAATGTCCATCCGAATCCACAATGTAAAAAAGCAAAAACGCCGCTTCCCTTGTTACAAAAGGGATCACGGCGTTTTTGGTGAAGGGAGTAATCTCCCAAGCCATTAATTTTATTGCCAGAATAACGATCAAAGTGATTCGTTCGATTTTCGATCTAGCCGGCTCGTCAGCTTTTAACAATATTCACGCTTTCATCGTAGTGCGAGGTAGCCGTTTTTGTTGTATCAGGCACAAACACGCTTAGTACCAAGGAGAGAGCAAGCCCCGCCATCATGAACCCGCCAAATATCCACGGCGATGGACCGAATTTTTTCGCCATTGAAGTCCAAATCGTAGGTCCAAAACCAACAATGGCCGCGGCAAACTGATAACCAACCGATAACCCAGTATAACGGACTTTGGTTGGAAACAGCTCAGAGAATAATGTCCCTTGTGTGGAAAAAACAGCCGCCCAGATGATTCCGAGCATGACCGCCTGCATGAAATACAGCCAGCCTGTCCCTTTTCCGATCAGTGCAAAATAAAGAGAAGACTTGTTTTGAACTTGCGCTTGCAGTTTCGGCAATAGCGCCTTCAAACGGTCCAAACGATGCACTTCCTCTTCGTAAATATGGTGCCAATAAAGACGTTCATGGGCATCTTTTGCTTGTTCAACAGTAGGTTCTAAAATGTTCTTAAACTTAATGAGCGCATCCTTTGATCGAAGTAAATTTCTAGAATCTCCTTTAAATTTTCAATCAACAAAATTCCTCCGAGCTTTCGTATTTAAAGGTGATTATCTTCTTTAACATTTTTTACAGATTAATCTGAATGTAAACCTTATGATATTTCATTTTTACGGCAGCAAATACTCCAACAATACAGTTTTTTCCTAATTAAAGGTGTTTTGCATTCACTAACACCCTGCAAAACGAGAAAAACCCCTTATATATCAAGGGGTTTTGTTGTGGCAAGTTTCTTTAAGTAAACGTAAATATGGTATTTAGTTTTCATTAGGCGAAAACCATTTGCACCCAATAGAATAGTAAAAACAATGTGACAACGGTTGTGAATGGTATGACAATCAACGAGACGCTTAAATAATCTTTCCATGTTACTTTTATCTTATTTTGTTTTAGGATGTGCATCCAAATCAGGGAGGCAAGCGTTCCAATCGGCAATAACAACGATCCCATGTCACTGCCAATAATGTTGGCGAGATAGATCGTCTTTAATGTAATAGGATCCAATTCCATTTCCGTCAAGGTGATGGTTCCGATCATTAAAGCGGGGTGATTATTAAAGAAGTTGGATAGAACGGACACTAATCCCCCCATGATAAAGCTCGCGTAGAACAATCCCTGGTTTACAATCGGTTCACATATTTTCACCAGCATCGCTGTCAGCCCCGCGTTATGGAGCCCGTAAATAATGACATACATAGAGAAGGCAAAAATAAGAATGTGCCAAGGAGTCTTTTTCAAGATGTCAACGGAATTGGTGCGCAAATGATACCATCTCCACACCAGCATGATGAATGATCCAAGCACCGCAACGATTTCAATGGGAATAGAGAAATAAGAAGCGACAAAGAGCAGGCAGCGAACCACAAAGACAAACAGCAAGACCTTCAACATAAATTGGGTGCGTTTGCGTTTCGTTTCCACGGAAATGGTGTTCTTCAATGGATGAAAATGTTTAGTAAAAAAGATTCCCTCTATATCATCGGAGAAATTTGGCAATGTTTTTGGCAATTTATTCTTTACTACTACGTACATCAGACAAGACATAAACAACAACCCTAACGTTGCCGGCACAAACATCATGGCCGTGTGCATATAAAGCGTCATATCCACAATTTTCAATGCGATTAGATTGACGATATTGCTTACCCCAATCGGCGCGCTGGAAGCTGTTGCGATCAATGCTCCACTTAAGAGATACGGGATCTGCTCACGCGGTTTTAGCCGGAGGTTTTTTAGGAGTAAAATTAAAATCGGGGTCGTAATCAGGATGCTGCCATCGTTATTGAATAAAAGGGTCATCAAAAAACATAACAGCTGAATGTACCAATATAGACGATAGCCCGAACCCTTGGCCAAACTGGCAAGCCGTGCGGCTGCCCAGTGGAAAAAACCGAAACTTTCTAATATGACGGCCATGACAATCGTTGCGATAATGGTAATCGAGGCGCCGGCGATTTTATGGATAATATCCAAAATATCACTACGGGATACAATGCCTGTTAGTAGAATAATCCCCGCGCCAATCGACGCCGGCCATGCTTCGTTTAAGCCTCTTGGCCTCCAAAAGATGACGAGCATCGTCATGATGAACACGAAAATGGTCATTCCAATTTCAAAACTCATAATTCTTCCTCCCTGTTTTTTAAGGGTCTGAGCCATTTAACCCTATCAATCGGATTTACCACATTTATATTCATCCCTATCAGAAAGGGCTTGGATAATAGACCTAATTTCGCTAATATGTACTCTTGTCTCTCTAGTAAAAATGTACGGTAGAGATTAATGACTATAGATAAATGTATAGTAGAGACTAATGACTATAAATGATTTGTTATGTTTAGGAATTGGGATGGCAGAGGATCAGAAAACTTACTTGCTGGAGAATTGGCTAAACGTAAACGAATGCAACATAATAAGAATTATCTTTTGTTTTTTATGGAATTTCATAAAAAACAGAAGATAATTCGGAGCGTGGTAAGATTTTTCTCACTTACTTTTAAAGGAAAGAGAGCCTGATGAAAAAACATCCTGAAAGGAGCAGAACCAATGAAATACAAAGTTATTGAAAGAGATAGTTTTCAAGTAGTAGGAATCAAGCGAGAATTTTCATTAGTTAATGGGGAGAATCTTGTAGGTATTCCAAAACTGTGGGATGAAGTTAATGAGGATGGAACAGTCGATTTATTATTGAAGTTGAACAATGGTCAAATTAAAGGTGTGCTGGGTGTATGTGTCACTAATAGCGGTACCCAATCGAAGCAAGTAATGGATTATTGGGTAGCCACAGAATATGATGGTGACACCCCCGACGGATTATTGAAATTTGAAGTGCCCGCATCTAAATGGGTTGTATTTGAAGTTCATGGGCCAATGCCAGATGCTATGCAGAAGGCATGGAACCAAATTTTTTCAGAATGGCTTCCATCCAGTAGTTATGAGCATGCAGGCACACCAGCATTAGAAGTATATACAGACGAAAATCCCTTGAGCCCTGATTTTTATTCCGAAATCTGGATACCAGTAAAATAAACAGGAACATATGAAAAGTTATAAGTCACCAGGATTCCATAATCTGTCAGCGAATCACTTGATACTTCGTATGCTCCACTTCATGCCGCGCCCTTCTACACGTCTTTGCACAAAAATTCCTTCCTTTTCAAACAAAGGAAGGAGTTTTAATAAGTTTTAATAAAATGAAAGAAGTTGTTTTCATCACTTTCATCTTACTTGCATCAGCTGTTATAAGGTTATAAAAACCGCATGACTCACCTTCCCTTTTGCGAATTGGCGATCAATGATACGAAGATCTTCTTCTCAGTTTCACTTCTTTTTCTCCTTAAGGAACTGAACGGCGCGAAAATCAACATTTATTTTTAACAGGGTCATTAAAGAATGACGAACTGAAACAGCCAAGATGGTGCGGATTTCAGTGATAATGTTGCATCCATATAAATAACTTCGATTTTTTACACTAGTTTTGCAACATCATCATGGGTTACAATGTGAGTAACGTCGTAACATTATCTCTTATTTTCTATAGCAAACAGGAAAATGTCATAGTTTTGTTGAAAGAGATTTTTAACCGATTGAATTTTGGTTATCGATGTTTCATGCGTTGATCATATTGCATTTTCCCTCAGCTTGGCGAATTCGGCGCTACATTGATGTTTGCGGGAAATATTCCAGGAAAGACACAAACGATTTCGACAGCCATTATGTGTCAATAGAATTGAGAGAAATGAATTTAGCGCAGGCATGGGTGGCCATGATGATGTCGTTGTTTTTCTTATATGTGCGAGAATCTTTAAGTCCAATTGAATGAAAGGAGGAGGCGGTATGGGAAAAGGTCAATCGGTGATTGCCGACCAGTGGAACCGTCCGCTTCGCGATTTGCGCATTTCAGTAATAGACCAGTGCAATTTCCGATGCGTATATTGCATGCCGGCAGAAATATTCGGACCGAATTTCCGTTTTTTGCGTGAAGACGAATTATTAACGATCGAGGAAATGGTGCTGCTTGCGGAAAGTTTTGCGGAACTTGGGGTGGAAAAAATTCGCATCACCGGGGGAGAACCGCTGTTAAGACGCGACTTAGACTTATTAGTAGAACGGCTGGCGCACATTTCCGGCATTCGCGATATCGCTCTTACTACGAATGGGATTCATTTAGTGAAATGGGCAAAACGTTTGAAAGAAGCGGGGCTAAAGCGCGTCAATGTCAGCCTGGACGCGTTAGATGACGAAGTATTTAAAAAGATGAACGGGGTTGGCGTTGGGGTTAAGCCGGTGTTAAAAGGGATTGAAGTAGCGCGGGAAGCCGGGCTTGGCGTCAAAGTGAACATGGTCGTCAAAAAGGGAATGAACGACTCGCAAATCATTCCGATGGCGAACTATTTTAAAGAACGAGGCATTACCCTCCGCTTTATTGAATATATGGACGTCGGCACGACAAACGGCTGGGATTTTTCCCATGTGGTAACGAAAAAAGAAATGTATGAACGCCTGCAGCAAATGCATCCGCTTGAGCCGGTGGAAAAAGCCTACTTCGGCGAGGTGGCAAGCCGCTACCGCTATGTTGGCACGAACGTGGAAGTCGGCTTTATCACTTCGGTGACCGAATCGTTTTGCCAAAGCTGCACTCGGGCGCGCATTTCCGCCGATGGCACGCTATATACGTGCTTGTTTGCTGCAAGCGGTGTTTCGTTAAAAGAAAAACTGCGTTCCGGGGCCGATAAAGAAGAAATAAAGAAAATGATTGCATCGACATGGAACATGCGGACAGACCGCTACTCGGATGAACGGACGGAGCAAACAGCAAAAACGCGGAAAAAAATTGAAATGTCTTATATTGGCGGATAAACAAACTAGACTTTCTCGTTAGTGGAGCAGTCCGGTTGTTGTTTATTGGGATGCTTCTGTTTCATAAAGAACACGCGAAATAAAATATATTAGGAGAATTAGTTGAAAAATTGACAGAAAAATTTGATAATATCATATAGTTGGAACAAGCATGCAATAAACAAAAAAACAGCAGCCAATATTAATATGAACTTTTGCCGCTTGATTTCGTGTTTGTCGAGGGCTGCAAACATGAATCATGCTGCGAAACTAAGACAGATTGGGGTTCGCTGGCACAGTTATCTAATATTATTACGTAGGAATCTTCTTCGTAGCTATCTTTTATTCCATATCCTTTTATTTTCATTAATGATGAAGAAAATGACTTACATTGGTTAATGAGGTGAGAAAAACAATGAATGAACGTCTTTTTATGATTACGGACAAGCCGATTTCCATTGAGAATGTGGTAAAAAAAGTGATGCGTCCCGAAGCCGGAGCGGTGACAACGTTCATGGGAACGGTGCGCGAATGGACAAACGGAAAGCGGACCTTATTTTTACAATACGAAGCGTACGTATCGATGGCGGAAAAAATGCTAGAGCAAATTGGGACAGAAATTCGCGAAAAATGGCCGGAAACGAAAGTGGCGATTACGCACCGAATCGGCAGGCTGGATATCGGCGATATCGCTGTCGCCATCGCCGTTTCGTCGCCGCATCGCAACGACGCGTATGAGGCAAACCGATACGCGATTGAGCGCATTAAACAAATCGTTCCGATTTGGAAAAAAGAACATTGGGAAGATGGAACGGAATGGGTTGGCAATCAATTAGGGACGAAAGCGTATCCAACAGGAAAGCCGGAAGGAGAGGATTTACAATGATCACACTGCTCTTTTTTGCGCATTTACAGGAAGCAATTGGAGAGGAGCGCGTTGTGCTGCCTAACGTTCCTCAAACGGTAAATGCATTAAAGCAGGAAGTAGAAAAGCGTTATCACATTGATCTGAAACAAGTGATGGTCGCGGTGAATGAGGAATATGCCCGCGATGATCAAACACTTCAGCCTGGTGATATCGTTGCCTTTATCCCACCGGTAAGCGGAGGGTGAGAGATTGTTCCAAAATCCTTGGAAGCACTTTTTATGTAAAAACAATGGATAAGCGGTTATCATGGAATAATAATGATCGCGCTCGTTGCCATTGGATGCCCGATATTTGTTGTAACGAGCGGCGCTATTTAAATGAAGTTAAAACTACTTAAGAAAGGCAATGAATCGGGGCTCTTTTCCCAAAGAGCTCCGTTTTCTTTGCCCTGTGGCCGAAATTTTGAAAATAATTTACATCCCTATTCGTTGTGCCTATATCTCGACTAACATCAATCCCCTACCTTAGCTGAGCGCACGAAAAAATAAAGGGATGGCACACATCCACCCCTTTTTTAGATCTTATTATTTCTTGCTCCATTTTGTATCCACTTGAATCCCGGCATCCAGCAAAAGATTCAATACAGGACATCTTCTCTCCACTTCATTTTTCAGCTGCTCAATTCTTTCTTCACTTTCTTCGGTTTGTATATTCACTTGGAAACGAACTTTTTGGAAATGCGTGCGAACGCCTTCTTCCCCCATTAGTCCCCGGGTATCGATGATGCCTGTCGCTTCAAAATCAATTCCCGAGAAAGTAAATCCTAATTCTTTCGCAACTAATGGAATCATCACTCCATTACAACCGTTCAAAGCTGCAACTACATATTCCAGTGGAGTTGGCGCTGCATCCACTCCTCCTAATTCTGCTGGTTCATCCATAGAAAAAGTAGGAAAATTTCGTATAGAAATATTGGTTTTGACGCCTGATTCCCATTTACCTTTAGCGGACACTTTAAACAATGTAGAAGCTTTAGCCATGCCCTCTCCTCCTTTAGTTAAGTAAATTTATCGGAATTAATTAAATTATAAAAAATTAATGTTCGGGTGTAAAGAAAAATTTCAAGTCATATTTTGCCTTGTTTTATGAATCAGTTAAGCCTATATATGAAAAACAGAAAATGAGCCATGCTGCTCTCTCTTTAATATAGTGCGCAAAAAACGCCAAATATAAGGAGGAATGCCATCATGGCACAATACATATTTCCTTAAATAGCAAACTTTTTCTCAGATGATTAAGATTAATAAGAGATGAATGATTGGTAAAACTTCTAGAATAGGTCCCACATCAAATCCTGCAAGTGTAGGTGAAGAAGCAGATAGAGGCACGCATACCGAAGATCGAAAATGTTACTGTAAATTATCACTTTATTTCGGAACAAAAGAGCCATTTTTTTGCACATTCCTTCAGAAAGCCCTCTCCCCTTTTCTGAAAGAATGTGCTAAATTTTTTGTGAATTATTTCGGAAGAGAAAATCCATCGGTTCAGAGGAGGGGGAGGAGGACGTGATTCAATTTCATGACTTTGGCATTGACGTCCAAACGTATGCAGAGCGTGGAAAAGAAAACGACTTCCCTCTTCTGACACAGTGTCCGCATTGTCGGGCCAAGCGCCCGTTACAAGAGCGTGCAAACGTTCCGAAAGAATGTGCAAAATCCGGAACAATCCGCAAAAATTTTGCACATTATTTCCGAATCCGCCTGAAATAATTTGAAAAAGGGATTCTGAAATAATGTGCTAATTTACACTATAGATGCTACTAATGCTTTCAATTTCATATTGTAACGCTTCTTCAGATGCTACTCCGATTAGTAATTATCTTTGTTTCTCGACAGAGTATCTTTTTCTTTCGTGAACATAATAACATTCTTGATTTGCTGAATAAATACTCGTTTTTTGTTTATTTGTAAATTTTAACGAATTTGCTTAAGTAAAGTTATATATACAAAAATAAATTGACTTGGGGAGTGGAACATGAAGCATAACACAAAAGATAAGGTTTTGAAATGGATTAATGAACAATTCAGCTTTTTCCAGTACGACTCAGATCCAGTTTATAAAACAACCCTTTATTTCAAACTCGACAATCCTGAATATGACCCGGAAATTGAAGTTTATGTACGTAAAACAACAGAGGAAATGGAATTCGGGTTTGAAGCGACTCAATGGGATGGATACATGCCCGCTCCTTATCCCTCTATTTATCCAAAATACTCAACTCCGCTCGATAGTTTAAGAAGTCTTGGGGAAGAAGAAATGAAAGAGAAAATATTTGAGTTACTGATGAAGACCATAAACTCAAGAAAAAGGCAATATCGAAAATGCCAGTTTTGCGGAAAAAGAGTAGCAGCAGAACATCGGTTTGATAAAAGCACTTGCCATAGTTGTGCTTCGAAACACTTTGGTGTAATATACTAATTTCATTGGCGCTTGGGTTGCAGAATTCAAATCCAAATAGAGATGATTTCAATCGCTTCGGATAAAATTTCACTTTTCCCTTGGTTATAGGGATCTACACCAATTGCTGTCACTAATGCGTCTTACCCGTACTTATTCCTCCATACAAAACAAGATTCTCTTTTCGCTCAATAGACTTCGTTAGCTAAAGAATTTTTCAATAAATTAAAAGAACTTCTTTGGAAGAACTATTAATCATCAAGCATTCATAATTTATCCGTAATATTTATAGGGGGCATCAATGATGATGTATAAAATTTTGTGTAAAGCATTTTGCTAGACCAAAAGAAAAAAGGTAGGGTATTCTCTGATTGGACCAAAAATCTTAGAGAAAGGAGTACCCTACCTATGTCTAAAAGAAGTATACCGATCCTCCCTCTATAAATGTTGATATATCAAGGTTTCTTGGCATCTTAGGGGTGCCAAAAAAATATTTTTCGACAAAACTCATCACATACTTTTGAATTTTTGTCGATATCTAACAGTCCATGGGTGCGCTTCGCGGCCACTGGGTATTTTTGTATTTTTCACTCCAGTGGGGGGATGTGTATGCGATGCACCTTGGATCTCTGCACAACTGATGAGGACGAACCCTCCCATGTCTCTGGGCATCCTTGTGCCAACATTCCTTCGTTCGGTCTCTTCACCAGGCAGAGGCCGGCTAAGCTCCTTAAGGGACTCTAGGTCGAATGGATGAAATTGTGCCAGCTTCTCCGTGTCATCTGGTTGTTCAGACAGTTCTTTTTGCGAAAGAAGGCGACTCTAGGCTGCCTGTGCTTGGGATTGGGAAAAGATATCTTGAATCATTCGTTCCCCATCAAATGCTTGCTGTTTCACACAAACCGCGTATAGTACTTTCAATAGCTTGCCACATAACACGACGATCGATTGCTTCTTACGCAACGGGTTGATTGGGCGTGTCGTATAGTACTCGTGCAACTGACGGAAAGCCTCATTATGGCGAATCAATGGCATCATCACCCGAAATAGAAGGGCGCGTAGCCGTTTTCGTCCTCGCTTCGAGATTCGTTTTTGCCCCTTGTGTTGCCCTGACGAGTTCTCCTTCAGTGTCAAGCCCGCCAATTTGATTAGTTGCCTCGAATCTTGATACTGGGCAAAGCTTCCGATTTCCGATAACAGTTCAATGATCGTCGCATCTCCTAGCCCTGGGATCGTTTGGAGCCATTCGTATTCGGCGGTTGTTTGAGCGAGTGCCGTCAACTCTTCTGTGAGGGCTGCGATCTCTTGTTCCAATTGGCGATATCGGCGGACAAGCGTGGCGATTTCGATACGGGCCATCTGTTGTCCTTCTGTTATCCCAATCGAATGGCGGGCCACCTCTAACAGCTTTTGCACTTTCGGCTTCTGTGGGCATTTTAGCGTCTCGCTTTGCCGATAACGCTCCATTAGCCCCTCTACGGTCTGATTCGCAATGTCCATCGGAAATGGCGTTTTCTCTAACACCACCAATGCCATTTTGCCAAACGACGGAAACACCTGCACAAACTCAGGAAAATAACGATCGAGCCAACGAATCATTTGATTTCGGACGGCATTCAACTCTTTTGTCAACGACTCTCGAAACGTACTTCCTGCCCGCAATTCCGCCTCCACCTCATGGAGAATACGTGGATAGCTAAAACGTCCGTCTTTGACCAGTTTCGCAATGACAAGAGCATCTTTGGCATCATGCTTCGTTGGCAAGTTGTCGTCGAGCTCTTTTGACCGTTTGACATGCATCGGGTTGACCATCACCAACGGGATCCCTTTTTCCTCGAGGAAGTAGGCGAGGTTCAACCAGTAATGTCCGGTCGGCTCGATTCCGACGATGACTTCGGTTTTGCCAAATTCCTTCATCGCTTCTTGTATCGACGCATAGAACTGTTCAAATCCGGATCTCGATTGAATCACAGGAAACAGCTTCTTCAGCACCCGACCTCGTGCGTCAACCATTGACGCATAATGTTTTTGTTTGGCAATGTCCATTCCAATCACTAACGTTTGGTCGGTGACTTGTTCAATTTTGCGATTTTGTGTATAATTCATTGTATAGTCCTCCTTGGTCTGATGTTAGGTGTTTGTTGACACCCCTGCATCATACCAAGAGGGCTTTTTTCTTTCAAGTCCCCGAAAACCTTTCTAACAGGAATGCTCCTCGGATCACCGAGATTCGAGCGAACTCGGTTTCTGGATTTGAAACGGCACTGGATGGTATTTTACTGGCTTACTCGCTTGTTGTTCTTGGGCTAGTTGAGCGTTAAGACTCAACTAGCACCACGGGTACATATAATTTCCATATAAGTATACTGTACAATAAGGATGATAGGAAGCCATTCACCAAATATATGTAAGAGCCATTTTATCACTGTTGATTACACTTATAAGTTATTTTCTCAACACATAACATTAAAAAAACGGACACATACAATGTCCGTTTTTTAATACAATTTTTCTAGCTCCCTATGCATGATCAATCATACAATTTATTTCTGTCATGGAACCAACAATCCTTTTCCTCTTAAAAAGTTTTCAATATCTTCTTTATATGGCATAGCTGGCGCAGTCCCAATTTTTGTTACAGACAAAGCAGCTACACTATTAGCAAACTGCACAGCCTCTATAATTGAATTTCCTTTGCTTAATGCATAGGCTAACCCACCATTAAAGGCGTCTCCAGCTCCCGTCGTATCAATTGCCTCCACTTTATAACTCGGAATAAATTTCCCTTCTTTCTCTCCAGTATAGAGAAATGCTCCTTGTCCCCCCATTGTTATAATGACAGATTGAACTCCCATATGATAAATCTTTTTGGCCGCCTCTAACGCTGTCTGAGGATCTTTCACTTCTATACCACTCAACTCGAAAGCTTCCGTCTCATTCGGAGTGATATAGCTAATGTACTTAAGAATTTCTTTTGGGAACTCCTGGTAAGGTGCAGGATTTAAAATGACAGGTACATTGTATTTCTGTGCTAACTTCACGGATGTCACAACAGCTTCAATACTTGTTTCTAACTGCAGTAAAACAATATTTGCATCTTTTATGACTTCTTCTGCTTCCATTACATCTGCTTCAGTAATTTTCCCACATGCTCCTAAAGCAACAACTATGCTATTTTCACCATTTTTATCAACAGTAATAAGTGCCGTACCTGTCGGTTCTTCGGAATCCACCTTAATAAACTTTGTATTCATCTCTTCTTTCTGAAAATGTTCTAACGCTTCCTTTCCAAATATATCTTGACCTACTTTTGTAATAAAGGTCACCTGAGCCCCACAACGAGCTGCAGCCGTTGCTTGGTTCCCACCTTTCCCACCGGGACCCATTTTAAATGGACCACCGAGTACCGTTTCCCCTGGTTTTGGAAAATGTGGTGTTCTGCACATTAAATCGACTACATAACTTCCAACTACAACGATCTTTGTCATAATTATCCCCCTGGATAAAATTATTTAGTCTTTACTTGATCAACATTTTCTCTAGTCACTAAAGTGGACTCTAAAATCACTTCTTTTTCTACTTTCTCACCTTTCGAAATTTTTAATGCTGTGTTAATAGCTTCTTTACCAAGGAAGAAAGGCGGTTCTGCAATCGTTGCTTCTAATTTTCCTTGTCTAATTGCTTCTAAAGCAGGATCTACAGCGTCACAACCAATTACTACAATCTCGTCAAGACGTCCTGCAGCCTCAATAGCGGCTAAAGCACCTAGTGCCATTTCATCATTTGCAGCATAAACCCCATCAATTTCTGGATGTGCTTGAAGAATGTCCTCCATCACTTTTAACGCCTGACCACGATCGAAGTTTGCTGATTGTCTTGCTACTACCTCAAATCCAGGAGTTTGCTCCATAATTTCATTAAATCCTTTACTTCTTAATTGCGCTACATTCGTTCCTAGAATTCCTTGGATCTCAACAATTTTTCCTTTTCCATTTAAAGCCTTTTTTAAAAAGTTACCTGCGATCTTTCCTGATTTAATCGCATCAAATCCGATATGAGTAACGACTTTTCCTCCATTTGATTGGCGATCAATTGTGAATACGGGAATTTTTGCATCATTTGCTTTTCGAACTGCTTCAGCAATCGCATCACTATCTGCAGGGTCAATAATTAAAATATCAATATTTTGTTGTAAAAGGTTTTCTACATCTGCTAACTGTTTACCTGGGTCGTTTTGTGCATCTGTCACAACTAATTCTACTCCTTTTTCTTTCGCTTGAGCTTCTGCGCCTTCTTTAACAGCAACGAAGAAAGGGTTATTTAATGTATTCATAGATAAACCTACTTTTAAAGAACCGTCATGAGAAGATTTTTTTGCATTGGTTGTGCTACTAGTTTCCTTATCCATACTACATCCAACAAGAGCTACAATAACCACAAGAATGGTCAACATTGAAAAGATTTTTTTCATCTCCTCTACCCCCATAGCTTTATTTTTTTATTTTTGAAAACTTACTATCCACCAAAACAGCTATTAAAATAACAAGACCTTTAGCAATACTTTGATAAAAAGGAGACACGTTCATTAAATTTAAAACGTTATCTAATACGCTCATAATAAGAGCTCCAATTAACGTCCCTGCCACTCCTCCCCTTCCACCTGCTAAACTAGTTCCCCCTATAATAACAGCTGCTATAGCATCTAACTCAATGCCAGTTCCCGCATTTGGCTGTGCAGACATCAATCTTGAGGTATAAATGATAGCAGATAAGGCCGATAATAAACCAGCAATACCAAAAACAGCAATTTTAATTCTTTTAACATTAATTCCTGCTAATATAGCAGTTTCTTCATTACCGCCGATCGCATAGATATAACGACCAAAACTTGTACATTTAAGCATCCAATACATAAACCCGAATATAAAAAACATGATAATGATAGGAATTGGAATTCCTAAAAAGTTTCCATTTCCTATAAAGCGATATGTTTCGTGACTAATAACCAATGGATAGCCATTTGTATAAACAAGGGTCATACCACGCGCAATAACCATGGTCGCAAGAGTAGCGATAAAAGACGGTACTCCAAAATTAGCAACAACGAATCCATTAAAAACCCCAAATAGGAGTCCAATTCCTAAAGCTGCTAATACAGCAACTGGAAGTGGTAAACCAGCCGTTAATATACCGGCTAAAATAGCTCCCGAAAAAGCCATCACTGCACCAACAGACAAATCAATTCCCGCAATAAGAATGACAAGGGTCATACCACTTGCAATGATGGCAACAATGGAAACCTGTCTTAACACGTTCATAACATTATTCATTGTGAAAAAAACATCAGACAGTGTTCCCGCAATTAAACATAAAACGATAAAAATTAGTAAAACGCGATATTTTTCGATAAGGTTCATCCAGTTGCTACTTATTTTTTTATCTTCTTTTTTTACAGTAGGTACACTATACATTCACCCCACCCCCAGAGGCATAATAAAAAATTTTTTCTTGAGTAGCTTCTACGTCTTTTAGCTCTGCTGTAATTCTACCTTCATTCATTACTAAAATCCGATGACTCATGCCAAGTAACTCTGGCATTTCAGAAGAAATCAAAATAATCGCTATACCATACTCTGTAAACCTTTTCATTATTTGATAAATTTCAGCTTTGGCTCCAACATCAATCCCCCTAGTCGGTTCATTCAGAATCAACACTTTCGGGTTCATTTGAAGCCACTTTCCTAATACAACTTTTTGTTGATTTCCTCCACTCAATGTTTTCACTTCAACTTTCGGATCGTGAACTTTTATTTTTAAGTCTTTAATCCAACGATTCACAATTTCGTCCTTCTTTCTTTTTTGCAAAATGCCGAATTTGGATATTTTGCGATAAGCAGGTAAAAGCAAGTTTTCGTAAACAGATAATCCAAGAACAAGACCTTCTTGTTTTCTATCATCTGTCACTAATGCTATTCCTGCGTCAATGGCTTCCCTTGGAGTTCTAACTATTTTCTCATAAACTTTTACAGTCCCTTTCATGTTTTTGTATAATCCAAATAAAGCTCTGGATAATTCTGTTTTTCCGGATCCCATCAATCCTGCAATACCTACTATTTCACCTTTATGTACAGTAAAATTAATATCGTAGAGAGTCCTTGGTACATTTAAATTTTTTACTTCAAGTGCGACTTCATCGGTAGCATCCACTTTTTCTGGAAATAAATCTGTGAGCTCACGCCCTACCATCATTTTGATCATATCATCTCTAGTCACGTTTTTTATTAGTTCACTTCCTATGTACTGTCCATCTCTTAGAACCGAGATACGATCGGCTACTGCTTCTACTTCTTCTAATCGATGTGTAATAAAAATAATTCCCATTCCCTGTTGCTTTAAGTCTCTCATAATGTTTAATAGTTTATTAGTATCTTCGTCATTTAGGGCCGCTGTGGGCTCATCCATAATGATAATTTTAGAGTCGAAAGAAAGCGCTTTTGCAATTTCAACTAGTTGTTGTTCAGCTACGGATAATTCAGAAATCAATGAATCCGGCGACAAATGCTTTAGTCCCACTTTATCTAGCAACCGCCTTGTTTCTTCGTTAATCTTTTTTCGATTTAAGACTCCTTTTATTTTACGTGGCTCTCGTCCTATAAATATATTCTCGGCAATACTCATATATGGAATTAAGTTGAATTCTTGATAGATAATACTAATTCCCAAATTTTGCGAATGCTTAGGACTTTCAATCTTCACTGGTACGCCATTGATAAAAATTTGTCCGTTGCTTGGTTGATACACTCCAGCCAATACTTTCATCAACGTGGATTTTCCAGCCCCATTTTCCCCCAATAAAGCAAGTATCTCAGATTCGTGTACTTTAATAGAAACTTTATCAAGAGCTTTCACTCCTGGAAATTCCATTGTAATCTCTTTCATTTCTAATAAAGTTTTACCCACTGTTTCCCCCTCTTTCTGAGTAATCTGATGTCAAATTCAATAAACAACCCCAGCCACTAAAATGACATTCGCATAAGGAGTGAATTCACCGCTTCGAATGCAGCCCCTTGCACTCTTTGTTTTTTGCTTAAATTCAACATGCGGTACATATTCCACAGGGATGTTCGGAAATCTCTTTAAAATTTCTTCGTTCATTTCTGGGCTAATGGTTTTTACCTCTTCAGCTAAAATCACCTTCTCGACTTGTAATTCTGCTAGAACCGTATCAAGTGTTTCTAAAAACCCTGGCACTCCTTCCTTTAGAGCTAAATCAATGCGATGTGTTACATTTTCGGGGATCGGCAAACCAGCATCCGTTATCACAATCATATCTGTGTGACCTGTTTCAGAAATTAATTGGTTAATTTTTGGATTTAAAATACCACCCTTTTTCATAAATTGATTTTCCTCCCTCTATAAATGTTGATATATCAAGGTTTCTTGGCATCTTAGGGGTGCCAAAAAAATATTTTTCGACAAAACTCATCACATACTTTTGAATTTTTGTCGATATCTAACAGTCCATGGGTGCGCTGTCATGGCAAGGGATGAGAGTTCGAAAGCGCTTACGGATAAAATTCAAAAAAATGGTTCGCCAATCTATGACTTACACCTGTTTTCAGCGAACCAAAAAAGTTCCCACAAAATCTTGACTGACTCAATAGATAAAGTGTTTTTGTTTTTACCATGTTAGAACGATATAATAGATTGCTGCTATCAATTCCTTCGCCAAATTGTTCGATTAATTGGATAAAATCACTCCGAAGTTTTTCCCATGCTTCCAATTCATTGGTAAATTGATCTGGAAAAATCCATTCTTCTTTATCCTTACTGTAATAAATAATATGTTTCTTCGCATTTCCACCCTTAATACTTCCTAAAGCATCTGAGTAATATTCAATCCACCAGCTATATGTTTCTCCCCCTTTCCCAAGAGCATATTCGCTCAACGTCATCGTCTTAAACCGATCCAATGAATATTTTTGTTGAAATTCCTCAAGAAGCTCATCCGCTCGCTTTACTCGCTCATCAACATTGACTTCTGATTCGTATCTTTCTATGTAATAATCTAACTGTGACAAAATGTTAGTCATTTCCTTTCTCCTCTCTTTTTGGGATTTGCCGTTTTGAAAAACTGTACTTCATATATACAATGACCAAAAATACAATTTGTATTTGATAATTTAAAATTGAGCCACTTTTGAAGGGTTCGATCACATAAAAAATGAGCCACCTGATTTCCAATTTTCATTATCTCCCCTTATGATGGTAAAGTGCCGAAACTTTTCATCAGAGGGAGAGAAAAAAGGATGATCAAGATGGCTCAATTTCATTATATCAAATTCTTACATGAGGTAGAAGGGCTATCCCAACGACAAATTGCCCAAAAATTAGGGATTTCAAGAAATACCGTAAGCAAATATCTCAAACAGAATGAGGCTCCGACCACCATTCGTCGGCAGAACAGCTATAGTGGGAAGGAATACTCCGATGAAACAAAGCGAGTCTTGCCCATTATTGATCAATGGCTCGAAGACGATCTAAAACGATGGGGCAAACAACGTCATACAGCTGCTAGGATTTATCGAAGATTGGTCGATGAGTACGATTTCAAAGGATCTGAATCCAACATCCGTAAGGTTGTGGCCAAACGCAAGAAAAAGCTGCAGGAAGTCTTTATCCCCCTTGATTTTCAACTCGGCCACCAATTCCAATTCGACTGGGGAGAGGCGGATATTATTCTACAGGGGCGAACACAACGGATTTACCTCTTTTGTATGCAACTTTCGGCAAGTCGGATGCGATTTGTACGAGCCTACCTGCACGAGAAACAAGTGGCTTTCCTAGATGGCTTTGTCCATGCGTTTGAATTCTTTGGAGGAGTACCGATAGAGGGGGGATTTGATAACTTAAAAACGGCTGTCGTAAAAATACTCCAAGGGAGAGATCGGCTAGAACAGGATGCGTTTCTCGCTTTACAAACCCACTATTTGTTTAAAGCAGAGTTTTGCAATGTGCGTTCCGGGAATGAAAAAGGACGAGTGGAAGTGACGGTTGGATATGTGAGAAGAAACGCCCTTGTTCCGCTTCCGGACGTACAATCGCTGGAGGAATTAAATGCTTATATCTATTGGGCTGGTGTTTGCGAGAGGCGGAAGAAAAAACCGTTCCGTACACCAAAAAGATGGTTGCGCAAATGTGGGCGAAAGAAAAGGAGTATCTACATCCACTTCCTGAGAAGAAATTTGAAGCTTGCCGGTTGGTCTCTTGCCAGGTGAACAAGACATCTTTAATTACAGTGGAGACCAATCAGTATTCTGTCCCTTGCAGCTATGTAGGCCAAGCGGTATGGGCAAAAATTTTTGTCGATCGTGTGATCGTTGTGGCTCAAAATCAAGTGATCGCTGAACATCCTCGTTCTTACGAACGAAACCAGATGATCACCCATTTGGATCATTATCTGGAGGCATTCATAAAAAAACCGCGAGCGATTCGGGATGCCCATGCCTTTCAATCATCTGACATTCCGGATGTGTTTCGGCGTTTTCACCGAAAAATGAGGGAACAGGAAGGAGCCGCGGGAGACCGTAAATTTATCCGACTCCTCCTCTTCATCGGGAAATCGGTATGGAAACATTGAGACAAGCATTACGGGAAGCTGAACAAACGCAAGTCTATCGGTATGAAGTCGTCCATGACATCATTCAAAAGCTGACGAATAACCGCTTGCAAGTTCAAGCTCTATCCGAGGAGAAAACGCCTGTAAGCCTACTGGATTACAAAGTTCAAAAGGCAAATGTAGCTCAATACGGACAATTAACGCGGGAGGTCAGATGAAATGACAACAGAAATTCTTTTAGACCATATCACGAAGCAATTGAGAATGCCTGCGATTGCGAAACAATATCGCTCTCTCGCAAGAGAGGCAGAGGAAAGAAATCTGCGGTACGAAGAATATTTATTGGCACTCTTAGAAGCAGAAGTCCAGGCAAGAGAGGAAAATCAACGGCAACGAAGGCTCAAACAAGCAGCCTTTCCCGTTCATAAAGCGTTAGACACGTACGATTTTACCTTCATGCCAAGTTTAAATCGAAACCGATTTCTCACACTCGCAAAAGGGGAGTTTGTAGAGAGAAAAGAGAATATTATTTTTCTAGGGGATAGTGGTACAGGGAAAACCCATTTAGCTATTGGGCTTGGAATCGACATGATCCAAAATGGCTACAAAACCAAATTCATTACGGCTTCCGGGCTAGTGGAAGAGCTGCTAATCGCTAAAGAAGAGCACAAACTTGGCGCGTTTGAGAAGAAGTGGCTCAAATATGATGTGATCATCGTGGACGAACTAGGATATATCCCTTTTTCTAAAACAGGAGCAGAACTATTATTTCAGTTCTTTTCCAATCGCTATGAACGTGCGAGTGTCATCATTACAACCAATCTTGAATCTGTAGAATGGACGAACATTTTTGGGGATGAAAAGATGACAGCAGCGTTGCTTGATCGGCTCACTCACCGTTCGCACATTCTTCTGCTTAACGGAGAATCTTATCGTTTCCGTCAAAGTATGAAACAGAGGGAAAATGGGGAGTGGTAGCCAGACGCGCGCGAAGTGTTTGGATTACTTGCCCCTAGGGGCAAGTAATCCAAACCCCCATCCCCTCCCATTTATGGAAACTCTGATTCTAAAAGTGGCTCACTTTTGAAGTGATCGCTCTGGCTCAATTTATTATTGACAAAAACACAAAATTCCAAGAGTCTTCAAAACATATTACAAGATTACATCTTTTCGATTTAAAAAATTGCTCCAATGCTTCTAATTCAAATTTTTGGACCAAATCAATAAACCCACCATATAATGAGCTATAGATGTAAATTATCACTTTATTTCGGAACAAAAGAGCCATTTTTTTGCACATTCCTTCAGAAAGCCCTCTCCCCTTTTCTGAAAGAATGTGCTAAATTTTTTGTGAATTATTTCGGAAGAGAAAATCCATCGCTATTCATGAGACATGAACCTCCTTGTGGATAGTTGGTGGTACATCTATTCTAACCAAGGAATCGGGTTCATGTCTCCTTTTTTGTTTAGTTGTCAATTTATGTCAGTGAATTTGCTCATCTACAGTAAAATTACTGAAATCTTTTTCAAGTCCGTTAAATGCTGAAAAATTACTTTTTTGATAACACAAAAGATATTCATGATCTTTTGAAACTAATTTATCAGCCATTGCAGAAGAGGCTCTCCGCCTCCAAACAAAAGTTGCGATAAAATTATCTTCACCAAATATTTCATCTAAAATTTTTTTTAAATTCATATACTCATTATCATCAATTGAAATAAAGATTACACCATCCTCGCTTAAAAGATTTCTTGCTAATTTCAATCTTGGATACATCATATTCAACCAATCCGTGTGATATCTACCATTAGATTCAGTGTTTGCCTTCTTATTTTGCTCCGTTATTTTTTTATAATTTTTTATGTTATCGCGAAAATCATCTTTATAAACAAAGTCGTGACCTGTATTGTAAGGTGGATCAATGTATATCATTTTTACTTTCCCAAAATACGATTTCTGCAATAACTTCAATACTTCTAAATTATCCCCTTCAATATAGAGATTTTCAGTCGTATCCCAGTTTTTGCTGGATGCTTTATCCGGCCGCAGCGTGCCGGTGGACGGCGTTTGCGCGAGTTTCATCGCCTGTGTTTTGCCATGCCATGTGAATTCATATTTTTCATTGCGTGCTTCGATCTCTTCCCCAAGAATCAGTTTTAGTTTTTCAAAATCGATTTTTCCCTCGGTGACCACGTCCGGAAATAGTTGCTTTAACGCCTCGATATTCGCTTTTACAATATCCATCGATTTTCCATCTAGTTTTTCCATCATGCTTCCCCTTTCATTGTAACTGTTGTTTCCACTGCTCGATTTGTTTCGTTAGCTGTTGAATTTTCATGTTATACTCTACTTTCCGGTTAAACTGCGTTTCTTTTTTAATCTTGTTTTTCCATTTCGCAATTTCCGCTTCCGCTTGTTCAATTTGCGCAATCAGTTGACGCGATTCTTCGTCAGTAGCAATGTAAAACGCGCCGACCGCTTTCGCGTGCTGAAACGCCTGTACCGCGATATGAATGTCTTGATAAAACCGAAAGAAGTGGGAAAAAGATAGCGCTGTTATGTGAACCGCATCAATAAATTGCTGAACCGCTTCATCATCACTGTTGGATGAAAACCACGGAGTATACGCAAATTCCTCTAAAACAACTTGTGTTTTATCGATTTTGTTCAATCGCTTTAAACACGTACCAACCTGAATATTTCCTTCTTTTTCAAATACAATGACGACAGGGTTTGGCAATGCTCCTTGAATAATCTCTCCAATGACAGGAAGATGGGAGTCCTTTGTTTCGTCTCTTAATCGAATCGTGATAAACATAACTCCTTCGTAATGGTAATCCTCATTGATGAATGGCTGGATATTCACCACACTCGGAGTCAGTAAATACGTTAGCTCGATCCGATCGATGTATTTCGTAATATAGTCTTTTTCCTTTTTCGTTAAATCGGCGAAATCGTAAAACATTTTTTTATCCAACTTCTTATGTAAAGGGCGGACTTTATCGTCCAGCCCTATTCTAGCATAAAATGTGAATCCAGCCACCGCTCTCACCCTTCAATGATAAGATAAGAGATAATTTCAAAGTCTTGCAAACTCGTATTCGCGTTCGTCACTAAGCTGTCCAAGTTTCCGAGGCTAAATATGTTCAGCGTTATTTGCTGATCGATTTTGCCAACGATATCTTCCACCGCTTTCTCCAGCAGCGCCTTATATTGCCCCATGTCTTTTCCGTTTTTCGTCTCTTGGTAAAACGCTTCGTATAAATCCCACTCCACTTCTTTTTTTCCGTTGCATAACGAACGGTATAAATCCAAAATTTTCTTTACGTGGACATGGTTATACAACACCGTGCCGTCTTCCCGTACGTACACTAAGTAATATGGATGGAGCGCGTTTTGTTCGTTCGATGATGTGACGTGATCGATTTGTTTTAGACAGAAAATAACCCCAGGCTTAATTTCGTCTTTTAGTTTTTCATTTTTGTTCACGGTAATGCTAAAAAGCCCTAGCGGCGCTTTTTCCACCGCTTCTTTATGTTCCTTCATAAAATTTAATAAATCCATGCGGAAGTCGTCTAACGTAAAATCGGTTAAAGAAATATTTCCGGAAATGTCCTCTAAATCAATGACTTCGTTTTGCAGTTTTTCGAGTTGTTTGCGGCGGTATTCCAAATCTTTCATTTCATTGCTGTTGTCGGCAATAACATTTTCTTCCCCGGTGGAAGAAATATCGAGAATCGTCATTCGGTCTTTTACCCTGTTGACGAGATTAATATATTCATCAAGTTCTATCGATGGCCAGAAGTTAACGAGTTGAATTCGTTCATTTTTGCTGCCAATCCGATCGATACGACCAAAACGTTGAATAATACGGACCGGATTCCAATGGATATCATAGTTAACGAGATAATCACAGTCTTGCAAGTTTTGCCCTTCGGAAATACAGTCGGTAGCGATCAGTATGTCAATTTCCTCTTTCATCTCGGGCATTACTTTTGCCCGCTCTTTCGAAATAGGTGAAAAGTTCATTAAGACATTATTGAAGTCGACTTTTTTCATTTTTAATGTAGTTTTTGGATGATCCGAGCCAGTTACTACGGCAGAGTGCAAACCAAAATGGCGATAAATCCACTTGTGCAAGTTTTCATATAAATATTTCGCCGTATCCGCAAACGCAGTAAAAATGAGCAATTTCTTGTTTTGGCCGTTAATCGGATTCTCAATTTTGTTTTGAATGACTTTTTTCAATGCCAATAATTTTTTATCACGCTCTGGCGTTACTTTTCGCGCTTGGACAAGCAACTTCGCTAAAATTTCGCGGTCATATAATAAATCTTGCTTCCAGCGGATTAAGTCCATATCTTTGATGAAAATTTTCACTTTCGAGCCAATTAACGCGTCTTCTAAGTCTGGATCTTCCATATCTATATCGTTAATATCTCCGATCGTTTCGTTTTTAGGGTCATAGTGATCGATTTTTTGAATGTGCGAATCAATCTGATGAATGATGTTTTCCAATGTTAAAGAAAAGGAATGAATGCTGCTTTCTAATCGTTTCAACAAGTTGGATTTCATTAAATAGACAAGGTTATTTTCCCGGTCGGTTTGTTTAAAAATTCTTCCGTTTGCTACTTTCGTATCGTACTTTTCGCTATAAACTGCTTTTTTATGAGGCAAGATGTATTGCATCGGCGAATATACCGCCAATCGCAACCGCAATATTTCATTATTAATCTTCTCCAGCGGCGGAAATTCATCTTTGTCGTCAATCGTTTCTTTAATATTGATTGGCTTCAGGCGGGTCGGAAACGAGCCGATCGCGTTCACATTGTAATATTTTTCAATATGGCGGCGTGAACGGGCAATGGTTAATGAGTCAAGCAAGGTGAAATAATCCCAGTTTAGCACATCTAACAACCGCTCAGTGGTCCGCTCTTCTTCGGGAAGATTGCTCCATTTGTTGAATTGCGACTGCGCGCGGCGGATCGTTTGGCTGATGCTTTTGATGTTCGCCGTTTCCGCTAGCGCTTTGTCATTTCCTTCCGTAATGAAAGCAATCTGGTTCTTTAAGTCATCAAGCTTGTTATTGACAGGGGTGGCAGAAAGCATTAACACTTTCGTTTTCACTCCCGCTTTAATAATGTCGTTCATCAAGCGGGAATATCTCGTCACCCGATCGTTGCGCGGATCATTATTGCGAAAGTTGTGTGATTCATCGATAACGACTAGGTCATAATTTCCCCAATTCACATGCTCCAAATTAATATCGCCGCTATATCCGCGCTCACGCGATAAATCGGTATGGTTGAGCAAATCATAGGAAAAGCGGTCTTCCGCCAAAATGTTGCGCTTATCGTTTAAACGATAAATCGCCCAGTTTTCCCTTAATTTTTTTGGTGCCAGCACGAGAACGCGATGATTGCGCAGTTCGTAATATTTAATGACCGCTAACGCCTCAAACGTTTTTCCGAGCCCGACGCTGTCGGCGATAATGCATCCTCCATACGTTTCGATTTTATTGATGGCGCCAATTACCCCATCGCGCTGAAAATCGTAAAGTTTGTTCCAAATGACCGTATTTTCAAATCCCGTTCTTGTTTGTAGCGATTCGTAGTTTTTCGCATCTTGCAAGAAGCCTTTAAATAGATTGTAGAGAGTCATGAAGTAAATGAACTCTGGCGAATTTTCTTTATACATCACTTCTAAGCGCCGCAATATTTCGTCTTTCACATCTTGCAGTGCTTGTTCATCTTGCCAAATGGCGTCAAACTGACGAAGCAGTTGGGTATTTGAATGCTCATCGTCGACAATATGGTTAATATAAATATTGGAAGAGTTGCTGTAGCCTAGACCTGGGCTGGAAAACGGCGCACCGCCGATTAAGCCGATTTGCGTTCCATCGTTGTTTTTGACATGATACAAACCGCCTTGAATGCGCTGATTGGTGACTGATTTAATTTGTGCTTTTCGTTTCAGCCATTTCACTAATTCTTTGGCTATGTATGCTTGATTTAACTCTACTTTATATTTTCGTTCTTCTTCCACTCCATACAGTGCCGCTTCGTTTTTCTCCATTAGTCCTTTTAACGAACGGTCTCCGCGCACAAAAGCAGGCTCTGTAAAAATGAAACGGAATTCATCGAGTTGTGATAGCTCTTTTTTCAGCTCCACAAACGCATATAATGTCAAATGGGCCGCGGCAATCGACAGCTTACTTCCTTTAGTTATATATTCTTTTAAAACATCCCCCACTAAACCACTCTGCTTATTGTCAATCATTCCTTTAGATCCCATGCGATCCATGCTCCTTCAATCGTTAATGACATAGTCTTATTTTACTAAAATAATAAGAAAGAATGTTGTCGGATTTTGTCGTAATATAATCAAATCTTCCTAACTCGTCCAATAATAAAAAAACAAGCCGACTCCCGTTTAGTGAACGCTAGTCAGCTTTTCTAGGCAAAACGAATTTTACGATGCCCCTTTTAGTTGATTAATCCAAGACTTTTTTATTTTTTCTCTATCATGAATCTATTTTTATATACCTTTTTTGCCTCCTAGAACGTGTTGCAAAACGCATAATCTCATGCATAAATGCACATAAAAAATCCACCACCTTAGAAGTCATATACAGTGTGACCAAAAAATAACTCTCCAAGGGGTGGACACGATCATGATTCCAATTGGAACAGCGAACATGCATCTAACAAACCAACCAATACTTATTTCAATTTTATAATTCTGTATATTTCTTTTTTGACCCAAACGCTTTCTCAATTGGATACTTTTGTTCATTTTTCTTTATTTTATCTATAATAGCTTTTTCTAGGTCAATCCCTAATTCGTGTGAAAGCAGGAGCGCATAAATGACTACATCGGCAATTTCGTCTTTTATATTTTCCAAGTTTGTTTTTATAGCCTCTTCGCTGCTTTTCCATTGGAAATTTTCCAGCAACTCTCCTGCTTCTAGGCACAATGAAATCGCTAATTCTTTTGGTGTATGAAACTGTTTCCAATTACGCGCATCGCGAAACTCAATGATTTTTTGCTGCAAGTGTTTCATGATTATTCCCTCCGTTGGTGCTATTTTCTTTAAGTTTTATCGCTATCCATCAGTCTCACCATCTCCTTAAACACCATCGACGGCTGTTTGAGCAAAGCATCAATCGGAAGCGTTTTGAGTTCGGTTCCTCTTGTGATAACCAGTTGCCCTCCTTCGAGCTTTATGACAATATCTTTGATGCGGTACGCTGTAATTTTAGACGCTTTATCCAAGTATCGGTCATCAAGGTCAAAGCGGATGCGGTCGGACAGTCTCCGCAGCATTCTCCATAAAGCGATTTCTTCTTTCGATTTCATAAACAATTCAGGGAGTTCTTTCGCTTCTTTTAATGTATTTAACGCGGTCATTGTGTAGACAGATATGCCGTAGCCGACCGGTTTGATGACGTTCGGTAAGAAATGCCAGCTTTCGATTTCAAATCGGACGTATTGTTCGATACTGTTTTTTGGCAGCTCTTTGATCTCGGAGCGCTCGACAAATTTTACGTCAGCGATTTTTCCGTAACACGTGACCCCGTTTTCCGGCGCCGCTCCTTGTTTTGGATAAAGAGCGACGTATTTCGCTTCCTGCCAGCCTTTTTTCAGCCGTTTGACCGGAATGTGATAAAACCGGTGTTTCAGATGGGCGTAATAGTTTTGCGCGCTAGGGACCATGCCGACAAGCACTTTTTCATCGAAAGAAGACCGCCATTCTTCCATAATTCCTTGCGGTAAAATTCCTTCTTTTTGCAGTTCCTCCGGGCTTTTTTCAATCAGCCGCTCGATTAATTGTTCGACTAACCGAGTCGCGTTTGGCAAAAACGGCAGGCCGCCGATATTGACTTCATTAATGCTTTTGTACAGCTTATGCTCTTGATAACTGTCCTCGTCGTACCAAGGAAATAACACATAAGCGCCAAAGGCGGTTCTTTCATAAGGACCGTTGTGGCGGACAACGAGCGAATCGCGGTAACGATGCATCGTATTGATGTCTTCTTCCATTGGACCAGGAATTTGATAGCGTTTTTGGTAGCCGCTTCCCTCCACTGCGAAATCGATACGATATTTCGCGTCGAAAATGTAATTGAACGTATAATCTTTCCCTTTCTTTTCGATCGACAGCATCGTATCCGGAATTTGCGGAATGGTCGGCAGCCTTCCTTCGTATTTTTGATACGTCAAAATAATTTTTTCACCCGTGTGCGGATGTTCGTATACCCGCCTTGCGGAACGGTTTTTTTCCAAGTTGACGAACAGCCCCGTTCGATTCACTTGAATAATGTCCTGGCTGACCAGTTTATACTTTTTGCCTAACAGTTGTCCTAGCTTCAGAAACGTCCAATACTCATACAATGTCGACACGTCTTTGACGGACATTTGATATAGCTTCCCCTGCAGTGCAAGGCCTCGCGTTACGATCAAAAAAATTTGATACGCATCACGATATCCCGGCGCCATTTGCAAGACGAGGCTCATAATAGAACGGTCGAGTTTCCCGATCTTTCTCCAAAACGCATTGTTTGTTTTCGCTTCGAGCGCGCGTTTCATATTCATGATTTTCGTAAGTAAATCCGGATCGGCTTCCACTTCATATCGTTTGTTTTTCGACTGCACCTTTTCCCATAAATCTTGCAATTTATCGATTAGACGTGTCATCATCCATTTGACAAACCGGTTTTCTAGCGTATCATACGTCAATTCTTTTTTCGCTTTTAAGCCGGATACCGGCATCAGTGAACGGTGTTGAATCCTTATTCCATTATGGACTTCACAAAATAAGTGCGGTCTTTTCCGCAAATAGTTTCTTCCCTGTTGGTCCAAACGGCCAAGCTGGTCTCCTCTCGTTTTTACATGGGTCGTCACAAGCTGATGGTGCGGCTGCCGCTCGATTTGCCGAATGGCTTGGAGGAAGTCGTAAAAATGCGCCTCCATCAGCCGGAAAAATTCACTTCGGGAAGGAGTGCCGTCTAGTTTTGCTTTCGCCCGCTGATACGTTTTCTTAATAAAATGAAACGCGAGATTATAAATTTCATCGCTCACTTCTTGAAGAAGCTTTTGATAGTCTTCTTTATAATTTAATTTGGTCGGAAAAATTTCGATCGTCACTTCTAACAGGACTTTATCTCCCATTCGGATTTCAAACGTGGATAATCCCACTTCGTTTTGAAAATGAAGGTTTCCCATTAGCACATATTGATTGCCGATGCTGATTCGATCGACCGCTCTTCTTAACGATGGGTGTTCATGATAAAACGTTAATTCGCTATCGTTTTTCGGAAAAACGATGATTTGATAAATGCCGTTTTCAAAAAAGATCGGGCGGTGGCCAGCAGACCACTCCACAAGTCTTTGTTGATCAATATCAAATATTTTTACTTCAAAAATGTCTTCGCCTTTGACAAAAAACTCCATCGATTCGTGAAAGTCGAGTTTACGGTATTGCTGGAGTCCTTTGTATTGCTCATGATATGGCTTTCCTTTGATCACGAGGGTTACGTGTTTTGTTTCAATATGAACCAGCTCTACATCCTCACGAGCCAATCCAGAAGGAGGTAAAGCCATCGTCCGCTAACCCCCTTAACATGTGCAAAATTTTATCCGCGCTTTTCGGATATTTCGCGTATGTAAAATCAAGCAAAGCATCGTATTCCCCGTTCAATTCAATGCCAGTGCAGAACGTAAATAGTTGTTCCAGGGCGCGCTGCACTCTCGCATCACTTCCAGAGATGCGCGGCAAAATTTTCTGCAAGAGGCAATGATCAAACGCGTTTTCAAATTCCATCAGCTTTCCTTCTTCGTTGTAAGCAAGATAAAAGCAAATTTCATCGCGGACTCGGTAGCCGATATGCGCTCCTAAAGGCTGTAAATAGGTATTGATTTTCACCAGCTCGTTCGTTGCTCTTTCGACAACATGCGGATACCGCTGATACACGTCTTTTAAATGCAAATATTTAGCGGCAAATGCTTCCTGATTCAGCTTCATCGGTTCCACTTGCTTTAACTCTTTTAAAAAATCGAGATGATCAAGCTGAACGCGATTGAATTCAATCGTATTGGCGCGGTCTAATACTTTTTTGCTGAAAGGATGAGTCGTTTCATCCATATTGACGGTACCAATAATATAGACATTGGCAGGCAGATAAATATCCCGTCCCGCCATTTCTTTCGAAAGCAATTTAGAAGAAACGATTTTCCCGTTTTCCCAACGCCGGCTTTCCATCACGCTGAGGACATCGCTGAAATAATGCTCCACCCTCGCCAGGTTCATTTCATCGAGCAAGACAAAATACGGCTCTTCTTGATTTTTTTCCGCTTCTATATAAATTCAGCTTGAATTTCCGACATGTTTAACTAATACCTCTCCTTGTCTATACTGCTCCTAAACGAGTAAAAAAGGAGCGGATTAATCAATGAAGAAAAAAGGATTACAAATTACGAACGATCACGGTTGGACGATCGAACGTCTTCAGGAACAGGAAAGAGCCATGAAAAAAGCAAACATGGCAAAACGAATTGCAGTCATTCGTCTGATTATGCAAGGCTATTTGGGGATCCAAGCCGCTGAGCTCTTGAATCTCCACCGTGAGACCGTTTCGATTTACGTGCAAAAGTTTAATCAAGGTGGGATGGAGGCGTTATTAGAACATCGATACGCCCCGGGCAGAAAGCCGTATCTGTCTCCGGACGAAGAACGCGAATGAAGAAAGATGCTGGAAGAAAGCACTCCTGCCGATGAAGGATACGGCATTGAAACGGGCTGGAATACCCGGATTATTCAACAGGTGTTAGAAGAGAAATTTTCTGTCACCATGTCCCGTGGCGGTATTGGTGATATGCTTCATCGATGGGAATTTCGCTATACACGCCCTGCGTATACCCTCAAACGGGCCAATCCACAAAAACAAAAAGAGTTTCAACAGGAGATGGAACTCATAAAAAAAACTTGTCCGACAACATGGTCATCATCTATGAAGATGAAAGCCATATTCGGGATTACCAAACTCTACGGGCCACATGGAGTGTTAAAGGGCGTCAAAAACAAATCCCTGCGTATGGACATCACGCGACCGTTCGCTTATTAGGTGGTGTGACTATCGAAACGGGGGAATTTCACTGTATGGAAACCAATCCATGCAATGCACAGGCTTTTCTGCAATTTCTCCAATACACCTTGGGCCAGTATCCGGACAAACATGCCGTGATGGTCTTGGATAACGCAAAGATTCATCATGCGAACATTCTGCAGCCTTTTTTATGTGAGAATGAAGAACGGTTAACCCTTGTGTTCTTGCCGCCGTATTCACCGAATTTAAATTTGGTCGAACGGATTTGGGGATGGATGAAAGAGAGTGTGATTGCCAATCGGTTTCATGCCAATCGAAAAGAGTTGAGAGAATCGATTGTTTCGTTCTTGGAGCATCTCGCTCAATTTCCAGAAAAAGTGCTCCCACGCATCGGACAGGTAATTATGTCGGAAAATTAATCTGAAACTATATAAAAACACTTCAAAATTCGAAATAATTAATAATGAAGTGACAATAAGCAAAAGCATCGACAAAACGATCATAAATATAAGCGTCATGACCCAAATTCCTCATCCCCATAACCTCGGGGACAAAGGGTTCACTAGCCGTGACTTGCAAAAAAAGCTGTATGAAGAATACCAAATGGCGCTTTGGACTCCGTCTCGAAAAAACCAGAAACATCGTCCTCCTGAGACATGGGAGCAGTGGATCAAACAAAAACGCAAAGTGATCGAGACGGTGTTCTCGGTTCTGGTTGACCAATACCGGATCACAGAGATTCGAGCGAATTCAATGATCGGATTTGAAGTAGCGCTCGATGGAATATTGTTAGCCTATTCCTAGTTACACTTGGGCTAGTTGAGCGCTAAAGCGCAACTAGCACCACGGGTAATTATAATCATCACTTAAGATGATGGATTGTTTATGTGCATTATGCATTCGCTATGCGTTTGTGAACATGCTCTTAATGCATTGCAAAAGCAGTCTAGCTACTTTTCATTCTTAAAAGATAGTGTCCATCCGTTTCTTTATTGATATAGTATTTTGCCATCCATTCTCCTTTGATTGGTTTCACCTTCAGCGTTTTAGCAAAAGGAGTCCCCGCCTTCACTTCCCCTTTTTCAACCAGTTTGCCGTTAGGGTTATATAATGCATACTTCAAGCTTCCTTCCCGCAAGTCAATACGATGTTCGA
The DNA here is from genome assembly GCF_002217735.1 of Parageobacillus galactosidasius. Lineage (NCBI taxonomy): Bacteria > Bacillati > Bacillota > Bacilli > Caryophanales > Anoxybacillaceae > Parageobacillus > Parageobacillus galactosidasius. The sequence continues at coordinate 1,632,227 of NZ_NDYL01000001.1, read as the reverse complement.
TGAGCAGTTGATCAAATTTGTTTTTGTCGACATTAATGGTCGCTTCAAACACATGGTATTGTGGTTCGTACTCCTCTGGGAGAAATGTTCCCTCGGCTGATGATTCAAAATTTTGCTTATTGTAAAAAGCATAATACCATCCACTAAGTATAATCGCTGTCATAATGACCGCAATGACAGACCAAATTCCTTTTTTATTCATTGTCTTTCCCCCTTCGTGTCTGATTGGATTTGTCCATCGACAATTCGAACGATTCGTTTCGTATAAGAAGCAACTTTTTCATCATGTGTGATGACAATAATGCATTTCCCTTCTTCGTTCATTTGGCAAAGAAGTTCCATCAGCCTCGCTCCGTTTTCTTGATCCAATGCACCTGTTGGTTCATCTGCAAGCACGATATCGGTTTCTGCCGCCATTGCGCGTGCAATGGCCACTCGCTGCTTTTGCCCTCCTGACAACTTCGAGACATTCTTTTTTCTTAAATCGGCAATACCAAGTTTCTCTAAATAATAATCCACTTTTTCTTTTATCTCCTTTTTACTTATATCCCGCTTAAACAGCGGAAGAGCGACATTCTCAAAAACGGTGAAGTTATGCATGAGAGCAAAATGCTGAAAGACAAAACTGATCGTTCTGTTTCGAATTTGGCTGAGTTCTTTATCACGCAATGTTGTTACATTAATCCCATTAAGACGATAAATGCCTTCCGTTGGCACATCCATACAGCCAATAATATTTAATAACGTAGATTTTCCTGATCCGGAAGGACCCATAATAGAAACGAATTCACCATTATGCACCTTTAGATCAATGCCTTTTAACGCAACGGTTGTGTACTCATCTTTCCCGTACTTTTTCGAAATCTTCTCCAACTCAATGAGAGCCATCGTTACTCTCTCCCTTCCACCAACTCCCGTAATTCCAACTTTTTAATGTTCCATAATGGAATAATGGCTGAAAATAGTATAATGAATATAGCGATGATCGCTACTTTCCCATACAACCACCATGTAAAGGCCTCTAACCGGATGTTATAGCCTAAAAAATCATTATTGACTTCGGTCAGATAGCTGACGATGACACCGATGACGGCGGAAATTCCTATAAGGAAAAACAGTTCCATGATCAGCATGAACGAAATATCTCGTTTGCTCGCCCCTGTCACCATCATCACACCGAATTCATATTTTCGTGCACGAATCGATGAAATTGTTACAGAAATCACACCGATCAAGGTCACTACGAGAAAAAATGTTCCGATAGCTAAAGCATAATGATTGCTTTTACGGGTATTCTCTTGATAAGCATCAACATCTTTTCGAACAGTTTGCAAAACAGGAGAAATCCCTAATTCTTTTCCTTTTTTCATAATGGCTTCTTTAACGTCCTTAAATTGTTTTTCAGAATGAAGCTGGATGAACGTATTATGTAATCGCACGGCAACACTGATCGGTCGGCCCTCTCTTTGCTCTGGAAAAAAAGGAGCGACAAAAAAATGATCCAAGTTGTCAGCGGGACTGACAAAATAGTCATTTCCTGACAGCCATCTACTTCCCTTTTCAAGTATCCCGACTACTTCATACGTCACTTTAATAGTTTTTTCTCCTGCACCGGCTTCAGCTTTAAAACGGTCCCCGATGCGAAAAACATCACGATAATCGTATCCCACTAAAACAGGGATCACATCGTTGTTTTCTTTTTGGAAATCTGCTTCTTCTAACATTCTTCCCTTTATAACGACAAACTTTGTGAACAGGCGATATATATCATAATCGAAATAAATAATGCCTGAACTCTCAATATCATCTTCTCTTCTTGTCCCCGCATACAATTGCTTATTCCGCTGCTGATATTTTTGCCATTTAGGAAAATCTTGAGGTACGATGCTAGTTGTGTTAAATGATCCGTATCCTTTGATTTCTGGTAAACTTTTTATGTATGTTTCTAATTGCCGAAACCGCTCCGCAAACCACTGAGTATCATCCCCATCCGGCATCGTCAACTTCACTGTCTTATACTCATCCATCTTAGAGATGGAAAAAAGCTGTTTTTCTTGATAGTTGAGCGTATCTATGGTAATTAGCGCATAGTTAATCATCCAAAATGAGACGACAAGCTGGAGTGCCATCAACAAGATTGATAGTTTTCTTTTTACAATGGATGCAAAAGCAATCCTCGCATATTTCATCGTTCTACCGCCTTTATCTTCTATTCATCACATCAACAGGTTGTATTTTAATCGCTTTTATCGCCGGAATAATAATAGTTAGCACGGCTGAAAGCACAACAAATAGAACCGCTGTAGATAGATGGGTGATGGAAATATTGATAGGATAATCAATCCATTGTTCAATAACACGGTTGAACGCCAGCTGTATCGTATATCCAATAATAACGGATGTACTGGAAATTAAACACATCTCCCAGAAAAGCATGGAAACAATATCATAATTACTATAACCAAACGCCTTTTTGATACCAATTTCATACGTTCTTTCTTGAATCCAATAAGAAGTAAGATTAATGGCATTCACAATGGCTAACAAATAAATCATTACCATCAACGAGAGTCGTTCACTTAGCTCAACATGGAACATTGTCTTACTCATGTAAGGCGAAACATCCATTTGTGTGTCAGGAAACAACTGTTCCATATTGTTTCGAATAATTTTTTCATCCGGATACGTATCCTTAACCGGATTATGAATGGTCAAATGTAGCTGTTTCGTACTTGTTAATTTATTAATTGTATCAGCAGGAAGAGACGTCATTGGAATAACCACTTGATAATCAATCGCCCTTGTCTTTTTTCCTTTAACACCAATGATTCCAATTACTTTGTATTTGTCACGACCTGCCATGAGATATTGCTCGCTACCTTCGATAATAACGTCTTCCATTCTTTCTTTCCCAACAAGCGCTACTTTTTCTCCTCTTTTTATCTCTTTGATCGTAAAATACCGCCCTTGCGTTAAAGGAAAACGTTCTACCACTTCTTTTGTCCAATATTCCGGCGTAACCGCCATCATAGCATCACGATGGGGCAATGTCACATCTTCCAAAATAACCCCTGTCTGTGGATCGATACTTTCAAATAGTTCCAAGATGTGCTGCCAATTTGGTTCTTTGGCAAAGGTAATGTCTACGCTTACGGCATGCCGCGGTTGGTAATGCGCCTGTTCTTGCTCAAGAAGCTGAGAATAGTTAATACTGGAAATTCCTACTGAAATCATCAACACCGACAACGACAAACCTAACACAATAAAAAAAGTGGTAATGGGATGTGCTTTTAATTGATTTTTGATAGAATAGAAAATCACAGATACACCTTCTCTCATAGAAGCTAAGGCACTAATAGTCATTCAAAAAAAGAGCGAGCAAACATAAACGAGTAAATATACTCGTTTATGTTTGCCTAAAATTCCTATTAATCGTCTCTCAACGAACGAACAACAAGCTCTTTGTTTGTGCTTACATCATTAATAGAGTGTCTGCTTTGATACACATCAACTCCTGTCCAAGAATATGTTACCTGTGCCCATTTTTTATCTTCCTGATATTTATAACCTTGCATCTTACCATTTTTCCACATTTCTAATCTTACAGCTACTTTATAGCCACTCTTAGGATTTACAAATTTTGTTTCAGCTACTGCATTATCATTATCAAACCAGTTCCAATCGACATCCAGTTTATAACGAGCCTCTAGGTCTTTATACGTTAAAGTACCTGTTTGGGTTGCCGCATACACGTTAGCCCCTGCCAACAAAGTTAGGCCTATTCCTAAAGACATAGCAATTGTTTTTAGATTTTTATTCAATTTCATCACTCCCCCCTAAACTTTAAAAGTGAACGGCCGGTCGACTCACCCTTACTGTATCAAAATGAACAAGAAAAAACATCCGTATTTACCGCAAATTTGATTGCGGAAAATACCTATTTTTTCAGAAAATAATGACATAAATTGTAATATAGTGTAAAATTTTGATAAAAATATTGGTTGGAGGTAGATATTATGAACCAAAACTTATGGAATGTTCTGCAAACACTACTAGAAAAAGATTCCATTGGAACAACGGAACTTGCGTTAGCAAGGAGAAGTTAAACCCAGAAGTCTTCTCAGCATTAGTGGAGTCTCTGCAAGATGGATGGAGATCAACAGGTATCAGATAAATATTGTCGGAAGAAGCGAAATAAAGACTTTTTGCAAAATCATTTGTCCACTAACTGCATGTTTCACCCATGAGTGGCAAAACGCTTGTAATGGACAATGGAGAGACTTGCATTGGTCATAGAGTATTATTTGTCCCTTGTAAGACTATATAAATTCGGTTTGAAATTCCGACACGTTTAATCAACCTGTATTCTTGTCTATACTGCTCCTAAACGAGTAAAAAAAGGAGCGGATTAATCAATGAAGAAAAAAGGATTACAAATTACGAACGATCACGGTTGGACGATCGAACGTCTTCAAGAACAGGAACGCAGAATGAAAAATGCCAACATAGCGAAACGAATTGCAGCGATTCGTCTCATGATGCAAGGCTACTTAGGAATCCAAGCCGCTGAGCTGTTGAACCTCCATCGCGAAACCGTTTCGATTTACGTGCAAAAGTTTAATCAAGGTGGGATGGAGGCGTTATTAGAACATCGATACGCCCCGGGCAGAAAGCCGTATCTGTCTCCGGACGAAGAACGCGAATGAAGAAAGATGCTGGAAGAAAGCACTCCTGCCGATGAAGGATACGGCATTGAAACGGGCTGGAATACCCGGATTATTCAACAGGTGTTAGAAGAGAAATTTTCTGTCACCATGTCCCGTGGCGGTATGATATGCTTCATCGATGGGAATTTCGCTATACACGCCCTGCGTATACCCTCAAACGGGCCAATCCACAAAAACAAAAAGAGTTTCAACAGGAGATGGAACTCATAAAAAAAACTTGTCCGACAACATGGTCATCATCTATGAAGATGAAAGCCATATTCGGGATTACCAAACTCTACGGGCCACATGGAGTGTTAAAGGGCGCCAAAAACAAATCCCTGCGTATGGACATCACGCAACAGTCAGCTTATTAGGCGGTGTGACTATCGAAACGGGGGAATTTCACTGTATGGAAACCAATCCATGCAATGCACAGGCTTTTCTGCAATTTCTCCAATACACCTTGGGCCAGTATCCGGATAAACATGCCGTGATGGTCTTGGATAACGCAAAAATTCATCATGCGAACATTCTGCAGCCTTTTTTATGTGAGAATGAAGAACAGTTAACTCTTGTGTTCTTGCCGCCGTATCACCGAATTTAAATTTGGTCGAACGGATTTGGGGATGGCTGAAAGAGAGCGTGATTGCCAATCGGTTTCATGCCAATCGAAAAGAGTTGCGGGAATCGATTGTTTCGTTCTTGGAGCATCTCGCTCAATTTCCAGAAAAAGTGCTCCCACGCATCGGACAGGTAATTATGTCGGAAAATTAATCTGAAACTATAAAGATCGCGCATCGCCATTTGGAATGCTCCTTTAAAAGCTGTTTCTGCTATTATGATAAACTAGTAATTTTTACCTTATATTTTACAAAAATAACGACGAAACGTCTAATAATTCTTAAAAAAGAGTGATGCAAAAAGCCTATTGGATACATCCATAAAAAACACCACCTCTGCAGCACAACAACATGCATGGGATGGTGGACGTAATCGCTTCCCTTTTCTGTTTAATAATCGAATAACAAAAAAATTTGCTTTTCCCTCCCTCGTTGTCCATCAATATGTATCTGCCTTAATAATAAAGTCTATTTGTGAACGCAGGCTTGCACTGAGGGTGATTTGTGAAAATGTTCATATTTTATTTAGGCGAAATGACAACGGAAGGAATCGATAGAGGAAAACAGGATTTTTCTTTTTATGATCTTCGTCTCCTTGGCACTCTTGTTGGTTTTGCTGGTTCATATGCTTTTAGCCCTTCGTCGCCGGTAAGAATTTCGACTTCCCATCCATTCACTCTTGCGTAGTATTCAGCCACTGTTTTAATCGTTGCATCCCCAATCGATAAACGCTCAGACGCTTGCTTTGGCCATTCGGAAATGAGTTTATGCAATTCATCAGCTGTCCATAACTCTGCTTGCTCGGAAAATTGCGCCCAAGGAGACTCTTTGTCTAACGCCTTTTGTATAATGTGAACAAGCTTTTTCGCGCATTCATATCGTTCTTTTGCTGCTTGGGCAATATGGTTGCCTGTTTCAATGATCGTTGCCAGCGGAAGGACAAACGGTGCCCCACGTTTCTCTTCTTCCGTCAAAAGCTCGTTCACACGCCTGTAGTCCCAAATGTTCCCTTGCGCGCCGCATGTTTCTTTGCCGGGAACTTGCAACCAGCAGCATAAAATCGACGTATCAATGACAAGGATTTTTCGCTTCACCGCTCCTCACTTCCTTGCCACGACAGCGTTTCTTCGATTTCTCCTTCTGCTACTAGCTTGCCAATCGATCCACCTGCAAGAAGCTTCGGCAACGATTGAATATCTTCTAATGGTGTCAATTCACTTGCCCCGTCCTCCATCGAACGATGTGCAACAATAATAAACGGGATCATTTCTGGCCCTAACTCATCGAGTAACGCTGGATTGTGTGTTGTCATTAAAATATCAATTTGTCGATCGGTGCCAATTTCATTTAACATATCAATTAAAATTCCCGCACGGGAAGGGTGTAGGCCATTATCAATTTCTTCGATCACAATAAGACTTCCTTTCGGACGGGTCAATAATGCCGTCAAAATTCCGATAAAACGTAGCGTGCCATCCGACATGCCGCGCGCATCGACAATCAACTTTTTGTCGCTTCCCGGCCATTGCTCTTCACAGTACAGCATCGCATCTGTTTTAAAACGGCCGACCGGCTCCGCCCAAACTCGCTGGACATCTCCTTCCGGAAGGCGGGAGACGTATTTTGAAAGCAATTTTTCCATTTGTTTCTTTTCTTCTTTCGGCAATGCCGCCAGCACTCCTGCTACATTAGAGGCATTGCTCGCAAGGCGGTTGGAAAACGGTTTATAATCACGCATCAAAGCAGGAGCGGGATCTAATATAAAAACATTTTCCAATGTATGCACAACAAGTTGTATAGCTTCATCCACTTCAGGATGTGTTTCTTGGTTTTTTAATTGGCTAATAACCGATACAGAACGTTTGAACGGTTTCTTTTTTGGGCGTCTTCCATTATAAACTGAAGCAGCAACCGTCGGGCTGTCTTCCTCTGCTGTAGCAGTGAATAATTTTGTCCGTTTGTTCATTTTTCTATCTATTTTCACTAATGACTCTGAAACAAGCTCCACATCGGATTTTGTACTCACTTCAATGCTATAATGATAGTCTGTTTCTTCATCGCCTTCGATGACCGCTTCTAATGTAAAAGAAGAATGTGGATGCTTAGCAGCCCATTCAACACCACCGCGTATCGCTTGAATATTCGCTTCTAAAAGAAGAGCAGAATCTCCCGATAAAATCGTCTGTAGCTCTTTTCCTTGTACCACTCGGCTCAAAAAAGCGATACCGTCCAACGCATTCGATTTTCCGCTTGCATTCGTTCCAATCAAAACTGTTAACGGATCAATGTATAATGTTGCATTAGAAAAACTTTTCCAATTTTTGTAATGAACTTCTTTCAACATTCGATCACTTCCTAATCAAACTTCCATTTATCAAGTAGGTAATCCAGAAAAATCATTGTCTAATAAAAAACACTTATAATTAGGAACGATCCATACTTACAACCTAATTACAAGAAAGGTTTTATTGAAAATTATACCATATTTCGAGTATTATTAAAAGAGATAGGTTGTCTCCTGCTCCTTTCCTATTTCCTATATATATTTAAACAAGGTGCGATGCGTTGCATAAACAACAGCAAGCTGTACAAAATGTTGACTCGCTAGGAATAATGGAGTTAATATTAGTACCGCTAGTTAATGCATAGTAGAGAAAATCTGCAAAAAATCTCATCCACGGGATATCGGCAAAAAGAAACCGGCTTCCTCCTTGCACACTACCGAGGAGGAAGCCAGTTTTTTCGATAATAAACAGCACAAGAAGATCGTCAATGCTCTCCCTATACGTTTTCTAACTGCAAATCATGCGATACGTAATTTTTCTTCGTTCATCTAGAAAACAGATCGAAAACCGCAAAAGCTGATTTAAAAAAGAGAAAGCGCCCTCGCGCTTTCTCTTTTCCGTCCTTTTTCAGTTTTTATACGCACAATATGGACGCAGTTTGACGCCGATGATGCTGCCGAGAAAGGCAAACACGAACCAGATCCAGCCGTGGACGCTGAAGGAAGCGATGCCGCTGAAGTAAGCGCCGATGTTGCAGCCGAACGCAAGACGAGTGCCGTAACCCATCATCAATCCGCCGATAAGTGCGCCGATCGTCATGCGCGATGGGCGCTTCCATTGAATCGGTTTTGCGTATCGTCCCGCAAAGGCCGCGGCTAATAGCGCGCCGAACATCAAGCTAATATCCATTACTGTTGTTGTGTCTTGATATAACGGGCTTTTTAGCGCCTTTAATTTCGCTGGATCCTGCCAATATGCCCACTCGGTTGGATCGACGCCAAACAATTGCACGAATTTCGCTCCCCAAAGAGCGAACGCGGAGGTAATGCCCCACGGTTTGCCGTTGATCATTAATACAAGAGCATTCATAACGGCGAGTAAAAGCGCGCCGACAAGAAGCGACCATGGTCCTTTATAAATTGCTTTCCAGCCGTTTTTGTTTTCGGTTTTCGCTGAAATCAGCTTTCCGTGACGGCGTTTTTCGATAACGGTCACGACGTAATAAACGAACGCCAATAGCACAAGTTGAAGGAGAAAGCCTCCGACAGCGCCAAGTTGATGAATGAGTGAAATTGGCGCAAAATGCGGTGTATTCATCCAAAAATCAAAATGAGTCGTCGCAATAACAGAACCGGCGATAAAACCGATTAGTGTCACAATTCCGTTCGTATCTCCGCCGCCGATATGGTAAAGCGTCCCTGAAGCACATCCGTCGCCAAGCTGCATGCCGATTCCGAAAATAAACGCGCCGACAATGACAGAAATGCCGACATCATGAACGTTTCCCGCAACCGGATGACCAAATATCGACCCTTTCAACAATAGCGGCATGAAGAAAATGCTTGCTACTAACATCATAATCATTTGTGCGCGAATGCCTTCACCTTCACGATACAAAATGAATTTGCGCCAAGCGGTCGTAAAGCCAAAACGAGCTTGATATAACACGAAACCTCCAAAAGCTCCTAACACATATAAAAGCGCTTGTTGCCAAGAAACGCGACTATATAAAAACAAAGCACCACCGATTAATGCGACTAACGCTACGGCGATAATAAACGAAGTCGGATTTTTCGGGGCGTTCGTTTCTTGTTTTACTTGTATATTCGTTTGTTTTTTCACAACAATATCCAACTTATCTTCCCCCTTTACTTTGATAAATTAATAATACAATAAATTTGATGGATTTTCTAGGGCTTTTGTTTGTAAGTTTCAACGGTCAATAATGCTATACAAATTAATTTGTTATTTTATTCCAATAAATCAAAATGACTAGAATCTGATCAAACTGATATGTTATATTTCTTTGTACGTGAAATTCAAATACAGGGTGATTTTATGTGGAAAGAATTTAAAGAATTTGCCATGCGAGGAAATGTCGTGGACTTAGCCGTCGGGGTCATTATCGGCAGCGCGTTTGGCAAAATCGTTTCCTCCCTTGTCAATGACATCCTGATGCCGCTTGTTGGCTTGTTGCTGGGCGGTGTTGATTTTAGCGGACTGTCGTGGAAATTTGGCAAGGCCGTGGTGAAATATGGCATGTTTATCCAAACCGTCGTTGATTTTTTCATTATCTCCTTTTCGATTTTCGTTTTTGTCAAAGTGTTGAATAAGCTGTACTGGCACAATAAAAAGGAAGAAGAAATCAAAGATACGGCGCCGACTTTAACGAAGGAAGAGGAACTGTTGATGGAAATCCGCGATTTGTTGAAACAGCAGCGGGAAACGCGATAAGGGAATAAAATGGAAAGAGCCTGCCCGAGATGAATGGACAGGCTCTTTTTTATCTTCACAGCAGCAAATACGCGATCGGCGTAGCGATTATAAGCGTCAAAATCGTCCGCTCGGCCCAAATGACTAATAGCTTTGGAATACTGATCGGGATTTCCGTTGCCAAAATACAAGGAATAACAGCGGAAAAGAACAAAATGGCGGAAATCGAAACGACCGCGATGATGAATTTAGTGACGAGAGGTGCTTCCGTTACAAGCAAGGCTGGCAAAAACATTTCCGCAATCTCGATCGCTGATGCTTTGGCAGCAAGCAATGGCTCCGGAATTTGCAATAGAAGGGTAAATGGATAGAAAAGATAGCCGAGCCAATCAAACAGAGGCGTATATTCAGCAAGCAGCAGCCCAATCAGTCCGACCGACATGATCGACGGCAAAATGCTCATCGTCATGATAAAACCATCTCTGAAGTTTTCCCACACATTCGTCCAAAGCCCTTTCGAATGCTGCACCGCTTTCATCGCTTCTGACCATGCTTCTTTCAAGTAATTTCCCGTAACTTTTTCCTCAGGGTCACCTTTGCCATCATAATAGTCATCGCTCATTTTGCTTAGCGGCCATAACCGGACGGTAATAGCCGTAACCACAAAAGTTACAAAAAACGTCACCCAAAAATACGTATTCCATATGTTCATCAACCCCAGCGTTTTCGCCACAACGACCATGAACGTCACCGATACGGTCGAAAAGCCGGTGGCAATTATGGCCGCTTCTTTAATCGTGTATTTTCCTTCTTTAAATACTTTGTTCGTAATGAGCAGGCCAAGTGAGTAACTTCCGACAAACGACGCAACGGCATCAATCGCCGAGCGTCCTGGCGTTTTCCAAATCGGCCGCATCACTGGTTGCATCAAAACTCCGACAAATTCCAAAAGCCCGTATCCGACTAAAAGGGCGAGGAAAATGGAACCGATCGGCACTAACAGACCAACGGAGATGACGAGTTTATCGTACAAAAACGGTCCCATGTCCGGTTTGAACAGCCAAGATGGACCGATTTTAAACATTAACATTATCGCTACCATCAGTCCTAATACTTTTAACAAGGAAAAAACGATCGCAACCACATCTTTGTTCCACGTTTTAGTGTAAAACGGATATACAGCGCCTAAAGCAATCACGATGAGCGCGTAATACGGTACAAGCGCCGGAAACTGCATACGTATCCATGAGACGATATGGTCAAGCATAATCGAGGACGTCTCCCCAATTTGGACGGGAACGAAAAACATGAAAATGCCAATCGCGCTGTAAATGAAAAACTTCCAAGCCTGACCAGTGGAAGTTTGTACCGGCAGCGAAGGCTGTTTGCTTGTATTTACTTTCATTTTCCCCACCACCTTGTTTTCATTTGTTTAAAAATTCAGTCTTTTATGGTTAAAAAGCACGCGCTAGAAGCGCGTGCTTTTGGTTGCCAACGCCTAGTAGCAAAGCCTCCCGCTTTTCACCACCACCCGGCCGTTTTTCACGACCATATCGGTATGGTTCATGCCGTAATGGTAGATGAGCTGCATATAATTCGGGACATCGAAAAGGACCAAATCGGCTTTTTTCCCGACTTCAATGCTTCCAATTTCATGGCCGCGGTTGATCGCGTGCGCGGCGTTGATCGTGACGGCCGCCAGCGCTTCGGCAGGGGTCATGCCCATCTGCAGGCAGCCGAGGTTCATGATCAGCGGGAGCGATACGGTTGGCGAGGAGCCGGGATTGCAGTCGGTGGAAAGCGCGACCGCTGCGCCGGCGTCGATGATCTTGCGGGCATTGGCGGCCTTGGTCATCAGGAAAAACGCCGTGCCCGGCAGCAGCACCGCAATCACTCCTTTTTCCGCCATGCGGCGAATGCCTTCGTCCGAAGCGCGTAGGAGATGGTCGGCGGAAACCGCCCCGACTTCCGCGGCCAGCTCCGCGCCGCCGTATGGCTCGATTTCATCGGCATGAATTTTCGGCATCAGCCCGTACGCTTTTCCTGCCTCTAAAATGATTCTTGCCTGTTCTGGAGTGAACACGCCGCGTTCGCAAAAGACATCATTGAATTCGGCAAGCCCGAGCTCGCTTACTTTCGGAATCATCTCTTCAACGATGACGCGGACAAAGCCGTCAGGATTGTCTTTCCACTCGGCGGGTACGGCATGCGCTCCCATAAACGTGGACACGACATCGACGGGATGGGTTTCATCGAGCTGTTTCGCCACCGTCAGCTGTTTGACTTCGTGCTCAATACTCAAGCCATAGCCGCTTTTCGCCTCCACGGTCGTGACGCCGTGAAGCAAAAACTGATCGAGCCGCCGCTTGCTTTCTTCATACAATGTTTCTTTCGATGCTTCCCGAGTTGCTTTTGTCGTCGCGTGAATACCGCCGCCGGCGTTCATTATTTCCATGTATGTCGCCCCGCTAAGACGCATCGCGAATTCGCTTTCGCGGCTTCCCGCATATACGAAATGCGTGTGCGGATCGACAAGCCCCGGTGTCACCGTTTTCCCTGTCGCATCGACGATCTCTGCTTCCGCGATTCGCTCTTGAAATTGTTGCGAAAGCTCCTCGTCCGTTCCGATAGCGGCAATTTTTCCGCCTTCTACCCAGACGCTGCCATTTTCAATGATATGAAGTTCATTCATTTTCTCCTTCACAAGCGGGGCCGTGGAGCTGCCGGCCAGCGTCACGAGCTGGCTGGCGTTGCGGATAAACAACGGGCGCATGCGCTTCCTCCTTTCGTTTATTTCAGCATCGGCATATGGATGCCTTTTTCTTTCGCCGTTTTGATAGCGAGTTCATAGCCAGCATCAGCGTGGCGGACAACGCCAAGGCCCGGGTCGGTCGTCAAGACGCGCTCGAGCCGTTTTTCCGCTTCTTTCGTGCCATCGGCGACAATGACCATTCCCGTATGAATCGAATAGCCCATGCCGACGCCGCCGCCATGGTGCACCGATACCCAGCTTGCACCGCCAACCGCGTTAAGAAGCGCGTTTAAAATCGGCCAGTCGGCGATCGCGTCACTGCCGTCTTTCATTCCTTCCGTTTCGCGGTTTGGCGAGGCGACAGAACCGGAATCCAAATGATCGCGGCCGATGACGATCGGCGCTTTCAGCTCGCCTTTCGCCACCATGTCGTTAATGATTTTGCCAAATTTCGCCCGTTCGCCGTAGCCGAGCCAGCAGATGCGCGCCGGCAGCCCTTGAAACTGGATTTTTTCCCGCGCCATGCAGATCCAGTTGCACAAATGCTGGTTGTCGCTGAATTCGCGCAAAATGACTTCATCGGTTTTGTAGATGTCTTCCGGATCCCCTGACAGGGCCACCCAGCGGAACGGCCCTTTCCCTTCGCAAAAGAGCGGACGGATGTAGGCGGGAACAAAACCTGGAAAATTAAACGCCTCTTCCACTCCTTCATCTTTCGCGACTTGGCGGATATTGTTGCCGTAATCGAATGTCACTGAGCCTTGTTTCTGCATGGCGAGCATCGCTTTGACATGTTCGGCGATCGATTGTTTGGCGCGGCGGATATACTGCTTCGGATCGCGCTGGCGCAGCTCAGCCGCTTCCTCGAGCGTCATGCCCGCCGGAATGTAGCCGTTAAGCGGATCGTGGGCGGACGTCTGGTCTGTCAACACGTCCGGAATAAAGCCGATTTCGATCATTTTCGGCAGCACTTCTGCCGCGTTGCCAAGCAGGCCGATCGATAGCGCTTTTCCTTCTTCCTTCGCCCTTTTCGCCATCTGGATCGCCACATCGAGACGATCGGTCATCGTGTCTAAATATTTCGTGTCAATGCGGCGCTGGATGCGGGCTGGGTCCACTTCGACGGCAATGCAGACGCCGCCGTTTAACGTGACGGCGAGCGGCTGTGCTCCCCCCATGCCGCCAAGACCTGCCGTCACCGTAATTGTTCCTTTTAGCGTGCCGCCATAGTGCTGACGCGCCACCTCGGCAAACGTTTCGTACGTGCCTTGCACGATGCCTTGGCTGCCAATGTAAATCCAGCTTCCTGCCGTCATTTGGCCATACATGATTAATCCTTTTTTATCAAGTTCGTGGAAATGATCCCACGTCGCCCAAGCAGGCACAAGATTCGAGTTGGCGATTAACACCCTTGGCGCATCCGTGTGCGTTTTAAATACCGCGACTGGCTTTCCCGACTGAATGAGCAGCGTTTCATCGTTTTCTAAGTTTAATAGCGTTTCGACAATCGCCCCGTAGCACTCCCAATTGCGCGCCGCTTTGCCGATGCCGCCGTAGACAACCAAATCTTCCGGGCGCTCCGCCACCTCTGGATGTAAGTTGTTGTTCAGCATTCGTAACGCGGCCTCTTGAATCCAGCCTTTCGCATGCAAAGTAGAACCGATGTATGCTTGCACTGGCCGGTGTTTCGTTACCATCGTGATCCCCTCCATTTTTCCTTTGTTTTTAACCAATAAAACTTGTCAGCTTGCCGTTAGGATGAATGAATGTCGAATAAGAGACGTTTTTCACCGTCTCGATGGTCCGACTTAATCATTATTCTTTTTATTTATCAAGAATTATAAAATGAAAGCGGTTTCTGATATATGCACCCCATTTTTGAAATCGTATACAAACTTTTGAATTTCTTCCCAATGGTGAAATGAAATGGCCATCTTGCATCATTTTCTTTAGATTTTTTTTATTTTTTTAGATTTATAAAAAAGAACCGCTCGATCATTGCGGTTCTTTGCGCTGTTCATCGCGGTATTCGGTTGGTGTCCTCTTTGTTTCTTCTTTAAACACGCGTGTAAAATAGTGCGAGGTGCGAAAGCCGGTTTGATAGGCAATTTCTTTAATGGACAGCTCCGTTTGGGCAAGCAGGCGCTTTGCTTCCTTTATTCTCGTTTGCGTCAGCAGCTTACGAAATGAGATACCGTATTTTTTCATTAACAAATGGCTGTAATACGCTGGACTTCTGCCGACAGCCGCGGCCACTTTTTCAAGCGTTAAATCGGGATTGCGAAAATATTCTTCAATATAGCGAATCCCTTTTTCAATCACATCGGCGCGCGCCTGCTCTTCCGCCTCTTTCGCGCGATCGAGAAGCCCATAGAGGAAAAGAAGCATTTCCTGCACAATGCGGTATAAGACGCGATTGTATAAAATCTCATGAAAAATGCGCATATAGTCGCGTTCCGTCTCGCCACGATCAAGGTGATACGTTTTCATAAAGCGGCGGATTTGCGCCAATATGCTCGTCAGCCTTGTCCGCACCATTTCCGGGTTGGGAAACGGCGTCGGCATATGCAAAAATTCACACTGCATCCACGTTTTGATGGCCTGCTTGTCAAACCGATGCAGCATGTCAATCCATTTCCGCTGCTCTTCCGGCGTTAGAAACGGGTCGAGTTCCTTCCAGCGTTCATATTCAGGAGCGGGGGCAATCACCTGGCGGTACCCGATAAAAAATGTCGTTTCCAATAAGCGGCGCGCCGTTTGATATTGCGCACGCACCGTTTGACCGCCATCAGGCGGCAGCGCGACGACCGCCAAAGGCTCCGTGCACTCCGCCTCCCAGTCGCGCAGCAGTTTCCATGCCTCTTCTTTCATATCGCCCGATACACCGGAAAGCAAACAGACGACCATATTCGACAGCGGCAGCACGCGAGTCGGATAACGAAACGGATATTGCGTTAAAAAGGAAACAATGTCCCGCCATTTATTTGGATTTTCTGTTTGCAAGAGCAATAGCGCCACATCTGCCGCTTCTACCTCTTCGGAAAAGAGCGAACGGTACGAATAGCGTTCCGCATCGTTGGAATGGAGCGGATGAAGGCGTTCTTGACGGACGAAGGAAGACACTGCTTTTTGAAGGCACTGCTTCAGCTTGGCTGGCTCGAACGGTTTGACGAGCAAATCGACACACTGCCATTCAATCGCCTGTTTCGCTCGGGCAAACGTTGCCTCGGCCGTAACGGCAATCACTTTTTGGCAAAACAGCCGCACGTATTTCGTCATTTCCTTCCAATCGTCATGGGAAACCATGTCCAATTCGAGGTTATGAATAATGTTTAATTCATTCAAACATATTAAAATCTTTTATTAAGCATTATTCTTTGTTAAGCCACATTGAGCTTAACAGGGTGTAACCCCACACCCTCTACTCCATTTGCAAACGCATTTGGAGATACTTTCTTAATAATCTGATAAGCCCCATTTACATCTGCATTAATTAAAATTCCTTTATTACTTCTAAACAAACCTCTTTTAATTCTTCTACTTTTATTATAATTTTCTTTGGTTGGAGCTTCTCCATCCAAGAATGATGTTCCACTTGTATATGATTCATCTGTTAATACAATCTTGATTCCAACTTCTTCACATTTGTATTGCAACTGATGAATAAACATATCATAAGGAATTTGTACAAATGATTGATTTAATCGTTTCCCTAAATTAATTTCTTGTTTCCAATTGTCATTTTTACCAATAATAACCGTATCGATATTATGCTTAACACACCAATTTACAACATATCTACTTGCTTTGTGCATGAAATCTTTAATCTTATTATTTCGTTTTAATGTTAATTTTTCTAATCTTTTACTCCGATCTAGTCCATTTTGTTTCTTTAAAATGCTTTTAAAATATGATAATTGTTTGTTGTAGTATTGATTTATGGATTTGATACCTTTGCCATTAATAACAATCGGTGTTTCACCGATGTTATTTACCATAGTTACAAAGTTATCTAATCCTAAATCAATACCTACAACACGATTACTTTCACGAATTATATCTGGAATTTCTTTTTTATAAACAACTTCAATTATGTAAATACTTCCCTTTGGTACAATTCGCACTTGTTGTAAACCTTCTGTAACTTTTGTCTTTAACTTTAAATCGGTTTTAGGAAATTTAATATATCCATCTTTAATTTTGCATTGCTGATTTGTAAAGATGACAATATTACGCCCATTTTTCTTTTTATATTTCGGCAGTTTTGGTTTGCCTAAATATTTTTCTTTATTCTTACTCCAATCCTTAATGGCTTGAAAGAATGATTTCCAATTTCTATCTAACAACCGTAAGATTTGCTGGGATGTTTGAGAAGGTAACTCTTTATAAACTTCTTCGTGTTTTAACATTTTATCTAATGAATTGTAACGAATCCATTCATTGTTATTTATAAACTCTTGTCTAACAATATAATTAGCATAATTGTATAAATTCTTTGATTTAAAACATAAGTCGTCACACATCGATGATGTATAAAATTTTGTGTAAAGCATTTTGCTAGACCAAAAGAAAAAAGGTAGGGTATTCTCTGATTGGACCAAAAATCTTAGAGAAAGGAGTACCCTACCTATGTCTAAAAGAAGTATACCGAATGCCAATCGAAAAGAGTTGCGGGAATCGATTGTTTCGTTCTTGGAGCATCTCACTCAATTTCCAGAAAAAGTGCTCCAACGCATTGGACAGATAGTTATGTCGGAAAATTAATCTGAATCTATATAGATACTTTCCACATGAATTTAGAATGCTTGGTAGTTTAAAGTCCTTCAAACACTTTCTCCATTTCATCTATCACACGCCCCATTGTCACTACGATTATAAAAAATAACCTTTATCGTGTGTCCGGGTCTAATGAGTAAAAACCCTATTTTTAGCATATATTTCACGTAGAAACTAATGATATTCATGCCATTGTATTGTCCTTAGATCATCATATTGTTCACCTTTAGAAAAACCATAGTAATATTTTGACTTTTTATCGGCAGAAAGAGCTATTGGGTTGATATCTCTTTCATTCAACTTCCCTTCCCAGTAAAAAATCTCGATATTCCCTAGATGCATTGGTCGCAAAAATCTTTCTCCGTCCGTACCAGCTTCAACATATTTAATGTCATTTGTATTTGTTTTAAAAGCCAACATAAGCATATTAATGGTTTGATCATTTATCTTGGCGTAGCCAACTGTTTCAATATCATTTTTTAAATTTGATTGATAATTAAATGCTATCTCACTTTTCCAGAATGGTCCAAAAGGCTTAGATATGACAGTTTTATAGGATTGATCGTTATCCTGAAAAATATATATTTTGTTTTCACGAGCGCTTATTTCTTTTAGTAATACAGCATTCTTATGTATATAATTGTTTTTCTTAGCAGCGTTTAAAGGAGTAAGATGTAAATCCAAAAAAAATACAGTACATGCAAATACAAAAACTAATATAAAAAAGACGATACCTATAAGCTTTTTAACAGGTTTTCTTTTGTTCATAAAGATTCCTTCCTCATTCATTATCTTGTCAAGCCGCTCAGCTCCCCCCATTGTATCAAAAGGAATTAGAAAAAACATCCGTATTTTCCGCAAATTTGATTGCAGAAAATGCGGATGTTTAAGGATATCCATGAGATTAAACAATCGGTGGCAGCATTTTAGCGTACATCGAGCATCACAAAGAAAAGTTTTTCAGTGCTTAGGACGTTTCACTTGAGAAGCAACAAGCAGAGGGAGCTTGATCTATTATTTTCTAATTTTTAAGAAAAGTTTTTACTTCCTTTCCCATCCCTTGTTCTTCAATGATCCTGAAAAAGCGCAAGCAGCAGCTCTGTATGCTACTGAGGTTTCCTGTCTGCTCTCTGAATGAAAACAACTGTTGTAAACATAAGCACGATAACCGTTATCGACAAAATCACAAATTTCCTTAATAAAAACGGATCCCAAACGGGCGGCTGGAATAAAAAGATGTGCGGCCACGGCATAAATTCCCCTAACGTTACCACTTCTAAAACCGTATAAATGATAATATTTTATCGAGCCATAAAAAAGCAGCAAACTAATACCAAATTTGTTCTCAGGTGCTTTGGTATTAGTTTGCGAATAATGAGGCTATAATAGTTATCTCTTACTACCGCTTCGCCAGATTGGAAGTCAGTCTCTCTTTCCCATTTCAACAGAAAATTTATCCTTTTCCCTATGGTAGGAATTACTTCACTTTTTCAAGTTTAAAGTGGTTGATTCTGTAAACTTCATCACAAAGAATATCAATATCCTCTTGATTATGGCTGGTAAGCAAAATAGTTCTCCCTTCTTGCTTGAATTTTCGGAGTAAATTGCGGATATTTTCAACGCTTTCAGCATCCAAAGCATTAAATGGTTCATCTAAAATAAGTGTTTGTTGATCTTCCATAATGGCTTGAGCAAGGGCAAGCTTTTGTTTCATTCCAAGCGAGTAATGTTTTACCTTTTGTGTCGATTCTGGATTTAATCCAACCATCTTCATCGTTTTCTTTATTTTGTCATCATTAATTTTGTTTCTAATTAGGGCTAATGCTTTTAAATTATCAAACCCTGTCTTTCCCGCTATATATCCAGGCCGATCAATGATAATCCCAAAATTATTCGGAAACCGTTTATTGGTACCCAACTCTTCCCCATCCACGATCACACTACCGTGATCAGGAAATATAAATCCGCATATTAGTTTGAATAATACTGACTTGCCAGAACCGTTAGGACCAATAATTCCATAAATTTTCCCCTTTTCCACTGCAAAATTCATATTTTCAAAAATCGTTACCCCTTTAAAAGATTTACTGACTTGATTCAGTTGTATATGTGGCAACTTCCTCACTCCCCTTTTTATAAATCAATGTCTTTTTTATGAAAAATATACAACACAAAAATTATTCCTAAAATATTCCATAAAGATAGAACCACACTTATACGATAAATAGAGTGATCGCTTAATATATAGCCAATACTATTCAATCCAGATGGAATGATTAACCAATTATTAAGACCTGGAAACATAAAGATCGAAAGTATACAAATAGCCAATAGACTATAAAAAATTTCTTTGCTTAGCCAAGAAATAATAAACACAAATAACACATAGAAGAGAACTTGTAGATAACCATTGACAAAAAAATGATAAAATACCTCGAATATCGTAATAGAGTTATCAACAGAAATATAGAAATCAAAAGAAAAACGTTTCCAAGAAGAGAGTAATAAAGAAAATAATGCCAATATTAACAAATAGAATGCAATATATATCATTATTTTGCGATACCATTCCCAAAACCACTTACTTATAGAGCGATAACGCAAAAGCTTATAATAACCAATTTCCGACAATTCCCTTTGTAAATACAATTGTATTAAATAGATAAAACCAAAATATATAACCCAATAAGACAAAAATGACTTTAAACTAAATGTTTGGTTTGAACCGCCTATAAACATGAAAATAAATTGATCCCAAATGGTTTTTCCTAACTTTTCTCGCATACCGGACCATAATGCTATGACAATCAGTGCAAAAAAAAATGATATAGCCCCAGTTATATCGCAATTTACTAAATATTTCATCATTTAAATCTATTCGATTTACACTCCATACAATCAACGTCGCCAATCCTATTACAATTGCGAACGGTCCCCATATATTACCGAACTGTGCAGCCCCCGAATGTAAAATGAGGTAATTGCACAAATTGAATAAATAAGCATGACTAGGAAGAAGTTTAAATGACACTCCACTATATACCCATATGAAAACCGCAATGAATATGACAATACCTTTTCTTTGTGATTTTACATAAATGATGGCTAGAATAAAGTGGATACAAATCAAACTTAGAATGAGTAACGAAAGATGTAATAACAATGCTAAAAAGGGTGTATCTATAAATTTTTGCAATATTTGCGTTTCACTTAGAGAACCATCAAGCTTACTAAACGGGCTCCAACCAGCAAAAGAAGGAGCGCCAATTAATAAAAGCCCACTCACTGCTCCCCAAACTATCGTTGCTATACTGAGGCTTTGAACAAATTTATTTAATGTTTGATACACCCAACTTCGATAAGAACCTAATCGTATAAGAATCGTGTACTCAAAATCAGATATGATAATCGAAATAGAACGGTATAGTAAAACAGGTAAAATGAAATACAAAATAAGATAAATATCACTAAGAAAGCTATGCAACAAGTCCCACTTGTTCAACGATAATTTTGTTTGAACTGAAAAATAATATATTTGTTCTTTGCTTCTTGATCCATATATGTAAATAATCATTCCAAAGATAATCCATTTGAATGTAAATAGTTCGTCGATGAAATCTTTCCATTTACTTCTTAATATCCTAGCCATAGTGTTTGTGTAGATTCTCCTTTAAATAAAATCCTAATATGATAATGACAATACATAATATTGCAAATGGGACGAATACCGTCCACAAAGGTTGTTGTGAGATACTAAAAGGAAAAATAGTATAAGTGGGTGAAAATTGCTCATATCCAAGAATTTGCGTAATAAAATTGCCTAACAAATAATACATAAATGGGATGGAAAGCGCAACAAAAGGTTTCTCTAAGATCATAACTAGCAATAATCCCATTGTCGCATACATCATTCCATTCAGTCCTACCCATAGCGAGTAAATAATTCCATATGGCAATGTTCCAAGAAAAAGCAATTGCTCAAACGTCGTATAAGGAATAGGATTGCCATCTGCAGGATATAAATGAACGATGTCCAAAACAGGTTCAATATACATAGAAAATATAAAAGGGATGAATACCATTAAAAAGGCTATCAAAAAAGATAGAATCGCATTGACTACTAATTTGCTAAATAAGTAAGTAGCCAAAGGGATACGAATACGCACATACGGAATAAAATGGTTTTTTTGTTCACCAACGAAGTAAATCGCATACACAAGAACCATTATGATAGGAAAAAGCAGCGGAACAAAATTAGAATTTAATCGTAGAAAAAGATCTAATTGTCTATAATAAACATAATTCTCTTTAATCAATAAAAATTGAATGGTGGGAAGAACCAATATCAATGCCGCCCAAATCACACATTGACGCCAGGTGACGGCTCTCATCAATTCTACTTTCACCTGATGACTTAACATTTTTGACATCCTTTCCTGCTCTTAGTTTTAGTTTTGAAGAGAATGGACCGGTCGAATGGCTCGGTCCATTCTCATTGTGAATTAATTGCTTCTCCACTCTCCCTTTACCCTTACGTCTACCAATTGAGTAAGATCCGAGCTGAACTCAACTCGGGCATCCTTACCTGATTTGATCGAATTAGGCAATTTGAATGGCCCCCCAACGGTTGCGATACGAACCCAAGGCCCAGTTCCCCCGCTATAAGAATGCGCTCTTGCATCCAATGCTTTTCCAAGTATAGATACTTTCAAATCAGCTGATGCACCGGTAGTAGATTTGGTTTGTTGAGGAGTAAACGCATTACCGTTTAACTTTGGGACAATTACGTCATACCCTCCATACGTTGTACCAGCCTGAGCCAAGCCTCCTGCCGCGAGAAGCCCTGCTGCTAAGGTAAGTACTGCGAATTTCTTTTTCATTTTTTAACATTCCTCCTCGTAATTTTAGATGATAACCGGCCGGCTTCACCCCCACTATATCAAAATAAACTTGAAAAAACATCCGTATTTTCCGCAAATTTGCTTTGGAAAATATGGATGTGTAAGAAATATCCGTTAGGTTCCATATTAAGCATTTTGGCGTATATTATTCACAATATGTTTTTCATTCCTTAATTATCTTGAAGTGCTTGTCGCTTCTTAACAATAAAAAATCCCATACAAATCATGGGGTTGTGTGGCATATGGCTCAGTAAACATGTTTTCCTTCACCATGCCGTTTAGCATAATCATTCCTTCATTGGGTTCATCTAAAGCGCCAAGTATGTTCAGCAATGTACTTTTCCCAGATCCGCTTGTTCCCATAACGGCGAGCAGTTCACCTCTGTATAAGTGAAACGACACATTCTTTAACGCCTGAACTTTGTGCCCTGTCCCTTCATATGTTTTACATAAATTTTTGACAGATAAAACAATATCGCTGTTTTCCATATCGCACCTCCACTTTGCTGCTTACATTTTCATTTATTACTTCTTTATTGTTTTCTGCAACTAAAAGTTAAGCGAAACGCAAGATTTTTTTCAGCACCCCAAGCCTTTTTATAAGTTCATATACGAATGTTTCAGTCGATAACTAGATAGATGCACCTTGAAAAGTTAACTTCTCGCTGCACACCCCAGGCGTTGCAGCACTTCCTCCGGGCGTTCATGGATGTAGTCCACAAACCGGGCAATGGCTTGGGCGATATCGTTTCGATCTTTGTGAAACACATTGGCAATGACGGTATCTTTCAACCATTTCCACAAGCGTTCGATCGGGTTCAGTTGCGGTGAATACGGAGGAAGGTAAATGAAGTGAAAACACTGTCCTTCTTCCCGCAAAAACTCTCTCACCATTTTGGCGTGATGAATTCGAGCGTTATCTAGCACCAAGACGATGAGCCGGTCCGGGTAACGCTCTTTGAGAACTCGCAGGAAATCTAACAACGTTGTAGCATTGGCTGCCCCTGCTTGATGAAGAACCGTTTCGCCATCGTGGACGTTGACGGCGCCAAACAGCGATATGTGGGCATGATGGCCGAACGTCGGCACTTGCTTTTGACGGCCAACCTCTGACCATGTCGTACGCAACACATGATACGACCGGATATGCGTTTCATCGATGTACAACAGGACGGAATCCGGATCCATTAAGTTTTTTTTATCAGGTCCATTTGTTTCTCGAAGTTTTTTTGCCGGTCCGGATCTCCTTTCGCCAACGTGTAGGTCGGCCGGGTCCAAGAAAGCCCTTTTCGATGCAAGAGCTTTCGTAATGCTTCGCGGGAAATGGATATGCCGTAATGGTGGTACACATAGGATTGAAGGATGTTCGTATTCCACGCCGAAGCGATGTCCCAGCCCAGCTCCGCGGGTGTCGTGGTCAACACGAGGTGTTTGATCTCTTCCTGCTGTTCTTCGGTGAGAAACGGCTCCCGCCCAGGGGCAAAATCCCGATGAAGCAGGAGTTCAAGGCCGCCTTCGTTAAAAAGCGACACATAATGGGAAACGGTTTGGCGGCACACATTGACCATGGAAGCAACCTCTTTGCCCAAATAGCCTTCCATGACAAGGCGGACTGCCATCACACGTTGGCGGAGATGAGCGTTTTTGATCTTCCGTTCCTGCTTGCGGAGTTTCCGAGGCGTCCATCCGTGATCATGGGTGATTTTCAGCCGTTTCATGTCTGATTCCGCTCCTTTTCCATGCTTTTCCTTAGGAGCAGTATAACCGGAGTGGGCACCACTTATGCGAAGGTTAACTTTTCAATGAGCATGTATATAGTTCCTGTAAATGTTAAGAGATAGCTGTGATGAACAAGGCGGTCAATGATAGCCGTAGTCAATCGTTCATCATGGAATACGCTATTCCATTTACTGAATTCCAAGTTGGTGTTAATAATGACACTTCTCTTTTCGTAACATCCTGCAATGACTTGGAAAAGGAGCTGCGCTCCTTCTTTGCTTACAGGGATGTAGCCCCATTCATCACAGATCAGTAAATCGATTTTTTCGAGCTGATTCATCATCTTGTGGAGCTTTCCTGTATTCTTTGCTTCAATCAGCTCATTGACCAACGCGGCTATTCGATAAAATTTCACGCTTTTCCCTTGGTTACAGGCTTCTACACCAATCGCTGTCGCTAAATGCGTCTTGCCTGTGCCTACACCTCCATATAAAACTAGATTCTCTTTTCGCTCGATAAACTTCGTTGATTTGAGCTCTTCGACGGATAACTGCTTTGGAAACTCGATATGATCAAACGTGTATCCTTGAAATGTTTTCACCACATCAAAATTGGCTTGTTTGAGTAAGCGATTTTTCCGTGTCACCCGTCGATGTTCTACTTCCAGTGCTAATAGTTGTACGAGAAATTCTTCATGGGTATTTGCTTCAATTATGGAATAGTACTCGGCAATGCGACTCCCTAACTTTAATTCTTTACAATAGGCTTCAATCACCTGTTTCATCGTGAAATGCCTCCTAACAGCTTATCGTATCGCTCCAAGTTGACTTCAAATACCACCTTTTGACTCAGTTCCGATGGAACGGAAATCTCAACTGGTTCCGGGATTTGTCCCGTTAGACGATACCAAGTCGTAAGAATGCTGTCAGGATCATGGCACCCATTTTGTAACGTTTGCGTTAAAGCTTCTGTCGCAGTACTCAGGTCTTCTTCTTGTTTTAACATCTGTGCTAATAAACGTATGGCCTTCTTTTTCTCTGTCGTATACGCCAAATACTCCTTCCATGGATCTGGCAGTTCTTTATAAAACGCTAAGTTTTGTAACGATCTTGGCCGTCTGGCCATTAATTCTAAATACGGAATCCACTTCATGGATTCTAAACCTTCTCCATACAAGCGAGGATGTTCCATGACGATGTCATATTCATCATTCAAAACGATGACACGATTATAGGTAATCTTTAACCATACTTCTTTTTGCGCAAATTCCGGAGATGTCGAGTAGAGATTTTTCGCATAACGAACTTTGCCATACTTATCCGCTTTCGCTCTCTCTAAACAGTAGACATCAAACGATGTCTTCGGTAACCGTCCGAATGCTTTCTTGTCCTCCTCAAACCATTCTTGAATCGATTTTCCTTTCCGATAATGCGTTCGGTCCATGTCTTGATCACAACGGTAAAGTAAAGTTCGATTATATTCTTCGATATCCGGAATAACAGGAACGGGAACAAAGAAGTTCCGCCGGATATATCCCACTTTGTTTTCGACATGACCTTTCTCATGCCCACTATTTGGATTACAAAACTCATATGAAAGTTATAATGCAACGCAAACTTCTGAAATAATTCGGTGAGTGTGCGTTTTCCATTCCGATGAATACTTGTCACTGCCGCAGACAGATTATCAAACCAGATTCGTTTCGGTACACCTCCGATGTACTCAAATATTTGCTTTAATCCTTGTAGAAGACATTCTTGGTTCTGCCACGGTACCACCTGTGCGTAACTGGCATTGCTGTATGGAAAAGAGAGTGTGAGAAAAAATCCTTCCTGTTCGACTCCTTTCTCGTCTTGGTACGTAAAACTTCCAAAATCGGCCTGTGCCTCTCCCGGTGAGTGCTCTAACGGAAGATAACCTTCACCATCTTGATACATTTCTTGTTTTTTCTTCGCTACGTAATACTGCACCGCCCTCAAGGATACGGAAAATTCCTCCCCGTACATTTCAAGCAGCCGACGATATACCCTAGTTCCTGTATGCCTTTGTTTTCGAGGCACCTTTCGGTCTTCCTCTAACCGCTCATCAATCTGTGCTTTATATGGATCTAACTTTGACTGTTTTGGCTTCCTTGGAGTTGGAAGTGAATGGACATCTTCTTTATTGGCATATTTTTTGATTGTTTGAAAGCTATGTCCCGTCTCTTTGGCAATGGCTCGCAGGGACATCCCTTTATATTCATACAAATATTTGATATGATGTTGTTGAATCATTGTAAGCATCCTTTCTTCCCCTTCTAACTGTACTTTTTGTCCAATTAGAAGGTTAGTGGTGGGAGAGGGGTGCTGACAATGATTTTTTTATTTTGCAAACTGCTAAACTTTTATCTTGCATAATGCGCTACTTTTATTTTGCATTAAACACCTCCCCAACTTCTTTCCAATCGACTTGCATTTGTTCGCCAGGAAGCGTTTCATAACGAACGGTGTATTTCTTTTTCGCCGTCTCTCGGAAAGGTTTCATATAGTCTTTTAAAATCGTCTTTCCTCCCGTATAGCCCTGTTGTCGAATTTCGAAAAACAACTTTTCGCTATTAAACACCCCATCCTCTAACATTCGTTTTTGAAAATACGGCTTAAATGGATCTAACTTGCTTTTTCTTTGTTTTCGCTTGGATTTGGAAGGAGGATTGGGGGAGTGAATATATTCTCGGACGGTTTTCCGATCGATCCCCAATTTCCTCGCAATTTCGGAAATACTCATTCCCCTTTCATACATCTCTTTGATCATAAAAAATCCCCCTCTCGTAATCATGAACCATAGCTCCTCTCGTTGACACTATGGTTCTATTGTAAGTGGGGAATTTTATTCCGGCTATATTGGGGATTTTATCATCGGCTTTAACAAACGACACAAAAAACAAGAATTAAACATATTATTAAGGCTATCGGAGGATTTAAAAAAGAGTTAAACAGTTGAAACAAAAATAAGAAAAGAAATCCAATTAAAAAATATTTAATCGCAGTTTCCTTCTTTTATAGATACTTTCCACATGAATTTAGAATGCTTGGTAGTTTAAAGTCCTTCAAACACTTTCTCCATTTCATCTATCACGCGCCCCATTATTTGGTCACTACGATTATAAGAAATAACCTTTATCGTGTGTCCGGGGGACTAATGAGTAAAAACCCTATTTTTAGTATATATTTCACGTAGAAACTAATGATATTCATGCCATTGTATTGTCCTTAGATCATCATATTGTTCATCTTTAGAAAAACCATAGTAATATTTTGGCTTTTTATCGGCAGAAAGAGCTATTGGGTTGATATCTCTTTCATTAAACTTCCCTTCCCAGTAAAAAATCTCGATATTCCCTAGATGCATTGGACGCAAAAATCTTTCTCCGTCCGTACCAGCTTCAACATATTTAATGTCATTTGTATTTGTTTTAAAAGCCAACATAAGCATATTAATGGTTTGATCATTTATCTTGGCGTAGCCAACTGTTTCAATATCATTTTTTAAATTTGATTGATAATTAAATGCTATCTCACTTTTCCAGAATGGTCCAAAAGGCTTAGATATGACAGTTTTATAGGATTGATCGTTATCCTGAAAAATATATATTTTGTTTTCACGAGCGCTTATTTCTTTTAGTAATACAGCATTCTTATGTATATAATTGTTTTTCTTAGCAGCATTTAAAGGAGTAAGATATAAATCCAAAAAAAATACAGTACATGCAAATACAAAAACTAATATAAAAAAGACGATACCTATAAGCTTTTTAACAGGTTTTCTTTTGTTCATAAAGATCCCTTCCTGATAGAATATTTGACCCTGACATACATGCATAAATTTATTCTCTATTTCAAAATTTCAAATCGATTTGATGCTGTTGTTTTGCTTTCCAAAATTAATCATGTTCATTTTTCTTTTACACGTCATAGATGATATATATAGATTCAGATTAATTTTCCGACATAACTATCTGTCCAATGCGTTGGAGCACTTTTTCTGGAAATTGAGTGAGATGCTCCAAGAACGAAACAATCGATTCCCGCAACTCTTTTCGATTGGCATGAAACCGATTGGCAATCACGCTCTCTTTCAGCCATCCCCAAATCCGTTCGACCAAATTTAAATTCGGTGAATACGGAGGTAAGAATATCAAAGTCAACCGTTCTTCGTGCTCATGTAGAAAAGGCTGAAGAATTTTGGCGCGATGAATTTTTGCGTTATCCAAGACCATCACGACATGTTTATCTGGATACTGGTCCAATGTGTATTGAAGAAATTGCAGAAAAGCCTGTGCATTGCATTGATTGGTTTCCATACAGTGAAATTCCCCCGTTTCGATATTCACACCGCCTAATAAGCTAACGGTTGCGTGATGTCCATACGTAGGGATTTGTTTTTGACGCCCTTTCACACTCCATGTGGCCCGTAGAGTTTGGTAATCTTGAATATGGCTTTCATCTTCATAGATGATGACCATGTTGTCGGACAAGTTTTTTTTATGAGTTCCATCTCCTGTTGAAACTCTTTTTGTTTTTGTGGATTGGCCCGTTTGAGGGTATACGTAGGGCGTGTATAGCGAAATCCCCATCGATGAAGCATATCACCAATACCGCCACGGGACATGGTGAGCATTGAATATATTAAGAAAATATATCAAAGGTATTCCCAGAGCAATACAAATTGCGAGGGATAATGGGTGCTTGAACCACCCCTTGAGAATAAGGGTAGTGTAAACTACCAAACTTCTCAAGAATCTCCACCTTCTGTAAGGTGGAGAGGTTCAAGAAATTAGCGCAGATATCTTAGTTGCAACGTAATCCACACAAGAAAAATAAAACTGACAAAGCATTTCATCTTCGTAACCAAGAAGAGATATAATAGCTTCTCTGATTTGTTGTTTAAACTGATGCGGCGAACACTTATGAAGATAATCTCCCTCCATTAATTCTTGAATAACATTGCTGGCGATGATAGAAGATGGATGCAAAGCAGTATCCATCTCTTGAGCCAATGCCTCCAAAAAACGCTCCAGTTCTACTTCGATGACATGATTCCCGTATAATGAAGGTTCATAAAAAGCATATTGTAAAAACAAATAATGAAATGAATTTAATGTGGTCCTTGCAGTGGCGTTCATATGCGTTTCCCCTCCATTATTTGGATGATACCTCTATTATATTGATTTTTTCGATAAAATCAAGAACATATGTTCCCGATAATAAGGAATGGAGGTAATGTAGGTATAAAGAACTACAACCACATATCTATATAATATACCAAAAGACAAAAATATTACAACTCTTATTACAATAGTCCTATATAACCAAAAAATTCTACAAAAAATAAAAGCCTTCTCATCATAGAGAAGGCAAGTCCAGAAAATACACTATTAAATTTGCTATCATTATAACACGAAATATGACATTCTACAACAAAGAAAAAGAAAAAACTTCACAGTTCAACAATTTTGTGATAATATGATACCAAGTCCAGAAAATCTCAAGAAATTTGCTATTGCTGTATTACTTAGCAGCAAGCAGGTTTCTTGGGCATTTTTGGTCGTACAATTGCATAATCTGTACGACTTTTTTATTTACCACTGATCTTTGACAACATCATACCATGACAAGAAAAAAGAAATTCTAGCGGGGAACTAGAATTTCTTGGGAAACTACCAAAGCGTCAGCGAAAACGTTTGGCAGAGTTAGTCTATATTCGTATGTTATATGCCTTATTATAACGGTAGTTTCCCTTCTTGTCAAAAGGAAAGAGGGGAGTTATCGTGTATGGAGAGAATTTTGAAAACAAACTTTCTCTTCTAGAAACGGATCCACAATTAAAAGGATATCGTTTTTATCGACAGGTGCCAACAGATAAAAAAATAGAAACAAAGAGAAAAGACAAAAATGGTAAACCTGTCAAAATTACAGTCAATCAAAAAGAATATTACTCTATTGAAGACATCGAACAGCTAGATCTAAAACAATATTCTAAAGTACTTCCAGACATGAATGGGCACAAAACCATTATAAATAATTATTTCATCAGGTTTTGGGCTCCTGTTCTGGATCCAAAACAACGATCGGGTGGAAACATTGCTTTCTTGTATATTACGTTATTGAGTTATTGCTACGGCGATAGAGATTATGTGTGGGTTAGCATCTCAACATTAGCAGAAACCATTAATGCATCAGAAGAAACGGTTCGAAAATATTTAAAAATACTAGAAGAAGAAGGATTTATCATCCGTTTCTGGAGAGAAAAAGAAAACGAAGAAGAAAAGACAGAGCAAGGAAGCATGCTCATTAAAGTGCGGCGTAGTATTCCATTTTTAACAAAAGAAAAATTAGAAAAACTGTCTCCAAAAAAGAAAGCAGAACATGACCGATTCTTGCGCAGCATTAAATTAGAAAGCCAATTTGAATTTGAAGAAGCATACAACTATATCCATGCGTTAGAAAAATTCCGGGAAAAAGCAGTAGAAGTGAAGATCCCAGAGATAGAAGAAACATCAACTACTCCATTTGACATAGAATCTGTAAAACACATGTTTAGCAAAGAAGAACAATTATATTGGGGAATGGTATTAAAACGGATCGAACAAAAAATCAGCAAAGAAAGCTATGAACAATGGTTTGCAAACACGATGGCTTCTATTCAAGATAATCGATGGACAATTTATTGTCCACATATATTCATTAAAGAACATTTAGAACAACGCTATACTTCATTTATTCAAGAAACAATCCAAGAATTGACCTTCGATTGCAAGCAAATACGCTTTACCGTTTTCTCAAATACATAAAAGAGCCGATAGGCTCTAATTTTTTTATCCACAAAATTATCCACACTCTATTCACAGAATTAACAATTCCACAATTTTCACAAGGGGAAATAGTGGTCAAATGATTAGAGGAGGGGTGGTCTAACCATTGGAGGAGGGGAAAAATGCCGAAAAAACGTGGTCTAATCATTAGACCAGGGTGGTCAATTCATTAGACCAGGGGGGTGGTCAAATGATTGGAGGAAGGTGGTCAATTGATTTGACCAGGGGTGGTCAATTCATTAGAGGAGGGGTAGTCAAATGATTTGACGAGGGGTGGTCAAATGATTGGAGGTTAATAAGAACAAAAGGGAAGAAGAACTAACTCTAAGTAATGCCCTATGTTATTACCAATAGAATCATTACATTGAATTAATTAAACTATGTGCTAAATACACAAAAATAAAGGAGAAATTTTTGTTCTTAGGGGAGGATTTTTCTTTTAGAAGATCGAATAGTTACCACATAGTTCAAATAGAACATGGAGGGGGATAGAATGGATTTTGCTTATGTGAAATTAACAGAAATTCCTGATTCGCTTCGAAAAAGAGTAAAAGAAGAAATAGAAAAATTTAGCGATACGGAAATCATATGTATGTTCCGAACAAGGCCAAATGAAAATACTTATGTGTACCATGTGTATTTAGATTATTACACAAATTTCACGATCCTTCGTTTAAAAATAGAGAATCAAAAAGAACAGGAAATTGAGGTGACCAAATTTGATGTAGGGGACATTAATTTTATTCTTCGACATAAACCAGAAGTTAAAGCATGGCTCATTTAGGAAAGCAGGAGCTTGTTTTTTACAAGCTCCTTAATATTCATCCGGCAGCAATACTGTTGTTGTATTCCGATTTGCTTCTGTAATAATATAGAATCGGATTCCATTTGAAGATTCATAAACAGAAAACAATCGGCCACTTTCTTTTAATGCCTGATCATTTAGTTTCGCACCTTCTTCACTTACATCTCCCCAATCACCGGCAGCATGACGGGAAATCGCTTGAAAAATCTCATGATAAGAAATTGCTTTTCTAGCTCCTGGAGTAATTAATAAAGCTCCTAATTCGAATTTAGATTCCTTTAACATATATATACCTCCTTAAAAAATAAAACCTCCCCGTATAACAGGGGAGGTGAAATATCAATTTTTTAATTGCAATGTTTTCTTTTGAATTTCATAAATATAGGTGACAGCTCCATTATCAATGGAAAGCTCAAAACGATCTTCATATCCTTGACCATGACTAATGCGACCTTCATATGCGTTAAACACATTTGCTACAGCTTCTTTTAATTTTACACGGGCTATATCTAAATCAGTGTATATATCGATATTTATTTCTGGTTCAAGAGATAATCCATTACGATAAATCTCTATCAGCAAATATAAATCCATTTGCTTGTTCATTGTTCTCCACCTTTCTTTACAAATAGATAAAAAATAAAATAAGCCCAGGATAATGTCTGGGCTTATTTTCATATGTAGATTAAATACCGTGATAACTTCTAAATGCAGAAAGAACACGCTGAAAATCATATGGATGCATTATGCCATAAAATTTTCGAAATCTAGTAGTAGCAGGTATCTCATTATACCAATCATATTGAACCCAAGAAGGTGATCGTAAACCTGCATGTCTCCAATAAATAATTGGTATGCGGTAAGGAAAATGTGGCGTTCTTCCTGATCTTGTGACCTTCAATCCAATAGCAAGTGCATGATTGCTTTTGAAACCCAAAATAAGAACAGGACGATAAGAACCGCCCTGTTGTGGATTTTCATATTGAAAGTAAATATCGTATATTCCCCCTGGCACTATCTGTCTTGCCGGTCTCATCAGTCTTCTAACCACTGTCGATGGACAGGATTATTCGGATCGACAATAACAACACCGTTGGAATTAACATCGAGTATGTCACCAGGAGGTAGTCGATCAAAATTAATTTGTGAACTCAAAGTAGCATTCATTTGTGCATATCGAACTTGTTTAGATCGTCTGAAACGAAAAGCCCTAGATGGTTGAAATCCTTTTCTTTTCATAACAGGAGCTCTCAATCGGCGATTCTCCTTTCGTTTCATATGCCATCACCACCTGAAAAGGGTAGTAATAGCATATGCAATCTTCAGTGAAAAATTTATATATTAAGCATAAATAATAAAAACGAATATGTCAAACTTATAGCAAATAAAATAATTACACATAACTAAACTTCTGTATAATAATTTTTCTGGAGAAATTGATTTACAAACATATGTACGTTATAATGTAATCATCAAGCTTTCTTTATAATTCGATGATGTGTCGATTATGTAGAATTTTGTTGATTTGCTTTAAGGAGGTTCACTATGGAAAGCCAAATGCATTTGATCGAAGAACGCCTGAATCGATTGCCTTGGTACATAACCGAGTTTATTGAATATAAAGGACACCGAACTACTGAAAACACATTATTAAGTTATTGCCGAGATTTTGAAGTGTTTTTCAACTGGTTAGTGGCCGAAGGATTTCATCCGGGTCCTGCAAAAGAAATTCCATTAGAGACATTAGAAACGCTTCGTGCAAAAGACATTATCAGCTTTGAAATGTTTTGCAGCAAACGTTTAGGAAATGCAACCGATACGATTGCTAGACGTATTTCTGCGTTAAAATCCTTATTCCATTACCTTTCACAGATTGCAGAAGATGAAAATTTCTACCCATATTTAAAACGAAATGTGATGGCCAAAATCGATGTTGTCCGAGAAAAACAAACCGAAGAAGAAAAAGCAGAACGCATCTCCAGTCGCATTTTATTGGATGAAGAAATTGACCAATTCCGTGAATTTATCGCACAAGGATATGGTGAATTAGTCAAAGATGATACGAAAAAATACAATGCTTATGTACGAAATCGAGAAAGAGATCTTGCGATTATTAGCTTAATCTTAGGTTCTGGATTGCGGGTATCCGAAATTGTTTCTTTAGACATGGATAAAATTGACTGGCATAATCAACATGTATTAGTAAAACGTAAAGGTAATAAACACGACAAAGTAGTATTTAGTGATATCGCTTTGCAGGATATGCTTGAATACAAAAAGATCCGGGAATCTCGTTATCAACCAGATAAATCTGAAAAAGCATTCTTCCTCTCCTACCCTACTCGCAATGGCAAAGCCACCCGTTTGTCGAGAAATGCGGTTCAAAAAATGGTTAACCGCTATGCTAAGGCCTTTGGAAAAGGCACACTATCTGTTCATAAATTGCGGCATACTTTTGCTACTCAGCATTACAAAAATAATAAAGATATTTACACGCTAAAACGACAACTGGGCCATAGCAATATCAATACAACAGTTATTTATACACATGTGTTTGATAATACACTAAAAGAATCGGTTAATAAAGCAGATAATTAAAGGAGCTGCTCTGAATACAGCTCCTTTAATATTCACTCGTTTCATTGAACTTAATTTGATTGTGATCTAAATAACACACCTTTCCTTGCAATACTCCATTTTCATCGTATCGATGAGTTTCATGTGGAGACGCAAGCAATTCATACACATCTTCTTCTGTTTGGCCATCATCCCAAAAACCAAACAGTTTGGCATCATGTATATATTCTTCTACCGCTACTTTCTTGGCTTGATCCGATAGTTCTGAGAACTTATACAACATCATCAATCACTCCACTCAACAAAAAACAAATTCAATATTTTCTTGTTATTTGTTGAATTGGGTATTCGGATTATCTGGTGGAATACAGTTTTGGTTTAGTATCCTCAAATAGTGTTTTGTTACACTGTTTCTTCGTACTGCGACATTATTTCATAAAAACTAACCAATGAGTTTTGCTTCTCTTATTGCCGAATAATGGCTTTTTATCAAAGCATTTTAATACTTCTTTAAGCGGTATTTGTTCCTCATTCCACTTAAATATTAATGTTCCGTTCGGTTTTAAAACTCTCATACATTCTTTAAACCCTTTTGCTAAATCATCACGCCAATTTTCGTCTAACTTCCCATACTTTTTGGCCAACCATGAATTTTCTCCAACCTTTATTAAATGAGGCGGATCAAAAACAACCAAATAGAAGCTGTTATCTTCGAAAGGCATGTTGCGAAAATCCGCAATAATATCAGGATTTATATTCAAAGCACGTCCATCACATAAGGTTGTACTTAACTGGCGATTATCCATGTACAGCACATCTTCATTTTCCTTATCAAACCAAAACATTTTACTACCACAACAGGCATCTAAAATCCGTTTCATCATTTCCCTCCTCTACTGCACAGTTTGTGTCTACTCTGTCACGTATTATTTTTTATAATTACGAAATTAACGTTTCCACCACTTAATCCGAAGAACCTTTTTATCTTTAGAGACAGCAATTACTGCTACAATTAATGACGTAAATGAAATCATTAACGTCAATGCGTCCGTAACAGTAATCATCAGCAGCACCCCTCTCTTCAAGGGAGTAGTCGCTGCCCACCCTGCATGCAGCCGTGCGTCTTTATTTCATAGGCCACTGTACATAAAAATTATGAAATGATTACAAAGTATATCCAATAACTAAGATATTCCTTTCAGTTTTCGCAATCGAACTAATTTTTTTTCAATACCATTTTCTGAACTTATTCAAGTATTATAATATTACTACTTGATAAGGTATTTTCTGTTCATTTAGTTCTTGTCTTCTGGACTGCAATTCCTGTTCTGAATGACAATAAATCACTGTTTCTGTACCATATTCATTTACATAAAGAATCTTCCATATACGTTGGTTTTCCATATTGGCTCCCCCCTCCTCAAAGTGCAATGCATATCGTTTTTCTACTTTAGCATATCGGTAATTACTGCGGCGCAAATAATATTCGATTAATTCAGCATTAGGATATTCATCTAGTAATGGACTTTCTTCAAAAGAATGATCATCTCGATTATGTAGAATAATGACATATTTAGTTTGAATCATGGCCTCCTCCCACCTATTCATCATAATTCCCGACAGGAAATTTTTAACCCAGAATCAATTAATACTTTAAATTTTTCTTCCGCTTTCGTTATACTTGTTGAATGACATATTTCTCTACCATTGCAGATTACCGTATAGTGAAAAGGATTTTCGTAAAACACATAAGCGGTATAGCCTTTATATTTAAATGTTTTGCATAAATTTTGCAATACTAAACACCTCACAAAAATCTAGACATTAAAATTCATCATTTCAACAGCCTCTAAAATGGGATTTTTAAATTCATAAACTCCTTCCGGCAATGGTTCTACCATAAGTGTTTCGCCAAATTTCTGTACTTTATCATTAAGCCAATCTTTCCAATTTTCCACAGTAACATCATCGCCTGTAATGTCTTTCAAAAATGGAAATTGTTCTAATAAGTATGGCTTGCATTCTTCGGCAGCTCTTGGCAACTGATGAGTAAACAAATTATCACCTGTCATGTAGTTTAATATGTCATAGATGCCTTCCATATGTCTTAACGAAACCAGCTTGCCTGTTGTTATGGATAATACATCGCCGATATGAAATTGTTTAGCCATAAAGAAATCGCCTCAATAATAAGAAATATTATAATGTTTTGACGTTAATATGATTTTTGATAAACTCCTGAAACTCAGGTGGGTTCTTTTTCTTGAGCCAATTCACATAAGCAATATTGTCAGCCCCATAATGACCGGATCTTTTAGAAGCAGGGACTTCTTTGATAAATTGTTTCCATAACTGAGTATGAGCTTCTGGATATGCAGTTGCAAATGTATTCGTAATAAAGATAGCTCGATCAATAGTCATGCCCATCATACTAAAACCACCTCTTTTTCAAGTTCTAATGACAATTGATTTTCATCGGTTAATGCAGAAAAGATATGTGCTAATACCCCATTTTCCACAACATAGATGTAATTTTTATAGAGATATTGGCCATCCGGCAAAGATACCGGATCGCCAACATAAAGTTTTTCCGCTACAGCTTCACATAATAGTTGAATCATCTTGTTATTCCTCCTTACCTGCTTCTACTTCTTCTTCAGATTGTTTATATATATCTAACTGAACGTCTGCTTTGAAGTCTTCAATAATAACTTCATCATTTGGATTTAATGTTGGCATTCTTACCGGTAATACTAAATCAAGATTTTGTTTATCATCATTTAGCGGCCGAATTACAATCGGTTTATGCATATGCAAGAATTGCAAACGAATGACTGAACCTTTTGGATAACGATCAATCGAATCTTTCAATAATTTTGGACTTACCGCAAGTTGAATGTTATCGCCTTCTCCATTGATCAATAACAAGTCTTCAACAAGAACGCCGTTTTCATTTTCTTTTGACATTAAACGGAATTGTTTATCTTGAGGGCGAATCTTTAAGATAACCGGATCATTTGGATTCATAATATTTGCATGCTTTAGCATTTCTGATAAATCTTCCGCTTTTAATTGAATTTCTGTTACACAATTTGTTGGAATTAATCGTTGAATATCTGGATAGTTTTGACCAATTAAACGAGTATAAATTTTGGAATCATCCATTTCATATATCAAATGATTTTCCGAGAAATAAACAGTAACATGGCCAGCATCTTTCAAGTGCTTCATCACTTCGTTAATTGTTGATGCAGGAACAATTGCATCGATCTCTGATACATCTGCATGTAAATCATGTTCAATGTATGCTAAACGTAATGCATCTGTTGCTTCTAATCGAAATACTTTATCTTTCACCACATGATGAACGCCAGTCAATGCCGGCCGAGTTTCACTAGAAGATGTAGCATACACCGTTTTGTCATACAATCGGCTTAACACGGTTGGATCAATTTTGAATGAAACTGTATCTTTCAGACGAGGGAATTTTGGAAACTCATCACCTAGCAACACATTAAAGCGAAATTCTGCACGTCCTGACTTTAATATTACTTTCTTATCTTCAATAACCATGCGAGTTGTTTTTCTTGGTAGCGAATTCACAATCGAAACAAATCGTTTATCAGCAAAAACAACACTTGCTTCTACCCCATCTACTACTGTAAAATTCTTTCCTTTCTCATCTCGCTGTACTGTCACTTCTACACCATAGTTGCTATTCATCGCACGAGCAGTAATGCGATCTGATGTAATATGCATATAAATACCTTGCATAATTGGAATCGTAGTGGTTTTTGCAGTAGCACGTTCTACTCGACTTACTAATTGACGAAGCACGTCCGTTTGAATATCCAATGTCATTACTACTTTTAATTGTTCTTCCACTTGTTCATTGATTTCTAAAATTTCTTTTTCCACTAATGCTGTTGTCATATGTTACACCCTCCATTCACAGGTATGTATTTGTTATTATTCGTTAATAATCCCTTTTTGCTTTAAATAATTTTCTACTCGCCATGCTATATCTTGATCAACACTTTCATGATCATTATAAATTTCTTTTACCAATTCAATAATTAGCTCATTAGTTGTTTTTTCAATCTTTCCCTCTTCTTCAAAACATCTTAAATTTTCTTCTACTTGACGCATTAACCATAACACTTCAATAGCATCTAGATCTTTCAATTCATTAGGAATAGGATAAATAGCCTTTGCAAAAATACCTGAATCCACCAGCCAATTTAATTCAGTGTCAAATTGATACCCCTGTTCTTTTAACTTTTGATCGTTAATTTCAAACAAGACAACTGCAAAACTCATCTTATTCCCTCCTATTATGAGCAACATTCTATATTGTTAAGCACAAATAAATCTGTATCGAAGCCTGCCTTTTTTGTCTTTTCTAACGCTTGCAAGTAGGCGGTACAATCTCCAACAGCTTCTACATACCAAGCCAATTCATACCCTTCGCTTTTATGCTGCAAATACACTTTATACAATTGATTGCTCATACGATTGTCACTCCTTCTTCCATCCATCCTTCTTCCAAAATCATATAACCTTGCTTTACGGATTCATCAGCGGCGGGACCATAATTCATAAAGAAAAATCCACCTTTAGGCCCTTCTGCATCAATATACTGACGACAAATACGATTCCAATCTTCTTGATGAATCTTAATCTTTTTCGGATCAATCGTGGCTTTTTCATTCCAACCTAATGAATAATACCATTGCAACAATGCATCGGTGACGTTTTCTTTTGTCACTTCTGGAAATGGAGGCATTTTCACTAATTGAGGCATATATCATAACTCCTCTCCATTGTTGTTTTCAAAGAGGGGCATCAGAACAAAGCCAATGCAATTTGCCCCTCTACTACTTTCTCCGATTTCTTCACGCCTTTGTTGAAGGATTTAGCATCCTCAATGACTTTAATCATTTCATCAAAGCGTTCCATATACGCAATTAATTCATCTGGTGTCATGATAGAAGAATCAGATTGCTCTGTTACACTCGAAATAATACCTTTGGCAATCTTCATGACAGTTTCTAATCCGCCTTCAATCGGATTCACTTCATAATGTTCATAATCCTCATATTTAGCTTGTTGCATTTGTTCATAAGATTGATTCATGCGTTGGAAACGTTCATGAATCGTTTCAAAGTTATCTAATTTCCCTTCTCCAAGCAATTTCTTCGCCAACGCATTCATACCATCATCAGATTCAGACATGGCTCGCAATCCTTCTTCAGAGAATTTACCTTGCATCGCCAATGCGGCGTCAATCTTCTTCGCAATAATCTCTAATACATCAGATTGAATTGTATTTTGATACACCATGGTATATACACGAACTGGTTGTGTTTGCTTGATTCGCCAGCTTCGTCTTGATGATTGCATGTAATCATAGCAGCTGTAATCCATTTGATAATACACAATGGTCGGGAACTGTAACAAATCCAATCCTACTTTTACTAGTCTTGGATTGGTAATCAATACATCCCAATCATGTTGTTTCATCATATCTTTCAACCATTGTTCTCGATCTTTCGAATTAGCTGGCATTTTAATACCATCATAAGAGCCGGAAGAACGAAGAATGCCTACATTATATCCAAGAGCTTTTAGTTTATCATACAGATATGCATCCACTTGATTAAACGCACTAGCTCCTGTGTACTTCACATAAATCAATACTTTTCGTTTTTCTTCTTTGACTTCCTTCTCTAGAATTTTTGTTAGTTCGATAAATTTAGGTGGCGTAAAAGTATTTGGATCCATATTAACCGGTCTTGCAACAACAAATTCTTTTCCATTATCATCTAACATAGTTAATTCAGATGGAAAATTCCATGGTGTATCTGCATATTGATACATCGCATTAATGTAAGTAGAAACATATTTCATTCCACCAAAGAAGGAATTTTGCCGCATCTTATTTCCAATCTCTTCTTCTAATTGATCATAATTTCTTTGATGTTCATCATTCATAGGAACAAATACTGGAATTTCCTCATATGGAGGCAATGCATATCCAAGATCCGCTAATTCTAGGAATACGCAATTACTCATTAAATACAACGGAAATAAATGTGGAGATATACCAGGGCGTTTATTTTGCCCTGCTGCTCTCATTTGACCTTGATCATTTTCTTTAAATTTCTTTTCAAATACGCCATAACGTTTGACAAATAAGTTTTCATCTTTATACGTAATGCTTTCTTTACGAAGTTTCTTTGCATCCAATCGAGCTAACAGATAGAAAATGTCTGAAGCCATTCCGCCGATCAAAGTGCCGGTTAATAAAATTTGCTTTTCTGTATGATTAATTAACTGACCAAGAGCTTGACCAACAGCGGAATCTCCAGATTTATACTCATGTACTTCGTCAGCAATCAAGTAAGTAAAGAAACCTCGACGCAAGAATTTATTGATTGCCCATGCTGGAGAAATCTTGCGTTGCTTAGAATCTAACGGCAACTGTTCTGGTTGCCATAACACAAAACCGCATGGCTGCTCTTCTTTCGTTGGATCAATGACTCGGTGTTTTGGCAGATACTTTGTTTTTACTGTATTATTGCATACATAGTTTACAGCTTTGATTTTATTTTGCCATTTCTTCCCTACTTTTTGTTCAAAGAAGTGGATGTCTGCCGCTTTTCCACGTTCTGCAGTTAATAAACC
This sequence comes from Parageobacillus galactosidasius, assembly GCF_002217735.1. Lineage (NCBI taxonomy): Bacteria > Bacillati > Bacillota > Bacilli > Caryophanales > Anoxybacillaceae > Parageobacillus > Parageobacillus galactosidasius. The sequence continues at coordinate 1,591,113 of NZ_NDYL01000001.1, read as the reverse complement.
TCCACAAGATGGACAATGAAAACCTGTTTCACTCATTCGCAATTCTACATGAGTAGATCCATATGGACGATGGTATTCCACTTTTTGAAAGCGGAAGCGAGGAGCTTTCGGCAGCGCAGTTCCTTCTTTTGCCGCTTCCACAAGTTGTTTTTCATATAAAGCCTTTTGCGCTTCTAAATCTTTCCCACCATATCTCCAATCTTTAATTGGTGCTTTTGGATATGTATGTTTCGGCAATTCGCTACTCATGACGTAGTACTCAATTTTCTCTGGACGATATGGCTTTTCTTTTAGTTTCAATACATCTGTCCAGTGTTTGATTTCATATACTTCACAATTTGGAATTCGCTCTTTGATTTCACGCTTCCATTTTTCCACCATAATTGCTGGACAGAAAACTAATGCTCGATATGGTTTTGGATATCGAGTATTATGGATTACTGCTTGAGCAATGTAAGGCGCAACGGCTCCCATCGCCGTTTTTCCGGTTCCCATTTCTCCGATGATAAAGCAGTATTTATCTTCTTTTAGTGTGTTAGCTACACCCATGACTGCATCTGCTTGCGGAGGAAATAAACCGGTAATCCCTTGTTGATTTGCATGCAAGTTTACATCATAAAACGCTGGATGATGTTTATCTCTTTGTGGATCAAAACGAACACGAATGTTTTCTTGGATTCGTTCGCCCAACTCACCAGCAAAGTGAGTTAAATAATCATCTAGTGTTTCGCATTGATCTAATACTCCCTGTACTCGACCATCTTCCATAATGGCAAAATCCAATTCATAAGAAGCAATGCCTTCGGAAATGATGTCCTCTAATTGAAATTCTGTTACTTTTAATAAACCAGCTTCCAATTGATAATTGGATCCAAATGTATAAACATCTAATGGTTGATATAAATTCTTTTCGATTAATTGATCTACGATGTAATCTTTCCATTCTGGAAGCATTGGTGTTGCATAACGATCATATAACACTTTGTAGATTTGCGTTTTATAATCTCCATCCCAGGCCAAGATTAATTCTGCAAATTCATCCGGCAGCGGTGATGGATCTTCTCCTGCATCCAGACGTTTTCTTTCTTCTAATTCCCATTGTTGACGTTCTTTTGTTGAAGGTTGCGCTGCTTTTGATACAATTAATAAATGAACGAGATCATCAATTTTTGTTTGATATTCATCATAAGAATTCTTCTTGTTATGTGCGTAAATAGTGCGTCTTAATACTTCTCCTGTTCGTTCGTTATTAGGCGGTGGAACAAGCCGCCCAACTTTACCATCTTGCATTAATGAAGCAATTTGATCTACATCTGCTTTGGCACCAATTACACTAACCAAATAAACCGTACCTCTGCGATCTAATACAATTAAGTCGCAATAAGCTTCTTTATCACCAATTCCTCGTGGACCATATAATTCAATCTTATGTAAATCAGGGCAGTGTTTCACAGTAACGACCTCCTTTACATTAATTGATGAAACACACCATTACGATCCAAATACTTAACCGAAATGTGATAATACTCCCGCTCTTTTAATGTCTGAATCCCTTGTTCATCTTCTTCTATTGTTTGTTTTGTCATTTTCAATGCGGTGCCTTTCACTAAATGCTGATCTGGTCCTTTTCCGATATATCCATTTAGCAATCCACTAGTTAATAAAAGCATGATATGTCCTTTATGTAGAGGCGTTGGAGTTACAGGATCTTCTTGCGTCAATGTTTGTGTATATGTATTCTGATAGTTCTCAATTAACGAAGATCGTTTTAGCATTGTTAATGCTTCTGAAGCAGTAACAGGACCAATGCGGAAGACATCAATTGCTTCGATGGATTGAGATGGTACTGTATATAATGGTTCTGATTGAATTTCTAATACAGGGATTTCTTTATAAGGAGTTAATTTCGTTTCTGCTAATAAAATCGCTTTTGATTTATCTTCTTCTGTTTTCTTTGCTTTCTTTCTCGCTAGGATAATACATTTTCGATAATGCTCATATTCATCATCATCTAGCCGGTAAATTCGAATATCCTCATAATAATTCACCAATCTTGTAGTAATAGCTTGATCAATCAATTCTTTTGGAGTAATCATTACTAAAATGCCATTTGGCATCAAACGCTCAGTTGCTCTTGTCAACAAGAAATAATCGTAACGCAAAGACATCATTCGTCTTTCTTGCTCTCTTAATGCACGACGAAACGCAATTCGTCTTTCTTTGACTGCTTTTTGTAATTTCTTTTCAAATTCTTCATTTCGTTTTTGAATTGCCTCTTCGGATAACCCTTCTTCTCCAAAATCAATTTGATTATCCATTGCTTGTTGCGCTAACAATCGTTGCCGTTCTTCTTCTTCAAAGTTAGGTTCCACAAAAGGATCTACTACACTAAATAGCTCATCCAGCAAAGCATATTCAATTATAGGATGAACAACTACTAATGAAAAAGCCTCCTTGGACATTTTGCCTTCTGCTTTATAAGAAGCTTGAAACACCTTATGGTATTTATATTTTTCACGAGCAGTTTGCACATAAAAACTGTTTTCATCGACTCCAAATAGATAAGTTTCCCCTTGGTGCCTTTTTGTTAAATTGTATAAAAAACGACCATCATGACAACGAAAATCTAATGCAGTAATTGGCTGATCTTCTGGGAATTTCAAATATGTAGATAATGCTACTGTGGCATATTCGGATAGCGGTTCGTTAATATAACGTGGATACACTCATCATCCCTCCATTTTTGTAATCAGTTATATACCAATATGTCTTTTAATTCCAGATAAATCATTTGAATTAATTCAGCAGGAACACCATTATGTAAGTATGCAATTGCGTTTCCAAGCTTTTTCCCATGATATACCTTAGTATCTGTAAAGAACACTCCATCTTCTGTAACGCTTTCTGTAATGATAAAAGGAATAGGAAGATTCAAATCATATGTACCTCGTTCATTTTGTTGAAATCGAATGACAACTCGATACCATTGATCATTCAGGAGAATACGCTTGTGAAAAATTTTAAATCGATCTGTTGCTCGCAAATCCAAATACCAATCATTCATTTTTAACGCAGGAAACGTTCGTCTCGGTTCAATGTCTGTTAATAAAAATGGCGGACGATTGATTAAATAAGCACTCACTAACTCCATTTTTTCACCTCCTTAAATAAAAATGTAACACAATACAAATCAATAATATAATAACAGGAGCAAATTGGTCAATATAATCTCCAATTTGCTCCTGTTTTCTTTATTTTTATTGCGTTTTTATTTTTTCTTGTATATATGATCTTAATTCTTGAACACTTTGGAAACCGATTGGTTCTAATCCAACATCATAATACATAACATCTAAAATGACTTCAATTAATTGAGACTTAGTAATAGCGCATCCTCCGTTTAACTGATTGTTAGCAGAAAAATTACGAATAAATTCTACCAACTCTTTATTGTGCAAATCAAAGTTTGATTTCCACGCACTAATACCATATACTTCTGATGATATATCCGTTCTTGCAATTTTCTTTGCAGAAGATGACAATGAGTTCGTTGAGATGTTGTTTTCTTTTGACTTCGCAACAACAGTCGTCTCTATTTGTTTAGACTCAGATTTCGGTTCAGCTGCAATTGTAGATGCATTTATCTTTACATCTTGCAATTTCTTTTGTTGATGGGCTAACCGCATTAAATCTTTTGCACTTGGCATTATCACGACCTCCCCACAATTCACTTCATAATTACATTATAAACGAAATGGAATTGTGGGGTAAATATTTTAATAAAAAATATTTTTTAATAAAATTACTGATTAGCTGCTGTCGGTGTTCCATTCTTTATTTGATTTAATTGTGTTTGTAAAATTTCTTTAAGCTTTTCTAATTCATGAACAGCCAATTCGTTTAATGTATTGAATGGGCGAAGAGTTTGAGATACGATTTGATAAATATATTGTGGTTGAACTCCCGCTTGTGTTAAGGAAATCATCATTTGATTAATTTCCTGTTCAAGTCCTTCACGACTATTTCTTGCTTGTTCTACATGCTGAACTTTCTCCATTTCTTCTCTGGAGCAAGATCCAGAATGATAGCCCATATTATCTAATGCACGGCCAACCGCTGATTCTTCTGCGTTTTCCACCCAAGCATTCTTATCGGCGCCATAACCGCCAGCAATTGATAATGAATGTCCTACTCCATCTGCTTTTGTTAAAATACCGATTGTCGTCATAATAATGCCAACATTGCTTGGTGTTGCTTTTTGCGCTAATTCTGCTACTTTCTCTAATACGGCTGGTTCTAATTGCTCAAAAACAGATTTGTCTTTCCAAATCAAGGCTCCCATTAACACATAGCTGGATGAATGTGAAGCGTCTGACAATTGAATCGGAAAAATAACACTATTTGGATAATCTTTTCGTAAACGCACTTTCCGTTCTTTTACTGTTTCGTATTTTGATAAGTCAAAGTTATTATATCCCTTTGTATTTTTGTTAAAAGCCATTTTATCCTCTCCTTATTCTTCTTTTTCGGAGTTGAGATAATTCATAAAAGTATGCTCATCGTGATTAACAATATCAACAAACAAATCAGGTTCACCCGTATATGAATAATAATTATTTGTTGTTCCGTCAAGATGTTCAATATCATGATCTTTTGCAAATTCTTCAGGAATTAATACAATTGCATCTTCTCCAGACAAATATTTATTCAATACTTCCATATCCTCTTTTGGAACAATGCGCACTTTTGCCATATACGAACACATCCTTTCATTTTTCTTGAAGATTGACAAGACTATCAAACTACTTTTCGATGAAATGGAATGATATTTTTTTGTGATCGCTGATTCTTCGCTTTATAAAGATTTAACTTCTCTTTGATAGCATCATAAGAAACAACAAATAATTCAGAAACTTGGCGTATAAATATATCCAATTGAATTGGATCATCAATTGTTGCTAATACTTCAATTACTTTCTGTAAACGATCCGTTTGAAAATGATTAATCATTGTATAATGATATAGTATTTCATCTTGTGTTTGCTTATAAATACGATTGATTTTCCATTGTTCAATGGATTGCATATGCTTATGAATGTATTTGCTTAACCCTTCATTCCATAATCCATAATGCCAGCATAAATCATCAGGATCCATGCCTTCTGGAAGCGGCACAATAAAAGTTTGCAACCCTACTTTTTCTAATACTTTTGCATCCCTTTCAGAAGCAATCAAGCCTGCTTCATCTGCATCTCTCATCAAGATAACTTTTTCTGCACCCGCTTGTTTTAGCAAGCGAGCTTGATGTTCTGTCAAAGCAGTACCCATTGTTGATACTGTATGTTGCGCACCACTTCGATGCAAACTAATCACATCTGTATAACCTTCAGTAACAATGGCCGTTCTCCATTGGCGAATGTAATCTTTAGCAATATGTATGCCATATAAATGATGTCCTTTTACAAAATGCTCTGTATTTTTCAGATTAACATATTTCACAATTTCAGGTTTTCCCTCTTGTTTTCGTTCTTGATTAAGTACTTCTAATATTTCTTTTGAAAATGGAACACGGCCAGCGAATCCAATAATATTATCATAAATATCATAAATTGGAAAAACAATACGATTTTTCAAATTAGAAAAGATTTCATGTGGAATTTCTTTTGCATAACCAAGTTTCCAGATTTCAATCTCTAAATGTGTAAAACCACGACTAGACAAATAAGATAAAGCTTTTTCATTAGTCTTAATCTGCTCGTGAAACTCATTCGCTGCTTGTTCACACAAGGATACCCATTGCTGGTAACGATATTGTTTTTGTTGTTCTTGAGGATTCATTGCAGGAAGCGGTGTATTCGTTAAAGAAGCGAGATACTCCACCGCTTGAGGAAAAGTAAATTGATTTACGTGCTGTACAAAACTAATGACATCAGAAGAATTTACTTTACTATGATTTGATGAACCAGCACCACAAGCATGACAATAAAATGTATTAGTCTCTGGTTTAATTTGCATGCTTGGATGATGGTCATCATGAAATGGACATTTGGCCAAATAATTATATCCAATACGTCGCACCTCGGTGTACTGTGAAGCAATATCCACCAAGTTAGCTTTCATCTTTAACTCCTCTAAAAACTCTGGCGGATAATAACGACCCATATAGATATATGCACCTCCTTTTACTTCCCAAAGCACGCCGACAGGCGTGCTAAGCCATATTGCACGCCTTATTCTAATCCTAAAACATAACGAAATATGTCATTAATATGTTTTACAAGTGTTTCTCGGAATTGTCTGCGTCCTAATGCTAAAGCATGGTTTGGTTGATCTAACCATGTATCTACAAAATGAATAATATTCTGTTGCATAATCCGCAGACGTTGAGGATCTAATTGATGCTTCTCTTGTGTATCTTTTAGCTGTTGTTGTAATAATTCATTTTGTTCATTTAAACGTTTGATCTGTTCTAATAACCGGTTACGCTCATCAATCAATTCTTGAATCAGTTTTTTATTTTGAATAGTCGATAATTGTTCAGATAAGTCTTTTAAATAAACAATATTCTGTTGAATGGTTTCATTCATTACAGCTAATACTTCACGATCTTCCCTTGTCAACAATTGTTCAGCACTTGCAACGTTTTTAGATTCTTTTAAGAAACGCTCAATTCGCTCATCTAATGTTAATGGTTTTTCTTCTAATAATGGCTCAGTAACAGAATGAAGTTTCGGAAAATCTGGTATTTCTTCATGGGCAACAGATACAGGTTCTTTTGTTTCTTCTGTTTCAGGAATCGATACATGTTGCTCCTTCTCTTCTTTTTCTTGTTTCTGATTCTTATCCTCTTGATGATCAGAATTTGCAGTATTTGTTTGATCAGCAACATGAGAAGATAAATCCTTTGTAGTCTGTTTTAGTGTTCTTTCTAACTCTTTTTTAAACTTTTCAATTTCATTCAGATTAAATAACTTGGTAGATGAAGATTTAGAATCAGAAACTTCTTTTACTTTATAATATTTTGTATTGTGTTTGCCTCGCTTTGGAAGAGGGATTAATGAGCCATCATTGACTAAGTTTGTAATATGATAATGAGCAGTAGGAATACTAATATTAAAATGCTTTGATATTTGTGATGCAGATAATTGAATTTCATCTGTTCCATTTTGTTTCACTAAGTCTTTTATATATTCATAAACATCTTCTTTCATTACTTTCTTAGCAGGTGCATTCATAATAAAGCTCCTCTCCATTCCCTTGTTTCTTATTATCATGTATAACCATATTCTATTTCTATTATACGTAAGAAACAAGGGAAAATCATCACTTTGCACCTGAAATCTTTAACTTTTTCGATAAATTTTCAGGAATTTCATCTAAGAATCGAGAGGGCTGATACATTTGAATGCCTTTACCATCTAATCGTGAACGTTGTCTTACATGAGTCAAATACAATCGTTCTTTTGCTCTGGTAATTGCTACATAAGCAAGACGCCGCTCTTCCTCAATATCTTCAGGAGCTTGGCTTCTCCAAGAAGGGAAGATATTCTCGTTGCATCCCACTACAAATACAACCGGGAACTCAAGACCTTTACTAGCGTGAATTGTCATTAAGCGTACCACATTGGATTGTTCTTTTGTTTCTTCTTGATAATCAGAAACCAAAGACATTTCTTGCATAAATTCCTCTAACGTTTTATCTGGGTTTTCAGATTCATATTGAGAAACCAATCGTAAGAATTCCTCCAAGTTATCTAAACGCTCATGACCATTTTTTTCTTTTGTCGCACGTTCTCGATACATTTTCATCAAACCGGAATGCTCTAATACATATCGTACATACGAAGACAAAGAACGTCCTTTTTGTAATTCTTCTTCAAAGTGATCTAATGTATCTAAGAACGTTTGAATTTTCCCTGCTACTGCTTTCTTGATAGTCGGAATATCACGTACACTTTTCAATGCACGATAGACACTTACATTGTGCTCATTTGCATATGCTTCAATATGTTCTTGAGAAGCTTCTCCAATACCACGAGATGGTTTATTTAAAATCCGCAGCATAGCGGCATCATCTTTTCGGTTATAGATTACACGTAAATAAGATGTTAAATCTTTGATCTCTTCTCGCTCGAAAAAGCTTGTTCCACCAAACACTTTAAATGGAATGAAGTTGTGAACAAAGATTTGTTCAAATGGAGCAGACTGAAAACCATTTCGATACAAAATCGCAAAATCTCCCCATTGATATTTGCCACTCATGACTAGTTGCTTCATGGCAGCTCCAATATAAGCCGCTTCTTGATATTCATTTTCCAATTCTACAATCTGAATTGGCTCTCCCGGTTCTTTATCGGTTCGCAATGTCTTCTCCATTTGATTTGTATTGTGTGACATTAACGCATTTCCCGCTTCAACAACATTGCCAACAGAACGATAATTTTGTTCTAATTTGATGACTTTACATGGATCAAAATGATGTTTAAAGCTTAAAATGATTCCAATATCGCTACCACGAAACTTATATATGGACTGATAATCATCCGTTGTCTTGGAGTGTTCCTCAAGCGGAAACACTCTCTCTACTGCTTTCACAGTAGACGAGACCATCTCTTCACCTTTTTCAGGTGCTCGGCGCTTCGAGGAAAGGAGTTTCACCTTTCCCCTACCCCATAACGGGTGGTCGTTACACCTTCCCAACATGCGTATCTCACGACATGGCATGTGGGCTTGGCACGGTGTTGCCCACCGACCTTTACGGTTTGGGGTTCCACCGTTAGCAGCGTGTTTTCTCACGCCACACCCTGCAAGTACAGGTTCACCGAGTTTAACGTGAGCTAATGACTAACCCACGACAAAGATATTAAATTGAGGTTCTGCTAATTTCACTAATAATTGAAATTGAGCAGGATTTGTATCTTGATACTCATCACAAAGGATATATTCAAATTTGTTTTGCCAATATTCTGCTACTTCCGGAAACTCATCCAATAAAGTAATAGTATTCATAATGAGATCGCCAAAATCCATTGCGTTAGCTTCTTTTAACATCCGTTGATATCGGTCATAAACTTGAGCCATAACTTGTTCAGTTTCTGTTTCAGCCTGGTTATATAAACAATATTCTGGTGTATACAACTTATTCTTTGCTTGATCAATGTAATGCATGGCTAATCCAGGTTTATATTTTTCACCTAGATTCATGATTTTATAAATACGTTCAATAAGTTTAAGCGCATCATAAGAATCATAAATGGCAAATTTACAGCGGCCATTCTGATCTTTTTCATAACCAAGCAAATGTCCATGTTTACGCAAAATACGCACACACAAGCTGTGAAATGTTCCCATCCATACTTGATTGGCCATATCTTCGCCAACTACTTTAGCCAATCGTTCTTTCATTTCACGAGCTGCTTTATTTGTAAATGTAGCACAAAAGATGCTCCCAGGCTTGACACCATTAGCCATCATATTTGCAATTCGTGTAGTCAGTGTCTTTGTCTTTCCTGATCCGGCGCCGGCGATCACTAATACACGACCATCAATGGTCATGGCCGCTTCACGTTGCTGATCATTTAATTCTGCCAACATTTGAGCAACTTGAAACACATTAACTCCTTTTGGCATTTCAAGAGTTGATTGCATTTATGTATACACTCCTTATTACTTATTTTCACTGTTTAATTTTTCAGCATTAATACCAAAATATTCAATATCTCGTTCGGAAATATATATTTTTTCTCTCTCTGATAAAGATAATAAAACTTGCTCCAATAACTCTAATTCTGATTTCTTCTGCGATAATTTACTTTCAAGAAAAAATGTATCTGAAAATATACTTAATCTTGGATTTTTAGGAGCACGCATAAATAAGCGAATAAACCATGGTTTTGAATAATACTTATTTGTTTCGTTTTCATACTGTATATATTCTTGTTGCATTTTATTATCATACTGTTCAATTTCTTTTCTTAATCGTTTAATTTTTTGCTCAACGTAAGGCCGAAAGTCTGTTACACTCATTGGAATAAGCATATGATTAACCTCCATTCAACATCATTCATCTAATACATGAGGATTCAGTATCAGCAATAAATCTTCGTTAATTTTAAAACTGTCATCTATATACTCTCCTTGTGTTAATGGCATTTGTTTTACAATTTCTTTTGCTTCTTCCAATGAATATGCTTCTACTTCAATTTCATCAGACATCATCCATTGCACTGGAATTACATATCGTTTCAATTTATTTCTCTGTTTTTGTTTGAGCATGGACGGCCCCCCTTTATGTATGTATGGAAAAGTGGGCCACAAAATGTGGCCCATTATGAATTTTTTGCCGCTTCAAATTCTTTTCGCAAAGCCGTTTTGGCTTGCTCAATAACTTTGTATTCATGATACAAGTCACGAACACCATTACCCGCTATTTGGTTTAGATAACGTTTTTCTGCGGATTCATATTTCTCTAATGCTTTTTCAAAAACTTCTTGCATTTTACCTATATTTGGCATATCAATCACCTTCCAAGAAATATTATTCTATTTTACTTTCGCTTGTAAATTTTTCTTTCAATGTTGAACAAAGAGCTTTCATGTCATCTAAAGTAAATACTAATACAAATTTAATATCTTCATCTGAAGGAGTTTTATCTTTATAATCGTAAGTTAATTCCTTTGTTTGTAAAGAAATTTGAGAAGCATGATAAGACACAATTCCTGGAATCATTTCATCACAAAGTTGAATTAATTCTTCTTTTGTTTTATTGAGTGTCATGAAGATTCCCCCTCTTTGATTTTTATAACTTTTACTGTAATATCAATTTTAAGTGCTTTTCGATATCATCAAACGAATTACCAGAAGCAAATGCTACAATTTGAATATCTGGATTTGATTTCAGTTTTAAATTCTCATCATAGGCTTTTTGATAATAGTTCATTTTCTCCTCAAAATTTGATGTCTTATTGATAATTACTTCTGCGCCATCAATGTTTGGAATACGAACCGCTATTCCAATATACGAAGCATTATTTTTCAAAGCGGCTTCATAACAATCCTGCAAATTTTGTAGAGTAGACAATGTCATTGTTTCACCTCCTTTTAGCTTGTGAAATCAAAACTGGATGTAATTGCAATAATTGTTGATAGAGCTGTTCAAATGTTTGTCGAATATCCCATTGTGCTTCTTCACTTGTACGCAAATTGATCAAATGATAAGCTTCCCATAAATCAAAGTTTGCTACTACACGACGATGATGAGCATTGATGACAACATAATCCGCTAATTCAGGATAACCTGAATCTAAAATGGTTTCATACATTTCTTGGGACAACGCAGCGATTTCTTCTACAAGATGGCTTAATCCGGCCTCTTGAATTCTTGGTGGAATCGTAATACCGAAGTATGGTGTTGGACGATTCCAAGTAAAGTATGTTTTGCGATTATGGCGAAGCAATTGATGCCAGTTGGCTTCAGATACCAAGAATTCCACTGTGTATTTCACTTGATGGAATTCTTCTGGCGGTGTATCAAAGTGTTGCATATTATGCAATAGTTCTCGAACTACTTGTTCTTTTTCTTCTCTTGGTGTTCTTATTGCTATTTGATATGCTTGCTGATATGATTCATTACAATACTTTAATCGCCATAAAGCATATACTTCATTCAATGCTTTTTCTTCTGAATCGATATTTATAATACGCACTCTTGGTTGACGTTCTTCAACTGGAAATGCTGGTTTGAATAATGTTTTTGCTTTCTTCGCAACATACTTTTGATAATCCGATGGTGTAGCATGACGCAATAGCACTGGCAATACTTTCGAAATTTCTGTGCGAATTTGCTCAGCCATTTCACGAACTTCTGGATAATCAGAAACACCGAGTTTGGCCAAACCATCTCGCCATGCACGACCATTTGCTGTCATTCCTAGTTGTGTATACATAGCCAATGGCAATACATAGCGAGCATCTTCAAATGCCAGTTTTTCTAAAGCAGTTAATTTTCTATCAATAGCTTTTGTATCATCTTTCGCTTCAAGTTCTTTATATTCATCAGAAAATACAAATTGTTTCTTTAAATGCGTATAAACACCTTCAATAAGTAATTCAAAATTATCAAATGCTTTATTAAAGAATTCTTCAACTTTATCAGCCAATCCAGCTTCTTTTTTGCCTTTCAAATTAATAAATGGATTATGCCAATCTCCACGTTTTGGTTTCTGATATCGTTGAGAGTATTCTGTAATTGATAAGAATGTATTGCTAAGTTCCAATTCTGAACTTGCAAGTCTTGACACTTTTTCAATACCGATATGTGCCTTTGCGTGTTCAGCCACACTGGAATGACCATACCCAACTGTCCATTTTTCATGAAACTTTTTCGCTTTTTCATCCAGCTTCGGAAATTCTTTTGCAGCACCTACAATCGATAAATCTTCTTCTGCTAACGCTTGACGCAAATGTTCTTTAAATGATTTTGGTGATCGTGACACCCAGGCAAATAATGTTGCAATAAATTCTTCCGGCAATCCTGTAATCGCATAAATGTTACCATCTACATTCGAAACATATGGAGAAATATCTACTTCTTTCGTGGATTTTTCCAATTCGGCACTTTTCGAAGATTCTTTTTTTGATCCAGTTGCTTTAGAGCTACTTTGCTTGCGATTCCGATTTTTTGACTTTGTTTCTTCATGTTGTTCCACTACCTCTTTCTCTGTTGTTGCCAATATTCCTCACTCCTTTAATGATTTCTTATGTATTCTCCCATCCCAATGAACAGAGAAGGATAAAGCATGTGGGGGGATAAAGGGAGAGGATATATGATGTTCCCTTCTCTGCTCATTGCGATGGCTGCAAGATTAACTTGCAGCACACTTGTCTTTATAATCTTTGATAATGTTATCATAATAACGAACAATGGATTTACTGCGATCTTTTGTCTTAAATAAGTTCACTACTCGCTGTATAGGAAGAGCATAAATAGGATCTTCTCCATCTGTTAATTGTACTCGAACCAATTGAATATTAGGAGCTTCATACAACCATTTTGCTTCTTCAATATTTTTGATAATGGTTTCACCAAGAATTACACCATAAGCAATCAATAAAACAGTGGTGTCTTCTGTTACATTATTTCTTAATAAACTCATGATATGTTTATCAATTTGTGCAAGGGTTGGCCGAGTATATCCTGGCAATAAATCATTTTTAATAATTTGTGGCACTACTTTTTCTCGAATTTCGCTGATCACTTCTTCATAATCATTTAAAAAATCGTTTACTTCTTTCATTTACAATCACCTTTCATTATTTCAAGTCATTGAATACACTAATATTACTTCCACCCTGATAATATTCAGGTTTTTTACCTTCATCAATCTTTTCACCGGCAGCGACTAATGAGACTTCCAAATCTTTTGTTACATCAACACAAGATTGTCCTTGTCCATTTAACACTTCCATCTTGATTTCTCCACCTGGCTTAATGATGAATTTTACTTCGTGACGTTGCATGATAATTCCTCCCATCTAACATTTTGTCCAATTGGTAATTGTAAATATTGTGTAGCATCATATGAGAAAACAGTAGCGTCATTTAGATTTTCTATCCAACCAATATCGTTATTCCAATATCCTTCATCAGAAGCAATTACAAAACTCTTATTCATTTTGCATCAAAGCTCCTTCAAGTCAAAACAACTTGATAATATAATATCAATTATCTAATACTTGTTATAATTTTAACAATATATTTTTGTCATAGTGGGTGCAGAGATAAACTCCAAGCATGACCAAATTCAAAATAATATCCGTGTTTATGTACAAGCTTTTCAAATTGTTCATAAATATTATAAGATCCGTTATAACCATTTAGCTCATTATATAAGCTTCCTTCAAAAGTCATGGTTACTGTATCAGGATTGGCGTATTGAACATAATCAAAAACATTTATATTAGTTTCTAATCCACGTTCTGGGGTTAAACGCTGATTGTTGTAATAGATACAGACATCAGACCATAATCGATTCTTGACCAAGAAGAAAACAATATCCCGAACAATTTCCTCATTTTTCAGTTTTTGATTCATGAAATGATCACCCTTTATAAAATTTAAACTACCTTCCCCATCTCCAAAATATTATAGAGATGGGGATTAGATATTTCATTATGCAAATTGAACAGCCAAAATCTCGATTTCACCATTTTCATTTACAGTAATACTATCTTCATCTACATGCCAACGATTTTCTTCACATACTTGTAATACGTGATATTTACTATGAAGCTGAGAAATTTTATCTGTAAATTGCTTTTGACCAAATGGAATTTTAAACCAATCCGCTTGTAATTCTAATTCATTGGTTTTCTCATTACGAACCCAACCTAAAGGTAGCAATTCTCCGTCTTTCATCACAGCTAATTCCGCATGACGTTTTTGACCATACCAGTCTTCAATCACAACATTTTCTCTGTAATCCAAACCCATTTCCAATAAACCACGTTTGACATAATCCATGTTTTGCACATTGCAAGTATAAACAGCAAAATGACTCATAAAAATTCCTCCTTTAAAATAGATTATTGTATATCTACACGAAGCTCCTTTGCTAACTTCTGTACTGCTAAACGATAAATATGTTTTGTATCTTCGTCACTTGTTAAATGTTCAGGAGCTTCGTTTAGTAATTGCACAAATTGAAGCAAACGCCCAATATGATAATCATGATTTGGACGTAAATGACGTTTAAAACCAACTGCAATAGATTCCACAAGGGCATCTACAAAACGGCTATTTGATAAATTAGGGGATCCTAAATCTGATTCTTTTGTTTTAAATACATTTAAAATTTCTTGTTTCAATTGTTGCACACGAATTTCATGCATCATCGCTTATCACTCCTCATGAAATGAATGCATCAAATATTTCCTAGCAATCTTTTTTAATAATTCCGCACGCTGTTTCTGACTCTGTATAATTTGTTGATAAACATCAGACGGAACTTGTTCCAATTCCTCTTTCGTATAATTTTTCTCAATAAGAAAACGCAAATCCCGTAATAAATTTTCCATATTCCGTACTAGTGGATCTTTGATTATCTCTTGATAAACAACCAAGTGTCCTACTTCTTTTAAAAAGCGGCGATATAATTGTTCGAATTCCTCCAGTTCATCTAACGCCAAAGTAATAGACATTTTCAAATACTTGCGTTTCTCCATTTGCTGTTCATGTTCTTGAAATTGGCTTAAAACTTCGTAGATCTTCTGCTTTTCTTGTTGTGGATCATATGACATATATTCACCTCTATTCCCCTAAAATCAAGTCATCTTCATCAAAATCAATGGATAGAGATTCGTGATCATTATCTTCTTTAGAAGATCCATGCAAAAACTTATGTTCTTCAGAAGATGCACATTTTGCAGAAGTTTTAGCCCAAGAACGCAATTGACGAACCAGATCAGCATTTCGAACAGCAAATGGAACCATTTGTTCAACTTGCTCTAAAATATCCTCTTCTGTTATGTAATGTGTTTCACGAAGCCCTTTTCTAAATTCTGCATAAGCACGTCTGCCGGCTTCAGCAATTACCTGTTCAATTTCAGCACCTGTGAAATTTTTCATTTCAACAGCTAATCCTTCAATCTGATATGTAGTGAACTCATCTGGACCACTAGATTCATATACAATTTTATAACCACGTTTTTGAAGGTGAATTTTTAAGATTTCTTCTCGTTCCTTTTGATGTGGCAAAGAAACAAAGAAAATTTCATCAAAACGACCAGCACGAGTTAATTCAGGTGGCAACTTCGTAATATCATTAGCTGTGGCAATCACAAATACAGGGGCTTCTTTATCAGATAGCCAAGTTAGCAACGATTGAACCACACGAGATAGGGTACCACTATCAGAACGATCAGAAGATGCTACTCCCGCCAAACCTTTCTCGATTTCATCAATCCATAAAACGCATGGAGCAACAGATTCTGCTAGTTTTAATGCTCGATCGATATTCTTCTCAGATTGCCCAACTCGGCTATCCATAATATTGCTCATGCTCATCTTTAGTAATGGTAGATTCCATAAGTGAGCTAATGATTTAGCTATGAGACTCTTACCAGTACCTGGCACTCCAACTGCAATCGCACCCTTCACCGGATCAATATTATATTTCCGTGCTTCCGGTTCAAATGCGTATTTTGCATCTTCCAACCATTCTTTGAAGATGTCCATTCCGCCGACATCTTCCATTCTTCCTAGCTTTGTAACATACTCTAATAATCCTGTTTTTCTAATTACTTGCTCTTTCTCTGCTACAATTTCTTCTAATACGATCTTTTTATTCTTTGCAACAGATTTTTTCAATACATTTACAATTTCTGTTTTAGTCATTCCAACTAAAGCATGAATAATAGCTTCCCTTTCTCTGCCTTCCGGAACTGGAAGTCCTCTATTACGCAAGAATGCTTCCATTCCTTCTAATTCCTCAATGACTTGTTCTCTTGTTGGCAATTCATATTCCACAACGGTAATTAATTTTTCCAATTCCGTTGGAATATTTGTGTATGGAGAAATGAGTAATAATGGTTTATATACATTTTGTTTTGTTTCCAAAATATCTCTTAATGCACGTTTTGCCTGATAATTAGTCCAAATATCATGGAAATCCTTTAATACAAAGACAGCTTGCTTATCATACTCCGCAATGTGATTCATTAATCGAATCGGATCATAAAGATTTTTTACTGCCACATCACCACTTATTAGATCCCTTAATCCGGCAGTAATAGACCAAGTATACGCTTCGTATCTTTTCACTTCAATAAGTGATTTTAAATCTTCCAGGAATCGTTCTTCCTCAAATGTATTTACCAAAATAGCTCTTCTTCGAGAGTTAAATAACATTGAGATTTCTTCCATTCCAGACAATGATACAGTATTAGCTGTACTCATCAACATGCCTCCCCTTCCATCAGTAATCTCCTAAAAGGACGCCGACAGGCGTGTTAAATTTCTAACTCAATGTCTGCGAATTGATGATAAATTTTCTCTTTCTTCGCTTGTTGTTTAGCTTCTTGTAAAATCGAAAAACGATTCTCGCAAAATTGGCGAATTTGTTCTTCATAATCTGAACTAGACTCATCAATGGCTTGCAAGAGTGCTTTATCTTTAATAGCTTGCGTAATCATAGAATAACGAAAGTGTGTATTAGGAAACTCTTCTAATGACAAAGTCGCATTTTTAATAGTGATCATGTTTCGGAAATCTGTGTCTGTTATATTCATGTCGATATATTGAAAAGAATCAATGATGTAAACTTGATTCGATTGGGGATCATAATACGCATAAAAGTAATCATTTGTATTTTGAACAAATTGTTCTGTATATGAAGGTAAAATCAACACATGTTTTAGCCAATAAGTAACAGTTAATTCAGATTTAGGTTCAATTTCTATGCTCTCAAAAGTGCCAATCTCTGTTTTTGTTCGGCTATCTATAATAAATCCTAAACCATTTGATTCAACACTCTTCTTTTGTAATGGGTAGATTTTATGAACATAATACTGTTTTGCAATTTCTTGATAAACACGAGTAACATATTCAGAGAAACGTGGTTCATCTTCTAAAGATATGTATTCAGCTGAATTTACTATGTCATATAAAATTTGTTCCAATATTTCGACAGGAATCATAATAGTGGCACGATATTTATTAAAAAGTGTTCCAGTTAAGTAAATTTCGTTTTCTATGTTATACAATTGCAAACGCAATTGCTCTATTTCTTGCGTTTTCATATCCATAACTTTTATTGGTTCCAACACTAGTTTATCAACTTTGCTGACATCAATATAATGTGTTTCTCCGGTTACAGGATCTTTAAATGGCATTACTTATACACCTCCTAACAGTTTCATTTCTTCTTGTCTTTTATAATATCTTCTGTAACATCTTTCACCACAAAAGCGGCCAAAATATTTTGGTATTATATGACCACAACATTTACATGTTTTATTCTTTTCTACCATGGTCATATATTCATGTGGTGTGAAATAAACTAATACTCCTCGTTCAAGAGTTGCTTTGCAAAGAACTATACGCTGATTGCTGGATCCAATAAACCAACCATCATGCATGGTTTCATGCGTCGTTAAACGCTTATCCGCTTGATAATCTCCATCAATAATCCAATCCACATATTCCATTAATTCTTTAACATCATTAGGAGTTAAAATAATAAATTGAGTGCGATGCATTTCTCTTGAATAAGCATAGGAATAATCCATTAAATGATTGCGCATGGCATCTCCATACTTCGGAATCCATGTAAATTTTAATCCATATTTCATCAAAGTATCCACTTTATATGCAGTATACAAGATGATATGAAAGGTTGGATCTATCTCTTTTAATTTTTTAGCCACTTTTGTAATGGCTTTGGCCTGCAATATTGGCTCCCCACCACAAAAAGTAACTTGTCGGTTCCAGGCATCTCTATCGATCATTTCTACACATTCATCAACCGTCATTTCCCTATACGGTCCTTCAAATGCCCATGTAGTTTCATTAAAGCAGCCTTCACATGGGCTAATCACACCACGAATACAGCCTTTTGTAAATAATTCTAATCGCTTTCCTGGACCAGCAGTAGTCGCATCTTTTGTTACGCCGATAAATCGTAATATATCATACATTTTAAACCATCTCCGGAATTATGTATTGTGTTACACACAAATATCATACAATAAAACATAGGGAAAAACAATAGAAAAATGGCGTATTTCAAAGAAAAATGAAATACGCCATTCATTGTTAATGAATTATCATTGTTATCGACAATATTCCCAAATTAATTCTCTTTCTTCATCTGTTATTTCTAAATAAGCATCACCATTTTCATCTGGTTCAATTTCAATTGGTTCAGTAGTTGCCATTGTGCCAAAATGATTAACTAAAACATGAGGTTCTACAGTGCATGGATATCCACAGTCCTCATCCGAATGACGAATATCATAATAGTAAAGCCATTCTTGACGATCTTCTTGTCTGATTCTTGACTCTGTAACCTGAACTACCGGTACACCACGAAAATGAAATAACACTTGCTGATCCTTTGCCAACATATTATTCACTCCTTAACAACTTCAATGCTTTCAATTGCTTCAATGTGCTCAAAATTAGCATCAAAATTATATTCACTGCGAATTCGTTCTACATCAATTCCCAATGTCTTTGCTTGTTCAAAAGACATGCCATATTCATCAACAAATTCATCTAAAATTTCCTGATGAATTAATGTAGAATGTTCTTTGCTCCCTACACATCCAATAGCGTCTTCTGGACAATCTGCTTCCACAAGATATGTACATCTGGCTAATTGAAAAGCATTGATTTTATATGTTGGCATTGTAAAGCCTCCTTTTAATGCATTGTCGTATTTTCGCAGTATTATTTATTATCCATAAATATCATATTCTTCTCCAAACTCTTCAAAATATTCATTAATAACATCTTCTAATGTAGCCGTTAATCTTTCTAAAAATTCATCTGAATTAACTAATTTAACCGCTAGTTCTTTCCTCTCCTTTGCAGACATATTTTCAAGATCTTCAAAAGCAATTCCGCCTTGATGATTTTCCAAAGTATCTTGAATAACCAATTCTGTTGCTTTTCTTAAATCCATAAATACTCTCCTTTCTTAATGAACATTATCTTCGTACTGTGCATTAAAGTTCATTAAAATACTTTTCAGTGACATTCTTGCGATAAAGCAACTTTAACGCTGGATAGGTTACAAAGTAATAAACAGAACCTTCTCTCATACCCTCTTGTTTAGTGGCGAATCCCTTTTGAACAAGGTCTTCCCATTCGTCATCAGGCGTACTGCAATAGTAATAGTTTCTATATGGTTTTCTTGAATAATCCAATCCTAAAGCGTGTCTCATCTTACCAATTTGAGTTGGTGTTAAATCGGCTAAACTCAATTCAGTTGCCGTTGTCATAGCTTTTCTCCTTCCTGCACAGTATGTGTCTACTACACAACACTTTAACCCTAATCTAAAAATCTTATTAAATATTAGAACGAATAGATAAAGTTTCAGATGGTGCAACATACTCAAAATCATCAGTCAACATTTCTTTTAACTGCTCAGTTATTTCAGCAAATACTTCTTCACGGATCTCTTTTTCTCGCTTCTTCAATAATTTTCTTGTATTCAAGCGCCTGCTCCAACGTCCATATAGGCGTTGAAGCTAATACTTGGACTGGTTCAGGAAGTGGCAACCGCACTTTCTGCCCCTCTCGTTGTCGGTGATACTTCGTACTCAATCTTGCCTTGTCCCATCTGAGTATTTCAGCAAATTCTTTTAGTCCAACGAGAGGGGGAATTACTCCCCCGACAATGTACCAATCTCATATAAGTACTTCTCTACATCTCGTTTAAGGTGATGAAGATGGTAGCGAAGCTCGTCAACTGTCATTAACTCACCAGTGTCGTGTGAACCTTGCCACTGTGACGAATGAACGAGAAGAAACATATCTTCTGTTTTTTTACCATCGATCATGATAACCTTGTGCACATATTGGTGTAGCCCTGTTCCACCTGTCTGCCAGTTTCGTCCATCCCATTCATCGAGGCACACAGATTTTTCTGTGATCTCAATAACTGTTTCCGTCATATATGATTCTAAAATGACTTTACGCCAATTAGAGCCATCCCACCACTCGTATACTTTCGTTTTTTCAAGTTCATTTGCCTTCCAAACCTGTACGTTTTCTTTATCAAACAAGGTGGTTTCATCCGGTTCCATCCATTCATCTGCATCCTGTATAGATGCTTCTATTCCCAACTCCTCTTCTAAAAATATTTCAAAATCGTCCGTATCCATAAATCGAATCGTAAAGTCCTCATCCTGTTCTTCTTTTGCCGATAATACCTCTAAAATTTGTGGCCATTGATCGTCATTGATACCTTCGACAACTAACAAGCCTTCTGTATATACTTCCTCATGTACATCTTTCGGATCAATCAACAATGCCGAATTTCCCTTATTCAATTCCCACAATAATCTTTTCACTTTTATTTTTACTTCTCCTTTCTGATAACTTTGTTATTAATTATACCTTTATTATAAATATTATAGATAACTTTGTAAACACTTTTTCAAATATTAGATCTAATAGATAAAGTTTCAGATGGTGCAACATATTCAAAACCATCAGGCAACATTTCCTTCAACTGTTCTGTCATTTCAGCAAGCACTTCTTCACGAATTTCTTTTTCTCGTTTCTTCGTAATTTTCTTCTTCTCACTAGCCTCAATTTCTTGCTGGATACGTTGTTGTGCTTCTTTTTCGACTTCTGCCATTAATTGATTCATCATGTAATCCTTTAATAATTGCTTGTCCAATTCTGCCGGTTTCAAGAAAGATTCTAATTTTCCTTTTTCTTTTAAATATTGACGAACTTTTAATTCATCTTTGATTTCCACCTTTTGTGGTACTTTTCGCAATGATACCGTAGCTACATCTAATTGCAATGGGTGACCGTTTCGCTGCTCTTTTATGTAGTGATTCACAATATTTTCGATAGTTTTTACTTGCTCTTTCTTCTTCTGGATACGGCGATCCCAATCTGCGACAATAGCCTTTTTCATTTTCTCCATTTTATCGATGTCTTTTAACAGATAGTTTCTGGCTAAAACCATGCGGCGAACTGTAAAATCATCTAACTCCGGACGAATATATTCTCCATTAGCCTCTGCATTGCCAAGCATTTCTTGCATCATATCTTCTAAATTCATTACAACTTCTTTAGCCTCTAATTCCAAAGCTTCTTGTAATGTAACAGAAGACATATATATTCCTCCTTATTCATATTTTATGAAAGTGAAATATCTTCAATTTCCCACGACCATGTTTCAAAAGAAAATTTAATACCTTTGAATAAACCACGATTCAATGCTTCCTCAATTAACTTAATATATATCAACAGATTTTCTTCAATTAACTCAATTTGAAGCTTTTCATTCTTTCTCAATGGTTGTTTCAGTAAATATTTCACCACCAATAATCTCATATCTTCCCCATATTTTTGTTCTAAATAATGAATGACATTTACAATATGGGAATCCCTCATTTGATATGGATATAATTTAACGCCTTCTTTTGTCACCCAATAAGGGTTGTTAGGAGAATGTTGCTTTCTATTTTGTTTTGCAGTTTCTTCATCTGGGGGCAAATAATTGTACGCTTCGATTAATTCCATATGATCACCAACTTAAAAAAGGTGCTTATGTAACATCTCTCATATTAAACTGAAAGTTGTTTCTGGAGTAATTTAATCTGTTCAACAAGCATTTGGATAGTTTGAACATAAGATAAAAGAAGATCATACTCAAGAACAACATAATCTTTATCCCCGTCTTTAAAACGGAAAGGCAGAAAATAATAATCTCTGCCCATGAGTTTAGCTTCTTCTTTGAGTTTATCGAGCCATTTCTTATGTATGGTAATATATTTCTCTCCTTTTGCATTAACACTGCCCCTCTCCTTGAATTCCGCTAAAGCAGCGGTTAATTCTTCTTCAGTGATCATATCACCTAGTGCAAAAGAGAAAGCTCCAGAAGCTAATTGCCGATGAGCTATATCCTTTGCAAAATGAACAGCCTGATTATATTTTTTAGCTCCTTCTTTCTCAAATTCCATTCCCTGTTTTTTCTCTTTTCGATTAACTGATTTAGGCCGCAAACGTTTATATTCTTTATGAGGTTGATACATATTATAGTTAAAGCATTTAAAGCAAGATTTGTTAAAGTTTCTACAATCATTAGAATATACACATTCCATGGCAAATTCACCTGAAAAACTCTACTTTTTGCATTGATTATATCTTTGTTCCAATTCTTTATATTGTTTGATTTTTTGATTTTCCGCAATTAATCGCATTCTTAATTGAGAAAGTTTCTTATCAATTTTTTGTTCTAATGTAATACCTTTCAATCGATCTAACCAAGTTAATCGAACAACTTTTTCATATTCAAAAGCATTTGCTTCGTACTTGTGATATAGAATACGTGCTTCTTTTTTCGAATAAACACGAACCTGTATTTCATTGATTGCCCATAATCCATATTCAGTTAAAAATTGAATAGCTCTAGGAGAACTCAAGGTAAATCATTCCTTTACGAATACCTTGATACTAAATCATCAATTTTTAAAAGAGAATTGTTGGTTATTTTTGCTTCCGCTTTTGCCTGTAAGCTCTTAATAATCGAATCCAACGCATAATAAAACCATTTAAATTTATCCTCTAAATAGAATAAATCAACTTTATCCGGGTAAAACCCAGGAGGAGTGGGGTAATTTTGAGCATATTGAATCCCAGCTGCCCTCCGTGCCCAGTCATTTTTCCCGGCATATAAATCATTCAGTACATTGTATATAATGCGCTCAATCGCATCTTTGTTTCTTCTAGCTCTTGCAAAATGATACTGCACTTCGGTATACAAATCATTAATTTGACAATTAAACGTGTGCAATGTTTCAGGGGTATTTTCGGTAGGAACTTTTAATTTCCGATTTCGTTCTTCTAAATCCTTAATAGTTTCCTCCCATTTTTCTAAATCTTCTAATAATAGTCGTTCTAACACTTGACTCATATATACACCTCAACCAATACTTATTCTAGTGGCTCATATTGGTCGCATAATTGGTTGATACGATCAGCAAAATGCTCAAAAATATATTGTTTCACCTGGCATGCCAATCCTGGATTGGCTTTTACCAGTTGTCTTAGATGCTGTATTTTTTGATGGAGGTACGCATCTATCTCTCCATCTTGTCCATCAAACTGATAAAAGCAATCCAGGATTTCCAAAGCCACCTCTTTTGCCTCCCACTGTTGACACGACGCACTGTGCATGCCTAATGTCCTCCCCAGTGAACATTAATTATTTTTTCTTACTACTAGGGCAATTGTTCCGTCCTCCCTGTGCTCAACATTCTCAATTTGAGCATTCTCTAACACATCATTTTCTTGTCCAGAAGCCAATAATTGTTGAAGTGTTTGAATCACTTCATGTGACTTTTCCAACATCTCCTTCAATTCTCGGATATGTTCATATGCTTCATGAAGATCGTTTTGCAATTTCATGATCTCGTTGTTTTTAGCCATCAGGACATGTTGGAAACGATTTACACTGCTATTCAATTGACTAACCATATTAAAAATATCATCAATATCTTCTGTTTCATCATGGATGCCATGAAACACAATCGTATTTGATTGTGCTCTTCCTTCGGACGGAATAATGCCAACGATACCAAGCTTTCTTAATTTGCGCAAAGCACGATGTACAGTTGCTTCACTTAAATTAATTTTCTTTCCGATATCACGATTGCTTTCTGAAATTTCATTACTTCCTGTTGTTTCAGCCCTTTCTTTTAAGTATTCGTACACAGCTAATTCACTTTTGGTTAGTTCTAGCAATAGCGCTTGTTCTTTATTCATATAAAATCCTCCTTAACAACATAAACAACCATATTCCAATTTATAGAAACCACACACATTATAAACAAGAAAAGGAACAAATATACAATAGAAGCATGTAATACCATACACATATATTATAACATAATATTAAAACGCTATTGACTATAAAATACGCAAATTTCTACATACATTATAGAAAAGGCTGAAACAAAGAACAAGAAAAAAGTCGAAAAATGTCGAAGAAAATCGATTTTTTTTAGAAGAAAAGTGTCTTAATTCCCCTTAATTTTGCAATTTCTTGAATTTCTTCTTTACTATAGATACGATAATTATTCTTTGGGTTTCTTCTTGCTTTCGGAATCATGTTGTTTCTTTCCCAATACAAAATGGAATCCCGATGAACGCCGAGAATTTTGGCTGCTTCTTTTAATGTATACTCCTTTTCTTGAGTCATTGGCGAATCATCTCCTTCTGTGCTTTTCGATATTCTAGCTGTGTCTTCGCCATAGACAAGTGCTTCATTAGCCAATTATATTGAATAGAATTTGATGTAATGTCTTTCAAAGAATATGTGATTAATAAGTCAGAACCAGTAGAAAGTGTTGTTGTATCTCCCGGCTGAATAGATGTAGCAGAATTCATCAAAAAAGCTCCGGCATAATAACCTAACGAAACAATTACTAATGGCTGTATCAAAATGAGTTCGGATACTAAATGATGATGACATGCCATGTACTCTGTAGATCCTTCACATTTTACTGCAGAAGTAAAATAAATATCATTCAAGTCAAAGTGAAGTTGTTGTAAAATTTGATACAACATTTTGCCATGTTCTGTTTGTGGATTTAATTCTTGTGGGTCTTGCGTAATAATCATAAAAGAAGCATGAAAGTTGGACATTGGAACAGTTTTTCGATATTGGTGCAAAGGACAAGCGTGACAATTATATACGCTTGTCTTTAGATGAAATGCACCAATATCTTTTTTAAAACCCTCATCAGGTGTATTCATTTGATCATAAAAGACAGGTTTATACTCTTTAATAAGCGATGTTTCTGGATGGTCTCCCATGCAGATTCCCCCAATTATGACTCAACTTCTAACAATTTTTGTTCTTCGTCTTCTTCATGATCTGTTTCTTCTATAAATTGTGCATCTTTTGGAATACGACCTTGCACAATATCATTAATGTAATTAAACAAAGCAGGACTTTGCTTCAGAACAGCTTCCAATGTTTCCTTTCCTTGCCATTTTAATTGATTTCCACTTGCATCCGTGTATACATTTTTTGCATCATTTGGATCTGGTCCCAAGAAATAATAAGCGCCTTTTCGATGAATAATTCCCATATCAATAGCCGTATTCATAATATCTTTAATCACATCTATGCCAGTATCCCAATAATAATCAAATTCTGCTTTTGTGAACGGACGTGACACTTTATTCTTCTTAATATTCACGGTAATTGTTTGACCTATGATTGCATCGCCTTTCTTAATTTCTTTCCTCCGTACCTCTAATCTGACAGAAGAATAGAATTTCAATGCACGTCCACCAGGAGTTGTTTCAGGATTACCATACATAACTCCAACTTTCTCCCGGATTTGATTAATCATAATTACTAATACATTATGTTTAGCCGCCAGTGAATTAATCTTAGATAAACATTTGGAGTTTAATCTTGCTTGCAAACCAATATGATTGTCTTCTGCAGAGCCATCAATCACTGCTTTTGGAATAAACGATGGCAAACTATCGCCAACAATAATGCCCACATGTCCAGAAAGAATTAATGCCTCCATTAAATCATATGCTTCCTCACCATTGTTTGGCTGAGAAATTAACATACCTTCTCTGGATATATCTACTCCTAATGCTTGCGCATGGAATGGATCTAACGAATGTTCCGCATCAATGAAAGAAGCTTTCTTTCCGTAAAACGGATGACCCTCTTGTTTTGCATATTGCTGGAATGTAGCGATAGTCTTCAACGCCAATGTAGTCTTACCGGAACTTTCTGGACCGTATATTTCCACAATTCGTCCCCAAGGAAGCCCACCGATACCTAATGCATAATCCAGAGATGGAATACCTGTAGACACTGGTTGAACTTTTACCGTATCATCACCATCAAACGTATAAATCGTTCCTTCTCCCATTCGAGAATTAATCATTTTGAGTAATTCTTTATTGCTGATCATTCTGTGTGTCACCTCGATATGTTTCAATAAAGTGATCAATAGCATCTTTGACTTGTTTTAAGTCTCTCAAAGCAGCTCGCAATCTTGTGATTGCTTGTTCATCATTAGAATTTGTTTCTTTGAGTTTTTTAGATAGAACAAATCCACGATGATTTAAAAATTTTGAAACAAACTGCATAGTTAAAACAAGAAGATGGTCAGGAATGCCCTCTTCTCTTTTCGCAAAATCCAAGCAAGTATCGTACACTTCTTTAAACATTCTTGCTTTTGCGGTTTCCAAGGGCATTCCTTTGTCATGATAGTATTGAAAAATGCCATGAATAAAACGATGAAATACATAAGTTGCTTTTGCTTTCTCTCTCTTCATGGCTGTTCACTTCCAAGTGATTATCTTCCTGCTCCTACTGGAGCGCCAAATCCGTTTGGTGGCATTGGAGCTCCCGGTTGTTGTGGCGAGAAGTTTGATCCCGGAGCGTTAGGAAATCCTCCCATGCCTCCTGCTGGTGGTTGTCCCAATCCTTGTGGTTGACCAACAAATGCAGGTTGATTCATTGGCGGAGTCATTGTATTTGCTTGATTTTGTTGTGTTTGTTGTTGTGCTGAATTATCAGATTGAGAAGATCCTCCACCGTTAAAAGCAATTAAGTTTTGAACACGAATTGTTGGATAGTACGTATAAACTGGTTTACCTTGGCTATTTAAAATTGGTTGCTTTGTTTGAGGATCTTTTGCTTCTGTTTTCTTTAAGTATGGTATTCCTTCCACAAACACTAAGCGACCTTTCTTGCAGTAATCTACCAAGAAATTATGCAATGAGGATGATTGACCTTGGTTTAGGTTTACCCAAATTTCAATGTTCCAATAATCCGGATCATCACCTTGTTTAGAACCTTTATGATTAATCGCAATTGAAGAAGAAGCTACTTTGGATTGACCAATCATTTCGGATTTTGGATCTGTCGTTAAATATCCAATTAGTTGTATTTTTGCATGATTCATAAATGCAGATTTATTTACGTTTGCTTGATCTTGATTATCTTGTGTATTATTCATATTGCCTTGAAAGCCACCATTAGAACCGCCATTAAATCCACCTTGAAATCCGTTTTGGAATCCACCTTGAAAACCAGCGTTTTGTCCTTGGAATTGATTGAAATTCATAATAAATGGTCTCCTTTCTCGTGATATTTTTATATTTCACAAAGCACGCCGACAGGCGTTAAGAAGCTAAAGCTAAATAGTAACGTATTTCTCTTTCTTTTTTCTCAATATGAGTAACTCTCATGATCTGCATAGAATCATCCAGCATATGTACTACTAAAGTTTCGCCAACTTCTATGTCTCGATTGGGTGGATACATAAAATCCTGTTCTGTTCCATCAGGAAAAACTAATATGTTACGCATGTGTTTCACCTCGTATTAATTCAGCACGATAAGCAACAATCGAACATTCTCTTTGAATTGTTCCTTTTAATTCTCTTGTAACAATATTCACATACCCTTCAAACATCACTACATTGCCTTTATGTAAAATCTCTCTATAATGGTTAAACATCATAGGAGACACATAAACCATAAGTGATCCCACACCATCATCTACTTCAAAAACATAACAAGATAATAAATAGTCATCTTTAGATTCCATAAGCGGAAATCGAATTTGAGTAATTTTCCCTGCGATACGAACTTGATCTAGATGTTTGGCACGTTGTTTCACTTCTTCAGAATAATGTGTAACATATGAGCCAATATCTTTTACTAAACTCATTCCCAACGACCCCTTCTGTTTCGCAATTCTTGATGCAATTCACGAAGCAGATTATGAACCTCATGTGGTTGAATAATCTTTTTCTGAATTAACAGATGTAGTAATGTATTTACCAACAAATATGAAGTCCGAACTTGATCTTCAAGTGTAATGATCTCCTCTTCAAATGGCGTCTCTTTGTGTTCAACAATGAGTTCATCTAAGAAGTTAAAGGCTTGGTCATCTCCCATCTCTGGCTCCCCTTTAGTCTAAAATTTTTACTTTGACTAGATGACTTCCACTAGTGATACTTGCTTTAGGAATATAAATATCAATTTTATGTCCTTTGATAGCAGAACCGGTATCTTGTGCTTGTCGTTTTTCGATTCTGCCATCAGGATATTGAATTAACACCCATGCTCCTAAAGGAATAATGGAGGGATCTACGGCAATAGTTACACCAGCTTGCACCGGTTTGCCACTTTTAGTGATCCCATATCCGGGATCACCGGGATTCTTTCCTGTTGATTGCTCGTTGGCATCATAATAAGTAGCCCAAAAATAAGTCCATTCTCCCTCTTTTTGTCCACGACTTGCAAGAGAAAAATTCTTTCTTGCATGAGTGTTCTTCTTTGCTTGCAAGTCCCTTTTTAATTTGCGAATGTGATTTTGTTGAATCTGTAATTGCTTCTGCAATTCATTATTTTGATATTGCAGTTTTTTATTTTCTTCCTGCAGCCGCTTGTTTTGTTCTTGTAATTCTTGATTATTTTGCTCCAATCGATAAATATCTTTCTGAGATTGTTTATAATCCTTCTGCAGTTTTTTATACTTTATAGAGAACGAATGATGGGACTTTTGTAAGTCTCGATGTTGCTTTTTTAAAGCATCGATTTCTTTAGACATTGAATAAAGCTGAAAAGAACCAGTAAACGCTATTGTAGAAGCAAGTAACAAAGATGTGACGGGTTTTGCTTTTAATTTCTTCATTTATCTAACTCCTTTTCGCAAATCCCCTATCCTTTCCCTATGTTATCATTTTTAACAGAGTTGTGCAACACATTACACAATATTTTTTAGTTTAAGAGTAATGTGTTACACCAGTTTTCGAACAACAAGCACATTGGGGCGTAGTTCCTGTACTACCTCCGAGCTTAATAAACGAATTTTGTTCAATGTTTTATGTGGCAGTCTATACTGATAAGCAATGGCTGGATAACCGGCAGAAAAATAATAATATTCGTGATCTGTCATATAGACTTCCATTTCCATTGCACCTCACAAAACAAAAACTAATTGACTTTCTTCTTTTCCTTGATGAACAGGACGAATAGACACAATATTGTCCTGATCAAATCCCTGGATTGTGTCCGGATGATATGCAAACCATGGAGCATACCAATACATTTGAATCCGGCATAGCCGTATGGCAATACGGCTTATATCTTGTGCAAAGCAACGAAGAAAATAATTCGAAGCGGCTAATAAAATGGAACCGCATCCAACTGATGGCTCTCCAATGGTTTGACGTTTCATTGTTTCTTCATCATCGCTCTTTAACATTTCCACCATTGCAACGCTAAGGTTAAATGGTGTAGGGAAATAACCCAATGCTTCTTTATAGCCCTTCCCTGTTTCTTCGGAAAGAGCATAACTCAAGTAATCAGTTGGATAATTTAACACCAAAAACAAATCAAAATGACGATAATAATGCTCATTTAATTCTGGAGAAATATGATCAATGGTAGTTTCTTTGTCAATGGCCAATGCCCACGTTAACCAATCTGCAAATTTATCAATAGTAGAATCATAATGATCTAAGCATTTACGAATCATTTTTCGAGTATGTTCAATTCCTCGATAATCTTGAGACCATTTTATTTTTGGAATTGGACCGCTTCCTTCGATGGTTCCTTTTTCGATAATATCAAACCAATAATTCCAACGACCCCACAATAGGCCATCATAACCAAATAAAAACGGAAGCATCCAGCCACGTTTGCTGAATACTTCCGAATGATGACGAGGAAGGCCATTAATGGCTTTGGCATATTCTAAAATGACTTGTTGCATATGTATTAAATCTTCAATAGAAAAACGTTCTATTTGATAATAATCAGATTTCATGTTATAGATCACCCTGCTTTATGACAAGAGTTATTTAAGATGTCTTCAAAATAAGCAATAATTTCTTGTTTACGAATATCAGAAGAATTATTATCATTAATTTCTTGCAAACCTATTAATTGTCCTTTAGAAAGACCATAATATCGAGAAAAAGCGTCTAACACATCTGGATCAAAATCTTCAATAGCTGTGTCATTGTATGTTAATAACTTGTATGCTATTTCTTCATCCATCTGTTTAGCTAACAATCCAACAGCACAACAAGCATTAAAATCTACTTCATCATTATATTCGTCAAAATACTTATGTGCAATTAAAGTTATATGATCGTTTGTTTTTAATAGATTTAAAACATTTTCTAATCGTTCATGTTGTTCTTTCGTTAATGGTTTAGAAGTTTCGCAAACCACCGTATATCACCCTTCTTTGTTATGTACTAAAACTAAATATCAAACAAACTCATTTGTTTATCATCTATAGCTAAATTATTTTCACCATCCATATAAGTGTTTTCTGATTCTTGAAGACCAACAATTTCTTTTAAATTCACACGAAAAACTCGCTGACCGCTATTAAAGTCATCCAATTTTTTGTCTAAATCACTTTCTTTAATTTCTACTTGAACGGGATATGCATGATGATTGTATAGTGACTGATAATCAATGTAAGTTATCGTAGCATGCCCGGTGTAACAATCTGATTGAATAAAAACAGTATCTCCTTCTTTAATTGGGAGCATATGATCACCCATTCTGCTTTCTAAATATGACAATCTACTACAACTACTTGATGATCAGGATATTGATCAAGAATATTTAGATATAAAGCTTTCCACTCATCTTCAGGCATTTCATCTTTCACCATGGCAAACATCATCATCTCACCTTTCTCATGCCATTTGCCATCAGGTGTTAAAACTGCAAATGGAGTTTTATCTTCTTGAATCGCTTTTTCTTTAGCTACTGATACATCAACCAGATTATTTTCAATATCATCTATATATGGAGATGTATCATTATCAGATGTCAACCAACCATTCCATCTGCCACCAATAACATACCAATCCCATTTAGAGTTTGGATTATATGTAGTTTCTCGTTTACCTGTTCCTTGACAAGTTTCACAGCTTGGATCCGGTTTTTGATATAATGGATGCTCTTTTTCTTTTTTATCGACTAATTCTTTATATGGCTGAATATATGTATTCCATTCAGGTCTAGATTCTTCAGGCATATTCCAATATTCTTCTCTTAATTCATTAAGAGTTTTTCCAAGTTCTTGTTGTGCCTGTCTTCTAGCTTCAATACTTGCTATAGAATTAACACAATAACATTCAGTTTCATATGGATCAACTTCTATATTTTCATCAAAAGGCTCCATTAATTGAGAAATTGTATCTTCAACTTGATCGTTTTCAAGATTTTTAGGAACAATGATATGAAGGACAAAATGGCTCATTATACATCTCTCCTTTAATGTAAAATCAATTTATTTGAAATACCTACCAACGCCGCCGAGAGGCGGAATATCAAGTTCACCCTATTACCGTGTTAAACAATAAACTTCTTCTAGCCAATTTTCTGGAATATTATCCAAAGGAAACTTAACTAATAATCTACAGTTATAGTAACCACTGTCTGATTCTTCAATATAATATCTATTATGCTGCGGGCTTTTTTGAAAACCCTTATAAATCTCTAAAACATTATCATCCAAATTGATAATATAAGCCCATTCACAAAATAGACTATATTTAATAAAGTCGCTGTTATCAATCATATATCGTAAACCGTTTTTATAAGCGTTTAAATCTCCTTGTGCATTTCTTAATAGACAATACCAATCATCTACTGAACCAGTAGAAACCATATCATTATAATATGTAATACATTCCGTAATCTGTTCTGCTGTTGGTTTATCATCTTCATTTACCATGATAATTCGATCAAAAATTTCATCCATTTCTTCAATAGTTGTGTTTCGAATAAAATCTACAATTTTTTTACCTAACCATTCTGGATAACTATCAAAATGATTATATGTAGCTTTTGTTACTCCGTTTCTATAAAATCCATACATGCCTCTAGTTCCCATTAGAGTTCTCCTTCCTTTTTAGTTTTGTGATTTTGAATTATTTTTCTTTGAATCATTTTTCGTTCATGTGTTGTGTAATAAACATATTTTTCACCAAACGAAGAAGACGATTTTTCATCTGCATGAACAGTCACATTAGGATAATTTTGCTTAAATTCATCTTCATCAAGAATACGCATATGGAATAATGGTACTCCTGTAACAGACATGCGCACATTATCAGACCAGCCTTCTTCTTTTAACTTTTGAATATTCTTATGCATTTCTTCTTCATTGTTATGAAAGACATGAATAACTTCTTTTTTAGTGTATTCAAAAATAAGCATTTATACTTCCCCCTTTCAATCACCTGTTTGTTTTTGCAACAACAAGCCCGCCGACAGGCGGGAAACTATTTAACAATGACAATCCACGACTACTACTTTTGTGTTCGGATAACGATCTAATATCTCTAAATATTTTTGTCTCCATATTTCTTCTTGTTCCTCAGTATCTTCTAAATCATCTCGATCATACCAGTGGCCATCCGGTGTTAAAACAGCCAAAGGAATACATTTGCCTTTAACAGCTTTCTCCTTTGCAATAGATACAGCAACTACATTATTTTCTACATCATCAAAATAAGGAAAATGACTAATGGTTTGGTCTTGTGTTAGCCATCCACTCCAGCGGCCGCCAATCACATACCAATCCCAACGACCATTGGGATTATCTGTAGTCAGCATGTGCCCAGTTCCGTCACATTCTTTACATTCTGGATTAGGTTTTTGATACATTGGGTGTTCTTTTTCTTTTTGTTCTCTTAGCTCAAGAAATGGCCGAATATATTCACTCCATGATGGTCTTGTTTCTTTGGGCAAAAAATTATATTCATCTTCCAATTCTGAAAATGTTTTTCCATATCCTTTTGCAGCTAATTCCCAAGATTCTATCGTAGCAATATCATTGACACAATAACATCGTGTTGCATACGGATCTACTGATTTATTCTCATCAAACGGATCTAACATGGCACTAATTACATCAGGAATGTCATACACCTCAATAAAATCTGGAACAAGTACATGTAAAACATAATGCATGATAGAACTCCTTTCAGGAATCTTTATTCATCATCATCTTCTGAATAATATTGATCTTCGCATTCATCGCTACAAAAGTCTTCTGAATAAGTTCCATCATGGATAGTATCACATTTCAAACAAACAAACGACTCTTCTTTATGAATAAATGTAATTCTAATAGCAACAATTTCTCCTTTTTCATTTTTGGCAACACTCAAATCGTATAGACCGTCACCAAAGCCGCTAGTGCTGACAACTCCACCATTAATAACTCCTGCTTGCTGCTTGCTTAACGTAACAGCGCAACAATACGCATACCATTTGTCACCTTTATCAGAAATTGATATTCCATCAAATAACTGCGCATTTTCAGGAACAGTATTATCGTTTTTATAATGTGAATAATTAAAAATTCCTGCTTGGCCACTATCTACAGTAATGCGATCTTCTAATGAAATCCATTCTGCATGCTCGTAAGGTACGGATTGATGAAAAACCATCAGTTCAGAAATGTGTTCTCCCCATTCACCTTCATCTGTTATTGTTGCATATGCTCTCCATTCTCCATTACAAACATCTTCTAAAATTGCTTGACACCGTATTCCTAAGCTATAACATGGATCGGAAACAACAACTTTGCGATCTGTTACTTTAAAAGTGCCTAACTTTTTCATTTATCTTGCTCCTCCCCACTTTGATCCACTACAATGGTATAAAGCATTTTGTCTTTAATTATGTCAGCAGTACCATTCATAAAACCAATTGCTTTTGCTGGAATACGAGAAGAGCCACGATAAAATTGCACATCTACGCAACTTTCCTCTTTGCCGCTTTGCATGACACAAAGGGTAACGTAATGATTATTAGGCAGTTTAATGCTAAACGTATGCATAAACTCACCTTTTTGTGGATCCAAATGAGAAAGATCAACAAAAGTGTGTTTACAATCATTGAAACGAGGATATTCGTATGTATTAGTATTAGATAAAGCTTGAACAGTTGCCATTATGCATGGTCTCCTTTCTTTTTTTATTATTTTTATTTTTTGGGCTGATAAAATAAACGGCCTCCTTATACATCAAAAGACTAATGAAGCAATCGCTGCTTACGCTTTATATCTTGTTCTGCTTGAGCACGCAACATCTTTTCAGCATACATTATTTCGCCTTCTTTATTATTACAAAATTTTACTGTCAACTTATAAGTGTATGTTCCTGCGTGTTTGTAATACAATGACATATCTTCTAGTAAAAGAATAAGGTTACGAATAATGTTTAATTTATTCAATCATATTAAAATCTTTCATTAAACATTATTCTTTGTTAAGCTACATTTAGCTTAACAGGGTGTAACCCCACACCCTCTACTCCATCTGCAAATGCATTTGGAGATACTTTCTTAATAATCTGATAAGCTCCATTCACATCTGCATTAATTAAAATTCCTTTATTACTTCTAAACAAGCCTCTTTTAATTCTTCTGCTTTTATCATAATTTTCTTTTGTTGGAGCTTCGCCATCTAAAAATGATGTTCCACTTGTATATGATTCATCTGTTAATACAATCTTAATTCCAACTTCTTCACATTTATATTGCAATTGCTTAATAAACATGTCATAAGGAATTTGTACGAATGATTGATTTAATCGTTTTCTTAAATTGATCTCTTGTTTCCAATTGTCATTTTTACCAATAACAATCGTATCAATATTATGATGAACACACCAATTTACAACATATCTGCTTGCTTTGTGCATAAAATCCTTCATCTTATTATTTCGTTTTAATGTTAATTTTTCTAATCTTTTACTCCAATCTAGTCCATTTTGTTTCTTTAAAATGCTTTTAAAATATGATAATTGTTTGTTGTAGTATTGATTTATGGATTTGATACCTTTGCCATTAATAACAATCGGTGTTTCACCGATGTTATTTACCATAGTTACAAAGTTATCTAATCCTAAATCAATACCTACAACACGATTACTTTCACGAATTATATCTGGAATTTCTTTTTTATAAACAACTTCAATTATGTAAATACTTCCCTTTGGTACAATTCGCACTTGTTGTAAACCCTCTGTAACTTTTGTCTTTAACTTTAAATCGGTTTTAGGAAATTTAATATATCCATCTTTAATTTTGCATTGCTGATTCGTAAAAATTACAACATTACGACCATTTTTCTTTTTATATTTAGGCAATTTTGGTTTACCTAAATATTTATCTTTATTTTTACTCCAATCCTTTATCGCTTTAAAAAACGACTTCCAATTCTTATCTAGTAATTTTAATATTTGTTGTGATGTTTGAGCAGGCAACTTTTTATAAACACCTTCTTGTTTTAACATTTTATCTAATGAATTATATCTAATCCATTTATTATTATTTACAAATTCTTGTCGTATAATATAATTAGCATAATTATATAAATTCTTTGATTTAAAACATAAATCGTCACACATTTGCCACAATACGTTTGTTCGTTTAATTTGATGTTGTTCTACTCTTGTGACAAACAAATTTTTCACCTCACTTTAAAGGGGTGGAGTCTTTTGTTTATTTGCGATAAAATCAACATTTTTATTTAAAAACATTAATATGTTATATCAATTTTAATATTTTATCAAACTATACTTCCTCCTCATTACAGTTATGTTTGCACAATGCGCAATTGAAAATCTTCTTTTGGATTTAACAACCAGATAGGTTGATTTGCATACGATGTTCTAGCATAATACAGGCATTGATAAGTTCCACCTTTCGATCCATCAAAAACAGCCACAATAATTCCACTGTGATCTACCATATACTCATTTCGTTTATGCATTTTTTGTTTGCTATATTCTCCTATTGGAACCTGTGGAACTCGATAATCTTCTAAAGTATCTACATATACCACTTCATCTGCTTTTTCTAGCATTTTTCTGTACCAATATTTATGTTCATCCTTCCAATATTGATCTTGTTTTTCGAATGGCACTGCAACAATATTTTGAATGTGGGAATGTTTTTGCTTCATCAAGTGAACACACCAAAAAGCTGCTTGATCTGTTCCTAATGCTCCGCCACTGATGAATCTAGTAATTCCATGTCTGATCACTAATGTATTAATAACATTCAAAAGTTGATTTTTTAACTTTTGCATGATTGGATTGTTCCAATCATAGCCACCAAGCTTATTAGGACGGTGACCAGTAAAACAAGCGGTTATTCTTCTCGTATTCATGTGATTTCGCAATATTTTTTGTCTTCGCTCAAAATCTGTTTGATTCATTACTAATGTGTTTGGAAACGAAAACATTTTAATCCTACCTCTCTGCATAGTTAAAAATACCCTAAAAGCCCGCCGACAGGCGGAAAACAAACAAAAATTAGTTTTTAAAATAATCATTACGTTCAGTCATATAGATCCTCCTTAACACAAATAATCACTATAAAACCAGCCGAAAGGCTGGTTCTCAATTATACAAGATTATTTTATTTGATAACATACCAATTACCATCTAAAACACCTTCAATAGTCATCATTGGATTTGCTGAACTTCCTGGAACAAAGCGATATGTATCGCCGTCACATTCAACTTCAATAATTTCTCCATCTTTGTAAGCTTCAAATGCTGTGCTATAAGATACAGGATAGCGTTGTTGCTCTTTTAATTTATATACCACATTAGCAGTATCGGAATTGATCGGGAATAATTCATCTGCATCATCTGCATATACTAGATCGCCATATTCATCTATTGTTACTTCAACTAGTTCATCATCAATGGTTGTGACCGCTACCAAGCCTGGTTTTAATACATCTAGTAGTTCAAGTAATGTATAACCTTCATTAGATTTTTCGGCTGTTTTCTCTTTTTCTTCTTTCAAATTTTCTCTATAAAATTCTTCATAATCTTTAGTTAATTTTTCTTCAGATGAACCAGTTATTAGGCATAAAAGCGGTAAAACCACACTCTTTTTAAATTCTTCTGGTGTTGGTAAACCTTGTTTTGACATATTCTCTTACCCCTTTACTATAATTTCTTCTGTATCCTCATAAGCGGGAACCCGTTTCATCAACTCTATTTCTGAATACAGTTTCCCTGCTTTAAATAACAATTCCTTGTATTCTTCTGTATGAGATAAACCTTGTGATTCCATATCGTTGATTTCTTGTAAAACTTCTTGATATTTTTTCTGCAAATACTCTAGCTGGCTTAATGAACGATGCATGGATGCCTCCTCCATAAAAAAGCAAAATATTCGTCACTACAAATGATAACAGAAGGTATTCATTTATGTCAAATAAAAAATGTAACACAATACAACATTTTCTATAGATATCTTAATTTATCTTTGAAATACTGTATTGTGTTACATTGATTATTATGTATTTTTCGTTGCATTTTATTTACACGAAATAACTACCATCTGTTAGAATTTCATTCTAACATTAAAATTACAATCAAAAACATAAACAATATGATTGCTGCAGTAATCATTCTAGTTATTTTAAATGACAGTATTAAAATTGCGATATTTACACTGATTAATAACACGATTGAGAAAGTGAATACATTTTTAAATGTTATTTTCAACCTTCTTAGAAATTCATCCATATAATCACCCTACTTTACTGATTGCTTAACCAATTCTCAATATATTTAAGGATATTTTTACCATAATCATCATATTCCTCTAAATACATTCTAACCAATTTATTATGTAATTCCTCATCAATCAACCAGGACCAAGCAATATAATGCTGAATACTTCTATCCGCAGATAATCCTCTTCCATTATTCGCTTTTTCCCAAGCAAAATCCAAATAATCTCTCATTTTTCTTAAAACATCTTCTTTTGTTTTAAGTCTATCTTTTTCCCACAATTCTTTCGCATCTGGTCTGCTTAAAAATTCTTCCGACAACATATCTTTTACATCTTCAAAAGGTAGTGCCTCTGCAATATCATATTTTCCAAACCCAAATACATCTGCTTTAAAACCTTCTTCAACTTTTTGTTTAATTTCATCTATTGTTCTAATAATCATGCAAATTTCCCCCTTTTAAACAAATTCAGGATTTCTTCTCAATGCAAGAATCGGATCATCGCCAAACATCATTACATCTTTAATGCTACATACATATTTTTCTGTCCAAATAACTACCGGTCTACCATTATCATTTAATTGCATTGCAACAAATTTATCATCCAATAACTGTTCGAGTTTATCTTTAGTGATTGTTATAGTTTCATCATTTGTTAGATCAATAATCTGAAAATTAACCCATTCTTTTTGTATTTTCATAATCTCACCTCCAATGTCTCTTTTCAGTAGTCTAAATACGCATCAAATTCTTCTTCATTAATCTCATTTAGAATATTCAACATCTCTTTTCCATAATCAGAAAGCCAGGATCCTCCTACGCTACCGCCATGTTCTAACAAACCCGCCTCATTAAGTTGATCAAGAACAAACTCTACAATTCCATCTTGGATACCAGTGAAATAATATTTTGCTTCTTTGTTTTCTTTAAAACCAAACAATTCAGCTAATCGCTTTTTATATTCTTCATAAGGCAAATCTTGTTCGTATCTATCATTAATTAGATTTAATAATCCTTTAATAAACTTGAGTCGAAGATCAGGGCTTCCGCAGCCGCATAAACGCAAATCTTCAAAATACATCTTCTGTATTTTCTTAGCATAAGTTTCAAATTTTTCGTAATCCATGGAATTACCTCCTTACAGATTAATAAAACAGTTTCCCTTCACTTATCCCTTTTTTAATTTCATCTTCACTCATATATTCAATGGATAGATTAGAAACCCAAGAAAGTCTCATATCTTCATTTTGGGCTTCTTCAAGTGTATCAAATGTACCCCAGATCCTTCCGTATCCACCCCATATATTTTCAATTAACACAAATTTTCCATCTTCTTGTAATTGTTCTTGATTATTCATTCTTCATTCTCCTTTTTTATCTTCATCAAAGCATGGAAAGTACTTCTTTTAATTTCATCCAACAACTCAAATGCTTCATGTGGAGTTAAACCATCATCGGCTACCAATCCAGTTAGACCAGCTATAATTAATTGTTGGTTGATATTATTTAAATCTAGTTTCATTCCTCTTCCTCCACTTCTACACCTACTGCTTTCAATGCAGCTACACATATTGCTTTTGGTGTTAAGAAGAAGATCATCCATCCTGCATCTATTAAATTACCTCTGTTTTTTGTTTCTTCAGGAGTAACTTCTCTCTGTAATTCATCAATGAAACGTTTTCTAATAGAAAATCTCGCTTCCTTCATCTTCTCGACAACTGGCCAAGCTTCCGCAAAGCTAGATGAATAATGAGGTAAATCTAGACTAATTGCGCCTTCACGAAAATATCCAGCAATATATGGGCTTTCTTCCCAACCCATGATTTTTGTATGTACTAATCGATCAATCTTACGCAGATCCATTTCGTTCCACCTTTCTTTTCACATGAATTTGACACTCCCCATGACTAAAGTCAGGGGATTCTTGGGAACTCCTGTCCATTGACAGGATAATAAACATTAAGCTGGTTCAATATACACAACAATAGCTTTTTTCCATTCAAGTTGATCAATCCGTTTTCTAACTTGTTGATTTACCCATTCGTTTTGTTCATCTGATAAAGGAAATTCATTAAAATGTTTGTCAGCAATTTCTTCAGCTATATAGTCAAATAACTCGTCTTGATTATCAACTCGAAACCAAACTATATCATCTACGATAGTGTATTCATCGAGTATAATCCTTTTTGGCTGTCCCAACGTATAGTAATGATCAGACCCTTCTTCTGGATACATAAAAATGAGTTCTCGGTCAGGATTGTCTTGTAATAGTTGAAGCAACTCTTTTGTTTTGCTGTTCATTAAATTCACTCCTTCACAGTTTGTGTCAAATACATATTACCACCACTTATAACGAAAACCTTGAAATCCTCTTACCTGAATATCCAAATGTTCTATTCTTAAATCATCCATAATGATCTGACATCTTCCTGACCATGTTCTTCCCGTTGTTTCACATGTCATTGTTGAATTTTCAATAATATCGACAACCTTCATAGATGACTCAATTTTTCCGTCTTTTACGAAGTAGACCCTATCACCAATTTTTAATCTTCTCGGCACTTTTGATAATGTCCAAAATTGAACTAAATCCTTCTCTAACATATCTTGTGTTTCTCTATCATCGTTTTCATACTCAGACTTTGGAATTGTAACTACAATGTCTATACTTATCATCCTTTCTATTGCACAACATGTATCTATCATAAAACAAAATGAATTTCATGTAATCTTTATATCGTTCATTTAAGTTTCTTCTATTGGCTCACAATCATCTTGATCAAACACCCATCCATCATGATATAAATCCCAACTACCATCAGAACATTCTTTAACAGCTTCCAAAGTAACAACACTACCTATCTCAAAAGGATGACAACAAGTATTAGCTATTATTTTTACCTTTTGCCCAACATAGAACTTCTCATTCTGTTTCACACTCTCACCCCATTAATTTGAAACATATGTCTATTATGTAACACAATACTTATTTTGTATCCTGTTGTTTTTTCTTCTCTTTGATCTTAGCCTCCATAATTACAGCAAATACCCATAGTATTAACGCAAGAATTGGTTGGACAATAAAACAAAAGAAATCATAATAATATTGAACAGTTGGTGTTTTTATATTAAGTTTAATAATAACATGCAAGGTGTGATATATGGAAAAACCAATCACAAAAAACAATGCATTTCGAAGCGTAAAGAACGTCATCTCCTTATTGATACTAAGTTAACTATGCGCAAGCTTTTGCAAACGATCAATTTCCTTTTGCTGTTCTCTCACTAAATTAAGCAAAAATGGAATATCTTCTCTTGCATGCGCAATAAATTCTGCATTTTCTTTGTCAATAAACACACGATAATGTGGCTCATATATACAAATTCCTAATGTAACAATACCAACAACATCTTTTAATTGTGGATGTTTGTAATCTGTTACAATTCTTCTTTCTGCTAAATACTCTTTACCATCTTCATAAATCTTTTCTTGTACTTTCCATGGACCTGGAGATGCTTTTTGTACTCGATCTTGGATTTCTTGAAGTCGTTTTTCTATGTTATTCATTTTTCACCCTCCAATATTGCAATGCTTGTTTAGCCCATGTTTGTAATACAGATTTAGGAGCATTAGTGTACGCTATCTTTTTTAATATTTCTTCATAATGCTCTGCTTGTTCTGTTTTCAAAATTTGTCGTAATTTATCGCTCATTTGATTCCCTCCGATACTCCGATAACAATTCTGGATTTTCGTAAATATTACCAATGATTTCACCAATTTCATCAATTTCATTCAGTAAGTTATATCCCTTTAATGTAGGCGAATA
Source organism: Parageobacillus galactosidasius (assembly GCF_002217735.1). Taxonomy (NCBI): domain Bacteria; kingdom Bacillati; phylum Bacillota; class Bacilli; order Caryophanales; family Anoxybacillaceae; genus Parageobacillus; species Parageobacillus galactosidasius. Next base: position 1,548,965 of record NZ_NDYL01000001.1, on the reverse strand, counting down.
AGCCATAAAGGAAGCAGTTTGTTCTGACCACTGAATAACAACGTAGTTGTCTCCATATCCCTGAACCTTTAGGATATCTCCCTCATAAATTCTTCTTCCATTTTTGTCTTTTCGGCCGGTATACATTCTAAAAACTAAGTCATTTAAGTCTGCAAATTCAGATAAGCCAACAGGCTCTTCCCAATAGACATTTGGATCATTTTCATCTTGTGTGTATAGAATCCATTTATCTCGAAATACATCAACAGATTCTAAATACTGCCTTGGAGAAACGCCTATAATAAGTGCTTGAAATTTAATCTCTTTCATTTTGTTCACTCCAATTCGATGTATCCAATATGCTTTTGATAAACCAAAACTTGAACTGTTTGATTATCTAATATATCAAAATAAGAATTGACGATTTTCCATCCATACTGTTTCATTTTCTTTGTATGTTCTTCCATTTCCTTATCATCTTTATAAGCAAATTTCAATTGTCCTACTAATTGATTGTCAATACAAATCATTCATATATCACCTACATTATTCATACCAAGTTTCTAATTGCTTCAAAAATTCTTCTATTTCACCAATTGCACATACAAGACCCATGATTTTTCCTATTATTGAAGCTTTTCTTCTTTCTGTCTTTGCATTGAAAAATTCCTTTTCATACTCTTCAATTTTATCTTCTAGTCGTTTCAAAATAGTTTGGGCAAACTCTTTATGATCCAATATTAATTCTTTATTATCTTTTTGTTCAACAATCCAACCCAAATCTAAAGATACTCCATAATCATATTTTCCCTGTTCAGACCACTTTTTAAGTATGTATAAAGCTCGTTTGCGATTAATTGGCAACTCATCAATTAGCTCTCTTGGCTTCTTTTTCGCAATTTTTAACAATTAGTAAAACATTTCTTCTTCACTTTTCCGTAACTGTAATAATCGTTTATATTGCTCTTTTGTCATATTAGCACTCCTTCTTAATTAATTGTTAATACTCAATAGTCCATTGACCTTCAAATAAATCTTGCCATGTCAAAAGCCATGCATCATCTTCATGGTGAAGCTCAAGACTTTCTTGAATTGGTTCTACATTTGAAAAAGAAATCTTTTTACCCTTATGGTGTAATGTTACAGATTTGCATTTGCCTTCTCTTAATGCATTCATTGCAGTTCCAAATTTGACATATCGAGGACGAATACGCCATCTTGCACTCAAAATATTATGATTTAAAATAAATTGGGCATAACCTTTTGTGTTGCCTTCTGAACTACAAAAATTCATTCCATGTTCATTTTTTATCACACAATATTCTCTTCCTAATATATCAACACCTTCTGCTATTTCTTCTATTGCCTTTAGTTGGTCGATCATTTGTCCGGTTGTTAATGGATACTCCATATGAATTCCTCCATCTATTAATTTTGCAAACATAATCGTTTCCACTCCTTAAATATCTCAGTAAACATTCTTTTCTCTAATTTCTTTTTAATTCTTTTGTTTTTAGTTCTGTTTCTTATCTTTGTTAATCGATCAATTTCTTTGTATAGCCAATGATTCTCACCAAATAACAAACAAACTAATTCATCAAAATCATATAAAGGTTTCTTAATATTTATATCAATACTGCCAGATATACTGTTTAATAGAAGCTCATACATAGGTTTTTGTTCGCCTTCACAATTTGTAACAACCTCTATTTCTTCAGTTTGCCCAACCAACAATTCTTTACCCGTTTCAGAATCATAAAAAATAACATTGATCTGATCGCTTGAGACTAGTCCCACTGCTATCACTCCATTTCTTAAAGTGAAAATGACATATTTACTGTATGATATTTAAACCTTGAACAGTATTTGAATCTTCTTTTTTAATATGCAACAGCTTCCAATCGGCATCAGCGGCATAATCCATTAAGTAATCAATATCCTCTAATGTAAGATCATTAGTATTTTGAATATCATAAGATGAATCAATTTCTGCTTCTAGTATTACTTTGTATTTAAACATGTGATGACCCCCTAAGTTGTCTTATTTACTGGTATTTTTCTCCTCATCAGGAATTAAGTCTGGATTTTCAAATATATTACCAATGACTTTACATGTAGATAGAATACCTTTTCCAAAACCATAATCACAATATTCATATAGTTGCTGAATCTCAGAGATTCCTAATAATTTTCGAAGTGAAGGCCCTTTTATCCAGGCCCCTAAATAGTTAAAATGCACAACAGCACGATAAGGATAGGATTTGAATTCAGTAACTTCTACAATATCTCCTTCATAAATTTCTTTACCGGTGTCATCAAATAGTCCTGTAAATTGAGTAATAATTGCATCCTCAACTTCTATCCAATCCGGAATAGTATAAGTATCACCATCTTCATCAGTAACTTGAATTCTACGCTGAAATGTAAACAGTCTTAATCCCGTACATTTTTTCCAATCAAATTCAAACTTATAAGAATTTAAAGGGTATGTGTCTTTATCAGAATAAATCATTTTCTCTCCTGTCCATGCTCGAACCTTGAAAACATACATTTATTTTCACCCTTTGATAATATATATGTTCTATTCATGTATTTGTACTTTTGCTGGTTTTAACACAAGTTTTGTATAATCATTGCGAAAAATAACCGTATCACCTTGGATTGTGATAAACTTTTCATATGTATGTATAACCTTTTCTTTAGAATAAATAGTCACCCTACGGCCGTAATCCGGTTCACGATATTGAACGTATTGATGTCGTAAATCAAATGCAGCAAACAATAATATGACTAACACACTAACCCAAAACCATATCTTTTTCATCATTTTGCGCACCACTTTTACATAATTCGTACTCATAATGCTCTGCTGCTAATACTTCTTCTACTTTTTGAATACGTTCATAAGCAGACGTAACACAATATCCACGTTGCAATAGCTCATAAAACAATGCTTTTACTCCTTTATCCAAATGGTACATATCCTCTAATTCATCCACATAAACTAAACAACGATCCCAAGTTTCATGGTCTCCGTTATGAAAAGATTCTGTACGGAAGTCAGGACAAATTAATTTATACATACAGCTCCCTCACTTTTATTTATTTTGATTTGATTAACAATAATTATATTTAAATTCATATTATGTATATATTCCTTTGGATATCTTCATTTATATAATATATAAAACATCTTTGTAACACAATACACATTTTATCTTAAATATCCTAAAAAATTCTCCAATTTTCTTAAAAAATCTTTGAACCTCTCCACCTTACAGAAGGTGGAGATTCTTGAGAAGTTTGGTAGTTTACACTACCCTTATTCTCAAGGGGTGGTTCAAGCACCCATTATCCCTCGCAATTTGTATTGCTCTGGGAATACCTTTGATATATTTTCTTAATATATTCAATGCACCATCAGCATTCGCAATTCATCTCCCACCTAAAGAAGTGGGAGTCTTCTTGCTTATTTACGATAAAAAATAAAGACCGACACGTTTTTGTGTCGGCCTACATTACTTTTTGTTTTAACCGTTTGGCTTGATTTTTCAACATTCTTTCTAGTGCCAGACGTGTGAAGTCCTGATGGCGAGCTTTCATTTTTCCGCCTTCTAGAATGTTTTGGGCCATTTCTGCCTTCCGCTGCAGGATCTCGATAAGGTGTTCATCGTACCCTTCACTCATGACGAGATACATAATCGTAATATTTGGGTGTGGGTTTCCGGTACGGTCAATACGACCTATTCTTTGCTCAATAAGCGTTGGATCCCATGGCATATCAATGTGAACCATATAGTTGGCGACCTGAAGGTTGAGGCCCGTTGAGGCAGCGTCAGTTCCGAGAAATACTTTGCAATTTGGATCATTACGGAACTTTTCCACTGCCCATTCTTTTTCACGGTCTGGTAATTGACCATGATAAATTACACTCGTTGTTGGAATATATTTATGAATTAATTGAATCATTCGCTCAAATTGACTAAATACCACGATCTTGGAGTTTGGCTCATCATTTATAATTTGATGATAAAAATCTAAGAAATAATCTAATTTTGGTGACTTAGTAATTTCTTTTTCTGTTATATTAAGTTCATTTAATATGCGATGAGCCATGTGGGAATCAGACATCTTAAATAGCTCTGGCGAATCACAATTAACAAGCAAGAATGTAGTATATCCTTGGATCATGCCATCATAATATTCTTTTGCCTGTTCTTCATTGAGAAACATGCCATTAATCACGGTACCATTTGGACCGATGGACCGGGACTCTTCTTTTAATTCTTCAATTTTGTACATAATATAATCCTGTATCTTGATTTGAGCATCGGACATTTCTAAGAAAATATGGTCATGTTTCACTTTTGGAAGTTGCTGTTGAATTTCCGGCATTTCTTTGGTGCGGCGAATAAAATATGGAGCAATTCTATAATACAACTCTCCGTCATTCATAGAGCCAGTTACACCATAACGAGGATGATACTTACAGTATCGTTCACGGAATTCTTCCCACGGACCAAGAATATTGTCATCTAAGAAGTGAAATAAACTCCATATTTCTGTCGGCTTACCTTGAATCGGTGTGGCTGTCGCAATAAATCTGTATGGAATATATTTTAATTCATATGTTGCCATTGCATTTTGGGAAGGTTTTAAGCCTAATACCTTATCAGTTACACCTGTTTTAATCTTTTGGGCTTCATCCAGCGCTACAATATCGAATGGGATTTTCTTAATTTCTTTCATATACTTTTCGTTCCGTAGGGATTCATAATTAATAATTAAAAATCTGACATCGTTACGAGAAGCGAAGCCTTTGATTAGTTTTAAGCGTTTAGCTGGATCCCCTACTACAGCAATGGCAGGTTCACCCATAAATTTTTCTACTTCTTTTGCCCATTGACGCTTCAATGCATTAAGAGTAACAATTAATGCTCGTTTTGCTTTTCCTTTATTAAATAGAATCTGACAAGCTCCTAGTATTTCTGGAGTCTTTCCTAAACCCACTGAATCAAATGTTGCCGCACGGCCACGATCTGCAAGGAAATGAGCTCCTACCTTTTGATATGGATATGGTTTTAGTTTCCACGTTTTAAAGTCATCTTCATCTCTCCAGGATAAATGTTTCTTCACTAACTCATCGTTTACTGGAACATCCTTCACAATTTCTTCTAAGGGCTGTACCCATACGATTTGATTCCCAAACTGACGAAGCAACTCCCCTATCATTTCTTTGGGAAACATCCACTCACCGGTATCCATTTTAAAAGATCGGCCGGGAATGGCACGAATTTTATTCAGAGTTAATTCAAATGTTTCTGCTGTATCTAAAATACGGACATAAATCATGCCGTATTGTTCTCTAACCTGTATCAAGAAATGTGTCCCCCTTTCTACAATCATTAGGGATGATTATACTATTCATTATAACAAATTTTGTATATTTCTTAAACATTACTTCATTTTTCAGGGGAAATCGATGGGGAGGAATAATTGTAGGGAGGAACAATCATAGAGGAAAAGATCAGCCAAACGCAAATATGCATTCAGCTGATCAGATATGATTAGAATGGGAGATTTTCATCATTTATCTCTGGTTTAGTTATGTCTATTGGATTTTGGAAGGAACCTTGGGATCCAGAAAAAGCTGGCTGTGGTTGATCTTGAAATTGTACTGGTTGTTGCATTTGTTGTTGAGCTTGCTGTTGTTGATTCCAGGCAGCAGCTTGTCCAAATGCAGTATTTGCTGTCCAGTTTTGATTCTGGAATCCTTGGAAACCACCGAAAGAACCAAGTGCTTGTGCCGGAGTTTGATTTACGATAAGTTCTTTTGCTTTCTCAAAAGCAACTTCCATGATCATTCTTTCGTAGATTCCAGCAAGCATGCGTCTTTCATTGCTCATTTCTTGGATGTACACGATTTCTGTTTGATTTTCATCAATCATCACCATTCCGTTTTGTGCACCTTGTCCAGCGGCTTTAATTAAAGATGGAGCGTCTGCTCCATTCTTATGGATTGGGATATAACGTTTCTTAGGTGGCAGCATGTGAGAATTGTATTTGTCAACGAATGTGTCTGTATTACGATCATAACAAGAATCATAACCAACTAGATAAGGAGCATTAGTATGTTCAGAAATGGTAACAAAGAAATTTGTTGTTAGCATGTGGAATGGTGAATTTTGATCAATTACAGTCATTGTGATGCTAACACCATTCTTTCTTTGCAAAGCAGTAAACCAAAGTTGATCATTCATTGGATAAGTAGCAAATCTAGTATTATAGCGTTGCTCCACTCCTTCACCATTTTGGAATTTACTATACACAACTTGTAGATGGGAATACAATTGGCTAAAATTTGGGATATGTAATTCTGCAAAGCGCCCAGTTGTGCTAAATAAATCATCATTGTATCTGGACTTATCTACTCGATAAACCAATGTCCACCCTGCTGTAACAGAATTGGATATATCTTTAACCGTAACAGGATATTTTCCATATTGAGCAGGCTGAACGTCTACTTGAATAGCACTTGCTACTTTCTCACGGATCATGTTTAAAATGAATGACATGAAGATTCCTCCTTATTAAGATTTAATTAATTTGTTTTCACCAAGCTCGCCGACAGGCGACAAAAAATAAATTAATTCATTTTGGAAAACATTTTATGTAATAAAGCAATGATCAATAAAATTGGGGCATATACTACATGCCCCGTTGCACATAGTAGTAAAAATGCAACAGCGTAGAACATTATAACAACGCACCCTCTTTAACTAGGGCACGTTCATATTCAAATAGAACATCTTCAAACATAGCAGCTTGAGCCATTCTCCAAATAGCAAGAGCATTATTCCCTTGTCGAATTGCTATTTCCACTTCATTATTGATTTCATTTATCCAGTAACTTAAAATTTCGCATTTCTCTTGCAACGTAAAATCTTTTAATCTGCGTTTTAATTCTTTAATATTGGTTACACCAGACAAATTTGGTTGTTGCAACATCATATATCCTCCCCTTTTTAATAAACATTTTTTGTTGTCAAAGGAAAAGATGTTTCACAACATCTCTTTCTTTGACAACAAAAAAGAGTGCTCGCTATGGAGCACTCCAGAAACAACTATTTTGTTAAATTAAAATCCAACCTATTTAAATCGAAATCATAAGATGGCTTTAACTCTTTAACTGTCTTTATTAATTCCATAACATCTTTTAAATCTAAATTTTGTACTTCAACTTCTACATTTTCTAGATTAATATTCATTTCTGGAATAAGGTCTGTTTGAGGAATTTGTACTTGCATTGAACCTACTTTATATGAAAAATTCAAACCCATAGTAGTTCCTCCTTATTACAATCAATTTAATTTTCCACAAAGCCCGCCGACAGGCGGCAAAAAAATATCAAATATCAATAGAAAATTATTTATGTGAATAATAAGCTAATAAGACCAAAAATCATGCCAATAATAAAAAAGCCTAAAAAGATTTCCCAAACACTTAATCCATCCCATGGATGTTCTTCCTGATGATCTTCTTTTTTACCATTTAAACGAAACATTACTTATCCTCTCCTCCAAAGTAATATTCAAAAAATGATATTCTCCTCTGAATAACGGGGATTCGGTATGTTTCTCCAGCTTGGATGCGACCAGCAGAATCTAACCCATTTTCTTGTCGCACGTATGAAAGTAAATCCCGAATATCTTTATTCGGATAATGTTTATTAAATTCCTTGACAACTGAATACATGGTATCCCCTTTTTGCGCTTGATAAGAAACGTATTTTACCTCATATTTAGGACACCATGCATATATAAAAGCAAGTACACAAAGCGTCATCATAAATACCATTAAAAATGTTCTTACAACACGATATATATTAATTCTTCTTCTTTGCTTTTGATGTATGTTAATTTTTCTTTTTTGTTTTTTAGATCGAATATTTGAATGCTGAACAACTATAGTTCTCATTATAATTCCCCCTTTTATGGCAACACCACTTCTTTTAAAGTTTTCTTCGCTCTCATAGCATACTCACTTGAGCGGTGAATCACCACAAGATTATAATCCGGGTTTGGACTTTCCTTTTGGTAATGCACTTTATAGTGCAACGATTTTTGTTGTAGTAAATCATAAATTTCTTGCCAAAGGTCTGCGTGTTGCAGTTCTCCTCCATCTTTCCGTTTCCAATTATTTTTTGACCATTCGTAAATGTATTTATTTAGTCCGGAAGAAACTTGAGGAATTTGTGTGTAAATATGTATAAAAGCTTTTTGCTTAATTGCACGCAGCCCGGCAATAACCGCTTTCAAAGTCATTCTAGTGACAGTGGTATTTGAGCCATATCCACCAAGCGTTTTTATATACGGTCTGCCAAGCATATTACAATACAATAAAGCGCAATAACCGCCATTCCCCTCTTTATCAGCGGTCCCAGAAACCCATAGATCGATTCTTAATTTATCGAACTCTAACTTGCTCAATAGAAAACCTCCTCTCTTGAATTTCTGTTGCATTTCACAAAGTCCACCGATAGGTGGTAAAAAAGAAAAAGACTTGCCTAGAACGGCAAGTCCTTTGTAAATTCTTCTAATTCTTCTTCAGTTAATTCAAAATCGTTATCTGTTGGTATAGTATATGACTTGACACTCCCCATGACTAAAGTCAGGGGATTCTTGGGAACTCCTGTCCATTGACAGGATAATAAGAATATTTCACCAAGCTCGCCGACAGGCGACAAAAACAAGCCGTAGGCTTGTGTGAATCATTGCTGATAAGTGAATAACAAATGATGGAATAGATATAAAACACAAATGAATATGAAACAACGAATGATTCATCATTACACAAACACAATATAAATACAAGTGATTCATTGATTATTAGTGATTCATCATGATGAACAATGTGACTGATAAACAATGAATCACTGATAATCAATGAATCATTAATAAATAAATAATGAATCATCAACTGTAACGAATAATTTACTAATGATCATTATCTAAGAAGAAAATGATGAATCATTTATAATAAATGTTTCACAACTGGTTTAATAATGATGCATAATAAAGGAGGAGTTAATCACTGATGATCGAAGCATTATATAAGGTTGTTGTGTGAAGGAGGAATAGAATGGAGATTAACACAAATGTGTGGCAAATCACTGAATTTGCCGAAAAAATAACTGAAGGCTTGGAAGGGACAATTCATTACAACACCGTAGATAAATGGTTTAAAGAGCTTGAAAAAAGAGGAATACATTATGTAAATCGTGTGGCCGGGGAAAAGGTTTATGATGAGTTAGACCTCGCCATAGGGAGATTCATCTATAAGAGACGACAAGAAAAATGGCGCTTGGATGTCATCTTTGAGCATCTTCCGAAATATGTAGAAGTACGTCCGTTTCCGGCTGAATGGGAAAGCAATCAAGACATAATAGATCCATCGCAAATAGAAAGAAAAATTGTTCGTACGGTAATGGAAGAACTAAATAAAGAACTCAGCAAGGTAAAAGAAGAACTATTACAGACTGTAAAGGAAGTAGCGGCTGCACAAGTAGCCACTATGCTGCCGAAACCTAAAAATGATGCACAAGAACGAATGGAAAAATTAAATATGATCATTCTACAAAAACGAATAGAACATAAATTAGAAGAAGAAGCCATCAAATTGTGGAATCAAAAACCGGAAAGTGAACGGATGAAGAAAGTTGGATGGTTCCGCAAAGAAGAGGATCTAATTAAACGAGAAGAGTTTATACGAAAGTATAAAGAGGAAAATTTCGAGCGAATGTTAAGAGAGGAATTAGGTATAGAGGATCACTAAAACAGTGATCCTCCTTTTTATTAAAAAATATAAAAATATTTTTTATGTAAATAAGAAAATACTTTTATATTTTTTAATAAGATTAAAAAATATTTTTTAACATTATTAAAAAAATAATCAGGAAGCCAGTGCTTGCTGAATAACAGGCACTAGCAACTGGCGATTTTGTACGCATGCAATAAATTTTCCCTTTACATAGCTTAGTGATCCTTTACATGCGATGAACGTTTTATCAGCATATCTAACAACAATGGCAAATGTGCCATCGTTTAATTTCTTAATAACAAAACGAGCTTTCATTACATCGATATTCATAATAGAACATCTCCTTTCAGCATGATAAATTTCTCACAAAGCCTGCCGATAGGCAGCGAAAAAATCACCATTCTGGTTGAATCATCACTGCATTATCACTAAGGATTCCTCTATATTCGTCTGGTATTCTTCCTTGGCACCAGACATTAGATGAAGTAATTGTCTTGCCTTTATGTGGACCATCAGTGAATTGAAAAACGAATTTACGCCCACCAAAACCGGCAATAACCGAATCTTTAGGGGCAATTACATAGTGTATTCCTTTGCAACGGACGACAATTTCATCGTCCTCTGTAATGTCGCCATTTTCTTTCCAAGCTACTTTTTCATCCCAAAATTCTTTAAGAAATGATGCACTTAACATAAAGGATAGCCTCCTTAACAGTAGATATTAGGATTATCACAAGTGAATTGTATAACACAAATGAATTATCATGAGGGGAGAGAGAATGAAGAAGAAAGAGGGAGAAGAAAAAATAACTTGATTTAATAAAAAATACTGCCCCTCAAAAAAAGAGGAGCAGTTAAAGATTAATAAATCATACCATAGTATTCATCAACAATTTCAATGTTTTTACTATCTAGATATTCTTGATATTCACTTATTGTGTCAAAATAATGACCATACAGTTGTAAAGCTCGATCATTTGCACTTCTTGTATTTAACAAGGATTTAATAAAATAATCTTTATTATTATTGTAATTCGCTTCTTTCTCCATAGGATCCATAGTAGACCATATATTTTCAAGGACTTCTATCTTTTCTTCATGAGACATACTTTCAGGAGATGTAACCAATCTAAATGTTTTTTCATCTACCACATATAATTGTAAATCTCCCATTCCAGATAAATGAATCAAATATCGTTTTTCCATTTTCATAATCTCCTTTCAATTTATTTTATATTAATTTTAATTTACTAAGGATCGCCAGCAAGCGAATAAAAAAGTTTTCATATATAAACCTCCTTATAATCGATATACAATATTTTCACCAAGCTCGCCGATAGGCGAACAAAAATAAAAAAGAGAAGAATTTAAGTATTCTTCTCCATGCGCATTCCATATTCAATGCCAAGAAGAGCAAGATATATATTATCATAATTGTCAATATCAAATTCATATATAATTTCTCCTTGTTCATGATTTTCATCAAGAGGACGGTACCAACAAAGAGCCATACATGTAGCATTACTGTATGTTTGTTTTTTCAATTCAAGTCTTTGTCTACTAGGAGCAAGATATTTATTAATAGACCGAAGTTTATATTCAACTAAATTTTTGATATTAGAAATCATAAGATATCACCTCAAGCTAATTTATAAAGCATGCCGATAGGCATTATTTAAGTTTATACAAATAAACATCACGATTATATTTAACCGAAAGTTTTTCAATCATCTTATAAACAATATTCCAATCTCCACCGGCTAAACCGCAGCCAATACCATATGGCATACCAATCTTAATAGGGAAAGGAACAGGATATTCATCAAGAATACAAAACATAGAATCCATAGCAGAATATAAAGCTCGATAATTTGTTTTTACTCCAGAACGACCATAATCATATTGACCATAAAGATTAAAAATAATAATCGGTTTCTCTGGTATATACGCATATGATAATTTACCTAAGCGAACTTCGGGGGAGTAGGGGAATGATTTATCCGCTTCATAGGCTTGAGGATACATATTTTTTATTTGCTTAGCAATACCAGCCCCCATAGTAGAGAAACAATTACACTGATGAGCAATCACCGTACAATCACTTTTTAATAAATCTCCTTGTACGATATGAATCATATAATCACCTCTAAATAAATAAAATCATTAAGCAAACCGATAGGCAATAGTTTTTAAATTCATATCTTCTAATGAATCATATTATAATTCTTACGATTGATACGTTTTAACTTTTCTAGATTACGATATAACTCACGATTAATAGGACTCATACTTCTAATGAACTTATACTTTCGATATGTGTATTTAGTATAAGCCATGACAAATCGAACAGGAGAAATTATAAAATGGATCAAAGATAAGACAAGTCTGAATAACATTCTCATTAAGAAACAACTCCTTTCAAAAAATCAAAGTACACCGATAGAAAAACAAAAATGAGAGGAAAAAAGGGAGAAAGAAAGAGGAAAAATTAGTCTTCTGACACATGTTTAAACACTTCATAAAAATATAATTCTGTATTATCTCTATTAACTTCAACATAATAAATCTCGAATTCATCTTTAAATCCATAATCTGAATAATAAAATCCGTTGCCGGGAAAGTTTACAACTTCATTTAAAGGATACGAACCAGCAAAGTTAATTGAAAAATCATTGTTTAAGTCTAATTCATATCTTTCTAAAACAATATCTTTTTCAATATCAATATTTGCTAAGTTTGTATCTTTATTAACAAAATAGATCATGATAACATCCTCCTTAATAAAAAATAATCAAGTTAATATGGATTTTATGCCAACAAATCGTCTTTTTCAATAATATCTGTCAAAAGTTAGAATGTTCATTTCTTATCACAAAACACGCCGATAGGCGATCAGACAAGTTGCCATCCAGTAGAAGCAACTGTCTGAATAACACGCCCATCTGGAAGCACTCTTTTCTCACGTTTATCATTATGAAAAACAAATACACGGAGATAATTATATCTTGACAATTGTTTAATCATGTATGGAATAGGGGATGCGAACACAATCGTATCCGCATTTTGAGAAAGAAAAGCAATATGTTCTTGCATTTGTGCAAGTGTCCAACCATCAGCAGGAACTAAATATTCTTTATAGTATCCAAATCGTTCATGAAGCAATCTAATTTGCTCCTCAAAAAGAGAATGCTGCTCATTCTTGATAACAAATACTTTCACATGTAAAACCTCCTTGTAAATAAAAAAATACTCTGTAAGAAAAGAGAAGCCACCTAAACAGGCAGCTCCTCATCGTCAAAATCAATATTAACTATATCCCAATTGATATCACCACTATCTTTAAGCTCATTAACAGCATTAGAATCAAAAGTGATATCAATTGAGACAGGTTAAGTAACACAATTCTCCTGAACCATATTATTATCATCAATATCTGATTCAGGAGAATTATCACCCCTCTCAAGAAGGCAACTCATAAAACGAGCTTCTTCATGAGAAGGATGATTAGGATCTTCTAATGCCTTACGCACACACTCAAGGTGCACGTAAGTATCAAATTCATAATCAAAAGCCATATCTCCACTGACAGTATAACAGAACCAACAACCTCCGTCAGCAGGAGATATTTTTTTATTTAAATTATTATTTAATATAAGAAAATCAACTCCTTTGGAATAAGTTTTAAATTTGAAAAAAAGAAAAAGAAGAAAAAAAGGGGAAAGGAAGAGGTAGAAAAAGAGGAAAGTATATTCTACAAAGCACGCCGATAGGCGGTTAAAAATAAAAAAAGCTATCTAAAAAGATAGCTCATTCTCAATTAGTTATTATTTTAAAAAATAAGGCAAGTGATAAACACCTGCCTATACAATTAAATCATGTGGAAATTCAACTTCATCTATCTGCTTTACTAAAGAAGAAGGAAAATATTTATAAGATGCATTCACCACTCTAGAAAATTCAGAACCACATGAATAAACAGTTTCAACTAAATAGAAACGATGTGTATCATTTTGAAAAACAAACATATCTTTGCGACGATAGCCAATTTTACGACCATCGTCATCATGCAGTGCTTCATAATTCTCGTATTTATTTATTTTTCTAAGATTAAAAAGCACTTTCTCAAAAACAAATTTATCATTATCACATTCAACAACAATAGCATGAAAAGGATAATTATACTTCACAAAATAAAGAAGATCAGAATCAATACATTTTAAAGTCAATTTGTCTTCTCGAACAAAACGTAATACGAATTTGTCATTAAGAGAAGTAGGCAAATTGTATATAACACGATTAAACAAATTATTAACATTATCACGAATAATGTTAATCATTTTTCTTTTGTTCATTTTCATCATTCTTCTTGTCATAAAAAATCAACCTCCATAAGAAATATTTTTTCAGGATAAATAAACAATGAGGAAAAATATCAGGAAAAATATTGAGGAAAACTAGAGGAAAACATTCAGAGGAAAACAAAAGGAGAGGTAAAAAGAAGAAAAGAAAAAGAGGAATAAAGAAGAAACACTTTTTACTAAATACGCCTCTAGGCAACTAAATTAACCAAAAAGCTTTATTAAATAAAAAATAGAGCCAGTCATACTAGACCAGCTCTATTACTAAACCAAAATCCCAAGTATCTTCACGATCTATAATATCACCATCATAAAAATAATTCTCATTATCAATATAAGCACCGATAACATGAATTTTCGCACTATTGAGTTCAATTGTTTTAAAATACTTTGATTCACCACGATCAGATAAGGATTTATATTTTTCTAAAATATCATTTAATGTTTGACCATGATGAATCAATTCAAAAGAGTGAAATCTATCTTTATACTCTCTTGGCTTCTTACCTAAACAAATATAATATTTAATATCTTTACAAGAGAGTATAGCTTTATAAATTTGATTTGCTTGCTCACAAGTAATAATTCCATTCTCAACATAAGAACGGAAATCTTCACGGAACCACTCTTTCACCATTCCACGTGTAACAACAAACTTATTCACAGTAAGTGACATATTGATTCCTCCTTTATTGAAATAATGGGATTAACAAATGAAGAATGATGAGGGAAATATTGAGAGAAATATTGAGGGAAAATTAGTGGAAAATATTCAGAGGAATAAAAAGAGGGATATCTTTCACAAAGCACGCCGATAGGCGACTTCTAACTACTAGCCAAAATATAGTAAATGTCACAACTTTGTAACAAATCGTTCGTAAAAATAACGAACATAATATGACAATTTTGTGAACTTTTAAGGGGGGTGTAGATTTTCATAAGGTTTTCAACCTTTATATATATATTAGTGAGAGATACTTTTTTAAAACATCATCCATGTCACTAAACAACATGAAAACCAACCCAAAATGAAAAAAGA
The DNA here is from genome assembly GCF_002217735.1 of Parageobacillus galactosidasius. NCBI lineage: Bacteria > Bacillati > Bacillota > Bacilli > Caryophanales > Anoxybacillaceae > Parageobacillus > Parageobacillus galactosidasius. The sequence continues at coordinate 1,533,770 of NZ_NDYL01000001.1, read as the reverse complement.
GCGTCAACTAAAAAATAGAATTATAGACGCTAATCTATAATCCTACACTTTATAGTAGATCCATGTAGAAAGCTATCACATGATAGAATCACCCAACAATAAGAATCACCAATAATCTTTCACTATTAGTGAAAACCACTTAACAATGTAACTTAAAAGGGGGATAGTATGCCCATTTTTAGGGCAACCTTATTTAGCGGGAAACAATAGGGAAATATCACTACAAAGCGGATGATATACACTCACATCTATATCACTACACATGCAACTAACCACTTATAGGCAAGTATATCACTACATATGTACAGCCTGCTACTTTAGGGGATGAGGCTAGGTTTTTTCTCAGTTTTAGGGGATACATGGCATATTAGGGGATATGTAGTGATCTGCAAAGCGTGCTGAAAGGCATGCGATATAGGCTATGCATGTGATATAGGCTTTGATATATAAGCTGTGCGATATAGGCTATGCATGTGTGAGAAAAGGTCCTACCCCGCCCACCGCCGGCGGTTGAACCACACATATGTGTTTTGCATAGTTTCCGTCAAAACATGTGGAATAGCTAACCACGTCCATGTACAAAGAACAGCAACATCGCATCATGAGTGATAAACCATTGTGTAAGCAAAAAAGGATGCTGAATAAACAAAGCGAACGAATAGACCATATACATGTATAGGGGATGAGCATAAGTGGATCAATCATGCACATGGACGTCACTTATAGATCACTGATTAGGGATGATGAATCATCAGTGACATCCACCGAAGGTGGAATAGGGGAGTGGCATACACGGAGAATAGGGGAAGCATAACAATGGTGGATGAACAACACAAATGGGATAGCCGAAGGCTTTAATGTCTACTTAGTCGGGAGCATGATCATCATGGATCACACTCCCTCAAAATAGACATCACATATGGACATATATGCAACAAATAAATATAATTATAGGTGAAAGCTCAAGTGGAGGAAAAGCTTTCACCATTTTACAATGCGAGAGCCTGCGATGTTGACTACATAACGGCCGGAAGTGTAGACAGCATCCAGGCTCACTTTTGCTATTGTCGAACCTAAGAAGAAATTCTCTACAATGTTTTGGAATAATACCGCTACTGGATCATATTTACCGGTAGCTGGATTAAAGACGCATACATAATAGTTGTATACGCCTTTATCATTTCTACGGCGTGTAATCACCACACCATGTTCCTTAGTGGCTGCAATCATTTGAGCCACTTGTTCTTTTGTTAGGTGTGGTGCTACATACGCTTGTAAAACAAACTTATCTGCAAGCACAGTTGGTTCTGTATTAGCAGCAGTAGAAGATTCTAATTCTACTGCTTTTTGAATGGCTTTGAGTACAAAGTCACCCATCACTTTCCATGCAAAAGAAAGTGAAGGTTTGCTTGTACGATTAGCGGAGTATGTTACTAGATAAGCAACATACCCGATTGTAACATCATCATATTTTTCGATGACATCAGAGGATTTCACTGCATGAAGTGTTTCGTCCTCTAATGCATCGAATTGTTGTTTTCTTGCTTTTTCAAGAGCTTCCATGCGTTGTTCAAAGACATCATGTGGAAGCTCTTCTTTGAGTAAATCTTCTTTTTGTTGTTTATAGGAATCTAAGATTGCTTTCTTTCTGATATTGTAATCTGTCATAATAGGTTTTAAGACGGATGTTAATTCTTCAACCGCTTCTGGTTGAACAAAGCGGCCAAGTGGTGATAAGAAAGCAACTAGATTATGTTTTTCGATTTCTTTTTGAATTTGTTTAAATTCAGCTTTAAATGCAGACCACCATTCCATCATGTTGACGAAATGTTGATCCAACACGGATAAAACTTTAGGAAGCTTATGTTTAACTTCTTCATACATAGCTTCCATTTCCTCTATAGTTTGTGTTTTACGCATTACACGGAACCATAGAGGCTTAATCCATACACGTCTACCAGTTTTCTTGTTTGCTACATAAGAGCATATTTCTGGTAGGCATGTTTCATCTAAGACGAATGCTAATTGTTCAGCAAGATGGGATTCGTATGCACCGCCGTGTTTTGCACGGTCAATTTCCCAACCTTGTGCATAACGAATCCAATCAATTTTGTGTTGGAAGTCATGAACAAGTTGATAATAGAAGTTGCGTTTTGCTGGATGTAATGGAGTGCCATCTACATCCATGCCTTTACGGATGCAATATACTAGCTGACGTTTCTTATCAGCAAGCACAGTAGCTGCATCCGTTAAATAACCAATTTTGTTTTGTTGAAGCGTGCGTAATACCCACTTTTTCTCTATTTCATGAATGCGTTCGATGAGTTCGTCATTGTATTCTTCTGGCTTAAACTTAATGACAAACTCATCTCCACCAGCACCTGGCCATGGGCAACCATCTTTGAATACATACTCACCTTTTTCATTAACAACGAAATAGCGGTCTAAAATAGCTGGTTTGTCCATGTTGTGAACAGATTCAACAATGATCGGTTCGAATACTACAAAGCTTGTATCACCATCAGTGTCAGCTCCACCTTGACGAACTAATGCAAAGTCATGGCAGCTGACAATGACTACGTTAGAATAGAATCCTTCTTTCAAAGCGGCCGCATAATAATCATCATGTACAGCTTCTACAGCAGCCGCTTCACCTTGAGTGACAGCTGGGTTGCGAAGTAATGCTACTTTGCCTTCATAGCATACTTCATGGTCAAGTTCTTCGTTGTGTACAGCCACAACTACTTGACCTGGACGCAAACCAACGTGTTCAGGAACAATAATATCACCATCTTCATCACGTTGATTTGCTTTCAATGCTTCCAAGATCGCTTTTGGATCTTGAATTAAATATTTATAGTGACCTTCCACTGGAATTTGACCAGTCATCCAGCGGCGGATCATAATGCTGATAAAGCGGAATGCAAGCCCTTTGATATAAGCATCGTTAAGTGCGATGCCTTTTGAATAGAATAGGGCTTTTGTTAAAGTAGTAGTGAGTGCTTTATCGAGTTCTTCCGCTTCTGTTTCATCCATGTCGGCAATGTCATCATCGATATGAGCCATGCCAACATATTTCTTGAGTAATTCTGGATCATTCATCATTTGTTTCACTAAGTCTAAATGTTTCTTAACAATGTTCCACATATCTTCAGCAGATAAGTTCAAAATATGCACAAATTGATAAGGGAACATTGTGTATTGTTTCATTGTTCTAGCAGTTGGATTAATTCTTGCTACACGAATTTCTAATGCATGGCCAGCTTTTAAGAATTCTTCAAGATTACCTTTGATAGAAGACTTGAATACTATGAAATCTTCTTCATAGTATTTATGCAAGTCAGGTACTGCAACAAACATTCCTTTGATAATGTTACCAGTTCTGTGTTGGAAAGCAGCACCGAATTTACCGGTTTCTTGACCAATAATGTGAGCTACTCTTGGTGACACAAAGCAAGTACCATCACCAACAATTAACTTTTGAGGAAACTTAGAAGCATCTAATTCAACTAATTTCTTGTTATCTTTGTCTACGACAACGAATTTGCCATTCTTCACATAAGCATATACATCATTAACTACACGAAGCTTGAATGGCGTTTTACCGTAAACAACTATATCTCCATTAGCTTCTTTACGAATTTTGTTGCCAAATACGAAGCTAAAGAGAGGGAATGTGTTCGTAGCAGACAAACCTTTACGTTTGTCTGGTTTAGTTACATCAAGTGTGTATACGCCATCTTTTAATTTGGCATATACGATTGGTTCAACGCCAAGTTTTCTTAGGAAACTTGCAATGGTGTACTTGCCATCGTTTAGAATGAACATAGCTTTCAATGTACGAGCTTGTGCGTTAGAACGTAATGCATAAACAAAGTGTTTTTCTACACCGTTTTCTCTGATGTATAAACCTTTTGCAAATAGCTGTTTTAAGAATTCTTCGTTTTCCTCATTGTTTTCTGGCAAGTCTACCACCATGATTCTAGTGGAGACATTCAGCGATAAACCTTCTACTGAATAAGTTTCAAGGCCTGTTTCTTCTAACAGGTCGGAAACCGAAGTACGCATATAACCAGATCCAACGGAATAATCAGTAATGTCGTTGAATCTTTCAGTTGCAATAAACTTGCCGTTTTCGAATACTAATTCACGTGCATTTACTTTACGTACAACAACTTGCGCCTTCTTATCCGGTTTGAATTTACGTGGCACATAATATTGATTCAAGAAGTCGTCCACAATAACAGACAATTTACCATTGCGTTCTTTCACGATGCGTAATGCATTACGTGCAGAGCGGCCTTTCTTAACAATGTTTAATGCTTCTTCAGCTAGAACTGGATCAAAGTTGTTTAATGCTTTGATAAATTGTCCCATCGTTTTGATGAATTCTCTCTCCATAGCACGTTTTTGTTGACGAGTCATTTTTACATCAGCTCCTTCTACAGTAGTTTGATTGTTGTTGATATTTGCATTATTGTTCATAGTAACAACCTCCTCAGTAGTTTTTTGTTCGTTTGTGTTTGCAGGTTGATTATTAGCCATTGTTACATCTACCTCCATGTTTGTGTTTTGATTTTCATAAACAATAGCACCATTTTTATCCATACCAACAACACCCTCCATGATAAGTGATTCTAGAAGTTCAGCTTTGTTCATTTTTGAACGACCACGAATACCTAACACTTTTGCAACTGCATACAATTCTTTAACATTCATGTCTTTAATGTGTTTCATAATATCGACTCCCTTTCTTTTTTATTTTTGATAAATAAAAATTCTCGTTCCAAAAAAGGAACGAGCATACACAATGCCATAATCAGTGTTATCCTCAATACCGAATGCTGCAACATGCATATCCAACCATTCTTCACAAAAATCTTCTGGGAATATGTAGTTTTCAAGTGGAGCTTCTTGTTCTAAAAGTTCTCTTAATGTGAGCATATAAATCCTCCTTTTATTTTTCTTTTTGATTTTATATAATAAAAATCGCAAGCATGCTCACACATGCTTGCGGTAGAGGGAAAGGATCTGATCGAAGAACTCCTTGTCGCACTCAGCTTCGATCAGATCCACTAAGTCATAAGGATCAGGGCCAATAAATGATTCAAAATACATGACTAGAACTGGCTCCTTAAAATCATGTCTTCTATTGCCATACCGGAGCTGCACATGAATCGTGCAACCCGGAATGACAAAGGAATCAAGATATTTGACTTTGTTTTTAACAGGCTTCATCGTGACATCCACACGAATGCCACAAATAAAAAAGTCAGTACCTTCTTTTTGGTCCTGACTTTCTGTAGCACGTAAGTAATCTTCACCGTATAAGTGTTTTAGCAAGTATCCCATGCTATCTTCAAAAGCCTTTCCGATTGGCTGTGTGCCATACAGTAAGATGTTCATTATTTCACCCCCGTGAATTCGATAAGTAATTGTTCTTCTCCACCTTTAATGGCATAAATGCGATAAATCTTGCGGCCACGTTCATCGTAGCCATAGAACACAGAATAGATATATCCTTTTTCCTCACAATAGCCAAGATATTCCCCGTTACGAATGATTGCTTGAACAGACATAACACATCTCCTTTTCTATAGTTTTTTGTATTGTGTTTCATTGTTTTGAAAGGTTGTAATAGCCCCCATAACCCTATATAGAAGGGGATATAGGGGGGATATAGGGGGAAAAGGGGAAACATCCATGCTGAGTGGCATCTCTTTTGAAGCATGGACGACCTGTGTTTTGACTTGTTGACGCACAAGTGGCACACAGATCAAGCCAATGCGAGCCATTCTTTACATGCATCTCTTATGGCCATCCAAGATACATGTCCACCCAACACTGCATACTTGCCATAGTAGGTTGTGTGGACTATCCACCTATGGCAAGGGCTTGCTTATGAATGGCTTCATTGCATCGTCATCATGCTCCACCATCCATAGCTCACCGATTCCTCTTATGCCAAGAGGAGAATCAATCCGAAAATCCATGCATAGACAACGAGATCAAGAACAGTAGGAACAATCCAAGTAAGCAAACCAGCACCGATGATTGCATAGCACCATGTATCAAATGCATCAAACGTAAAGTCTAAAACTGAAAACTTGTAATTGACGTTTTCAAGTGATGCTTTCACATAAGTTTTAGTGTGTTTGTAACCAGTAATTGTAAGAGCAGACGCAATAGTAGCTGCCCACAAGCTTGGCATGACAACACCCCATGCAATGGATACACCAGTGGCAATTGCAATGTTTTTGCAAAGCTTTACAGCTGCTTGTTTAGTTTTGCTGTCAAAGATGCTGTCAAAGATTCGATTCACGAAGCTTTTGACAGTTTCAGCCTTTTTCAAAACGAAGGATTTTACTTTTTCATAGGCAGATTTAACTTTTGTCCAGAATGTTGATCCTTTATCGATGATCACTTCGTACACTCCTTCCTTGTTCATTTTTGTTTCAAGTACGATGTTTTTGTTCATAGTAATTCCTCCTCCTTAGTTTTGGTTGTGTTGTGGTAGGGGGTGGGGCGCCGAACGCCGCCACCAAAAGTCCCCATAAAAGGTACTACCCCTCGCAAATTTTTTTATAAAATTTTCCCCTATATAGGGCGTTTCCCTAGGTTTGATATGCTATAATAAACGTGTGTAACACATTACAAAATGGGGGATTGGATGATGGAAAAACAAACGGTGTTTGCCAATGAGTTATCACAGTTATTGGAGCAAAAATATAAAGAGTTAAAAGAGATTGAAAAAGCATTAGTAGAGAAGCAAAAAGAGATTCGAGAATTGAAGAAAAAATGCACTCATTCGTATACTCCATGGCGTGTAAGAACAGTGGATGTAGAAACCGGAGTGTGTCGTATTTGTCAGCAAAAAGTAGAGTGGTGATATAGAAGTGGAATTAGTAGAGGCATATTGGAAATATGATGAATGAGGGTGATCGTTAATGGAATTGATTCAAGCTTATTTAGACAAAAAATTACAAAGAATGTGTGTGCTGAGAGTAAAAGATTGTGACGAAAAAACAATAAACGAATTTTTAGAGCAATGGAGAAATACCCCATTGACTGTGTTTTCTGATCAAACAGAAATAGAGATTATCAATCCATGTTTAGGTCCGATATGGCCAGTATGACAGATAAAGGAGATGGAAGGATGGAGTTAATTGAGTCTTATTTGGAAAAAGCAAAAAAGGTTAGAGGAGTATATGTATTAAAGGTTAGAGATATAGAAGAAGATGTACTGCATGAGATAGCAGTACAATGGAGTCAAAGGCTGAAAGATGGAATAATTGACGCTCCTTTAATAATGATTCCAGATTATGCAGAGTTAGATTATGAAAAGATGTTTACATTTGAAAGAGCTATGCAAATACTTCGATCAAAAGGCAAGGTGCGAAGACGAATATGGAGTGCATACACACATTTGTTTGTTGATCAAGATGGAATCATCATGAAATATGTAGATCATGGTTGTGTCATTCCATATCAAATAAAAACAAACGACATGGAAGCGGTGGATTGGGAATTATACAGATCTGAATGGTAGGTGTGGCATAGATGGAGTTAGTAACATATTACATAGAGAATGTTTTGCCGCACATAGAAAGACAAAGAGTAATGAATTGTGTGCGACCGAAATATCGTTTGATCGCAGACCAATGGAAAGAGTTTCATGAATCCCAAGCTTCTAGTGTTGTATGCATAGGGGGAAGACAAGTAGGGAAAACACATAATCTCTTATTAAGAGCGATTCTTCAAAATGATTTGAATGCAATTATAATAAGTAATATACCAAGATATTTGTTATTGCATTTTTTGAGTATGTTGGATAGTTCGATTCAAATTAATTATGTGAAAGAACAAGAACATTGGGTTGCATTACGATTATTTGGGCGCGTGTTTCATTTTATACATCCGAGAAGAATTAGACGAGGAATGCGATTTGATCCTTGTGCAGTGTATTATGATGAACCAGAATTGTATGATAATGAATTATCCAATATTCGTTACATTTTGGCTCCTTTTTGTAGGCAAGAGATTGCAGTAGGATCTATTTGTAAGCCGGAATCGACATATTTTAAAAAATGGTATGAAGAAGCAGAAAAGAAAATAAGAATATATTATGAGATATAGAGGAATTGAGGAACTAAAAAATTAAAAAATAAATAAAAAAGTATTGTAATGTGATACAAAATATGTATAATAATAATCAGAAAGAACCAACGGCCTCCTTCCATCAGGTGTTTGTGATGGTCTCCTAATGGCGTGTTTGCAGATCGCTCAATAGTTTCATCAGTTTTTAAAGGATTTGCATACTGCGTTTATAGTATTAGTATCCATAATTTCGAGTCCAGAGAATTTGTAGCTATGGTGTCTTTATCCATGGTTTCACCACCTCCTTAACACAACAACCATTTATTGATATGAGGTTAAATAAGCTGGCTCCTCTCCATTTAACCTCATATCATTATTCTGACGTAGCTCAGTTGGTAGAGCGCTCGGCTGTTAACCGAGTGGTCGCAGGTTCGAGTCCTGCCGTCAGAGCCATGAGGAACTAAACCAGCGAAGCAGCAATGCACCTCCTTTCACTAGGAGCCGTGCAAGAGATGGATTCATTTCTTGTGCGGCATAAATAAGGGAACCACACCTCCTTGAGGGTTCATAATATATTAGTAGTCTGGCGCATAGGTATGGATACACTCCGTCATTCTATTAAAAGGTGAGCCATACGATCAACTCCGACCAACAGCTAGGCTTTTATTGCCTAGCTGTTTTTCTTTTGTAGTTTTTGTCGAAAAAGAGGAGAAAATATTTTTTAATAAAATTAAAAAATAAAAAAAGAAAATCTTGCTAAATAGAAAAGAATATAGTAATATGATGATAGGTTATCAATGTTAACAAAATAAACATATTTAACAAGAAGGAGAGGAAGTATTCATGCCAAAAGCGTCAGCGAAAGCGAACAGAGTTGGGGTAGTGAAAAAAGAGAAAGAAGTAAAATTTCCTTACTTGGTTGCGATTGATGTAGGGTTTGGAATGATGAAGTATATCTCCAACGCAAAACCAGAATGGAGTGTGATTCCAAGCGCAGGATTGCGTGGGTATGCAAGCTCTAGTAATTTATATTCGGATACAGAAATTAATACAAAGCGGCTTGTTGTTACTACGCAAGATGGCACATGGTTTGTTGGAGATCACGCACTAAATATGCCAACGAATAATGAATCTCCACGTACAAAAGTAAGAGATAGAGCAAATGATCCATTAAGCCGCGTGCTATTCCATACAGGGATTGCTTTAGCGGTTCCGGATGAAGAGGGAGAATATGATGTACATATTGTGACAGGGCTTCCGAATGAAGATTATGATTTATTCTTTAAAGAAAACTTACAGAAATTTTTAGAACAGCCATTTGAAGTAGAATTTCATTTGGGTAATCAGCGTTCCTTGAAAAAGAAAATAAATGTATTAAGCGTAACGATTATTCGTCAGCCAGAAGGAGCAGTTACATACAATCAGTTTGTGTTTGATCCAGAACATTTCTTGGCGGTTAGTGAAAATGCCCGTGATTATATTGGTGTAATTGATATTGGGCACTATACAACAGACTATGCGTTATTCCGAGAAGGAGTTATTATTGAAGATGTATTATTGTATGGTTCAGCAGATGCTGTCAGTTTGGTGTATGAAAAGCTCCGCAGAAAATTAATGATCATGTTTGCAAATGAATACGGTCTGCCGGGATTTAAAGCAACGGATAAAGAATTGGATGAAGCAATTCGTACAGGAATCATCCGGTATAATGGTGTAGAATTTGATTGCATGGAAAAAGTGCAAGAAACAGCAAAAGAAGTGGCTCAAAAAATTGCAAAAGAAGTATTAACGACTTGGTCAACAGAAACAAGCCGCTTGGATGCTATTTTAGTAACCGGCGGAGGATCTCATGTATTTGCGGAATATTTAGCAGAAGAGTTTGAACAAAATAAACGTCAAGGATTTAAAGTGCTAGAAGCTCCTCAATTCTCCAATGTTATTGGATTCTACATGTATGGGGCTATTAGCTTAGTAGATCAATATGGAGCAGATGATGTATATAAACAATACGTTGCCCCTGTTTTTCATCGAGAAGAGAATGAGGAGATGGTCTAATTGGGAGACTCCAAAATGGTGTTAGTGGCAAGAATACGAAAAGACGATGATTTATTAAGAGAGTATTTTTCTAACATTAAGCAAAGCGATTGGCCTTATGAAATTCGCAGACTATTGGAAAAGGCCATCAAAATAGAAAGAAAAGAAAAGGAAATGGTAGAAAAAGCGAAAAAAGAACAAGTGCAGAGCCAATGAACAAGGCTCTGCTTTTTTTATATTACATGAAGTTATCTGAGACAATTTTATACATTTGACAAAAAACAGTACAATGATGGATAGGGGATACTGTTTGATCCAAATAGCACCGACTGGGATAAGGGAGACGTAACAGTATCCCTTATTATCCCTTATTTTTTATAAGGAGGGAAATATCATGGGAAAACGAGGTCCAAAAACAGAAGCTGGATTAGCCGCTGTTTCGCAAGCAGCAAAACAATGGGATCATTCTGCTTGGACACGAAATCCTAAAGCTGTAGAAGCAATTGAAATAGCACGTAGATTAAGAAAAACAAAACATGGATTATATGCATCTGTGCCGATTATTTGTAAAGGTCAAGGATGTCCTTATGCACATTCATGTCCATTAGTGGAAATGGATAAAGCTCCTTATGGAGAAAAATGTCCGATTGAAATTGCGGCATTAGAAGATTTGTTCCATCGTTATTGTGAACATTTTGGAATTGATCCAGACAATCCAAAGCCTTCTGATACGGTAGATTTGATGATGATTAAAGATCTAGTAGATGCTGATATTGCACTACTTCGTTGTGACAACAAAATGGCATGGGATGCTGACTATATTATTCATAATACTGTTGGAATGACAGAAGAAGGAGAACGAATCACGAAACAAGAGTTACACCCATTGACAGAATATAAAGAAAAACTCATAGCAAGAAAAAATAAAACATTCCAATTATTGAATTCGACACGAAAAGATAAAGAGGGTATGAAATTAACGGTAACTCACGATCCGTCCGAAAGAGCGGCAGAAATGCTAAAAGTGCTTCAAGATATGAAAGAAATTGAAGCAACAGAAGAAGAAAGAAAACAGAAATACCTGGATCGATCCTCATCTATGATGAAGGAAACAGTGACAAAAGATACGATTGAAGTAGAACCAATCGATTATTCAGAAGAAGAATAAAAGGGGGCGAATCCATCATGATGAGAAGTAATTTGGCCATCAATGGATGGAATGCCATTAAACAAACATATAAGGAAATCGGCCGAGATTTAAAAAGAACTTGGTATAATGAAGTGCCATTGAGTTATGCGATTCGAACAGAAAAAGCACGAAGAGCATTTGATCAGGTAGGAGATATTCAAGCATTTAAGCAACAAGGCGGATTCGGTCCAGGCACATTAGATTGGAAGCGGATCGGAATTATTGGTGGAACTGCTTATGTTGGAATTGATGGGGCATATCGTGCATTGAGTGGTGGATCGATGTATCGGAATAAAACTGGAGAAAGCGATATTGTAGGAATTCCGCTTATTTAGAGATAGGGGGATTTATGATGTATAAAGTAAGACGTTTTTTAAAAGGGTTAAAAAAGGAGATGGATTGGAACGACACATGGTTTAGATATACCGGTCGGCGATCCATTGATAATTTGTGGACAGGTTATGAAGCTGGCGGCAAAACTAAAGCGGTTGCAGGTGGAGCAGCTGCTATTGGTTTATTGAGTTATGGTGGATATCAGATTTACCAAACTCCACTGAATATATTGGGAGAAATAGCGAAAGAGCAAGATGTGGAATCATTGCCTGGCACTAGAGGAGATATGCAAGGATACACTGCATATGGTGGAAATGTCGGCCCAGGAATAGAAGTTAGTGGTGATTTAGTATTTGCTTTGCATAAATTACGACATGGCGGGTGATGAGCATGGCAACAGCAAAAGAACCAACGAATAGTAGGGGATTGATTCAACGATTAAATGGACCGTTAGGATATGCCGCAGTTGGATTAGATTCTTATATGCGTATTAAAGAAGGAGAATCTGTTCCAGTTGCAGTTGGCAAAGCATTATTTACTAATGCATTATGGGCAATGGTTCCAGGCGGAATGGTAGGAGCAGTTGGATTAAGTCTTGGGTTTACAGCCGCTCAAGCAGTTCCTATGATCGCAAATTGGATTGATCAAAAACGAGCTGCCTTAAATCAGCAACGATCACAATTTGGTGGTAATTTTCAATCTACACAAGCACAGCAAATGATGATGAATCATGGAATTAATCAAATTGTTAGTGCTCGTTCTCAATTAGCGGCAAGTATGACTAATCATGCAAGAAATGCACAGCGAGTGTATTAAGGCAGGTGAAATACATGGCTTATTTATATGCGAATGAACCATATCAGCGTGTTGATGAAGGGATGTTAAATGGCGCATTATGGGGAGCTGGCATTGGAATTGCGGCTGGAGGAGCAACAATGGGGATCTCATACGCAATGATGAAAGGAATCCCCCAAAGAGCAGAAAAAATGAGAAACGAACTGGAAGAGCGACAACAAGCAATTCGACAAAAAGTTTCTGATACAAATCAATATTACAGCCAGCAAGTTGATAATATTGTAAATCGAATGAACTCATTGCAAAATCCTATTTCTGCTCCTAATGACGGAAGATTAACACGTTTGAAAAATGCAATTATTACCCAAATGAATGAGAATCAAAGAAGATATTTGCAAAATCAATTAAATTCCATTGATAAACGTCATGAAAGAGCAATTAATCGATTAAATAAAAAATTTGATCGACTTCAAGAAAGATACGGTAAATATGCAGATCCTAGTTATGTGGAAACAGCAATGAAAAATTCGTTCTATGCAAAGCATTTAAGCAGTTGGAAAGGAAAAGCAGGATTATTAGGTGGAGCCGCATTATTAGGAGTCGCCGCTGGCGCATTAATTGATCATTATTATGATGAAAATAGGGAGTGAAGTAATATGTTACAATCCAATGAGCCTTATTTTCGAGTAGATGATGGCATAGGTAATGGCATTATATATGGAGCATTAGCAGGAGCGGCAGGTATGGGGATTACACAAGGCATCATGAATGCGTCAGCAAAAAGAGAATACAATAAAGCTCGTGATGCTTTTGTTGAGTCAAGACTGAAACCGAGATTAGCTTTACCGGCTCCTCCAGGAAGTATTAATGGAACCCCTACTACAGCATTAGTGTCAGTGCATCAACCAGAAACTCCGAAAGTAGAATTAGGCCCAGCACAAAGAAGATACGCAAAAATGTTTAGGGGGTGGAAAGGAAAAGGATTAGCTTATGGTGGAGCAATTCTTGCTGGAGGATTGTTAGGGGCAGCAATTGATGCGGCAAACGATTAATGTTCAGTAATATGAAGGGGTGATTTGGTGAATCTTGCTAGTGTACGAGAAGATGACTTAGAACAATTAGAATTAGAGATACGATCCGATCCAGTAAAATGGGCGTATTGGAAGTTAAAAGATCCAAAAGGCCGACCATGGAAAGCACGTTGGTATCAAAAGATGATTATTGACGATATTATGAAAGGTGAGCGGCGTTTAGCCATTCGCATGGGTAGACGTGTTGGAAAAACAGAGACGCTTTGTGTGTTTTGTCTATGGTATGCGTTTCATCACAAAAATGCTCGTTTATTAGTTACTGCACCTTATGAGCACCAAGTTCGATTAATTTTTATGAGATTGAATGAGTTTATTGATGATTGTGATGAATTAACAGAAGGATTGAAATCTCGAACAAAAAACCCGTTTATCATTGAATTTCATAATGGTTCTCGAATTATGGGATTCACTGCTGGAGCTAATGATGGACAAGCTGGAGCGTCAGTACGGGGACAAAGAGCAGATTGGATTTTTTTGGATAACATTGTTATTTCATCAAGATAAAAAAGGAAGTGATTAATATGTTTGGTTTTCTAAGAAGATTGCGTTCAAATCAAGCATTTAATCCAATTCATAATGCAACTAGTCATGTACAGAAACAATATGAAGCATTACATCAATTACAACAACATAACCAACGAATGACAAGGGCTATGAAAAATATTCCAAATGTTGATGATGATATTTCTAAGATGCTTCAACAAAATCAAGATTTATTAAATCGATGGCCTTGATGAAATAACAATTGTCCCTCACATGAGTAATCATGTGTAGCAAATCGGGTGAATTCAGGGAAGGCTAAGGACATTTTGTCTATGCTAACCCTGAGCCAAGCCCACATGTCATGTCGTGAGACACGCATGTTGGGAAGGTGCAAAGACTATCCCCTTGTGGGAGTAGGGATGCAAGCGATTGGCATCTCGAAGCGCCCGACATCCTCCAGAAATGGAGAGATGATGAGATAGTCTCGTCCTCCTCGAAAGGGGAGAGTGGCGTAGCGAGCCACGCAAGGCAACGGAATGTGATTACATGTCCCGTGCTGGTATTGACGCTATTACTGCGATTGCTTTAGAGGATCCAAAACGTATTGGTATTTGGTGTTCTTCCACTCCAACTGGTAAACGTGACTTTTTCTATGAAATTTGCACGAATCCTGATACTGGTTATAAAGCATATCACTTCCCATCTATGGTGAATCCGGATTGGGATGAAAAAATGGAAGCAGAGCTTCGTGCAACAATGACGGAACAAGGTTATATTCATGAAGTATTAGCAGAATTCGGTGAAGAAACAATCGGTGTGTTTAATAAGCAAGCAGTTGAACGAGCAAAATCTCAATATTTATATACTTATCGTGAATTAAACGCATATGAAATAGAGATGTATAAGAAACAAGGTTATGATATGGATAAGATTGTGTATTTTGGCCCATATACACGTAAAAATCCGGCACCACCAGCTATACGTATAATCGGGGTCGATTGGGATAAATTCAATGAGGCTACTCAAATTGTTATCACAGAATTTGATGAGTTATTGAAAAAGTTTAGAGTGGCCAACCGTGTAGAAATTCCTCGTGGTGAATTCACATATGATAATGCAGTCAGAAAGATTATCGAGTTGAATGAGATTTATGATCCGAAGTTTATTTATGTTGATGCAGGGCATGGTAAGAAAATTGCCGTCTAATGTGGAAACACATTAGATTATAAGGGCGGAATTAAGCGGGGAAGCCTAAGTCCTTATTGGATATGGCCACCCGAACCGAAGGCTAGGAGTAACACCCTAGTCAGGGGCAGAGCGTAGTGGTTGAACCTCTCCATACGGAGAGAATATAATACCACCAAGAGGCCGCCCCACCCAAACCGTAAAGGTCGGTGGGTGAAAATGTACGCCGAGCTGCAGGGAAACCTGTAGAAGCATGGATAAAAAGCCATGCGATAACACAACTGGAATATCAAATTGAAATGTTGCACAAATATGGGCTTGAACATCCAGAAAGTGGATTGAAACATAAAGTCAAACGTATTCAATTCTCTCAAAGCATTGAAATTCGAGATCCAGCAACTCGTGAAATCGATAAAAAAGATGCGAAAAACTTTATGGTGAATCAAACATCGATTTTATTAGAACGTGGACAAATTGTATTGTCTCCATTTGATGATATGATTTGGAAACAAATGATGGACTATCAAGTGGTTCGTGTAACCCAAAACGGAAGGCCAATTTATACATCTGAAAATGAACATGCTTTAGATGCATTTATGTTGACGATTTTAGGATTTACCCTTGAGTTTCCGAATATTACAAAAATCTTAGAAGAAGTGCATATTGCACGAAAAGTGATTCCATTTAAGCCGAAAACAGAAGAAAGTCTAAAGGAAAAAGTGTTTGGTGGAGAACGTGACATTTATAGACCTGTAAGACCTCAAAGAGAACGTGAGCCAAGAGATAATCCACGTTGGCATTGGGTGAAAGTTCCGTTAGGATATAGTAAAAGAAAAAATAATGCATGGGGAAGAAGAGGAAGCACAAAAATGTCGTCTTTCTCTAGATCAAAATTTTAAAAGGAGTTGAGCTTGATGGAATTTCATTTGTGTCAAGAATGTGAAAAGAAAATGTTAGAGAATGGATTATATGGATTAACAGTAGAAGAAATGTTTGAACAACAAGTTCAATTTGATTTTGGTGTTGCAATTATGTTATTTAAAGAAGGTCATGAATTAATTCGAGCAAGTAAAATGGATGATGAATATAAAGAACTTGGTGGATATAGTTATAAGTTAGTAGTAGATGAGAATTCAAAAGAAAAACGATATCGATTTGCCATGATTTATGATGGAAAAATAATATCTTATCTTGAATTTGCTGTTGAAGATATTTTAGCTGAAGACTGGATGATTAAAAAATTAGCAGATAAATAAAAATTTTGGGAATACCTGAAGTAATGCGTTGTCCCCACATGTTTTGAATTACTGGTCCGCATTATTGCGTTTTGAATTATGTTCCATGTGGGTGGAAGGCAAAAAATCAAATCCCCTATCTCCTTTATTGGCTTGGCTCATCTTTCATCTCTTTCCCCTTATGAAGCGCAGCTTATGCTGCGCTATTTCTGTTATAATATATGTGTATTGTGATACATATTATCAATGGAGTGATGATACATGGATGAAATGCAAATGAAGGATGAATTTTTTGGAGATAAAGGAATTGATACGCCTTATGAACGAGAATTAATTGATCCAGAAGTTAATATTGAGTTTCCGGAAAAAACATCAGAATATCAGATACTGCCTGACACACTAAATATGATTGAGCGTTCTAGAGAATTTCGTCTTTCTAAAGCATTAATGAATTACCAAGAATTATATGATGAAATACAGTCATTATTATCCAAAATAGAAGAACGCAATTCGAATGATCCGGCATTTAAGGGATTTGTCCAAGCTCTTCAAACATCTTCTAAAAACATCTATGAATTATTAGAAATAGAAAATCAGCATAGTAGTCATACAGATTCAGGTGATTTTGAATTGTATGGAATGTTGTTTCGCATGGGGAAATCTATTTCTGTTCGAATGACATTTTTAGATCAATATTTCCGCACACAATTAACCGATAAAACGAATATCGATGAGATTGAACAAGCAGAGCTAGATTCAATTTCAGAATGGGAAAAGAAAGAAAATGAGATAGCGGCAATTTATTTAGAGCTTTCAGATGAAATCGATGAAGCAGCAGAGACGGAAATTAACAGGCTGGAAGAAGAAAAGCGTGTATATGAAAGACTGCATACGACATTAGCTGATGTTTCTTTTATTCATCAAAACCGGTATCTGATGTTTTCAGAGGTAGTACAACAAGCAAAAATCCTTGTGGAACATCCTATTTCTTTGATTGATGGAGATATGCGCTATTTCCTAAAACAATTATCTATGCTCCCTGATTTATCTACTGCAAAAATCCATTTGCTTTTATTGTTCCGTCAGTATAAAGAAAAGCTTCAGTCATTAAAAGGGAAATACGCATTTATTGATGATATAAAAGAGACATTTTTATCAGAGAAACACTATTTATTCCAGCGCATTACTCGCAATGCAACGGATCCTATACGTACATGGCTATACGATCAAGTAGAATCTGCAAGTAGAACATTAGACATTTTTGCAAGTTTGATGGTGAATGCTATAAAGCGAAGCAAAGAACAATATGAAGATAGCATGATGGATTTATTGAAATTTTATAGAAAAGAAGCAGTTTTCTACTATGAACAAATTGCCTATCTTCAAAAAAAGGAGCAAATTCGATTATTTTTGAGAATAATTGAGGATTTGCAAGAAACGAGTGAGATAACAGATGAATGGATTGAAAAATATGTAAAGGCAAACGGTTATGAAGAATGAGCGACTTCGTAATATTTGTTCATCATCATGTATAATATGAGTGAATTTGTTTGTAATGTGTTTCACCGGATTTAGATGAGAAAGGGGGAGACATTCTTGGCCAAATGGTTATTCCAAGTGATGAAAAATTTGAGAGTCAAGAATGCACCCTCTGGCGGTAGAAGTGGCGGAAAAGTAGGATCCTTTTCTAGGGACCCGAAAGCAATACAAGTTAAACGTGTCGGTTATCAGTTGACGAATGCTTCTGGCGGCGGAGGTCGAGATAACTTTGAAACTCCGGAAGCGGATTTCAATATCATCGACCAAGCTATTAAACGGGATTCATATTTAATGCAAAGTGTAATGAAATACGAAGAGTTAATATTTAAATCTGGATGGACTTTGCAAGGTAAAAATGATCAATCACTTCAGTATGTGAAGTTGCGTTTAGATATGATGGCTATTGCTACAGGAATCCCGACAGAAGAATTATTTCAAGGTATTGCGAGAGATATTGTTCGATATTCTAATTGCTTTATCGTAAAAGCGAGAGCAAAAAATGGACAAGGATTGCCACCTGGCATATCAGTGATGGCTGTTCCTCCTGCAAAAGATCCTGTTGCCGGATATTTTCGTTTACCTCCTCAAACCATGCAAATAGCAAGGGATCAAAACGGAAATATCGTTAAATATAGACAGGAAGTGCAAGGAGCAAGCAAACCAATTGAATTTAGGCCAGAAGATATTATTCATATCAAAGTCAATGTTCCTCCAGGAAAGGCGTTTGGCGATCCTTGGTTAGCTCCTGTATTAGAAGATGTTCGGCTTTTACGAAAAGTAGAAGAGAATGCGGCTTTATTGCTATATCGACACATCTTTCCGCTTTTGAAGTATAAAGTTGGTTTAGCCGAACCAGGATGGGAAGCAACAGATGAGGAACTGGAAGAATTGCGAGCAATTATTGAAGATATGCCGACAGATGGTGCAATTGTATTACCTGAACGACATGATGTAGAAGCAGTTGATATTAATCCAATCGATGGAAAGCCTTATTTAGAGTATTTTGAGAACCGTGTCTTTTCAGGATTAGGTTTATCGCAAGTAGATTTTGGACGTGGAGATACAGCCAATCGATCTACTGCAGATGCAATGACTGGTATTAAAGCGGACCGGGTAAAAGGACTTCAACAGACAATTATGATGCAAATTGACAAGTACATTATTGATGAACTTCTTGTTGAAGGTGGATTTGACCCGATTGTGAATCCAGAATTTGATGTAAACTTTGTCTTTAATGAAATAGAGCTTGAACGCAAAATTGCTAAAGAAACTCACGAAGTCTTTAAATTCAATAACAATATTCAAACATGGGAAGAAACTCGAATTAATATGGGTATGGATCCAGTAGCAGATGAATCAAGATTGCATTTCAATATGATTGGTGCTGCCACATCAAAAGAAGCTGATAATAAAAATCAGCCAGAAAATCAAAATGGCAAGCGAATAGGACCAAAGCGAGCTACTGAACGTGTTCGAGAGATTCATCAAAAATATTTTTATGATAAAGCAACTCCTACTCAAGTGATCAAAGAAAACAAATCAAGTGATGATAAAAAGCTTCAAGAAAATGTAATGGATCATGTTTCAGATGAAGAATATCAGCATCTCATTCAGAAACTAGAAGAAATGTATTTCGACATAGAGCAAGATACAATAGATTATTTTAAGCAACAACAAAGTAAAATGACTTACCCGTTAAAAGATACGAAAGGCTTATTTGGTTCATTGCATTTTGGTACTAAGCAAATGGAAAGCGCAATTAGGAAATATGCAGAAGTCGTTTTTAAGCAAGGAGTTGCTAATGCAAAAGACGATCTGGATAGAAAGAACGAGCCATCGTTTAAACATTCGTTAGCTTTGCAAACAATTCATATGTATACACAAGAATCACTGAGTAATTTAAAGAAGCAGATTATTTCATTGCTCGAAGAAAGGTTAGAAGGTGCTGAAAATTTAAGTGAAGCTACTCTAATTATTAAAGGCGTTTTTGAGTCGATGCGGTTTAAAATTCGAACGATTGCCAAGGTATTAGTAGCTCGCAGTTACAATTACGGATATGCGTTGTCCATTATGAATTATGGAGTAAATAAAGCAAAGGTCGTATATACAGGGGAAGAATGTTCGAGTTGCAAGGAAAAAGCAAAAGGGTTGATGGAATTGAAACAGCTTTCTGATTTAGATGAAGTTTCCGTGTTTTATAAGATACCTCCATGGCATCCAAATTGTGAATGTGAGTTAAAAGCAGTTTTAGAAGGAGGTGAAATGTGAGATGAAATACACGCTTAAAGAGCATTTGGCCAAGAAACTGATTCCTAAAGATGCAATTGAAGAACGAGTAAATACGGTTGCAAAGATTAGTCAAGAGAATGTCAAAATATTAAACGAATCTGCCAAAGGCAAAAAACGCAAATTGATTGTCACAATGGAAGCCATCCATGTTGGCCGTACTAAAAACTATACTTACTACACAGAAGAAGGATTAAAAGCGGGCTTATCCTCTTGGACACATCCATATAATAAGCCGGTTTTAACACATCATAATGAATATAATGGAGAGCCAATTGGTCGTATTTTGAAAGCAGAGTACTCTGAAAAAACATTGTCAGGTAAACCAGGATTGATTTTCACTTGTGAAATTACAGATCCGGATGCTATTGAAAAAGTATTAGATGGCCGCTATCAAACGGTTTCGATTGGTGCTTCCACAGACAAAGTAATATGCAACATTTGTGGAACGGATCGCACACAAGAATGGTGTGATCACTGGCCAGGAGAAAAATATGAAGATCAAACTTGTCACTTTATTATTGGAACTACTTATGGTCGTGAAGTAAGTTATGTAAATACTCCTGCTGATGAGAATGCAGGAAACAGAACAGTAGAAATTGTAACTGATGATGGTGATACACAAGAATCTGTACATGTTCAAGTGTATCAAATGGCTGAAGGTTTATATCAGAACGCACAAGATCCAGAAGTAAACTTATATGAACACTTAAATGAAGATGTGAAAAAATTATTAGATGCAATGAGCAATGTGAAAGAGGAGAGTGGCAAACGGATGGATGGTAAAGAAAATAAAACGACAGAAAACGTAAATGCTAATAATCCAGAACAAACTCCAAATCAAGGAGTACCGGTCCAAGAAAATCAACAAGGTGTGCAAGATAATTCCAATAACACTCCAGAAAATTCACCAACTCCAGTACAAGAGAACAAAACAGTTTCTGGTGTTGCAGATTTAGAGGAAGCTAACAAACGTATTAGTGAATTAGAGAGTAAAGTTTCTGAAATGCAAGCAACCATTACTAAATTAGTAATGGAAAAAGTTAAATTAGAATCTCGTGTTTCTGAATTAGAATCTGAAAATAACACATTAGTTTCTGAGAATGCTCGTTTAGTTTCTGAGGTACATCGGGCATTAGCAGAAAAAGTTGTAGATCTAAAATTATCTTTGCGTAAATCTGATGTTATTGGAGTTACTCGTGAAGAAGCGATTGAGGCTCATGTGGCAAGAACAAAAGAATCTTTAACGGATACTTACAATGATTTGTTGGCTGAAGCAAAACAAATGCGGCCAGAGCCGGGTAGTGTAAAAAACCCTGGTTATGCCCCAGAAGATAATCAAACTAATGAATCTTTCCAAGAAGAAAAAATGACTGCAAAAGAAGCTGTAGAAACAATGATAAGCATGTTTAGTCCGAAGAAAAGACGATAAAGGAGTGAAACACGATGGCATTGTTTAAAGGTATTGCAGGTCCAATTCCAAGCACGAAAGATCAATATTTTCGCACGAACACAAAATTACAAGCTGGTACACATGATTCGCCTGGTGAAAAGTTTTTGATTGATCCACGTTTGAAACGCCTATTCCGTTATCATTTCGGTGGTGATGGTTGGGTTGTAATCCCGAAAGGTCGTGCAGTTGCTCCTGCAACAGATGATGGTGGTATTTTTAAAAACGGCACTATTAAAGACTTTGATGGTAATGTGTATCGTCCTGTATTAACACTTGCAAATGGTGGGGTAGATGTACAGGATGTGGACAAAGAAGGAAATCCATACATTCGTAAAGCAAACCGTGCAATTGGTGTAGCTTATGCAAACCTTTATGAAGAAATTATCGATGGATTCAATGGATTCCAACCAACTATTGAAAACGAAATCTATATTGAATTGCCTTACATTCCTAGAAAAGAAGATGCTTATGAAATTGAATGGGGTTCTTTTTATGATGTAGATCCATCACGTCCAGTAAAACCTGGTGACTATGTAATGTCTGATGAAACAGGACGTTTGATTAAAGCAGATTTTGAAAAAGTACGTGAAGATATTGAAGCGGCAAAACAAAAAGCAGCAAATGCTTCTTCATTGGATGAATTGAAAGAAGCACTACAAGAATTAGCAGATGCGGAAAAAGAATATACTCGCTTGCAAGAGCAAGTGATTGGACAAGTATGGGCGATTGAAACAAATCTGCCGCCGCAAGGTTGGTTGCAATGGGTCGGTTGGTCACAACAAGATATGGCAGAAGATGATTGGAAACAACAAACTGGTTTCCGTCCTGAAGATATTGGTGCACAAGACGGATTCCCTGGTTATCCATATGAAAAAACATATCGTAACTGGGATACAAAAACAAATAAATACTTCCCAACAGGAATTCCGGGATTAACGAACGGTTCAAATATTGAAGTGCCTTTCACTAACGAAGTGATCGGTTATGTGCAACCAGGTCAAAAAGGTCGTCATGACTTCCGTTTGAAACACACTCCAGCAGTGGAAGGCAGTGTAGAAGTATTTGCAAACGGAACAAAAATCGATCCGATTTATGTGCATCATGAATCTGGTCTTGTAGTGATTGATTATGACAACTCAAGTGGTTCATCACCTGTTGAAATTACAGCAACTTATAAAGCAACTGGTCAAATTCCTGGTGTACCTACTGGTTGGGACTGGAAAGGTTCAGTGGGTGCAGTAAGAATCTTGTTGCATAAGTAATGAAAGGGGAGACAACATTATGTTCGGCAATCTAGAAGAATTACAACTTTCACAAGAATCACTAAACGTGTTAAAGCGCATGAAGCGCATGTTAGATCTTTCTGAAGACTGGACTCAAATTCCGAAAAATGAATTAGTTACGGTTCGTGAGGCATTGACAACTCAAGACGCATCGATTTTGATTCCTCGTGTAATTACCGGCATGATGCGTGAAGCAGCTGAGCCTTTATATATCGGTACGCAATTACTTCAAAAAGTGCGCTTAACAGAAGGTCGTTCGATTGAATTCCCGTCCATCGGTGCTATGCGTGCGCATGACATCGGGGAATCTCAAAGCTACCTCGAAGAAACAGTGGACTTCCAACTTCACAGAACTCAAGAAGTGAAAGTTGGTAAGTCCGGTATGGTGGTCCGTGTAACGGATGAAATGATCAACGATTCTCAATGGGATGTTATTGGTATTCTTGTCCGTAAAGCTGGCGAAGCAATGGCACGTTTAAAAGAAGAAAAAATCTTTATCCAATTCTCTAAACACGGACACATTGTATTTGATAATGATATTCGTCAAAAATATCCGGAAGCTGGTACAACTGGTATGGATATCGAAGGGCATTATAACAATACTCTATCAACAGAAGACTTGATTGATATGTTTATTGCGGTTATGGCAAATGGTTATACACCAACGGATATTATCATGCATCCATTAACTTGGTCTGTATTCTTCAAAAATGACATTATTAATAGCTTAACACATGCTGCATTGGGTGGATCTCAAATCACAAACTTAAAAATTCAACCGGATCAAGTGCAAGGTCGTATTCCATTTGCAATTAATATCAACTTTACGCCATTTGCACCATTCAACTATGAAACTAAGAAATTTGATATGTATGTGGTTGACCGCAATAACATTGGTATCTTGCTTGAAAAAGAGCCATTAAGCACGGAACAATTCGATGATCCAATGCGTGATATCCAAACAATTAAAGTAAAAGAACGTTATGGTAATGAAGAATTAAGCGTAGCTGCTTAATTCGGAATTGCCCCTTATGGCAGTAATGTCATAAGTGCACTCGGCTATATGCGGGGACATCCTGGGTATCCTGTAAGAGCAATCTTGCAGGTGGGGACAATCCGCAGGGAAGCTTATCTTTTGACAATTAAATACGATGTGCCTTAAATGATATTAGAGGTGTTGGAAAAATGAATAAAAAATACCAAGTTAATGAAAACTTTTTTAAAACATGGACAGAAGAAAGTGCTTATATATTAGGATGGATTATGTCAGATGGTTGCATTAATTACATTCCACAAAAGAAATATGAAATACGTTTTGAATTAGCTGATTTGGAGGCTATTCAAAAAATAAGAAAAGCAATGGGATCTAATCATCCAATAAGAGAACGTAATGATAAAGGAAGCAAATTGTATGGATTATATATAAATAGCAAGAAATTAGTTAAGCAACTTTTAGATTTAGGAGTCCATCCTAATAAAGCGAAGCGTTTAAATTGGCCTAATATACCTAAAGAATATGAAAAAGATTTTATTAGAGGATTCTTTGATGGAGATGGTTCTGTAAGAATTAATAATAAGAAAAATAATCGCAAACAACTAACTAGCTTTTTTGGATCTATATGCAAACCATTTTTAGAAAAACTGGGGCAAGTTTTAAGAGATGAAATTGAATTAATACCAAAAATTTATGAAGATACTCCAGGATTTTATAAGTTGCATTATGGAGGAAAAGAATCTCATGCACTTTATAGATACATGTACAAAGATGCAACCATATACTTAAATCGCAAAAAAGAAAAATTCGAGGAAGCAATTGAGATTAAAGCAGGAATAGGATTAGCAAAGTGTAAAAGATGTGGAGAAGAAATTGTTCGAACAAGCAATCGTCAAAAATGGTGCGCTGATTGTAAAAAGGAAGTGCTAAGAGAACAATGGAGAAAGAAATATCAGCGCCAGAAGGCACGTCGTAGTCAAAAGATATAGCCCCTCACAGACTGTACGCCGAGCATCCAATGCAAATTGGATGAAGATACAGTCGGAGCTGCATGGCGACATGCAGAGATAGGCAGAAATGACCTATCCCCCGTTGCCTTCCGGGAGTAACAACACTGATCGGAATTTTAAATGAAGGTAAAGCCGTTGCAACAGCACGTAATATTGCATTCGAAAAATCTTATCCAGCTCCTGAAAGAATTAAAATTGTATCTTAATTAAAATAAATAGGCGGGCGAAAAATAAGGTCGCCCGCTTTTTTGATAAAAAGAAGGAGAGGGGAGAAGTAACATGCCTGAAATCAAAGTTGGTTTGGCTCAAGGTAAAGTAAGTTTTTTTGATCCAAAAACGAATACGTACATTACGTTAGATAATCCGGTTCAAAAAATTAAGTTTGATGATAATACAGATTTATCAGGTATTTGTCATGCGTTATTCTCTCAACGTCCAGCACTTGTGTTATATGAAGGGAAATTACCACAAGCGGCTATTGATGCGTGGAAAGCGAAATATGATTTGAAAGGCCTGCAAATGGCTAAGCAACGTGCAGATGAGATTCAAGCTAAAAGTGCAGATGTTGTAACACAAAACATCAATAAAGCAGAAGAAGTAAAAATGGAAGCCATGGCAATTGAAAATGAAAAAGAAGTAGAAACAATAGAACAAGATGATGAAAAAGAAACAGAAGAAGTAGAAACAGCAGAAAAAGATGATGAAAAAGAAGAAAATAAACAAGAGGAGAAAAAGACTTCTCGTAAACGTAAATCAAAAGCAGCAGATGAAGAGTAATAGGAAGAGGTGACACACATGCTTGAATCTAATTTCTCAAAGCAAGTTGTGGTCCCCTTCCTTAATCAATCATTTCCAATTGAACAACAAAAACGAGAAGATCGATTATTACGAAGCATAACATTTCCAAGTGATACACAAACTGCTTTGCGTTTGCATGCTATTAACCATAACTATAAAGTAGTATCTACAATTGAAAGACGAACAATAAATCTTCATATTCCAGAAGATGAATGGAACGCTGAGACTGATAAACTTCGTATTAAAGCATATTTATCTATTCCAGTGGATGGCGTTCGAGAGTCACATTGGGTAACTCAACATCATGTTGATTATGGAATGGTTCAATCTCATAACCAATACCGAGTTCGTGGAGTTTCTACTCAAGGTTATTTAAGCGATTGGGTATATTCTGAAATACGTGACGATGAAAATGATCTCATTCTTTATGAGTTGTTATATGAAATCATTGATACGTTGCAAGCGATTAATGATAAAGATGTGACGTATTTATTAGATTATGCTTTAGAAGATATGTTTAATACGATATTTTCTTCAGGAAAACCGATTCCGAGTACTTCATTTGCATTAAATGACGAAATAAAAACGAAAATCAATGAATTGCTGCAAGTATTTTCAGCGATTTTTACCTCATCTTTCAAAGAAGATGTTTTTGCATCACCTAAAGAGTTTACTGAAATTGCAAGAACGTATAAATTGTTAGAAAAATATCAGGAAACAAAAACAGACTTTTTGGCTTTATTGATCGAACATTATTTAGAAGAAAAATATGAGGAATTAATCAAAAAAGTTGATCTTGAAGTATTTCTGAAAAACGATGAAGAAATGCAAGTTTTACTTCAAAGCATGTATGAATTTGATATCAAGAATGAATTAATACGCTCATTGCATGATATAGAGCCTCATGATCGTTTTGTCACAAGTTTGAATGATGCAGTAGAATTAATTTCAGAACCAATTGTGTTTGAGCAATTAAAAACTACCCCGAAAGAAACAATTGAACAGTTTATGAGATTGGCGTTTCAAGAGTTGTATATCCCATTATTGATAATGGATAAAAGAGCTGTCGAGTTAACTCATGAATTGTTTGATGAATCAAGTTTTGAGTCTAAAGGCGATATTGTTGAAATAGATACTATCAATGAGGAAGATGTTTATAAGCTATTATTAGTTTATGATGTGCTTGAATTACTAATGAATGATCTAGTGGATCCTGAAATGGATTTTCACATTCAATTTATTGAAAAAATTATTCAAACAGCCAATCAAGAACAATTGTCTTTATTCATTGAATATTCGCCTATTGAATTTATTGAATGGATGACTAATATCAGAGAAAGTTTTCAAACCAAATATTTATCATTAGCGAATTCATTATCTTATCAAATAAATGCACAGATTAAAGAAAACACGAATATAAAGCATTCGTCATCTATGTATTCGTTGCTTCATCAAGTGAATACACAGATAGATGATGATAGTGAATTACATTTCTTAAAAGGAACAGTCAGTTTAAAAGATGTCTATATGGCCAAGATTAAAGAATTTAATGAGTTAAAAGAAAAGTTAGAATTTCCATCTTATCAATTTGAGTTTATCTTGAAAATATTAGAATCAGCTTTTAATCAAACAAATTTAAGTAAAGTAGAATCTGATCATAATTTATCTTTAACATCAGAAGAAGATTATTTCATTCAAGAAAATAAGAAAAAGTTTCATCATAAATTAGCTCAAAAAATATTAATGAATGAACATATTATCAACCATTCGAATAAATGGTTTGTATCCCTTAAAGAATCATTGAAAAGTTATCCGATTGAATCATTTTTTAATACTTGGAATCTTAATCCTGCTTCACTTTATAATGAATTGCTTCTTGAGAAAAAAGAACTTGAGATCCATCAGGATCTAGAAGATGCATTTATTATGAGTGGAGAAGAAGTAGTTCGTTATATGCTAGGTGAAATAGGTGGCGGTTGGCCTTTAGGACAATTTGTTTTAGGAATCAATACATTGAAAGGACAAGCAGGCGGATCTCAAACTGGAGAAGGAACGAATTAAACAATTAAAGGGGTGTCACATATGAATGTAAAAAGCTTAAAAAAACTGATTTCCTTGCTTCCAGATGGAGCTAAGAAAAATATGCTTTTGCGTAAATTAGAAGCTTTGCAAGCTAAACAATCAGACGGATTGTCTGATGAATTTTCATTAAAACCAACAGGACACATTAAAATTGAAGCTATTGATGAAGATGGTAATGTAGTAGGGGTGTTAGCTGATCAACCAAACCTTGTAGTAAATGGTGCTGAAGAAATTTTATTGCGTGCTTTTAGTGGCGATCCAGAAAGAATGTTGTTTAAAAACCGTATTCCTAAAGGCGGTTCTACTGGCGTGTATCATGTTCAATTAAACAAAATTATTGATGTTGTAAATGGGCAAAATGTTGTCGTTCATCATCCAAATGAGTTATGGAAAGTTGTGAATGATGAGGACTTTGATATTGATTATAGTTATTATCCTATTACCGTTTATGTAAAAGAAGAAGTTTCAAAAGAGCCGGGAATGAAAGCATTTAGTATTACAACTACACCTGGTCCTAATACAGCACCTTTAACATCTGAAGTTTACAGCACATATACAAATTTATTCATTGGAATTGGTGATGGTAAAAACTATGCGGTTCCTTTAGATGATAGTCGCTTAACATTCTCCTCTGGATTTACAGGAGATGCTACTCGAAAAGAAACTACAACATTAAATGATGAAGTAACATTTACTGAAAAAATGAGTCACTTTGTTGTAGAGTACATGAAACACAATAAAGGTGGTCAATTAGAAATTTATGTAGATGGTGTATTGAATCAAACTATTGAGACATATGATAGCTCATTAGCTGATGGAGTTGAAGTACCTGCGTTTGTGGAAATTTCGGTTGATCCAACAAAAGAAACTGCTGTTAGATTAAAATTTTCTGGTGCTGATCCAAGTGTAACAAATCCAAAAATTGTTCTAACTGGCATTCGATTTGATGCATTTAGTAAAAACATGAATGGCTTGATTAGTGAAATTCCTACTTTTGTGACAAAATTTGATACACCGGAAGTTTATAATACAACAACAGTTGCGCCATATACCATTCAATTAAAGCATTATCCTGTCATTGCAGATAGTGTTTCAATTGAGTATGAAGGGAACGCAATGCAACGTGTTACAGATATGAATGATGTAGCAGAGGGTAAGTTCTTTGTTGATGAAATGACAGGTAAAGTTTATTTCAATCGTGCATTAACAGGATTATTTGTCACATATGAAATCACTGGTGAAATCCACGAAGATGAAATTGCTACTTCTTTAACTACTGTTCAAGTTGAAGTTCCTGTAAATGAATCATTAACTCCTGATGGAAGCAACAAAGTGTTTACTTTAAGTCATAATAATCTAGTTGCTGGCTCTGTAACAGTGAAACTGAATGATGTGGAATTGAGTATGCCGGCTGATTATACTGTGAATCATTCGACAGGAACTATTACATTTACTACAGCTCCTGCAAGTGACTCTACATTGGTGGTTGATTACAAATATAAGGAAAATGCATTGAAATATGAGCTTCAAAAACCAATTAAAGATTCTTTCGTGCGCTTATTTGATCAAAACAAAAATGAGTTGACGTTAATCGAAGATACTGCAGGTTTTGATGAAGCAAATTTCTTAATTGACGAAAATGATGTAAATCGCAAAACATTGATTATTCATCCAAAAACATTAGGTGGCAATGCAATTACACGTTTGGATGTTTATTATAAATCTGATGCTCAACCAGGAATTCCTACAAATTATAAACGACAAGTAATTTTAAAACCAAAAACAGAAAATGAATATCCATGGTTTGAATTAGATAAAGGTTCTGTGCAATTTGTCGCAGAATTCAAAGAAGGAATTCCAAACTATAATGTAACAATTCGTGAAATGGGATTATTTGATGGACCACGAGTTGATGATCAAGTAACAGGCTATAAAGGTTATCCAGTGAAGGCTTTCTCATTGGTTCGGGTAGGAGAAACAAGAAAAGAAGTGTCCACAGGTATTCGTGTAACATGGACAATCACTTTATTGAATGAAAACGGACAACCATTTAAAGGCGGATTTTAATTATAAGTCAGGGGTGAAGTAACATGATCCAAGATGTAGCTGCGATGAATCCAAAAGGTCATGTAAAAGTAGAATTGTATGATGAAAATGGCGTGTTTTATACAAAAGAAAAGAAAAATCTAGTGGTATTAGATGCAAATAGTATTGTCGCTGAAATGATGGCAAATCCATCAAAAATGATTCGAATGACTCAAACCGATCACGGAGATACAGATTTAACAACGAATGCGGAAGGAACATATACCTTCCACTTGTCTATCCAGCCTGAAGTAAAAGGAACTTATGACAAAGATATTCCTTCTACAAACACAAATACCATCATTACTTTAGATGGCGTAGAAAACATTACAGCATTGCTTTCTGTAAAAGTGGGAACGAATGTATTGCAAATTAACCAAGATGTATTTTTAAGGGATGCCGAAAAAGGTATTTTGGAGTTTGCTGTAGCTCCAACACAGCCTATTTCTGTTACTTATAGAAAAGTGAAAGACCCAATGGTTCGAATTATTGAGGGAACAGAAGTTGTAAAAGTCGGAGCAGAAACTTGGAAGCGTGGCAATGTGGCAAGTGATGCAAACAAAACATATGTGATTGATTATAAAACAGGAGAAGTAAAATTTGAAAACACAAAAGTAAATGTAACAGTCACATATGATTATCATCGTAAATATTGTTTAGGTTTTATGGCATTAGGTGGCAAACCTGCTGGACATCCTGATTATATGCCGGTTTCATTCTCTAACACGGATAAAAATAAAACAGATATGCCAGAAGAGCTTGATGGTTCAAGAGTGCCAATTATGTTCCCAGCAGAAATTTCAGATGGAAAACCAGAAATTGATATTTTTCCAACCAAGCCAATTGATGTTATTGAAAAGACAGTAACAATAACAGCTGCAGATAACGATAGCGATGGAGCAGTTGATACAGTTTATGATTTAGATAACTCTGGAAACAAATTATTAGCATTAGTTTCTGTAAAAAATTTAACTACTTCGACAGATTTAGTTGTTGGCACTGATGTAAACATTAAAGATGCAAATGCAGCTACTATTGAATTTGTAAATGTTCCGAATAACGGGGATCAGTTTGAAGTGAAATTCCAATTGCAAGCTAATAATAATCATCTCACATATCAATTAACTCAAGCACCAGTTGTAGCTTTAGAAAAAGTTGTTCATGAGGATATTAATGGAAATAAAACAGAGTATGTCATTCAAGATCGTGGCCTTAAATTAGGGCAAGGCGATGTTTGGTTGCTGAATCCAAATGCCGGCATTATTCAATTTAGTGCAACTCCAAGTACAGGAGTTCCTGTAAACACTCCAGGACAATTAACCATTCAATATCGTGTGAATGCCGGTAAAGTAGTTAAATTTATCGCTGACTTCCCGAAAGGTGTTCCAGGTCCAGTGAAATTAACAAAAACTGATACATTTACTGTAAGTGGCGGAATGACTACTTTTGCATTAACTTATCCAGCAGCTAAAGATGCAAGCGGCAAATTTATTATTGCAAGTGTAAAACGCAATGGAAATCCAGAAAGTTATACACTTTCTCCAGATGGAACTCAAATTACAGTGAATAACGCTGCGAACGGCGATGTCATTGAAGTGCAATACACATATGAAAAAACAACTCATGAAATTTATCAAGTAGCAATGTTTGATGGCAAAGATAAAGCAACAAGCAAAATGTTTAATATTTCAGGTATTGGTCCAATTACAAAAGATCAAAATACAGGGATGCGGGTAACTTGGTCCGTGACCTTCTAAGGAGGGACCATAAATGGCAACACCAAACTATATGAAACGTATCACATTTTTAGATGGACAAGTATTGCATGATTTCCACTTAAATATCATGCAAAAGAATATTGCTGAAGCTATTAAGCTTAAAACAACAATGGAGAGATACGACATGCTTTTGCTCGTATCTCCCTACAATTATTATTTTGCAGAACCTTTTATTGATACATCGAATCGTGATCCAAGCAGTACTGCGCAATTAAATCCACTAACTTTCACGATTAATGCCGATTCATGGGTTACACCAGTTCTTGAGTTGCCAGTGGTGACAGATGAAATTTACTTGTTAGCTAACTTTGAAGATTATCCTAGTCAAAATAGCTTTGTGAATTTTTACTACCGTACAAGTACAGCAAACAACTGGGTTAAAGTAGCGGTAGACACTCCAATTTATTTACCAGTCCCATCTAAATTTATTCAAGTAAAAGTGGAATGCACGTATTCTGGGACAGTACGACCAACTGTATATGATTTTGCAATTATGGCGAAATAAGGGGAGATTGTATATGGCAATGGTTCGTCAGCATCCGGATTATCCTAAATGGAGAATGAAAATTGGAATCATGCCAGACTTTTCTGGTTCTAAAATATCTAGTCAGGAGATTCCAATTGGTGTTTGTGATGGAGCTAATAAAGTATTTAAATTAGCAAATAAGCCATTGAAACACAGTGAAGAAGTAGTAAAAGATGGGATGGTAATGAAACGGGATTTGGATTATACCATAGACTACGCCACTGGCACCATTACTTTTTCAGATCATCAAATTCCTCAACCAAAGTCAGTTATTCATGTCACATATAAATATATGGGGGCATAATTATGGATTTTGTGTTACGAACATTTCCTAGACATTTAAGTGAAGATGTTGCTTGTGATACAAATATTAGAGTCGATTTTATGGTGGACTTGAATAGTCAATTATTAAGAGAGGAACATATTGTGTTATGGAATGTTACCGAACAAAAACCAGTTTCTATTCGATATGAATACCGAAGTCGAACATTAATTATAAAGCCTAGAGAATCACTATCTCCACGAATGCATTATCAATTGCAATTAGTAGGCGGAGAAAAAGGGATTCGAGATATTGTAGGAAGATACATGCCAGAAAGTTATCAAATTGAGTTTTTTACCAAAGATGTAGATGGTATTAAACCTCCTGTATTACTAACACCTACTCATTTATCTGAAGTGACAGAAAAACCTACTTTTACATGGAGTGCAGTAGAACATGCTTATGCTTATGAATTACAGATATCTTCAACTAATACGTTTCATAATGTGACTTGGCCACCTTCTTCACAATTAATATTTGGCACCAGTGTGAAGCCAGATGTGAAATATGAACAAGGAAGATATTATGCTAGAATCCGAGCTATCGCTGAAGACGGAACCAAAAGCGCATTTTCTGATGTAATTCAATTTTATGTAAATATTAATGATTTTCAAAAGCCACCAGAAACAAATTTTCCTATTCGAACGAATACGAGAATTGAGCAAAATTCACAATTAACAGTACTTGAACAATATTTCTCTCAACAAAATCAATCGAGTTCAGAAAAATTACGTATCGTTTCTAGTTCTCCAAAACATCGTTCTTCACATTTCCCTGTGGCCAAATTACAAAAAATTATTGTTGAATTCAATGAGCCGTTGGATCCGAATAGTGTGACTTCACAAAGCTGTTATATCACTGAAGAAAAAAATTAAATGACCGTCTCTAAAGCAGGTGGTATACGTGAAAGATTTAGGAGAATTTCATAAAAATTCAAAGATATTTTTAGAATTATTGACAATAGATGAAAAAAATATGCCAATTTCTGTGGATAGTATACCTACAGTGGCTATTGGGTATTATGGCACAGATGGCGTTCAAAACATGGATAATGTTACACTAAATACAGTAGATGGAGGCAATAGATATACTTATGTGTACGAAATTCCTTCGAATTGGCCAGATGGGCAATATATTTTGCGATATGAAGTAATAGTGCAAGGTGTTACACATACTATAGAGGAGACATTCTCTTTATACTCTAACTCAAATGCAGAACATGATTCCGGTTCAAATGAAGATGTACAAGATGAAATATTAGAAACGGATACTGATATTATGATAATGCCTCCAGAATTTCAGATACCAGTAGATATTCAGGTAAATGGTAATACAATTACGATTACACCAAAAGAAAGTGTCGCTTATAATCGCACTTATACATTAGTTTTAGATAAAAGTATCCAGTCAGTAACCGGAAAGTCTTTATCGCAAACACAAGTAATTCAATTTACTTCTGAATACAGCCCATTATATGCAACGCCTCTAGAGTTAAGATCTATTCTTTCTCGATTGTATTCTTATTTTACATTAGATGAAATGTATGCGGCATTGCGAGATGCTGGACAAAAAGTGCATCAATTATTAAAGAGAATTCCAGATGCCAATAATTCACGTTTTCAATTATTAACAGATCGGGATGATGCATATTTTCCAGCAGCGAAATTTAGTGTATATGAAGCAGCTAAGAATTTATTAAATCATTTGTTAATCAAAGTAATTGAAAGACACACTAATCCATCCAACGAGCAGATGGAAAATGGCTTCAAGTTAGGGGATTTTGAAGTACAATTTGGTGATTCATCAAACGGTTCCAATGAACAAAACAATGCTTTGGATATGATTCAAGCATTGCTTTCTAATATTGAACGAGATTGGAAATATTGGATGGATGCTTTAATGGGTAGAAATGCTAGAGGATATGCTAAGCCAATTACGGCAGTTACAAGAAGTAGTTCTCCTAGTCCAGAAAGTAGGGATATTTAATGGATATACGAAAATTGCTAAAGTCTATCTTGCAACAGTATGGGCATGATGTTGTGTATGTGGAAAAAGATAGGCGTTTTCGATGCTCTTGTTATTCAGAACGCAGTGGGGAATCAGCAGATCCTAATTGCCCTAAATGTTTTGGTACTTCATTTTATGTCACTTTCAGAAAAGTTAAGGTAAGGAGAGTTATTAGTTCTGTCCCCGAAACTCTAATTGGAGTAAATAAACTAACAGAAGAAGGCAATGTGACTTTAAAAGCTTATGTGTATTACATGGAATATGATGCATATCCCAAAGAAGGGGACTTGATCTTAGAAGTAGATTGGAAAAATGGAATACCGGTGAATATTAAAGAAAAATTGTTTATTAGTGTTGTGGAACCTAAATTAGGGGATCAAGGAAGGGTTGAGTTTTATCAGGTGTATTGTCGTTATACACCGAAAGGGGCGAATGACGATGATGCCCTCTCCACACATTGAGTATCAACAACACGACTCCATTTATTTATTATCCCAGGCACCGACAGGAAAGCGATTAATCATTATGGGAGAAGCCGATAATGGACCATATTATGAGCCAGTATATGCTCCTAATACTTTTGTGGCGCAATCTTACTTTCAATCTGGCCCACTTCTAGAACGTCAAAAAGATGCATTATTATTTGATCCAAATTTAGAGGTTTATTTGATGCGGATTGATAAGTATGGATTTGTTTCCGCATTAGATTATTTAAAGACCTATGAGTTTGATTTGTTGTATTGTGATACTATTCGATTTGGGGAAAATACAGAGGATATTTTGTCATTTATTGAATTTGCGCATGAAAAAGAGCAGCAAGGAATATTAGTTCATGGCATTTTTGATTTAATGCCATTTAAGAATATCACAGAGTTGGAATCAATAGAGCAACTAATTAAGTCATTTACTTTTGATTCTTTGTTTCATATCGAAGAAGACGGAAAATATTTATCTGTTGTTGTTGATCAATTTCAAGATCATAAAGCAGGAGCAGTTTATTCAGGAGTAATCGCTTCATTAGATATTGGTACAAGTCCAATGAATAAAAAAATCAATGTTCAACTAAAACAGGAATTTAATAAAAGAGAAATTCTGTATTTGGAACAAATAGGGGTTGTTTCTTTCCGGTCTAGTTTTAAAAAAGGAGTTGTTTGTGCTACTTGTCCTTGCGCCGTTCATACACCGGGAGTCCATAAAAATATAGCGAATTTCAGAATTGCTCAATCGGTAATCTTGGATGTTTCTAGTGCATTATCTTCTTTTGTGGGCCGCACTGGAATATCTATTCAAGGACAAGAGATTCAGGAATTATTGATTTCAATTTTAGATGAATATCGTCAAAAAGAAATTATACGTGAGTACGCATTTAGTATTGTCTCCGCTTATTTAGAAGGATCTATCTATGTGGAATTAGAGATTGTCCCTGTTTTCACTACAGAAAAAATGATTGCACACACACAAGTTCGAATTAAGCGTTAATTGGGTGAGAGAGTATGAAAATTCAGGATCCATATTTGGATGATCGACTACGATCTGAACGGCCTATCACATTTTTGCAATTTGTAGATGTGTTGCGGAAATTATGGAAAAGTGCGGGTAAGAAAGGAGATATTGTCCGACAATTTCCTGTTGATGAGGATGTAAAATATCCGCTAATCACATATCGATTATTAAAACGAGTTATTAATCCAAGTTTCAAAGATTATAAACCTCGTTTTCGAGATGTTATTCGCCATCCATATGCACCGGATCAATTTGTTGAATTATATGGACAAATTTTTGATGTATGGGTGGAATTTAAAATTTATTCATTAAGTCAGGAGGAAGCAGATGAATTGGTTGTTGAATTTGAAGATTTTCTTTATATGTATACTGGTTTTTTTAAGAAAAGTGGAGTGCAAAATATTCAATTTTACTCACAAGAAGAAGATGAGTTGATCACAAAAGGAAGATATCCTGTTGCAGTAAGAACACTTCAATATCAAATGCGATTAGAGAGAGTAGTGCCTCGTTTCTTAAATCAAATACACGATTTGGCTGTTCAAGCCAATATTATGCATACATCAGAAAATCCAAATGAAGAGGAGGATTACTAATGGCAAACGCAATTGTTGATAAATATCCAAACTTGCCTGGTGTAAAAGTAGAATATGAAGATGGTAACTTATTTTCGAATCAACAAAATTTGCAGGCGACAACACAATCTGTTTTAATTATTGGCACTGCAATTGATGGTCCAGTAGGAGAACCAGTAAGTGTACAAGCTATTGGTGGTCCAAAAGCTGCAGAAAAATTATTTGGTGGTATGTTGAAGAAAGAAGAAATTGAAACAGGAGAGGTAGATCCAAATACAGGTGAAAGAATTAAGAAAACCGTAAAAGTGCCGCATAAAGGTACTTTAGTGCGTAAAATGTATGAAGTATTGCGAACTGGCAATGAAGATGTGCGATTGCTTCGTATTTCTGGTCGTCGTGCAAAAACAGAATTACATGCGCAAGACATTGCAACAGAACTCACTCAGTTTTTAGGTTTATCTAAAGGTAATGTGGCTTTCTCAAAAGCATTGAATTTAGAAACAGATGCACGCATTAATAGCAATGCAATTGAATATATCCGTGAATTAAAAGATGATTCAACAATTTTGAGGGAATATACTGGTAGCTCTATTAATAATGTCATTTTGAATTTAGATACAACACCTGGTTCAGAGACTATTCATTTCGCTGCCGATAAATTCCGTCCTGGCAATAAATTAGAAGTGAAAATCAATTATAGTAAACGCAATTATCATGAAGTAATGCGCAGTGATACAGATGGTGTTCTCACGCAAGACCCTACACAAACAAACTATTTCTCTAGTGTGCATGGTTTTTGGTCTGATAATGTTGCTGCTGGACACACGATCAATGTGTACGTAAATGGTATTTCTATTCCACAAATGAATGCAAATGGTCAATATTTATGGCGGCCAGGTAAAGGAGATCCTGCTGTTACGGATGAATTAACACAAGACTATACAGCAAAAGAATATGAACAAGGTGGTATTCGTTTTACAAGCGCATATCAGCAAGAAGTAATAAATGGCGTGTATCCAGCATTAACATCTTCTGTGACAGTAGTAGCAGACTATTTCTATTATGATGAAGTGATGATGAATACGGTTCAAACTTATGATGTTCCTGGTGCAGATACGACTTATGAATTGAATTACGTTCCACAGCCAGACGCATTCCGAGTATATTATGAGTTAAATGGTAATCAATATGATTTACAACCAAAAGACGCAAGTAATCCAAATGGGCATTATACAATGATTTTCCCAGCAGCAGGAAGTAAAGAAAAAGCAAAATTAATTATATCTGCTGGTGCCACTCCAATTGGAGTAAAATTATATGCATTGTATAAAACAAATGAAGCTTCTGTTGATAATCCAATGTTGATTGTAGAAGGTAAATATCCAGGAAGCTTGTATGGTGGAATTAAAAATGTGTATGATCCAAATACGTTGTATGGTGTGCAAGTAGAAGTCCGGGAAGATATTACGCCAGAAGATCCTTCCGGAAAAGAAAAAATCATTGCATTTATTAAACCAGAAGATAAACGGACTTCTAATCGTGATTACGCACTAGAATATCGGACTCGTGAATTGCGTGGTATTCGCACATTAAGAGAATTTGCAAACTACGTTAACAATGACCCACGCAACAATGTTGTACAATTGTCTGTTCCAGATGGTGCTGGTGATATTCCGGTGCAAGGATTATTGCCAACAGATCGTCCAGTATTCTTAGGAGAATGGAAAAACCCTGCAACTGGTGAATATGAGCTATTGAAAGATGATACAAAACCAGTCAATGATCCAGATTATTATCCATGGCTTGGAACAGACGGATTCTTTGATGTGACAAGCCTAAAAAGCATGAAAGAACTTTATGAGGAACTAGGTGGAGTTTATGAATTAGTTCCTGGAACAATTGATGAATATGAGTTAGTGAAACAAGGTATCTATAATAAACTAGAAAACTATGCAGTAGATATCATTATTATGGCAGAAGCGTATGCTAATACACCAATTGGTCGTGAAGTAAAAAACGAACAAACAGGAGAAATCGAAATTGTTGAAGATCCAACACGTAATTTTGCTACGCAATTGGCACAACACTGTGCAATTGTTACTGCAAAAACATGGGAAACAATCGGTGTCATTAGTGTAGCTCCTGTAAAAAATGCAACACTATTAGACATTCAAGCTTATATTGATGAATTAACAGCTCCAGGCATGAATGAACATTACATGTATAATGAAGCAACTGGAGAATTGATTTTGAATGATGATGGAGAGCCAATGGATATTGGTCGATACGTCAACGTAGTTTTTGGCCCAGAAGTTGGGCTAGCAAATGACAAAATTGGTACGTATGTAACAGATGGAGCACCGGTTTATGCAGGTTTAATCTCCACATTAAATCCAGAAGTTTCTACAACTAATCAGCCGGTTCCAGTTCAAGGGCTTCGTTATCATTTATCAGAAGCACAACACAATCAATTGGCTGGAGCACGATATGTAACATTCGAAGAAAAAATTAACTTGAATGGTACTCGCCGTGTAGTTGTTAAAGATGGTGTAACAGCGGCACTTCCAACTTCGGATTATCAACGCTTATCAACAGTTCGCATTGTGCATGCAACTGTACAGCTTGTGCGTCGTAAGGCAGATCCATTCATTGGTATGCCGAATGGATTAGCACAACGTAACTCTTTAGCAACGGAAATTCAAGCTGGATTAGATAGATTGAAAGAGCTTGGTGTATTACAAGATTTCCGCTTCTCGATTTTCACAAGTGCTAAAGAACGTGTAATTGGAAATGCCTTCATTACATTAGAACTTGTACCTCAATTTGAAACTCGCAAGATTTTTGCAAGCGTATCTTTGCGAGCTAGCTTATAACACTACAAGCCAGCGGAGGAACTTTTCCTCCGCTAATAAAAAACAAAGAGGTGAAGTAGCATGATTCAGCAAGAACAATATACTCGCACATTTTCCAGCTTTTCTGGTGCTGATATTGTAGCAACATTTAATGGTCGTGTTATTGGTGAAATTCAAGCTATTACGTATAGTATTTCTCGTGAAGTGGCTCCAATTTACACGATGGGATCTCCAGACCCACGCAGCTTTAGCCGTGGAAAACGTGGAATTAGTGGATCTCTAGTATTTGTTCAATTCGACCGAGATGCATTGCTTGAAGAAATGAGAAAGAATTACGACAATAAAGCTCCGCAAATGTTAGGCTATCAAACATTTATTGCTAATGCAAATGGCCAAGGGATGAATGGCAGCATGGGATTAGAGATGCAAATTTTGAATGGATTAAAAGCAACTCGTGGAACGACTACTGGTTATGGTATTGAAACATGGGATGAAAAAATGACAGAACTTGGATATGGTGCTACGAATACATTTAATCCTGATAATTTAACAGACTTCTTCCTTCCTGAATACGCCGATCAGTTGATGCCATTCAATGTAACTATTACAATGGCTAACGAGTTCGGGCAACGTGCAGGAATGGAAATCTACGGAGTTCAAATTTTAAATGAAGGATCTGGATTCTCTGTGGATGATGTTGTAACAGCAAAAGCATATACATTTGTTGCTAGAAAGATTAAACCAGTTGAACGTAAAGGTAATTTGCGCTTAGAGGGTCGAGCAAGCGGTAGCCCTGTCCAAGATAATAAACCAGTAGGCGGAGCATTAATCATATAAGAAATAAGCCGTAAGGGTGACTATATAAGAAACAAGAATTGGACAGCGTATTTAGCTGTCCAATTTTTTCAAGAAGGGAAGAAGAATATATGAGTGAATTATATATGTTCATTGCAAAATTATTGATTCAATTTGCTAAAAGTGAAATGTTAAAGAATATTACTGCATCAGATATGCAAAGAAGTCAAATCAAACGAAGATTGTTAAGTGCTGCTCGTTATATGATGCAACACATAGATATGTTGGATGAAATATGGACCATTAAAGGTATTTTTCAATTGTTGTATGATGAGTTAAAAACAAATGATTATTACGGATATCTTGTATGGATTGAAAGAGAAATAACAGATTATGCTTCTCGCTTATCTATGCCAGAAAATGATCAAAGACGTTATCGTGAGCTTTTACGTGATATTCAGCAAGAAAAAGAAAAAGTCAAACAAGAATTAATACGTAAAGGGGAAGGCATACAGAACATACCAATATGGAAGCCTGCTGATCTGCGCCCTCTCAAAGAAGAAGAGACACAAATAGAATTTGAAAAACAATACCCTACACGCACATTTCATTCAAAACCTAAAGATGTCGGTTATCATTATTTGCGCCCTCAGTCTAGTTATTCTGGAACGGATATGGTTTGTACGATTAACATTCCGGGAAAAGGGCCAATTGTGTTCGGGGAATTATCGAGTATTTCTTATTCCATTTATCGAGAAAAAGTACCGGTGCGCTCATTAGGGCGTATTAGTATGAAAGGGTATACTCGTGGCATGAGAACGATCTCTGGTATTTTAACATTTACTGTATTTGATGAGAGCATTGTTTATCGTTGCATGGAAGAACTAAGAAAACAAGGATATCGTATTTTAATGGATGAAATGCCGTTATTTGATATTACTATTACGATGGCTAACGAATATGGATCTCAATCCATGCTAACATTATACGGCGTGACAACGTATACAGAAGGAAAAGTAATGAGTGTAGATGAGATCATGACACAAAACGTATATGAATTTTATGCATTAGATATTGATCCGCTATCAAAAATAGCCACAAAACATCAGTTTATATAAGAGGTGAATACCGTTGGCACGAGTAATGTTTCATAATTACAACAACGCTTGGTCAAGATATCAACCTTTTCCTCGCAGAGATCCATATCATCGTCAAGATACTCGTGTAGAATATGAGATTTATTCAAATGAGTATTTTTCAGGCGCAGATGTGCATCTTTATATTGGCGATATTTGGGTTGATGAAGTTACTAGTATTGATTTTGTGTTAGAAGAACAAGTTTTACCGATTTATGGTTATAGCTCATATACATTTGATACAGTTGCTAGAGGGCAACGGATTGTTCGTGGACAATTCTCCATCAATTTTACATCTACCGGTTATTTACAACAAATATTAGAACATGCAGAAGCTATCCAATATGCTTTGGAAACAGGAAATAAAAAGCAAGTCATTGATCTGAAATATTATCAAAAACTAAAACTGGATCAGATTTTAAAATTGTATGGGAAAGAAAGTTTTGAGCAAATTGCAGAGGAATATGAGAAAGCTATATGGGGCGAATTAACTGATGAAGAAGGGAAGTACCTAAGTAATTGGAGATCACCATATTTTCAAAAAAATAATCCATTAGGATTGGATATTCGTATTCATTATGGTCCAGTAGAAGAAACAATTATGAATGAGCAACGTAAAGTATACAGCTCGAAAGACCCTAATAGACGAATGCCATCACTTACTGTAGAAAGCATTAATGGCATTCAAATTACAGGTTTTTCGAAACGGGCATCTACTAGCGATCAAGGAGCACCGATCCAAGAAGTATATACCTTTATTGCGAGAGATATTAATGGGGCTTCAATTATGAAATAAAAAGGATTATAATATTAATGTAACACAATACGTAATTATTCAATATTGTATCAGGAAGGGGAAGAGTTATGTCACGGAAAGATGAGCAATTAGATCTGTTTCATGAGCAAGAAAAAATTGAGAAACCAATATCTTACGAGAAACCAAATTTATATGAATATGATGTAAATAAACAGGCATGGAAAAAAGTAGATCTTGAGGCACCAAGAGATGTATGTGATCCAACAGAAACAGAAGATATAGAGAAGCCAGATGCACAAGAGCATGCAGTAGATGAGCCAGAAATGATTCAAGCACCAAGTGGCGAAATGTATACAAAAGAAGAGTGGGAATCTCCAGTATTTGCAAATGGTCCAACTAGAAAAGAAGTAGAAGCATGGAAAGAAAAATATGGTCAAGTGTATTTTACTCCATTTGAAGATTTGATTGTTATTTGGCGTACATTATCTCGGCCAGAATATCGAGAAATTGTCCGTAATCAGGATTTAACAATGTTAGATCGTGAAGAAATTATTGCTGATAAGTGTGTGTTATTCCCATATGATTTTTCGTGCAAAAAATACACAGAAAACGGACGAGCAGGTATTCCAAGTTTATTAACTGAGATGATTATGGATAAATCAGGGTTTATAGCAAAAACAGCACCAATTAAATTGTAAGCAGAACATGGTTCTGCTTTTATTTGTATAGAGGGGATGTATATGACACCAGAACAATTGCAGCGACAAATCTTACGATGGAAACGAAAATATCCTGAACTGTATCAATTGACAATTACCGATGAGGAAGAAGAATTTTGTTACATGTTTATATTTCGTGCTATTGGGAGAGAAGAGTATAAACGATTGTTAGAAGAAAACTTGGAGTTGTGTGATTTTCAGGAGCGAATTTGCAAAGAAGCAGTGTTATACCCAAAAGATTATGATTTCTCACAAGGTTTAGCGGGGATTGCAGAAGTATTGTCTAATGCTATTATTGATGCATCTGGATTACATAACAAGCAAGCGGAACAATTATTAGAAGAATATCGTCAAGAAATGAATATTTTAGATTACCAGGTGGATTGCATTATTCATGAAGCTTTTCCAGAATTTTCACTAGAAGAAATACAAAGTTGGTCGGTTCGAAAACTAATGTATTACTTATCACGAGCTGAATGGATTTTAATGAATCTCAGAGGAGTGCCAATTGTGCCGGCACCTGCAACACAGCCATCACCATCATCATATCAATACACATTTACAAAAGAATCAGCCAATACTCAGACATCTCAATCATCATCTGCTTCTACACCAAAAGATCCAAATAAATTGGCAGAACAAGAAGTATTGGCCATGTTAGCAGAAAATGAAGCAAAACACGGAAGAAAAATTAACTGGCAAGGAAATAACATGGATGAAGTGTTCCCAGAATTATCTTGGTTTAAACATGAAGAAGAATTATGGGGAGATTTTGACTGATGTTTAAATTTTGGGAATGTATAAGTAGTATCATGTATGATCCACGGGTAAATCGATCATATGGTGCTGGACAAGATTGTATTCAGACATGTTGGGCTATTTATTTTGTTCGGTCTTTAGAAATCCTTGAAGGGAAAGAGTGGGATATTCATGCAAGGGTTGCAATACTATAAAAAAGATGAGAGTT
This sequence comes from Parageobacillus galactosidasius, assembly GCF_002217735.1. Lineage (NCBI taxonomy): Bacteria > Bacillati > Bacillota > Bacilli > Caryophanales > Anoxybacillaceae > Parageobacillus > Parageobacillus galactosidasius. The sequence continues at coordinate 1,489,864 of NZ_NDYL01000001.1, read as the reverse complement.
CTGATTATGCTTATCGTCGATTTTTAGCAAATGAAGAAGAACGACAAGAAATGCCACTGTATCAAAAAGCAGGACTTGCTGCTATTGCTGCTGCAGGATTGTTAGCGTTAGGTCATCGAACAGGAGTAATGCGTAAAATAGCTCAATTTTTAGATGAAGAAGCACGTATTTCATTACAGTCTATTAAAGAAGTATTAGATGAAGAACCAGCATTGCGAAAAGAAGTATCTATGCGGCGATTAAAGAGTATTAAGGATCGGTACCAACAACGAAAGCAACAATTATTATCTGAATACAAACAGAAAGATATTTTGTCTCGAAGAGAATTTGATATTCAACGGATATTGCGGCAACGACAAAATTTATTAGAGACAGAAATCCCTTTGCATATTGAAGAAGGATTACGTTTTGAAGCGATAATGAAAGATATTCGAAAACATGCATTGACGAAAGATATAGCGAATCAAATTGAAGATGCATTAGGGCGTGGGGATTTTCAGATATTGAAATATGGAACAAAATCCGAGATTAATGCATTGCTTCGTTCTTCTGGTGTTCGTAATAATGATGCAATTAAAACAGTATTAGAAATTCGAGATCGACATAGAAGAACACAATTTATAAAAACTGAAGAAGGAAAAGCATGGGTTGAAGGAGTACAACGAAAATTACGAGAATTTACTGCTAAACAAATGCAGGATATTGCAAGAAGAAATGGTGAAATTAAATCTCTTATTGTTGGTCATCGTCAAGCAACAGTAGGGGATATTCTAGAGTTGCATGAAAAAGGAAAAATTCAACTTAACACAGAATTGCATGTGCAAATTCAAGATGTGTTGAAATACAATAAAAAATTTAAAGAAGCTATTTTCGATGAAAATTTATATATTCGAACTGTCAATGGAGAAATGCAATTAATCGATTATCAAGTATTTAGTGACATAAATCGAGGATTCATGAAATGGTTTGCTGATACGCTTCCAGGTGGATTAATGCATATTCGAGATGCATTGAATGTGCGTTTAGCACGAGAACGTGTCAGTTTTCGTATATTTGAAAGAGGAACCATTCAGCCAGTATTAAATGCACATATGGGAATTCATCATAAGGAACCATTGCGTCAGCCAGTTGTATATGTAAATGGTAAATTTGTTCGTTTGTTTGATGATAAAGCAATAAATGAAGATGCTCCATTGACAATTTTAAACCCAAAAAGAGATATGTATTTAACCTCTGCACGCTTTGGTACGGTTGGAAAGATTACTCGTCATATTGGCGAGTTAATGACAGAACCAAAAGAGCGCAATAAACTATTTGAGTTATTCGATATTGGTAATCAAAGTAAAGATTCTGAGCTACGTGAATATTTAAGTGTGATCACAAAGTTTTTTGATAAAGAATGGGAACGCAATATATTTAAACAAGCCTTTCGAAAAGGTGTAGAAAACAAAGATGTTTATTATGAGATGGATAAATATTTTAAACACTTTACGGAGGGCTTTTCTCCTCGTGTTTTGTATAAAATCAAGTCATATTTACCGGAATATCTCCAAGAATTTATCGAAAAGAATCAAATTAACTTTTCAAGAGACGAAGATATTTTGAAGTTGTTTAAAGAATTGCACATGAATAACGCATATCGCTTTAATAGTGAAGGTGAAGTTATTGGGAGAAAGAAACCAGCTAACTGGGATTTGTATCGAACATATATCAAATATGAACGAAATCCAGATGAATTTTTAGGACGGGAATATCCAATTGGGGAAACTAATCCATTCATTGGCGGTAATGTTCGAGTACAAACCGGAATGGATATTATTCGCCAACAAGTAGGATTAGAACTAATTCGTCAAATGGTACAAATTAAGCCGGCTGGCGTGATTAGCGAAGAAAAAGCATTATTAAATCTTCGAAACATGATTTCGCAATGGAGACAATCCGGTGACATTTTAAAAGCAGATGCACAAAAAGCCGAATGGCTTATTAGTTATTATATGTTCCAACAAGCAGCCAAACCAATTTACAGCAATGAAGAAGTGGCTTTATCAAACTTGACAGCGTTATTTAGAGGAAAGGGAGAAGCAGAACAACAATTTCAACGCAGTGTAGAAGAGATGATAAAATCCACTCATCCTATTTGGCAATCTCATAAAAGTCAGATCATCGAAAACTTAATTCGTGATGAGTACATTGCAGTAAACAAAGCGTTTAGTTCTCATACATTGCTCGGACGAATTAATGAATTTTTCACTGATTTTCCAGACAAGGCAAAACAATTAAGTTTCTTTACAGGAAGACGAAACATGGAAGATGTAACGACTTTATCGATCTTTGTAAGTTATTATCCATGGTATCGTCTCCAAGATGCATTAGCAAATGTGGGATTAGGATTTTCAGATGCTTCTATGGGAAGTCCGTTGCAATTAATGAGTTCACTGTTCTTGAAACGAATTTTTCCGGTATTTGCAGGTGTTACTGCTTATAAATATATTGATTATGAAGTGGATAAATATACTGGTGTCGGAATTACAGAACGTTGGGAAAACTATAAAGCGTATCGCCGCTTAGAAGAAGCAGTAGCTCGTGAGCAGTTTGGAACATTGGAAGAATTGCAAAGAGAGCGTATGTTGCGCCCTGGCATTGAACACTTTGATGATGCTCCATCTTTCTATGTCCCAATGATTGGAGAAGTAGGCCCTGGTGATTTATTCAATTTTATTGCAGGAACTATTTCAGGAACGGGATATTCATCCATTCATAAAGAAGACACAATGGGTGTAGAAGAAACTTATGAAGATATTACTGAAGGCGTAGAAGAAATCCGCAAAGGCAGATGGTGGGCATTTGGTTCAAAAAGCGCTTATCGTGGAGATCGTGTCATTCAATATGCGCCTAATAGTTATCGCCTTGCTCATAGTGATTGGGAATATACTGATGTTATTGGAAGTGGAGAAGAAGTATGGACGAATACGTTATTTCCAACAATTGAAAACTGGTTTGGATTAAAACATTTGCTTGGAATGACGGATCTATATTGGTTTGAACGAAAACATTATTATGATCGGCCATATTTATTAACAGGAGAATTGTTTAATCCAAATACACCATTGCTTGGTGATCTAGGCAATTTGATTATAGGAAATCTTATCAAGCCTGTGCGACAAATGCATATGGAATATTGGGGAGATCCAATACTCGTACAAGAACAAACAGAACAATATGGAGAGCGTCCTGATTCACCGGTTATAACACGCATTTCTCCTAGTGGTCGAGTAGAATACAATGTGTATGTATCACCAGAAGCATATGGCGGTTATGAAGTCAATCAAGAAGCACCAATATTAATTCCAGAAGATGAATTAAATCCAGAAGCACAACAAGTCGTAGAACAAAAATTAGCACCATATGAAGAAAGCGACACTCCACCACCAAAGCAATATATATTAATACCTCGGCAAAATGCTGAAACAGGAGAACCAACAGGAGATGTCATTATTTACGACACAGAATCTGAAGAAGCCATTTATATGCCAGCTCGCATGCAAGGAGAATATCGAACAATTGACGAAGCATTTTCAGCTGCAAGAGCAGCGGAAAACAAACCACCAGAAGATGTGAAAATTAAAACCAAACCAAGAGATTTATACGCACCGGTATATGAGTATCAAAAAAATGTGGATCGCAGAAAATTAATGGAGTTGAATGATCCACGAAGCATGGAGTGGAGAACGCAAGAATTTGCAAGCAACTGGTTAGAACCACATGGTATTTATAACTGGTTGTTAATGGACGAATTTTTACAACGTAATCCATATACAGGACAAATGGTTATAGAAAAAGCGGATAAAGCGTATAATGCTTCGAATGCTTTTTGGGAGATGCAATTAGGTTCATTAGGTGGAGAGTTCTCAGAGATTTTCCGCCGTTTTATTCGCAGTGATAGTGCACAATTAGAGGGATATAATCCAATTCGGAATACAATGCCGGATTGGTTGCCTGGGGCTGATTATTTTATTAACTTCCAAATCGGAGACCCATACTCAAAAATTCCATATGGTGAATATCGTTTGCCTGGTCCAGCTTATGAAGCGTTAAATGAATTGCATCCTGACCAATTTGGCATGTATGGCGCTTTTGATCGATTCAAAATCTTAGCAGATGTTGCTCCATGGTCAGAGGAATATAAGTTCTGGAGAGACTATGTAACAAAATACATTGAAGATCCAGAATTACGAAAAGAAGCAGCAGAAATTAAACGACAAGTCGCCAAACGCAAAAAGAAATATGAATTTCAACCATATATTTTTAAAGATGCAGAATTAGAAAAATATGAAGTAACCGTTACGAAATTTTTAGATGATTATACATTCTTAACCGAAGAATTTGGAGATACACCAATCCGATTAGCCGGAGTAGATACACGAGTTAAAGCAGAAGGAGTATTGCAACAATACTTCCAAGAAGGCGATAAAATTGTCATTGGCGTAGCAAAAGATCCAAGTCAGCGTATAGTAGATGACACATACGGAACAATGCGAGCTGTTGTATTCCGTGGATTGGAAAGTTTAAACCGTCAATTAATTGAACGAGGGGAAATGAAAGAAAATGTGAATGATACTTCACCTGCTGGTGTTTGGGCACGATTTACACCAGAAGAAATTGCGAAAGGTTCTAGATGGGAATCCATTGCCCATTTTGAATCAGCATTGAATACTAAGTTTTTACAAGTACGTACAGCTTTAGAAGAATATGAACGAGATCAAATCTACGGAAAAGATTGGGCTACATGGGAAAATATGGGTATTAGTGATTATTTAATCCCTGCTTTAGACAGAATGAAAGGTCATGATAATCCATTAATGGCTACGATGAGTGGAGCAGGAGTAGGTTTCTTTATTGGTCGTATTATTTTAGGTGGAGGAAAAAATACAAAATACGGAGTATATTTAGGGGCCGCTACGGGCTTATTGTTAAATCTATATGGACAATTGTATAAAGCAATCACTGGAGAGCGATGGATCCCAGAACGAAGAAGAATTGAGCATGAGATTAATGAGTATTTCGACATACTCAAGTATTTGAAATTCTCTGGTTTGTATGAGAAGGCAAAAGAAGAGCTGCGTCTCATGGGATATGACGCTGATAAATTAATCCAATACATCGAAGAAAAAGAACAAGAAACCAAAGAAAGAAGACAGCGATTAGAAGCAGAAAAACGTTGGTTGTATTTGAATCAGCCAAAAGGTTGGGAAGAGCGCAGAAAAGAAATCAATAAAGAACTTGAAGAGATATCAAAAGAATGGGATACATTGATTCTTCCTGCACCAGTCGCACAAGCTTTGTATTATAAAGAACAACGAGATACAACACTATATGCAATTGATCCTTTTGAAGACCGAATGAAAATCATTGCGGCATTGCCGTATAAAGATAAGTGGTTCTTTAACGAATTCGTTAATGCTACCGAAGAAGAACGAGAAAAGATTCTAGAATTGGTTCCAGAAAACCAAAGGCGTATTTATAAGGCTCTTTGGGGATATGGATTAGAGCCTCAAAAACCAATTGAATATTATGCACGAAAATATAATATTCCAGGTCCAGATTGGCCGGGATGGAGACCAGAATTTAGTCTGGAAGACATTAAATTAAAAGTTGTGCAACAATATGGGTTGGATTTAAGTGACTTTAACTATTGGCCTGACGATGTAGAAGCAGCTCAATATGTTCCAGACTTGCCATATGAAGATATCCATGCTACTTCTGCAACATTTCGTGGTTATAAAGATGTGGAGCGCAATATTCGAGAAATCATGCAAGGACAAGGATTATATGATGTGCAAGTGTTAGTTCAGCCTTCTTATGGCAACGAAACATATGTTACAATTCATTATGAGGAAGATCGAAGCCAAGAAATTGAAAATGAATTTAAATACAATATGGAAAAATATCTTCCATAAGGATGTGAGAACAAATGGACATGTATGAAGCGCAAAAACAATTAGAACAAGCGGGAATTCCAATGGTTCTTCCGAAAGAAGGGGATTTCCGCTTAATTGGACAATTCCATTTAATGCAACGAAATTACAAACAAGAAAATGAAGCATATGAGCGCAATGTAAATAAAATAATTTCATTATTAAATCGTTATGATGGGGATGTATTGCCGATAGAAGAAAGCAAAATACTTTCCCGTCTTCGCACTTTTCATCGAACAAACAAAGTAAACGATGCACAACGAGTATTAAGAGAATTTACAAAATTCACTCAAGCAACGGAGTATTTTACATTTGATATTGAAACATTAGGAGATGCTTTGGAACGAAAATCGCCATTTGGTGTGATTGAAATTGCAATGAAAGGATATCGAAAAGATGAACGATTGAATCGTGTTGCTACGGGTAATAATTTTATTCAATTGATTGCACCGGATAAAGAATTAGAAGATGAGATACGTAAAACAATTCGTCAATTGCGTTCGGATAAATACAGCTTTCATTCTTTAGAGGAATGGAAGAAACAAACACTTGTAAACTTAATGCGTTATTCTCATTTATCAAACGGTGACACTGGAGCACAATTTATTTATGATGAACAGGGTAATTTAATTGATTTGAAACACAATGCAGTAATTTCTCAAGTGTTAGATGAAAGCGATCAAATTATTAGCAGCAAAGTAGTTGCGAATATGTCGCAGTATTTGAATCACATGGAAGCTGGGTTGCAAATGCTAAAACAACATGGAGAGCAAATTGAAAAAGCTATTCAGCGTTATCAAGATTTTTTACAGCAACATTCTAATGCATACTTTGTCTCTTACAACGGTGAGTATTTTGATATTCCTGTATTAGAAGAATGGGGAAAACGTCACAGCATACCAGTATCTGGACCAAGACAACATTTAGATTACATGAAGGCAATTCGTGTTATTTCTCCAAATATACAGGATTTACATGAAGAATTGGGGCGAAACATTGAGAGAAAACCTTTTATAACCACAATGGGAACGCTTCAAGAGTTTCGCCGCACATTAGGATTTGATACTTCCAAGGCGCATAGTGCTTTGCATGATATTGGAGATGAAGGTCTAGGAGGTTTGATTCAACGAAGCGTACCATTACTTCAAAACAGGGTGTTGGAAGGATATCGTTCTGATTCGCCTTACTTTAGCTGGAGTGAAGAAAGATTACAAAGCGGGCAACTATTGTTTTCGGTTGGAGGAGTTCAGGCGTATGCAGATGGAGAAAAATCCTTTCAGGCGAAATGGGATCCAGAAGCAAAACAATTTATTCCTCTTAGCGATTCGTTTAACACAACCATTATTAACTCAAAAACATTGTATCGCTTAGACGGAATTGTGGATTTATCTGATAATGAAACGAAGCGTTTAGGAATTCAATTGTATGATATAGCTGATGACAAATACGCTTTCATTATTCGAGAAGGAGAACAAGCTTTAGATCAATTAGCAGGATTTTTGCAAAGCCGATTTTTAAACGTAGATGGTCTTACAGAACAAGAAAAGCGGGAGATTTACGAATACCATGCTCAAGACTTAGCTCGTCGCCGTTATTTGCGTGCATTTAGTTTAAGCCAAGCAGGAAAAGGAAAAACCGGTGGCTTTGAAGCGGCAAAACGTTTGTATGAAAACGCAAGTATTTTACAAAGACGAATTTTAGGCAAGCATAAAAACTTGGAAGCAATGGCAGAAGAGCGAGCAAGACAAGAATTAGACGGACAAAAAGTAACACCTGAAGCATTTCAACAAGTAAAAGATAAACATTATCAAGAATTATTATCTGAATACCGAATGACGCATGAAGAAATGATGTCTAAAATGGACTTTAACAGCTTATATGACCCAGACAGAGGATGGATTTATAACCCATATGAAGAAAAAGATTTTTGGACAATGAAAAATCGTCTGTTGTCCGAAGTAGATGTTTATCTCCCTGCATTGCGGTATATTGAGCAAGCATTTGAAGAAGAAATGGAACAAGCAAAAGGAAATACTAATTTAGAGACTAGAGTTCGTCAACAACGGGATTTAGCGTGGTATTTGTATACTCAACGTATAAAAGAATTGACTCAAGATAAAGAACCAAAAGCTGAAATTCCAAGTAATCGCTGGCTTGATCAATTGAATAACCGGAGAATTAGTTTTACGGATTATAAAGAAGGTACTACTCATAGCATTAATTTCTATTCGCCAGAAACAGTGGAGCAAAGCATTCAAAAATATGTGTATCAAAAAGAGATTAAGGAAAATATTGAAGACCCAAGTATTCGAGAAGCACGTTATCGAGAACGAATTAATCGCATGATTAAATCGTTGCGTATAGAAGAGATTATTACTGAAGAAATGGCTAATCGTTGGCAAGAAATGAATGCGGCCAATGAAAGTGTGTATAACACAATTCGAATGATTGCTGCAGAAATGCAAATGCATCAAATTCGCTTTCAAGATATGAAAGACACAATATCTTTGTCTGCAAATACTGCTATACAAGAGATTGACCGAGCAGCGAATATGCGATATGTCGAAGACGCTGTAAAACGAGCAAAAAATATTACTACTGTGTTATTCACTGCACAACAAGCAGAAGGGACACGTATTGAATTTGATGCTGATTTTGAAGAAAAATTAAAAACGCTGGATAAACCACATTTATCAGGATTAACACCAAATAATCGTAAAGCATTAGAAAGAGTATTAGCTGATTTACAAGAACATTCAAATTTCAGAAATCTTCAAGTTGCATTATCTTATGATGAAAATGCACAGACAGCGAAAATTACTATCTTTCGGCCGGAGCACAGCACCAGTGTGATGGAGCATTTATTGCAAGGCAAAAGACATAACAAAGCAGTGGAAATGCTCATGCCTTTGATTAGCCAAGAAGGTGTTCATATTATTGGTAATCGAAGATTAAACGCACGCTCGTTCCTATTTTTAGAAAACAATCAAACGGTTCTCAAGTCTTCTGCAGAAATGATTGCAGAACATTACTCACAAGTATTAGGAGATATTTTAGATTCCATTCATAAAGGAGATATTGAATTAGCCAACAGAAAAGCAAGACGGACATTAAATCAGGCCATTGAGGAATTAGCAGGTATTCAACGTAATATGTCATATAGCGATTCGTATTACTACAATCGAAATCAATCGGATTTCTTTAAACAATCTCAAGTGGATGTTCAAAGCGCTTATATTCACGATCTGTATAATAGGGGAATTATCACAAGAGAAGATTTTAAAAATGATGTGTTTGATAAAGATGGCCAATTAAAGCGTTTTGTAACACTCGATGATTTAACGAATAAAAAGGCGTATGAAGTATTAGTTTCTATTGGAGATTGGCTCAATAATCTGCAAGTAAATGGAGAACCATTTCCATTGTTTTCTTCTGCAGTAAAAGCAGATCATGTAGCTAAAGGCCGCTTTAGCATGCAAGACATTCGAGATTATATCCCTTATGGATATTACACATTTATGGGTCGTGACAACCCAATTCAATTTATGAATGTTCATTTATTAGATAAAGAAATAAAAGATGGATTGGAAAATGTGAGTCAATCCACAAATGCCTATATTCGATTTGATCCATTAGTTGCGACAGATAAACAATTAGCATTTGAAAATGAATGGCGTAATCGTTATAATTCGACTGATCATATGGGTGTCAATTTAAAAGTAGCATTCATGAATGATCAGCAATTATTAGATCGAATTCGTGAATTAGCGAATGATCCTGAATATCATGATCTTTTATTTAAATCAGGAATTATTGAAGGTTTTGATATTAAAACAAAAGAACCGATTTTAAATAAAATTGCGATCCCTCGAATTTATGAACAGCAAGGTTTGATCGCTTCCGATGTCATGGATCAGTTACAAGTTATGGAACAAAAGATTTTTCCTGAGCGATTTGAATTATTAGATGGATTAGATGATGGATCTGAAATAAAACCTGGGCAATTAATTGGTTATGAAATAGTAAACGGTCAAAGAAGAGAAGTTAGATGGGAAAACAAACATAATGCTAAATTATTCGTTGAAAACGGTCGTGTAGGAGCTAAATGGAGAGAACAGGCATTCAAAGTAATTGCTGAAGGAGAAAAAGCAACAGATGTAACTATTAGCCGTGAATTGCTTGCAGCTATCGTAGGCGATGATAGTGTAAGCATGGTATTAAACCCAAATATCAAGAAACACCGAGATTATGGCATGTGGTTATCAGGTAAAGCTAAATTATTAGCGCAACATGCACAAGAGGTATATGAACAGTTACAAAAAGCATTTGCAGATAAAGCTAGCGCTTTAGGACAAAGACGATTTGAAATACAAAAAGAGTTTGAAAACATTTTAAAAGAAGCAAGCAAAGTGAATCTAGTGTGGGATGAAGAAAATAAAGTATTTATTCAACGAGGAAATGAACCAATTCCTGTTACAAAATTCGATGAGATCTTTAAGAAATTAGGTATTCAAGATAAGACATCATTAGGATATGAAACAGCCATTTTAGAAACAAGAGTAAGTAAAGTTAGCAATTATGGTCGTGTTGTAGATAAAACTGGTCAGCAAGTTCTTCAAGTTTGGCATGATGAAAGAGGAAACTTGCGTAAAGTATACAAAGTCGGCCGTGATGGTGTTAATTGGGCGCACCGTGAAATGAGAGTATTACAAGAGCTAGGATTATTCAAAACATATGAAATGGTATTTGATACTATGATGGCTCAAGCACAAGATGCAGATAACTACGCTTATTATCAGACACTTAATCCTGATAGCCGTTATCGGCCAAAAGCAATCAGTCGATTGCAAGAAGCTCAGAACTATATTACTGCCTTAACAAGCTTGGTGTATCCAGAACATGAAATGGTTGATCAGCATCGTGCTTTACAGCTTCATCAATTTAGACCATTACCAGAATTAGAATTAGATGAATATACGTATCGTGGCACAATTTTTGATAAGGAATATGTAATAAATTTATTAGGGGAGCAAGGAGTTGAAGCTCCAAAGCATGGTTATTGGTTAGAACTGCCTAGTGTAGAAACAACTAGCGGAGGAGAGAAATTTGTTACTTTGAATATTGATGGAGAAAGAAGACCTATTAATCGCATCTTTGTGCCTTTCATGAATTTAGAGGGGGCAAATGGCGACATTTACTTGCGTCAATTACAACAAAAAATTGCGGATATTTATAGACGTGCTCAAGAAGTAGATGCAAGCAAGAACAGAAAAGAACGAAATGAAGCACTTGGTCGTTTGCAAAAATCAGTAGATGATTATTATCAAACATTAGTGGAGCAAATTTCATCTTCAAAAGGATTATTAGGTGATGATGTTTTCAAGGCAACTATGCCAAATTCCGCATCTGGATTGTTTAAATTGTTAGATCCACAAACATCGATGGAATTAGATGGTGAGTACACATTTATTTCAGAAGCAGATGCAAAAGCATTAGGGGTATATGACAAACTCATGGAAATTGAACGCTTGCGCAAATTAGGCAAGCAAGTGGATGACTTGTATGTGATGAATGTGCGCTATCCAACATTCCATAAAAACGCAATGCAAGTATCAAAATTGCGGATCGGTAAAAATGTAAAACAAGGTGAGTTTTTGACAACTTCTCTAATGTCTGCTTGGATGAAAGCAGACTCAGACGGTGACTATGATCACATTGTAGTGATTGACAATGATGAAATTCAAAAAGAATGGAAAATGCTTTATGAAAAACGTCTACAACAATTAGATAAACTTTACAAAGAACATATCAGCAAACAATCAACAGCAGATCGAAAATTTGATGCTGAATATATTACAGGTGGTGCTTCCGAATTTGAAGCATTTGCTCCAAACACAGAAGAAGAAATGGCAGCAAAAATCGGTAAACGTGCAATTGGTTCGGCTTCTAACTTAAACCTATTCTTGCATCAATTAGCAGATGAATATCTTGAACAAGGCAGTCAAGCTCAAGAAGATATAAAAACATTTGGTGCGGCAATAGAACAAAAACTGATTTCTTCTAAGCACAGTGAAGGAAAGGCATTGGTAGGAAGAGCACCCGCTTTTGAGATGATTCAAGCTATTTATAATGGAGATTGGACAACAGCAAGAGATATTGATGATGAGTTTTTTGAATCTGCGTTTCAAAGAGAACACAAAATGAATGAAGCCTTTGCCGCACTAGATAAAATCACTGAAAATCTGAAAAATGGCTTATATAACGAATCTCTCCGTTTTGGAACAAGTTATGGATTAAATGCAAAGAATATGTCTGTTAAACAAATTGTTGATATGGTTCATGGACAAGCCGGAAATCGAGAAGTAACAATGGCTAACTCCCTGCTCAATATGATTCATAAAATGTTAGGCATTCGAATGGAAAAGACATATGATGATGGAACACAAGTTCATCGAAAAGTAACACCATACCAATCATTAGAAGCACAAATTCGAAAAGAGCGAGAAACTGATTTTGCTGCAAGAGTAGGGGAATTTGTTGAGGATGCTTCTGGCGGTACACTTGCCGATTTTGGAGAACGTGTGAAAGAAACATTGCGAGAAGTATCTAAAAATAAAGGATTAAAACGAGGAATTATTGGTGGTGCTCTTGCCCTTGGCGGTTTAGCGTTATACAATATTCTTAGCCACGATAAACCGTTAGAACCACCAATGCAGGAAGAACAAACAGCAAGAGAACCAGTTCCTGCAATACAACCTCCATTATATAATTCAGCTCCTCAACAAAATGCCAATATTACGATTCGAGCTAAAGGAAAAGGTCATGATTCAGAACAATTATCACACATGGTATATCAAGGAATGCAACAATCGAATATGAATCATGGACATGCTCGTATTACGATAAATCATCAAGATAATACTCAGAAACTAAACCGATTCTGGTATCGAGATAAAATCGAAGAAAATATATAGGGGGATGCATATGGCAAAACAAGCAGTTTATGATGATCGAGATGCCCTTTATGGGCCTCTCGATGATCATTATTTGCGTATTGGAGATTCACAATTTATTGTACCTCCTACAGCAATTAGTGTTCATCGACAAATGAAAAACAAAAAAGTACCTGTATTACGTGGTCGCAATAGTATGCCAAAAGAATCAGGATATTATGATCGTATCGTTACGATTACATTGTTTTTCCCTGGAATGGACTCGATTAATCATGAATTAAGACCTTTATTGGCGCAAGCTAAAAAATGTCCATTTTTGCCAATTGAAAACACGTATCTAAATAGTGTTCATGGCATTGAAGCAATCACAATACAAGGGATTACAGTTCAAACTACTCCAGGTTTTCCTCATACATTACAAGCCATGATTCAGGCATATGTATTTGAACCATCTACGTATATTTATAGTGAAAATGCACGAAGTTTCGATGAAATGTTTAACTGGCCATTATTTCGATGGTATTATAGCCGAAATCTAGAACCATCTACCGGAAGAAGACAATACACTTTCTTTGAGCCATTAGTTCAAGAATTACATGATGGATATATGTTTCGCATTGTGGCAGAAGATGATTTGAAAGCAATTCGAGAATGGCGGAAATACAAATATAAACTTATCAAAGAGTGGTTAGAAGATAAAGCAAATAAAGTAGGACCTGATTTTGAAGATTGGTTAAAATTTAAAATTAAAAATGCAGGCGGTCTTTTTGAATGGGGAAATGAAGCGGCTGAAACCATATTTAATGAAAAGTATAATGAATTATATAAAAAAGCTAGGTTTGAATATGATTTACATTATGAAACATGGGATGTTGGCGATTTGTTTTTACAAGAACTTAGTGTAAGTTTTGAAAATCATATTGTTTCTCAGCAATTACAAATGCATGCTTCTCCTACTCATCAGTATTTAGGATCACAAGACACTATTATTGTTGCTCGTTTTCGGACAGATGATCCAGAAGCACTGGCAAGCTTAGAAAACTTAGTCAAACGTGTAACGAGTTACGCAAGAGAATATCATAAAGAAGTGGCCAATGGGTTTTTGCAATTTGATCATCAGTTAACTCGATTGTTTGGTGTAAAAAATGTAGCTATTGAAGATATGGAAGTTACAACAGTAGAAGGTTTTCCAAATACGTATGATGTAGTATTAACAATGATGGCTTATAATCGTGTAGAACGTAAAATGCATGAAGCAAAAGCATTGACATTAGGATTAGATTGGAAAATTGATCTATTTGAAGCAGATCCTCTTGATATAGAAATTTATGAGTCCTTATCAGAGCTTTTACGGGATATTAATATTACCATGACAGCAGAAAAACAAGCAGTATATGATGCAAAAGTATTAGAAGTCTTTCGTCATTGTGAACTATATCCAGATTTAGAGCTTCCAACATATAAAGAGGTAAAAGAAGCGGGATTTTCTATACCAAATACAAATGGCGGCATTTTTGTCGATCCCGATTTCTTTTTAATATATGATGAACCAGCTGATTTTGCTGGAATCTTAAATGAGTCCATAAAACAAACACACGAGATTCGATTAATTGATGGTGCGGGAGGCGAAGCAGTTGTACATCCAGACAATGGCGTAGGTTATTCTTACACACTAAATGAGAAAGCAAAGCAACAAATTAACGATGCTTCCAAGCTGCAAGCAACTGAAACATCGAAAAATATGCTCCCAGAAAGCAATTATCCGATTAATAAAGACAATATCAAAGCTAATGAAATGGAAGCACTCATTCGAAAAACAGCATTAGACTATGGTTTCTCAGATGCTTATGCAGTGGGATTCGTTCGTTATTTTGATAAAAATTATAAACAGTTTTATAAAAAAGGGGTAAACCCAGATCTAGGTGGAATCAAAGTCAATAAGACTGGTATTGCGATCATGCAAGACAAAAATTTTGACTATACACTTCGTGATGGAGACGTTTATATTGGCGTTATGCGAGTACCACGTGCTTATGGGACACCAACTTTATTAAAACAAAGCATTAAGTATAATGTGGAAACAGGTATTCGATATATGAAATATTATTGGAATGAAGTTAATGATAAAATCATGAAATCTAAACAAGTAAGTATTAAACCGGTCATGAAATTGTTTCACCTGAAAAACAGTGAAACAAATCTTGCACATTTTGCGGCTACCTTGTTCTTATACTTAGGGTATCGAAAAGAACTATACGACTTAGTGGAACGTAATAAAATACCACAAAGCGCTATTGTCAAAAAAATACAAGCGATTTTAAATACGGTGAAATCAACAAGTGATTGGTCTGATCAAAAAATTAAGGATCGATATAATGAATTGCCATTAAAAGATATCAAAAACACAAAACAAACTACGCCATCAGATAAACAAAAGAAAGTGACAGATGAATTGGATCGATTAGAAGAATCTGATTACGCAAAAAGCCAAAATATTCAAAAAGGCATGTTGTATGATATGTTAAAATATGATCGAAGAGGTCGATTGATTCGAGCGTTTCCAACCTTCTTCTTAACGTTTGTGGATGAAGGAAAATTTAAAGGCACTGTTAAAATGTCAGATCAATACTTTCAATATCGAGCTGTCATGGATATTAGTTTTAATAACAGTCGAAAACAAGCTGCTTCTACGTTAGTAGTAGAATTAGGCAATGCTTTTGGTTCTTTAAGTGATGCGGAAAAATCGTTAGATTTAAGTTATACAAGTTTTTGGGATTTAATTCAAAATTTATTAATGCCGGGAGGAATTGCACGAGAAACAGAACGTTATCGTCATCGTGATGCGAATTATTATAAAAGTATTATGTTACGAACGGGTGTGAGAGTGCATTTCCGTATAGGCTATGGTGCTAACGCAGCTAATTTACCAACAATTATTAACGGAACGATCACTTCGCTTCAAAACAATGGTGAAACCATTACGATGGTTGTACAAAGCGATGGAATTGAATTAACAAATAAATTAAATGCATATATTGAACCTGATGATGATACATCCGGATTTTTAAGCACTACAAAAGAAGTAACTGAAATTGTCGATGAATTATTAACAGACTCTCAAGGTTTTTGGAAAAACTTATCTGCTTTATTAAGCAACGAAGAATACGAAAATCATTCGCTTGGTATCATGCATTTTGGAGAAACTGGCGGTCCTCAAGGATGGCAGGATTTAAAAAATATTATCAATTTTATTACTCTGCAAGGAGAAGGAAGAGAGATATCTGAAATTAATATGAATGTGTATCAAACAACAGGATTATTAAATACAGAGCATGATACATGGTGGAATCGCTTCAAAGATGCATTAGGAATGGGAGAAGCAGATGAAGTTGGAATCAATATTAACCTATATGATAAAACAGTTTGGGATGTGTTGAATATTGCCGCCGCTATTGGAACGGATATAATTGTAGCTGTTCATCCATTTCATTTTCGCAATACCATCTTTCTTGGAAAACCATACTTCCCATTGCATTATGGATATAAAGTGGATTTAAAATCGGAACAAGTAACAGGAACATATGTCAAGCCATTTAAGCAAATACATTTTTATGATAGCTATACAACAATTATTGATAATACGATTCAAGCTACTGAAGAAAACATGTATACCGTTGCAGTGGGAACGTATATGAATGAAGGAAAATTAGAAACGACAATCCCTGTTTATGTAGATACAAATATATGGCCAGAAAAACAAAAAACAGTCAACATTGATACCATGTTAAATGCAAAAGGTGTATGGCTATTTGATAAAATGCCGTTTATCGGTTCGCTCCTTAATAAGCCATTCCAGTGGTATTTTGACGAAGGTGTCGCATTGCGCATTACCATGTCCGGGCTTCGAGATTACGTAAAAGATATGTATGACGGATATTTGATCGTCATGGGTGATCCATCGGTAAAACCATATGATACTATGCTGATTCAAGATACGTACAATAGCATTACGGGTCCAGCTGACGTGAAAGAAGTCATTCATATTTTGAATGGTGATGTCGGATTTATCACCATGATTAAGCCAGATGCCATTGTATATAATCGTGATAAAAAGATTGCCGAATTCTTGCTCACTGCTTGTTCATGGATTACTGCTGCTGCTACTACACTATTGCTTCGAGCTTGGCTTGCGACAAGAGGATATACAGGAACATTGCCAATTATCAATGCGATTTGGGCGAATACTGCTAAACAATTTCGTAAAATGAAAAACAAATTTGATAACAATCTGTTTGTAAAGAAAGCAAAAGAATTAGCTAAAAACAAAAACATTACTAGTTATTTTAATAAGCGCAAACAACAAGAAGAAGCATTATTAAAAGGCGGAACACCAAAAGAGGATATTGAACGGTGGAAGAAAAACGGATTATTTGATAAAGTTATTAAAATCTTCGATGACGTTGATCAAAAACAGTTAGAAGAAATATTAGGAAAAGGCACAGATATGTTATATCGCTCCAGAATATTCCCATCGCATAAAATTGATCGAGCGAAATTGGAAAAATTAAAAATTAAATCAAGCACCGTTTTAATGAAGGGCAGCAAAAAGGCAGCGAAAATTCTGCGAGCATCCAAAGGATTAATGTCGTTAGCAAGGGGAGTCGCTGCTGGAGCAGTTGCATTAACTGGTCCGATTGGATTAATTGTATCCGCAATTGAAATGGCATTGATAGAAATTTTAGTGTCCACAGTTGGAGAATTTATAAATCGATTCTTAATGACACGACAAGCATGTGTCATTATCCCATTGAAAAAAGATGGATATCCATGGACTGCAGGAATTAATGGCCACAAAGGTTCGGTTGCAGGAGATCCAAAAGATGTATGGCAAACTATTGCTACTAGCCATGTTGGATCGTTTATCTTAGCTTTATTAGGTGTAGATGCGCAAGCTTATGAAACACCAAATTATCCAGATCAAGTTTCTGATGTCTTGCCATTTGCGTCATCTACAAAAAGTGCATCCAGAAATGAAATGATTAATATTCAAAATGTGATTACCGGTTTAGTTAACAGTGTGATGCCTCCACGTCGTTTAGATTATGAGTTGTATAAAAATGATGTGAAAGCCGCATATGAAGAGATTAAAGGAAGAAAAAGCAAATTAGACGCTCAATCGGAATCAAAAATTACACCTAATTATAGTGATTTAGAAGAAAAAGTTAAAGAATCGGAAAATTTCTTGAAGCGTTTTATCGATTGGTTGTCAGGTTTAGGACAAGATGATGACAGCGGCGGTGGATGTAGTAATGATATTGGTGTCAATGGAAAAGCAGTTAATGTATCCGTTCAAGTCCGTGCTTATGAATCGACAATTCGCAAATATGCAGAAAAATATGGAGTAGCTGGATATGTTCCAATTATCATGGCGCAAATGATGCAAGAATCTGGTGGTCGAGGACTAGACCCAATGCAAGCGTCTGAACATTATTGCGGCCGAATTGGTTGTATTAAAGATCCAGAAATCAGTATTCGAGAAGGAGTAAAATACTTTGCTGAATTACTGAAAAAATCAAAAGGCGATGTAAAACTTGCATTACAAGCGTACAACTACGGAGAAGGATTTATCAGCTATGTAATGAAACGTGGCGGCCGTTATACAAAGCAATTGGCTTGGGAATTCGCTGAATATATGGTTAGAAAAAAAGGGCGAAGAATTTCTCGTATTCCACCTGGATATGGTGATTCAAAATATGTTGATCGTGTACTGCGTTACTATAAAGGAGATCTTACGCCATGCGTAATAGGTGGTACAGATGATGCACCTACAGTAGTGGGAAGTGAAGGAAAGAAAAAATATCATTTATCTTACGCTCAAGCCAAAAAAGTATTAATTGATGCAGCAAAACAAAGTGATCGGGCATTTAACATACATTTAGCTGGCGGCAGTAGTACAAGCTTGATGAGAAAAGGAACATATCAATTAGTGAATCAATTGGCAAAATTATATAAGCAACACACAGGTCAAACCATCACTGTAACAAGTGCTTATCGGATTAATGATCCTAACTGGCATGGTACCGGTTATGGAGTAGATATTGATACGCCAAATACGATGAGAATTTTATCCGGTGGAAAATTAGGTTTTCCTCCAGGAAAAGATAGAGAAAACGCAACATTGTTGACAGATTTAGCTTGCCAATTAGGATTTGACGGTATTGTATTTGGTGATTATTACATTCTAGAAGCCATGAAGAAAAAATACAAAGGATTGCTTGCACAATATCGTCCGAACGATCACCATAACCACTTGCATTTGTCTTATCCAAAACCAAAGAAATAAAAGAGGAGGCATAATAAATGGCAAGATTGCAACAAAAGATTGCGTCCGAAGGGGCCTTGCGAGCGTTCGAGAAACGCTCCTATGGCCTCATCGGACATGTTATAAATTATCATCCAGAGTCATATCAATGCGATTGTGAAGAACATGGACCAGGAGTAAAACTCAAAGATTTTGAACGACATACAGTAGATGTCAAAGTATTGATGGGAAAAAAGGAGCAAATTTTAAAGCGTGTCCCGTGTTTCGTTTATTCACAAGGATTAATCAGCCATGGATTGCGGCGTAATGATCGAGTATGGATCGAATTTATCAATGGAGATCCTTCTATGCCGGTTGTTACCGCATATTATCGTGAACCTTCTCAATTGCAATTATTTTGGAATACATTTAAATATGCGTTAAGCAACATATTTCAAGAGTTTAGGATTGGTGATTAAAATGGAAAACTGGAAAGATGAATTATGGGAATTAGATAGTATGCCAACACAAGAATTGGATGAGTTGTTTATACAATCAGCCGAAGCTAAACGAAATGATGTAGGATTGATTAATCCGAGTAATGGAGCAGGCATTTTGATAAGAGAAGATCAAACCATTGAAGCATTTGCGGATTATGGACTTGGATTCCGAATAGATCCGGTTACACAAAGTTTTTCGATTTTTGCTCCGACTATTAAGTTGTTTTACAATAAAAAAGAAGAAATTTCTTGGGATGAGGAATTTACGTATTTCCGTGGAGAATATGAAGAAATGAAAGATATATTAGAAGCAGGTGATGTCGATGAGAAATTATCATGAAGTGGATTTAGCTTTTTATTCCTCTGAAGTCATTGAAGATATTGAAGTAAAAGAAGCAGAATATGGATATCGAATAGAATGGGAACCGATTGAAGGAGTAGGAGGATATGCCATTTATCGGGGAAATAGCGACACAGGTTGGGAACTACTACAAACAGTAGATGAAGATGTAACAGAATACTATGATATTCAACCGCCGCAACAAGAAGTATTCTTTTATCGAGTAGAAGCAATCATTGAAGGGGATCTCATTACTGGAGAACCTAATGAAGAAGGATTGGTTGATTTAGCATTAGTAGAAAAAGATCAATGTGCAAGACAAGACATGACGAATCGAATTCGAACACAAACAGGAGATTGGCGTTCTCATCCAGAATTAGGAGCAGATTTAGAATTATTAGAAGGGGAGCCAAATACAAGAGAGACTGGTTATCGAGGAGCAGAACAAATTCTGAATGCATTAACTTATGACGGGCGATTTAATGAAGAAGATTTGATGATACGTCCTGTCCCTGTTTCCATTAATCGTATTGATTATTATGTAGTTTTAGATTCTGATGAAACACAACCAATTGTTGTAACAGAGTCATTAGAATTGTAGGTGATAACAGATGTTAATTAAACGAACTAGCGCAGAAATTATTAACGAAGCAATGGATAAAATCGCAGAAAATACTCCGATTACAAACTTTCATGCCGGAGCCATTGCAAGGGCAATTGTAGAAGCAATGGGTCCAGAGTATGAAAGCTTATATGATTTTGCTATTGATGTGTATAAGAACGGCACTTTGCGGCATGCAAAAGATGAGTATTTGGATTTAATCGGCGAATTATTTAATTATCCTAGAAGAACGGATCGAGTGTTTGATAAAGAAAAAAATGAATTTGTAGAGGTATTAATTGATAATGAAACATATCGTTACGAATTATCGCAACGAGTGCATACAATTGTAAGCTCCAATGAAGAAGCGTTGCGATTAGCTTGCTTAACCATTCCTGGAGTGCAAAATATTATTGGAAAAGAATACACACATGGTACGGGGAGCTTTAGTTTTATTGTGGTTACACAATATGGATTTGATGCAGAAGAAGTAAGAGCAGAAGTAGAAGCAGCGGTCATGAAAACAAAAGCATTTGGAATTCGCCCGAATGTGATGCTTCCTGTTACGGTTCCTATCGAGATGAAACTACAATTGTTGTTCCATGAATCAGTAAGTGACATTGATCGAGAACAAATTCGTTTCCAAGTAAAATCAGAGCTATACAATTATTTTGGAAATTTTGGATTAGGAAAAGCATTCATTTATAACGATTTTGTTCGACAAGTCATGAATGTGGATTCGAAAATTGTGGATTTTGAAGTACTGCAATTGTATTTAAATCATGAACCGGTATTATTAACTAACCATACCATTCTAGAAGAAGAACGTATTCAACCAGAACTTATTGAAGTGGTTTAATGTAAGGGGGAATGGATATGCCTTATCCTACAAAGATTTTATTATATGATTTAGATACAGAGATTCAGCAGATTATTAATGATTTAAAAGCGATTCAAGGTTCATATGCTACCTTAAAAGATCGTTTAACCAATATTAATACAGATTTATTAGATTCAGACACAAAAGCAGTGATTGAAGATCTTATTACATCATTTAATAACACTCATAGACATATTTCAGAACGAATTGAATCTATTGAATTAGCCAATACGGAAGGAGAAGGGAATTATAATGAAAGTTTTACGTATGATGCAGATGGAAATGTTATCACGCATACAGTAACTGGAGATAAAAATTATACTATCACGTACAATTACAAAACAGACGGTAGTGGAGAATTAATTTATTCCGAAAAAACATATACGAGATCAAATGGAGATCAAGTAACCATTCGAAAAGATTACACCTATGACGCTAAAGGTAATATCACAAATATCCAAACAATAACTACGATTACTCCAGCACCATAAGGATGGTGAATCAATATGGATGTGATTTCATTAAGTAAAGCAAATAAAACATTAAATAAAATAAAACAATTAGATGAATCGGTAGTTGCTCCATTAGCAGAAGATCGTTTCCCTACGGTGGATGCACGGTTGGATTGGTTGGAGGGACAGGCAGATAAAATACGTGTAGAAAATACAATACAAATTGATTTATCGTTAGGTGTATTTAACAATGTTGAATTAAATTCGGATGGATCACTACGATTAAAAATTTTACCACCAAAACAATGAGGTGAAGCTAAATGGTTCAACTTTACTATTATGAAAAACATGAAGTTCAATTACTTGATAATGAATATCGTATGGTAGAAAAAGAAACGGTTGATTATACAATATCTTATCCTTTTAAAGTAGAAGGCTATACATCTTACACTTTTGATTCTAAAACAGGTACATTTGGTTTAAATGGAGTACAAAAAGTTATTAGTAAAGATGAATACCCCTATGGTTATAAAGTATCATCTGATAAAAAAGAATTATATTACTTTAAGTATTATCGTTATTATAATGGTATACAATATTTCAAAAAAACAACATATATAGCTCAACAATCAGAAGGTGCCGGAAATTTAATTGAAACTATTATCGCAGAAGATGGTGCTTATCCAAACAATGGCAAACATACAGATGGATATTGGTACATTAAAGTTTCACCAGTCAAATATGTTTCTAAAGGTACTTGGGAATCTCCTATTATTGATCTAGGAGAAGGATGGAAAGAAACAAAATTAGTGGATGTGGTAAAACAATTGATGCCACCAACATATTCATCTAATCAAATTCCAACCATGACTTCCAATACATCGCCATCTCCATATTCAGCTTTTGCATCTAGTGATGATGGAACTGGACTTAGACAGGCTTTTAGAGCTTTTGATAAAAACAACTCTAGTATTTGGCGTTCCAATAATTCTTCAACAGGGACTTTGCCGCAATGGATAGCTTTTGATTTTTATACGCCAAAAGTGATTGCAAAATACACAGTGACTGCAAGTAGTACAAACACAGCTAATATCCCAAAATCATGGACATTTGAGGGAAGTCAGGATGCAGCAAATTGGGTTGTTCTAGATTCGGTTACTAATGCAGGATTAACAACTACCAACACAAAATTAGAGCGTGTGATTTCCAATATAATGGCGTATCGCTATTATCGAGTTCGTGTTACCGAAGTAAATATATCAGGACAAAATTATGTAGATATCGCTGAAATTGAAATGATGGAAGCTGTTCCAGGCACAAATGTTTCTCTAGATATTTCTACTTCTAATGATGGAGTATCTTTTACACCGTATATACCATTAGATCCAAATAATCCACCACAAGGAAGATATATTAAAATACGAGTCACTTTATCTGCACAAGCTCAGCCGAGAGAAGTCAAAACACTTGATTTTAATCAGTCTTCTCCAGAAAACATGATGACTCTCAATGAATATACTGAAGCCAATGGAAAGCTTCAGTTAAAGAATAGTTACACATATAGTATGACGGATGATGGAACATTAGGAGCCGGAAAACAATTTTCTGTGACTATAAATAAAGCAAAATTTAAGTCTATTAATTCTTTGGAGGTGCAATGAAATGAGCAAAGAATGGAAGCAAATTTCAAAAAATGAATGGGTTAAAGCACTAACAGATAAAGAATGGTTAGAAGAATTAGCAGAATCATTTCTTCAACCACAAGAAGTGTTAGAAAAAGATAAACCTGAAGGAACAATGGTTTTAACATTATCAGCAACACTTTGTCATCAAATAGGCGAAAAATTATTAGAAATTGCTTCAAGAATGTAAGGAAATGGGGTGAATTAATATGCCAGTGCCTGCTACTACAGGGCAATTGAGAACAAGAATTGAAGATACGCAAATTGGTGATTATATTAAAACAGGTTATTTTACACAAACGTCTATAAATCTGTATGGAGGAATAACAGGTGCAGGAAGTGATATTCCTCCTGGTTCACCTTATGATACTAATGAAATTCCTTTAACTGGTTTTGGATCAGGTAATACTGCTACTGCTGGATATTTTTACTTTATAAAAGTAGCAAAAGGTCTATTAATCGCAGATAGAGTGATTCATAATCAAATTAGTTGGGATACTTTAAATTCGAATAAGGCCATTCAAGGATATCCGAAAACATTAACAGGAATACAAGGTATTATTCGCTCCCTTACAGGTGGAGTAGCTTATGCAGATGCGAATGGAAATAAGTCAACCACAGATCAAGGATATGGTGGATGGCCAACCAATAATGAATGGGATAAATATATAAATCGATTCCCTCAAGAATTAATTCAATCAGGAAAAACATTAGATGATGTATTTCATTCAAAGAATATTGGAACGTGGACACAAGATACACCGCAGTTAGGAATTATAATTAATAGTTCTTCTTCAACTGCTTCAGATAGAATGATTAGAAGGGAATTGGGTGCTCCTTATCATATTCATAAAGTGACTTCAAATACAAGTGGAACATTAATAGGCTTCCGCCCTGTCTTTGAATATATCGAATCATAAATAAAACAGGGATTTTATTTACAGTGAGGTGAAGATAAATGGCTACAGTTGGACAGCAACTTACAAGTCCAGAAAGTGGCTGGAAAAGAATAGATACAACAGATATACTGAATAAAATTAAAATTCTTCAAGGCAATATAAGTACAGTAACAGGGCTTGTTGCTTATTATTACAATGGCACTTTTTTATCAGTGACCGGAAATCCCTTTAAAATTCGTTTTAAATTCACAGGTAACAAAATACGTTTAATTATGAATAAATGGAGTACATTAAGCAATTCTGTAACAGTAAAAATTGATAATACCACTTATCCAGTTTTTTCAACATCAACTGCAAACCAAGGTATGTCTCTAGTATTTGAAGCAACTGGATTACCAGATGGAGAACATATTATTGATATAAGCAATGGAGATGGAAAAGGAATAGAGTTTGATGCCATTGATGTTAATGAATCAGCTGTTATCAATGAAGGAACTTATGTAATTGGAGAACAATTAACTGCACCAGAAGCAGGATGGAAGAGATATGATGATACACATCCTGCTATTAAATATATAGGTTCAGGGTGGAACACCGAGACACATTTAGCTCATTATAATAATATTGCTCATTGGTCAAGAACAGTAGGAAATAAAATTAAATTTAAGTTTAAAGGTACAAAAATTAGGATTATTACAGACCGTAATACAAATAGATTGGCAAATTCTCAATCTATAACAATTGATGGTGTGAAAGAATATATAAATACTTATGGTACAGTTCAAGGTCAAACATTGAGTTTTGAAAAAACAGGTTTAGCAGACACGATTCATGAAGTGGAATTGCAAAATGAAACAGACTTACTTCAGCTTGATGCTATTGACATAGACGATACAGGTCGTCTTCTCCATCCAGATGAAGTGACGGATATTGCTGATCTTGATGTGGGGAAACGTATTCGTTGTCATTATCAAGCACCTATGAGTGGACAAATAGGTATGTTCAGTGGATTAGGTCAAGAAACAAGTGATTTTATCCCACCTACTAGTAGTGCTACACCTAACGGCGACTTTTATTGGATCTGTTGCGATATTAAAAATGGAAAGAAAATATTGCTCGCAGATCGTAATATTCAACACAGTATTAGTTGGGATAAGATCAATGAGCAAGGTATGACTAATACAGGTAGAGAAATCACATTCTAAATTCTCTACCTAGCGCCTCAATTTAATAGTATAATATGGATGAGGTGGTTTTCTTTGGCTAAGAAGAAGTGGACATATGAAACAATAAAAGAATACATTGAAGGACCAGAAGGAAATGGATGCAAATTACTTACTAAACCTTGTGATTACATTAATGCAGAAAGTGTGCTTGAAATCCGGTGTAAGTGTGGGAATATTTTTAATACTAAATTTAGAAATTTTAATGCGAAAATAAAACCTAAAAAACAATGCAATGAATGTGGGAAGTTAATTAGAACATTAAAAACAAGAATACCATATGAAAAAATAAAATATTTTATTGAAGTTGAAAGTAATAGTGGGTGTAAATTGCTTAGTAAAGAATATAAATCTTATAATGAAAAAATGTTAATTCAATGTAAATGTGGAAACACATTTCTTGCTAGTATGCGTCAATTCAAAAATAAAAATAAACGTCAATGCAATGAATGTAGCGGGCGAAAGAGATGGGATTATGAGTCTGTTAAAAAGTTTGTTGAAGAAAATTCAGAATGTAAATTAATAAGCACATCTTATAAGAATTGTGATGAAAAATTAACATTTCAATGCAAATGTGGAAAAATTTTTAAAACAACTTTTACACATTTTAAAGAAAGTTATGGTAAGCGTGAAGGACAAAAACAATGTCCAGAATGTGGAATTAACAAACAAAAATTGAAAAAGAGAAAACCTTATGAGGAAGTAAAAGAAGAAATTGAATCAAACGGTTGTGAATTATTGACTCCGCAAAATGAATATAAAGGCACTCAATATAAAGTTAAAGTTAAATGTAAATGTGGAGATATTTTTGAGTGTTCGCCAAATACTATGAAAATGTACAATAAATATCAATGTAATAAATGCTCAGGAAAACAAAAACTTACTTTAAAAGAAGTTAAAGAATGGATTAAACATAATGCTCCAGGATATGAATTCCTGTCTAAAAAATATAAAGGTGTTGACTACAAATATGAAATGAAATGTCCTAAAGGTCATATATTTAGTAAACGATTTGGTCATTTTTATCATGGTGGAGATCGTTGTCCAGTATGTATAAGCTCATCAGGTGAAAACGCAATTGTAGAATATTTAACAAAGCATAATATTGATTTTAAACGACAATATTCATTTCCTGATTGCAAGAGAGTTCAGGTTTTGTATTTTGATTTTGCAGTATTTAATCAAGGAGAATTATATTGTTTAATTGAATTTGATGGACAACAACATTTTGAACCATGTGGTTTTGGATCTTCAGAAGAAGAGGCTCTTGAGAAATTTAGAATTCAAAAAGAATGTGATGAAATTAAAAATAAATACTGCAAAGATAACAATATTCCACTTATTCGTATTCCTTATTGGGAGTATGACAATATTGAGTCAATCTTAAATAAAGAATTACAATCTATAAAGAAAAAAGATGAATTGCATTTCAAAGACCTCTTTGAATGGGGTAAATATTTGCAATCTCAAAAAGAGGGTGATTCAATTGGCATTTGATAATTATAAATTTACAATTAGGCTCCCATCTGGGGGCATTAATTCTTCTGACAAAACAGACAATGAATGGGATCAATACATTGTTAATAGTACATTAAATGGAGCTATTTCAACACCAGGGGATAATAATGTATGGAATTGGAGTAGAATTTATTCTTGGACTTCTACAGTTAATACTAGGGGTTCTGATTACAGAACTGTTAGAGGCTCTTCGTCAGTATCTTATAGTAGCGATTCAACATCTAATTGGATATCTGTTTTCGGTGGCTTTCGTCCAGTCCTATTAATCGAATCTCTCTATACACCTACGGTGAAATATTTATTTGAAGATAATGGAGAAGTGAAGAAGTATGATCGTTACAAGAATTGCTACCAATTCAACGGAATAGATAATTCATTAGAGGTTCCTAATAGTAGTTCTTTAACAATCGATAGTTTTACAGTTGAAGCATGGGTGAAAGTTCCATCAAATGGTGTAGGATATCTCATATCAAATGATGCTATTAGCATTAGTGTAAAGCCAACAGAAGTATATGTAATACTAAAAACACCAACAGGTGGAACTTATGAAAGCTATACATTCCCAAGCATTGCAAATAAATGGAGTCATATTGCTGTCTCATTCATGAATAATTCATTTCTAACGGTGTATCTTAATGGCGTGAAAGTTAGAACATCAACGAATCAAAATAAACACAAAAGCATAACTTCTACTTGGCATATCGGAAAATATTATACTGGATCTTACTTTTTTGAAGGATTGGTTGCAGATTTACGTATATGGAATTATGCAAGAAGTGAATCAGAGATTGTAGCCAACATGAAATCTTTACTTAATGGCACAGAGAGTGGATTGATTTTGTATTATTCATTTATGGAACCAACTGTAATAGATAAAACAAGTAATAAAAATAATCCAACTATCATAAATGCAACATATTATCAAGATAGAGATATAAGCAATAGTGATCCTCATGTTATTAGTGAATGGGTTACACTAGGCTTATCTCCTGCTACGGAATCTATGTTTTTAACTGATGGCATGGACGATTTATCTATAATCGATAATAATGCATTACAACAATTAGAAAGTGATACTCCAAAATTATTAATGTATATTGATGATTCAAATAAAACTTCTGCTTCTGTAAACTTAACAGCGGTTCCAAAAGGACAATTAATTTTCCAAGAAGGAGATATTGATGTAAGCGCAGGAGTAGAAAGTTTATCTGTAAATGCTACTGTTCAAAATTTAAGTACTCTTAAAATTATTGCAAGTGTTGATGGCGGAGTAACATGGAAAACATTTAATGGTGCTACGTGGCAAACCATTACTCCAGATGCGGCAAGTGTCAAAGCAAATGGCATGACTCCAGATGTGGTCAATGGATTAACAAAAGAACAAATTAATGACTTATTACAAGGTAGCAATACATTGCGTTTTGCTTATTATTTAGAACAAGATCAATTGAATGATGTTGTTAATGTTGATGATATTTCCATTACTGCATCACCGGTGGCTACAGAAACACCAACTCTTGATTCAATTAAAATTGTTTATGATGAATTGACTATTGAAGGCCGTATGCAAGATTTAGAAAGAATTAATGCGATCAACATGGCAAAATTGCAGTTCAAAAGTAATGCGCTTTTGCAATCCGATAAATATAAGCTCCATGATTTAGTCGTAGATACCTTTGAATCTATATCTGGAGTAGATATTTCAAATACAAATGCAGTGTATGATGCAATAAATAAAGAATTTATATATGATACATCAGATGGTGCTCCGGCTGTTCAGGAAGTTGTCTTACAAGAAGAAGATTTGCCAGTTTACTGTAAGAAATTTATGTTGCATACTGACCATGATGGAAATATTGATTATGAATATTCATTAGATGGTGGTATGACATGGAATCCAATTACTCCATTTACGATTATCGATTTAACAGGGCAAACAGGAACAAAATTAAAAGTGAAAGCAAAATTAAAAGATTCTACTGCCAAATTACGTGGAATTGCTTTTAGTTGGGCATAGGGGATTTTCCATTCCCTTGCCCATGTTTTATAATATTTGTGTAATACAATACAAAAAGGAGAGATGAGAAATGAAGAAAGATATTGATCAAAAAAGAAAAGAATTATGGAGACCTTTCATTCAAGCGAAAAACAAATTAGTTAGTGTTGTAGCAGCTAGAAGAACTGGAAAAAGCACAGCTGTTATTCAAAAAGCACTACAGCATAAAGAAAATACGTATATTGTATATAGCCATCGTTTTACAAAAGAATTGAGTTTACAAAAAATGATTGAGTGGCTTAACCAAAATAAAATTCATGCTACGGTTCATTTTCGACCAGGACAACCTACTGAATTAGACCTAAAAGATTTTAAAATTTATATGACATATATTGATAGATTAGTAGAGGTGATGAGACAAGATAATTTTGCTAAAAACGTTCACTGGATTTTTGAAGAACCAGAATTATTTGATGAGACATTAGAATATATGGACAGTATAGACATGTTTGATCATGCATTGTCAGTTACATTAATCGGAACGTATCAAACCAAAAAAGATACATTTACTAAACAATTTCATCAATTGGCTGAAAAAGAAGGGTACGCTCAAGTGATTGATATATATGATTCTGGTCTTTTTTCTTCAAAAGAAATTCGAGAAATCAAGAAATGGTATTCCAATCCGGAATTATTTGAATTAGAATGTTTGTGTTTAAAGCCAAGAAAAAATAAAATCCTAAACTTCATAAAATCAACTTATCATAATATATTCCCAAGTCTATCTTAATGAACATGATCCTTTTGTTAAAAAAGGGGTGAAACATATGGATGTCATTTCTTTGAGTAAAGCTACAAAAGCGAAAAAATTCATTAAAAAGCTTCAAGACCGGTTAGGAATGAATGGGACCGAACAAGGAAAAGATGTTCGTGATATATATGCCAATGTAAAAACACGTTTAGAAGAATTGGAGAAAAAAGATCCTCATATCACTTTATATAACCGGGTATCTGAAGTAGAAGCCAATACAGTAATTAATTTAAACAAACACAACTTGCATATTAACTCCATTTTAAATAAAAACAAATATGGATTAACGGATTTAGCATTTGATGATTTTGGTGATGACAGTGGAATTGATTATTCCAAATCGACTGGTCATGAATTTGATGCGGCTGGCCGAAAAGTAAAAATTGCAAATGGACAAACAAAAGCAGAAGTAGTGACAACAGCAGAGGAAACCAATGTTGTGCCAAGAATGATTACTGTTTCTCAAGCATTTAATGAAATATTAACAGGTGAAAGTCAAGTAGATTTAGTAAATGGTACACATACAAATACAGAAGTAGTCAATGGAAAAATTCAATTAAAATTAAAGGATGTTGTTCATGGAGGCTATAACAATGTAACTCCAGCAATGACTTCTAATAATACACCGACTCCATATGTTGTAAGTGGAGGCGGAGATTATACAAATGTATATAAGGCATTTGATAACTCATCATTAACATCATGGTATCCTGGCACAGTTCCAACCTATCTTACTCTTGATTTTGGAGCTGGTAATGAAAAAATCATAAAAAAATACAAAATTGTAGCAAATGGACCATCTGCACCAAAAAATTGGACATTACAAGCTAGTAATAATAATTCAACTTGGGTAACATTGGATACACAAAATAATATAACGAACTGGTCAACGAATTTTAATGAATTTGTTATTGATAATAATCAGTCCTTTCGATATTACAAGTTAAATTTTACTGCAGATAATGGATGGGGAAATATCAAAATATTTAATGTTTGGTTTTATGAAGAGGGAATGTTTAATCTTTACCCTTCAACTGGAACATATGAATCTCCTGTATTAGATTTAGGAGATAACTTTAAAGATATTGTGAGAATCGATCAATTAATTGATATTCCTTCTGTTACAACAGGACAAACAGCAGCTAGTGTAAAACTTTATACTTCTACTTCATTTGATAATATTACATTCTCTGATTGGCAGCCAGTGAATCTAGATGGAACCATTGTTTCTCCCTCAGCAAGATATATCAAAATCAAAGTGGAACTCATCGCTGGAAAAGAGGAGCAGATTACCGATATCTTGTCATCTGTAGAATATGACCCATCCAAAGCAATCATGAGCAATAACACATATTCATTAAGAGATCAAAACATTCTTCTTAAAATGATTCCAAATATTCATAATGCTGCACCTATCGAATATGATGAAGCACAAGTAAGACAAGAAAGTTATTATTTTGTACTAAATGGAACTTACAAGTAAGGAGGAATAAAAGATGGGAGTATCTAATCACACAGTAGTTATTAATAAAAATAATGAATTATGGGCTTGGGGGTATAACGGTTTCGGTCAATTAGGAGATGGAACTACAGAAAATAGAAACACTCCAACCAGAATTGGGACTGATACAGATTGGAAGCAAGTGGCGGCAGGAGGCAATCACACTATTGCTATTAAAAATGATGGAAGTCTTTGGGCTTGGGGGCATAACAGTTCCGGTCAATTAGGAGATGGAACTACAACAAATAAAGCTACTCCAACCAGAATTGGAACTGACACAGATTGGAAACAAGTGGCGGCAGGATATAGTCACACTGTTGCAATAAAAAATGATGGAAGTCTTTGGGCTTGGGGGCATAACAGTTCCGGTCAATTAGGAGATGGAACTACAACAAATAAAGCTACTCCAACCAGAATTGGAACTGACACAGATTGGAAACAAGTGGCATGTGGGCAATATCACACTGTTGCAATAAAAAATGATGGAAGTCTTTGGGCTTGGGGGTATAACAACTACGGTCAATTAGGGGATGGAACTACAACAACACATAGAAGCACTCCAACAAAAATTGGAACTAATACAAATTGGAAACAAGTGGCGGCAGGAGGCAATCACACTATTGCTATTAAAAATGATGGAAGTCTTTGGGCTTGGGGATATAACTACTACGGTCAATTAGGGGATGGGACTACAGTAAATAAAACTACTCCAACCAGAATTGGGACTGATACAGACTGGAAACAAGTGGCATGTGGGTATGATCACACTGTTGCCATCAAAAATGATGGAAGTCTTTGGGCTTGGGGGTATAACGGTTCCGGTCGATTAGGAGATGGAACTACAATAAATAAATATACTCCAACCAGAATTGGGACTGATACAGATTGGAAACAAGTGGCGGCAGGAAGCAGTCATACTGTTGCTATTAAATTGACACTAGATGTATACGGTTGGGGGAATAACAACTACGGTCAATTAGGAGATGGAACTACAACAAATAGAAACACTCCAACAAAACTATCTCTTACTGATGCTGTTGCTCTGATGAATGAATTAGTTGAAAAAACATATCTAGTCAATGTACCAGTTCATTTAATCGCAACTTGCAATGCTCTTGATCTTCATAAGCTTCGAATTAGATCTAAAATTCCAGTTGGTACAGGAATAAGATTTTTATTTTCTACTGATAAAATAAACTGGAAAGCTTATAATTCATCAACACTTACATGGGAGCCGGTTTCTCTGGAGCAAGCATTAACACAAGGAATGACAAAGGAACAAGTAGAATCTTTAGATGAAGTCGCATTAGCTCCGTATAAAAATATTCAATTTTATGTAGCGATTACAATGTGGACTGAAAAAGAGAATGAAACACCAATGTTTATTGGAATTGATGGGTTTATAGATGCTTATACTTCAACTCCTTCGATTCAATCTGTTTCTGTTCAATATGAATTATTAGAATCTGAAAAACCAAAACTCTATGTATCTCGTGATGATGGAGTCACATGGAAAGAAGTGCAGCCTGATACATTAACAAGCTTAGAAGACTTGCCAGAGGGAAATAAATTGCGAGTCAAAGCAGTTTTATCCAATGGACAAGAATTACATGCATTATCGTACTCATGGATTTAAGAGGTGATATATATGGATATAATCTCTTATGGTATTGCCAGTAAAGCGGC
Source organism: Parageobacillus galactosidasius (assembly GCF_002217735.1). NCBI lineage: Bacteria > Bacillati > Bacillota > Bacilli > Caryophanales > Anoxybacillaceae > Parageobacillus > Parageobacillus galactosidasius. The sequence continues at coordinate 1,456,546 of NZ_NDYL01000001.1, read as the reverse complement.
GAAACAAGAACAATATATACGAAATGATGTATTAGGCATTGGCGTTGAAGGGACTCACCCTCACGTCAAAGCCCGCATTGATAATTTAGAAAAAGCAATTCAAGGAGTTGTCGCACAAGCGGATAAATTGATTATAAATGATGCGATCAATATTATGAAAGCTCATGCCAAATTAAATGCAGTAGCAAAAAGTATGAAATATAAGATGCATAATATGATTTTTGATGATTTATTGGATTTAAGTGGTATTGATACGACAAAAAGTAGTGGATATGTGCATGATGCAACTAATGGGATGTTAAAATCTGCTGGTGGAAATTATGTGATTGAAACAAAAGAAGAGATAGCAGATACAGTTCCTTCAAAAATTGTATTAACCGTAGAAGAACAAAAAGATTCTATTGTAAGTATTATTCCTGCAATGACAAGCAATACTTCTCCAACAGGTTATTCTGTATCAATCAAGTCATCAACAGGGCAATATGCCACTCCTGCTTATTATGCATTTGATAAAAACGAAAATAATGATTTTATGCCAGGAAATTATATAACAAGTGTAACATTGCAAATTGATTTGCCTGCACCTGAAAAAGTAGATAAATTAACTGTTAAAATTGGTTCAGCAGCCTATTCAGTAACTTGTGCTCCAACCAATATTGTGCTAAAAGGATATGATTCAGTTACAGGTTCGTGGACTCAGCTTGGTGTTTATAGTGCATCAGGATGGACAGCAGGGATGAAAAAAGAATTTGCTGTAAATTCTGCTAAAAGCTATGCATCATATCAGTTTATTGTTAATGGAACCAATGGAGGTTCAACTTTACACTTTAATGAAGTTGATTTACTAAAAGTTAATAATCAAACAGGAATACATGAAGGAAATTATTATATTTCTCGTAATAATGGGTTAGTATGGGAACCTATTACACCAGAAATATTATTTTATTTCAATGATAATATTAGTCCGAAAGATAATAAAATCCGATTAAAAGCAGAACTTCCTGCTGATGTTCAATTATTAAATTACGCATTAACATGGGCATAAGGAGGAATTGATATGGCACAAACAGGTGTTGTAAAACAATTACAAGAAGGATTAGTTTTTGAATGTTCACTCGCAGAACAATGTAAAGCACTTCATAATGGACAATTACCAGCAAAGAAAAATTGCTTATTATCCGTAGACCATGGCGATCGCTGTCGAGCATGGGATAATCAGCATTTCACATGGCTCATTCACAAAGATCCAAATCTCATTGAACAACTATAAGGAGGAATATCGCATGGCACGCCAACGCATTAGTTTAGTACCTGATGAAGTAAAGCAAGAATTAGTATTAGAATCTAAAATTAGAAACGGAGAAATTAATCCAGAGAATTTTCATCAACTGACTCCAGAAGAACAACAAAAAGTGCAAGAAATCTTATTCAAAATCGCTTCGGATAAAGTGAATCCAAGCATTGGGGCTTCTACTTTGGAATTTGTTGTATTTGCATTCATGCGTATTGTTTATAAACAATTGAAAGGATTGGCATTAACTGCGGAAGATCAAGAAATTAAAGAATCGCTTGAGCGTATTATGCAAATGCATCAAATTACAAATGACAATATTTCCAAGCAAGATTGGTATTTTGATTATATGAAGTACGCAGAGGAAAAAGCTCAAGCAATTCTTAAAAATCGAGAGGAACATGTGCAACGAAAACGAAAAATCATTGGAGAAGTGTAACAGAATACAATAATTGAATTTGATAGCCATTAAACTTCAATTATATAATAAATTAGACATAGAGGGGAGGAGTTTAATTGCATATTAAAACCGGGGACATTATTTTAGTCCGTGGAAATCACCCCATTATTTCGCCGTTAATTCGATGGTTTACCAAATCAGAGTACACACACGTTGGTCTTGCGGTTAATGCTGATTTCATTTATGAAATTGATGTAGGAAGACGTTTAGCAATTAATCCTTTAACTTATGAGAACTTCGATGTATTTCGTTACAAATATGGATTAACAAAAGAACAAAAAGAAAGAATGAAACAATACGCTATTGAAAAAGCGAAACAAAATCGAGGATATGATTGGCTTCGAATTTTTAGCTTTGTATTAGAAAAGATATTATCTCACCCATTTTTATGGGATATAAGCAACAGAGAAATTTGTTCAGAAATTGTAGATGAAATTTATATGTCTGCCGGTATTGATTTAATTCCTGATCGTGAAACAGGAAATATACGACCTGGTGATTTAGTAAATTCTCCTGTATTGGTAAAAGTGTGTTCTTCTGCAGATCTTTCTGCAGATGCTTATAAATCATTTATCAAGTAAAGGGGTGAATAATTCATGCCATTAGAGTCCCAATATTCGGCTCAAGTCAGTGCCATGGCGTTAGATGGATTGGCTCCTGCTCAAGTAACAGGATTACAATTTACTGTAGAACAAGGTAAAGTCAATCTATCATGGGATCCTGTTACTACAACAGCTCTATTTACAGATCAGTTTACTGGTGATGGCGCAAATACATCTTTCCAATTAACTTATCTAGATGTAGCGGCAGGATACTATACTGTACAAGTAGATGGAGTGCTACAAACAGAGGGAACAGACTATACAATGGATTTAGTTAATGGTGTCATCACATTTACAACAGCACCAGCTGATCAAGCCAATATTGAAGTGGCTTATCGTCAAAACTTGAAAGATCTCGCCGGTTATCGAATTTTCCGCAAACGGCCATCTGAAGGTGCATTTACGGTTATTGGGACTGTTGCATCTACTGTAGATTCTCAAACAACCGTATTTTCAGATACAACTGCTTTAGATGGATGCACTTATGATTATGCAGTAGCAGCTATTGATGATGAAGAGACACCAAATGAAGGACAAAAATCTGCAACGATTCAAGTAAAAACGGTTCCTTCTGTACCTCAAGGATTAACGGCCACTGCATACGATAAGAAAATTGTGCTTCGTTGGCAATCAGTTAAAGATCCAGAAAATCCAGATCTCAACGAAAACTTGGCTGGATACAATATCTATCGCTCCGAAACAGATGGTACTGGCTATGTGAAAATTGGCATGGTTGCAGATACGGAAACCGAATTTGAAGACACAACTGTTGAAAATGGAAGAACATATTACTATGTTATCACCGCATTTGATAACAGCTTATAATCTGAAAAATAGCGTATTTGGCTGTATAGCTGAATACGCTATTTTTTGTTATAATGTAAGTAATGTGTTACGAGATTGGCATTATGAAAGCCCCTGACTTTAGTCACGGGGATGAAATAATGCTGTTATAATAATTTTAATTATTAGATACTTGCAATATATCTAATATTTTGTATAATATGTATTAGATAGGAGGTATCTATCTAATGTCTAATGATAAGTATATTTATAAAAAAGGACTTGTTTATCTAAATCAATATCATGTCGTATTTTGCCCAAAGTATAGACGTAAAGTATTAGTTGGAGATATTGAAAAAGATTTAAGAAAAATTTTTTATGAAGTAGCAAAAGAAAATGACGTTGAGATTAAAGCGCTAGAAATCATGCCTGATCATGTTCACATGTTTATTTCTTGTGATCCTAGGCAACATATTCATAAGTTAATACAAGCATTCAAAGGACGTAGCAGTCGAATATTAAGAGAGAAATATCCATCATTAAAAAGTAGGCTTCCTTCACTTTGGACTAGAAGTTATTTTTGTTGTACAGTTGGACATCTTTCAGAAGAAGCAGTAATAAAATACATTGAAAATCAAAAGAATGTATAAGAAGGTGGTGATTTATGAAACTAACAGTTAAATTTAAAATACTTCCAACTAAAGAACAAGAAAAATATTTAACCGAAATTTTAAAAGAATATATATCGACAGTTAATCGCATTGTTCAAGTAATGATTAATACAAAGCATATAAAGTTAACATCAAAAGATATTGAAGCTAATTTACCAAGTGCAGTAAAAAATCAAGCTATACAAGATGCTAAGAGTGTTTATAAGAAATACAAAAAGACAAATAAGTTACCAATTTTAAAGAAACCAGCATGCATTTGGAACAATCAAAATTATAAAATTACTGATTGTTTAAGTTTCCCTGTTTTTGTTAATGGAAAAACTAAAAGAATCAAAGTAAAGATATTATTAACTGATTATCAAAAACAGCAATTAAATAATAAGTTAGGCACATTAAGAATAACTAAAAAGTCGGGCAAATGGATGGCTCAAGTAGCTGTAGAAGTTGTTGACAAACAAAATAATAACGAAAATATAATGGGCGTAGATTTAGGTTTAAAAGTGCCTGCTGTAGCAGTAACAAGTAATGGCAAAACAAGATTTTTTGGAAATGGTAGACAAAACAAATATATTCGACGTAAATATAAAGTATTACGTCAACGGTTAGGAAAAGCTAAGAAGTTAAAGAAAATAAAACAAATAGCAGATAAAGAACAACGATGGATGAAGGATCAGGATCATAAAATTAGCAGACAAATTGTAAATTTTGCGGTAGAAAATAACGTTTCTGTTATTCGTTTAGAAAATTTAACGAATATCAGAAACACGGCAAGAACAAGCCGTAAAAACGAAAAGAATTTGCACACATGGTCATTTTATCGTCTCTCTAAATACATTGAGTATAAAGCAAATCTGGAGGGTATAAAAGTCGAATATGTAAATCCTAAATACACAAGCCAAAAATGTCCTAAATGTCAAACATTAAATAAAGCAAATGACCGAAAATACATGTGCAAATGTTGTGGGTATAAAACTCATCGGGATCGAGTGGGTGCATTCAATATTATGTATGCACCTGTGGCAGATGGTGTAGCTTAAAGCGATAGTCTGCCAGCCTAAGCTGCTATATGCACTGGCTTAGGAGGGGTGATGGCACACCCTTAACTCTGGGGAACTACGGATGTCAGAAATGGCATACGACTACCACCAGAGAATCCCCTGACTTTAGTCACGGGGAGTGTCAAATAGTTAATTGAGGTGATGATAATGAGTTATGAAATAACTCATCAAGATATTCATATTATTAGTGAACAGCCGGTTACATGGGAACAAAAGAAGGAACCGCTATATAAAGACTCTCCGATTTTAGAAACTCAGGAACACCCATATTATCGAGATTATCGACCGACAGCATTGCAATTCGAATTGTTTTCTAGCACAGTAACACAATCTATTCAAATGGAAATTCCATATCAAAATCGGTTAACAGCATTGGAAGCAAAACATTCATTGGTGTGTAAATATGATGAACAAAAACAAGGATGGCAACCAGTAGAATATATTATAGATACGAAAAATAAGAAGATTATTATCAAAGCGAACGAAGTTGGATTATACGGAGTGTTTGTTAATTATTATTGGTATTCTTCATATACTCAAGAATTAGCAAATGAATTTCCACGTTGGAGCCGTATTCGAAAAACCAAAGAAAGTACAGGGCAGCGTTTTTTGAATTTCTTTGGCATTCAATTTGAGGAAATAAAAGAATTTTTAACATGGATTTCTGAACAAAAATACATCGGTACAGCAGATATTCATGTATATGATTGGATTTACATGTATGAATTAATGGAAGTAAAACAAACCGATGAGATACAAATATGGTATCAAAACAATGGTGTGCAAGAAACTGTTCAAGCTTTTGACACATTACGTGAGTTCTTTTTCAATCCTTCTAATCAAGGCGGTATCATTGATTATGATAAACGCCGTTTTTATTCGAAAGTAGAATATCCTTCCTTATGGTTCCGAGTTCAACGAGAAGGACAGGTATATGAATTTGAAAGCAAGCCAGTTCCTTTTCATGTATGGAATTCGTTAGATGATATCGGATTATTAGTAGGAGTTAGACGATTATACTTAGAACCCAATGTATCGTTCAAAGAACGCATTTTAGATGTATTTCGTTATCCTGCCAATACTTCAGACGAAGGATTAACCAATGGCATTGCAAGAGAATTAGACATGGTGCAACGAATTGCATGGAAAGATGATAGTAAAGCATTTTATTTAAAAAACAAATCAGGATTATATATTGATCCACGCACATTACGAGTAGACGGACAGCCGCTAAATGAAGATCAATATGTAATTGATGAAGAAAGCAACATTTTAATACATCCTCTTTACCAAGGAAAAGAACATACAGTCAGCTTTATTCCTGGTATTGAGAAATATGAATTGCATGATCGGCAAAATGAAAAATTGCATCGAATTTTATTTCTCCCTAATGGGCAAGCAACAGAAGCATTTCGCAACTGGGTAAAATACATTCGTACCGTGGCTCCAATTATGTGGGATGAATTTCGATGGGATGAAGGATTTTGGGATACGATTGATAAGAATCTGACCGGAGTAGGTTATCTTCCAAACATGTGGGATTCGGATATTGAAGTATGGCGAGACTATACCTTTGATCCGAAACGATGGGAGAGTGAAAAAATATGGTGAAAAAGAAAGAAGATTTTCAAGCTATGTACAATCCAGATCCGATATTGGATCAAGATGAATTAGCTAATCAAATTCCACCTAACTATCAAGACGATGAACCTTGGGTTGATAAAAGCAAGAAAAAAGAATATATCGAAAGCAACGGACATTCTACGCTGTTATATACAAAAGGAAAAGGAAGCGAATCCAAGGTTCATGCTTTTCGTTCCGGTATTGGAGATAATGATGATTTGCTTGTTAAAAAGCCAAATCAAGAGGAAGCCAACGCTTCTTTTCAATATGGAGTTCGCTTGCGTGGAAAGAGAAAACACGAAACGATGATTTATCCAGAAATCTCATTTCAATATGGAATTCATTACAAAGGGGATTTATACACAGAAGACAATGAACAAGAATATGAACATCGAGTAGACGCTTATCCAGGAAAAAGCATGGAATTTACTGTTACACAAGAAAAACCGCTTCCTGTAGAAAGAGAGTGGGAAGCTGAACTCACGTTAAGTACCATGCTTCCAAAAAAAGATTATCGATATGCTGTGAAATGGGAAGGATTATATGAAGTAAGCACAGTACAAAATGCAGCTGATTTATTTACAAGTAAAGAAGGATATTTCATGGGTCCAGGACCTAACGATGTATGGAAAAAAGATGGCACAATTGTAAAAGAGATTGACAACCGATCACATTTTAGTGGCATTGTGGCAAAAAGCTTTTATGAGTGGGATAATTATGAGGTAGAATTTGATTTTAAACCTATCAAAGCTACAGGACTTCGAAATGACCCATATGCGAGACTAATATCTGGCGGAAAAATTTATTCCATGCCCGGAGCGGATGATGATATTCTAGGCTTTATCTTTAGAGCAAAACAAGAAAATGGTAAAGTAAATGATTTTTATATATTCTTATGGGAAGCAGATACACAGGTTGTCAGTTCTTGGCGGCCAAAGAGTTTAAATGGTTACAATGTTTTAACAGGAAATATTACACCACCATATTCTCATGATAAAGCAGAAGCACAATATGCAAAATACATGACATCTTGTTCACTATCTGATTTAGGTATCAGTAATTACTATAGCGGCATGCAATTAACAAGCGCTCAACTTCAAAGATGGAATAACTATGTTAAAAACAATGGATGGGGAACCAAACATGCTCGTGTATATCGAGTCACTAATGGAGTTATGCAAGAAGTACATTTGACTCCGAAAGGGCCAACTACTGGTTGGAAACAAGACTGGTGGAATATGAATATGATGAATAGCGTTAAGATACGTTTAACAGGCAGAAGAATAAAAATTTATACACAAAGTTATAAAATTGGAGATTTTGATGATAACAATTATAAATTAGTGTATGAATTTGATGTAGCACCTGGCTTTGAAAAAGGAAGTGTTGGCTTAGCAACATTTTCTCAAGCAGTAGAATTTCATCGTATTCGTGTTTCATATTGGGAGCCAATGTCCGGGCGCATTCCAAAAACAGGTTATAGTACTACTAATCATAGTGGAACTATAACTATAGCCAATAGTGCATATGATTATGTAAAAAATGATGCAAAAAGCAAAGCAGGAAACAAGCCATTTGAAATTACAAGCGTGACTGGCGAAGAAGATCCTGCAACAGCAGGTAACGGGTCTATCTCTGTTAGTGGAGTGTATGGTCCGATTAAAGTATCTACAATTAACCCTCCAAATGCTGGTCAGATTGAACAAGTAAAATTAAAGAAAAGCGGCAAAGTGACCATTAACCCAGATCAGAAGAATCCATTGACTGCAAAGATTGTGTTTAGTTCCATCAATGAGATTTTTGGTAAAGAAATTAATCAGTGGTTAGTACAACATCCTAACTATACTATCGTCAGCAAAACATTAAATATTATCAAACCAACCAAAAACGATAAAGATTGGGATTTTGAAGGCGAAACATTAAAAATGTGGAATTCTAATCCAGAAGTAGTGATCACTAAAAAAGAATTCACGAAAAAAGTATATGCATATGAAGGATGGAAAAAAGTTCTTTCTTTAAAAGATGAGTTTGACGGCAATCCATGGTCTATTTATCGTTTAGAATGGCGAGAAGAAACGGTGAATCCTGATTATGATACAATTGAATTGGTGGGGAAATGGCCAGATGGATATATACGCATGAGAACAACAGAATGGTATGAAGGTATATATCCAGCAGATATTTCTAATACCGGAATTGTAACCAACCAAAAAGATATCTTGGTGGCAATTCCTCCAATGCCAGAACATTATGTGCATCCTGTCACTAGAGAAGTAATGTATCATGGACATGAAGATGTTCATTTTCTATTAGTGCAAATTAAACCAAAAACAACAGACGAAGTATGGATGGGATTTGAATCTTCATTTGATCAATACAATACCAAAATTACAAAATCACCGATTAATGTGATTAATGGAAAACCAATTATTAAAACAGATAAAATCAATGATCGTGTTCGCATTCATTGTGCTCCTAAGCCACGATATGAACCATGGACATCTGGAAAATATATTGGATATGGAAAAGTCAATGGAAAACGGCCGTATTTTTCTAAAGACAAAGGAAAAGCAGACATGGTAAACGTGCCAACCAATGTTGTGTTTTTACCAGAAGGGTTAACAAACGTGCAAGGGCCATTCATTGATGTAAGCGATCCACGTGTCACATACACCATTAATCCAGATAAAACCGTAACATTTTCATCTAATTACATGGATAAATATATTTGGTATACAGATTGGTATTCCTCATGGATAGAAGATCAACGAGCATATCAAATTAATAATCAAGAAATATTAACGATTTCTTCTCCTATTCCTATTTCCGTAACATCCAATGATCATTATGATGATAGTGTGATCCTTGAAAAAGTCGAAGTGTTTAGCAGCAATCCGTTTGTTACAGTATGGGCAGAAAACACCAAAGACATTAAGTTATCTCCTGATGGCTCATTTTCTGATTACATCATTAAAGCAAAAATAAAAGAATCTATGCCGCTTCCATGGCATCCAATGATTCACAATGGGTATTATTACTTCAATGAAAAAGAACATTACTTATACGCTAATAAAATTCATCATATAAAACGATTAAACGTGGATATTAAAAATCATGAAACTACGATTTCTCCTCGGCCGCAACAAGGTAGCCCAATTATTGTGAGAGATAAAAGTGGGCGTGTATTAAGAAAGGTAACTTTCTATGATGAAAACTGGAATTTGACATTTGAAAACAAAGAAGTATTTAGCGGCAATGGGCATTCAAAATATTATTTGAGTTATAAGGATATAGATCCGGCAACATTAAAAGTAAAAGTAAACGGAACAGAAATAACGGACTTTATCTGGAATCAAGAAGAATCTAGTCTGCAATTTATGAAAACACTTGGATTTAAAGATATCATCGAAGTTACTTATTGCTTGTTATATAGCTATATATTAGAGATGAATGATGATGTAGAAAATGATGTGGCAAAAATAAAAATTTATCCATCACATGATCCGTCATTGTTAGATGGATTAGAAATTATTTATGAAGCAAGTAAAGACACTCCATTTTATCGTGCTCAAGAAGTTGTCATGAATCCGATATTAAATCATAATCATCGAGGATTCTTGTATATTACAAAACAAACAGTACAGTATCCAAAACTGGTATATATTCATGTATCACCAAATCGAATTGGCACTAGTGGTCTTGAAAAAGTATTAATTACTGGTATCATTAAAGATGATAAGGAAAATCCAATACCAAACAAACAAGTTCGCATTTATCGAGATGGTACAGAAGTATACACAGGCACTACGAATGAAGCAGGAGAAGTTTACTTCTATGATCAACCGCCAGTACCGGAAAGTAAGGTAACACATTACAAAATTGAATGCGAAGGAATTGAAAATCACTGTTTGTTAAACTTCTTTGTTCCAAATAAACCAAGACGAAGCTTCATTGAAATGAAAGCAGGAAAATCAGCAATATTTGCTGGACAAAATGACATTGTAACCATTGAATGTACATTAAGAGATGATGATTGGTACATTATGAACGGCAAAGAGATTGTCATTTCTTATACAGATACACATGGTAATACCGTTACACAAACCAAAACAACAGACCAAAAAGGAAAAGTATATCTTACTCTATCTGGAGTTTCTGAAAAACAAGGAGTCATATTAGTAAAAGCATCTTATGATATGGGAGAAGAAACAACAGAAAACATGTTATATATCAAGGTCATTGGAGGATAACTCCTTTGACCTTGAGTTTCTCATGATAGGAGGTTGAATAAATGTCTTCCATTGAAAAAGATTTATTGCAGCTAAAGGAATATGAAAGCAAATTAGAAAATGACACATATGCCCTTCGAGTCGGAAATGAAGTTCCAGAAGAAGATGTAAATCTTGCTTATATCCATACTCCACGATTAGATCCAGAACAAAACATTTCATTAGTAGACACTTCATCAATCCCGGATAACGTAATTCCAGAAGATCAATTAGAATCTATTGTGATCCCTGATCATTCGGGAAAATTGCAATACGCAAATATCCATTCTGAATATGAGCCGGTAAAACCAAAACCTCCATATGATGTATTCCCATCCAAAGATTTTTATTTGACTCGTGAATTTAAACGAAATGAACATACCACTGATAATGCTTTGTATTACAAAATTGAATTAAAATATCATTACGACAGTCAAAAAGGAACACCAAATAAAGTTGTCAAATATACAGGAACACAAATCGAAATCACAGATGAAAACGGAAATCCATTGGATGACACATATAAATATGAAATCTATGTAATGGCAATGAAACAAAACCCACAAATTTATTGGGTAAAAATATATCTTGCTTTTAATACAAATCAAGAAAAAACATTCAAAGTGCGTTACAACCATATTGATGATGTGGTGCCAAATGAAAACATTCAAAGTGTACGAAATACCATTGAACTGTATAGTAATCGAAAAAATCAATTAGTAGTCAATGGAAAGGCAAAATCATTATTAGAAGGCGGAAAACTTCGCATTATTAACGGAGTTAGTGCATATGAAGAAGTAGGCGAAACAGATTTTGCTCAAGCAACTGAAAATGATGAAGTATATAAAATTGTGGAGAATCCACAAAAAGGCGGATATGAAATATATGTGCCGCAGAAATCAGAAAATGATCCAAGAACTTATGATATGTTCAACTACAAAATTGTAGCAAAATACAAAGACGAAACAGGTAAAGATCAAGTAGTCACTGTAGGATATATCAACGATTGGGTCATGGATCCAAAAGCCTTGCTAAACCATGAAAAATTAGAATACACAAAAGAGTGGAAACATATTGGAATACCAGCAGGGAATACAAAATTAAATATAAAAGATATGATTAATCTCTCATTGCCATTAGGAACACCGTCTGTTCCAAAAGAAGCAACATATGAAATTTATGATGCTGCTGGGAATTTGTTATACACTACAACGAATGCTGAAGATAATCCAAATGTTGATACACGTATTCAAGAACGACAAGAAGCAATCGCAGAAGCAAAGTCCAATCGAGCAACCGCAGAATGGAAAAATGCGAAAAAGAAAAATACTAGAGTAATTAGCAAACCAATTCCACATCGATGCAGTGTCATTGCAGAGCGGCAGAAAACAAAATGGGATTTTGCGTTTAAAGTTACAGGACAAGGGGAAATTCGCCGGACAACTGTATTTACTGCAAACTGGTGGGCATGCGCTAATGTGGGAATATATAAAGGATTTACAACTCAACCGCTTGATGTTGTAGATAAAAATAAATGGCAAGCATTTGGAAAGAAAGTAACCGTGAATGATTGGAAATTAAAATCTTCCAGCAACGGTCTTTCTTATTTAGAGTTACAAGTAAACGAAGTAGACGTAGCTGGTTTCTATCAAAAAGTAAATCCAAAAGGGGAAAGCATGGCCAATAAAACGGATTATGAGTTCACAGCAAAAGTAAAAATTATTGATCCTGGTGATGATGACGTTATCGGTATTATTTTCCGGGTGAAAGATAGCAAACACTATTATATGTTTGCATGGGAAAAAGAAAAGCTCCATACTGAATCATATACGTATACAAGTAAAGATGGAGACGGAAGTATTGCAGGAGCTGTTAACGGTGTCGGTCGAATTATTTTTAGTTCAAAAGGCTGTACTTCTTTGCATTATCATCCAGAAGTGCCTTCATCACAAATAGGCTCAGATGGATGGTATGAACCAAGTGACAAATATATTACTAATAACTGGGTAGATTACGAAAATGCTGGATTCGGTAAACAAAAGAAAAGAATTTTTAAAGTGTCACCACAATCAGGTACACCTTACAAAAATGACGTAACCGGATGTTCATTTACAGACATCACGACAAAAGGAACTTTATTTTATAGTGAGCCAGGAAGAAAAGGATGGGAGCCATTTAAAACTTATAAAATTACAGTAGTTGTAGCTGGAAACTCTTTTAAAGTGTATATCAATGAAAATGCAGATTCGAGTGATAAAGGCACATTAGTATGTGAAGCCGTTGATAATACGTATACACAAGGAAGTGTAGGTATTTTTTGTACATCTCAACGGTGGACACAATGGTATGAATTGATTTATAACGAATTAGATGTATTAACTGTTTGCACAGATAGATATCCAGTTACACTCACTAGCCAAGAACAAAAAAGAATTTCAGATAAGACAGTAGAAGAATTATTAAAAGATAAAATCACTCAGGAAGCAACATCGAAATATGGGCCAAATACAAAATATATGGTGTTTTCTTATTATGCACAAAGCGATAGAAGCGAACTGTATTTAGATATTGATCAAAACGGAATTGGATATGTATGGGGGCGAACTGATAGTCCTTTAGCTGGCGGCACTGTTATTGAACCGTGGGATACAACGACTTACGGCTTAGATGTATACGGCGCTGGAACAGTTCAATATCATGAAGATGGTCATTTCACCATTGACATCACACCACAACGATTGCCTATGGATATCATTCCATCAGAAGTAGTAAACTTTAGATGGAATCCACCAATACTAATAAGTGGAGAAAATGTTTCTTTATCACTAGGAGCTGATAATCAGACTATTATTGTGCAAGCACAAAAGCCACCAATTATTCAATTAAATAAATGGATTACACTGCCGGAAGACACCATTTTAAAAGAAGAAAAAATTAAACACTTAGTCAATGTATTTGGAGAAGATGGAATTTATGAGCAACTAAATATACCAAAAGATATTCCGATTGATGAAATCTTATTGCGCATTGAAAGAGGGAAAGCAACAGGGGCATTTTCTGCAACGGATCAAGAACATCGTGTCAATTATCGATTCCGTTGTCTCGCAAATGGATTAGTCAAAATGCCAGTAGATCAATTCCAAGATCAATTAGGTGTGAATCGAATTCGATTATCTAGCTTGTTTACAACATACAAACCGGTAGAGTTCGATTTAAAATACAGAGTGTACGTAGAAAAGAAAAATGTTACAGACATGAAAGATTTATTTGCTGTTGGAGCAAGTGGAGCAATTATGATTGAGCCAACTCCTGGCGCAGCAACATGGAAGATTGAAGACAATATTTTAAAAGATGTAGAAAACAACTATAAATTTGTAGGAGCCTATAATCAACAACATCTTTCTCTTAAAGATTATAAAGTTGATTTTGCATTTAAGCCTGTAGGCAGTGATGATGATTTAATCGGTGTTTTATTCCGTGTGCAAGATAAAAATAATTTCTACTTTTATGCAATTGAAGCTGATGACATCAATCCAATGATGGGAGCATCAAGGGTTAGCTCCGAACAACCAGCTCCTCTATTTGATTGGACAGATACACCAAGAAGCAGTGCAACATCGAATTCTGACTATATTCTGAATAAAGGATGGAGAACATATCATCAACGTGTATACAAAGTAGAAAACGGAGTCAAAACATTGGTCAAAGAAATATCCACCACAACCAATGAAGGGTGGATGCGAAATTGGCAAAACAATATTCGTATTGAATGTATTGGCTATCAAACCAAATTATATTTCCAAACTGGATTACCAGAAGAAGAAAAATGGAAGCTGGTATACACGGTGGACACAAAATGGAATAAAGGAGCATTTGGTATATTTAACTATAGCCAACGTGTAGAATTCCTAAATATCACGATGACAGATTTGATTCCAATTGAAGGTCAGATTACTGGGTTAAAAGCAACAGGGTATCCGCATGCAATTTTTACAGAAAATGTTCGGAAATATTGTGATCCATACGTTCGAGACAGTATTGAAAAAGCAGGATTTCCACGAGATAGTCGTTACATTCCTGATTCATACGAAGCAATTAAGAAAACAAACGAAGGAAATGTAATTGTCGCTGCAAATGGTAATGGTCCTTTACAAGTATTTTCCGTGATTGACGAAGAAAAACGAAATGCAGATGTTGATATAGTGGCATGGACACATTACGAAGATTTAGAAGCGGTTCCGATTTTCGCTATTAAGATGGCAGATCCTAAGAAGATACGAATCGAAAAACCAAAAGTAGAACAACGTCATATTGAGGTTGAAAACTGGTATGTTCGTATTAAGAATGGAAAATTCCAAAAACGAATTGAATTGCCTTACTATGAACCAGAAGAAAAAATTCCACAAATTTATGTTGCGTATCCAAAGTTAATGTCTTATGCACCATCTAGTCCAGAAGAAAGAAAAGAGGTTATTTTAGAATATTCCATTCCAGAGTATGTGAATCAAGAATTTTATGATCGGCCAATTGTTCTCATTGAACGAGAACATCCAATTATTTTAGATGAGTATTCAATACAAACCAGATATGCACCAATTGCATTATTTTCGGAATATCAAATTAGTTATTTAGAAGTAGAAGCAATCCGAAGAAACCATGCAAGAAAATTAAGAATTGCAGATGTAGATGCAACAAAAGGAATTATTTACTTGCATGATCGCATTCGTGAGCAAGATGAAGTAATTGTTCGTTATGCTTATAAAGAAGATTGGTACACCTATCGAGGATTTATTCAAAATCAAAAATTTTTCCATTTAGACTTAAATCCAAGTCCTGGTCATCGATATACAGTAACTGAAGAAGGAATTATTCATTGGATTCCAATTGATATAGAAGTAAAGAATCAAAAAATGATAGAAGAGCCAAGTATGCAACTATTAGCAAAACCTATTAATGTATATTTACGTCCTTCATTGATTCGAGATATACAAGGAAATATTATTGAAGGGACACAAAGAAGCCAGACTATTTATCACACAGATGAAGAACACTGGTTTGATCCTAATGATTATTACTATGATCCAACGATGTTCCGATTAGGGAAGATCTTTGTACAAGCAAATTCAAACATAGAGCAAGACATGATTGTCTTGGATACTCGTTCTCGTGGCGGTGGATTAGACGAAGCATTATCAAGAGAAATTATTGAAACCGTGAATAAAGAATCCTTATACCATTGGGATATAGGATATTTTGATGGAGAAGCTTATCAAGAAAACGGTGTTATCATTATTCGTTTGCCAAACACAATTTTGCAACGATTCAACGAAGCAGAAGTGCAAGCTGCTGTTGCAAAGCATAAAGCATATGGAGTACTTCCAATTATTGAGTATTATGATCCTGCACAAATTGATCAAAATAAAAACAATTTATTGTTAAATCCTGAATTCTATAATGGAGAGCATATTACGTATCATAATCCTGCATTAGATGCCGGAAGTTACGAAATTAAATATATGGATCTTGGTTCAGGAGATAACTATATTTTGGTTCTTTACAATAATGCACGATATGGAATCACGATTCCTGGTTATCATTTTGAAACACATAATGCTTATCGAGTAGAAATTAAAGCTAAAAAAGACAGCAAGGCGGTTTCACGGCCTGCTGCTACTATTGAAGTTGTTCATGAAGACGACAGCAAACAAGTATATCAAGCACCTTTAATTAACGATAATGAATGGGCAATTTACAAACAAGTATTTACAAAAGAAAAAACGATTAAATATGTCAACATTATCTTGAATGATCCTAATCCAAAAGCGACAGGAACTATTTATATCGATTACGTGCTTGTATTTCCTCACATTTTATATGATCCTGCTTCTACAGAAATTCAAGAAATCTAATGATTTTGTAACACATTTCATGTTAAAATAAGAAAAGAAGAGAGGGATAAAATATGCCGGTTTATAACACACGAGATTTAATTCCATTTGTAAATGAGTTAGAAGCAAGAATTAATGGCATGAATGTAGAAGTGGATGAGTGGCGCAAAGAAAAAGGTAGAATCTTAACAAGTTTAGATACTATCAACAGCAACAGAGTAAGATCTACTACTGCATTAGTAAAAGCAGATGAAGCACTAACAGAATTAAATACTGCAACGTTCGATATAGTAGCGCAACGTGGACAACGTTTGAAAACACTAATTGAGAATTTAAAACAACAAATGTTTGAAATCGCTCAAACAGCAGGAGGCGGCAAAGCTGTTGGTTACGATGAGCGGATTAATGCAGAAATTGATAATGCTGTCAGTTCAGTAGAAGCAGAAGTAGAAGATGGATTAAAATTGGATTACCGATTACGAAAGATTCAAGAAATCGCTATGGAAGGAAAAACACTTAGCGAAAAGGATTTGTATCTTCCATATGTATATGAATTAGATCATGATTTAGATCAAACTACCATTTCACTGCCTCCTCTTGAAGGAATTCAATTCCTCCAAGGGGAGGTTACAGTACTTCGTATGAATGGAGACATCATTACAGATGAAGAAGGGAATATTATCTCTGGAACTATTGATGAGAAAGGTGTAGTCACATTAACAGCAGCCCCAAAAGAAGAAGTAAAATTATATTTTCCTGTTCAAATGGAGCTAAAAGAAATACCAAAAGATTTTCTTCTTATTTTCATGCAAATGATGGTACAAAAAAATAGTGAGTACATGAGACAAATTGCTAAATTCCAAAATACACTTGCTGATATTATGAAAGATATTCAAGTCATGAAAGGAGAAAATTGGACAGTTGATTTCTCCATTATGAGAAACCATCAGGATATTATTAAAGAAAGCATTACTCCAAAAGGGCTGCAAGTGGAAGTTAAAAATGGAATGGTGCATGCAACTTTCTCTTACAATGATCATCCATATTTAAGTCATTTTGTTTTAGAAAAATGGAATGAAGATACTCAACAATGGGAGCCGTTTGATGGAGCCCATGGTATCGTTTATAAATAAAGACAGCTACTCATAGCTGTCTTTTCCATACATAGTAAGGAAATTGAGGTGAATATCATATGGGACAATTTTTAGATGATTTTTTGCTGACCATGCCTGAAACACAGCGAAAAAAGTTGTTAGAGATATTAGAACTCAAACAAAAACAAGGGATTATACGCTCTGAGGAACAGTTAAAAAAGGAATTAGAAACATTATTAAAGCAATTAGAATCATACAATGGAACACCTACATTCTTTCCTATTTACCAAGAAGGAAGAACGAATTCTCAAGCATATAATCAAAACATGGAGTCAATAGCATTTGACTTAGCAACATTATTCGATGCCTCCAATCAAATTGAAGCACTGATATCCGATAATCAGCAACTATCCAAGTCATTACTGGCCGATATTCGCAAAAAAATTTATATGTTAAAAACACAAGTAGAGCGTTATCAATTGCTTATCAATCATTCTGATCAATTTATTGAAGCCATTCATGAGGATTTTAAAGTTCCTCAATATACAGAAACAAGTGAAGAACTATTAACTTTACTTCGAAAAGACCGATTTGGGCAGCCATTATCTTCTTTATATAATGCAGAAAATCACGGATATGCTTTACAATTAGCAAGCATGCAAACAGAAGATCAATTAAAAACAAGTTATGGAAGAAAATTAGCAAAGATCGAAGTAAGAAATCGAACAGGATTAGAAGCAAGTAATAATCGTTATCCTGTTGAAAATGCAATTGATGGATCGCCAGATACTTTTTGGGCAGAAGCCATTATTGTAGATGATGTAATTCAACAAGATATAGAAGATTTATGGAGTCATGATTATCATGATTATCCAAAAACCGGAGCTATCTGTGAATTGGAAATTACGCTAAATGGATTAACCACTGTATCCGAAATTCAATTTGTGCCATATTGTTCTTATCCATTAGAAATTGTTGCGATTCATGGTTATGAGCGAGAAGACAGTGGCGGCAAAATGTATTCTTTGATTTCGCCAAACCATCCTAATATTTATCAACGAAGTCAAAAATCAACAGATCGAATGGTTTTTCAATTTCCATCAGTAGAAATATCTAAACTCCGTATTTTAATTCGGCAAGAGAATTATGAAAAAGAAAATTTTATCGTTAGTTATGATGACTTACACAACATGGAGATGTGGGATCGAATTGCTTCGGATCCTGATTTAATCCCTGATTTCAAAGAACCAGGGGAAAGTATAGCTGAGTTTGATAAGAAGAATGAATTAACAGGATGGCAGTTGTATTTGAAAAAATTAAAAGAATGGGCGATGATTTTGCGAAAAGAAGGAATTGTAGAAGCGGCAGAAAAAGCAATAGAAATCATCAAAATGGGTGATTATAAAAACCCATTATTATTGGCTTTGCGTTCCATAAATGAAAAAGGGGAAAAAGAAATTGTTAAAGATCCAAGAAGCCCAATGTTATCAGAACAATGGTTAGCGACAAACAAATTAGTATACATTTATGGCGCATATGATATTCGTGTTTATGGCCGCAAATATCATCGAACTTCTATTTATGTCAGCAAGCCGCTTCCACTTAACAGTAATGTTCGTCAAATTAGTTTAAGTACAAAAGAAAAACATCATTATATAACGATTGGTGGACAAGAAATAGATCCTGTCACAAAACAATCAACAGAACAACAAGTCAAAATTACGGATATTGAATATTATGTGACCTTTAAGAAAAACCCGCTTCCGAAAGATTGGAAGCCTATTTTGCCAGTAGAACAAAAGTATGTAGAAGGTGAATTATTATTAGGAGAAAATGTACAAGGGGATTATCCAGAGTTTCGAAATATGGACTTAATCATTTTTGAATTTCGTTTCCCGGTCGTCTCGAAAGAAACTGTAACCATTCGTCAAAATGGATATCCGATGACACCAGACATGTATATTATTAGTGATGATGGAAAGAAAGTTGGCATTAAACGTGAATATTATTCGCCATCCAGTATCTATACAGCAGATTATAAACCAGTGGATGACGCTTATATCATACGTATTGATCAACAAGACATAGGAATTGAACCAATGCCTTTTATAAATAAAAACGGTGAACTTGGAGAACGATTCGAAAAAGCAGATCATAACAATTCGATTGAACTAACATATTATCCTTATTTGTATCGAGATGTGTTGTTTCAATATAATCCAACAAAAGAAGGATACGATCAAGATGAAACTAAATATACCCCTCAAGAAATTTATTATCCAGTTATTGTTCGAGTAAATGGAGAAGAATTTAAAAATATTACTGACTATACAACAAATACGTATGATCCAGAACGATTAAAAGAAAATGGCGGAAAAACATTTGCGCATATTGGGAAAAAGATTATTTTTGGAACACCAATCAACGGCCAAAAAATCGAAAACATTGTTGTAGATTATCACTATGTTGCTACAGATATGCGAATTAAAGCTATTTTGCGTAGAAATCATGCGGGATATGAAAGTATTACACCAAGTTTATACAGTTACCAAATTCGTTGCCAATCTTTTGATCAGGAGGAATAGTGCATGAGTATTCGTCCAGTAGAACAAAATTCCAAAATGTTATACCTGCAAGCAAAATATCAATTTGACAAAGCAATGAAAAAATTCGAAGATGGCACCATTAAAAGCGAACCGCAATTAATTCAATCTGTATTTCAGGCATTTCAAGACTTCTTTACTTCTATTGGAAAACCTCATATGATTCCGAGATACGTAACGGAGCATGGTCCAGCATGGAGTGAAGATTACAATGAAATGTTAGATGAAATTCGAGCAGACTTGGAGTTATTATTCGAGGAAGCAAATTTATTAGGAAAAGCATTATATACAGACTTTAACTATAATGTGATGCAACATGATATGTTGCAGAAAGAATTTGAAGAAGTATTAGATAAAATGAGGGATCTAGAAATTTATGCAGGGTATTCGAAAGATGGCATCATTCGTATTGGCCGTGACGACTTTTTAAATACAAACAAAATCGATTTTGAGCATATTTCAGGAGTTCCTTTGGAAATTACCAAAGATGGTGTCACATTGGCGAAACGAGGAGAACCAAGAAATGTAGCCAAAAATGCAAAGGTAACGATTGTCACAGGAAACAAAAGATATAGTGATTTTCTTATTGGAGCAGATTCCAATGGATTTCCTGGCAACAATACCGAAATTACCGTTATTGCTGATCCTTTAATTTCTAGCGGAAATATGTATTCTTTTGTGGGGAGAGAAGATAATCACGGGAATTATGGCGCAGTCATTGATGGTAATCCAAACACTTGGTTTGAATATGAAAAAGTAAATCTTCGAGAACATGAAAAAGTAAGAGTGGCTAAAAATCTAGGATGGAAATACCAAGTATATGATGACAAAACTATAGAATATATAGGGGAACCTGAAAATGGCGTATTAAAACTGCATCTTCAAATTGTGTTGGATAAAGTAGAAATCATTAACCAAATCAATATTCGCATGTATACTCCACCAAATTATGGGGCAAAACCGGCCATTGTTAAAAACATTTTAATTTCTGATGGAGTAGAAGCACCAAAATCTATCCTGAAAGAAAGTAAACAAGATACGGATTATACATTTATTTTTCCGCCAATGAAAGCAAAAGTCATTTCTATTTTATTTGAGCAACCAGAAAAATACTATACTGATATCGGCCACATTTATTATGAGCAAAAAACAAATATACAAAATCCAAAAGATTATGTATTTGATACAGTAACGAAACAATACAAGCCGAAATATGCAACAAGAGTAGAAGGGCCATTAATCAATATTGAAGAGTTAGGCGTAAAAGTGGATATGAACAAAACAGATGTTAATGTGTATTATCCAATGAAAACAGCTGAAGACAGCAAAGGATACTCATTGCAAAATATCATTAACAATTTAACAACTCGTGTAGATTTAAGTACAGTGGATATGGGTGTTGAACGCTTTGAAGGATGGCGTTATTGTATCGGTATCCGAGACATTGAAATTCTGTCTTGCGAATACGAAACGACAGGAGAAATCGTAACAAAGCCGTTTTATTTCGATAAGCCATTAACCAAAATTTCGTTGTCTGTTCATGAAACTTTACCTGAATTATTTGCGAATAATCCAACGATTAAATATGATTGGATACAATATTTCATTTCAATTGACGATGGATTAACATGGCATCCGATTACTCCAATAGAACACGAATTATTATATGAAGATCAACCGCCAAAAATTTATACGATTGGGAAAGTATCTGAAGAAGAAGCGACAAGTGAAAAATACGGGTATTTAGAATCCGAATATCCGGTATATAGTATACGTTTAAAAATTCTATTTACTCGTCCAGAAGAAGGGGAATATGATACTTTTGCTGGTGAAACAGAAGAAAAGAATTATGCATTTATGACACCAACATTAAAGAAATATCTTTTCCAAGTAGAGACTTATAATGATGAATCAGACAGCCAAGAAAGTAAGAAACAAATTGTAAATTGGAGCAATTTAGAACAGCCGCCAAGTCCCTCTGATGATGATAATGAATATGGAAACAATGATGGTGCAGGAGGTTCTGATAATGGAAACGAAGGAGGTTCTGGCGGTAGCGGAAGTGGAGGATCTGGTGAAAGTGACACAGGCGATGACAAATTAAAAGTAACGATCACCAACAACGTTTCAATGTGGTGTTCTGATCAAGACTTTATCTTAAAAGGATACGCACAAGGACCTAACGATATTATAATGATTGAGCTTTATATAAATAATCAATTATTTGCGACAGTAGAAGGAAATGGAACACAACAGGAATTTTCATTTTCTATTCCAAAGCAAAACTTTCAACCGGATCAAATATTAACACTCACTGTGAAAGCATATGATTTTGAAACAGTTGGCCAAGCAAGCAAAATCCTGCAAATTATTGATTGTACAGGAATGCCAGAAGAAGATCGACCATCTGACGAGACAAATCAAGAACATATAAAAGTATCCATTGATAACAAAATTTCAACCCTATGTGTATGCAATCATTTATCCATAGTAGGAACAATTACAAGCGGCAACGCTATTCAAGGATATAAATTATTTATTAACGGTATTGAAATTGATCCAATGAATATAGGAGAACCGCCAAATGAATTGCCATGTGAAGAATCAAATTGGCCGGCATCGGTAACGAATGTGGTTTCTTCTAATGTCATTTCATTTTCTTGGACAATTCCATATTGGAAATTACACGAATTAGGATTTGAAGAAGGAAGTATTGTTGAAGTAACTGTAGCAGCGAACGATGAGCAAGAAGTTGGAAGTGATAGCTTCACATTTACAATTACAGCCTGTGGAGCAGGTGGATCAGAAGGCGGTTCAGGAGATGGTGAAGGAGGCGGATCAGGAAATGATTCCGGTCCTACAGTAAATGGATGCTACATTTTAGATACTGTGATCATTCAATATTATCATGAAGAAGAACGCAGAATTATGGAATTAGAAATTGGTTCAGATATGCTGCCATTTGAATTTAATAATGGTGGAGGCACTTGGGTAACGGTTGGATGGAGTGACAGCTTTAAAGGTGTTACAGTCATGATTACTAACGGATTTAACGAAAGCGGATCTGCATTTCAATTAAATGCAATTGGCGTTCGTTATCGAGACTTTTACGATAACCAACAAATAAAATGGGCATACAATATCTTAGAACAAAGTGAAGGAAACCGTAATTTAGAACTCATGTTAGGAAATCCAGAAGAAAGAGATTCAAGTACATGGGTGGATGAAATACAAAACGGAAACTATTCTAATGCGCCAAGTTTAGGTGGCATTAATGACTACGTTTCTGTTGTGTTTGGCAATGAGTGGGCGACTAATTCTTGTGGTATTGGACAGGAATTTAACATAGAAGAGCATAAAAAAGATCCAGACGCACCTCTAGAAGAAGATAAAGAACGAATTAGAGATTGCAAATTGCTGAAAAAAATTGTGTTTCAATATTACAATGATGCAAAACAATTAATGGGAATTTATCAAATTGATTTGAATGAAAACTATAAAGCTCTTTATAAGGTGGAAACGAAAAACGGCCAATGTGAAGTGCTGGTTGGATGGTATGATTTATTCAAAGGCATCTTAATGAATATTAAAACAGCTAGTGGAGATAACAATATATTATTGACTGCATTAGGAGCTGTTTATGAAGACGAATACGGGGATTTACGAACGACTTGGATAGAATCTATACGTTATCAAACATATACCGTGAAAAATTCCAATTTAATGATAGGAAAACCAAAATCATTAGACGAATGCCCATGGATTGAGGAAGTTAATCAAGGTAATTATGCTAATGCTCCAGTTTTAGGAAAACAAGGGGCAACATTGGTTGGTTTAATCAATGAAGAAATAAAAAATAGTATGTGTCCAGTGCAGTATGTTATTGATAATCATCCAGAAATGCCACCATTAGATCAAATTCCGCCGACAATTACGATAAATTCTGTGCCAAATCCTTATTGTTATCAACAGCTAAATCCAGATAACACATTAACGGTTTCTGGAACTGTACAAGATAATAATGGCATTGATCGATGGGAAGTATATAAAGATAATCAATTGATTGCTAGTGGAACAAGCACAGATTTTTCGACTAATATTCCAATTACTTTGCCATCTAAAGACCCAAAATTAGATATTTACCCAGACATGAATGTTTCAATTACGGTTAAAGCACGAGATATTTTCCAGAATGAATCGTCGCAAACTATTGTCATAACACTTAAAGATTGCACACCATATGCTTACACAGAAGGAAGCATTACTGTAAATGCAGAGATTTTATATGAAACAGATGTAACCATTGATTTAGGAAACTTTATGACAGAGTGGACAGAGTGGAACCAAAATCCTTCAGATCCAGGAAACTGGAGCGTTGTTAATAATGCAGGAAGAACGGAATTAACTAACCTTGTGAATCAAGGCACTCGTTCTGCTTGGTACAATAAAGCTCATTTAGCAAATACAGATTATAAAATTCAAGCAATAATACAAAGCAGGGGCAGCGATGATGACATGATGGGATTATTCTTCAGAGTCAATGAAAATGCCTCTGGACAAGTAATCGGCTTTTATTCTGTTGAATTTGATGGCCTACCTGGATCACATGTAAACGGACCGGGATTCCGTATTTTAAAATGGAGCTATAATGGAAGCTGGACAAGAACTGTACTTGCAGAAAATACTTCTTGGGCATGGACACAAATGCAATATAAAGTGTATCGTATTACAGTTTCTGTTTTAGGAAATCAAATATCTGCAAAACTAGAAGTAGATCCAAGTACAGGTGGATCTAGTGCAGCACCTTCTGGACCATTTACATTTACTGAAATAGGAACTCTTTATGCAGAAGATAATACTTACACACAAGGAGCATGGGGACCAATGACCGCATCTAACCCAAGCACATTTTTCTGGGATTTAAAAATGTCTGGTGTACAAAGTATTACGGCAAACGATGATTCAAACTTACAACAAGTAATTTGGGGTCAAGGACTGAATAAACCAACAAACAATGTTGATTTTGTAGATATTCCATTAACGAAAGCTATTAGTAGTTATTTCCAAACTCATATTACAAATGCGATCAATAACAGAGGAATTTCTCCTTCAAAAGTAATTGATGTACGATATGAAATTGTTAACGATACTGTTCCAGAAGATGTGCGTTTTGAACCATATGATGTCAATGAAAAACAAACATATAATGACAACGCTGTAATTGTAGCCAAAAACGTACAAGTATATAAATAGAAAGGGCGAATCATATGGGAATTAGAGATATCCAAATGAAAAGGATAATTGAACGCATCATTCGATATTATTTAAAACATGGGCGATATCCTACTTTTCAGACGATCACATATCATTTCAGCAAATGGCTTCGGGAACATACTCCCGGAGCTCCATCTTTTCATCCATTGACTTTTTTCAGAAAAGAAGTGTCTGATTCTAAACGACATAACCAAAATATCGAAAGAATTTACACGGATATATGTGATGCTTATCAAGCCACCATTGAACAACACAAACGAATCATGAGTAATTTTTATTACATCGAAACGGAAAGAAATAAATTATGGAATGAATTATCACGCTTATCAAATCAAATTGACGAATTGATTATGACAACAGGAAATGCCGATTTTAAATATTTTCAAGGTCAAACCATTAGTTTTGAAGATATGTCCATGATTGACCAAGAAAAAACTACAGCTTTTGTTGATTTATCTAATCAGCAAGTGACACTGAAAGAAAGCATCGCCAATACAAAAATCATCCCTATCAATCCAAAAAACGTAAAGTTTTCATTGTTAATGCCAGCAGAAAAAACAGAAGCATTAGAAAGTATTCAACGTGCATTTGATGGGAATCTGAATACAGCTTGGTGGCAGGTAGTAAAAAGCAAAACTCCTGGCTCTATTGAAGAAGAAACGAGCATGGGAATGAGGGCAGAACTAATCATTATGTTTGATAAAGAGGAAGAATTTAATGAAATTCGATATGTTGGTCATCATGGAAAACCAATTTACATGAAAATTGAATTCACTACAGATGGAGTTCAATTTATTTCATTGCCGGACAAAAACAACTATCGTAAAGTGATTCATGGAGATGTATGGCAGTTTCCAAAAATAAGGGCAAAGGGCATTAAAATGATATTTGAAAAGAAAGAACATGATGATCGTTCTGCAGGAGTATACCAATATTATTTCGGAGCGAAAGATATAACCATTATGAATAAAAGCTATGTAAGTGAAGGTGTATTATACACAAATCCGATTGAATTTTCTCAATCGATTCAAGAAATTAGCGGCTACTATGAGGATGATATCCCATTTAACACCAATATTCATTATGAAATTGCTTTGTATGAACCAGAAAAACATGTCAATGAATTAATTTGGTATCCAATTAGCTCATACGATGACGATCAAGCAAAATATCCAAAAGTAATTCAATTCAATTTCAAATATGTTCGAACTGTAGAAGCCAGTAAAGCAGAGCCAACCGGTCAAGTTATTAATGGCATGCAAGTATTCCGACTTATCAAAGACAACGGAGAAAGCATTGTATCTGAAATTTTGAAAGATGAAAACTCTACGGAAACCGAAGAAGCATTTGATCAAATCAAAAATGCACAGCTATTCCGGGGCATTAATCAATGGAGAAGGGAAAAGTGTTATGTTCCTTTTGACGGAACTATTCCATTGAACAACAAATGGACACAATTATATGCAGAACAACCATCTGTTATTAAAATTGATTATTTACCAATTGGAAACGTATTAACACTTCAAAAACAAAACGAAGGAATAGAAAACTTTTATCGTTTTACCACATGTGTATATATGGAAGAACCAAAAGTGCAGCCATTAAGTTTATCGATGGTTCACACTATGCCATCCGGAGCAAGAAAACGATTAGGCACATATTCTATTTACTTAAATAATGAACGATTAATTCCTCTCAATGATGAGGTTACGTTAAATCTAAAAAAGGGATGGAACGAAATTCAAATTTTATATCATTGGGGTGATTTAGAACTTCGGAAGGATATGAAAAGAGAAGACCTGCCGTATGAAACCTATATAGGGAAGTTTAATTTTGCAAAACAAAAGAAAATACGAGCTGACCTTATTCCTTTAACATATGTAGATGTTCATAGTCTGTATCATAATATCTCTCCTAATAATCGGAACTATTTCTCTATCCACGAAAGACAAATTGTATTAAATTATCAACCAAAAAATTGTATTTTCCAACTTGTTTATGAATCAGATACAAATGTAACACAAAACAATACTATTATATTAAGAGCCACATTAAGTCGAGACCCAAACGTTGTAGACATTACTCCAAAAATCAAAAGAATACGTCTTCGAGCAAAGTAGGTGAAACGCAATGGTTAATACACCAGCAATTCAAGAAATTCATTTGTATTTCATTGATCCTAACGGTCCATTTCCAGTTAAAATACCCTATGATGAAATTCAAAATGGTGTTACTTTAAGTACAGGGGAACAATTTTTAATTGAAGTTGATAAAAACAATGATCATCATATTCGTATCATCAATTTATTTAACAACTTTCAAAGCACTAAATTCGGAAGCATACTAGGGATTAAATATGTATATGATGATGGCAGCGTAGGATGGATTAAAAGAATTGTATCATCTGGCCATGGTGAATCTACCGCTATTCAATATGGAGAACGATTGGATATTGCTATCGGAAACTGGGTAGAAGAGAAAACATTAAATGAAGCAATGACATCTCCTCAATATACAGGAAGGCCATATATTGGATATGTGGAGAGTTGGGTTGTATATGAAATTGAACGTGTAGCACCAGAACCGGAACCGGAGCCGGATCCTGAACCAGAACCTGAACCGGAACCAGAGCCGGAACCTGATCCTCAACCAGATCCAGATCCAACACCAACTCCAGATCCTGAACCAGAGATTGAGCCAGAACCTGAGCCAATTCCAAATCCAGAACCAGAAGAGCAACCTAAAGATGAGCTGACATTGTATGATATTAAACCATATATACCTAATTATCCTTTACCGAACGTTGTAAAACGAAATGCAAGATACAGAGGTCCAAGAGAATCAGAAAAATATTTGCATAGCCACCAAGAGCAGATTTATGAAATTCGCCAAAATTGGAAAGCAATCAATGACTTCGCAGAATTACAGCAACAAACCATTCAATCGTTTTTCGAAGGAGAATCAGAAAAACCAAAGAAAAATATTATGATTTCAAGCACTAAAACTTTTCAAATTGAAAATAATATCAATGAATACGTATTATTGCCTCATATCGTTGTACGAAAAATCAATCACATTATGGTAAAATTAGATGGAGATGAAATATCCAACACATTTTATCAAGTTGCTGAAAATCGCTTGCAGATAGATTCATCCATATTAACCAATCATAAAGAAATCACAGTTAGCTTTGTAGCAGAAGTAGAAGTAGCTGAAGATCACATATTTGGATTAGAACCAATAAAATCGAAATTGCAATATCTAGATAAAAAGCTAGGGGAGCTAGAAAGGAGATATCAAACTTATGAGAATGCCTATCAGTAAAGGTGGTGGGGCTCGATTTCGAGGCCCTACTTCTTCTCATGAATATAATGTGAACGAAGATAATAAGTATTATGATTTACTAGAATTATATCGCCAATCTAATGAAAATGAACTGCAATTAAAAGAAGCTTACAAAGTCATCTTATCAGAACACCTTGCTTTACAAAATTACACCAAAATCTTAGAAAGTCGCATTTACGAATTAGAGAAAAAACTAACTGAGTTAGAAAACGATCAATTAATAAACGGTCGCTTTTTCAAAACAGCTTTTGTAGAGGATATGACGACCAAATTTCCAACAGAAACACAAGACCAAAACGAACGAGAAGCACGCTGTCAAATTGATTTACAATACCGTTTTGCTACCATCCCAATTATTCATCAAATACCGAAAACACATGCCATAGGAAAAGATCAGCAAGTAATTGTGCCAGAAGATCTCGTTGTCAAAGTAGGTCGAACAAATACAGGTGGAACAATCATCGAAAATGATATTAAGAATGCTTTTAATGGAGATAACAACTCTTATTGGAAGCGAGAAGTCATTTATTCCTTTGCAGAAGCACCAGAAGAAGAAGATGTCATCCTAGAAATTGAATTGCCATTAAAGTTAGTCAATAACCTTAATATTAATACCATTCTTGTTCATCCTCACCCGGAAAAAGGAATACAGATTAAAGATATACAAATTCAATATAACGGCAGCTGGAAACAAATTGAGGGCTTTGAGCAGATTGAATTACAATCTGTTAACATAAATGAATTCTCTTCACGCAAGAAATGGTACTTTCCAAGCAGACCAGTACAAAAAATTCGTATCACTTTAGTGCAAAAACATCCAATTACTATTCAAGATAAAAAAGTATTTGTGTTAGGGGCGCAAGAGATTGGAGTATATCTCTCCATTTTTGATCCAAATGGTGGTATTGTTTTAACACCTTTTGACATGTCTGATGTAGGAGTTTACAACATTGAAAGAATTGAACATATCTTCACTAATCGAAAAGCATTCAGCATAACAGAAGGATTAGATCATTTATTAGAAGGAACCATTTTTAATTATGAAGTTTATATTGAAAATAATGGTATTTTAACGCCAATTACAAACGTACAATGGGACAACCAAACAGCAAAACGTATATGGGTAAAAACACACTTATATCCTGATCCATCTACAGAGAATGGGGTGAATCCATGCTTGCATGCCGTTCGATTGCATTATACAAAAAGTTAAGAAGGGAAGATTATTATGAGACCAGTTATCAATGTATGGAGCTTATCTAACGTTCTGAATACAGACACAGGCATATTTGTTATGTTTGGAGCAGCAGTAGCACCAATGATGGAAAAAATTTATGGAAAGGATCACACCGCTGTGGTCTTATTATTAATCCTTATCATTATTCACGATTGGATTATGGGAGTTGCCGCTTCCATTAAAGATCGAACATATTCTTCTGAATACGGAATCAAAGGTATCTTCCGAACAATTTATATATGCTTATATCCGGCATTGGGAAATTTCATTGATTATGTATTAGGAACTCCAGGATTCCTGTTTCATGCAATTACGTTTGGTTTAATTTATCACTATTGGAAATCTGGCGTTGCTAATGCCGCAAGAGCAGGACTTGATAAATGGATTCCAGAGTCAATTATTCGGTTAGTCGAGTCAGAGATACAAGCTAAAGCTATGCGTGCATTAGAGCGACAAGCCTATTTAGAAGAAAGAATCGAAATACTATCAAAACAAAAGAAAAAAGAAGAAAATTAAAGAAAATGGAAGATGCCTATTGATTCTTCGTGTTCAGCATGCTATTATATTCGTGTGTAACACAATACATTATGATTTAGATAAAAACAAAAAGGAGAGTGCTCACCTTGCGCCCAGTTCTTGTTGAACAATTCTTCCCAAAAAACTTTGATGAAATCAAAAAAGTAAAGAAAGCATTAAAACAATGCAAAGATGAGTGGTTGGAGCAAAAGAAAGGGAAAAACGGCCAAATGGTCTCTTACATAGGTCATAATACGGTAAAACAAATTCTAGATCATGCTGTAGATGGAATTACATATTGGGATTTTGGGATCATTGACCAATGGAGAGAAGAAGTATACGCATATAACAAACAAACAGGGCAATGGTATTTTGATGGATATGTATATCATGTAAAAGGCTATATGTTTATTCCAGGCATCGGATATCGTGAACAATTTGGCTGTAAAGTTGCAGTAGGTGGAGTAAACAATCAAGATTCAGCATATAAATCAGCTGCTTCTAACTGCTTTACAAAATGTGCTTCCATGTTTGGTGTTGGAGAAGAAATCTACTCCAAAATCAAAGTGGAAATGGAAGCAGAAGAAGAAGACCAACAATATCAGCAGTTGCAAAAAAATCCAAATTACATGATTCAATCGAATCAACAACAAATTTGGGATCAACCTCCACAATACCAACAATATCATATATGGCCTGAACAAATACAGCAACCAGCACAACAACCGATAGCAACAAATGAGCAACAAGAATTAACGCAAATGTATCAAACTATTCAAGAAACAGATAGAGAAATGCAACAAGGAAACATACAAACACCGTTTGATTCACAGCCAAATTATCAAGCTACACAACAAAATTTCTATGCGCAACCACAACAAGCGGGAATGCCTAATCAGTACCAGCCTGAAACGAAACAATATGGAGCACCGGTAAATGTTCAACCACAAACACAATCATCATCAACAAATCAACAACAACAACAGCAACAACAAAATCAAGTAACCACAAATCCATGGCAAGAACAAGGAGTTATTGCTGAATTGCAACGATATCAACAACATAAAGCACGATTAAATATCACAGATGATAGTCAAATGATTGGATACTTGCGAGATTACTTCAAAGATGAAAAAGCAAACATCAATTATTTAACGCCAGAAAACATCAAAGGATTTAATGATTACTTAGAAACCATCACCGCATGAGGGGACGGAGGCTGGAAAAGATGAATAAAGAGTGGTTGGCATATTACTTTGTAACACAAATCACTCAAAAAACAGGAAACATCCAAGCACGTCTCGAACGTGCTTTGGATGCTATTGATAAATTATTGGAAAAAGGTTGGACATTGGAAGAGATTAAAAACGAATTAGATTTATTTGCGCAAATGTATCCACTTGCAGTGAAAAACATTTATCATATGGAGGAAATCATGGGGAATAAGCAACCACCTGGCAATTTGTTAGAGCCAGATGCTTTTTATTATCATAATGCATTACGAGAGACTTCTGCGCCAACAAAATTAGTGTATAACAAAGAAAAACAATGTTATGAACGAATTGATCAACCTTTCTTCTTAGAAATGAAAAAATGTTTTACCATGAATGATCTGTTGCGATATTGGTATAAATCCAATGGTATGAATCCAACAGAACATCATATTAAACAAGATACAGGACGTTTTGAATATCTCTTAGGAATGTACGACATTGATGAAATCTTGTTTGCCATTGATATTGCACAAGCAACTAGAAAAGACAATCAACAAAAGCCATTGAGAAATGTATTTGAATTAGAAAAATACATTGAAGAAGCAAAAGAAGCTATTCAATTAAAGAAAAGCGCAAGCCGTTTAGAAGGGATTGATCGAGTGTTTAAAAGAAGGGAAGCGCAATGACAGAAAACATGGTGTTTGTAGAATGTGGCGCAGATATTGTTTATCCAAATCAACAAAGATCTTTTACACGCAAGCATTATTTGCATCCATCTCAAGTGGATATGTTTCGTTATCATTTTCAAAACATCGGTGTGTATCACACGATGATGCAATACATTAATCCAATCTGGTATCAAGATGAAAAGGGAAGATGGTTGATTAATGCTAAAGACAGCCTAAAATATGGGGATTTTTATTTAGACTTTGACACCAATATTGAAACAGAAGATGATTTCCAAAAAATCAAAGAAGATGTAAAAATGGCAGTTCGATATCTGCAAGTAATTTTGCAAGTACCAAAAGAACAAATTCAATTTTATTTTTCTGGATATAAAGGTATTCATGTAGTAGTGAACGCACAAACCATTGGAATTGAACCACATGTATCATTGCATTTAATTTATAAAGAAATTGCACAAGATATCGCTAAATTTTGCAAACATGAAACGATTGATACTAGAGTATATGACGATAAACGAATGTTTCGAATGGTTAATAGCATTAATCGAAAAAGCGGAATGTACAAAATTCCGATCACTTATGAAGAACTGCAAACACTCACATATCAAGAAATTACAGTATTAGCACAACAACCAAGAGTAATTCCTATTCCTAAACCATCATTGTCTACAAAAGCCAAATTAGCGTTTCAACGAATTGCTGAAGAATGGACAAAACGATTGGAAAAACAAAAAGAGTTTACAGGAAAAATCATGGAGTTAAAAGTAGAACCTCCATGCATTAAAGCAATGAAAGAAAAAATCTTCCGGGAAACCATTGACGAACGAAATAATAGCGCAACTGCATTGACGAGCTTCTATTTTCAACAAGGAATAAGTCGAGAAGAAGCTTTATATCGAATGAAAATTTGGGCACAAGAGAATTGCACACCGCCGTTACCTCAAAAAGAAGTAGAAGTCATTGTTAATTCCGTATATAACCATCATTATCGATATGGCTGCGAAACATTTAAACGATTAAGCGGCGTATGCGACAAAGATCAATGTCCAATATTCAATAAAGAATTAAACAAAGAAGAAAATAAAGAGACCGTCACAGCATCATGAACAAAAAGAAGGGGGCAAGCCTATGTGGAATAACACAGCAGCGAATTCACCTATTAACTTTCAAACAATTCTTCAACAAATGGAACAACAAATACAAACAGAACAAAATGTCTTCGTAGAAGATCCAGAAAACAAAAATCAAATACGTGTAGCAAATCCAGAAAAACTTTACAATCGTGAACTAAATCCGATTGAATCACAAATGTTGCGCAAAATTGAAGCAGTGGATAATTACTCATGGAAACGTGGGAAAACTGGCGGTCCAACAACTGGATTTCCGCTATTTGATGCTGCCATTGAAGGTGGCATTCAACCTGGGCTAATTGTTCTGGCCGCTTCTCCAAACGTAGGTAAATCAGCATTTATGATGCAAATGCTCAAACAAATCTCAGAGAAAAACGAAAACGTATTTTGTGAGTATAATTCATTTGATGATACTGCATTTGAAATGCTTCCTAGATGGATTGCGTGCGATCAGCATATTACGATTGCACAAGCGAAAAACCCAGAGCGTTTTGAAGATCAACCGGAGATTTTAGAAAAACGAAATGAAGGATTAAAAAATTTATATCGCAATATCCATCGTTTTAGTTTGCGAGATGCGCTGGATGGCGGAACAAGTGTAGAGAGTATGGAAGAACGCATTAAAGAATTAAAAATGTATTTGCCAGAAGATACTCGTATTATCATCGGTATTGACAGTTTTTATGATTTGACTACAGAAAAACGTAACTTGCAAGATAAAGCGTTGTGGGATTACTTAGCACAAACAGTAAAAGGTTGGGTAGAAGAATACGACATTACAGTTATTTGCACAGCGCATTTACGTAAATTAAATGGCAACCGCAGACCAACGAATGATGATTTAAAAGAAACAAACCGTTTAGAATACGAAGCAAACTTGATTTGCTTGCTATACAACGAAGTGGGGATTAAAGAAGAAGGTGCAGATATTTATTGGTTGCATGAAGATGAAGAAACTAAAATGCCAGTAGTCGAAGTAAAATTCAGTAAGAACAAATTTGGTTCATTCAAAGGAACTCGTTTCTATGAATTTATTCCAAGCCAATCTTATTTTGTGGAAGCATCATTAGAAGCATGCAAGCGTTATGCGGCACTTATCCATCAACGATAAATCAAAACCACGGGGGAGAGTTGCCACTATGGAAGCTGTATACCTTTCATTTGACGTATACACAAATATGATTCAAGAATTAAAACATAAGTTTGAAAAAGTGGAATTTATTCTAAAACATTTTCCCGAAGCCAGAAATAACGACAACTATCTAATTTATTTATATTGGAGATTAGTAGATCAATGTGAAGCATTAGAAGATATTGTGCATGCAACTTCTCCAGAAGTCATTCGGCGAGCAAGACAAAAAATACAAAATGAATTGGGATTGTATCAGCCAACCAATGATAAAGTGCGCAAACGCAGAAGACAAGC
This sequence comes from Parageobacillus galactosidasius, assembly GCF_002217735.1. NCBI lineage: Bacteria > Bacillati > Bacillota > Bacilli > Caryophanales > Anoxybacillaceae > Parageobacillus > Parageobacillus galactosidasius. The sequence continues at coordinate 1,421,377 of NZ_NDYL01000001.1, read as the reverse complement.
AGAAAAAGTAATACGAAAACATATTCATGAATTATAAGTGAGGCGATTGATATGAACGTTACATTGGTACGAAAGTATTTGCGACAATTCATTAAAAACAGTGCAAAACAAAAGTTTCGATTAGATGAAACTATTCGGAAATACCAAGAAAACGAAAACACATTAAAAGAAAACATTATTGACCTGAAAGATTTAATTGCAGATATGAAAGCTAATCACAAAGATACTGCACAAATTGATATTCTCAAGCAAAATCAGCAACATAAAGAAGATATGCGCAATGACATGTTATCCATTATAGAAAGCTTAAAAGCAACAAAAGAAGAATTAGTGAAAAACATTCAAAGTCAGTTGAGTGAACTAACTGAAATTGAAATCAATATCGGTGGATTTATTCCTCATATTGTAACAACAGATTATCAAACAAAATTTGACGAAGAAAAGAATATCATTTCATTTGAAGAAAAAGGACATGCAGAAATCCATATTTCCACTTACTTAGAAAGCTGGAAAGATAGTTCACAATTGCGCATTTTAACGGAATAAAGGAGTGAGTATGTTGCTATTTTCTTATTATTTTGATATAGAAAAAACACATTTACTGAATTGTGGCTTTCAAATTCGCAATATAAAAGCAAAGCAAGATGGCAGCAAAGAAGTAGAATTCCTCGCCTACATTGAAGAAACACAAAATGGATATGCGGAAAAACGAGAATCCATAACAGGCGTATTTACATTTCCTATTAGTAGTCAAGAAGAACACGATATTGACTTTATTCGCACCCGTTACGAAAGCGAGAAGAAATGGATATTCGAGATCCGAAATAATAAAAATCCAGGCGAAAAAGTGATTATTGGTTTGATTAGTAAAACAGCAAATAAAAATCCATTAGGACTAGATATTTACCATGATGAAGATAATTATAAAGCAGAGCTGCGTGCTAATAACTTGTCTCAGTTAGAACAAAGCTATGTAGCACCAAAATTGACACAAACCGTTGCTTATGGAGATTTTAACGAGCCGGGATATCCATATGGATTTACTTCTTTAACAGCAAAGTATGATACTACTAATAAGTTATTCGAATTAAGTGATTTCAAACAAACATTCCGTGATCCGATTCCTCCATCTTCGGCATTTAGAATAGAAATGGATATTGCACCATTATCCGTTACGCCAAAAAGCGGATCTCATATTTTTTCATTATTCATTCGGAATTTAGGAGCAATTTGTTTATTGACGGATCGAATCGAATATAAAAAAGAAAATGATACAAACGTTCTTGAAGCTTATTTTGAATCTTATATTGATCCTTCTTATTTTTATAATAATGGATTTAAAACTAATGCAAAATTGATCATTACTGGAAATGAGAATGGAGAAATAAAAATTCAATATGGAGGATTAACAATTCAAGGAACATATGATAGCACGAAAGAAATTTCAGAAATGACACTCCAAAGTTATGAAGATCAAACTTCTACAGAGGGTTCTATTAAATGGATTCGATACTATCTCGATAACGTAAAAGTAACTTATACAAAATAAAGAGAGGAGAATGCATATGTTAATTGGACCAACATTAACACTAGAACAATTGGAGCAACATATGAGAACAAAAATCGATGACAATAAAATGGAGATTAACAAACTCAGCAAAGAATACACAAAAGCAAAACAAGAATTTCAAGTTACACCAAAAATGATTATTGATGAAGATGGTAAGCAAATTGTGAATCCTCGTTATTTAGAACTAGTAGATGAAATTAAAAAAATAGAAGAACGCATGAATGAAATTCATGAAGAAAATGATTTTCTAGCTTATCGCATTGAAGAATTGGAAAATATTGAAGAACGTTCTTCCGGAAAAGTTAAAAAAGATCGTGACAAAATCACTTTAACACTTAATGATTGCTTGAAATTAGGAATTATACCTAATGAAGAAGAAAAAGAAGAAGAATAATAGGTGATGTGTATGATTACTGTAGAAAAACAACGCATGTTAAAAAAATATGAAGAACGATTAGAGTTAAGGGAACGTTATGAAAAAGAACGCATTCGAGAAGTAACCATTCACGCAAAGAGAAGAGAACGCTATGGTAAAGAAGATATGTTGAATCTTCCTCGGCATTATACAAATTGCCCTAATTTTGTCGAATGTCCATTAGATTATAAATGCCGAAATTATAATCCGGCTTATATCGCATGTGTCAATTGTAAGCTGCATGAAATAGACGGCATTTGTCACAAAAAAGAAATTCACAATGAATCCACTTTTGCTTTCATGCTTACTCGTGAAAGAATCGATTTAGATGACCATAGAAGGGTATAAATTCATTCAAAAGATATTGCCAGTTTGAATAGGAGGTAAAAAATGAATCAGTCTAAAGAAACACCTGTAAAAACTTTTACATCATTTAACGGAATGGATGCAGTAGCAGTATTAAATGATACAATCATTGGTGAATTTGAAAAATATGAGTTTACAGAAAAATTGGGTGTCATTTTAGATGAAAATAGAAACAGAACCAATAAAAAATACTTCCAAGGTGTAATAACAATTTGTGTATTTGATAGAGAACCTACATTTAGGAAAGTGATGAAAAAAGAAGGAAATGAATTTACTATTTTCTTGGCAAATGAATTGGGACAAAAAGCAGCGATTCGATTTGATAATATTAGATTTATCAAACGGGAAGGTGGATTAAAACTTGATGATTGTGTAATGAGAGAAAAATACTATTTTGAATGTGATGATCACTATATCACCAATGAACCTTGGATATATGAGCCATTTGGAGAAAAACCATATCGTTTTATTGAAGAGAATCCTATAGATATAATTGACGATTATACTAGAACATTGTTTGAAAAACATGGAGAAATTGAATTCCTAAAGCACACTGTTAATCAAGGTTTGATTGTAAAAATCGAAAGAGATGATAAAAGAAATATATTTAAAGTGCGCATTAAACCTAAAGATAAAGAAAGACTGAAACCACGCTCAGTGACTAGTGGATTCCAAACAGAAGAAGGAACAATTCAATATGCAAAAAATCGAATAAATCATTATATTAGGGAGATGTCATATGATAAAAAAGAGTAAATTAATTACCATTATCGCATTTTTATTATTACTAGCTGGATGCAAAGATGCAGAATACTTTATGAATTTAAAAACTATAGAACATGTAAAAGTAAAAAATATTGAAGAAGAAAGAGAAGGGAAAATAGAATATACTTTTGTCACTTATGAAAAGAATGGCAAGGAATATGAAACAAGATTTGAAACACCAGATGATCAAGGGCTTGCAGATTATTATAAATCTGCAAAGTTATTTAAAAAAGAAATCTATCTTAATCTAGTTGTGGACAAAAAAGGTTACATTATCGTAGCTACATTATCAGAAGATAATAAACACTCCAAAGGGGTGAAGTAAATGGTTCGTAGAAATCAATCTGCATGGACAGGAATGAACTTTCATCAAATTATGATGCAACAAGCGATGCAACAAGCAAATAGTCCGGTCTACTGCCGCTACTGCGGCCAGGATATTAAACAACCGGGAAGAAACAGTACACAAACAGATTCTGGTCGTTGGTATGATGATTGGGAATTAAGATATAACGCTCATCATAAATGTCATGCCGCACACTTAGCTCAACAAAGAGGATATTAATTGTAGGGGGCAGGGGAAAGATGGAACAACATAAAGGTGTAGCCAAGTTCGAGAATGAATTAAAAGCAATTGAATCCGAAGACATTCGTGCATTTGCGCACAATGCCATTGTTGCAAGCCCACCAAGCTTTTGGAAAGATAAAGAGCTTGTAGCTTACACAAAGAAAGTATTTAAAGTAGTAAAAGAATTATTAGATCATGATAAAGTAAAATCGCCAATTAAAGATGTCATTTTAACCGGTGTATTATTAAGTGACGTAGCACTCAATGAATTAAGCGATCGATTTAAACATCTTCATCCATTAGCGGCTGCCAAAATATTAGAACCAGTTTCAAAAGATTTACATAAAGCATTATGGGAGGGTATTACTCGTATTATTGAGGCACACGAAGGAGAAAACACACCTTCCAAATTATTAGAGCCAAAGCCGGGAACACCAGAACATTTAGTATCATTAGCCCACCGATTAGTAAAAAATGAAGCTATTGATGTAAAAATTGAAGAATAAACCCCAACATATTGAGTTGGGGTTTATCTTTTTTGTCAAGATATTGATTATAAAATTTTTTGAGTTATAATAAGAATTGCATCTAATTGTAGCACAATACATAATTAAAATAAGATAAATAAAAAAGTGGAAGTGAAGGAGAGATTATTATGTATACAGATGAACTTATAGAATCATTAAATAAAGATATTGAACATTTTCCGCAAGTCTATCCAATTACACCAGACATGAAACATCATTTCGTAGGAATTTCCCGATTAGTCATGTTAGACCGATATTCATTTAAAGACACCAAATTAAAAACATTGAAAGAAAAAGATTTAGTTGTTCTCACAGTTAAAGAAGATCCAAAATGGCCTACTCGTGGTGTTGGATACATTCAAGAAATCGATTGGGATCAACGAATCGCCAAAATTCAAGTAGAAGAAGAATTCGTATTTGCATTAGAAGGGGAAGAAGCAGAAACAGGGATTGTTACACGACATTTAGATAGCATTGAAAAACCACTGGAGCTTTATTACGAACAGATTGCTAAACGTAATGCAACAGGGTTATCTGCAGTAGAAAAAACAAAAGAAAAACAAAAAGAATGGTTTGAAAAATTTTATAAAGTATTAAATCGATTAGATTTCGTTCCAGCTGGTCGAGTATTATATGGAGCAGGATCCGGAGCAAACGTCACATATTTTAACTGCTATGTCATGCCATATCCTCAAGATTCACGAGAAGGAATTGCTGAACATCGTAAAAAAGTAATGGAGATTATGAGCCGTGGCGGTGGAGTAGGGACAAATGGTTCTACATTACGTCCTCGCAATGCATTAGCTCGTGGAGTAAATGGAAAATCTTCAGGTGCAGTATCTTGGCTTGATGATATTGCAAAATTAACTCACCTCGTTGAACAAGGCGGGTCTCGCAGGGGTGCCCAAATGATCATGCTTGCAGATTGGCATCCAGACATTATCGAGTTCATCATATCCAAAATGCAAAATCCTAATGTTCTTCGATATATCATTGAAACAACAAATGATGAGCAAATTAAACAAGCAGCACAAGAGAAACTCAAATTTACACCATTAACAAATGAAGAACGAGCATTCTTAGAAGCTGTAGTGGAAAATATGGGTACAGTTACAGAAGCAGGGGAATTAGCTCAAAAGAAATTAAAAGAAGGTGGCACATGGTCTGTACACAATCCTGACTTTTTAACTGGAGCAAACATCTCTGTATGTATTACTAAAGAATTCATGCGTGCCGTGGAATTTGATTTGGATTATCCATTACGATTTCCAGCTATTGAAGAATACACTCCAGAGGAGATGGAATACTACAATAAACATTGGCATGAAGTAGGCGATGTTCGTGAATGGGAAAAAACCGGATTAAAAATACGAACATATCGATATATTAAAGCACGTGAACTATGGAAACTTATTAATATTTGTGCTACCTATTCTGCAGAACCAGGTATCTTCTTCATTGATACTGCAAATGAAATGACAAATGCTCAAGCTTACGGACAAAAAGTAGTAGCAACCAACCCTTGTTTTACAGGGGATATGAGAATACTAACAGATGAAGGATACAAAACATTTAAAGAGTTAGATGGAAAAGAAGTAAACATTATCAATATCAATGGAAAATCTACAAAAGGTCGTGTATGGAAAACAGGAGAGAAACCAACTGTTATTATTAAACTGTCAGACAAAAGAGAAATCCGATGCACCAAAGATCATCGCTTCATGCTAATTAATGGAGAAGAATGTGAAGCAAAAGATTTAGCAGGCAAACAAATTATGCCATACATTTTCCACAACGAAGAAACAGAAAAAGAGTTTGTAAAATATGGGTACATTCAAGGAGATGGAAACACTGGAAGATTAGCATCAAAAAGACACAAAGGACTAGAAATTAATTTTGGGAAGAAAGATAATGAAGTTAGAGCATATTTTAATCTGAATGGAACAAAACGAAAAGAGTATGTAACAGAATACAATAAAATATTAAAAGAATTAGGATTTAGTTCCAAACCATTGCCATATAGAACATTACCAAGTACATTTGAAAAATGGACATATGAACAAAAAAGAGCATTTTTGAAAGGGATGTATTCAGCAAATGGTTCAGTACTCAGTGTAGGAAGAATCGCATATAAAACCACTTGTTATGAATTGGCCCATCAATTAAAGCAAATTTTAAACGAACTGTTTGATATTGAAGCTTATATTACAACAAATTGTGAACATGATGTATCTTTTGAAAATGGAACATATACTTGCAAACAAAGCTATGATGTAAATATTGGAAAGTACAAAGATATGGTTACATTCTTCAATTACATTGGATTTATTCAATCATATAAAATGAAGAAATTAAAAGACATTTTAATGAAAAAAGCACCAAAAGTAATAAGTGTCAAAGAAACAGGTCAAATTGAAGAAGTATATGATTTCCATGAACCAGAAACACACTGGGGTATTGTAGAAGGAGTAATTGCTCACAATTGCGGAGAACAGCCACTCGCACCGTATTCCGTCTGCAATCTAGCGGCAATTAATTTATCGAATATGGCAAGCTTTGAAACAAAACAAGTGGATTGGGAACGTCTGAAAGAAGCAGTCAAAATTGGAGTTCGCTTACAAGATAATGTCATTGATGCTACACCTTATTTTTTAGAAGAAAACCGTAAACAAGCATTAGGAGAACGTCGTATTGGCATGGGTGTTATGGGATTACATGATTTATTAATTAAATGCGGTATTCGATATGGATCTAAAGAAGGCAATGAACTAACAGATAAAATTTTTGAAACCATTGCCACTACTGCGTATCGCACTAGCATCGAATTAGCCAAAGAAAAAGGATCATTCCCATTCCTAACACATGAAGACAAAGAAAAAGAATTAGAATTACGCATGAGATTTATTAACAGTGGATATATGAAACGAATGCCGGAAGATATTCGTCAAGACATTTTGAAATATGGTATTCGCAATTCGCATTTACTCACTGTTGCTCCAACTGGATCCACTGGAACCATGATTGGTTGCAGTACCGGACTTGAACCTTACTATGCATTTACGTATTACCGTAGCGGTCGATTAGGAAAATTCATTGAAGTAAAAGCAAAAATCGTTGAAGAATATCTAAAACATCATCCAGAAGCAGATCCAGATCAACTGCCAGATTATTTTGTTTCAGCAATGGATCTCACCCCAGAAGAGCATGCAGATGTACAATGTGTCATTCAAAGATGGGTGGACAGCTCTATCTCTAAAACGGTAAACGCTCCAAAAGGGTATACAGTAGAACAAGTGCAAACCATTTACGAGCGTTTATATCAAGGTGGAGCAAAAGGTGGCACCGTCTATGTGGATGGCAGTCGTGATGCTCAAGTATTGTCATTAACTGCAGAAGAAAACAAAGTTGAAGAAGTAGATGTTCAAGAAGAAATAAACAAACCACAAGAAGAACGAAAAGTAGGAACTGATATTGGCGATATTTGCCCGATTTGTCAAATAGGAACTGTTATTGATTCCGGAGGATGTCATACTTGTAATAACTGTAAGGCACAATTAAAATGCGATCTATAAATAAAAAGCGGGATATATTCCCGCTTTTACATATAAATATTAGGAGGGGATTCAAGTTGGAATTAATTGAAGTATATATAAAGAAAAAGAAAATAAAACAAATAGAAAATAAAAATAGAAGAATATATAAAAAAATTATCAAAGAAACATTCTTCAATAAAGATCCATATGAAGAAACATTTTTCAATAAAGATCCATATATAGATCAAGAAAGATTTATTATTAATTGGGATACAAATAAAAATATTATTAATATAACAAATAAAAATGGTTTTAATTGATCAAATAGAAGTTAAATCATATCTTCACAAACATAGGAGGTTATTTTATGGAACTAATCGAAATGTATATGAAGAAAAAAGCAAAATACATGGCAAAAAAATATTATACAAGAGCACCATATCCAATTCACTATAATTATTCCTATAATACAAATTCCCAACAAAAACAAAATTTAGTTTGGCATAATCCATATATGATTGGTATGCCTATAGATGCATTATAAAGAGGGTGATAAATTTGGAAATTACAGTTAGTGATTTATATGCTTTTAAATCATGTCCATTGCAATTTAAACTCACTAAAATCGATAAACTAAATAAAAAAATGAGAGAAGAAGATGGACTTCATGCAGCGATCATGAGTACCATTAGTTATTTCTACTATAAATTACAAGACGGCATTTTATTATCCATGGATGAGATCAAAGAAAAATTCGCAAACATCTGGTATGGAAAAACCAATTTGTATGACATCATGCACAATGGAAATCGTGACAAACGAGAAAAAGAACTGCAAGCCATTGGTATGTTGCATCAATTTTATCGTCAACAAAAACATAAGCCAGACAAAGTGATTGCTGTAAACCTTGATTTCCGTGTTCCATTTGGGCCGGATTTTTCCGTGAAAGGACATATTCCTTTAATTAGAGAAACACCAAGAGGAATGGAAATCGTGAATTTTAAAACAGGGAATCACAAATACAATGAGTTCTGGCAACGAACAGATATGGATATTACACTTCAAGCAATGGCGTTTGAGTCTATCTTTAAAAAACAGGTGGACAGTATTTGTATTCATCACCTGCGTAGCGGCCAGTCTTTCTTCGTAGAACGAAAAAAGAAAGATTATCAGCGTTTATATAAATCGATCACTATGATGAAAAAGACTATTGAACAAGGATGGTTTTATCCAAGAGAAAGCTATTTATGCGATAAATGTCCAGTTCAACAATTATGTATGGAATGGAGATAATAGGTTGCTCAAAAATGACCAGATTGATATTAATTTATATTTACGTGAAAAGGAGAAGAAAATATGAACGCTCAAGCATTTCTTACGATTTTAACTCATTTTGCTATTTGGAACATGGTGTTTTATTTTTACACTTTAAAACATCAAGATCAATCAAAAGAAGATAAAATCACAATGTGGTTATTCAATTTAGGAATATGTTCTATTTATATCGGTTCTTTTATTGCCCCAAAATTATTGTAGAAGGAGTGCAAGTAGTTGTATGAGAAAAGATTGGGATGCATACTTTATTGAAATTGCAAAAGTAACAGCTGAACGTGCAACTTGCACTAGACTCAAAGTAGGAGCAGTCATAGTTAACCATAATAAGATTGTGTCAACTGGATATAATGGCAGCATACACGGCCACGAACATTGTACAGATGTAGGATGTTTATTAAACGAACAAGGACGTTGCATTCGAACTATTCATGCAGAAATGAACGCTATTTTGCACGCAGATCGAGACAAATTAGAAGGTGCTACTATTTATGTAACACATGAACCTTGCGAATTATGCAGTAAACTCATTGCTCAAGCAGGAATCAAGCGTGTTGTATATTTAGAACCATATGAAAATAAATGGAATCGTTATTTCTTAAAAGATTTAGAGGTGATTCAATATGTTGAAAGAAATAATGTGCAGAATCAAGAAACAACATAAATATGAGTTTAGCGGCGCTGTTATTATGCATGGAGAAAAAATCCATATTCATATCTGTCCAAATTGCGGAAGTTATAAGAAGATTCATGTATAAGAGGGGAGATAAATGGAGTTAATACAAGCATATTTAGAAAAAAGAGCTAAAGAAGAATTTCAATTAACTATTTATACTATTGGTTCACCACTACCAAGACCAGAACCAAGACCAGCATTCGTACCTGAAGGTTTTACACAAAGAAAAAACGGAATAATCGTTCCAATAGAAAGAGAAGAAGAATTAGAAGAAAGAAAAACAAGAGGGTTAAACAGAATTGGTATATATCAACTGCTAAGAGAATCAAAAGAAGAAACCAAAGCAAGAAGAAAAGCACAACGTTGGGATTCATTGCAATTAGTGTCTTCATTTACTTTAATTTTTGCAAGTCTTTTATATGGGTTTTTAAGGATAGTTTGCGATCTAGAAATCTTACCTTTTCATCTCATCCTATTGCTTCCTCATGGATTTTGTTTTTATAAAAAGAGAAAAGCTGTAAAAGAATATACAAATATCACAATGAAAAAGCTTAATGCGAATTAGAAAGTATCTTGTATTGTGTTACAATATAAATAAAAACGTATGCACATCAAAGAGGAGGAGATTCACATGGAGGAAACAATGAAAAAAGAATCCGTATTTTATTTTGACGCACATGAGGTATTAGAAGTGCATCCTGCCAGTTTAGGTGATGACTTAATTGACTGGGGCTTACAAGTCATTATGGCTCCTTTAGCATGGGAAAAAACCAAAGGTGAAGGCATAAAAGTAGCTGTCCTAGATACAGGTGTCGATTTTAATCATCGTGACTTACAACAAAACATCAGAGATGTCATTGATTTCACGGGATCTCGTCATGGAGCATTAGATGTAAATGGCCATGGAACACATGTAGCTGGAATTGTTGCAGCAGTAGATAATCAAATAGGGATGATTGGCGTAGCACCAGAAGCCGAATTATACTGCGCTAAAGTGCTATCAGATACAGGTGGAGGGAACATAGAAAATATTATTAAGGGCATTCGATGGGCAATAGCACATCAAGTAGACATTATCAATATGAGCTTAGGCACATCTGTAGAACCAAGCAATGATTTGCATGAAGCAATTAAACTAGCAACCAATCAAGGAATCATCATCATTTGCGCAACAGGAAACAATAATGGACCAGTATGTTGGCCAGCTGCTTATAATGAAACGATTGCAGTAAGCGCAATGAACAATAGATATGAACGAGCAGAGTTCTCCAATTATGGCATTAAAAATGAAATTATTGCTCCAGGAGTAAACATTTTATCTACGTATAAAAATGGAACATATGCTAAGCTTTCCGGCACGTCTATGGCAACACCAATTATTAGCGGATCAGCCGCACTATTTGTATCATATTATAAAAAATTATATGGTAAACGACCTACAGTACAAGAAGTCCATCAAGCATTACTAGATGCAACAGTTGACTTGGGAAAAGAAGGAAAAGATGAGTATTTTGGAGCTGGATTGATTAATCTTGCAAAACTACTAAATTTATAAAGCAGGAGCAAAAAACTCCTGTTTTTTTATTAAAAAGTTTGCTATAATGTGTGTGTAACACAATACAATATATAATGAAGGGGAGGACACACATGGAAGTCCGAATCATTGAGGATCTTGGAAAAGGAGTCAAATTAGAAGAGCTAGCCAAAAAAGGAGAAAACAAGGGGGATCAAAAACAAAATGGAAATGGACATGATCGAAAAACGAATGAGACGAATCGGAAATAAAAAGAACTTCATGTTAGAAAGCCAAGCCAATGAGTTAAAAGAAAATAAAGAATTAGTCATCATGAATAAAAAGACAGATGGTGGAGTTACTACGATTGATTTGATTTTAGAGCCTGACAAATTCGACCAATTTGGCAGCGAATGCCGCTTGACTTACGATGAATACATCGATGTTCTCAATGAATTTATTGAAGAAGAGGAAGATACATGGCATGAATTACGTATGAAAGACCAAGTAAATGAAACACGAGATCGAATCATTGCGGCAACAATGATCAAATACGCAAAAGAGCACTACGGCATTAAAGAAGAAGATTTTAACGGCAAGGATATTAACTACCTCAAACGGTACGATGAAAAAGGACGTTTCCTAGGAGAAGCAGTGATTGTTACATTAACATTAATTCCAGAAATGAATATGAAAGTGAAATAAGGAGGATATGTATGATCGAGGTATTTCTTCATTGCCCAGATTGCGGAAGAAAACAAAAATATATAGATAAACCAAGAGACGGATACATTCATTGTCAATGCTCTCGTTGCGACACTCGTTTTGCTGTAGACGTTTTAAGTCTTGAAGAAATGGATGATGAAGACTATGAATGAACCATTGATCTTACCAATGATGATGTACGGGAAGTTCCGTGCAGAACGAGTCAAAAAAGATGAGAATGGAAACACTATATATAAGATCAATAAAAAAGGCGAGAAAGTGCCGGTTAAAGAAAAAGTATGGATCGAACACAAAGAAGAAAACGGAGATCCAGGTGTATACCCAAGTGTCAATCACATTTACGTCAACATGGCAAAAGGCCGAAAAAGATTATCTAAACCGGCAGAAGAATTAAAAGAAAAATGGGAAGCATTAGCTATGATGTGGGCAAAAGATAATAATTGGGAAATGACTAAAAAAGAAAAAGTGATCATTGAATTGACTGCTTATTTCCCGAATGATAATAAAGTTCGTGATACAAATAATGCATTCAAATTATTGATGGATGCACTAGAAGGAATCATTTATGATAACGATCATTACGCTCTTCCAAGAGTAATGGATTTTCAACGAGTTAAAGATGGAGAAAAACCATACTTTAAAATCAATATTTACAAAAAGGAAGATGAATATGAAGTACTACAACAAAGATACCGACAAGGAAGTGATGCAATACCAGCGGACGGGTGATGGCACCCAATTGCTGAAAAAATACGCTAATTTTATTCAAAAATATTATCAATTGCTTACTACTGGAGATGTTAACTTTCAAAATTACGATATTCGCATGTTCCTCAGTTATTTCATTCCTGATCCTGCATTACGTAAAGAGTTGCGAAGAGGAAAATATCATTCTAAAAGATGTAAAAAAGAAGCAAAAGCTGTTGTAGAAAAAATTAGGCAAGTATTTTCAGAGTTAAACAAAGAAGAAATATTGCATGAACTCATTATTCTCTTTTTGAAATGTGCGAAAAAATACAAACAAAAAGGAACTACCTTTTCCAAATATCTGTATAAAACATATAGAAATAACTTGAAAGAAAAGATATTAGAATTGCGAAAACAAAATAAACCAAAAGGAACAATATATTACTTTGATCCTGTATATAGAAATCAAAAGCAAGAAAGCGAAGATCAGCTTATTAAAAAAATAGATGCGCCCTTCCACATAGAACTAGATGAAGATTTGGCATTAAATCATCCATTATGGTTAACAGGATATTATGCCACTAACCCTTTTAGGCAGCTTACCAGAGAAGAAAGATTAATCTTGGCAAAGTATTATTATGAAAAATGCACGGATAAAGAAATTGGAAGACTACTAGGAAGAAATCCAAAATCAATTCATCGAATCCGCAAAAAGTCGATTGCAAAACTAGAAAACATGGCAAAAAGAGGGGAAATCAAATGGATCAGGTGGCAAAGGGAGTAGCCGGACTCAATCATTCAAACGAATTACACATATTTGAGTTTGAAAAAATAATTTGGGAAAAAGAAGTAAAAAGACATGAGAAAAGCATTCAAATTAAAAATGTCTACTTTCCAGATCGATTTTGGAAAAGAATTGGCTTATGTAGACAAACAGATTTAGACGAATTGAGAAAACAATACAATTAATCAAAAATCCTCCAGATTTCTCTTGATTTCAAATATTTTCTCTTATATAATGATATTGTAACACAATACAAAATCCTATCCTTTGCGCCAGATACTACAATAAAAATATTATGCAAAAAGGATGGGATTTATATGAGCCAATACGTAGATGTAGGATTCTCTAACTATGTAGAAGTAGACAAAATTATCGGTATCAGTCGGCCAGATTCTTCTCCAATTCGGAGACTTATTCAGCAAGCAAAACAAGAAGGTCGATTCATTGATTATACACAAGGGAAGAAGACAAGATCCATCATTATCAGTCAATGCGGAAATAATATTGTAGTCACAGCATCGGCTGTTCTGACAAGCACAATTGTCAATCGAATCGAACGTGCAAAACAACTTGCCACAGCTGTCGGAAACGATGCTAACGAAGAAACTGAAAATGAATAGGAGGCGAAATGGGAGATGGTCACAAACACCATCAACCACATTCATGTACACGGAGAGGATAGTGCTCTGGATGGTTATAATAAAGTAAAAGATTTAGTTGCTAGGGCGGTAGAAATCGGAAGCACGGCATTAGGGCTAACTGACCACGGTGTTATGAGTGGTATTCCAGATTTAATTACAGAATGTAAAAAAGCAGGGATTAAGCCGCTTCCAGGATGCGAAATATATATGACAAAAGACCGCACCATTAAAGGGGAGCAACTAAAGAAAATACGTGAAATCCTTTGTATTAGATATAGGATCACAGATAATAAAGGCAAACCAAAAATGAAGGTTCTAAGTGATTTTATCAGTAAGGTAAAAAAAGATTTTAATGTATTTGAGCAGGAAGCTCCACAGGTGCTGAAAGATTATCTGATGGAAGCTCCTGCTGATTTATTTTCTATTAATGATTTTGATGATACACCGGAAGGGAAAATTGAAAAATTTCGCAAAGACATTTTAGAATATTTAGACCATGATACATATCACATGGTATTGATAGCCATTAATAATCAAGGTCTGGAAGATCTATATGAGATCGTTTCAGATGCTCATATTAATGGTTTTTATGGTGATCCTCGCACCGATTTGGCTTTTATTCGCAGTAAAAATCTTGGAAAAAATATCATTGCTACTTCAGCTTGTTTGGGTTCATATTTTGCACATTTGATACGTACAAATCAAATAGACAGAGCAAAAGAGTTTATTCAAGAATGTAAAGAGACTTTCCATACATTCTATTTGGAAAAGCAAGCTACTCGAATCCCAGAACAACTTGAATTGAATAAGATTATTGACCAATTAGCAGAAGAAACAAATACACCAAAAATCGTAACAACAGACGTTCATTTTGCTCGAAAAGAAGAACATGGTATCCACGATATCATGGTCGCTGCGGCAATGAATAAATGTATTCAAGACGAAGACCGATATCACTATGCAGTTGACCATTACATGAAAACCGTTGAAGAAGTTCGTGAGATTGTTGATGATGAAGAAGCTATTCAAAACACATTAAAGTTAGCAGAAATTGTTGATGTGGATTTACCTAAAGAACCACTATTTCCAAAAGCCATTATTGAAGGTGACGAAACACCAGAAGAATTACTTCGCAAGAAAGCATGGAATGGGTTATTCCAATATTGCTTAAAGCGAAAAGACATCGATTACAATACATATGCAAATCGGCTTCAATATGAATTAGATGTTATTTGTAGCTTAGGCTTCTCCGATTACTTCCTCATTGAAGAAGATATGATTAACGCTACAAAAAGAGCAGGATTTTTAGTTGGGCCGGGACGTGGTTCAGCGGCAGGTTCATTAGTAGCATTTGCTGTTGGAATTACAACACTTGATCCAATCGAAAATGACTTGCTGTTCGAGCGATTTTTAAACCCTGAACGGGCCGGCTATCCTGATTGACTAACATTATTCATGATGAATAATGTTAACACAGTCGTCCTAGCTGGAAACAGTTAGGATTATCACTCGGTGAATTGCTGGAAAGCCCTTAGAGCCTTGATAACCACAACGTGACCGGAAACGGTGAGCGTGATGGTTTAAAAATATCAAGGATTGGGTAATCAGCAGCCAAGCCCCTAAGTCTCTTATTGAGATATGGGGAAGGTTCAACGACCATCCCGTGGGAGGGAGTAGGGCAATGCCCGAAGCGCCGAGCACCCAAACCGTAAAGGCCGGTGGGTGAAGATATGGTCTATTCCCTTTGCAAATATGCCGAAAGGCAGGGTGTAAAAGATCGATGTGGATTACAGTTACGCAGGTGCCCGTTGGGTGCAAAATTATCTAAAACGAAAATATGGAGATGACAAAGTTGCACAAATTGGAACAAAAGGTACATTAGCCGCAAAAGCATCCGTTCGTCTAGTAGGAAAAACACTTGGATATGATGCGCACATCGTTGATGAATTTGCAAAAGCTATTCCGAATAAACCAGGCATTAAATTAATCGAAGCATACAACCAAGAAGAGCGTGTTAGAGCATATGCAGACCACTATAAAGAATGGTGGGAAGCAGCATTAAAGCTTGAAGGTCACGTTCGTTCATTTGGCGTTCATGCCGGAGGAATTGTTCTTTCGCCAGTTCCATTAACCAAAGTCGTTCCTTTAAGACTAGATAGTGAAGGACTTGTCACTACTCAATATGACATGTCTTGGATCGAAAAGCTCTTGGTTAAATTCGATATACTTAAACTTGATACATTGGACTTGATTAAGAAAACACTTGAATATGCCGGACTATGGGGCAAATTCGATATCGAAGACATTGATTTAAACGATCCGTATGTATACGAAAAAGTTTACAATCAATTGAATCTAGGCGGCATTTTCCAATGTGAGTCTGACTTATATAAAAGCATTATTGCAGAAATGAAACCGAACTGTTTTGAGGATATATCGGTTATAATGGCGTTAGGCCGTCCAGGCCCGCTAGACCTAATCCCTTCTTACATCAGACGAAAATGGGGTTTTGAGAAAGTCACATATCCATTCCCTGAATTAGAACCTGTATTGAAAAAGACATATGGTATATTTGTGTATCAGGAGCAGATTATGGAATCATCTCGTATTATCGGAAATCTTACAATGGGACAGGCTGATTTACTAAGAAAGGGAATTGGAAAGAAGAAACATGACTTAATGAACCGATGGATAGATTTAATGATCTATGGTAGTGAAATTTATAAACAAAGACACGCAGAACTAACAAAGCAATATCCAAACCAAGAGGATATACCACTCAACGAAGAAGGAAAACCAATTATTTGGGTGGATTACGAATACGAAGATGTTCCATTTGTAGAAGGCGGCATAAACAGAGGATTTGATGAGCAAAAATTACTAGAATTGAAAAAGCAGTGGATTAAATTCGGAGATTATGCGTTAGAATGAGCCATTTATTGAACTTATTTATATTAAATGTAATTTAGTATATAGGAAGGAGAATTATGAAAAGCAAAGGCATACCATACAATCAGTTAACAGAAAATCATAAAGAACAGATTATTGAATTATATTACAAGAATGTATCTTTCGAAGACATACACAAAATGCTAGGAGTATCAATGAGATCAGTTAGTCGTGTTTTAAAAGAAGCTGGAATTAATACACGTTTAAAAAATAGGTACACATTAAATCATGATTATTTTGAAGAAATTGATACTGAAGAAAAAGCGTATTGGCTCGGGTTCTTATATGCAGATGGATTTGTAGGAAATGAAAAATATAATAATATTGTCTTATCTCTGAAACAAAGCGATATTGGACATATTGAAAAATTTGCAAAAGCTATATCTTACACAGGAGATATACGAATTACTAAAAGGGGAAATAGTTTTAAACCAACATCAAAACAAGCTATCATTAATTTCAGTTCTAAAAAAATGGCAAGTGATTTAAGACATTGGGGATTGTTTCCTGGAAAATCAACAAAAATGAAGAAATTTCCAAGCATTAATAAAGAGCTTATAAGACACTTTATTAGAGGTTATTTTGATGGTGATGGAAGTATAAGTTGCTATAGAAATATTACACGTAAAAAAGGAAAAACATATATATATCAAAAACCTAATATAAGCATAATTGGTACTGAATCATTTATTAAAGAAATGGCTACATACTTGCCACATGAAACACGTTTCATAGAATCACATAGTGAAAATATGATATATTTACTTGCAACAGGGAAGAAACCTGTATATACAATCATGTCATATTTATATAACAACGCAACAATATATTTAGAAAGAAAGTTCAATAAATGGCTCGAAATAGCGCCTTTATGCAGGAATGCATAAAGAAAAACCTCGAATATGCGGGGAAGCCCTTAGAGCCTTTGCTACCACCCTTTATGGGCACCAAGGGTAATGACCGAGGTATGGTAACAACGCAAAGGATTGGGTGATCCGCAGGGCTGATAGCGTAATTGCTATCCCCTCAACGACTGACGAGAGGCATCCAGACCGGATGATGATACAGTCTACTCCGCTACGAAATATCGGGAAACCGACGGTACTAAGGTCAATAAATCTCATTCAGCTTCTTATGCCAAAGTAAGTATAATTACCGCATGGCTCAAAGCCTACTACCCGGTTGAATTTATGGCAGCATTATTAACAATTGCTGAAGGTAAAAAAGATAAAAATGGTGATAATAAAACCGTTCGCTACATAAAAGAATGCGAACAAATGGGAATTAGAATTTTGCCACCGGATATCAACAAATCAAAAGATTCATGGACACCAATTCGTTACGATGAACCAAAAGACGGTTACATTGGTGAAATTCGTTTTGGATTATCAAGTATTTCCGGATTCAGTAGTAAAACAGTAGAGAATATCTTATTAGGACAACCATATGATTCCGTACAAGAACTGATTGAAAAAACAGATCCATCCAAAGTGGACAGAACAAAAATTATTAGCCTTATTAAAGCAGGGGCATTTGATTCGATTGATCCGAATCGAAATAAATTGCTGCGAGAATTTCTAAAAAATCGAAATGAAGATTACTCAGAGATCCCGGAAAGAACCAATAAATCACATATCATTCAATATGAACGTGAATTATTAGGTATGAGTATCTCCGTTCGATCCCGTTGGGAAACTATCGAAGATGGAAAAGAAAATATCCAATTTACAGGACATCTTTTACGTATTGATCCATTTATCGCAAAGAAAACAGGAATTGAACATTGTAGAATAACATTACAAACAGCAGAAGATGAAATACAATGCATGGTATTTAATCGGGAATGGATGCAATTTAAGCCATATGCCATTGTTGGAATGAAAGTAACATTTAAGGGCAAGAAAAGTGATGACAAACTGCTTGTTAACTATATACAAATACATTCAGAGTAACACCAAGGAGGAAACATTATGAAATGGCTTAAACAAACTTTCAAGAAATTAGAAAACATCCTTACAATTGTGATTGGAATTATTATTATTATGTGTTTTCTATATATACAAGAAATGTAATGGCTGGGGTAATCAAATATCCCAGCTTTTCTGGAGGTTTAAATCATGGAACTAATAGGAGCATATTTGCAAAAAAGGCGAACAAATATCACTAATCATCCATTACCCTTCATATTAATTACAACGATTAGTACTCTTACAGATATATCAGATCCTAAGATCAATATTAAAGTCTTAACTCTCATCAAAGATATTGAAATAAGAAGAAGGCTTGATTATATTCATCCTATTGGTCATATCAATTTTGGAGACGAATGCCGTGTTATCATGACAATTACTTTTCAAACTGCATCAGACATGTATACATTTTGGGATCATTTCAGAGAAAAACCATTTATAATCAACAATGACTGTTTTACTGGAAAAGCGAGAGTACTTGCACTTTCTAATTTTATAGAAACAGAAGAAGGGATTGATGTAAAATTAGAAGTTGCTATGGAGGAAATAACACTTAAAAACCGCAATATTGCTAGTTTTTTATAAAAATATATTGTAACACAATACATTTTGTTTTATTATTGTATCAGAAAGGGGAGAATCAAAGAAAATGACATCAGAATCTATGGAATTAACAAAAGCACTCACATTCACGGAATATCAACATTTGGCGCAACGAACAGCCAATCATGTTTTAAACGAAAAAACTCGCTTGGCTGCTGCTGGATTGGGTGTAGCAGGAGAAGCGGGAGAAATTGCAGATCACATTAAAAAATTTATTGCACATGGCCATGAATTAGATCATGAAAAACTTAGCAAAGAAATTGGAGATGTACTATGGTATTTAGCAGAACTTTCTACTTTATTAAAAATAGATTTAGCTGCAATTGCCATGAGAAATATTGAAAAGCTGAAAAAACGGTATCCAGAAGGATTTTCAGAAAAACGAAGCATTAATCGTAATGAAGAAGAAGAATAAAAATGGTGATGTTAATGGATATTATCCATTTTATCGCCACCAGTATTTTAGTCAGCCTATGGATAGGATTCTTATATTACATCAAATTTAAGGAGTGAGACAAATGGTTGCAATTAAAGATATTCCAGGTGTACAAGTTTTTCGAGATATACGAAACTCTCTAAAAAAACATCCAACTAAAAAATATAAAACTCGCTCCTTGGGAGTTATTACTCATATTGTCGTACATCACTCATTAACAAAAACCGGATCAGCAAAAGCATATGCCGAATATCATGTAGATACAAATGGTTGGCCAGGCATCGGATATCATTTTCACATTGCTAAAGATGGAAGCGTTGATTGGACAAACAGTTTAGAAACTATTTCATATCACGTTGGAAATAGCAATAAAACATCCATTGGTATCGTTTTAACAGGTGACTTCCGTGTAGAAAAACCAACTGAAGCGCAAATGAACTCTCTTATTGCACTAATTCGTTATTTGAAAAAACTATTAAGCATTCCAACAACTAATGTAAAAGGGCACTCCGAAATGCCGGGGTATTCATGGAAGCAATGCCCATGCATTGACATGAATGATCTCCGTAAAAAAGTAGATAGCTCTTTCGCATTGCCACAAAAACCACAAAACAATACACCAACACCAGATTATTATGTCGTACAACGAGGAGACACATTATGGAATATTGCAAAACATCTTAATACTACAGTCCAACAAATACTGCAATGGAACCCAGAAATTAAAGACCCAAACAAATTGCAAATCGGTCAACGTATTCGCTTAAAACCATCAGCATCTAATAACGCATCTTCCGGAACTAATGCTTCCACTCCAGCAAAAACCAAATATGTACTGCCAGATGGAATTTTAAAATTAGGAGACAAAGGGGAAAAAGTAAAACAATTGCAAAAAGCATTGAACGCCATCAATTTCAAGTGTGGCAAAGCGGACGGTATTTATGGACCAAAAACACAAGATGCTGTACGTAGATTTCAATCTATGTATGCAGCATTAAAAGATGACGGAATCTATGGGCCACAAACAAAACAATTTCTTTATCAAGAATTGAAAAAGAGGGGGCTGATTTAAATGGCTCTCTCTACTCAAGACATCAATATTCCAATCAAAACAACGAAAAAAGGCGGAAGAAGAAAATAAAGTAAAGGGGAAGAAGAGATGAACTATAAATATCTAAGCGACTTGCATGTATCATTTGATCATTTACGAAAGCGATTAGGATTACCAGAAGAAGTAGAAATCGTTCGAGCGCATGTGGATGATATTACCGGTTCTATTCATTTTATTTTACAAAGTCAAGAAGAAGTAAAACATATTACATTTCCTACGAGAAGAGGAGAAGTTCCTAGAAAAATAAGACTTAATGAACGTGATGACAATCATGATGGCGGAATAAAAGTGAAACTGCCAATATGGTGAACAATTACCAACAAAAGGAGAGCAGCAAGATGAGAATCTGTTGGACAAAAGGAGAAGGGAAGAAAGCATTAGAATATATTATTCGGCGCAGAAAGGAAAATGCTTCTTTTGCTGTTATTGCGGATGAAGTTAATCATCGTTTTCGTCTTAAAAAACCGGTTACTAGAAGTGCAGTAAGACACGCTTATTTAAAATATGTTGCCGATAACATAGAAAATGATTTACATACGACAACCAATACGGAAGAAATTGTGTCTATCTATGATCAGATTGAAAAAGAAGAGAACGAAGAAAATGAAATCGAAGAAGTCATTCGGCAAGCAAAGGAAAAAGCAAGACGAGAACGTGATAAACGCATCATGCAAAAATTATTAAAAGAGCGTGGTGCCACTGAATTAATTATTGAAATGTTTAAAGAACAAATACAAGCATATGAATGGATGGATATTCAACCTCCTGAACCTGTCAATATCTTCCCAAAAACAGAAGAAGCATTGCTTTTATTCTCTGATGCACAAATTGGTGAGCATATCACATTAGAAGAAACAAATGGACTTGGAGAATACAACATTCATATTTTTAAAAAACGGATGGATAGTTTGGTAAAGCAAATTCGTGAATTTACTTATATTCATCAATTGGCGCACAATATTGATACATTAAATATTTTTATGCTAGGCGATAATGTGGATGGCATTGGGATCTATCCGGGACAAGTTCACCACTTAGATGCTTTGGTTATTGATCAAATGCTAATTGGGAGTGAAAAAATAGCAGAATCTTTATTAAAACTATTAGGCACATTCAAAAAGATTAAAATTACAGGCATTGTTGGTAACCATGGACGTATTGGAAGAAAAGGAGAAAATCCAAGCTATGTGAATTTTGATTACTTGTTATACAAAATGCTCGAAAGACTATTGATTAACTATAAAGATAGAATTGAATGGCATATACCAAAATCCAATTGGACATTAACGCATATTGGAAAAGTTGGATTTTTGTTGTTGCATGGGGATACAGTCAAAGCATGGAATGGCATCCCTTATTACGGAATTGACAGAGCAGATGCACGATTAACCAAAATGCTCAGTGCGCATGGAAAAACATATCAATACTTATGTATGGGACACCATCATAATCCAGGAGATGTCGATTCAGCAAACGGAGAAAAAATCTTGAATGGAACAATGGTTGGTGGATCTTTATTCTCCATTAATCAATTACATACTACAAGCCGACCTAGTCAATGGTTCTTTGGAGTTGATCCAGAGAAAGGAATCACATGGAGATACAAAATTCTATTAGATGAGGAATAAAAGGGGAAATATGAATATGAACTGGGAATGGATTATTAAAAAAATATTCATTATCTCTGTTTTGACGATTTTTGGCCTTTTATATCATTATACTAATTTACTTGTTGCTTTATTATTCATGTTTTACATTCTATTAAACAATCAAATCAATATAATAGGAGATTTAATAGAAACAAAAGAAAAGACAGAGGAGATACAAGAAACATGGACGAGTATCTTTACTATACGAAAGCGTTTATAGGAATATTGCAGTCATCACTAAGCGAAGAAGAGTTAGAACGCTCCAAAAAAGCTGGCCTGGAAATGCTCGAAGCCATTACAAAAATCAGTGAAAAATATCAATTAAGCATTCTTGAAATGTTAAATACAACATTAGGAATTCATGAAGCAATATTAGAAACAGCACAAGAACAACTGGATAAATAACATAGCAGCAAGAAAAAGAAGGTGACAATATGCATCACAAATTATTCTGCTTAGTTGGCCCATCCGGGGTAGGGAAAGATACCATCAAAAAGGAAATTTTCCTACCCCATGTGATTTCTTATCGCACTAGACCGAAACGCAATGGAGAAATCGATGGAGTAGATGGATATTTTATCAGTAAAAAGGAGTTTATAGAACGAGATCAGCGAAATGAATGGATAGCTAAAACAGTATATGATGGCCATTACTATGGAATAACTAAAGATCAATTAAAAACATTATACGACTGCCCAATGATTTACGTAATTGACTGGAATGGAGTCATGACATTGAAAGAATCCTTTGCAAAGAATCCTGGATGGGATCATCACAAAATTATAAGCATCTTTCTTCACGCTCCTATTAAATCATTAAAACAACGAATGATTTCACAAGGAAGAGATCCAAACACGATTCAACGCAGACTCAATCAAGCAGAAAAAGATTACGAAGCAGCAAAATATTGCGATTATATAGTAGAAAACAAAGATGGACAACTAGATAAAACCATAAAAGATATTTATGAAATTATTATCCGAGAGTTGCTATCGTTATCCAAGAATTACTAAAACAAAAAACCTGCAATAATTGCAGGTCTAATATATAATGATTTATCTTTAAATAAGCAAGAAGACTCCCACCTCTTCAGGTGGGAGATGAATTGCGAACATAGTCTTTTAAAATTTTGACCACTAAATTACTAAAACTTCTATTATCTTGCTTAGCAATTTCTTCTAGTTGTTTTTTTAACTCCTTTGGAATAGTGATTAAAGTTCTCGTATTATCTTTTGAGATAGTCATAATATCACCTCTATATGTATTTTAACATGATGACACTCAATTGACAAGGTGATAACACTATGTTATAATAGCGTTGAAAGTGAGGTGATATCATGAAAATGACTTTTAAATATTATCCAAAATTAACTCCATTACAACAATCAATAATAGAAGAATTGTCTTATCACACAACAAAATTATATAACATAGTAAATTATGATAATAGAGAAAATGGATTTAAAAATTATATTGAAACTGAAAGGTTGTATAAACAAAATTATCATACACAATTTTTACATTCACATACTTATCAATGGTGTTTGAAAATATTAGAACAAAATTGGAAGTCATATTTTGCATCTATAAAAGATTATGAAAAAAATCCAAATAAGTATTTAGGAAAACCTAAACCACCAAAATTTAAGAATAATAAAAACAAAAAGAATGAGGTAATTTTTACAAAAGCAGGCATAAGATATAAAGATGGAATATTAAAATTATCATTATCAAAAATAATGAAAGATAAGTTTCAGGTTCAAAGTTTAAATTTTGACATGAAGAATGTCAAAATACCTGTAAACTTATCAAGAATACAACAAATTAGAATTCAATGGGATAAATCATCAAAAATGTGGTATTTGTTAATTATATGGGATAAAGAAGTAGAAAACAAAGTAACAGGTAATAATGTAATGGCAATTGATTTGGGATTAGATAATCTTGCTACTTGTGTATTTAAGGATAATGAACAATGTATTATTTTTAGTGGCAAGCATTTAAAAAGCAAGAATGCTTATTATAATAAAAAAATAGCAAGATTAACTTCTATTGCTATGAAACAATGTAATGATAGTAAAAATTTTAAAAGAACAAAGAAAATAATAAAATTACAAAAGAAAAGAAATGATTATATTAAAGATAAATTACATAAAATAAGTAAAAAAATAATAGAATTAGCTCTAACAATGAATTGTAATACAATAGTTATAGGTGATATTAGAGGAATCAAACAAGAAAATTACGCTAAGAGTTTTGTGCAAATACCACAACAAGAATTAGTCAATAAAATAAAATATAAGGCAGAGTTGGTAGGATTAAAGGTAGTAATGATTAATGAATCTTATACAAGTGGGTGTAGTGCAATAGATTTAGAAGAAATAAATAAAGCTAATTACAATAAGTCAAGAAGAATAACAAGAGGTCTTTTTAAAACAAATAATGGCATGTTAATTAATGCTGACGTAAATGGGGCATTGAATATATTAAGAAAATATATCAAAGGTATTCCCAGAGCAATACAAATTGCGAGGGATAATGGGTGCTTGAACCACCCCTTGAGAATAAGGGTAGTGTAAACTACCAAACTTCTCAAGAATCTCCACCTTCTGTAAGGTGGAGAGGTTCAAGGTTATGGATATAAATGCCAAATAACCCTCTTCTTGAGGGTTATTTGGCATGCCCAGCATTTGGTTTTCTCTTCATCCTTTGATTGATTTTTCGAACATGCGTATCATCCTAAAAAATTTTATACCGATAACTTGACGGGTATGAGGCGCTCTCCCCTCTTTTTATTATTGCGCTACTTCTGGTTTTTCGGAAGTGACACCAACATCTTTCCATGTTAATTTTGAGCTAGGGTCGACGGTAAAATTTTTCACACGATTGTTTACCGCATAAATAATCGAGCGGTACAGCGTCGGGATGACAGGTACTTCTTCATTCATCAGCGCTTGCCATTCGTTGTAAATTTTCTTGCGGTATTCTTTATCGAATGCTTGCTCGGAATGTCCTTTTTCTAACAATTCATCATTTTTCTCGTTCACCCATCGAGAATAGTTAAACATCACATCGCGTCCATATAATCCATACGGGTCCACATCGGTTCCAGTGTACCACGCCGCGGCGAACACATCGACTTTCGGGTTATCTTTTTCAACCATGTCATAGAACGAGTTGAATTCCGCCAAGCGGCCATCAACCAGTTGCACATTCAAACCGACGTCTTTCCAGCATTGCATGTAAAATTTCGCCAGCGGTTCGGCAATATCCCCGCCGCTCATTGACAGGAAGTTAATCGTAAACTTCTTGCCGTTTGGATCTTCACGGAAGCCGTCGCCATCGACATCTTTATATCCTGCTTCATCCAGCAATTTTTTCGCCTTTTCTGGATCATACGTATATCCTTTTGCGTTTTTATCATGGTATCCTGGGAAGGATGGCGGAATTAACGTCGTTGCCGGGAAGCGTAAACCGTGATAAAGTCTGTCTGCGACTTCCTTGTTATTAATCGCGTATGCCATCGCTTGGCGAAGCTTTTTGTTTTGGAATTTTGGATTATCCATCACGTTTTCTTGCTTCTTCGCATCCCAGTGGCCGAGTTTAAAACCGATGTAGTTGTAAGCTAAATCAATTTTGCCGACAAATTGAATGTTTTTTGTCCCTTTCGCGTTGACATATTGATCTGTCGGGAATTCCGCAATGTCAATCTCGCCTTTTTTAAGAGCTTGCAATACGACTTGCGGGCTGACGACTTTTAAAATAACGCCTTTTAAGTTCGGCTTTCCGGCCCAATAATCGTCGTTGCGGACGAATTCGACCGATTCGCCTGGAACGATCTTTTTCACTTTAAATGGACCAAAACCAATTGGGTTTTTGCGGATTTTATCCGATTTCGCCAAATCTTTAATTGGAACATCTTTTAAATAATGTTTTGGAAGCGGATATGCCCAAATGCCTGTCAGCACAGATGGATTGGCATGTTTCCATGTAATGGTTAGTGTTTTGTCATCAATGACTTTAATTCCGGAAATTTTGTCCGCTTTTCCGCTATGGTATTCCTCCATGCCGACAATGTCTTGAATGAGCGCATCTCCGTAGCGGACACCCGTATAATCTTTATGGCCGATGACTAAGTAAGCGTATTCTAAATCTTCCGCTTTCACAGGCTCACCGTCATGCCATTTGACATTATCTTTGATTTTAATCGTTATCGTTTTTTTGTCATCGGAAAGTTCGTATGTCGCTGCGCCATCATTCGTAATTTCATAGTCTCCGTTTGTACGGAAAAGTGATTCATCGAAAAATTGCAAAATTTCCGAATCGAATGTTCCTGTATATAACGCGTAGTTCAACGTTCCTTCAAATGGTGTATCGGATACTAATCCGTATTTTAATACACCATCTACGATTTTCCCGTCATTTTTGACGGTCATTGGGAATTTGCTGATGTCTTCCTTTTGCGCCGTTTGATTTTTGTTGTCTTTGTTGTTTGTGGAGTTGCTGCTGCACGCCGTTAATCCTAATAAAAGGACAACGAGCACCACAAAAAACTTCCACTGCCATTTTTTTCTCACTGTTTTTCTCCCCCTTTATCCTAATCGTTGTCTTGCATCCGCCGCGCGTTTTAACGCTTGGCCGATAAAATTTATACACAACATCATTACTAAAATAAGCAATGATGCTGGCAGCCAAACCCACCATTTATTTTGCAAAACATCCGGATTCATCGCATAGCTGACCAGCGTCCCTAGACTTGGCGTGCTTTCCGGCAATCCAAAGCCTAAATAGCTTAAGCCTGATTCAATTCCAATATTCCCGGCAAGGTTTAATGTTAAGTTTACGATGATGATCGAACTTAAATTAGGTAGAATTTGAAAAATAATAATTTTCCAATCTGGCGTACCGAGCGTTTTCGATGCACTTACGTAGTCCAATTCCCTCTCCGCCAGCGTTTTCGCTCGAATAAGCCGCGCCTTTCCTGTCCATAAAAAGGCACTCATAATGAGAATAAACGTAAAAACATTATATTTAGGGACAATCGCCACAAATACGATCACAATCATTAAAAATGGCAGCACAAGGATAAAATCGATAATACGCATGATAATATTATCAATAACTCCCCCATAATATCCGGCAATAAGGCCAACCGTAAGCCCGATCAAACCAGTGATCAGCGTGATTGCCAAACCAATGGTAAATGAATTTCTTGCACCGATAATAAGCTGCCCGAAAATATCCCTTCCCCCATAATCCGTGCCGAGCCAATGCTCTGCGGACGGCGGGGAGTAGATAGCCAGCAAGTCCACTTTGACAATTTCGTCTTGGTCTAATAATAATGAAGCTCCATATACAACGATCAAAATCAAGGAAAGAAGAATGAGAGAACCAAAAGCTAACTTATCCTTCACCAATTCACGCCACATAATAGAGAGACTTGAAGGACTTTTTTCATTTTTTGCATGGATATCGCCTAGTTCCGCTTTCATCATTGTGTCCCCCATTCTATTACTCAATGCGAATACGTGGATCAACAGCGCTTAAGATAATATCGGATAAAAGCGTCCCGATTAAGGTAGCAAGGCCGGAAATCATCACGAGCGCGGTGACAACGCTGTAATCCCGCTGCAGAATTGATTGCAAAAACAATTGTCCAATCCCTGGATAACTAAAAATAGATTCGAGAAAGATCGATCCGCCAATTAATCCTGTAATCTCATATCCTAAGAAAGCAGCAATCGGCAAAAACGAATTTCGTAAAATATGGCGCCAATAAATGCTTGATTCCGGCACTCCTTTTGCGCGCGCGGTTTTAACAAAATCTTTCAGCTTTGTATCGATAATTTCACTGCGCAAATATTGAATCGTCCCGACCGTATTGATCAGCGCTCCAGACAGAGCCGGAAGCAAAAGATGGTTCAGCTTGCTTACATAATAGTCAAACGTTCCTTTTTCCACTTGAATATCGACGCTTCCTCCCGTCGGAAACCATCCTAGTTTGAACCCAAAAATAAACAACATAATTAACGCAAAGATAAACAACGGTGTTGCAAAGCTAACGTAGCTGTATCCAACGATTAACTTATCCGCCCAAGAGTCGGTCCATCTTCCTGAAATAATTCCTAAAGGAATCGCGATCATATACGTTAGTATCAAAATCGCGGCAGATAACAAAATCGTATTCCACATTCGCCCAGCTAGCAAATCGTTGACAGGCTGCTGATGAGTATAGGACATGCCAAGATCTCCATGCAGCAAGTTTTTAATCCAACGTACATATTGAATATGTATCGGATCATTAAGTCCGAGCTTTTCTTTCATTTCCTCTAATGTTTGCGCATCCATTTTTGGATTTCCTGCCAATTGTCCTGTCAATGCATCCCCCGGCATCGCCTTTGCCAGCAAAAATACGAGAACACTTAAAAGAAATAGTTGCGGAATCATCATTATGATTCGTCGCAATATAAATTTCAGCATCGTGTCGTCTTCCCCTCTTTACGGAATCGCAACGGAATGCGTCTTGGAGATTTTCTTTAACGGATACGCCTTGCCTTCATCATCAAAGTAGCGATGGTACGACTGCTTGTATTCCCTTTCGACTTCTTCGCGAAGCTGAAACTGCTTTTTTCTCTGCCGCGGATCCGCGTTTGGAATTGCCGAAAGGAGACGCTTTGTATAAATGTGCTGCGGATTATTAAAAATTTCTTCGCTCGTTCCTTCTTCGACAAATCTGCCGCGATACATAATACCAATGCGGTCACACATATGACGGATAATGCCTAAGTCATGGCTAATAAATAAATATGTAAGCTGAAATTCTTTTTGAATCTCTTTCATAAAATTTAACACTTGCGCCTGCACCGATACATCCAATGCGGACACTGGCTCATCGGCAATAATGAGCTTTGGATTGAGCGTAAGCGCCCGTGCAATGCCAATCCGCTGCCGCTGTCCTCCGGAAAACTCATGCGGATATTTATAAATCGACTCTGGATTCAATCCTACTCTTTCGATAAAATATTGCACTTTCCGTTTTTCTTCTTGCGGCGATAGCTTTTCAAAATTGCGGATCGGTTCGGCGATAATATCAAGCACACGTTTGCGCGGATTAAGCGAAGAATACGGGTCTTGAAAAATCATTTGAATGTCTTTTCGATACGGGTAAAACTGCCTGCGGCTTAGTTTTGTTAAATCGGTGCCTTCTAATAAAATTTCACCTGCTGTCGCTTTAATGAGCCCGATAATCGCACGCCCCGTCGTCGTTTTTCCGCATCCTGACTCTCCGACAAGCCCATACGTTTCTCCTTGCCTCAGCTCAAAGCTAACATCGTCTACCGCCTTCACATAATCGATGATGCGGCGAAAAAATCCTCCGCGTACTGGATAATACACTTTTAAATGATTGACTTTAAGAAATGCCATGGCCCACGTCCCCTATATGATCATGTGGAAAGTAGAAATGCTGATAACATGTGCAGCGAACCCAATGTCCTGGTTCGACTTCTCGCAAAATTGGATTTGGTTCATGTTTTGACTCATCAATCCAGCTAATTCGCGATTTGAATCGACAGCCCGTCCGCGGCATTTTTTGCAAGGAAGGAACAATTCCTTGAATGACGTGAAGCTTTTCTTTACGAGTTTGCGCGGAAGGAATCGACTGCAATAATGAGCGTGTATATGGATGAAGCGGATGGTGGAATAATGTTTCCACATCTGCCAGTTCAACAATTTCCCCAGCGTACATGACCGCTACGCGATCGGCCATTTCCGCAACTACCCCTAAATCATGGGTAATCAAAATAATGCCGGTTTTCATTTGTTGCTGCAGTTCTTTCAATAGTCCCATAATTTGCGCTTGAATCGTCACATCCAAGGCAGTTGTCGGCTCATCTGCAATGATAAGCGATGGTTCGCAAGCAATGGCGATCGCAATCACAACCCGCTGTCTCATTCCCCCTGAAAGTTCATGAGGGTAACGATGATATGTTTTTTCCGGATTCGGAATGCCGACACGTTTTAACAGTTCTAACGTGCGCTGCCGTTTTTCCGCCGAGGATAATTTCGTATGATAGTCCATGCTCTCTTCAATTTGTCGTCCTATCGTCATCAATGGGTTCAATGCCGTTAATGGGTCTTGGAAAATCATTCCGATGTCTTTACCGCGAATTTTGTTCAACTGTGAAGTAGATAACGATAATAAATTCGTTCCTTTAAATGTAATGCTTCCTTCTAATTTTGTCTTTTGTGGCGGATGCAATCCCATCACCGCAAGTGCCAGAGCGCTTTTTCCGCACCCCGACTCTCCAACGATCGCCACTACTTCGTTTTCATTCACCGTAAGGGAAACATCATCAACCGCTGCATAATACTGATCTTGAATTCGAAACGAAACGCGTAAATGATCTATTTCTAAGATTGGTTTTCCGGTCAATATATTCTCCCCTTTATAAAATTTATCGAATTTTACAAATATTTTATTACATGTTTTTTACAAATTCAATTGATTTTTGGCTCTTCACCACAAAATGTACTTGACAATCAGGTTGTTTTCTGATCAAGGGTACAAAAAATGCGAAATTTCCTGTATGGTAAAGGTGACCAAACCATCAACCATGGAGGAAATTTCGCATGCAATCTCAGTTTATCAAAGATTTGATCACTTTACCAGGCTTTTATATAAATCCAGTTTGAAATTCCGACATGTTTAATCAACCTGCATCCTTGTCTATACTGCTCCTAAATGAGTAAATCAAAGGAGCGGAAGAAGAATGAGGAAAAAAGGATTACAAATTACAAACGATCATGGTTGGACGATCGAACGTCTTCAAGAACAGGAACGCAAAATGAAAAAGGCGAACATGGCAAAACGAATTGCAGTCATTCGTCTGATTATGCAAGGCTATTTGGGGATCCAAGTCGCTGATCTCTTGAATCTCCACCGTGAGACCGTTTCGATTTACGTGCAAAAGTTTAATCAAGGTGGGATGGATGCGCTATTAGAACGTCGATACGCCCCGGGCAGAAAGCCGTATCTATCTCCAGAAGAAGAACGGGAATTAAAAAAAATGCTGGAAGAAAGCACTCCTGCCGATGAAGGATACGGCATTGAAACGGGCTGGAATACCCGGATTATTCAACATGTGTTAGAAGAGAAATTTTCTGTCACCATGTCCCGTGGCGGTATTGGTGATATGCTTCATCGATGGGGATTTCGCTATACACGCCCTACGTATACCCTCAAACGGGCCAATCCACAAAAACAAAAAGAGTTTCAACAGGAGATGGAACTAAAATAAAATTGATCAAAAGGCGAGGATATGGGTATCGAAATATCCAGCGTTTTACTTTGCGTGTCCGTCTAGAGACCTCTATCACATTTTAACGTAAAAATCAAGTACATCTTTTGGTGATGAACCAATTTTTACTCCTTTCGGAAATATCATACAACAAAAGGGGTGAATTTCCATATTTTCGACATAACAAGACAATTTTCGATGAATGAATTTTGATTTACACGTAGTATCTTGATGACAGAGTCATCAAAATACCGATAAAGATTGTTTTCCGCCCCACGCACTCGCTTGTACGTATCTCTGTTAACGCCCATCAGATCAAGCAGTTCCCGACGACTCAATTTCTCTTTTCGTTTTTTCTTCCGTTTTTTCATGTCCACCACTCCAAAATAAAAACGCCACCCAATCGGGTGACGCCCTGCTTCAACATATCCCACGATACCATCATAACACGTCTAAACAGAAATATTCTGTCGTTTTTCTGTCATTTTTCTTTCAGTTTTCTGTCATTTTTAAAATTTATTATTCAGAATATCGTTAAGTATTTTCCCTTGGAAATATGATGTTTTCTTCGAATAATACGAATAGTTAGCATAATAAATAAATAGTATAAGTGCATTCAGATGATGTATAAAATTTTGTGTCAAGCATTTGTGTAAATTATCACTTTATTTCGGAACAAAAGAGCCATTTTTTTGCACAATTCTTCAGAAAGCCCTCTCCCCTTTTCTGAAAGAATGTGCTAAATTTTTTGTGAATTATTTCGGAAGAGAAAATCCATCGGTTCAGAGGAGGGGGAGGAGGACGTGATTCAATTTCATGACTTTGGCATTGACGTCCAAACGTATGCAGAGCGTGGAAAAGAAAACAACTTCCCTCTTCTGACACAGTGTCCGCATTGCCGGGCCAAGCGCCCGTTACCTCTTTGGATCGCTTCACGTGCATCGGGTTTGTCATGACGAGAGGAATGCCCTTCTCGTCAAGAAAGTAAGCGAGATTGAGCCAATAATGTCCCGTTGGCTCGATGCCAACGATCACCTCGGTTTTTTCAAATTCCTTCATGGCTTCCACGATGCACTGGTACAACCATTCCAATCCTTCTCTCGATTGCGGAACGGGAAACGATTTTTTCAGCACCCTCCCTCGCTCATCCACAAAGCAGGCATAATGTTTTTTCTTTGCGATATCCATCCCAACAACCATCGTTTGATCGGTGACTTGATTAATCTTCTTGTTTGAGATAGAATGCATGTATAGTCCTCCTTGGTATCCAAATTAGGGGTCAATTCGGTTGATTGACACCCCCGAATCATACCAAGAGGGCTTTTTTTATTCAAGTCCCCGGAAAAACTTCTAACAGGAATGCTCCTTTTTATTGCAACTTTAACTTTTGACTATAAATTTCATTTTTCGCAATATCAATCTCCATTTTTCATTTTCCGCAATTTTGTTTTGCATTTTTAGCAATTGTGATATGATTTTTCTAGAAATATAAGGGAGTAATGCAAATAATGAGTATACTCGGTAGCCGTTTAAAAAAATTAAGAGAAAAGCACAATCTTACCCAAGAACGTGCTGGAGAAATTTTTGGTCTTACGAAATATCAAATTCATCGTTATGAATCAGGTATAAGCAATCCTGATCCTGATATTATTAATAAATTTGCTGATTATTATGGTGTGTCTGCAGACTATCTCCTCGGTCGCACTGATAGTCCAAATCCACCAGAAAAAGATGACATTCCAGAGGAGTTAAATACTCTTGCCAAAATCAATCAGCTCATCAAAGAATACGGCATCGAACAAATGGGCTTCTTTGATATTGAGAAATGGAAAAGCCTATCGGAGGAAGAGATCGAGGAAATCATCAAGCACTTCGAGTGGGTTGTTCATAAAGCAAAAGAGAAGAATAAAGCAGCAAGAGAAGGCACCGAAGACTAATTTAGTTTTGGGTGTAACCGAAGAAGATCGGAAGCTAGGAGATAAAAAATTAAAGAGTTAGTGTGCATAGATAGAAAAATGCATTTTGGGAGAGGAAGAGTTAGAACCATGTATTTGGTTTACGTAGATGAAAGCGGAGATTCAGGAACAGTTAAAAGCCCAACAAGATATTTCATTCTCAGCGCTCTAATTGTTCATGAAAGCAATTGGAATAGATTTATCAATGACATTGTTGACTTTAGAAGAACCTTGCGCGATGCTTATAAGTTTAAGTTGAGAGAAGAGATACACGCAGCTGAATTTTTCCAGTCATCCAAAAAATATGCTCATATTCCAAAACACGTTAAATTGCAAATATGTAAAAAAGCCTTAGATTTTCAAGAGTCATTAGACTATATTCGTGTCATGTTTGTAATCATTGATAAACAAAGTGTACATATAGGAACAGATGTCTTTGAAATGGCTTGGAAATATCTTATACAAAGAATTCATAACACATTAGACAAGGGAAATTTCACTGACTTAATCAACGATGAGTTAGAAACAGGAGAGCAGACAACAAACCGGAAGGAAAATTTCATGCTAATTCCCGATAAAACAGATGACAAAAAACTGAAACAATTAGTTCGAAAAATGCGCAGATATAATCCTATTCCTAATAAATATGGAAATGGCTATAGAAACTTACCGCTTGAATTTATCGTAGAAGACCCTTTTACTAAAGACTCAGCAGATTCTTATATACATCAATTGGTGGATGTTAACGCATACTTTATGAAACAAAGTTTAGATCCAACTAAATACATGAAGAGTAAAAAAGCCCATAATTTCATCTACAGGCTGAACAAAGTTAGATGTACACATATCTCAAGTACTCAAGATGGTGTGTTGCTCAAGAATTAATAATGATAAAAAATAAAAGGCCCTCAACTGGGCCGGTAGGAGCCTACTCCCGGGTCTTGCCCGGTTTCAGTTCCACTTTCATTATACGATAAGCTTGACGTTTTTTCAATTCCTTTCACATTTTTTCATTTGCCTATATTGCAAAAGAGAGCAGAAGCCGGGGATAGGCAAAAATAACACGCTGTCAAAAGCGTGTATATTTTTACATATTAATTATTAATTGTCATTTTGCGCTATAGGAGATTTTTTTATCTATCAATATATAGTAGCTTGGTTATGATTTGCTAAAATGAAAGGAGTTATCTATATGCCTTTTAAAACAGCAATTGTCAAAACATTAGACCTAAAACTCGATGAACAAAATCCTAGATTTGTAGTAAATCAACAAAAGAATCTAACACAAGAAGAAATTATTAATTATTTACTTGAATACGAAGATATTTCTGGATTAGCAAAAAGTATCAACAACTATGGAGGATTGTTACCAGGTGAAAGACTTTTAGTTATATATGAAAACAACAACTATATTGTTCTTGAAGGAAATAGAAGGACCACTGCTATGAAATTACTTTTAGAACCTAGTTTAATACCTAATGAATACAAAAATGATTTTCCAATTATTACGGATATATGCAGAAAAAATATAGAAGAAATTCAAGTAGATATAGTTGATAGTCGCGATGAAGCATTATACCCCCTTACTAAAAGGCATATAGATGGAATAAAACATTGGAAGCCTATTTCTAAGCTATATTTTTATAAAAAACAGTTTGATGAAGGAAAAAGTATCGATGATTTAAAACGATTGACTGGAGAATCCAAAAAGAACATTAAAGAGTATCTCCGGAAGTTTAGCTTTCTAAAATGTATGATCGATAGTACTGGAAATAAAAGTATAACAAAAAAGACAATTATTACTCAATTAGAAACAGATTTAATTACTGGTCGAATATACAATGCATCAAAAAAACACTTTTCCATCCCTTATCATCCCGATACTTATGAGTTAGATTTCAGTAAAGTCCCTAATAAAAAAAAGGAAATATTTACTGATATATTACGTAATTTCGCCCATCTCATATGGTTTGAAAAGGATGAGAATATCAAATTGACAAGCCGCAAAATTAACAAAGTAGCAGACTTTGAGGAACTCTTTATAGATGGTAATGAGACAACCGAAGCTATACCTATTTATAAAAAAATAAAAGAAAAAATAGCCTTATTTAAAACTATACAAGACAATACAGACGGTAATGACGAGCTACATAAAACTAATAATTCACCTAAGGTCGAGCAAATTCAATTAGATTTAATCTCAAATAATCGAAATCAAAATGAAAAGAAAAATGAGGAAACCGAAACTCGTAAAAACGATAATGTACCAAAGAACAATAACACATTAAATAATAATACACCAAAGAATAATATTGCAAATATAAAGCCCGCTATACAGAATCAAAATAATGATTCAATAAGAAAACAACCAAAACCCAAAGAAAGAAAATTTCTATTTGAAGGAATTGTATATTCAGGAAAACATAAAGGAATTCAAAGAACTCTTTACGAAATTCAACGATTAGATATAGATAAATTTACATTAAGCGCAACCTATTTGATGAGAACACTACTTGAATGTGCTTTACAAGAATATTTAATCCACAACAATTTATTTAACAACTGGAATAAACCTAATTACGATCCATCACTTACTGATTTAATAAACTATTGTAAACAACACAATATTTTTTCGAGTATTAATAAAAACTTCCAAAGAGTTATTAACAATGCTCATGCTTTAAGAGACGCTGATGTACTAAACAGCATTGCGCACGCAAAATACAATTTACCTGATCCAAATACATTACGGAGTATCGAAAACAGGTGGTATATTTTTTTGGAGTTTCTTCTAAAATAAAATTCTTAGGTATGGCCAAAAATTGAAAATTGTGATACATTCATTTTAGGTGATGATATAATGAAAAGTTCTTCTCCCTTAAGATATCCTGGTGGAAAAGCAAAGATTTACAAGTTTATAAAGCATTTAATTGGGGTGAATGGTAGCACCACCTATATCGAACCATTTGCAGGTGGTGCCGGCGTAGCAATTGCCTTATTACTTAATAATGATGTAAAAAAAATAATTATTAATGATTATGATAAATCAATTTATTCATTTTGGTATTCTGTAGTATATCGATCTGAAGAATTGATTGAAAAAATCAGAAATTGTGACATAACGATCGATGAGTGGTATAAACAAAAAGAGATTCAAGAAGCAAAAAAAGATGTGGATGATTTGACTCTCGGCTTTTCCACATTATTCTTGAACCGAACAAATCGATCAGGGATTATTAAGGGTGGCGTGATTGGCGGTAAAGAACAAAAAGGAAATTACAAATTAAATTGTCGCTTTAATAAAGATGATATTATCCAAAAGATTAAGTTAATATCAAGTAAAAAAAAGTACATTAAAATATATAACATGGACGCTACTGAATTTATAGATGAAGTAATTAAAAAAACGAGGAATTCCTTTATATTTTTTGATCCGCCTTATTATGAAAAAGGTCCATCGTTATATACAAACTTTTATACCAAAAAAGACCATATTGAATTGGCCAAAAAGATTCAAACTGATTTAAAAAACAGAAAGTGGATTGTTACTTACGATCATAACGATGAAATAAAAAAATTATACGCAAACTTAAATTATCTTGAATACTATTTAACCTATAGTGCACAAAACAAAACAAAAGGCATTGAATACATGTTTTTTTCAAAAAAAACAAAATACAATGATCCATCAAAATATTTGAATGTATATAATTCATCAACGTTATAAAGCCCTTATACAGGGCTTTTTCTTTTTATTGCAAAACCAAACATTTGTTCCCATGATATAATATCCTTAGGAGGGGTATATATGGAGCTACGCCGCTACTACACGACCGCGGTGGAAGACTGGGTAACCAAGTTTTATACACGACTAAACATCTTTTATCCTTATCAAATCGATCCATCGTTCATTGTCCAGAAGATGAACATTTTCTTGCGTGAAAAGCCTTTTCCATCAACACATCAAGCTGTGGGCCGCTTTCGTTGCATTGTTGTCGACTCTCGGCTATCTAAATAAGAAAAACAAGAAGCCTTCTTTCATGAGTTGTGTCACATATTGAGGCACGTTGGTATACAGAGTATGATGCCTGAGGCTTTTCGAGAGCTGCAGGAACGGGATGCAAATCATTTTACTAAATACGCCGCTATCCCTTTTCATATGTTAAGATTTATTAACTGGCACGAATCATACATAGTTGAGCATATGTCCAATATGTTTAAAGTGACACCAGAGTTATGTGAAGAATGCTTAACACAGATTAGAAACCGTATAAGTCAAACAATCGAGTAATGAAACTAAAATTTGTAATCAACGGTGATAAAATGGTTCTTACGCTAATTTGGGGAGGTGACTTGTAAATTAGCACATTATTTCAGAATCCCTTTTTCAAATTATTTCAGGCGGATTCGGAAATAATGTGCAAAATTTTTGCGGATTGTTCCGGATTTTGCACATTCTTTCGGAACGTTTGCACGCTCTTTGGAGTGTTAAAGGGCGTCAAAAACAAATCCCTACGTATGGACATCACGCAACCGTTAGCTTATTAGGCGGTGTGAATATCAAAACGGGGGAATTTCACTGTATGGAAACCAATCAATGCAATGCACAGGCTTTTCTGCAATTTCTTCAATACACATTGGACCAGTATCCAGATAAACATGTCGTGATGGTCTTGGATAACGCAAAAATTCATCGCGCCAAAATTCTTCAGCCTTTTCTACATGAGCACGAAGAACGGTTGACTTTGATATTCTTACCTCCGTATTCACCGAATTTAAATTTCTCCCTTTCCACACAAGAGACTGAATATTCAGTCTCCTGTGTGGAGAAAATCAGTCCCCTATCAATTCAAATCCATTTCAGAGAAACCCTACCCCATTTACATTACACAAAATTCTTGACGGTACCCACACATCTTCCATAATAAATGTGTTTGTTTGATTTGATGTTGTTCTACTCTTGTGATAAACAATTATTTCACCTCTCTTTCTATAAGCTCTTGAATTTTCTTTTTCTTTCGTGATGAATACAATTTCATCGAATAACAATGCAATAAACTTACTATTTCTTCAAATATTTCTTGAGAATCTAATTTTTCACTACCAATTTCAGACATCACAACAATTTCAGTATTAAATTTTTTAAACAAATATTCAAACAAATCAAAACCAACACGACTTAATCTATCTTTATATGTAATAACCACTCTTTCAACTTTTCTGTCAATAATATCATCTAACATCTTAAAAAAATCTTTTCGTTTTTCAAAAGAAATTCCACTTGCCACATCAGCAAACACCCCATGAATTTTGTATCCTTTAGAAAAACAAAATTGTTTCAACAACTGTATTTGATTTTCTAAATCTTTCTTTTGTTTAGGCGTGGATACCCTTGCGTATATATATGTTTTTCTTTCTACACCATCAAGCAATAATGAATAAACACTATCTTCATCATAATCATATCTTCCATTAGGAAGAACTTTCACTTTAATAATTCCATCTTTTACATATTTAGTTAATGTTTGTCTTGTTATTCGAAGTAGTTTCAAAACTTCATTTGCTTTCAATTTATGCACCTCCTTTCATACAAAAATGTAGCAAATATCAACAATAAAATAAACATATTTTATTAAAAAATTTTAATATTTTATCAGACTATATATAGCAGCTCCGGTGTTTCCTTTTCTAATATTCTCATTGTCCGCTCGACGGTATTGGCGGTATAGACGTGATGAATGGGCAGCGAATAGGCGGAAACAAGCCAGCGGATCGCCGCGCTCTCATTTTCATCCCGCTCCGCAATCAATAGTTTCATCGGCTTCACCGACCTGTCGCCGCTCGCTGGCGGCGGTGGAAATGAACGAGCGCTTCCATGCAGAAAGCGGCCGCTAACGCAATCGTTTTTCGATTTTCATCGACAAGCGGATTCACTTCACAAATATCGAAACTGATCGTTTGTGGCTTGGAAATAATATAACGAAGCAAGGCGCGGACGATTTTCGGATCAAGCCCGAACGGCGAAGGCGCGCTCACTCCCGGTGCCGCGCTTGCACTCAACACATCCATGCAAAGCGTCAGCATCAGTACATCATAGTTTTTGATAAAATCGTCAATGATCTCATACGCGCGCTCTAGCGTTGCCAACGTCAATTCTTCCTCAAGCGCGTACGTGCATCCATATCGATTAGCGGTTTCAAATAACGCCGCTGGGTTGCCTAGCGTCTGAATGCCGAGGCAGCAGTATCCCGCGTTTCCATCTTCATCTAATATTTGCCGAAACATTGTTCCCGATGACGGTCCTTGTCTATATGGGCGCATGTCAAAATGAGCGTCGATGTTGATAATGCCAAGCTTCGTTTCCGAACCGACCGCCTGACGAACACCGAGATAATGCCCGTACGCGGTTTCATGTCCGCCGCCGATGACAACCGGCGTGATGTTATGGCAGATAAGGCGCTCTACCGCCTGGCCCAAATGTTTCTGGCTGTTTTCTAACTCTCCCCCTTCACAAGTAATTTCGCCCACATCGTAAAGTATTGTGTGAGACGGCAGGTGCCACGGCAGGTTTGCCAGCGCTTTTTTCACTTCCACCGGCGCGTGATACGCCCCTTGCCGTCCTTGGTTGCGGCGGACCCCTTCATCGCATTGGAAGCCTAATAAAGCAAAAGCGTTTTCTGCCTGCGTCTGTACCTGACCCATATCCAGCAAACGGATCTTTTGATGGACGCGAAAACTTTTTTCCTCGCTTTCGCTGTCGATCCGTCCCGTCCATCTCTCCTTGTCCAGCTGTTTGTACATAAAACGAGACCTCCCTACTTTCTTTATGCTTTTGCACGACACCAACGTCCTGAATTAGTCATCGCGTTGATTCATCTATATCGGGATCTGATCCTTATCCCCGTCTCGTAAATGATGTCCCTTCTTCCTCTTTCTCTCCCACTTCCCTTATTTCCTTCTTGTTTTGCCGCCTATTTTTAGTGTTCTTTATACGAAAATAATAGGATTGTTTCTAATAACTAGTGAACTTATCATTATTACCATTCGTTTTGCCATTGCCGAAATCAAACCGCGCCATTCTTTTTCCCATCACAAATACAAAGCAATCCACGAGCTTCACTGTGTCGGGTCAACGAAAATGGGATCAAAACGCATAATTTTTTATTCATGAATATTGCGTAGCCCCTTAACGATAAAAAAAGAAATCTTTTCATTCGCGAATAGGGTAATATAGAATCTTATCATTTTCAAAAAAAGGGTTGTAGCTATGGCAAAAAACGTCAACTTGCATGGAGCCATAGCTGTAAAAGCGCACCGCCAGCCTGTGATACGTCGCTTGGCGTTCAATTAGTGGAAACAGGCGAAAGATATGCGAAAGGAAAATGGGCGATCGGGTGACATTGGCTAAACGGAAACGGCGGCATCATGGGGGATTTGTCAGTGCGGCGGCCTATATTATGATGGCGTATGCGATTACGACGTTGCTTCATAAAGACCAAACATTTGTCTCGATCAATCTGCATACAACATTCCACCGCCCCGACCGTTGCCGGAGAAGTGGAAGTCGAAGCAAAGGTGGAAAAATTCAGGCGCACTGTTGCCTATCTGACCGCTGTCTTAACGCAAAACGGCAAAGAAGCGGCAAGCGCCGTTTCTTCGGTCATGATCATGCCAAAACGATAAAAAAGCAGGATGGCCTCCTGCTTTTTGTTTGTCAATGGGCGCGCTATTTTTGCCCAAACGTCTTCGGCATCACAACCGCCACGACTTCTCCGCGCGCGCAAAGTTCTCCATCGGCGAATACTTCCGTCTTTACTTTCCACTTTTTCGGATGAATTTCTTCGACCGTACCGATTGCCTTTAACGGAACTCCATGCTGCGTCGGTTTCAAGAACTCTACGTTCAAAGAAGCAGTTACAAACCGCGGTGGCACTTCTCCATCTCCTGGTTCGTGTCCGTTTTTGCGATGCAGCGCCAGCGCGGCGGAACCAGTTCCGTGGCAGTCGATTAATGACGCAATCAATCCGCCGTAAACAAAACCAGGAATAGCGATATGCTCGGGACGTGGCGTATAAATCGTGACCGTTTTCTCCCCTTGCCATCCGGTGCGGAAATGGTGGCCGTGCTCATTCAGCCGCCCGCATCCGTAGCACCAGGCAAATTCCTCTGGGTATTCGTCTTGAATGGCATGTTTTACTTGTTCTTCCATCATTTCTCCCTCCCCTTTCCTTTTCAGTATATCACAATGAGCACATTACTTCCTTTTTCTTTTATTTTTCTTTACAATAGTGATAGGTTTACAGAGAATGGAAAGGACTACAGCAATGAAAGTGTTAGAAACATATATCGTCGCAGGACTGACCGGTTTGCTGTTTTATCATCTCCATTCCCCAATTCCATGGATGCTCGGAGCCATTACTGGAATGCTTGTTTGGAAAACGGTCATCAAGCGCCCAGTAGCGGCGCCGAAAGCGTTGTCGAATAGTGGATTGATTGTGTTAGGCACTTATTTTGGACTGTCGTTTACAAAAGAAACGCTATTAACGATTGCGCCATATATTGTTCCGTTTCTCGTTGCCACCGTATTGCTAATTGCTATTAACATTATAAACAGCATCATGGTGACGAAATGGACACATATTGATAAAGTGACAAGTGTGTTTGCATCTGTTCCTGGCGGGCTGTCGGAAATGGTTGCCGCAAGTGAGTCGTTGAACGCGAATACTGCTTTAGTAACCATTTTCCAAACGATTCGTTTATTAACGGTCGTTTTTCTTGTGCCAACAGTCGTTGTCCATTGGTTGAACGGACACGCGTCGCCAGGAAACGCAACCGCTCAGGCGGCAGCTGTCTCTTCCGATGGTCATTACACTTGGTTTTTGTTAAGTATTTTCGGTGCGCTTCTTTTACGAAACATCATTCCGGCAGCATACGTCGTCGGGCCGCTTGCCGTAACGGCAGTTATGCATGCGGCTGGTGTGAACCTGCCGTTACTGCCTGTATGGTTGATTATTTTGGCGCAAATTAGTGTCGGAATAAACATGGGAGAACGCATTACCTTAGAAGATATTAAGCTTGGCGGAAAATTTAGCTGGGTATATTTCTTGCTTGCGTTAGTATTAATTGCTCTATCGTTCGGATTCGGCTACGTATTTGCGGAATTAACCGATCTTCCGCTGTCGACCGCGCTGTTGAGTCTTGCGCCAGGAGGACTTGTGGAAATGGTATTAACAGCGCAAACGGTCGGAGGAGATCCAGCGATTGTCAGCTCCTTGCAATTTGTACGTCTTCTTCTTGTCATTATCGTCGTGCCGAACGTGTTGAAATGGGTGTTTCGAAAATTCCCATATATCACCGAAACGCCATGGAAAAACCGCTCTGTTCGAAACTAAAACAGAGCGGTTTCGTTTTACTTAGCCGGTTCATAAAATTCGATCCATTCACCATCCGGTCCAAGGAAGAATAAATATTTCGCCCCGTTTGGCAGCGTCGTAATCTCTTCCCATACAAGCGGAACGCCGAGCGATTGAATCCGTTCTTTTTCTTGTTCAATTCCTTCAACGGTA
The DNA here is from genome assembly GCF_002217735.1 of Parageobacillus galactosidasius. Lineage (NCBI taxonomy): Bacteria > Bacillati > Bacillota > Bacilli > Caryophanales > Anoxybacillaceae > Parageobacillus > Parageobacillus galactosidasius. Next base: position 1,377,736 of record NZ_NDYL01000001.1, on the reverse strand, counting down.
AAGGCGACGTGATGCACTTTTCCTTCCGTCGGCAAATTCGGATTATACCCTTCGATCAATTCGACAATGACTGAGCCATCCAATCCTAAAAACGCCAATTTCATTGTACCGTTCGTATGCGTCATCTCGCTAAGTAGTTCCAATCCGACTACCTCTTGATAAAACTTTTTCGATGTTTCGATGTCTTTTACTTGAATGCCGACGTGTTCAAATTTTTTTACTGCCATTATGTTTCTCCCCTTTTTTCATTATTTTCAAGATTGTGAAAATACCGACCGCAAATATGGAGTCATATGTACGATCGAAATTCCTTTTTCCTCTAATTCACAGAAAATGCAGCGGTCAAGCGCATAAGGGCCAGCAGCTTTCCATTCTTCCACTTCCGCAAATGTCAGAAGAAGCGAAAACATCTTCCCTTGCGTATATCCGTATAGATGGAAAACATTTTGGCTGCTATCAAAATGAATCGCTGCCTGTCGGTCAAATTGCAAAAGCTGTTTTTGGACACAACGGGCGACATGGGAAGCAAACGATGCTACCGTTAAGTGCGCCGCCATATAGCTGCGAATCAAATCATTTTCGCGCAATCGACATTCCCACCTCCTTCTTTGCACATACATAAAAACCCCTTTCGCCATGAATGATGCGAAAGGGGGTAACCGTTCTTATCATCCAAAGCGAAAGACGCTTTGCGGGTTGGAGCACCTTGCGTAATACGCAGGTTGCTGTGGAGTCATAGAGCCCGATCTCTCGTCCACTCTTGATAAGACTGTATGCAGTTTGTTTTTATCTTATCATGGTGCCATTGTGATGACAATCATTTTTTTCACAAACGAGGAAGGGAGAGCAAAGGCGCTCTCCCATAGCCATCAAGTTAAGAATTTGATCTTTTTTCAGCGCCAAAAACATGGTATCCTTTCTAACGAAATCATCGTTGGAAAGGATTATTTTTTGATGGCAAAAAAGATGAAGGCATGGATAAAAACGATTCGTCAACTCTTCTCCTCTGAAGAACTGACCCGTCTGGCACGGAAAGTCGGATTCATTCAGCGGCAGCGTTCATTAACAGCGGAAAAAATAAAATTGATCAAAAGGCGAGGATATGGGTATCGAAATATCCAGCGTTTTACTTTGCGTGTCCGTCTAGAGACCTCTATCACATTTTAACGTAAAAATCAAGTACATCTTTTGGTGATGAACCTGATTTTTGTTATTTATGCATAATTTTTTCTTATTTCTAATTGATTATTTAGCACATAGTTTTATTTAATAAGAAAATGGATACATGACTTTTATCATAAAATAATAACATAATATTTCCAATAGAATATATTATTTGCCACTTGTCGTCATTATTCTATTTTTTCGACTTTTTTAGACGAAATTTTTGAAGCGTGATATATAATAAGATTGGAGTTGCTTTTGCATGCAGAAAAACAAAGAAAAAGGGGGCTCTTTTTCATCGGAGAGCCCCTTCTGTTTACTTAAACGCCATCGCGGCTTTCACTGCTTTTTTCCATCCTGCATAAAGCGCTTCTTGTTTCTCTTTTGCCATTTGCGGTTCGAATTGGCGTTCTAATTGCCATTGTGAGGCGATTTCTTTCCGGTCTTTCCAATAGCCGACGGCAAGCCCAGCTAAGTATGCCGCGCCTAGGGCTGTTGTTTCATTGATGACTGGACGCTCTACTGGCACGCCGAGCATATCGCTTTGGAACTGCATTAAAAAGTTGTTTTTCACCGCTCCGCCGTCGACGCGCAGCGTTTTCAAGCCAATGCCTGAATCCGCTTCCATTGCTGTTAATACATCTTTTGTTTGATATGCAAGCGACTCTAGTGTTGCGCGAATGAAATGTTCTTTTGTCGTACCGCGCGTCAAACCAAATACCGCACCGCGTACATCGCTATCCCAATACGGTGTTCCGAGACCGACAAATGCCGGTACAACATAAACGCCATCCGTTGAATCGACTTTTTCCGCATATGCTTCACTGTCTGACGCCTGCTTGATCATTCGAAGCCCATCACGAAGCCACTGAATCGCTGAGCCAGCAACGAAAATGCTTCCTTCCAACGCATATTCGACTTTTCCGTCGATTCCCCATGCGATCGTTGTTAACAAACCATGTTTCGATTGTACTGCTTTTTCCCCTGTATTCATCAACATAAAGCAGCCAGTGCCATATGTGTTTTTCGCCATTCCTTCCTCAAAGCACGCTTGGCCAAACAACGCTGCTTGTTGGTCGCCGGCCGCTCCAGCGATTGGCACTTCGACACCAAAGAAATGATGTGGTATCGTTTTAGCGTACACTTCCGAGGATGGGCGCACTTTTGGAAGCATTGATTTTGGAATGCCTAAAATATTTAGAATCTCATCATCCCATTGTAATGTATGAATATTAAATAAAAGCGTCCGTGAAGCGTTTGAATAATCCGTCACATGTGCGCGTCCGCCGGAAAGTTTCCAAATGAGCCATGTGTCGATCGTACCGAACAATAAATCTCCTTTTTCCGCTTTCTCTCTCGCTCCATCGACGTTGTCTAAAATCCATTTTACTTTTGTTCCGGAAAAATAAGGGTCAATTAATAACCCTGTTTTCTTGCGGAATAAGTCATCATATCCTTGTTGTTTGAGTTGTTCGCAAATATCGGCCGTTTGTCGAGATTGCCAAACAATGGCATTATAAATTGGCAGCCCCGTATGTTTATCCCATACGACTGTCGTTTCCCGCTGGTTCGTAATGCCGATGGCTGCTACTTGCTCCGGCTGCACCGATGCTTCTGACAAGACGGTAGCAATTACCGCCAAAATCGAGCCCCAAATCTCATTAGCGTTATGTTCGACCCATCCTGGCTTTGGAAAATATTGTTTAAATTCCCGTTGCGCGATATGAACAATTTCGCCATTTTTGTTAAACAAAATCGCCCGTGAGCTTGTTGTTCCTTGATCCAGTGACAAAATGTATCGTTCCATCACCAATTCCTCCCCTAATTACATGAATGCATTTTTTGCTTTATTATAGCTATTCGATGTTTTTCCTTGGCTGATGAATGTCAGTGCGAGTACTACTATTATAGCAATAAGCACATACCAAAATGCCGCTGTCATTTTTCCTAGAAAGACAGCTTTGTAAAATAAACCGCCAAACGAACCGCCAAGAATCGGTCCGACAACCGGAACCCATGCGTAAGGCCAATTGGATGATCCTTTTTTTGGTATCGGAAGCAAAAAGTGAACGATACGCGGCCCCAAATCCCGCGCCGGGTTAATGGCATATCCTGTCGTTCCGCCAAGGGAAAGACCAATGGCGACAATAAGAAACCCGACGATAAATGGATTTAGCCCATCGGCAAATTTATTGGCGCCAATGGCTAAAATGCCAAGCACTAATACAAACGTGCCAATTATTTCGCTGATTAAGTTTGCGAAATAGTTTGGAACAGCAGGACTTGTTGCAAATACGCCAAGTTTTGCGCCAGGGTCGTCCGTTTCTTTCCAATGAGGCAAATAATGAAGATATACAATGACAGCGCCAATCATTGCACCAAGCATTTGTGCGGCAATGTATTTTGGCACATCTGCCCATGGAAAATCCCCGTTAAACGCTAATGCAAGCGTTAGCGCTGGATTTAAATGAGCGCCGCTAAATTGTCCAACCGCATATGCCGCTACCGCTACAGCCAGCCCCCATCCCATTGTAATAACGATCCATCCGGAATTTTGCGCAAATGATTTTTTTAAGTTTACTCCTGCGCAGACCCCGCCGCCAAAAATAATAAGTAAGGCAGTTCCAACAAGTTCTGCAACAAACGCGGTCATTCTTCTTCCCCCTTGTCACATAACTTTTGTAACTGCTTCCCTGCTTTATCCCTCCGGAGGCAAAACACCATCTTTTTTGAAAGCAGTTACATTTTCCAGCGGAAAACACAAAAACCCACACATTTTCCCTCTGAAAAAAGGGAATATGTGTGGGTCTCCAACATCTCCGCCACCATTATTAACTTACTTATAAAGTTAATAGAAAATGTAAGCGTTGTCAATAGATTTTTTACAACTTTTATTTATCTCGGCAAAATTTGAATATAGTCAAAATCTAGCGTATCCACTCCATCCTCAATATCCAAGCGGGTGATAAACCGATACGAAATTCCAGGCTGTGAAGGAGGAAGCGAATCTGGTATCTGGTACGTAAACGGTATCTGCTTCCTTTGTCCTGCCTCGATCTGAAACGCTCCTGCAACCGGAATCGTCGCGATGACATTATCGATTTCTTTCCCATCGCGCAGCGTTTTTTGGATAAATTCTACATCCAGTTTTTCAATTTTTTGTTCCACCGTGCCGCCGAGAATATGAAGAACCCCCTCAATGCACTCTCCTGGCTGAAATGTGGTTTTATTTAAAATCAAATCGACATACGCCGATCCGACTCCGATTCTTGACATCATTTTACGCAATAACATATGCTACACCTCTTATCTCTTGTTCTTTTTGTTCATCCTATAGTACGATGCAGATTTGAATGTTGTTTCATCATTTGCCTATTATAAAGATAAACAGACCTATGCCTTATGGAAGCAAAGGTCTGTTACGTCTATCCCTGAACCTCTGCGCGACTAAAGTCGGCAGATTCTGACGTACTAAAGAGTTTTTCCAACACCTGCGTGCAGTCCGATAAGTATCCTGGGCAAACACCTTACTAGGGTTATGCGCCCTGTCGGCTCGGTTCAACACCATATCTGGACTTTCATGACTATATGCTTTTGCAGAGAAACCCTATTTTGATACCGCTTACAATTAAGTTATAGCATCGTGTCCTGTTTGTCAACTATTATTCATATACATTTTCGTTTTCAATGATATAGTCGATACGAATGACTGGAATATCGTTTCTTTCCACTTCTGCGACAATTAAGCCAATGCGGTCATTATAAATGCAAAACGTTTCTTGCCCTTTTTTAAACGCCGTTTCACCATAAGAAAGAACCATGTTGTAAATTTTGTTATCGGAAAAATAACGCCGACTGACCCGATTTCCTAAACGAACGATCACTTCTTTACCAGCGATTTTTCCGCGGTACATCCCATTCATCCCCCTTTACGCTCCTACTATTCCAATGTATGGTATATTTCTTCCATTCATTCTTACTTTTTTGCTTTCTAACCAAACTATTTCGAGACGCGAGCGGAAAATCCCTGTTTTTTTAACATTTTATAATTTTTTTCTGAATTTCGCCTTCTTTTTCTTGACGATGCCCTTACATTAGTGTATAGTAGAGTCATCATATAACAGAATATATTTCAAGCATTCATCATGTTTGCTCACCTTAGATTGCTGTGAAGTATATTCCGTTATTTGATAAAAAATCTTTAAGTTAGCCTAAGGGCTAAAGGTATTAGGAGGAATTCAGTATTATGCAACGCGGTAAAGTTAAATGGTTTAACAATGAGAAAGGTTACGGTTTTATCGAAGTAGAAGGCGGTTCTGACGTATTCGTTCACTTCACAGCGATCCAAGGTGAAGGGTTCAAAACTTTGGAAGAAGGTCAAGAAGTTTCTTTCGAAATCGTTCAAGGAAACCGTGGACCTCAAGCTGCTAACGTTGTGAAATTATAAGGCGTTCGTTGACATAAACGAAAGAACGTAAGTGAAACAAAAAAGGCCGGCAACACGCTGGTCTTTTTTGTTTTTTATGCGCATATTCCTTCCTATTTGACAAACACTATCCGCTAGGAGGTGTTTGCAAATGGAACGTGACATTCATTCTGGCTATAACGATTTAAAACAAGTAGAAATGTTTGTGGAAACAGCGGAAAAAATGGTAGGTCAAGCAACGATGAGCTTGGATAGAGACATGCTCGAAGGCGCCAAACAAGCGATTGCCAACGCCCACGATCAGCTTTCGCGCGCACGCCGGCAAGCAACTGGCGTTGATGAAGAATTTTTATCACATTATGAACAAAAACTTGCTAAGGCGGAACACCAATTAAATGAGGCATTACGATAAGGAGAAAAAAGGGCTTCCTGCTGTGTGAAGCCCTTTGTTATTTTGATGAACGAGGAGGAGTTGCCATCAACATGGCACCGTACTGCCGCATTTTCTCGCCGACCGTGCATTGGTTAATGCAAAATGATTGCGCATATGTTTTGCCGTATTCTTTTCGAAACGTGCTTTTTAAAAAACAGCCGTCACAATACATTTGCTGTAATTCATTTAGTTTATCTAATATTTCCTTTCGTTTGTTCACTTTTTTCTCTCTCATTTCATTGCCTACCCTTTCTCTGTAAGTTCCATCATGCTAGTAATCATTTGGCCTTCCATCGCTTGACGGGCAAGCTGGTCGGCCTCTTTATTTTGCTTGCGTGAAATCGGCTCGTAAATTGGCTGAATTCCTAATTCGTTGATCTTTTCTTCAATACGGTCCAGCCATGCGTTATGGTCATCTTCAAAACACGGCCAATCGCCGGACAATTGCTTCAAGACGACGTGTGAATCGCCTCGGAAAATAACCGGCAAATGATGAACACCGAGCTCCTCGAGCATTTGCATTAAAAACCAAAACGCGGCGTATTCCGCTTCGTTATTCGACTTCAGTTCATCAAGCTGGCGGTTGGCACGAAGACGATATTGTTCATTGTTTTGCTTATAATAAATCACCACTCCGGCTCCGCCCTGCAATGTTTCGTTATCAAAGCCGCCGTCAAAGTAAGCGATGACATCATGCGGTTCCGTTTCTACTTCTTTTAATAGCTTGTTCAGTTCTTTTTTCGACCATGTAACATGATTTTGGTCAATAAAGCATAATTCCTTTACACGACCTGTTTTTTCAAAATCCTCAGCTAATCGGAGTGCTTCCGCAGCAGGCAAAAAATCAGAAGTAAGCACCAATTCTTGTTTTTTCGGCGTAATATATGTCCATTGGATCATAACGTCCAAGCCCTCGTCACCCTTCCGTAATCGATTCCGTGTACAGTCCATATTTTTATTATACAATATAGCGAAAAAAACATGTGAAGCGATAACTTTTCTTATTACCTATTATTATGCAGCTTTTGTTATCACATCAACGTTTTCTGTACATGTTTCATTATTTTTATGCTGTTGTATATTTTTTCATTGATTTATGATACACTACCGTTCGACTATAATTTATTAAAAGTGAAGCGGAAATGATGCAACAAAATGAACAAAACGGGGGGATTGGATTGAAAAAACAGTGGATAGCGGATTTTAGCCTTCTTGCCGTCACGTTCGTCTGGGGGGCAACATTTGTCATCGTGCAAAACGCGATTTCTTTTCTTGAGCCTCTTTCTTTTAACGCGATTCGCTTTATTTTGGCGGGATTATTTTTATTTTTATGGCTCATCATTTTTCATCGTTCGCTTTTTCGTCATTATACCTTGCCGCTTGCCCGCGCCGGTATATGGATGGGGTTTTGGCTGTTTAGCGGCTATGCATTTCAAACGGTCGGCTTACTATACACAACCTCGTCAAAAGCGGGATTTATTACCGGACTTAGCGTCGTACTCGTGCCGTTATTTTCTTTTCTCTTTCTAAAACAAAAACCATCCGTCAATGCGTCCATTGGTGCGGTGTTGGCGGCAGTCGGCCTTTATTTTTTAACCATCGGCGATGGCAAATGGATGTTAAACCGCGGAGACGTATTTGTCTTTTTTTGCGCGATTTCGTTTGCGATGCACATCATTACTACAGGAAAATATTCGGCGCGTTATTCCACCATGTTATTAACAATGACGCAAATTTTCACCGTTGCGGTGATGTGTACGATTTTTGCCTTTCTTTTTGAAGACGAAACGCAAATGTGGAATGTGGCGATTTTACAAAAACGTGAAGTATGGACAGCCCTTCTCATTACGTCATTGCTTGCGACAACGGCAGCGTTTTTAATTCAAACCAACTTTCAAAAATATACGACAGCTACCCGCGTCGCTCTTATTTTTGCGATGGAGCCTGTATTTGCCGCGCTGACCGCATACATATGGGCGAAAGAACAGCTAACGGCTTCCGCAATTATCGGCTGCATCGGCATTTTGTGCGGAATGATTTTCGCGGAGCTTCCCATTACCGCTCGAAAAATGGCGGCGTGCAAAACGGAGGCTAACTCACTAAGACAAACGAAGTGATTTTCTTTTTTTGTTTCATATTTTTGTGCAATAAAGGTGATACTATGCCACGGAGGTGAGCGCGATGACAAAGAATGGCGGCAAAAACCGCGGGACAAAAGCTCCTGGCGTGAATCCACAAGGGTTCGGTCAAGATGCGGCATTTACTCCGGATCCAAAAAGCCAACTAGAAAATGCAGCAAAAAAATCGAATACAAAATAAAAAAAGCAGGCTCTTGGCAAGTAAGAGCCTGCTTCGTTATTTTATTTTACTTTTTTTGTTTTTGCGAGTTTTTCACGCAACACCATCGGTAAAATTCCGCCATGGCGATAGTAGTCGATTTCGACTTCACTATCAAAGCGAACGATTACTTCGAATTCTTTTGTTTCTCCTGTATCTGGATTTGTTGCCGTTACTTTGATCAAATCACGCGGTTTGACGTTTTCGTCAATATGCACTTCGAACACTTCTTTGCCCGTTAAACCTAGCGTTTCTGCGTTTTCCCCTTCTTTGAATTGAAGCGGCAATACGCCCATCAATACAAGGTTTGAACGGTGAATGCGCTCGAAGCTTTCCGCGATGACTGTCTTAATGCCAAGCAAGAATGTTCCTTTTGCTGCCCAGTCACGGGAGCTTCCCATTCCGTAATCTTTGCCGGCAATAACGACAAGCCCTGTGCCGTCTTGTTTGTATTTCATGCACGCATCATAAATCGTCATGACTTCGCCTGTCGGCCAGTAAGTCGTATAACCGCCTTCTGTGCCAGGAGCAATTTGGTTGCGAATGCGAATGTTCGCAAACGTACCGCGCATCATGACTTCATGGTTGCCACGGCGAGATCCGTAAGAGTTGAAATCTTTTGGTTCGACACCTTTAGAGATGAGATATTGGCCAGCTGGCGTGTTTTTACCGATCGCTCCGGCCGGCGAAATATGGTCGGTTGTGACAGAATCGCCGAATTTTCCGATGACGCGCAAGCCTTTAAGTGGTTCGACTTTGCGAACATCCGGAGATAATCCTTCAAAGAACGGCGGATTTTGAATGTAAGTCGAGTTTTCATCCCATTGATAAAGCGGTTCGTCTGTCGTTTCGATTTCATTCCAACGCGGATTTCCGTCGAACACGCGCTCATATTCTTTGCGGAACAATTCCGGTACGACCGTTTGCTTAACGATTTCTTTAATTTCTTCCGTCGAAGGCCAAATGTCGTTAAAGTAAACGTCATTGCCGTCTTTATCTTTGCCGATAGGATCTTTTAACAAGTCAATGTCTACCGTACCTGCTAGCGCATATGTGACAACAAGCGGCGGCGATGCCAAGTAGTTGCCTTTGACTAGCGGATGAATGCGGCCTTCAAAGTTACGGTTACCGGAAAGTACGCTTGTCACAAGCAAGTCGTTTTCCGCAATCGCTTTTTCAAGCTCTGGCGCAAGCGGTCCGGAGTTGCCAATACATGTCGTGCATCCGTAACCAACGATATTAAAGCCGATTTTTTCAAGGTATGGAAGCAATCCGGAATCCCGCAAGTAACCAGTTACGACTTTCGAACCTGGCGCAAGCGATGTTTTCACATATTTCGGAACTTGCAATCCTTTTTCCACCGCTTTTTTCGCTACTAAACCAGCAGCGATTAATACGTACGGGTTCGACGTATTCGTACAGCTTGTAATCGCTGCAATCACAACGGCGCCTGTTTTCATTTTTACTTCTTCGCCGTTTAACGTCACCGTAATTTCTTTATTGAGATCCGCTTCTGTTAAACCGAAGCCTTGGTTTCCTTGCGGAGCTTTTACCGCTTCACGGAACGCTTCTTTCATTTTCGAAAGCGGAATCAAGTCTTGCGGACGTTTCGGTCCAGAAAGATTTGCTTCGATTTCGGATAGGTTAATTTCTACAACATCCGTAAATATTGGCTCTGGAGCATCCGGTGTGTAGAATAAACCGTTTGCTTTACAGTATGCTTCAACCACTTGTACATGGTGCTCATCGCGGCCAGTTAAGCGCAAATAATCAAGCGCTTCCGCATCGACTGGGAAGAAACCGCATGTTGCACCGTATTCTGGAGCCATGTTTGCAATGGTTGCACGGTCTGCAAGCGGCAATGTTGCCACACCTGGTCCGAAGAATTCAACGAATTTGCCGACAACACCTTTTTTACGAAGCACTTGCGTTACTTTTAAAGCAAGGTCTGTTGCTGTTGTGCCATTTGGCAATTTTCCAGTCAAACGGACACCGATTACTTCTGGTACAGGGAAGTATGAAGGCTGTCCGAGCATGCCAGCTTCTGCTTCAATTCCGCCGACTCCCCAGCCGAGAACACCAAGACCGTTAATCATCGTTGTATGGGAGTCCGTACCAACTAGAGTGTCTGGAAATGCTTCGTATTCACCGTTTTCCCCTTCTACGGTATGAACGACATTCGCTAAGTACTCTAAGTTGACTTGATGGACAATTCCAGTTGCCGGAGGAACAACGCGATAATTATTAAACGCTTTCTGCGCCCATTTTAAAAATTTGTAGCGCTCTGCGTTGCGCTGGAATTCCAAGTTCATGTTATATTCAAGCGCATCGTCCGTTCCGGCCCTGTCAACTTGCACAGAGTGGTCGATAACGAGATCAACCGGAATTTCCGGATTGATTTCATATGGGTCTCCGCCCATATCCGCCATCGCTTTCCGCATCGATGCCAAGTCAACGACTGCTGGTACACCCGTAAAGTCTTGTAAAATGACGCGCGACGGCTTAAATGGGACATCGATGTCTTTCATCTCCGGTGTTCCCCATTTTGCAAGGTTTTCGACGTGCTCTTTTGTGATCACACGTCCGTCTACTTGTCGAAGTACCGATTCTAGCAATACTTTAATTGAATACGGTAAACGGGAGATGTTACCGATCCCAGCTTCTTCAAGTGCTTGTAAACGGTAATAATTATATTTTTTACCGTTCACTTCAAATGAAGAACGTGCGTTGAAAACGTCTTGTTTTGCCATATGTATTACCCCCTCAATTCAATACTATACTATTTTTTCGAAGCAAAGTCGAAAAAATAGCACGAATTCTCCCAACACCCGTAAAATTTGGTACGCTTTTATCTTATTATAAAGAAAGGTAAGTTGTAAATAGAATTTCGAAGGTTTCGTAATTTATGGCTGTTTTATGATGCCTCTTCTTAAAAACAAGAATAAACTTGTTGATCCGTTACAAACTAGTAGCGGAGGTCAACTACCCAACGGCTAAAGCCGTGGGCTTGCAGCTAGCCTAATTGGCTGCCGCGTTCGGCTGGTTGACAGCAGCCCTGCGGATGTTTTCCGCAGCCACGTTGTCGGCAGGGGCAGCGTACCCACAAGCTCGACAACAAAACTGATCCCTTGACGGTCTGTCAAAGCCGCTGGATTTTCGTTTTGGAAAAGGTTCTGGAGCGAAAAGCAATCTCGCTAATATAGTTGCATGCTTGGTTAAACCGTTTCATTGTTTCCAGCAGCGCATGAAACTGTTCAAGAGTTGGCACTAATTTAATCTTGAGAGTGCAGAGCATTCTTGATTCACCTACCTTTCTAAATCCAGTATACTTATATTGAACGAAAAATTCAATATATACTGAAAATATAAACCCCGCCTTCCTCCACAGCTAAAGCAGTGGGCTTCCGGCGGATGTTCTCGTGAATAAAATGGCAAAGCGGAAAGCGAACCATGTTATCCCTGGAATGAACGCGGCAAGCGCTCAAGGAAAAGGCGCCGGCTACAACGAAGAATTTTCGAATGAACCGCTAACAGAAGCACAGCGGCAAAACAATAAAAAACGAAAAAAGAATCAATAACAACGGTTCGTCCGTTTCGGCATCCCGGACTACCGTAAACGTTCGTAAAAATAAAATGGGAATGTCCTGTCGCGACATTCCCTTTATTGAATTTCATTCACTTCATCGACAATCGCTTGCAAATCGTTGCGAAACTTTTCCAATTGAACGCGCTGTTTTTCTGAAGCTACTTCCATCGCATTATTAATTTGTTCAAACGCTTCGTTTACTTCTTTCTTTAAATGACTTAATTGATGGCCATAATCGGCTTGGTCGCGCACTAAATGATCATACCATTCCTTCGCTTCCATTGTTCCTTTTTGTGCCGCTTGAAATGCTTCCTGTTTATTTTTATGATAAGCCATCGTTACTTCCTCCTTTTATAAATACGGCCATGCATTTATTATCTTTTCAAACATGCCATAAATTATACCGCGAATAAATGAAAGACAATGATGCATGCTAATGAACAAAAGGAGGATAACCAAACATGACAAATAAAAATACAAGCACAGATATGCGAAAAAACGCTCCAAAAGGAGACAATCCGGGGCAGCCAGAGCCGCTAAGCGGATCCAAAAAGGTTAAAAACCGCAACCATACGCGGCAAAAACATAATTCCAGCCATGATATGTAATTAACTATTTTCCGCTCCCACCGCGAACATTTCCCGCGATCATGCATACGATAAACAACAGTGATACTACGAATGCGGGGGAGCTATCCAAGTGCACAAAAATCAAAAGGAAGAGCAAAGCGAACTGCGGCAATGGCTGGAATTGTTATGCAACGACCCTTATGCATCCATATTAGATGAAACAATTTTTCACGTCGATGTGTTGGAGACGGCAGAAGACTATATTATCGAGGCCGAGCTTTCGCATTGTCAAAAAGAAAACATTGTCGTACTATGCGAAAACCATTCGCTGACGATTCAAATACAGAAAAATGGGGTAACGGAAAAACAGCGGAATATTTTACTGCCATTCTCGCTTCTGGACAAAAATATTTCCGCCCATTTTTCACCGCCAATCTTAGAAGTTCGGATTAGTAAAGTTGCTCTACAAAATCACTCACCTCAAAATCATATCACAGTAATAGATATAAATGAGTAGGCTCTTATAAGAAGGGCTTTTTTGTTTACATAATATTTTTATTGAATTGTCCATTCTTTTAATTTTCATAGATAAAATCGAGCCGTTCCGTTCCACACTCTCCTCTATGAAAGAGATAAGCTCGTTGTTACAAAAAAATGAGGATATTCCCAATCTAGGGAATATCCTCATTTATTTTGCAAATACATGATTTCCGATACGAATCGTTACCGGTCTTGATAACATCCATTTATCTTTCGTAATTTTAGGGTTATAGAAGTATAGCGAACCGCGGCGGTCGTTCGGGAATAGCGATAGTGCTTGATCGACCGCAGCATAATCTTGTTTCGTCGGCTGAATGCGCGTTAGTTTTCCTGTTTTTACAGGAACAAACGCATAACCCGATTTTGTTTTTTGGTAAATGACACCTTTAATGCTCTTTGGAAAAGCAGGATGTTTCACGCGATTTAAAATAACGAGCGCAACTTCCACTTTCCCGGCAAATGGCTCGCTAAAACCGGTTTCCGCATGGACAAGCTGTGCCATTAGTTTTCGTTCTTCTGCACAAATAGAAAATTTCGGCTTTTGGGAAGCAGGTTTCTCTGCTTGCTTCGCCGCTTGAGTTTTTACAAGCTGCGGCACTTTGATTGTTTCGCCGACAATAAGAACATCGCTTTTTCGATGATTTAATGATTTTAATGCAGAAGTGGTTGTTTTATATGTTTTCGCAATCTTGTAAAGCGAGTCGCCTTTCTTCACCTTATAGTATGTATAAGTTGTTGCCGCATCTGTTGAATAAGAGGTAAAGCCGACGACCATACAGCAAACTACCGCGAGTGTTGCAAGAGTTTTTTTCATCATTATTCTATCCTCCTCATAGTTGCCTTTTGGTTTGTCGTCTGCTTGTAATAGATTAGCATGTTTATAGATACATATCACTGGTTTCTATTTCCATTTGACTGCTATAACAATAGTCCAGCTATTGACACATAAAGGATTGCGGCATTTCTTTACATTTGCATTACATTTCCGTAACAATGTGATAAAAACATGCTTATCTTGCCAAAAACCGCTTTTTTCGCAATAATGGTTGATAGATTGGAATTCGTTGAGGTGGGAATGATGCTAAAAGGTTGGTTTCTTTGGTTTATATTGTTTTGGAGCGTTTTTTTGCTTGTCACCATGTCGATCGGTGGTTTTTTTATGTTTCGCAAATTTTTAAAACGGCTGCCAAAAGAAGATGGGAAATCGGAACTAGATTGGCAGGAATATTATATTGAGCAGACACGGCATTTATGGGGAGAAGAAGAAAAGGCGCTTTTAGAGGAATTAGTAAAACCGGTTCCTGAATTGTTTCGCGATGTCGCTCGGCAAAAAATTGCTGGAAAAATCGGGGAACTCGCGCTTCAAGAAAACGCTTCTCGAATTACAAAAGATTTAATTATTCGCGGTTACATTATAGCAACCCCAAAACGCGACCATAAATTTTTAATAAAAACATTAAAAGAAAAACAAATTAATATCGCTCCTTATGAACATTTGCTGCAAAGCAAATAAGCTGATTGCAAGAAAAAAGCGGGACGCATCTCCCGCTTTTTTCTCTTATTTTATGTTATTAAAATGGGCGGTTGGTGTTTTAAACGCCGTTCTAATTTTTTATACGTAGTATACATTGCAACACGCCACGGCACAATCATTGAAAAAGCAAGCAAATAAAACATCCCGCTTAATTGGCGATAGTCAATGGTTCTTCCTAAGTATGTTTTTAAGCCAAGACGAATGACAATCAAACCGACTAAAATGAAGATAAACGCTTTCGAGCGCTTTAAGTAAATTTTTCCATTTATGATTTCAAATTTCGACGTTTTTATTAAGAAGATGGAAAAAAATGCTCCTAAAACAACCGCCTCAATCAGTTCTCCTTTCGTTACGCGAAATACTGGGTCGATAAACATCAAAGCCCCTGTGCTCATAAATATTGGAGGTAAAATAATTTTTTTGGCGTTTGTCGGTTTATTCGATGCTTTCATCCTCACAAACAAAACGAGCAATGCCATGAATACTGCAACGATCGAACTTACGATAGCCAAACACATCATCCTCTTCATTCAAGTGTATGATAATGTATTATAACAAAAAGCAACAAATCTTGCATATGCATATTGCTTATAATAAACGCTCCACCGCTTCGATCACGCGGCTTTCTTCAAACGGCTTCACAATAAAATCAGCCGCTCCTGCTTCGATCGCCTCTACAACCATGCGCCGTTGCCCCATTGCTGAACACATAATAATTTTCGCATTTGCATCTTCTTGTTTGATCGCACGCACAGCTTCGATCCCATTCATCACAGGCATCGTAATATCCATCATGACGATATCCGGTTTTAATCTCTGATACAGTTCCACTGCCTCTTTCCCGTTTTCCGCTTCTCCAATAATTTCATGGTTCGCTTTTTTCAAAATGGTGGATAACGTCATTCTCATAAATTTTGCATCATCAACAATGAGAATTTTTGCCATGACTCCTTTACTCCCCTTAATAACAAACTAATTTAAAAGCCGGTGAATCCTCCAAAAATACTTGTCGTATACGTAATAATTTTTGTCATCCAGTCAAAAAAGAGAACAACACCCATTGCAATCATCACATAACCGCCGATTTTCATCATTTTTTCACTGTGGCGACGGATCCATTGCAGCTTTCCGATAAAAAACGAAAGAATAAAAAACGGAACGGCAAACCCCAACGAATAAGCAAGCATATATAGCATTCCAGAACTTGGGTTTGTCGCCGCCAGTGCAATGACCGACACTAAAATCGGGCCAGTGCACGGAGTCCAACCAGCCGCAAAAGCCATGCCAATGATGATCGAGCCGATGTAGCCAGAAGGCCGCTCTTGAAACGAAAAACGACGATCTTTCATTAAAAAAGCCGGGTTCCATATTCCAACAATCACAAGGCCAAAAATAATAATGAGAAGCGCACCGATTTGCCGTATAAAATCTTGGTATTCACTAAACCATTTCCCAATAAGCGACGTTCCGAATCCAATCGAAATGAATATAAGAGAAAAACCGAGCAAGAAAAATAATGTATGCAATAAACTTCGCCGCTGCATCAACGCGTTCTCCGTCTTCAGCTCACTCACCGATATGCCGGTGATATACGATAAAAACGCCGGGTATAAAGGCAGACAACACGGAGAAATAAACGATAAAAAGCCGGCACCAAATGCTAAAAATAGATTGACATCGGCCATTTTTTTCAACTCCTACTTGATTTTTTATTTTTATTGTAGCAAAAATATCATTATTAGTAACCTATGAACAACCATGCTTTTTTCTTTTTCAATTTTGCTCTTTTGAATTTATTGGTAAAATAGTATACAATACACCTGTAAAAATTTTAAAAGAAAGGACTTGTTCCTCTGTGCCGAACAAAGACATTTTAATTTTAATTGAAAAAAAGCGGATGGAATTGATTGAAGCAGTCGCAAAAAACGGATTGAACTCAACCGTGACGATTCAAGTGAGCCGGGAGCTTGATTCACTTTTAAACACGTATAACAAACAAAACTATAAGCAAAAAAGCGCTCCTCGTCCATAGCGTGAGAAGCGCTTTTTTACGCATATTCTTCGACATCTATTAGTCCGTTTTGCAATAAATACATTTTATAATATAACCCTTTTTGTGCTAGCAACTCTTGATGTGTTCCCCTCTCCACAATTTCCCCGCGATGAAGGACGAGAATTTGGTCAGCATCTTGAATCGTGGAAAGACGGTGGGCAATCGCAATCGTCGTTCGACCTTTCCGCATTTTTGCGAGCGCTTCTTGGATCGCTTCTTCTGTTTCTGTATCGATATTGGCAGTCGCTTCATCCAACACGAGTATTTTTGGATTTGCCGCAATGGTTCGGGCAAACGAAATTAACTGCCGCTGCCCACTAGAAAAAGTAGATCCTCTTTCTACTACTTGGTGATCGTATTTGTCCGGAAGTTTTTCAATAAACGAGTCCGCCTGCACGAAACGAGCAGCGCTTTTCACCTGTTCATCCGTTAAAGATTGGTTGTACATGCGAATGTTGTCTTTAATGGTTCCATAAAACAAAAATGGATCTTGTAGAACGAGGCCGATATTTTTACGGAGCTCTTCCTTCGTGTAATCGCGAATCGATACACCATCAATGAGAATATCACCGCGGTCAAATTCGTAAAACCGCATTAACAAATTAATAATCGAGCTTTTTCCGCTGCCGGTATGACCAACAAGCGCAACGGTCTCACCTGGTTTGGCGGCAAACGAAATATGCTTGAGCACATCCCGTTTTCCGTCATACGAAAAACTAACATCGCGAAACTCAATCTTACCTTCTGTAATCGATGCTTTCGATTTTTCCGCGTTCTTCGGCGCCAACTCTTCATGATCAAGAAGCGCAAATACGCGTGAAGCGGAAACGATTGCCTGCTGATATAGGGAAAGACGCATCATCATTTGCGTCACTGGTTCAAAAAAACGCTCCAAATAGTTGACAAACGCATACAACACCCCGATCTCCACCGGGCTTTCCATCGCGGAAATTCCAAAAAAGCTAAGAACAACCATAATCGATACGATGTAAACGAAATCGATCGCAGGACGCAATAACAAACCGTCGATTTTAATATTTTTCATGCCTGCGGCGTAATGTTTGTCGTTAATTTGCGAGAATTCTTCGCGAAGCCGTTTTTGCTGGCGAAACACTTGAATAACTGCCATCCCTTGCAACGATTCGTTTAGTTTCGCATTTAATTCGCTGAGACGTTCACGCATGTCTTTATAAAAAATCGAGCTGTAATGACGATATAATTTCATAATCCAAATAATAACCGGAAAGATAAATAAACAATATACGGCTAGTTGTACGTTTAACGCAAACATCGCAATAAATACGCCAATCACAAATACGCCATTTTGAATAAAAGCGGCAAGTACACTAACAAACATGTCTTTGATCGCTTCCGTATCGTTCGTCACGCGTGACACAATGCTTCCGCCTGGCGTCTGATCAAAATAGCGCATCCCGAGCTCGTGCACTTTCGTAAACACGTCCATCCTTAGCGCCTGGATAACCTTTAACGCCAGTTCTTGAAATTTAACGAGTTGAAAGTAGGAAATGATCGTTTTAAGGAGCAAAACACCGATATATGCTGCCGAAAGCCAAAATAGTGGCTCAAAATCAAGGCGCTGCGGTGTTAAATAATCGTCGATAAATATTTTCACTAAATACGGTCCGATGAGTTCTCCGGCCGTTGCCAGCACAAGCAATATAAAGGCAAGCATGGTATCTTGTTTGTATAATTTCATGTACGATAACAATCTCCATAAAACTTGCCGTTGTTCTTTTGGTGTTAACGATTTATTTTCCATACTTGCCCTCCCTGTTCCACTAATGACTCAAGCTGTTGCCGTTCATACATATTGCGGTACCAGCCGCCTTCTCTCATTAGTTCTTCGTGTGTTCCCATTTGCGCGATGCACCCTTCTTCTAACACAAGAATTAAATCAGCGTGCTGAATCGCGCTAAGCCGATGTGCGGTAATAATCGTCGTTTTTCCAGCGCGATTTTCTTTTAAAGCTGTCAAAATCCGCTCTTCTGTTTTAGCATCCACCGCTGATAACGAATCATCTAAAATAAGCACTTCCGGATTTAAAAGTAAAGCACGAGCGATCGAAATGCGCTGCTTTTGTCCGCCGGAAAGCGAAACTCCTCTTTCCCCAACAATCGTTTCATAGCCGTCGGCAAACTGTTCGATATCCTCGTGAATATTCGCTAATTTTGCCGCTTTTATCACATCTTCTTCACTCGCTTCCGGGCAGGCAAACGCAATATTTTCCCGCACCGTAGCAGAAAACAAAAAATGGTCTTGCGGTACATAGCCAATCGACGAACGAAGCGCATGTAATGTATATTCGCTAATTTCGTGATCTCCGAAACGAATTTCCCCATCGTATTGATCAAACTCGCGAATCAATAGCTTAAGCAGCGTCGTCTTTCCTGCCCCGGTCTTTCCGACGATGCCAAGCGTCTGACCACGCCGTAAGTGAAAGCGAATATTCCGTAAAACAGGTTTTTCTTCATTCGGATACGTAAATTGTTGAATATCGTAAACAATATCCCCTGTTGGAGGGGCAGCAATCGCATTTTCCGCCTCTTGAATTTCCTCTTTCTCGTCAAGCAGCGCTCGGACACGGTCATACGATGCCCGCCCGCGCTCGACAATGTTAAACAGCCAACCAAACGCCAACATCGGCCAAATTAACAAACCGAGATACGTCGTAAACGATACGAGCTTGCCGATGGTTAATTCACCGGCAAGGACCATTTTTGCGCCGAACGTAACGGCTAAGAAAAACGAAATGCCAACGATCAATGAAATCGTCGGGTCAAATAGAGCATCGATTCTCGCAACCGCCATGTTTTTCGAAACGACATCTTCCGACTGCTTGCGAAATGATTCAATGTCGTCCTGCTCATAGCCAAACGCTTTGATTACACGAATTCCACTTATGCTTTCTTGTACTTTATCGTTTAAGGAAGAAAATGCTTCCTGCGCCTTTAAAAACCGCTGATGCAGAAGCGTGCCATAGCGGCTTGTCGCAATCGCCATAATCGGCATCGGCAATAAACTAATGATCGTTAATTTCCAACTTATCGTAAATGCCATCGTCGCCAGCACGAAACTGCCTAACGCCAATGAATCGACAAGCGTCAATATCCCGATTCCAGCTGTTTGTTGAATTGCTTGTAAATCGTTTGTCGCATGTGCCATTAAATCACCGATACGTTTCCGTTGGTAAAAAGACGGCGACATTTTCGTAAAATGGGCATACAGCTCATTGCGAAGCTGCCGCGATAACTTCACAGCCGAACCAAAAATTAAAATGCGCCACCAATAACGCAATACATATAGGACGATGGCAACAACAAGCAAAGTAACCATCCAGCGAATGAGAATTGCTTTTGTAATCGTTCCTTCTTTTATATGATCAATCATAATTCCGATGACTTTCGGCGGAATCGTTTCGAAAAAAGCAACGATCAAAAGTACAATAATTCCTGTTATATATGCTTTTTTCTCCTGACGAAAAAACCAAAATAAATCACGAAATACCGTCATCGAACCTCTCCCATCGTCACGTAAAATGCGCTATATTATTGTAGCAAAAATAAAAAAATTTTGGAAGTTTATTTAAAATAAAAAGACACTCCGTTCCGAGTGCCTGTCCGTGTTTATTTTAGCTGATTGTTCATCATTTTCATCATTTGATTAATTTTTTTCTGGGATGGCGTCATCCCCATTGAAACAAAACGTTAATATATCAATGTTTTTAAGTATTTTTTAATCATCCTATTCGTTTAAGAAAAATATATCAAAATTCATTCGTTTTGTCTATGAGAATGTATTAAAACATTGAAAAATCCGGTTTCACATTCTCGCTATCGTATCGCAAAAATCAGTATCGTGTTTGCGGAATAGCTCCAACCGTATAGACAAGTAAAAAAATTTCTATATCCCCCACTATCTAAATAAAATCTCTGTTTTAAATAGTCGGCTTATATCATCAATTCTTCGCTGAATTTTGCTTTATTTTTAGGCTCTACCCTAAAATAACTGTGGATAACTTTTGCTGTTATTTCATTCATCGATGTGCCAATTTTTATTGGCATGGTTGTCTGTTAAAGATAAATGTTGATTTCTGAAGCCTTTCCAAAATATTGTTATAATGAGGCTTTTTCTAAAAGATTGTTGCTAATAACCCAACAAATGTTTACCAATTTTTTCAAAAATAATGGTATAATAAATCTGGGAGTGATGATTATGTTAAGGTCAATATTGGTAATCATAACGATACCCTTAGTAGTCATTCATTTCGCCATTCTATACTTTTGGGTTTTCGATTGGCGGAAATTGGTTACACAAGTAGGCTTAATAAGTTGGATTGGCTCAATTATATTGGGTGTTCTCGTCTATTTTGCTTATCGAAAGTTCATTAAAAACCAGAAATTTACTGTCGTCAGTAGAAAAGTATTATTCAGTTCGACTTTAATGACCATCGTTTTAGGTGTTCTTGCGTTAGTCATTGAAGCAATTACAAGCTCAATGCCTTAGAAGGGGATTGATTTACGCACTCCTTCTAATTGTTTCAACAGTTGTAAAATTTACTTTTTTATAAGTATTATCAAGAAGCAATTCTTTAACTCGTTCTTCGAAAGTCATTTTTTATTGTACATTCTCATCATCTAATCGTATTTCGAATACTCTATCTTTATGATCTAACCAAAACTCTAATGTTGCATGCTGTTTTCGATCTACATAGCCGATAATCTCAACTCCTTGCTCAGATCGTTTGTAATAATTTTTTCCGTAAGCTCGGAGAATATCATCTTTCTTACTCCCAATCGTGATACCTTTTGCGGTATGGAGCTTACTTTCTTTTTTCTGAGATTCTTCGAATCCAATAATAAGACGCACAATTTCTCCTTTGCGGGAACCTTTTATAATTGTTCCTATTTCTAAGTCAGGAAGAGGACGGTAATAATTGTACAAATTATTGTCCTGACTTAATTCTCTCTGTTCTCCGTATAACTTCAAAAATGACGCATCATAAATATTGTCGTGTAATCGCAAACCGCCGAATGACTCGTTAGAAAGATCAGTCGATTTCGTATTTTGAAAGTATTGAGAACGAGAACAACTTGTAAGAATAGAGAACATTATTATAGTGATTAGACATAGTATAATGTTTGCTTTCATATAATCTTCCCCACTTAAACGGTCACTCAATGTATTAAAGTTTGTCATGTATATCATACCATGCTTCAATTAGAAAAATAATACAAATTAAATATTTTCCTCTAATGTCACAATGAGTAAAATCTAATCGTGTCGGAAAAAGTCAATGTCTGTTCACGAAATAGCTCGAACCATTTACACCATTACTTAAAATATGGAATTTGTAAATACCCCCCACTCTAAATAAAATTCCTGTTTTAAATAATCCGCTTTATCATCAATTTTGAGCCTAATTTTTCATTGTGTAGAATGAAAAACTCAAAGAGAAATGATTTAGCGTACTATTACATTGTCCGCGTGCTTTGAAATAAAAAAATTCAATAAACATATTGAAAAAATAAAAAGGATAGCACTAATTTATTGCTACCCTTGTTGCTTCTTTAATTCTGCATATATTGTAAAACGTGGAACACGTGTCAATTTTACAATATCATTGACGCTCATTCTGTTCGTCAGGAGTATGTAAGCCGCTATTATAGCGGTTTATTTATAATGCAATCGCTGAAATGGGTTTTGTAGTGTAAAAATAGGTGTGTAAAGTTTTTTTACGCGATAATGTTTTTACTCCCTCATTCATTTCATCATTTTTAATCATATCTCTTATTCCACTCTGGTTCTAATACAACAGTTAACATTGACTCAATTGCTTTTCGTGTATGCTTATCTTGAACTTCTAAATAGTAAACATCTAGAACATACCTATAACTTCCAAAGAAATCATGCCATTTCTTTGCTCGTTTTTGTTGATATTCCTTATAAAATTCATTGTAATGATCTCTTAATCTTGTTTCTAAATATATACATATACTCCTTTTAATCCCTTTACTGTTTTACTTATTTTACGTTTTACTTCTGATTTTCTGCCAGTGGGCTGACTTTCCTTTGTGTGATCTACAGTCATTTTACTCCATTTATCATTTTCTAACGGTAAAAATCCATGTTGCTTTAAAAACTCTTCAAAATGCTTTTTCATTGTAATCACCTCCAATATAATCTTACAAATCATAATGGTATTTAGAGTGTATTTTATACTTCTCTATAAAATCACGTTTTTATATTGTCGACTTTCAACATCAATTTTGAGCCGAATTTTTCTAAATAAATATTGAAAAACTCAAAGAGAAATGATTTCCTCGTACTATTGCGGTACCGTCAAGAATTTTGTGTAATATAAATGGGGTAGGGTTTCTCTGAAATGGATTTGAATTGATAGGGGACTGATTTTCTCCACACAGGAGACTGAATATTCAGTCTCCTGTGTGGAAAGGGAGAATCCCTCTATTTTGTTTATTTACAGTATTTGGTTAACAATAACGTTCTTCAAACATTCGCTCGAGGGCTTCATGCGCTTCGGCAAATCCTCGCAACTTTCGCCCTGCCCATTTCTCATTAAAATCTTGAATGGTCAAATACACGACTTTTTCCGCAGCTTCTAAACTGCTCAAACTGTTCATCGGCTTTAGACGTTTCCGAATCTCCTTAATCGTTCGTTCGATGGCATTCGTTGTATAAATCACACTTCGAATACTGCTTGGATAATCCATAAATGTTAGGAGGACATCCAACTCATTGGCCCAAGATTGAACTTCTCTCGGGTATTTACCAGACCATTTCGACTCAAACTGTTGAAACATTTGTAACGCCATCTCCTTATTCGGCGCGCGATAAATCAGCTTGAGATCCTCGGCCACTTCGAATTGGTCTTTTTTCCGAACACGGCTGAGCGTGTTGCGGACTTTGTGACCGACACAACGCTGCACATCGGCTTTCGGATAAACCGCCTTAAAGGCTTCCTCCAGCCCCGGTAGTCCATCGAATACGCCCAGAAGCACTTCCTTGACGCCTCTTTTGTAGAGCTGTTGGAGAATCTCCCGCCATCCATAGGCGCTTTCTTGTCCTCCCACGAAGAAATCCAGAATTTCTCGATACCCTTCTTCATTCACTCCTAACACCACATAAATAACTTCTTTCTCTACCGTATCCCGGCGAAGTTTCACGTACAAGCCGTCCAAATATAAGACAGAATAACGTTTGGATAGTGGACGATGGTGCCATTTCTCGATGTCTTCTTTCACGACATCGGTAATACGGCTGATCGTCGCTGGAGAATAAGCATTTCCTAGAATTCGTTCGATAAACTTGCCAATTTCCCGTGTACTCATGCCACTTTGATACATCCTAATGATGGCTTCCTCCAGCCAGCCCGTGTGGCGTTGATAAGGGGCAAACAACTGTGTTTGAAATTCCCCGTTTCGGTCTCTTGGCACCAAAAGACCCTCAATCCGGCCATATTGCGTATCTAGATTTCGTTGATAGTAGCCGTTTCTCATATTGGATGTGTCCGCCTGTTCGATTTCGAGGAAATGTTTGATTTCTTCCCGCATAATCAGCTCTAATTTTTCCTTCACAAACTGACGAATGACACTTTCCAGTTGATTTGCCCAGTCGACATTCGGTATACTTCTTTTAGACATAGGTAGGGTACTCCTTTCTCTAAGATTTTTGGTCCAATCAGAGAATACCCTACCTTTTTTCTTTTGGTCTAGCAAAATGCTTTACACAAAATTTTATACATCATCACTATTGCATTATCAACGTACTTTGAAATAAAAAATTCAATAAACATATTGAAAAAATAAAAGGATAGCGCTGATTTATTGCTACCCTAGATTTCTTAAAATGCTACTTGCATTATTTTTGTATCTGTTGCCTTCTTGGACATATCGGTCAACCATACTTCTTGTTTTATGACCTGTTTGCTTCATGATAGATGTATCATTCATTCCTTCTTGTGCCGCTGATGTTGCTAATCCACTTCTCAATGAATGTCCTGCATAATCGTTTGGATTTAGCCCTGCTAACTCCGCATATTTCTTTACAACTCTAGCGACTGTTTTATCCTTTGTACGGTCTTTTATATTTCCGTGTCGATCAATCGTTCTAAAAATTGCACCTTCTTTAATTCCTGCCGCTTCAATCCAATCCTTTAATGCTCTTACTGGGCAATATTCTGAATCAATCCGTACAACTGATTTCATGATGACCTCATTTGTTTTCTTTTGCTTAATCGCAATATCCATTCCTTGAGAAGTAAATGTAATGTCCTCTAAATCAACCGCAACCAATTCCGATCTGCGAGAAGCTAATGCAAAACCAACGAGCAATAATGCTTTATCACGTTTACCGATTAACTTTGTCGTATCAATGACATCAATCATTTTCTTAATATCATCAAGAATAATGGCTTTTTTCGCTTCTTGTTTCGTTCCCTTCTGTTTTGCTATTCCCTGCATGAGTTTTAGAACATAATAATGTCTAGTCGGATTCAATGCACCTTTTATTTCGTGTGCTTGACTAATGCTCGAAAGTTTTCTGCGAATCGTACTGTATTTGTATTGCTTTGATAACTCATTCAAATAAAGCAAAATCGTTTCAACCTTTGCCGGCATGGATTGAACATTATTCCGTAAGCACCAATCCTCAAAATGTTTCCAATCCGTTTGATATGCTTTTTTTGTATTGTCGCTTTTGGATTGCTCAATTAAATTTTTTACTTCTTCAAGTGAAGTTTGAAGCGATAAATTATTATGAATCACTTCTAACATTTTATCCCTCATTTCCGTTTCTAGTGTCCGATAACTATATATTATCGGACGTTAGAAATTATGTAAATATGAGTAATAAAATAGAAATAATGTATTCAAATGTAAAATATGTAACGATAAAAATAGTCAAGCAAGATAAATATATTCACCGTTTGACTGGAGCAATCCAGTCATTTTTTCTGCAATCGCACCCGCTATCGTAAAACCATTGAGAAATAAGCATTTTCTATACTTCTACCGCTGTACCTAATTAAAAAATCGACTTCAAACCATCGAAAAGCCTTGAGAAATAAGCGTTTTACGATGATCAATAACGACAACATAATAGCATTAAAAAAATCCTTGAGATTCCTGCATTTTTAATATTTCTCGATTACTTCTCGACAATCGTCTCGATAACATACCCATTCGGCTCGATGTAATCAAAAATCATTATCAATTAGATAAATAAAAATGGACTAGCGTTTGCTAGCCCATAAATATATTATTAGAGAGAAAGTGTCCGACTTTTATAACTAACTTAATCATTCAATATTGAAAAAGTGACTCAATTTTTCTATTTATTTAGAGAGAGATTGTCCCACTTTCTTTTTTCTAAATGTTCCAAATGCCAAAGATGGGACAAGTTCAATCTTTTTATATCCATTAGAATATTCATATACTATGAGATTCATAGATTCGGCTACTTCTATCATGATTTTTTTTCGTTCTTCATCTCTCCAGTGTCGATTGAACCATTTCTTAAATCTTGAACCAAACTTTCCAAGCGATAATTGACTCTCGAAAGGCTCTTTTTCTAATACTGTTTTCGCATGTTCAAATCTCTCTATACATTCATTTTTGAATTTAATATTTCTAAATAAATCAAAAGAAATGATTTCTTCAAGTCCATATAGTTTTGCTAATTCCTCTTTCCAACCTTCCCGATTCGTGTAAATAAGAACATAAGACTTTTGATTATCATTTAACAATCTGATATTAATTCTATGTATTATTTGCGAAAAGTCCATTAACATTAATTGCCGATAAATCTCTTGTACGTCATCATCCGTAAACCATTGGATTGAATTTGTACCGTTGTTGTTTTCATGCTGTAATGAAACATCTTTTTCAACTCCATATATAGCAATAGCGTACATTTTGTAGTATGTTGGATGTCGTAAAGGTAAAGCAAGTAGACCAATACCATTGTAGTTGATTAAATCATTTTGACCTGTCGTATTAAGTAGATTCAGTGCCATTGATTCATATTCCATCTTGGTAGTATTGCTAAAATATTTCTTGTACTGTTCCTCTGTAATAACTCCATTTTTGACATATGTTGTTATATCTGCTTTCGTTGGAAGTGCGATTATATTTAGGTCTTTAGTTCTCTCTCTAATCTCTAAAAAATCACTAGCTATGCTTTCATGTGTTTCGATATTTTTTCGTTTTGTTTTTGAAGTATTAATGATACGGAACAAAATTCGTAATCGTTCTTTGTAATTATGATAATTCGGAAGCTCAATCAATTCATATCCACCATGTTCATAGATTTTCCTAACAATATCCGCTGTTCCATCTAACACAAGGATATTTCCAAAATGTCTATATTCAATCCATTTCGAGCAAAGTATAACTGTTTTCTTTTCATCACGATTCACGACACCAACCGAATCATTTTCAAGCATCTTTAAAAACCATTGGTATCTGTTTTGATATTTGTATTCAACCTTCTCCTTTTTGAGACGACCTAAAACATGATACAGGAGTTCTCGTTGTTCATCTTTTAAATGTCTAATTAACTTTTTCGTTGGAAGTGACGTATATTCTGATTCGTGCTTAAACGATTCTGCCATTTCCATTGAGATTAAATAATTAATCAGTACCCGAACCCTTTCACAATCAAACTTTGTTAATTCTTCATCATTGGTCACCTTTACCATTTCATCATACCAATCCAAACAATTGTCATTCTTTCCTATATCGAACGATTCAGCATTAATAAATATCGGCATCTCATCAATAATAATTGTTCTTTGCATCGGCTCTATCCATCCAATGTTAGGCTTCCAATATGAAAAAAATGAAAAGTCTCCATATCCAATTGCCATGTCCCGAAAACGTTGTTGAGTGATACCTACAATTTTAAAATTTTTTATTATATTTTTAAGATCATCATTAAAATTATCTGAATCAATAAGAAGTAATTCATTTTTAACAAATGGCTGAACTTCTTTTCTAAATGAATCCATGTTTTTTTTATTGTTAAAAACAAATAATAAGGGAACATTGTTCTTATGTGCCACTTTTGCTATTATCCTTGCCGCTGTGCTCTTACCATGTCCCATCACCGAATTTACCACTTTCGCTATGTATGGGTGATTATCTTTCACGTTCTGTTCCTCATTTTGTTTTTTCTCTTCATATAGTTGGACACTTTCATTTATAAAATCAATCATCACGTTATATACATCAATAAATGATTGTTCATGAATATTATGATAGTGATCTTTATTAGAAAAAAATTTTTCAACCTCACTGATTCGATTAATCCTTTCTAACATATAAAAATCCCTCCTGCTTAATTATTGATTAAGTGCTTATAAAACCGTTCATCGTTCATTTAAGATTTTTTCTAACATCTCCGTTTTCTCATAGAGCCAAAACCGTTTCCCACTATTTGCAATAGCGGTTGTTATGTATTCAATTCCGTACTTATCAATTTTTCGCTTCAATGCTAAGTCATAGCAAAAGAAATATTTTGATTTATCCATATCATCACCCTTTTGCTTATTAATTAGAGAAGCGGAAGCGGTTTCCGCTTCTCATTCATTCATTAACTAGCTAGAAAATCGAATTATGTACTAATCAAAATAAATTTATGTAATTTCAAGCCGACCATCTAAACTTTAATCGTTTATCGTTTTTTCTCAATCTACATTTACTGAGTTTACTAAATACAAGCTCTCTACGATATTCTCTCATTATGTAATCTAATGAATGAATTTCAAATTCAAATTCATGAAAAGAAATACGCCCCCTATCAATGTTATTTTTAATCTTTTTCCAACTGTATTTGTGATTTGTTTCTGATTCAAGCCATTTTTTTGCCTTGTCAATGTACGCAAAATGTCTTTCATTTACTAACTCATTTTCTTTATAGAGTCTAATTCGTATTGGTGTAACCTTTTTTCCATCTTCTCTATTCAACCAATCACTGAGACATTGAACAGTACCGACTTGGTAGCCAATGCCTAAATGAGCAAACACTCTATCTAGTTCGGGCTTTTCATTCTCATCTCCTGTAATCAGATAGATTCGTCTCTGTTCCTTCCAAACATCCCAAAGGTTATCCCAAAACGATATTCCTGTATTTCTTTTCGTTAAAATATCCTTCATAAACTCATACGGATCATCCCAAGCACAATCTACATTTTGATATATCCCTATACCATACTTGCATGAATGGATTCTGCTTCGACAAGATTTATATAAATCAATAGCATCTTCAATTTCTTCGTATTTAATCAGACCTTCTTTATATGCTCGATGTCCTGCTTCGATAGCTTCCTTTTCACTATTAGCTTTAACTCTAGCTTTATGACATTCCTTGCATACCTTATATAACGAACCGTTAGGATATACATAAAATTCTGCCACTGTTTTGCTTCTGTTACATTTGATACAAATTTTTAATTCATTTTTACTCATATAACCATCCTTTCATTAGTTTTTTATCCCCTAAACTTCACCGACCAACAACAACCGCTCCACCGCTACACTTTTTACACATCTCTCACCTCCTTTAAATTCAGAAAACACTAATGTAAGTTTTTGGTATTTCCCATATAACGTATGTTATCATGGCAATACATTTAATAATTTACGTACTATTTAATATATTTTATATAAAAATGTTCGTAATTTAATTATTTAACCTTGCTTTTAAGTAAAAAATAAGAATGTAATTACCATAAAAACCGAATAAACGAATATTGTAAAATTATAATAACCAACCTCATAATTTTTTTCAATACCTTTTTAATTTTTCAAAAAATAAAAAAGACCTGCTCATTTGAGCAAGTCTAATCGGTTTTTTGTCTATTTCCATTAAGTTCCTTTTTTACTGTTTTTGTATATAATTATAGTTCTTTGTATAAAACAATATTTTAGTTAGATTTAACTTTGTATATAAATTTTTTAACAGTAATACATCTTTAAATTAATATTTTTTTCTTCGAGCATTTTGCTTTGCTAATTTCCGCTTATTTCTCGATTTCCTTCTTTCGCTTTTTCTGTATTTTTCAATTTCTTTTTGTGCAAGAATTATTGTTTCTTCTTTTAAATTATCTACTGATCTAATTATATAATCCATAAGCAAAATAACTTTAAGAGCTACAGTCTGCTTCCCAAAATTTGTATCTGCCCCATGCAAGATGGCATTTCTACTTACATCAGACTTTATACTAGCTCCATGTTCAAAACTAGCCAATATCTTTTCAGAGTAATATTTATGAATAGCATCATCAAATGATAACGAAGAATTGTAATCTCGATTTTTTAGTAAAAGATAATCTAGTAATATCGAAATAATAGCACCATTTACATATCCTTTAATCCTAAAACCATCAACTATTATTCCCTCAAATTGAGATAACAGAGATGGGACGACTAAATCATACATTCCTTGATTATATGCCATAATAGAATTTCGCAGTAAAGGAAGTCTCTTTTTAATATGTTCTATATCTTCCCACTCTAAAGAAATATTATTTAACATTTGACTATCATAGAATGAAAGCATAAATTCATCTATATACTTCTCTACATGCTCTTTTCCATTATCTCTATAATCTCGTACTATATACCTTAATTTTCTTATGTCAATTGACTCGTGTGGAGGATATCCTAATTCAACTATAGCAACTTTAAAAGTTTTAATATCCTCTTCCGTTTCCTTAATACCATCAGCTATTTTTTTTAAACTTTTTGCAATTTCTGTTATATATGGATTAATTATTTTTGAAAACAATTTCTGTTGTTCAATTATAGATTGAGGAATAATTTTTCTTATATATGTATATGGAGGATTAATTATTTTTGAAAACATTTTCTGCTGTTCAATTATAGATTGAGGAAAAGGTCTAATCATATTTTGTAACATCCTTTGAGTTTGGTTCAATTGATTGAAAAAATCTTTATTAAAAAACATATTTTATTACCCCTTATAAAACTATAATTTCATTTAAATGGTTATGAATATATTGCAATCGGAATAACTAGTAAGGCAGGTTCATTAATTCTTGTTATTATCTCTGGTAATTCTAATTGTTCATCTACTTGATCATTAAATGAAGTGAACATTTCTTCTAAAGCATTTTGTTTGAATAATTTAAAACCTGTATTTCTAAACAAATTTATACTATCAGTTTGATCTAATACTACTTTTACCACTTTTCCCACTACAGTATAGTTTCCATCTATAATTTCATTCATACTTCTATTAAAGAAAAAATCAATATATACAGGTAATACTGCCTTTATTGTTTCATGAGAAGTTTTTATTGTACTAATTAAATCAATCATATCATGTTGAGTTAAACTTTCTCTCATGCCTTTAATTTGTTTTAATATATTTTGATTTTCTTTTTGAGCTTTGCTTTTCTTTTTACTTTCACTTTCAAATCTTATTGCCATAACTCCTATTTGTTCTAACGACTCTAAGAGCGAAACTAAAGGATTTTGTTCTAATGTACTATTAAATCTTACAAACTCTCCTGACTTTAAATTAATTAAATCGCTTTTATTGTTAATGTCTTTAACAAGGTTTTTCTCTTCTAAATAAGAAAGTAATTTTACAAAAAGAGACGTTGGAGTGTGAACTTTTTCTTCTGACTTTGAAGAGGATTCTGTTTGTGTTTTTTCTTTTCTTGCATTTATCTTTGATTTAACTCCAAATAATCCAAATGCATTACTTATTCCAATTTCAGCACTACCATCTACTCCATTCTTTTTTCCTTCTTGATTAGAGATATTTAATTTAGTTACTTGAGAAAAACCATCATCAATTACAGCTAACAAATCAAACACTATTTTTTGATTTAGATAAATAGTTATTGGTAAAATTTCTTTTGTTTCTGACATATCTTATCCCCTTTTCTATTTTAAATACTGATAAAAGGATTCTTTCATTTTAACACCGATGTCGCTAATTTTACTGCTTTACCACCATCAAAAAACTTCCCTTATTGTAAATCATCTAAATCGACAACATCTACTTTTCCAATTCTGTTGGTATCTGTAAACTTCATTAATGCTCTTACCCCATATTTTTGATCAGGTATAATTTTTGTAATTATACCTCTTCTATCTCGGTGTTTCTTCTTTAATTTACTAAGCGGCTTAACCACCATTTCTTTACCAATTTTGATCTCCACAGTTCTAATATATCAGAAACTCTAACTCTTTCAATAACATCATCGTTGCTATAAATTTTAATACTTGATACTCTCATAATCATAACTCCCTCTATAAAATAACGATTTTCTCGTTTTTTCTTTGAATTTCTTCGATTTTCATGAACATAGACGTTTTGTAGACATCAGAAATAAGGATAGATATTGAATATTTATAAATTTTTGGATAGATACGGTTATAATTCATATCAGGTCCTCCTTGGTTTATTAGTTAGGGGTCAAGTCCTTGACACCCTGTATCATACCAAGGGGACTTTTTTTGTTTCAAACCTCATTTTTCCTCATTACAGGAATGCTCCTTTTACTATTTAAATAAAATCATTAATTATTTAATGTTCCATCAAAATTTGACTTTTGTTTTACACACCATCATTAACAATCTGCAAGTACTTAGCATCAAGTTTCTTCTATACAATGCTCCAATTGAATTTTATGCTCTCGCTTTATATTCCGAATCATCTGTTAAATGAATCATTTGTAAGTGAAATTTTACCATTTAAAAAATAATAATAAAAGTAATACATATGAATAATTTTGTGAATTTAGATTTGTCATTAGGAGTGGATATTTGTGGTATCCACTCCTGATTTTTTTACTGTGCAAAATTTAATACTTCAAATGCTTGCTCGTATTGCTGTTTGATTTCAAGAAGTGATGAAGAAATATACCCTTTTGATTGCAATTGGCGAATTTCATTATCAATTGATTTAATTTGCATTGTGAGGGCTGTTTTCAATGTAGCCAGTTCTTGCTCTGTGAGTTTCACCGTTTTCATTTCATCACTACCCTTCCAATACGTGATTTTGCATCCCTCCCGCTTAAATTTTTATGTTCATTAGCGGGCTCGATGGCATAGCTTTTTCAATAAGTTGAAAATCCTCAAGCGATTGCAAATATCTTTGTGTTGTAGAAATATCCGAGTGACCAAGCAGTTTCGAAAGTGTATATATGTCTATCCCATTCAAAATACATTGAACGGCAAAAAAATGGCGAAACGTATGTGGACTGACTCTTTTATCTCGAATCCCTGCACGTTCTCCTGCTTCTTTCACGATATTTCCTAGCCCGACATGTGAAATTTGATCGCCTTTGTACGAAAGAAAGTAGTATTTTTCATTCACGTTTTTGTCTTTGAAATATTCTTTTCGTATCCGCTCGTATCGAATCAAAATTTTTTTCAATGCAGGGCTGATGAATATATATCGCTCTTTATTGCCTTTGCCATTGACAAGGATTGTATTTTCTTTGACGTTTTTTGCTTCGAGACCTCTTATTTCAAATGCACGTAATCCAGTATCTGCAAGCATCGCTATGATCGCTTTATTTCTTGCTTCAAAATAGTTTTTATAACTAAACGAATGAATCATCTTTGTAACTTCTTCTGTCGTGAAACCCTTCAGTATTTTTTTCGGTACGCGCGGTAATTCAACTTTTTTCGCTATATTTTCTTTGATATATTCCTCTTTTTCACACCAAGAAAAAAACGCTCGAATCATTTTCATCATAGATACAATTGATTGCGGTTTTAAGCCCGATTTCTGCTTGTATCGCATGTACGCTTTAATATCGTGTGTAGTGATACTTTCTAGTTCAACAATTCCACGCTTTTCAGTGATGAACCGCTTAAACTGTTTCAACTCTTGGCGCTTGTTAATGATTGTTTTTCTTGTGAATCCTTTTGAAATGCAAAAATAGTCATATTCTTCTAAAATGTCCTCAAGCAACAAAAAAATCATCCCCTTTCGTTGATTAATCTTTCAACGAATAGGATGATTTTTTAGAAAGATTCACCTTTTAACAATGAAATCAAAACGGAGAAAAATTCACTATTCAACACTTTTTTGATTTCATTATTTGTGGTGATTCTGTTTCAAATATATGAAAACCCTTATCAAATCAACGTTTCATTTATTTTAGCTGATTGTTCATCATTTTCATCATTTGATTAATTTTTTTCTGGGATGGTGTCATCCCCATTTGCATCATCATCATCCGAATCATTTGTTCATTAATTGGCGGGTTTTTCTTTAAATAGTTCATCATCGTTTTACGGGCAATGAAAAATCCTAGCGCTGTTCCTGCAATAAGCGCTAGAACACCAACGAGAATCGTTGTCCACATACTATTACTTCCTCCTTCGTGTTGTCTATCTAACAGTGTACTAAACCATGTGGTATTATACAATATTTCCTTACAAAAATCTTTTATTTACGCAAATTTTCTTCCGTCCATCAACGGAGTCAGCCAACCATAGTCGTCAAAATCGGCGCCGACCGCTAAAAAAGAAGGGGAAATTTGCGCAAGCGCGCGGCAAATATCGTCAGCGATCGATGAACTGTCGGTGACGAGAAGCAGGCGGCGCTTTTGCACGATAAGCAGCGCTTCATCCCCGATTTCATTTTTCAATATAAACATATTTCGCTCTAAATTTTTGCCGACGCTGCCGGCAAAATATTGTTTCAATCCTAATTCCAATCGGGAAAACGATAACCGTTCGGTAATAAATTCGACTTGTTTTCGGCAAATGCTTTTCAACGGCGCTTTCGCGCATTGATGCTCACGCAATAGTCCGACAATCTTTTCCGTACGATCGCGATAATAGCTTGCCACTTCTTCATTTAGCAAATAAATCCAATAGCGTACCATTTCCCATCCCCCGTTCCTTCTATTCGTTTATTTCTATTATAAGAAAACAAAAGGGAAAAATATGTCTATTAACGGAAAATTTTTTTGCTAACATTGTCGATTTTTCACATAACAAAAGCTGTCTTCACCAAAAAAGGCGAAGACAGCTTTTTCTTGTTATTTGCCAAGCAATGCTTTTACTCGTTTGACCACATTTTCTACTGTAAATCCGTACTCTTCCATGATTTTTTCTCCTGGTGCGGAAGCTCCGAAGCGGTCGATGGCTAAAATATCGCCTTCATCACCGACATAACGCTCCCAGCCGAGCGAAGCTGCCATTTCAATCGCTAAACGTTTTTTCACTGTACGCGGAAGCACTTGTTGTTTATACTCATCCGGTTGTTTTTCAAAACGATCCCATGATGGCATGCTGATGACAGAAACGTGAATGCCTTCTTCCGCTAATGCTTGTTGTGCTTTCACCGCAAGGCTTACCTCAGATCCAGACGCAAGCAATAATGCTTCTGGATTGCCGTTTTTCGCCTCAGATAGGACATAAGCACCTTTTTTCACGCCTTCGTATGCCCGTTCTGCCGTATTCGGCAATGTTGGGACATTTTGCCGCGTTAACACTAATGCGGTCGGTTGATCGGTTGACTCTACGGCTAAACGCCATGCAGCCGCCGTTTCATTCGCATCAGCCGGGCGAATGACTGATAAATTCGGCATCGCGCGCAGCGATGGCAAATGCTCGATCGGCTCATGCGTCGGCCCGTCTTCGCCAACAGCGATGCTGTCATGCGTAAGAACGTACGTCACTGGCAAGCCCATTAATGCAGCGAGGCGGATGGCAGGACGCAAATAATCAGAGAAAACAAAGAACGTACCGCCGAATACTTTTAAACCGCCATGTAATGCCATTCCGTTCATTGCTGCGCCCATCGCAAATTCACGCACGCCAAACCAAATGTTTCGCCCTTCATAGCTTTCTGGCGTAAAGTTTCCGGCGCCTTTAATTAATGTTTTATTGGAACTTGCAAGGTCAGCTGAACCGCCGATCAATTGCGGAACCGCTTTAGCAATTGCGTTTAGCACTTCTCCAGAAGATGCGCGCGTTGCCAGGCTTTTTCCTTCTTCATATACCGGAAGAGCTTTTTCCCATCCTTCTGGAAGTTCTCCGTTCATCGCTAATTTCAATTGTTTCGCCAAATCCGGATACGCTTTTTCGTATTGGGCAAATAGTTCATTCCATTCCGCTTCTTTTTTCTCTCCCGCTTCTTTTACTACTTGACGGAAGTGATCATATACTTCTTGCGGAACGTAAAAATCTTCTTCAAATGTCCATTTATACGCTTCTTTCGTAAGTTTTAACTCTTCCGCCCCAAGCGGAGCGCCGTGTACGTTAGATGTTCCAGCTTTATTTGGCGAACCGTAGCCAATGGTCGTTTTCACTTCAATCAATGTCGGACGAGTCGTGTCCGCTTTCGCTTCTTCAATGGCTTTAGCGATTTCCTCAATATTATTTCCATCTTCTACGCGCAAATATTGCCAGCCGTATGCTTTAAATCGTTGTTCTACACTTTCAGAAAAGGAAAGGTTTAATTCTCCGTCAAGCGAAATATCGTTCGAGTCATAAAGAACGATAAGGCGGCCGAGTTTTAAATGTCCAGCTAATGACGCTGCTTCAGATGCAACCCCTTCCATTAAGTCGCCATCTCCGCAAATCGCATATGTGTAGTGGTTTATAATTTCAAAATTTTCCCGGTTATATGTAGCTGCTAAATGGCGCTCTGCCATTGCCATACCAACGGCCATCGCAATCCCCTGGCCGAGCGGACCAGTCGTTGCTTCTACCCCTGGTGTATGACCATATTCTGGATGTCCTGGCGTTTTGCTGCCCCATTGACGGAATTGTTTAATATCTTCCATGGAAACATCGTAACCGCTTAAATGAAGCAGGCTGTATAACAGCATCGATCCATGCCCTGCGGATAACACGAATCTGTCGCGGTTAAACCATTTCGGATTGCTTGGATTGTGATTCATAAATTTCGTCCAAAGTGTATATGCCATCGGTGCCGCTCCCATCGGCATTCCTGGATGACCCGATTTCGCTTTCTCGATGGCATCAATCGACAATGTTCGAATCGTCGTAATCGCTAATTCTTCGATTGTGTGCGTCATGTTTTTCATCCTTTCATCAACGTAGTGTCAATTCTATCATATAGAAAATGAAAGGAAATGTACAACTTATTTCTTTAGTTAATATAAAAGAAAGCATCTTTATGTTTAAGATGCTTTCTTTTGCCTTTTAATGAAACCGGCTTTTTTGACTTTCTTTTAATTTTTTTGGTGTCACATCATTGCCATTGGGATCGATAACCGTTACGGAATGCAACATATCCTCCATCGCTTTGCGAAACACTTGGATGTATTCGCGGCGAAGCTGCTGCTGTTCAAGCGCTTCTTCCTTTGTTAAACCAGATGATTTCGCCTTTTTGGCCAACTCGTTAATTCGTGCCATTTTTTGCTTTGATAACATGTTTGCCTCCACCTATTATTGTATTGTTACGCTCTCATCTTATAGGACATAAATAGAAATCGCAACTATCTTGCTTCATCACACGCTTGGGCATATTTTGATAAGACGTTCAAAATCCATGAATGCAAAAAGATCCGCCGCAAACGAAGAACGGATGCATCTTTATATAAAAAAGCAACGAAAAAGATTGTTTATTAACGATGCTTTCATATGGACGATGAATGAGAATCCACATATTCTCGATAGCGGCGGTGAACGGTCGCTTTCGAAACATCGTAACCAAACCCGCGCAATGTCGCAGCAATTTCCGCAAACGTCAAACCGTTATGGCGCAGGCGGACGATTTCTTCAACAGGGAGATCGATTCGCTCCCTCCCAGCATTTTCGCCAATGTGCTTTAAATTTTGCTCAGGCCGGTACCCCTGCTCAATCGCCCGCCTCATTCCGCGCTTAATTTTTAAATTATGTATTTTCCGCTGATACTCTTCGACGATGCTAAGAATGTTTAATACCATCGAATCCGCCTCTGATAGATGCATTTCACCGTTATGGGTGATCGTATATATTTTTACTCCCTCTTTTTGAATGCAGTGGAGAAGTGCGATTCTTGCATGGCCGCGTCCCAATCTTGTTTCATCTTGAATAAGAAGCGCATCAATCCGCTGCTCTTTCAATGTGGAAAGCAAGTCAAACACACCGTCTCTGTCTACTTCATAGCCGCTTGCTTGTTCCATAATGACTTTCACTACTTCAAAGCCGTGCTTTTCTGCAAGAAGCTCCAGTTCTTCTCTTTGGCGTTCCAGCGATGTCTCCTGCTCTCCTTTATCTGTGCTGACACGACAGTAAATAACCGCTTTCACTTTAACCACTCCATGATTTTATTTGCTGACGACTAACGATTTGTCTTCTTTTGATTTTAACACAGGAATAACGATTTTTTCACCGGCGACAATTCGCTGGCTTGACAAATGATTGACATCGATCACCCAGTTAATAAATTCCGTTGTCGAAAGTTGATGTTGTTCTTCATATTCCTTTGCCAGCTTCCATAGCGTGTCTCCCGATGCGACCGTAATTTCCATATATTTGTCTTTTTCGAGCGGTTTGTTCGCATATAAAAATCCCCCAATTACCATCAATAAGAGCGCCGAAAAAATAATATAATGCACAAACATGCGTTTCATGTTATCCCACCCCTTAAGAATATTTGTTCGGTTTTATCCTCATTATAATGAAGAACATTTGTTTGTGTCAATATAAATTTCGAACTTATGTTTGTTTTTTTAATGCCTGCATGCTATAATGTAAACAAATGATGTGGTAAGAGGTGTGTAGGATGACGAAACTATCAAAGCGGCAACAGCAAATTTTGGATTTTATTAAAAAAGAGGTAAAAACAAAAGGCTACCCTCCTTCTGTCCGCGAAATCGGCGAGGCGGTCGGACTTGCTTCCAGCTCCACCGTACACGGGCATTTAGCACGGCTCGAAAGCAAAGGATATATTCGCCGCGATCCAACAAAGCCGCGAGCTATTGAAATTTTGGATGCAGATTTTTCTGCTTCCAATCAAACAGACGATGTCATCTCCGTGCCGATCATTGGCAAAGTGACAGCCGGTCAGCCGATTACAGCCATTGAAAACATTGAAGATTATTTTCCGCTGCCGAAGCGGCTCGTTTCATCGGGAGATCACGTTTTTATGCTTGAAGTGATGGGAGACAGCATGATTGAAGCAGGTATTTTAGATGGAGATTATGTGATTGTGCGCCAACAGCAATCCGCGGATAACGGAGATATCGTTGTGGCAATGACAGAAGACAATGAGGCGACGGTAAAGCGGTTTTTTAAAGAGAAAGATCATATTCGCCTGCAGCCGGAAAACTCTAATTTAGAACCAATTATCGTCCGCGATTGTACGATTCTCGGCAAAGTAATCGGCGTCTATCGCGTCATTCACTAAGCATTTATACAAACAAAGGCTATCTCGCATGAAGCGAGATAGCCTTTTGCCTTTTAATAGAGTTCCATATATTGATCGCGTTCCCATTGATGAACAGCAGTTCGGAACATATCCCATTCGATTTCTTTCGCTTCGACGAAATGTTCGAATAAATGTTTTCCGAGCGCTTGAACGATTACTTCGTCCGATTTTAAGTTTTCGAGCGCTTCCGCCAATGTCGCTGGCAAGTCAACAATTCCTTCTTCTAGGCGTTCTTCTTTTGTCATCACGTAAATGTTGCGGTCCACTGGAGCCGGAGGAGTTAATTTGTTTTTAATTCCGTCTAGTCCAGCTGCTAACAATACTGCCATTGCTAAATAAGGGTTGGCCGATGGATCCACGTTGCGCACCTCAATGCGCGTGCTCATTCCACGTGAAGATGGAATACGGATCAGCGGGCTGCGGTTGCGAGCGGACCATGCAACATAACATGGCGCTTCATATCCAGGAACAAGACGTTTGTATGAGTTCACCGTTGGGTTTGTCACCGCCGTAAAGTTTGGCGCATGTTTCAGCACACCGGCAATAAATTGACGCGCCGTATCGCTTAATTGCAAGTCGCCATTTGGATCGAAAAACGCGTTTTCATTATTTCTAAATAAAGATAAATTGCAGTGCATTCCAGAACCGTTAATGCCGAAGATCGGTTTCGGCATAAATGTTGCATGAAGACCGTGTTTGCGTGCAATGGTTTTGACAACAAGCTTAAATGTTTGAATATCGTCGCACGCTTTTACCGCATCGGCGTATTTAAAGTCAATTTCGTGCTGGCCAGGCGCCACTTCATGGTGCGAAGCTTCAATTTCAAATCCCATTTCTTCTAATTCAAGAACGATATCACGACGACAGTTTTCTCCTAAATCGGTTGGCGCCAAGTCAAAATAACCGCCTTGGTCGTTCAATTCAAGGGTGGGACGCCCATTTTCATCGAGTTTAAACAGGAAGAATTCTGGCTCTGCACCTAGATTGAAAGCGGTAAATCCGAGCGCTTCCATCTCTTTTAACATCCGCTTTAAGTTATAGCGCGGACACCCTTCAAACGGAGTACCATCAGCCTTATAGATGTCACAAATAAAGCGGGCTACTTTTCCTTTTTCCGCCGTCCATGGGAAAATAACGAACGTATCTAAATCAGGATATAAGTACATATCCGATTCTTCGATACGGACAAATCCTTCGATCGATGAACCGTCGAACATCATTTTGTTGTCTAGTGCTTTTTCTAGCTGGCTGATTGGAATTTCTACGTTTTTGACGGTGCCAAGAATATCGGTAAATTGCAGACGGATATACTTGACGTTTTCTTCTTTGACGATGCGCATAATATCTTCTCTTGTGTACTTTGCCATTTCTAAACTCCTCCCCGGCTCCCAATTTTATGAAGAACGATTATTAATGAAAGAAGCGAGCGAGATCTCCTTGGCGTAGTGATGCACGATGAAATCGGCCTGCTTGCATGAGTTCCGTTCGCAAAATTTCACGCAATTCCTCATCGGATAATCTTTGGTTCACCATTTTTTCCATTTTTTCCACTTTTTCTGTTTGTTCTTTATTCTTATCCGATTGTCGCGCTGCAAAAATTTGCTTGATGCCAGCCAAGTTTACTCCTTGATCAATCAGGTCTTTAATTTCAAGAAGGCGATCGATATCGTTTAGTGAAAATAAACGGCGATTCCCTTCTGTACGCGCTGGAGAAACAAGGCCATGCTCCTCGTAATAACGGATTTGACGAGCAGACAATTCTGTTAATTGCATCACTATCCCAATCGGAAACAATGGCATGGAACGACGAATGTTGCTATTCATGCCAATTCCTCCTCGCTTATGATAATTTATTTTACATCACGTTAGAATACATGTCAATGAAATGTTAGATTTCCTTACAAAGAAAGTAATTGTTTTTCCATTAACTGATCAATCGCCGTACAAATAGCGATTTTCACATGAGAGTACGTTAATCCTCCTTGTACATAAGCAACATATGGAGGCCGAATCGGACCGTCCGCAGTTAATTCAATGCTCGCTCCTTGAATAAACGTTCCTGCCGCCATAATGACGTCGTCTTCATAGCCGGGCATATAGCTTGGGTACGGAGTAAAATGTGCGTTTACCGGAGAGGAAAATTGTATCGCTTGGCAAAACGCGATCATTTGTTCCGGATCCTCAAATTGTACTGACTGAACTAAATCCGTCCGCTTCGCATCCCAAGACGGCTGCGTGTTTAAACCAATTCGCTCAAGCATCGCCGCTGTAAAAACCGCTCCTTTTAACGCTTGGCCAACGATATGAGGAGCTAAGAAAAACCCTTGATACATTTCATGTAAGCTATATAAAGTAGGGCCTGCTTCGGCGCCGATGCCCGGAGAGGTCATGCGATACGAGCATGCCTGCACATATTGTTTTTTTCCAACGATATATCCTCCCGTTTTCGCAAGTCCTCCGCCGGGATTTTTAATCAGCGATCCCGCCATTAAGTCTGCACCAACGTGGCATGGTTCTTTTTCTTCGACAAATTCGCCATAACAATTGTCGACGAAGACAACGACATCCGGCTTGATCGCTTTTACAAACGAGATCATTTCGCTTATTTCTTCAATCGTAAATGATGGCCGCGTAGCATATCCTCTCGAACGCTGAATGCCGATCATTTTTGTCCGCTCATTAATCGCGTTTTTGACGGCATCAAAGTCAACGCGGCCTTCTGTTGTCAGCGGCACGCTTTGATAATGAATATGAAATTCCTTTAATGAGCCGACACCGCTGCCGCGAATGCCAACAATTTCTTCTAACGTATCATATGGGTTTCCGGTAATATAAAGCAGCTCATCACCTGGCCTGAGAATGCCGAATAAAGCAATGGAAATCGCATGTGTTCCTGAAATAATTTGCGGACGGACAATCCCCGCTTCAGCTCCGAATACGTCCGCATATATTTGTTCGAGCGTATCGCGGCCGATGTCATCATATCCATACCCTGTTGATGGAATGAAATGGCTGTCACTCACTTTATGACGCCGAAAACTTTCTAATACCCGATATTGATTGATATCGATCCGTTCATCAATTTCTTTGTGGATTGGTGCAATTTGTGCTTCGATTTCTTTCACAAGTGCAGCGATTTTTTCTCCATGTCGTAACTGTGTGAACATATGATGACCCTTTCTATTATTGATATTGTTGCAATTGTCCA
This sequence comes from Parageobacillus galactosidasius, assembly GCF_002217735.1. Classification (NCBI taxonomy): domain Bacteria; kingdom Bacillati; phylum Bacillota; class Bacilli; order Caryophanales; family Anoxybacillaceae; genus Parageobacillus; species Parageobacillus galactosidasius. The sequence continues at coordinate 1,335,467 of NZ_NDYL01000001.1, read as the reverse complement.
TATAACGGATGTTTTGGCATTATATAGCCTTTACATTCATACATACCGCTTTCTTCATTATAATGCAACTCACGTAAAATCGTTTCCGCTTTTAACTGAGCAAGCAGTCTCCCCTCATTGCTCGGAATCGATACATGATAATGAACCATTTGCTTCATCATCGTCTCTTCAATAAATTGCCGCAGCCTGTGTAAATCGTGCGCGTCAAAAGCGCTGATGATGATTGCATCTGTTTTTGTACTTGGCACAAAGTTACGATGGGCAATATCCCGTTTGTTGTAGATGGTAACGATCGGAATGGCCGAGACACCCAGCTCATCAAGCAATTCGTAAACCGTCTGTTCATGATTGTAATAATCTGGATTCGATGAATCAACAATGTGCAAAATTAAGTCTGCTTCTTTTACCTCCTCGAGCGTGGAACGAAACGCCGCTACTAACGTTGTCGGCAAATCTTGAATAAAGCCGACCGTATCCGTTAAGAGCGCGGTATAGCCGCTTGGAAGTGTTATTTTTCTCGTCAGCGGGTCGAGGGTGGCAAACAATAAATTTTCTTCGAATGAATCCGCATCAGTCAAGCGATTAAACAGCGTCGATTTTCCCGCGTTCGTATAACCGACAAGGGAAATTTGAAAAACGCGATTTTTTTTGCGGCGTTCCCGGTATCGCTCGCGATGCTCGGCAACCATTTTCAATTGTGTTTTAATTTCATTGATGCGCCGATAAATGTGCCGGCGGTCCGTTTCTAACTTTGTTTCCCCCGGCCCTCTTGTTCCGATCCCGCCGCCAAGGCGAGACAACTCCGTTCCTTGTCCGCTTAAACGCGGCAATAAATATTGCAATTGCGCAAGCTCTACTTGCAGTTTTCCTTCTTTGGAACGTGCGCGTTGCGCGAATATATCTAAAATAAGCTGTGTCCGGTCAATAATGCGTACGGATAGCTGCCTTGACAAGTTGCGGTTTTGACTCGGTGATAATTCATCATTAAAAATAACGACATCTGTCTCTAATTGTTCGACAAGGTGAGCAAGTTCTTCTACTTTTCCTTTTCCGATATATGTCGCTGGATGGATCGCTTCCCGCTTTTGCGTAACGGTCATGATGACTTCGCCGTTTGCGGTATGCACTAGCGACGCTAATTCTTCCATGGAATAAAAAAACCGTTCATCATCGATATGGGGAAGTTGACATCCGACTAAAATCACTTTTTCACGTTCGTTCAATGTAGCACCTTCTTTCCATCAGCGTAACTCAACCTGCATCCATCATAACAAATCTTGCCGCAAATCGCTATTATAACGAGCATACAGCTTGTCATCATATCGAATGTAGTTTGAAGGATTGATTTTCCATTTATATCACCGTACAATGTTACCGTACAACGAGAATGAAAGGGATGCACGTATGACATGGGAAGTGTTAAGCATCATTGGCACGATTGCCTTTGCGATTAGCGGCGCGATTGTCGCGATGGAAGAAGAGTATGATTTACTTGGCGTCTATATTCTTGGCATCGTTACCGCATTTGGCGGCGGCGCCATTCGCAATTTGCTAATCGGTGTCCCGGTATCGGCGTTATGGGAGCAAGGAACGTTGTTTCTTATCGCGTTATTGGCCATGACCATTGTTTATTTATTTCCGCAAAAAACATTGACACATTGGAAACGATGGGGAAATTTTTTTGATGCGCTCGGCCTTTCGGCGTTTGCGATTCAAGGAGCGCTTTATGCTGTAAAAATGAATCATCCGTTAAGCGCGGTGATTGTTGCCGCGGTGCTCACAGGCAGCGGCGGCGGCATTGTCCGCGACATCCTTGCCGGCAGAAAACCGCTAGTGCTCCGCTCGGAGATTTACGCGGCATGGGCGATTGTCGCCGGCATAGCGGTCGGAACAAAACTTGCCTCCACCCCTGTCGAGCTTTATATATTGTTCGTTGTTGTCACGTTTTTAAGAATTTTATCGTACACGTATAATTGGAAACTTCCGCACCGTTCATTGCGGAATCAATCGATGGATCAGTCATGAAAAGAACCGGCGCATTCATAGCGCCGGTTTTTGTTACAATCGTTCGATAATCGTTGCCGTAGCCATCCCGTGACCGATGCAAATCGTCAGCAATCCATATTTGCCATTTCGCCGCTCGAGTTCGTAAACAAGCGATGTCATTAATTTCGCTCCGGTCGCTCCTAACGGGTGGCCGAGCGCGATGGCGCCGCCGTTTACGTTCACTTTGGAAAGCGGAGCGCCAATTTCTTTTTGCCACGCTAATACAACAGGGGCAAACGCTTCGTTAATTTCGATTAAGTCGATATCATCAATCGTTAACCCCGCTTTTTGAAGCACCTTTTTTGTTGCTGGAATAACGCCGTCAAGCATATATGTCGGATCGGAGCCGACGACTGTTTGCGCGATGATCTTCGCTTTTGGCGTTACGCCAAGCTTCCATGCTGTTTCTCTTTCCATCAACAGCACCGCAGCTGCCCCGTCGCTCATTTGGCTCGCATTGCCTGCTGTAATTTTTCCATTTTCACGAAAGACAGGCTGCAGTGAAGCGAGCGCTTCTGGCGATGTATCCCGACGCGGCCCTTCATCTTTTGTTACCATTATGGCGTTCCCTTCTTTATCCAAACCTTCCACAGGCACGATTTCTTGATCAAATATTCCTTGTTCTTGCGCCCGAATCGCGCGTTGATGGCTTTCGTATGCATATGCGTCCAGCTGCTCGCGCGTCAGCCCGTACTTTTCGGCGATTAATTCCGCGGAAATGCCTTGATGAACAAATTCATATTTTTCATGCAGCGACGGCGGAATCGTTTTTTCGTTTCCATCGCTTAAAATCGGCACCTTCGTCATGCTTTCGACGCCGGCAGCAATCGTAATATCCATATCGCCAGAGCGAATTTCTTGGGCAGCAAAATGAATTGCCTGCTGCCCTGACCCGCACATCCGATTGATTTGCACGGCTGGCACTTCGATTGGAAATCCCGCCTCCAGCGCAGCAAGCCGCCCAATATTGTATCCTTGCTCTGCAATGGGCGTGACACATCCCATCACAATATCTTCGACAAGCCGTTTTTCGATTCCAGCTCTTTTTACGACTTCATTGAGCACCGTTGACGCTAAATGAACGGGATGTGCGTTGCGGAACACGCCGTTTCGCTTGCCGACTGGCGTGCGCACGGCTTCGACAATGACAACTTCTCTCATCGCCTTTCCTCCTTTCGTCTATTCGTTGTACGTATAAAATCCTTTTCCTGTTTTTCTTCCTAAATGTCCTGCTTCCACCAGCTTGCGCAAAATTTGCGGCGCCCGGAAACGGTCTCCGTAAGCTTCGGTTAAATTTTCGCTAACAAACAGCATTGTGTCTAATCCGACCATATCGGCTAGCTCCAACGGCCCCATCGGATAGTTCAATCCAAGACGAACCGCTTTATCAATATCCTCGGCGGATGCGACTCCTTCTTCATACATGCGGATGCACTCGATCATATGTGCGGCAATCGCTCTTGTCGTGAAAAACCCTTGTCGGTCTTTGACAATAACCGTTTCTTTGCCGATTTCTTCGGACAACTGTTGAATAACTGCTACCGTCTCTTCGGATGTCGTCTCTCCTTTAACGATTTCAATCAGCTTCATAACAGGGGCTGGATTAAACCAATGCATGCCGATCACTTTATCCGGTCTTGTCGTCGCCGCGGCAATTGCTGTCACGCTTAATTCTGATGTGTTCGTTGCTAAGATGGCCTCCCGTTTCGTATAACGGTCTAACTTCTGAAATACGTCTTTCTTTAACGATAAATCTTCCGGCACCGCTTCAATGACGACATCCGCCCCCTCTACCACTTCTTGCAAATCAGTGCCAGTGCGAATGCGCTGCAACGTTTGCTGCGCATCTTGTTCGGTTAATTTTCCCGCTTTTACAAACCGGGACAAGCTTTTTTGAATCAAAGCAATCCCTTTCTCAAGGGCCGCTTCGGAAATATCGTATAAACGGACGCTTTTTTTCGCCATCGCTACCGACTGGGCAATGCCGCTTCCCATTAATCCAGCACCAACCACTGCAATCGTCTTTGCCATAACGTCTCCTCCATTCAAAGTTCAAGTCTATCGCTCGTTTATGGCACATCATTTGTTATTGAGAATTCTTACTAGAATAATAGTTTTGCAGCTCCTCACGCAGCTTCCGTTTTAAAAATTTTCCGACGCTCGTTTTTGGTATTTCTTTCATAAAGACAATGTCATCCGGCAGCCACCATTTTGTAAACTGCGGCCGCAAAAAGTCATAAAGCTCTTCTTTCGTCACCGTTTTTCCTTCTTTTAAAACGACACATGCAATCGGGCGTTCTTGCCATTTCGGATGCGGCACAGCGACAACTGCCGCTTCAAACACCGCTTCATGCGCCATTAACGCATTTTCTAAATCAACGGAAGAAATCCACTCTCCACCGCTTTTAATCACATCTTTCGTGCGGTCCACAATTTTGACAAACCCTTCTTCATCGACATTGACGACATCCCCTGTATGCAGCCATCCGTCACGGAACGCCTCTCTTGTCCGGTCGTCATTATAATATTCCGCCGCAATCCACGGACCGCGCAAACATAGCTCGCCCATTTCTTTTCCGTCCCAGCGCACCTCCCCGTCCTTGCCAATCACTTTCATTTCCAAACCCGGGACAAGAATTCCTTGTTTTGCGCGCAATTCTAATTGCTCCTCATAAGATAAGTCTTGCTGATAGCTTTTTAGACGCGATACTAGAACGAGCGGGCTTGTTTCTGTCATGCCATAGGCGTGGATAAACGGGATATTGTATTTTTCTTCAAACGCGCGGATCACTCCTTTTGGCGCCGCCGAACCGCCGCATACGATCCGCGTTAAACTGCTTACATCATAGTTTCCTTTTTCTAATTCTTGCAACAAACCGAGCCAAATAGTCGGCACTCCCGCAGTCACGGTCACTTTTTCTGTTTCAATTAATTCTGCCAATACTTTCGGCGTAAATGCCGGTCCAGGCATAACTAATGTAGTACCAAACCATGTCGCTGCAAATGGAATGCCCCATGCATTGACATGGAACATCGGTACGACCGGCATCGCTACGTCTTTTTCCGATAATCCTAGTGTATCTGCTAATCCAAGCGCCATGCTGTGCAGTACCGTGCTGCGATGCGTATACACAACCCCTTTTGGATTTCCAGTTGTTGCTGATGTATAACACATTCCAGCCGGCTCGTATTCATCTAGATCTTTTTTAAACGGAAATTTCGGATCTCCTTGTTCCAATAATTTTTCATAATGGTAAACAGGAGAAAGCGTTGTTTCTGGAAGTTCCGCTTCATCCGTCATAATGATAAAAGCACGTACGTTTGGAATATTGTCTTTCACTGCTTCAATCGCTGGAAGCAAATCATCGTCGATTAACAATACACGGTCGTCAGCATGATTAATAATATAGGCAATATGCTGCGGCGACAGACGGATATTAATCGTATGCAGCACCGCGCCGATTCCTGGTATCGCAAAATACGCTTCCAGATGACGATGATGATTCCAGGCAAACGTCCCGACGCGGTCGCCGACGGAAACACCCAAACTTGTCAATACGCTGGCAAGCCTTCTTGTCCGCTCACCGATTTCTTTATATGTATGGCGGACAATGCCACGTTTCATGCGGGAAACGACTTGTTTAGCCGGAAAGAACATTTCCGCTCTTTCTAACATCATCGAAATGTTTAATGGCACTTTCATCATTATGCATCACTCCCTCTTTCGCAATTGGTCTCCATGTTCATTCAGTGACGGCGCCTTTTTTCGTTTTTGTAATAATGTTTCGTCATAACGGGTCGCAACTTCTATGCGCCGGCCGGCAATATGAATCATCTTCCGGTAGCTGTCTCTTGCAAATAACGATTTCGCTTCATCTGTTTCCAACACAGGAGCAAGGCAGCAATCTACCGTTTGGCTAAATTCGATCCATTCTTGAAGCGTTTTCGTTTGAAATAAGCGCACAATTTCTAGAAAAATTGGATTTTCTTCTTTTGCGGGCGAATAATGATACGAGATCCATTCTGGCTTTTCGACAGCATGGCAAAAGTTTTCCCAAAATTTTTTCTCAAGCGCCGCAAGGCTCACATATCGCCCATCTTTCGTTTCATACAAGTGGTAACAAACGATCGTGCCGGCAAGCACATCGATGCCGTTTTTTCTCCCTGTATCATGCTCGATGACAAAATGATTCGTCATCATCGAAAGCAATCCATCGACTAACGAAAGGTCAATATACGTTCCTTTTCCGGTTCGTTCACGGTGATATAACGCGGCGACGATTTGTTCGACAGCATGGATGCTCCCGATCAAATCGGCAAGCGTAATCGCCGGATGAACAGGGCGCCCTTCTTTATCTTTTAGCTGCGCCAACACGCCGGTAATCGCCATATAATTTAAATCGTGGCTTCCAAGTAAACTATACTTGCTCTGTTGACCGAAGCCGCTAATCGAACAGTAAATGATCGTTTCGTTGATTGCAGAGACATCTTCATAACTTAAACCAAGCCGTTTCATCACTCCCGGACGGAAGCTTTCGATGATGACATCGGCCTTTTGGATCAGCTGTTTTGCCGTCTGTAAATCTTTTTCGTTTTTTAAGTCAAGGGCGATGCTTTTTTTGCCTGCATTGTTTGCGCGAAACACACACTCCTCCGAAAGTGAACGCATCATATCTCCCGTTTTCGGTTCAATTTTGATGACTTCTGCTCCTAAATCAGCCAAACGCAGGCTGGCGAATGGACCAGGAAGGTAGTGGGAAAAATCGATGACCGTTACTCCGTCTAACACATCGTCACCTTCTTTCTATAAATCTAAGGTTCTTGCAATAATCGTTTTCATCATTTCATTCGTCCCAGCGTAAATCGCGCTGACCGGAATATCTCGGTAGCGTCTGGCAATCTCGTATTCTTCCATATACCCATAGCCGCCATGCAACTGCATGCTTTCTGCAGCGATTCGTTTCGCCATTTCCGTAATCCACCATTTCGCCATCGAAACATGTGTCACCACATTCTTCCCTTGCATATGCTCTTCAATGACACGGTCGACAAACGTCCGGCCAATGGCAATTTCCGTTGCCATTTCGGCAAGTCGGAATTGGACGGTTTGAAACTCGCTAATTCGTTTTCCAAATGCGGACCGCTGCTTTACGTACTGCTTTGTCAATTCAAACATTACTTCCGCTGCCGTTTGCGCGGCAATCGCCACAACAAGCCGCTCTTGCTGCAGCTTTTCCATTAAGTAATAGAATCCTTTTCCCTCTTCTCCAAGCAAGTTTTCTTTTGGCACTTTTGCGTCATTAAAAAACAATTCTGCCGTATCTTGTGCGTGCAGCCCGACTTTGTCAAGCTTTCGTCCGCGCGTAAATCCTGGGGTATCGCGCTCAACAACAAGAAGGCTGATACCTTTATGCGGTGGTTTGGCATTTGGATTCGTTTTGCAGGCAACGACGACTAAATCGGCATGAATGCCGTTTGTAATAAACGTTTTTTGACCGTTGACAATATAGTAATCCCCATCTTTGATTGCCGTTGTGGAAATCCCAGCCAAATCCGACCCCGCTCCCGGCTCGGTCATCGCGATCGCGGTAATGATTTCACCGGATACGCATTTCGGAAGCCACTTTCGTTTTTGTTCTTCCGTACCGTAAGAAGCAAGATACGGAACGACAATATCATTATGCAAGCCGATGCCGACCATGCTCGCCCCAACTTTTTCTAACTCCTCGTTGATCACTACCGAATACGCAAAATCAGCGTTGAAACCGCCGTATTCCTCATCAACCCACGGGCAGAGAAATCCGTTTTCTCCCATTTTCGTCCAAAACGAACGGGGAATGATTCCTTTCTTTTCCCATTCGGAATAGTATGGATATGCTTCTTTTTCTAAAAACTTGCGAAACGCATCACGGAAAATGTGATGTTCTTCGCGTAAATATGCGGCTGTCATCACATCCCCTCGCTTTCAGCTTTTGGCAGCGTTTTTCACTTGCTCGCGGAGCAAAAACTTTTGGATTTTCCCGCTTGCGTTTCTCGGCAGTGCATCGACAAAATAATATGCGCGCGGCCGCTTGTAAGGAGCAAGACGATCGCTAGTTTTGCAAAATTGCTCCAAGTCCTCCTCCGTCACATTCGGATCTTTCTTTACAACAAACGCAACAACTTTTTCTCCCCATATTTCATCCGGCTCACCGACAACAGCAACATCCAGCACGCCAGGGTGTTCGTATAGCACATCTTCGACTTCACGCGGGTAAACGTTTTCCCCGCCGCTGATAACCATGTCATCGACACGGTCCGCGACATACAAATACCCCTCTTCATCCATATATCCTAAATCGCCGGAATGATACCAGCCTTTATACATCGCCTTTGCAGTCGCTTCCTCCCGATTGTAATAGCCGACCATCATACACGGCCCTCTCATAATAATTTCGCCGACTTCTCCCGGCGGAAGCACGTCATCCGGGTCGGACGGGCCATCTTCCCGCGGCTTGACGATACGAACTTCATGATTTAGGCAGGCGCGCCCGGCAGAACCGGCTTTTGTCAACTGTTCATCTTCGAGCAAAAACGTCACCGCCGGCCCCATTTCCGTCATGCCGTACGCTTGAATAAGATCAATGCCCAACCGTTCTTTACATTCCTTGACAAGAACAGGAGCCATTGGGGCGGCGCCGTACAATCCGAGGCGAAGCGATGATAAATCGTAAGCTCTAAGATTCTCTTGCAAAAGCATATTCCACATCGTCGGTGCGGCGAACAACAACGTAATTTTTTCTTGTTCAATCGTTTTTAATACTAACTTCGGATCAAAATGATGAAGAATGATATTCGCGGCACCCGCGTGAACGCGCGGCAAAAAGCAGCAATGCAGCTCCGCGCAATGAAACATCGGTGCGCTGACAAGCCCACGGTCCGTATCGCGAATGCGCATGACGGCATTACAAATCATGCTTTGTTCAATCATATCGCGATGGCGGTGCAGCACTCCTTTTGGTCTGCCGGTTGTTCCGCTTGTATACATCATCGCGTAAATGTCACTTTCGAACACTTCAATCGATGGAGCTGTTGTTTGCGCATTGCTGACCAGAGCGTGGTAGTTGGCGGCATAAGACGGCGTATCATCGTCGATGTACCAAAACAAAATGTGCGGGAACTCATGATGAATGCTTGCAATTTGCGGTTCGACCGCTTTTTCAAACAACACGACTTTCGGCGTCGCATCTTCTAAAATGTAAGCGATTTCTTTTGACTTCAAACGAAAATTAATCGGGTTGAAAATCGCGCCAATTTTCGCGCAGGCAAAAAATGCAGTGCCAAGCTCCAATGTGTTGAATAAAACGGTCGATACACGGTCCCCTTTTTGAACACCAGCTTCTAAAAGCGCGTTCGCAAGACGATGCACTTCTTTTTCCCACTGTTCGTACGTATAGCGTCGTCCCTTCGCCATATCGACAACCGCTTCTTTTTTCGGAAATTTCCTCACCGTCTGGGCAAACACTTCTCCAATCGTCATGTACAAGCGCCATACCCCCTTTATCGTTCTAAAGTATCTTTATTATCTTACTGAATTAATAGTAAGAATATACATAATGAAATAAATATACTAACTATTCAGAAAATTAATGATCCACTTGCCTTACTTATTTCTATTCTACATATTATAAAAAACTCCTTCATTTTGCATAAAAAAAGAAAGGGGAGATACTCCCTTTCTTGCTTACGAACCAACTATAAGATCCCGATCGCGGATCAGCATTAGTTCCTTTTTATCATATCGCCCTTCACGCAACAGGCGCACCGCCTGTTTGCGAATTGCTTTTTCAATCAAGTTGCGCACGTAGCGCCCGTTGCTGAATTTTCCGCGATGTTTATCCTCCAACACTTCTTCGATATGATAATATAGTTTTCGTTCCGCTTCCGGTGTAAATTCGTATTCCCGTTCATGCAACATCTGTTTTGCGATTTTCACTAGTTCGTCGACCGTATAATCAGGGAATTCGATGGTCAATGGAAAGCGGGAAGGCAAACCTGGATTTAATGATAAAAAATAGTCCATCTCTTTCGGATACCCTGCTAAAATGACCACTAAATCATCACAATAATCTTCCATTCCCTTTACAAGAGTGTCGATTGCCTCTTTTCCGAAATCTTTTTCTCCGCCGCGGGCAAGCGAGTACGCTTCATCGATAAACAAAATGCCGCCGCGCGCCTTTTTAATTAAATCTCTCGTCTTGTTTGCTGTATGTCCGATATATTCTCCGACTAAATCGGCCCGTTCTGCCTCAATAAAATGCCCTTTCGAAAGAACGTTCATTTCAAAAAACAGTTTTCCCAATAAACGTGCTACCGTCGTTTTTCCTGTGCCGGGATTTCCTTTAAAAATCATATGAAGCGCTTGTTTATTCGATTTTAACCCATTTTCTTTGCGAACTTTGTTAATATATAGCCACGCATAAATTTCTTTAATGATTTTTTTTACATGATCAAGGCCGATAAGTTGATCAAGTTCTTTTTGAATATCTTTTAATATGTGATGTTCTTCATAATTAATAAAATCATTCCGATCTTCTTTGACTAGATGATTAATATTTTTCGAATTGAGCACAATATTAATTTGACCTTTTGCCTTGTTCATTGTTAATTCAGACAATGGAGCGTCACCTCACTTCACCATTTTCATGGCTACCTTTTTTGTCGCCTTGTTCTTTATCAGTATACGTTCATCATCACCAATTCGTGACAATCGCCCAAATGAAAGAAACCAAACGACAACATCTACTAACGATTGTCTATTTTTGCGATTTCCGAAGAAATAAAAGTTTGTATATTTTATTCAGCACGGTCGATTTTTACGCGTAAAAAAGTGCCCGTCTAAAAAGGCGGGCACTTCGCTGTTCGCGTTGTTATCCAAAAATTTTAGACACGCCGATTATTCTGTTTCAAACTGAACGTTTTTTTCCGGCGCGAACGTAGAAATCGCATGCTTATAAATAAGCTGCTGCTTTCCTTGGACTTCCAACAAAACGGTAAAATTGTCAAACCCTTTGATGTAACCCTTTAGCTGATAGCCATTTAGCAAAAATACGGTGACTTGTGTTCCATCTTTGCGCAACTGATTTAAAAACTGGTCTTGAATGTTAATGGAATTTTTCATGAGACGTCCTCCTCTTTTTCTCTCTACCTAATTTTTATATATTCGCTTCTAATTGAAGCTTTCCTGCTATGTACTGAAAAATTTCCTCCGCTTTCTCATCAAACTTTGCTGCATCCGTCATATCAAACCATTGAACAGGCATTTGATTGCGAAACCATGTCAGCTGGCGTTTCGCATAGCGGCGTGAATTTTGTTTTAGCCGCTCAATCGCTTCTTCTAAGGAAACGCGCCCATCAAAATAGTCATACAGCTCTTTATAACCAATCGCTTGGACGGATTGGCAATCGCGAATGCCACGGTCGTATAATGCTTTCGCTTCTTCCAGAAGCCCTTCGGCAATCATTTGATCTACCCGTTCATTAATACGACGATATAACTGTTCGCGTTTCATCGTTAGCCCGATAATTGCCACATCATAAAGAAGTTTTTTCGTTTGCCCGCGCTGCCATTCCGTCATCGTCTTGCCTGTGCAATGATATATTTCTAGTGCGCGGATGACGCGGCGAATGTTGCGCGGATGAATTCGCGCCGCGCTTTCCGGATCAATGGCACTAAGCATCTCATAAAGAACCATTTCTCCTTTGTCCTCGGCGATCTGTCGCAAATGACGACGATACGCTTCATCGGAAGGGGCGTCCGAAAAACGGTAATCATAAATGACGGATTGAATGTAAAGCCCTGTACCACCAACAATCATCGGCAGACGCCCACGCCCGGAAATTTCGTGAATAAGCGAGCGGGCAATTTGTTGAAATTCGACAACGGAAAACGATTCCCACGGTTCTTTAATGTCAAGCAAATGATGCGGAATCCCTTCCATTTCCTCCGGTTTAATTTTTGCTGTTCCGATATCCATTCCTTTATAAATTTGCATCGAATCCCCGCTGATGATTTCCCCATTTAACCGCTTGGCTAAAGCGATGCTTAGTTTTGTTTTTCCTACAGCGGTCGGTCCAATGATGACGACAAGCTTCTCTCCCATTTGCAATTCCACTACTTTCTTCCATCAGTAATATATACATTTATTTATTATATCCAAATGGACAAAAGATTTACATATAGAAAAAATTTAATGTGTTAGTCGGTCCGGTAAAACGTTTCAAAAATAAAACGAACGTCGTTATGGACGTTCATTACATGTTGAATCGTTTTAAAAGTGATTTTACGTCTTCCGCCATTTTCGATAAGGAAGCGGCAGAAGCAGAAATTTCCTCCATGGAAGCGAGTTGTTCTTCTGTTGCGGCGGATACTTCTTGGGTTCCAGACGCGGCAGATTCAGCAATTTGCGTCACTAGCTGCATCGATTGCACTACTTGTTCCGCAGCGGCTGACATTTGTTGAACAGAAGCGGAAACATCTTGAATGTGTGCCGCGACTTCGTGGACAGCTGTTTGAATTTGTTGAAATGCTTCACCAGAAGTGCGGATGGCTCCAGTACCAGTTTCTACTTCTTTCAGTACTGTCTCCATCGATCGAACCGCCTCATTTGTTTCCTCTTGAATCGTCGCGATTAATGAAGCAATTTGTTGCGCCGACTGTGCGGATTGTTCCGCCAATTTCCGAACTTCATCAGCCACCACAGCAAATCCTCGTCCATGTTCGCCCGCCCGTGCCGCTTCAATCGCCGCGTTCAACGCTAAAAGATTCGTCTGTTCCGCAATTCCGCTAATCACTTCGATAATTTTTCCGATTTGCTCGGATCGGTTTCCTAATCCTTTCACAATCCCGGCAAGGCGTTCAACGGTGTCATTTACTGTATTCATTTGCGCAACAGCTGTTTGAATCGTTTTTCCGCCTTCTGATGCTCTTTCCGACGTTTGCATCGCAATTTTCGACACGTTTTGGGCACGCTCGGAAATTTGCTGAATTCCTTCAGACATTTGATCGATCGTTTCCGATGTTTCTTCTACGCTCTGCACTTGCTTTTCCACACCTGCAGCAACATTTTGAATCGTTAATGCAATTTGTTCCGTCGCCTTGCTCGTCTGTTCCGCACTTGCCGTCAATTGTTCGGAAGACGCTGCGACTTGTTCAGCACTCATCGCTACTTTTTCTAGCACATCGCGTAAATTTTCCGCCATTTGGTTAAACGCCGCTGCGAGCTCCCCGATTTCATCGCGGTTGCGAATTATAACTTTCTCCCCAGTCAAATCACCATCGGCGATTCGTTTTGCCGCTTTAGAAAGGGTGAGGAGCGGACGAGAAAGATTGCGGCTCATGTAAATGGTAAGGAGGTTGCCAATAGCGAGCGCAATGACTCCGATAATAATCATCCATACTTTAATGGATGCCGCTTTTGACGTTGCATCCTTGTCAGCCTGATTCATATCTTTTTGTTGGATTTCCACTAGTTGTTGTGCCGCTTCATCAAATTGTGTAGTAATATCCCTTCCTGTTGTTGTAATTAACTGTGTATAAGCCTCCACATTATTTTCCTGTTTTAATTGAAACGTTTTTTGTCCTAGTTCGTAAAACTGTTGTTCCAGCTCATTCAATCGTGCTAGCAACTCTTTTGTTTCCGCCTTTGTCAACGTTTTCTCCAGTTTATTGCTTAGTTTTTCATATTCATCGTGCGCTTTCGTAAAGTTTGTCAATGACGTTTGATCGCCGGTAAGCAAATAACCGCGCATGCTCCCTTGCTCGCGCCGGATCAGAACTTCTAGCTGTTTAACATCGATAAGATTGGAAACTTTATCATTTAAAAGATGCGTATAACTAGCATTAATAGTAGAAATCTGATAATAAGCAATGCCAACGAGTGCGATTAACAGCATATATACGGCGGCAAATACTGCATACAATTTTTTTCGGACTGTCATCTTCATCATCTGATCCCCCCGTTTATTCACATCTAACAACCCATCTACAAAAAAGAAGGAAATGACCCTCCCTTCTTTATTATCGGTATATCATGTTAAATATTTAGGACATTTCCCCGGAACGAAGCAAATTATTTTTTTTCTGTTCCGACTCATCACGAATGAAAAACGATGTGAATAAAGCCACAATGCTGCCGATAAATCCAAATAAAAACAGATGATGGATGCCAGTCATAAAATCAGCCGCTTTCGTTAAAAAGGCGCCCATAATCGTTACACCAATGGCTGTGCCGATGTTGCGGCAAAACATGAAAAATGAAGTCGCGATTCCCTTTTCATGCGCATCGGCAAGCTGCTGCGAGCCGATGACACCGACAGTAGATGTCAATCCAAACGACAGCCCTTGAATGAACATGGCAAAAAAGACATACAAAAATCCGTGGCTTTCATTTAAAAGTGCTAGCAGCAGTCCAGAAAGCACAAGAAGAACGTTTCCGATAATCAATAACATGCGATACCCATAGCGCAAAATCCATTTTCCCGCCGGCACCGCCACAATCATCCAACCAATCGACATGCCTAAAAGGGCGACACCGCTTGCAAACACCGATTGATGGGCGATATTTTGCAAAAATAGCGGAATGTAGCTAGACGTGCCAAATAAAGCGACACAGCTGACAAATCCGTTCATGTTCATCCATTTTAACGTTTTATGCTGCACGAGCGTCAATGGAACGAGCGGAGACGTTTGCTTTTTTTCATATAAGTAAAAAATAACTAATAACACAGCGCCAATGCCGCCATACATCCAATGGTTGCTTTCGACTACCGTCGTCAATAGAAAAAGGCTGATCGCGGCCGCAAATAATACCGCTCCAATATAGTCAATCACCGCCCGTTTTGGTTCGTACACTTCTTTATATGGCAATAGTGTGAGCAAGGAAAGCAAGCAAATCGGGATATTCACATAAAAAATCCAGCGCCATGATGCGTATTCGACAAACAAGGTTCCTAACATTGGCGCAAGAACTGCGGAAATCCCCCACATTGCCGTAAAAAACGCTTGAATTTTTCCGCGCTTTTCAATCGGAAATAAATCCCCGGCAATAATGGCAGGAAACGGCATCATAAAACCTGCGCCAATTCCTTGGACAGCACGGAATATAACAAGCTGGACCATATTTTGCGACATCCCGCAAAGAAGAGAACCGATTAGAAATAAAATAATGCCGAAGCTAAATACTTTCTTTCTCCCAAATATGTCGGAAAGTCTCCCGGCGATTGGAGAAAGAACGGTTGTCGTGATCATGTAGGAAGCAAACGACCACGCGTAAAGAGAAAATCCTCCAAGTTCTTTGGCAATGATCGGCATCGTCGTATTCATGATCGTTGTATCCATCGATGCCACGAGCATCGCGAGCACAATGCTCACCATTACGGATATTCTGTTATTCACCATTGTCTATCCTCCTTTTTATCTGCCATGAATATTTTATTTTACATGACATAACCGTTTCCCTACCAAAAAAATGCTTGTCTCCTGTTATAGTTATAATAAAAGCAAATCCATTGCCATTTCTGTATTTTTTCGTTACCATAGAAACGGAAAGCTTTTTTCCTTCCTTCTCCGGCACCCGAAAACGCTAACACGATCCTCATCGGCATATATTAATACTAAAGGAGGAATTAGATGAAAAAAACAACAAGCGTGTTTTATTTTTCAATAGCAATTGCTATTTTATTTATTTTTTGGGGAGTGATTCCTGCCAATAAACTGCCCGACTATAACTTAGGTGCTGTTAGTACAGCAATGCATTCCTTTTTAATTGATAAATTCGGCTGGTTTTATTTATTGGCAGCAACGACATTTCTTGCCTTTGGTTTGTTCTTAATTTTTTCTAAATACGGAAATATTCGTCTTGGCGGAGACAATGAAAAGCCAGAGTATAGTAACATCACATGGTTTGCGATGTTGTTTAGTGCCGGTATGGGAATCGGGTTAGTGTTTTGGGGGGTGGCTGAACCAGTTTCCCACTATTATGCGCCACCTGCCGGAGAAGGAGAAACGCCGGAAGCAGCCCGCATGGCGATGCGATATGCCTTTTTTCATTGGGGGCTTCATCCGTGGGCGATTTATTGTGTAATTGCTCTAGCGCTTGCGTATTTCCAATTCCGCAAAAAAGAACCTGGGATTATTAGCCGTGTATTGCGGCCAATATTTGGCGATAAAATAAATGGCGCTGTCGGCGTCGCGATTGATACGCTCTCTGTATACGCAACGATCTTTGGTGTTGCAACTTCGTTAGGGCTTGGAGCAATTCAAATTGCCGGAGGATTATCGCATTTATTTCCATCCATACCAAACAACTTTACAACTCAATTGTTGATCATTATCGTTGTTACGTTTTTATTTATGCTTTCCGCGCAAACAGGATTGAATAAAGGAATTAAAATATTGAGTGACATAAACATCATTCTTGCCGTCCTGCTGATGTTTTTTTTGCTTTTTGTTGGCCCGACGAATTTTATTATGGATGTGTTTACAACGACGATTGGTTCCTATTTGCAAAACTTGCCGTCCATGAGTTTCCGGTTGGCGCCGTTTGAACAAAGCGACTGGCCCAAATCGTGGACAATATTTTATTGGGCATGGTGGATTGCGTGGGCGCCGTTTGTTGGAACGTTCATCGCCCGCATCTCAAGAGGTCGTACCATACGTGAATTTATGATCGGTGTGTTAGCCGTTCCGACCGTATTTAGTGCCTTATGGTTTTCTGTCTTTGGCGGTTCGGCGTTATATCTAGAACGGTTTCAACATATCAGCATCATCGATGTCATTAACGAAAAAGGGATGGAAACAGCACTGTTTTTCACGTTGCAGCAATTCCCATTTGGCACTATTTTGTCGGGATTAGCTATTTTATTAATTTGTACATTTTTCGTCACATCAGCCGATTCCGCTACGTTCGTTCTTGGTATGCAAACAACAAAAGGAATGTTGAATCCGCCAAATTCGGTAAAATTTATTTGGGGAATCGTTCAATCAGCAGCAGCTGCTATCTTGCTTTGGACAGGCGGCTTAGAAGCACTGCAAACCGCATCAATCATCGCTGCGTTTCCGTTTGCGATCATTATGATTTTGATCGTCATCTCATTAATTCGTTCGTTTCAAAAAGAACCGATTACCAAAAAAGAGTATAAATAAAAAGCGGATGCCGTGTATTGCCGGCATTCGCTTTTTCATTATATTCCCCGTTTTTGCGTTTGATTTCGACGGTATATGGTTGATATTCGATGATCGGCTTGCCTTTTGCATTCACTCCAACTGGTTCTCCCATGACGAGATCGATGATTTCCTCTTCATATTTTTCAGGAACAGACACAGGCAGCCTCAAGCGGGGAGCGTGTTTTCCTTTTGGTTGTCCAAGTGGATTCACAATTTCTACATAACATTCACAGGTAATTATGGTCATACACTAGACGAATATTTAAGTTCCCTTTTTTGCTTTTATCGCCTCTGGCATACAACTGATTGGAACGCAAATCTTTCCATTCTTCGTTCGTGATTTTTCCTTTCAAGCGCTTATAAAAGTTCTCTTTTCCACCAAAAATCACACGCGGAATCGTTCCTTGATCGAGATGGTGCTTTAGCTCGGCTTCTTTCGCTTTGAGCTTTTCTAACCGTTGGTGCAATCCACCTAGACATGTTGGAAGATCGATGTTTTTCGGTGCTTTTCTTCCATGTTGGTATTCATCGATTTTCTTTTCCGTTTTTTCGATTTTCGCTTGCACATCCTCCAAGCGCATGGGAAGCAACTCCCGTCGAGAAGAAATCAGTGATTGAACAAGCAAGACCGCATCTTCGGCAAACCGTTTGTTGAGCCGAAATTGGTGCGGAAGGTGCTTGATGATGTCTTTGGCGTTCCTTCCCTCCAACAAACGGTTGAACGCGTATCGCTTCGCGGAACCAAAAACGCGCATCAACTCATCCAATGAACGAAGTTGTGATTCATCATTGGAAACGATTTTCATCCCCCGAACCGTTTTCATCCCCTTGCCTTCCCCCTTGTTTGGATCTTTAAGAACATATATTCGCTAAATCTTCTTCCTTTCCTTTTTACATGAGGAAGGGGGGAGATGATTTTTTATCATCAGACAGGGGACGATGGAAAAGATGGGGAACATCTACCTCTGTACGTCCAATAACAGAAGTTTACATGATTTCATACATTTTTATAGATGTTTAACAAACTGCTTATACCTCCTTGCAATATAATGTAACATAACAATGTTACGTTTTAAATCAAAAAAACAAACGGAATCTTAAGATTCCATTTGCTTTTTGCCGCGAACAATGGACGCGTTGACAAATAATTAGCTTGTTTGGCCTTTTTCCAAATGCTGATTGCCAAAAAACACCTGTAAAATAAACTCGCGCGCTGGAACGTTTTTCTCTTCAAAAGCAAGCAGAAAATGATGCGGATCATACGGTACTTGGCGAAACGTTACTTGTATCGCTTTATCGATATGCAAAACCGCATACGGAGCGAACGGTTTTGTATTGCACCCTAACGAACCGGGATTAACGTAAAGCCGTTTATCCGACCGAAAATGATGAAGCGGATGATGATGACCAAAACAAACGACGTCATAATGCGAATAACGATATTGCTCATCTAATTTTTCGACTGATGGATGCCTATCAATCGGAAGAAAATTTTGATGATGGTCCAAATGATAATGGACAAATAACAGCTTTTTTCCATCATATTCCGCTTCTCGTTTTTTCGGCATTTGCGCTAAAAACGGAACGAATGAAGGATCGAGATGCGAAGCGATCCACTCATGATGCTCCCGCTCTTCCCCGCTGCTACCTGGCTCTTTCCCTTCCGCGATCCGCAAGATTGCTTCATCATGATTTCCCATCACATAAGAAACATCGTTCCGTTCCGACAAACAAGCCAATACTTCATTCGTCTCATGCCCAATTCCAACTAAATCTCCTAAACAATAAATATGTTCAATATCTCCTTGCCGGTCGATATCATCCAGCACGGCTTTTAAAGCGGCATAATTGCCGTGGATATCGGTAATAATCGCTAGTTTTGTCATGACACCCTCCATTTCCAATGACTTGTATGCTTGAGGAAAATCTGTTCTCAAGCCTTAAATTTTAACGCCGCTATTCCATTAACGCACCCGCTTGTTTCATAAGATTATTGTTATGATTTTATTATAGTTCCTTGATGGAAAAACATTTGCCATCTTCCATCTATAAATTTCCAAATGGAACTACGCAAAGTATGTTGCATTCTTGTTTCATCTTTTACACGATATGTGGTTAACACAACATCTTCTGATAAAGGGTGTATATCAAAATCATAAAGAGTCATCTTACTTACACTAAGGCCACCTTCACCAACACAATCCTTTTTATACCAAACATTCCCTGAACTCCCGAATTCGAAAAAATCATCTGCAAGCAACTTTTCTAGTTCTGCTGGCGTTGTTCGGGTTTCAGGTTCTAGCAACCGTTTCTCTAATTGATATAAATGCTCTTTTAATAAAGATTGATTTTCCATTTTTCCCCCCTCTTGTTCAACTAAACTCTCCCTTAGCCAACCATGAAGCGGGCTTCACCGCAGATGACGGAAGTTCATTCGTTCTGCCATGGGAGTTCCATAACTTCTTATACTTAATTTTAACATAAATTCCCTTATTACCTTGTAATCCCTATAAAAAAATTATTTTCAATACTCTTTTAAAACCTAAAATCGCACATTAAATCTATGAGTGACAACATCGATTGTCAATAAGCAAAATAGGGTGCTAATTCTTAGTTAAAGCATGAGGAACTTTGCTTGAACAATAAAAAATCGAGTGTAAAACCTACGCGATTTTACACTCGATTGCTTTTCATAGATTAATTGATTACACGGACTGCCTTCACAAAACGTTCTTGCCAATAAGAAGAACCGATCGATGCATAAGAAACGCCTTTAGAAGTTGAAGCATTTAACATTTGTCCGTTACCCGCATAAATTCCAACGTGATTGATCGTTCCATCGAAGTCTGTATCAAAGAAGACTAAATCTCCTTTTTGAAGCTGATTGAAAGAAACCGTCGTGCCTGCTTGTGATTGTGCTGTCGAAGTGCGTGGCAAAGAAATTCCAGCTTCACCAAACACCCGCATAGTAAAAGATGAGCAATCAAATGCATCTGTGCGAGATGGGCTGGCACCATATAAATATTTAGCGCCTAAATATTTTTCACCAATTTGAATGACTCGATCAGCCAAAGAAGAATTCACAGCTTTTGTGCTATTGGAAGGAGTGGTAGACATCGAACCCGGGGAAGATTTAGAAATTTTTTGATTGGAAGATTGAGCAGGAGCTTTTTCTCCAGCAACTTTAATAGATTGTCCCGCTCGAATAAAATTAGGATTTGTAATTTCCGGGTTTAAAGCGAGCAATGAACGAACTGTTGTATGAAACATTTTAGCGATGCCAGAAAGAGTATCTCCTTCTTTAACGATGTAATAACCGCTAGCACCTGATTCCTTAGTAGAAGGAACTGAAGCTGATCCTGACAAACGAATAGTTTGGCCTGCCTTAATAAAATTTGGATTAGAAATTTCGGGATTCATCTTTAATAACGCAGCAACAGTCGTATTAAATTGCTTTGCAATTTTACTTAAGGTGTCGCCAGCCTTCACTACATATGTATCTTCACTTTCGTTAACTTTTAATATTTGGCCAGGGAAAATAAAATCAGAAGTTAAATGATTCATTTGTTTTAATGTTTCTACAGTAGTGTTGTATTTTTTCGATATTCCCCAAAGCGTATCGCCTTTTTGGACAGTATAAGTACTAGCGAAAGCAGTTTGGCCTGCTAATAAAGAACTTATGATTGTACCTGTAAGAATAAATGATTTTTTCATTTTGTGCTCCCCCACAGATGTATTTTTGGTATTCGTTTCTATTGACGTCAATCATTATATTTAAAAAAAGTTGCTAATCTATAACAAAAAGAATAAGAAGTGGTTACAAATCTATTACAGTTACATTACAGGTTAAAAATATCATTTTGTTTTCAGTATCTTTTTCCTAGTAATTATTATTTTTGGATTAAATAGAAGTTTTATCATTTTAACCAAGAATACTTCCGTCTCTGAACGAAGCCATTAATAAAAACGGGGATGATCATTCAGCAATCATCCCCGCATGCAATCGAATATGAACTTCTACTTATAAAGCCGATAAGGAACTGTGGAGACAATCACATTTTTCTTATATAGAAGGTACAATCTCAACAAAACGCTGGATTGGTTATGCAAAAAGTTATGCCACCCTTTTTTCGGTATAAATTGAGGAATCAAAACCGTTACTGTATAATTTCTTTCCCCTGCCTTGCTTTCAATCGTATCCACTAGCTTGGAAATTGGCGTGATAAGATCGCGATAATAAGAAATTAGTGTAACAAGGCGAACGTCTGGCCTCCATTTCTTCCATTTCTCTTCCATTCGAAGCATGCTTTCCCGGTCAAATCCCACATATACAGCCAATACATAATCCCCAATGGCTTGGGCGTAATTTAACGATTGCTCTACTACCTTTGTGATTCCCGCAACAGGTACAATGACGACATTTCCTTCTATTTTATCCGGAATCTCATTTGGATTGACCCGCAGTTGTTCTGCCACAGCATCATAGTGCTTATGGATTCGGTGAAAAACAAATACGATTATCGGAAGAAATACAAGCACAGACCATACTTGAGCAAATTTTGTGATAAAGAAAATGCACAGTACAGTTAGTGTAATGATCGCTCCCAGCAAGTTCACAAGCAGCTTCGGGACCCACCCCGCCGGTTTTTCGCGCACCCATTTGACAATCATTCCTGTTTGCGACAAAGTGAAAGGAATGAATACGCCAACCGCATACAAAGGAATGAGCTGTTCCGTTTGCCCTTTAAAAACGATAATCAGCAAAATAGAAGCAAGACCAAGCGTGATGATTCCATTTGAATATCCTAAGCGGTCGCCGCGGATAAGATACATTCTTGGCATATATTTATCGGATGCCAGATTATATGCCAGCAGCGGAAATGCGGAAAACCCGGTATTTGCAGCCAAGACTAAAATAAGGGCAGTTGTTCCTTGGATAAAGTAATACATAAAGCCTCTTCCAAACACTTCGGAAGCGAGTTGGGAGACAACCGTCTCTTCCGCTTTCGGAGCAATTCCATACCAGTATGCTAAAAAAGTGACTCCTACAAATAGAAAAGCGAGAATGAACCCCATCATCACTAACGTTTTAGCAGCGTTTTTTGCCGCCGGTTCCTTGAAATTTGGAACGGCGTTGGAGATCGCTTCTACCCCTGTCAACGCAGAGCAACCAGATGCAAACGCCCGAAGCAACAAGAATAATGTAATTCCAGGCACCGCAGTACCGATCGGCGTATGTAAGGTAGACGGTGCTTGTCCATTTATAATATGAAAAATCCCAACAATAATGAGAATTACGAGCGCCAACACAAACAAATAAACCGGATATGCCAAAACGGAAGCGGATTCGGTTACGCCTCTCAGATTAAGAATAGTGATAAACACAACCAGTGCGACAGCAATTCCTACTGTGTGTTGATGCAAAACTGGAAACGCGGATGTAATGGCATCCGTTCCTGCAGACAAGCTTACTGCCACGGTTAGAATATAGTCGACCAATAAAGAGCCTCCAGCAATGAGCCCCGGATTTATGCCTAGGTTCGTTTTGGAAACGACGTAAGCCCCTCCTCCATGCGGATAAGAGTAAATGATTTGGCGATACGATAAAATAAGCGCCACCAATAGAATAAGAACTCCAATCGCAATAGGAATGGAATACCAAAATGCAATCGCTCCAATCGACGCAAGAACAAGCAAAATCTGTTCCGTACCGTACGCAACAGAAGATAGAGCATCAGAAGATAAGACAGCCAATGCCTTTAATTTGTCCAGCTTTTGTTCTCCTAGTTCGGTTGATTTCAACGGTCTGCCAATTAAAAATCGTTTTAACGACGAAAACATATATGCACCACCAGTATGTAGAATTTCCATAAGAATATTATCATTTTTCTCAGAAAATGAATAGCCTTGGCTTCATTATTTTCGATCATCTATAGAACGATGGTAGATTACTTAAATTAGTAAATTAAGATAACTGGAAGGCTCTCCCCAGTAAATATTTGGATCATTTTCGTCCTGCATATATCCTGTTTAATAGATTCTAAATATTCTCTCGGGGAAGAGCCTTTAGCAATTTCTTGAAACTTAATTTTTCTCATCCTGTTCCCTCCTCGGAAACAAAATGGTCATTTTGTTTCCTTATCCATATCAACTGGCTGATTTACAATGATTTTTATCTGCCCATCCATATGGCCAAACCAGCTTTCTCCTGTGTAGTTCTTACAACAAATTTTTATCGTGGCTTTCACTTTGAATGACGAATCAACCTACTTTGCCGCTTTTTTGTCCTTTCAACTGTTCGAGCAACTGTTTACACCATTCAAAATCTTTGGTCGCCAACGCCAAATCCATCAATGTATCAAAATCCTCTTTCGTCATCGGTGACTTACTTTTGGCCGGGATTAATTCCCCTATCGAGCAACTTTTTCGCCTTTTTAATCGTTTTCCTTTGCGGTCTTGTATAAATTCGACAACACAATAAGAATCAACCACTCGATCAACATAACCCAATGCACCCTCTAATTGATATTCATCCCCTGCATAATAAACCCAATCGCCGATTTTTAATTTTTCCATACTTATCACCCTTAATTAACAAAAAATTGCTATTATGTTTTTTCTTTCATATATTTTCCAACAACATTTAATAAAACACGAAATGACTGAATAATATCCAGTGATGGATCGCTTGCTTCACCATTTTTTATCCATACAAATATTTTTGCCTTTTCAAGTTTGCCATAATACTCTTCACTAAGTTTGGACTTATTCTTTTTTAGCCAGTTTATTCAGAAAACTCCATTTCGTTCGCTCCTTTATAAAACTCCATGCTTTATCCTAAAAATAAAAGCGCCGCCCCGATCGGAGCGACGCCCTGCTTCAAACAAAATATCCACTAAAAGTCTGCGTTTTTCTACCAATTAACAAGAAGCTTTAATATAGCCTTTTATCTACTTAATGACTCGCTTAGCACCTATATATCGGTCTTTCCAATATTTATCACTCATTTTAACAACTTTTACACCTTTTGATGTTGCACCAATAAACGTACCGTTTCCATAATTTTGTTCGATTACATTTTAGAAAAAGACACCTTAATGAATATCTCTTTTCTTAAAACGTCCACCGCGTACTTCAGCCATATCTGCTATAGCTAAAAAAGCATTTGGGTCATTTTCTTCGACAATTTCTTTAAGTTTGGCCTCCTCAAGACGGGTAATCACACAAAATATCACTTTTTTACCGTCACCAGAGAATGCTCCTTCTCCGCTTAAATATGTAACACCGCGCCCTAATCGGTTCATGATAGCATTCCCAATGGCTACAGGAATATCACTAATAATCCATGCCGACTTCGATTCATCTAATCCTTTAATGACAACATCAATCGTTTTAAAAGCAATCGCATAGGCTAAAATTGAATACATTGCTCTATCCCAAGTGTAAACAAACCCAGCAGCACCAAGAATAAAAATATTAAAAAACATGATGATCTCGCCAACAGAGAAAGGGAGTTTTTTGTTCATGAGTATAGCGAGTATTTCTGTGCCATCCAAAGCGCCGCCATAACGAATGACAAGACCTACGCCCGTACCTAGAATCATTCCGCCAAAAATGGTAGCTAATAAAAGGTCGTCTGTGAAGGCTGGAATAGGATGAAACAGAGAAGTAAAAATGGATAAAACGATAATCCCAAACAATGAGGAGATAGCAAAAGTTTTTCCAATTTGTTTATAACCCATAAAAAAGAACGGAAGGTTTAAAAGAAAAATAAAAATTCCAAGACGAAAACCCGTAATATGTGAAAGCATAATTGAAATGCCTGTTATGCCTCCATCGATAATGTTATTAGGGACTAAAAAGATTTCAAGTCCTACTGCCATTAAAACAGCCCCGATGAAAATAGCAGTTGCTCTTTTAGCGATTTTAGCTTTAGATAACCGTTGATGTTGAATCTGCACCTTGCTCAATTCAGTCATGTTTTTCCTCCTTTTTCTATAAAATGGATCTGTACATTTTTTTATTATAACAAAAGCAGATAGTTCGTTAAATTCATGATTGCGCATATTATGTTCCCTCTCCCCTTGCGCAACAAATTTTACTAAACTGTTTAACTATTATAATTATCCAAACACTGGCGGCCTTCCTGTCACATGCGGTGTTTCTGGCAACGACAGAGAGTCAATATATCGAAATAAGGATGCTAAAAGTGGATCCATTTCGTAAGACCATGCATGTTCGTTGTTTAAATGTAAAATCATGATAGTGCCCACCCCTTGGAGAGTTGTTTTTTGGCTACTGTATATGATTTCCAAGGTGGTGGATTTTTTATGTGCATTTATGCATTCGTTATGCGTTTTGCAACACGTTCTATATTGAAAAATGGAAAGGCAAAAGCGATTCGATTATCAACTTTAGATGCGATTTGTAAGGCTTTAGAATGTCAGCCTGGAGATATTTTAGAATACAAAAGCGACGAAGACACTCAAGGATAATAAAGAGGCACAAATCATGAGAGCCCTAAAACAACTCGTTCGTTTTGGTTGGGAGCAGGCCCTATCATGTTTGTTTCCTGTCGTTATTTTTGCCTCTTTGGCTTTTACAAAATTCATGCCACTTCCCTTCCTACCACGGTATGACTGGCTGCTCATCATCTGCCTTCTGATGCAGTGGTGGATGGTGCGTTCTGGGCTTGAAACACGGGATGAACTAAAGGTTATCACATTGTTCCACCTTATTGGGCTCGCTCTTGAACTTTTCAAGGTACATATGGGCTCCTGGTCTTATCCAGAGGAAGGATATTTCAAAATTTTTGGAGTGCCTTTGTATAGTGGATTTATGTACGCAAGTGTAGCGAGTTATCTTTGCCAGGCGTGGAGGAGGTTTAAGGTTGAACTGGTTAAGTGGCCACCGTTTTTGGTAGTTGTACCTCTTGCAGCTGCGATTTATTTGAATTTTTTCACCCACCATTATTGGATTGACGTTCGTTGGTGGTTATCTGGACTTGTAATCATCGTCTTTTGGCAATCATGGGTCACATTCGAGGTTGATGGAACTCGTTACCGTATGCCACTCGCACTTTCTTTTGTGCTCATCGGATTTTTTATATGGATAGCCGAAAATATCGCAACGTTCTTTGGAGCTTGGGAATATCCAAACCAAACCGATGCATGGAGTCTCGTTCATCTAGGAAAGGTAAGTTCATGGTTCTTATTAGTGATTGTTAGCATTCTTATAGTAGCGACGTTAAAGCAGGTTAAGGGAAAAATTGTTTCACCCAAGAAGGATAAGGTTCAAGAGGCGTTTGATAATCATTTAAAGGAATGAGATAAATAGCGAAATATGAAAAATAAAAATTTTTTTGAATCACTCAATTAAGCAGACGCCAGCGATTTGACCATCTTTAACTGGAGTAAGTGCTGGCTAATGGGATAAGAAAACGCCAAAGACCATAGCAATCTTCGAAGAAAGGTTCAAAGATGCCATGGCCGTACTGGACTATCCCAATTGTTATCGGTACACCTATGCACAACCAACTTTGTTAAAATTTCAGCAACGCCTCCACCGCATCCGCCAAATCACTATAGCTGTCTTTTAAGTATCGAGATGTCGTGGCGATATTGCTATGGCCGGCAAGCCGCCGTACTTTCTCAATGTCGTTGTTCGTGACCTTCAGCATTCACTTACAAAACGTATGGGGCGTAAGTTTTTTATTCGGCAGGCTGTAGCTTTCAATCATTCGCTGGATGCCCCGTACCGAAAACTTACTAGTTTTTAATTGAATTTATTGCTCAAAATCTATTCAGAATTACAAAGAGCTAAAAAGCGAACTGCCGTTGAACGAGTGAATGTAAAAAATTGGACCCCATGAATTC
The DNA here is from genome assembly GCF_002217735.1 of Parageobacillus galactosidasius. Taxonomy (NCBI): domain Bacteria; kingdom Bacillati; phylum Bacillota; class Bacilli; order Caryophanales; family Anoxybacillaceae; genus Parageobacillus; species Parageobacillus galactosidasius. The sequence continues at coordinate 1,308,341 of NZ_NDYL01000001.1, read as the reverse complement.
GGAACGTTTACGCTGTGAAAAAAATTAACTCTGATTGTTAAAAATTAAGGTCGGTTGGGGAAAAAGCGGCAACTCAGTCCGTAACATTTAAGGTAGTAGAGGATAAAGATGGCTAAGATTCCGACTAGAATCTCCCACATATGCACATTCAAGATGATCATCTTACGGGCAATGGCAAAAATGATTATATCCATGACGAGTGTCATATCGTGCTTGATGAGCATAAGTGCAACCTCTAATCCAATAATATACAAGAGTGCATGAGCTAAAAAATCCTGAAATTTCTCCATGATTTCCCCTTCCATGATGTAGCTGAATAGGTCATGGACGAGCATTGTTCCTTCTGCAATTACCGCTACAATAATGATTCCCGCTAGCAGCCATTCGAAAAATTTTACTGTCTGGGTAAATACTTGTTCGAGGGATTTTACATTCATCTCCATTACCTCGCTTTCTTTAAAGAATATATCAACGAATTCAAAAAGTGAGAAATGAGGATTATAACTCACCTTTGACAGTTAAGGACCATTTTTGGGGTTACAAAACCGCATCTCTAAAAAATTAAAAGAGCACTATACTGAATGTCTCATCAAACCTGGTAAACGGGGAAGAAAACTCGATCCGAAAAATACCATCATAAAGGTCGCGGAAATCCTGACCCAAAAGAACATGCAATCCTTTTTCGATGTCGATTACGATGGACAAACCTTAACGTTTCCAATGAAGCAGCATTAGCCAAGGAGGGGTTACGGGATGAAAAGTTCCTGATTAAGACAAATACCGGCTTATCCTCAGCCGACATGGTAACCGGATACAAGACGCTCATTCAAGTCGAACGAACCTTCAAAAAATTTTCCGAATATTTATTTTTATTAGTATTGTATTATAACAGATGACTAAATGCAACTACTGTTATATAAAAATATATGTTATATTTTTGCCACCACTCTCATATTGATGGTTATTTTCTTAATGGTATTGTGGAAGCATGGAGGGGATCGCGTGTGACACCAGTCTCTGAAGTCCATGTTGCTTCATAAATCAGATGCAGTACCCAGAGGATACCTTCATCAGCTCAAATTTGACGGCCACAGAGCCTTACTACACTACTAGAGTGGTAGTACTCGCCGCCAAATGAGTGTACTTTCCAGTACCCAGAAATGAAGGATATTAATTTACCTTCAGACTGCATCCTTGACGGAAAAATGATCATGCTGGATGAACAAGCAAAGCTTTGCTTTAAGTCCGTCATGCAACGTTTCCAAGCACGGAAAGAAAAAGCAGTCAAACGCTTAACAAAATCTAGCCCTGTGCATTTTGTTGCTTTTGGCGTTCTAGGGGAAGTGGATTGATTGAAAAGTAGAAGTTGTTCCACTGAAACGGAATAAGCCGGAACGACGTGTGCAGCTGCACACGTCGTTCCGGCTTATGTCATGTTGCTCAACCTTTATTCTGTAATGGCATGGACCTCTTTCTTCTTATCACGTTGAATTCGACCGCCGCCGACAAAATTTAATTACAGTGATATATTTAAGACTCCAGACCAGCCCCGTGTTAACTCTGGATCAAAAGTAAACTCCCCGGCTCAACGTCGCGCAAAAAGGGGCTCGGTTCGCCTACACTGTAAAGCTGTAGGTAATGCATAGCCCGGGTGCAGGCGGTGTAGAACAATCTGCGCAGGCTCTCATCGCCATATACTTGCGCCGATGCGTTATAAATGATGACGGCGTCGAATTCGATGCCCTTGGCCAAATACGCCGGTATGACGACAACACCTTGTTCATATTCGGTAGATCCGCTCTTCACGAGTTTAATTTCTTCGACGTTGCTCAGTGCTTCGTATGCGGCGGTACTTTCCGCAGCAGATTTGCATATAATCGCGATCGTATTATACCCCCGATTCCGCAATTCTGAGATCTGTTGTGAAAGCGGAGCGAGGTGTCGCTGCTATAAAACCTTTCCGCTATTTGTTGGGTGGTGACGATCGGCTTTCCTCTAAAAATAATATCTTTGAATAGCATGCCGGATAATTCTAGCGACTGGCCGTATTTTTTGATCGCCTCAAAAAAACGTGTCGATGCCTTTAATCGGATACTCGCAGTCCTAGCCCGGTATGAAGGGTCATCCGATGCAGTCAACACATATTCCAATTGCTCGTAAGGACTCTCTACTTGAAATTCGTTGCTCAGCCGATGGTTCAAGTACTCCTGGAATGTGACCTGCTGCATATTCTCTTCGCCGAGTTCGGGCAACACATTGGATACGTAGCTATTAAACATCGAATTAGGTGAAAATAGAATGATTTGATCGGATTTCAGCCTATCCCGATACTTGTAGAGCAAGTAAGCGATCCGCTGCAGGGCGACCGATGTCTTGCCGCTGCCAGCAGGGCCTTGAACAATAAGTAGTCGCCCACGATCGTGCCGGATGATCCGATTTTGTTCCCGTTGAATGGTGGCCACTATATTATGCATATGTTTGTCTGCGGCTTTGCCAAGCACCTGCTGTAAAATCTCGTCTCCAATGGTGAGACTGGTATCGAACATCGATTTGATAATGCCGCCGCGGATGATATATTGCCGCTTTTTCTCCAGCATGCCACGGATTACGCCTTCGGGCGTAGCATATTCGGCCGGACCGGGCAGGTAATCGTAGTAGACGCTCGAGATCGGCGCCCGCCAGTCGTAGATAAGGATGTTCTCTCCGCTTGCATCCATGAGCGTGGAGATGCCGATATAGATTTGTTCAGTAACGGAAGTGCCTTCTTCAGTGAAATCGATTCGGCCGAAATAAGGCACCTCCTGCATGCGGCGCAGCGTGGACAACCTCTTGAAGGCATGTCTGTGGGTGCTTTGGCTTACGGACAGGGCCTGAGCCTGTTGTCTCAAGCTGATGATCGTCTCAAGAAAATCGTCGAAAGTATCTATATTAACCTTGACGTCATCCCAAAAGTGTTTGCGTGTATCAATTACTTCTTTCCGGCGCCGGAGGGTTTCGCCTTCCAGCATGCGGATTTGCTCCGTAATAATCTCCATTATGCTGTTTAATCGTTCTTGCTCTTGCCGAAGTTCTGTCATTTCAATCACTCCTTCAAAAAATAAAAAATTGGGGTTGACTGAAGGGGAATTATGTTTTATAATTATAATAGGGATATTTTATTTATATCGATTAATAAAAATGTGTTTCTATACTAATTTATCATAATTTCTCTATTTTATCAATGTATTTAACACTACAGCCGCTATGATTGGATCGTACTTGTTGCAATTTAAAAGGAAGAAAACTCCTATTTAACAAGACAAATGACTCACAAAAAATGATATCCAAATATACGATCAGTTAAACTAAGGTTAGATAAATCATATTTATTGAGAAATCCTTCAGAGAACATATCAATTAAGAGCTTTTTTAGCATCTCTACTTCCGCCTCAAGGCGCTTGATTTTTGTTTCAGGATCTTCCGGACGAGTTCTCGTTCTCCCTTTATTTGGTCCTTTCGCTTTGCCCCGTTTTTCCTTCAGACCTTGTATTCCTTCCTATTCATAGCGTTTCACCCATCGACGTACCACGGACTCATCAATCCCTAATCAATCCCTAATTCTTCCGCCAACGTTTTATAGCCCATGCCCTCTTCCAAATATAAATCCACAGCTTTCTTTTTAAACTTTGCATCATATGTTTTTCGCATTTTCCCATAGAAAAATCCCCTCCATAGTAGACAGATGAATTGGCTTTCTTTTTTCTGTCTACTATAAGGGGATCATATCAGCCTTACTCCGCCTTCTTTTTTCTGTCAAAAAGACTTACTCAAAGTTATACGATCCTCTTTTTTGAATGCACGCTTCAATCATCGTTTTGGACGGATATCACAAATCGATAAGATTTAAAATTGTAGACGCAATACGGTTTCGTCATCAAGAGAGCATGTTTTACATTTGTTGGGAGCAAACAATCAATTTTCTTTATTCTAGACAACTTTTCATATCGCTTCTTAAACGCCTCATAAGAAAACGACAAATTTATTGGGTTGCACCGTGTCCATTTAAAAGTGGTATCTTCTCGCCTATTTAAGATAAAATTCACAAAATTCCTTCTGATAACAGTCATATGTCTTATTGTTAAAATTTCTCGCATTAGTTCCGATAATAAGATTAGTAGAAAGAATTTCTTAAGGAGGTGGCGTGAAGTGAAAAATGTGGCAGAAAAGGGAAAAACAAATGTTGAAGATATAGAGTTACTTGATGCATTTCTAAAAGTGGCTCCATACTTGAACCAACTTGTACATGAAGACATTACGATCGGAATTTATGACACAGAAAAGTTAATTGTTAATTATCCGGCCAAAACATTCTCTTTAAATGTAAAACCCGGTGATCCTTTACAAGAAGGCGACATCATCACAAATGCGATCAGACAAAACAAGCTTCTCTCTGCCATTGTTCCAAAGGAACTTTTTGGTGTTGACTTAATTGCAAAGGCAATGCCTATTCATGACCATAACGGTCGTGTTGTAGGCGGTATCGGAATCGGAGTTAATATGGAGAAGGCTATGCAATTATCGGAAATCTCTTCTAATCTTTCAGCTGTCGTGGAGGAAGTAACTGCAACGATCCAATCAATGGCCGATTCCATCACCGAACTCTCTAATGAAATAACAACAATTTCAGAAAAGGCTAAAGAAGTAGCTGAAAATGTTAGTAAAATTGAAGGTATTTCGAATTTGGTAAAAGAAATTGCAGATCAAAGTAATTTGTTAGGACTAAATGCTGCTATTGAAGCTGCAAGAGCAGGAGAACATGGTAGAGGTTTTTCCATTGTAGCGGATGAGGTAAGGAAAATGGCCAACACCTCGAAGCAACATGTCGCAGAAATCAATGAAAAAACAAACCAAATGAAGAATCTTATTAAGCAGCTAAATGATTTTATTCAATCAGTAAATGAAGAATCGAGTGCCCAATCAGCAGCTATTGAAGAACTGTCTGCTACAATGCAAGAAATCAATACAAATATCCAGATGCTTGCAGAAATAGCGAGACAAAATATTGAAATAGAGAAATAAAATTGGGGGGCTAAGTTCATGGTAAATTTCAAGTTATTAAATAAGCAATATATCAGTGGAGAATGGAAAGATGGTACTAGCAACAGACAACTGGTAGATTTTAATCCATACAGCAATGAAATCATTACAACATTTACATGTGCTAGCTTAAAAGACGTTGATGAAGCCTATCAATCCGCCAAAAAAGCCCAAAAAAAGTGGCAACATACGAACCCTATTGAAAAAAGAGCCGTTTTTGAAAATGCGGTAAAATATATTGAAGAAAATAAGGAATCTATCGAAAACATCATTATCGAAGAACTTGGCGGAACAAAACTGAAAGCAGCTTTTGAAATTGATCTTGTTATCAATATTATCAAAGAAGCATCTACATATCCTTTTCGAATGGAAGGGAAAATTTTACCATCACCAGTTGATGGGAAAGAAAATCGCCTATATCGTATTCCGGTTGGAGTTGTCGGTGTGATTAGTCCTTTTAACTTTCCGTTTTTCCTTTCCATGAAATCGGTCGCTCCTGCATTAGGAGCAGGGAACGGTGTTGTCCTCAAACCACATGAACATACACCTATCACCGGTGGAACGCTCATTGCCAAAATTTTTGAAGAAGCAGGTCTTCCAAAAGGCCTACTAAATGTTGTTGTAACTGAAATTGAAGAAATTGGCGACGGATTTATTGAACATCCAATTCCAAGGGTTATTTCATTTACAGGCTCGAGTAAAGTCGGAAAACATATCGGTGAAGTTGCTGGACGTCATTTGAAAAAAGTTTCATTGGAACTGGGAGGAAATAGTGCCCTGATTGTCCTGGATGATGCTGATATTGATCTCGCTGTTAGTGCAGCGGTTTTCAGTCGCTTTACACATCAAGGCCAAATTTGTATGTCAGCAAATCGGATTATCGTTCATGAAAAAGTATATGATGAATTTTTAACAAAATATGTACGTAAAGTAGCTAGTTTGAAATGCGGTGATCCAAGAGACCCTGAGACGATTATTGGACCGTTAATGAATGAGAGACAAGTTCAAACGATTGTCAGCCTTATTGAAACAGGTATAAAAGAAGGCGCAACACCTATTTTAAAAGGAGAAGTTAAAGGAAATATTGTGGAACCTGTCATATTTACCGATGTTATGCCTGATATGACAATTGCTAAGGAGGAGCTTTTTGGCCCAGTTGTATGTATTATGAAAGTCGAAAATGACCAGCAGGCGATTGAGTATGCTAACAACAGTGATTTTGGTTTAAGCGGCGCCATCCATACATCGAATATTGAACGTGGAGCAGAGATGGCGAAACAGATTGAAACCGGCATGATCCATATTAATGACGGAACCATTAATGATGAACCAGTAGTTGCATTTGGTGGAGAGAAAAATTCAGGTTTAGGACGACTCAATGGCTCGTGGAGCTTGGATACGTTTACAACTCTTAAATGGATTTCCATTCAACATACACCGAGAAAATATCCATATTCGTAATCATGTAGTCCTGTAATGATAATAGGGCAATGCAATTCCTAGGCATATCACTAGAAGGCTGGAGTATTACTCGGCCTTCTTTTTTTATAAACATCATCTTCTTTCACTTCTTTAAGCTGTTGGTTGTTTCTTGATCCACGTGAGTAAGAACTCTTCACATTCCTTTGCTGGAAAGTACCACTTACCGCCGATTTTGTACTTCGGAAAACGCGGATCGTAAAAGAATTTTTCTTTGATGTTGTTCTCACTCATGCAGGTTTGGCGGCACAATTCTTTCATATCCCAAAACGTGTGGCGATGTTCTAACTGATCGAGCTGTTTTTTGAGTTCGTCCAGGAACATTTTTTCTACTTGTTTTTCGTCTATGTTAATGGTTATCATTATGATTACCTCCTTATATTTGACTTCTTGGTTTATGATTGTGGAATTATTCTGATTTGCAAACGGATAATTATTCAAAAAATAGCCTACTCAAAGCGAGTAGGCTTTATTACTTCAACTTCAATTCAACTTCGTATTCTTTCATTTCTCCGTCAAGCTCATCTTCTCCGCCAACATGTGCAGTCCATTTTAGTTTAATCCATTCGATTTTTTCTGCATTCCCACGTTGCAAGTACCAAATGACATCTCCTTCTTTGATAACGCCTTTATCGATTTCTCCACCTAAAGGATCGGAAACCAGCATGTCAGGCATATCGATTTGCTCGCCTGTACTTGTCACTAACACTGCTTGATCTGGATATGTAGTGAATTTTCCATTTGTAGTATTTTCAATTTGAAATTTAACCCCTACAACCGATGTAGTGATTTCATTTCCTTCCTCGTCATAACCTGGCGCTTTGTCACATTTTAATAATGGGCAGGGCGAAAGTTGCGAGGATTTTCCGAAGCACAGGAAACCCTCGAGCGAATGTTTGAAGAACGTTATCATCAACCAAATAATGTAAATATGAAACCAATAAGATAAGGGGATTCTCCCCCTCCACACAGGAGACTGAATATTCAGTCTCTTATGCGGAGGAAACTAGTCCCCTATCCATTCCGAATCCATATCAGAGATACCCTATCTATCTTGCATTACACAAAATTCTTGATGTTACCGCTTTTAATGTCTTATTCGCTTCTCTCCGCAGTGCTTTCAATCCCTTCAATGCATCCGACACATCAACATCCACTTTCACAACCAATTTGTTCGACTCGCGCGCTTCTGCCATGTCGCAACACTCCTTTTCACTAAAATAAAAACGCCACCCCGATCGGAGTGACGCCCTGCTTCAACATATCCCACGATACAATCATAGCATGTCCGAAACAAAATAATCTGTCATCTTTCTATCATCTTTCTGTCATTTTTCTTTCATTTTTCTATCAGAAAAATTAATTATTGGTTCTAATCTCTTCTGTCATTTCTTCTTCTCAACCCTAACAGTCCTGCTAAACCAACCAAACCAATCCAACCCCAATCTGTATCGTCATCATTATCACCATCGTTATCAGCAACGTCCGTATTTTGAGCCATGTGAGTTATTTTGTTTGTATTGTTGTCGATGTCAATGTTGTTATTTTGAGCATAAACAGCTATCCCACAAAGCATTAATGTAACTGATAGAGCACAAAATAAATGTAGAATTTTTTTAAACGCGGTTTTAACCTCAACCGTCAACATATACATGCGATATTTTTCAAGTGCTGCCTCGACTGCTTCTTTTGTTTTTTCTCCGTCCGTGTCATGCAAAAAAGAAAGTTGATAAAACCGTTTGCCCACTCAGACCCCTCCCATGTGTTATAATGTAATTGACCCCTCTTTTCTAAGCTGGGAGAAGTCCTGGCTTTTTTTATTTTTTATATCAGACACTTCAATAGTGAAAATAATCTTAATGAAACAAGGCCAATCTGCCCGCTTAAAGAATCGTATTTCTATAGAATGACCTTGTTCCTTTTTTGATTATTTCTCCTCAATGATAACCGTCGCGTTATAAGACTCTTTAACGAGTACTTGAAACTTAATTTCTCTCATCTCCCCCCTTCTTGGAAAACATAACTACCATTCTGAATATTTTTTGTTTAATAGATCAATAGTGCTATTTAATAACTTTCAATATCAAAAAATAATCGATTTTTCCTATGTAAATTTAACTATAAAACTTGTTAATATTTCTTTAGATTATTGGACAAGTTTCGACAAATATATACAAAAAATTTAATATTGCATCACCAAACTACTCGAAAGGGCAAAACGCAAAGCGAAAGGAGCTAAATCTATTTTCAATAGACATGCCAGCCAGTTGTCTTTCCCATGAAAAATCATTGTGATTTTTTTAAAGGTTCCTTATTAGGCGCACTGTCATATGTACATTTTTAAGGATATATATTTACTTTTTTAGTCAAAGATGGTTCAAATGTATAAAACTGTAATAGTTGCTGATGATTCAATGTTTATGAGAAACTTATTAAAGAATCTCTTAACCGCTAATGGTTACCAAGTTATCGCTGAAGCTTCTGATGGTAGTAATGCTGTATCTCTTTACAAAGAAAAATCACCTGACATTGTTATACTTGACTTAATTATGCCTATTATGAATGGATTAGATGCTTTAAAAAATATTTTAAAATTTGATCCAAAAGCAAAAGTAATAATTTGTTCATCGATGGGGCAAAAAAGTTTCATTATTGATGCTCTTCAAATAGGCGCTAAGGATTTCATAATCAAGCCTTATTTTAACAAATTAATTCCGGCTTTAAATAAATTATTTAGGTAATTATGCGCTTCTTTATAGAAGTGCTTTTTTGAAACTCACCTTGCTATTTTGTTTACTTCAGATTACTTCCTTTTATTGACGGCTTAAAAAATTTCGAAAGCAACATGTCCTGTCTTATGCAATATTTGCATACATTTTCCGCGTTATAGTCGTACAGCCATACTTGATAGACGTTCGTTGTGCAGCCGCATCTTTGACACATGTTCGCTGGATAAAAACGTTCTTTAGTTGAAAAGCAATGCGCACAAACAGAATCATAATGACCTTGTTCTTTGTTCCAACGGGGAATCAAAATTCCCTCGCATTTGCATCGATGATCCCTTTTCGTTATCAAAGGTATATCTCGATTCATTCTCGACAACTTCTTCAAGAAAATCAAAAATCGTGAGTTGCTGCACGTTCTCACCACCCGCTATTTTGTTTCTAAAAGCTACCCGCATACTCTCTAGTTGCCCCTTAAAGAAAAACCCACGGAAACGCTCGATAAACCCTTTTCGTAAAGTCCTTAATTTTTCTGTCTACCTCAATCTGTTTTGCTTTGATTATCTCAACAGAGCCAAAGAAATTTTTGAATTCTCTTTTTAATTGCTCGTTGTTGGTCTAATAATCTTCAGATATCACAGCTTTCTTCGCTTGTTCAATAGGCCAATCTTTATCCTTTTCATCCATCGCGATAACACCGATGTCGTTATAAAATTCAAACGGTTTAACAGTCTTGTAGCGAATTATAATTTCATTCAACCGCTCTTTATCATTCATTCGTTATCACCTCTTTGGAAACATAATTACTCTTTTGTTTCGTTGCCTAATCTACTGTTCGCCCTTCCGGAACAACGAATTACTGTGTTTTTGTTTGCATACACAACAATCCGTAAAGTGATTTGAGCTTACAAACAGGGCAAACGAAAAAATAAAGCGCACCCCCCTTGATGGAACAAGGCGTTGCGCTTTTATATTTACATCACTCTCTTAAACATTTTCTCCAGCTCATACGTGGAAAAATGGATGATGATTGGGCGGCCGTGCGGGCAGGTGAATGGATCAGTCGTTTTGCGCAGTGATTCCAAGAGTGCGAAGATTTCGTCATCGCGCAAATACTCGTTCGCTTTAATCGAACGTTTGCAGCTCATTAAAATCGCTGCTTTTTCACGAAGCTGCTTAATATCGACTTTTTTCATATCGATCACTTGCTGGATCATTTCTTCAATAATCGCCGCTTCTTCCCCTTTTGGAAACCACGATGGGTGGGAGCGGACGATGAACGTATTGTGCCCGAACGGTTCTAAAAAGACGCCGCATTTCGCCAATTCTTCACGATGTGCGTCAATTAGCACATATTCATCTGTCGGATAATGAAATGTAAGCGGAACAAGCAATTCCTGCACTTCGTTTATTACTTCGCCAACTTTTTCGCGAAAATATTCATACTTAATGCGCTCTTGGGCAGCATGCTGGTCAATGATGTAAAGCCCTCTCTCATTTTGCGCCAAAATGTACGTTCCGTGCATTTGCCCGATTGGATAAAGCGGCGGAAGCCGGTCATTCACATGCTCTTGTTCGTCTGATGATTCCGTTTGCTCGTCCATTTCGACTAGTTCATCATCGACATCATTTTGTTTCGATTCCACTGCCGGCAAAAACGAAGGAATTTCCTCCTTGGGTTCTTCCACTGGACTTGATTGCTTTGGCTCATCTACTTGTTTTGGTTCATCTACATGAACGAGTGGAGAAACAAATGGTTCTTTAACGACATGTTCAAACGTCCAAGCCGTTTGTTCTGCTTTTGGTTTTGGAGTTTCTTTTTGCTTGATCGTCATCTCAGGAATAAGCGTCCGCGCTTGAAGCGCCTGGCGAATCGCTTGGGTGACGAGCTCGTTTAATTCCGCTTCTTTGCTGAAACGTACTTCTAATTTTGCCGGGTGGACATTGACATCGACTAAAATCGGATCCATCGCAATCGATAAAAATACAATCGGATAGCGGCCGATCGGCAACAGTGTATGATATCCCGCTTCGATCGCTTTTGCGAGCGGAATGTTGCGCACATATCGCCCGTTGACGATCGTGGAAATGTAATTTCGCGAAGCGCGCGTCACTTCAGGAAGCGAAATGTAGCCTTGAACGGTAAAATCGAGCGATTCCGCTTGAATTGGAATCATCTTTTTCGCGACATCCATGCCGTAAATCGCAGCAAGCACATGGCGTACATCGCCGTTGCCGCTCGTGTAAAGCAGCTGCTTCCCGTGATGGCGCAGCCGAAACGAAATATCAGGATGCGCCATGGCAAGGCGGTTGACGACATCGGTGACATGACCAAGCTCGGTATGAATCGTTTTCATATATTTTAAACGGGCCGGGGTGTTGAAAAACAAGTTAGATACGGTAATATCGGTTCCCTTGCGGCTTGTTGTCCGTTCGTGTACAACGAGTTTTCCGCCTTTTAGAACCACTTTCGTCCCTGGACCGTCTCCCGTGCTTGTTTTCATCTCAACTTCCGAGACGGAGGCGATGCTCGGCAGCGCTTCGCCGCGAAAGCCAAGCGTGCGGATGCGAAACAAATCGTGCTCATCTTTAATTTTGCTTGTCGCATGTCTTTCAAAAGCAACGAGGCAATCATCTTCTTCCATTCCGTCCCCATTATCGATGACGCGAATTTTCGCTAGTCCTGCTTCTTCTAATTCAATTTCAATAATGGTGCTATTGGCGTCAACCGCGTTTTCAACGAGCTCTTTAACGACGGAGGCAGGACGCTCGACGACTTCCCCTGCGGCGATTTTATTGGACAATTGGTCATCGAGCTTACGAATTTTTCCCATCGCTATGCCTCCTTTACTTTAATAGTTTTTGAATTTCGTATAATTTGTTTAACGCTTCAAGCGGCGTTGTTTCCAACAAATTGACCGATTTTAATGCCTCAAGCGCCTTTTTTTCTTTTTTCGATAGATGGGATTCTTCTTTTGAAGGCTGCTCTTCGGCAAACATGCTGAGTTGTTCGAAGACCGCCTCGTTCTTGCCGCTTGGCTGTTCTTTTCGCTGTTCTTGCTGCTCAAGCTCGGCTAAAATTTCTTTGGCGCGCTGAATGAGAGAAGCCGGAAGCTCAGCAAGCTCGGCGACATGAATGCCGTAACTTTGGTCGGCTGGTCCTTCTTCAATTTTATGAAGAAACACGACTTTTCCATTTTCCTCAACGGCTCTCACATGAACGTTTTTCAGCTTGGCAAGCGATTGCTCTAGATCCGTTAATTCATGATAATGTGTGCTAAATAACGTTTTCGCGCCAATATGATCATGAATGTATTCGATGATCGCTTGCGCCAATGCCATCCCATCGTACGTGGACGTGCCGCGTCCGATTTCATCAAACAAAATTAAGCTGTTTTGTGTCGCGTGAACGATCGCATTGCGCGCTTCGAGCATTTCGACCATAAACGTACTTTGCCCAGATACTAAATCATCCGCCGCACCAATTCTCGTAAACACTTGGTCAAAAATTGGGAGGACTGCTTTCTCTGCCGGGACAAAGCAGCCAATTTGCGCCATAATGGCAGTAAGGGCAATTTGCCGCATGTACGTGCTTTTTCCGGACATATTCGGTCCCGTAATTAACAACAGTTCCCGTTCTTTATTCATATAACAATCGTTCGGTACATACGTTTGCGCCCCAAGCACTTTTTCCACTACTGGATGGCGGCCCGCTTGAATGATCAGCTCACGATTATCGGAAAACTGCGGTTTTACGTAATGACGCTCTTCGCTTACAGTCGCAAACGACTGCAAGACATCGAGTTCGCTAATCGTTTTCGCTAATGATTGCAAACGCGGAATATATTGTTTTACGCGTTCGCGAATGTCCACAAACAATTCGTATTCTAGTTCGATGCTTTTTTCTTCCGCTTCTAAAATGAGCGCTTCTTTTTCTTTTAATTCCTGGGTAATAAAACGTTCAGCGTTTGCTAGTGTTTGTTTTCGCTCATAACGCCCTTTTGGCAACAAATGAAGATTCGCCTTCGTCACTTCAATGTAATAACCGAACACGCGGTTATAGCCAATTTTTAATGATTTAATCCCGGTTAATTCCCGTTCTTTGCTTTCTAGCTGGGCAATCCATGCTTTCCCATTGCGGCTTGCATCGCGATAACGATCAAGTGTTTCGTTATATCCGTCTTTAATGATGTTTCCTTCTTTGACGGACAATGGCGGATTTTCTTGAATCGACCGCTCTAACAGATCGACAAGTTCCGAACATGGATCGAGTTTGTCGGCAAGCTGCTGCGCTTCATCATCTGAAAGGTTTTCAACAATATCTTTTAACGCCGGGATTTGCTGAAGCGATTTTTTCAGTTGAATTAAATCGCGCGCGTTTACGTTTCCGTAGGCAACACGGCCAGCGAGGCGCTCGACGTCGTACACTTCGCGAAGACGTTCGCGCAGCTCCTGCCGTTCAAAATAATGATGGATCAGTGTTTCGACCATATGTAAGCGCCGTTCGATTTGTTTGCGATCCAAAAGCGGGCGATCAAGCCATTGTTTCAGCAACCGTCCGCCCATTGCCGTCACTGTTTCATCAAGAAGCCACAATAGCGAGCCTTTCCGCCCTTTGGAGCGAATTGTCTCGGTTAATTCCAAATTTCGCTTCGAGTACAAATCGATTTTCATATAATGATCGACTTGATACACTTGAACAGACTGCATATGATCGAGGCGTCGTTTTTGTGTGCGAATAATGTAATGAAGCAGACGGCCGAATGTTATTTTTAGCTTATCTTGCTGAAGCGCTTCGACGATCGACGTAAATCCTTCAGGAATCACTGTCTCATCCTCGTATGAAATCGTCACATCATAGCGTTCCTTTAATAGCTGCTGATACTGTTCTGGAAATTGAGAAGAAATGACAATTTCTTTCGTACCGATCGCATACAGCTCATTCATCACATCATCCAATGAAGCAAGAAGCGTTATGCGATTTTCCCCTGTTGATAAATCCGTATAAGCAAAACCATACGTGCCATCATCAAACATGGTCACCGTCGCCAAGTAGTTGTTTTCTTTATCTAACAGCCCTTTCCCTTCCATCACTGTTCCAGGGGTAATGAGCTGAACGACTTCGCGGCGGACGACCCCTTTTGCCGTTTTTGGATCTTCGACTTGTTCGCAAATCGCGACTTTATATCCTTTTGAAATCAACTGTTCAATATATCCTTGCGCCGAATGATACGGAACGCCGCACATCGGCACCCGTTCTTCGCCGCCATCACGGCTTGTCAGCGTAATTTCCAGTTCCTGCGCCGCTTTGATCGCGTCGTCAAAAAACATTTCGTAAAAATCGCCAAGGCGAAAAAATAAAAAGGCATCTGGATATTGTGCCTTAATGTCCAAGTATTGCTGAATCATCGGCGTATATGTAGCCATCGTTCTCCTCCAACCTTGCAAATTTACGTTTTATCAATAAAATTAGCGGCCACCCTGTCATTTTGGCGTTTCCATCCGTGTATCGCCATCAACATAAAGCCGCTAAATTCCGCAAAATCTTGTTTTCATCTATGTATCTAGTTTCGAACCAATATGGAGATTTTTTGAATACATTAATGCATCTGCGTTTCAACACGTTTCATTATAACATATTTTAAAGAAGAAAAAGAGAAAGTTCAAATTCTGGCATCGCTAAAGCGTTAAGCAGTCCGGCAGCTCCTATGTTCGTCTTTCCAATAATGAGCTTCTCCCTCTTACATTCCATTTCAGAAAATGCAATGCATAAAAACAGACGGCAGCTTTTCGCCGCCGTCTGTTTTTTATTTTTATTTCGCCTGCGGAAGCGGGCGCTTTAACCATTCTTTATAGAATGTATCGATATCAGGCTCGAAGTCTTTGATGACCGGATACCACGGTGTCACCGCTTCTACCTCAAGCTGTGTTGCGCAGCCAGGGCAATAGTACTCGCGAAGCACCTGCCATTCCGGATCTGGCGCCATCAGTTTCGGATACAGTTCCGCCATTTTTTCTACTGTATCACGAACATAGATGAGCGCATGAAGCTTCCAGTTGTCGCTTGCCTCGCAAAATTCATATCCACAATCGCATTTTACGATGCGCCGGCCATCCGGCTTTTGCACAATATAGAGATGAAGGCCGGCCGGAAGCAAAATCGGATCATCCCACGGCACCCTTTCTTGAAGGATGCTAATATATTTGTCAAATCGGTCAGTGTCTTTATAATTGGAGAGCATTTCTTTTAATTTGACAAAATCTATCGTACCGTCGATTAATTCCTCTATCGTCTTGCGATCGTATTTATCATATTTTTCCATATTTTCACCTCATTTCAACTTATTAATTTTTCTTCCGAATACTGGGATGCCCAATTCTTCTTCTGTTAATTTCCAATCTTCCGGCAAATTCCAGAACGACTTAAACTCGTTATAAAACTTTTCACTTAACGCGAAGGTGCTCGCATACATGTGACGCACTTGTATCGCTGCTTCTTTGTTGATAATTTTCTTTCTTTCCTCTTGCATCCATTGTTTTGTCGGCACTCCTCGTTTCAGCCGCTCTTTTCTCATTTCCTCACGGCGTTTCTTCGTTGCTTCTTCATCAACGATATATCGACCTTTTTCATCTTGAGTGAAGACCGCTCCATAAACACTTTCAGCGAAACGAGGAAGAATATGGCCTTCGTTTAAATCATTTTCAATCATTTTTGGTTTCCGCTCTAGCGGATCGCCGAATCCTGGACCCCCACGCAAATAGTTCAAATATAGATCATAGTTTTCAAAAATGGTTTCCGTTGTAATCGCCTGCTTGTCACGGATAATTTCTTTTGCTTCCATCAGTTTTTCATATTGTGGGTTATCTGGATCAGGGTCACCGCCAGTCGGAATCGGCAGTCTCTTTTCGATCCGTTCTTTTAAGTTCGTGCCATGGGCCTCAAAACGGTATCCCGATGCGGCCGGATAACCTCCCATCAATCCACAGTCACTCGAGATGTAGCCGTTGCCCATGAAGAACATCGTCCAGTCTTTTGCCCCATACACCATTCTCAACGATTCATAGCCGTTTCCACCACGGTATTTTCCGTGGCCGCCTGTATTCGGCTTAATGCTTCTTCCGAGATAAATGAGCGGTTCTGCCAGCTCCCAGATTTCCATGTCGCCCATATCGCCTTCAGGGTTCCAAATTGCCGCGGCGTGGCTGATCCCATCTCTTACCGCGCTCGCGCCAACCCCTTCAGCGGCTGACTCGAAGCTGTTGACAGCATGGTTTTCATTGAACTGGTTGTAGCCTCCACCTTGCAGCCAGTTGGATGTATTGGCATTACCTGCGTTGACTTCTTCGAGATAACCGCGGGCGAAATAGTTGCGGCTGAGTCCACGCCATAACGGGCTCCACGCAGATACAAGGAAATGCCAAGCATAGCTGTGCGCAGTACGAATATCATCTGGATTTAGCCATGAACCGTATGGCAAGTCAAACTTACTTGCATAATACGCTCCATCGTTGACCCGGTCGTTCGGAATGAGCGTTTGCGACATCATAACCCAGATTCCACTCGTAATTGAAACCGGCGTCGCGTTGTAACTATGCCATCCCCATCGATTAACTCCTTCAAAGTCGATTTCAAATTTGCCGTCCTTATGAACGATGATCTCCGTCGGCGCGTGCATGATTGTGTTCACACGGGCATATGGAGGTACATCAAGATTTTTGTACGGTACGTCTACAAAGGAAACTTGGCGGTATCTTCCCGGAATAAGCAGCGTTTTTACTTGGTTGATAAAGCCGCGGCGCCCTTCTTCGATCACTTCGCGGATAAATTGTTTGTACGTATCGATTCCTTCTTCTCTTACAATATCAAGAACAAGATCGCGAATCATATGACATCCGGCTATGCGCGTCCGTTCGTCAAGCAACCAGTACTTTGTCGTACGGACCGAACGCTGGCTTTCAATTAACCAGTCTTTTAACAGTGTATCGTTTTTCCCGATTTTGCGGCAGGCCACTTGATAACCGTCATCGTAACGAGTGACAGGTCCGACCGTCATGCTTCCAGGTGCTGTTGCGCCAACATCGATAACGTGAGTAACTCCGCCAACCCAGCCAATCAGTTCTCCATCGTAGAAAATTGGCACGATCGTATGAACATCACACGGATGGACGTTTCCGATCTGGCAGTCATTGTTGCAGAAAATATCGCCATCTTCAATGCCAGGGTTCTCTTCATAATCATTTTTAATCATAAATTTGATGGCGGCGCCCATCGTGCCAACGTGAATGATGATTCCAGTGGAAGTAACAACGCAATCACCTTCAGGAGTGTAAAGTGTAAAGCATAATTCACCTTCCTGCTCGACAATTGGCGATGCGGCAACCCTTTTCGCCGTTTCCCGCGCGTGCACCACACCGCCGCGCAGTTTGGAAAAGATCTTTTCATAACGGATCGGATCGCTTTCTTTCAGCGGAAGTTCTTTCAATCCTGCGTAATGTCCAGTCAGCTGGCTAATCCGATCGATTTCCTCCCGCATTTCTTTGAGTGTTTTTCCATTCCACCCGATAGTTTTGCGTTGTTTTACCTCTTGTACGTTCATCGCCATGATTGATCAACCTCCCTTTAAATTTTTTTAAACTTCTTTCAAATGGAAAATGCGATGTTGGTCAAGATATGTTTCAAATCCCGGCGGAATGACAAATGTCGTAGCCGGAGATTCAATGATCGAGAACGCTTTAATTTTGTTGCCCGGCTTCAGTTTTTCCATTTCCCAAATATCCGCTTCGATCCATTGGCCTTTCCAATACACTCTGCGCTTGCCAAGGTACGCTTCTTTCGGCGGTGTTTCACCCGCAAACGGTTCTACCGGGATTTTCGGTTTCGGCACTTCGACGATTCCCCGAACGATTGCGCCTGTGATGCTGTAACCGAGCTCTGGCGATTTCGCCGCCTTGGCGTAAACTCTCGCATACGTGTCTTCGAACGCGTTCACAAGTTCATACCAGTCATTCACGTTCTTGAATGCTTCAATCGGCGCTTCAATTTCCAAGTCGTTTAATTGTCCTTGGTATTGCATGCGGAAATAGAGGCGGAAATCAACTTCTCCTTTGCTGAACTGGCTCTTCTCAAATTCGGCTGCCACTTTCTCCTTCAGTTCATCCCACGCATCCTGCAGTTCTTTTCCAGCTTTTAGTTTTTCATCATCACTGGCGCCGTCATTGACGTTAATATCGAGCGTTTTATCATAACGATATTCGAAATCCGCAGCACCACAGCCGAACGCGGAAAATCCTGCCGCCCACGCCGGTACGAGCACATCTTCAAAACCTAGTCCTTTCGTATAACCGGCGGTATGTAGCGGGCCTCCTCCTCCGTATGAGAAGCATACATACTGGGATGGCGAATACCCTTTTCCTAAAATCATGGATTCCAGGTAGTTGCGAAGCTGTGATTCAAGCAGGTCAATCACGCCGTACGCCGCGTCTTCGACGGATAATCCGAGCGGATCAGCGATCTGTTTCTTAATCGCTTCGTACGCTCGCTCTGGATAGAGCTTGACTTCCCCGCCAAGGAAGTTATCCGGGTTGATTAGTCCGAGAACAACGTGGCAGTCCGTTACCGTTACCGTGTCCACGCCGCCTTCCGGATAGCACACACCGACTCTCGATCCGGCACTGTCCGGGCCAAGTGTCAATGTTTTATAGTTCGGATCGACTCGGACATAGCTTCCGGCTCCCGCTCCGACGGTATCCATTGCGACAAGCGGCAGTGAGAGCACAAGACGAGCCATATCCGGACTTGTGTTGATGCTCAAATCCCCTTGGGTGATGAGCGCTATATCAAAGCTCGTTCCACCAATATCCGAGCAGGCAATATTGCGAATGCCAAGCTGCTCTCCAAGATATTTTGCGCCAATGACGCCGCCGATTGGGCCAGAGACAAGCGTTCTTGCCAATTCGTTTGCCCGTGTGCTGATCGTCCCTCCATGGCTTGCCATCACACGCAAATCAAAGTTAGCTCCATGTTCTTTTAGCATATTATTAATTTTTGTTAACGTTTCGCGCGAAGGATCGGCCGCATACGCCTCAATGATTGTCGTATTTGTCCGGTGCGACTCTTTTCTAACCGGATAATAGTCGACGGACGCAAATATAGGAACTTCTTTGCCGACTTTCTTCATGACTTCTTTGGCTATATCTCTCACTCTTCGCTCATGATGAGGATACTTGTAAGAATGAAGCAAGCTGATAACAATGGCTTCTACATCTAGTTCAAGAAGTTCCCTAACAGCTGGTTCCACTTCATGCTCATAAAGCGGAATAACAACGTTTCCAAATAAGTCAACCCTTTCGGTTACACCTCTCGTTAACTCTCTCGGGACAAGCGGCGGATCATAACGGTGAGTATTGATGTGCAAACGGTCCGAGTAAGAATAACCAAGATATGATTGGATCGCTCGGCCCATTCGATGAAAGTCTTCCATACCCTTGTTAACGATCAGTCCGACCCGGCGTCCCTTCCTTGAAACGAGTCGGTTCAGCATCGCTGTTCCCGAATAGACTCCGGCAAGCAGCTGCGGAAATTGCTCATCAACGGTCGTTTCCCAGTAAGAAAGCGCATCCTTCGCCGAATTTAAGAGACCTACCGATTCGTCTTCCGGTGTAGATTGCGCTTTCCCAACGACAAACTCTCCGTTTTCATCGATGATAAATGTGTCTGTCATCGTTCCCCCAGCATCAATCGCAAGAATTTGCGCTTTTCTTTTTACCGCTGTTTTCATTTCTTCATCCCCTTCCTACATGTTTAATTTGATAGCATTGTGATATTTTATAGTAGTTATAAATGATAGATCTAAAATCTAGACTAGGAAGCATAATGGCAGAATATTTTACTTACGCGCAAAACCTTTTCGTGTCACCCCCGCATCTTCCGTTGTCACAGAGCAATCTGTGCAAAATGATTCGCTATGATCTCACCCTGCAACTAGATTTCATCACCTCCTTCAATGGATATTTAGAAATAAGGATGACCGTGAATCTGGAGATAAAATGGGAAAATATCATTTTTTAGTATTTTTTCTTTATTTATGTTAAAAAATGGTTAATGAGCCGAAAATACCATTCACGTTCCGAAAGAAACGAACAGTGAAAAGTCTGAACCTCTGCACGACTAAAATCCACAGATTCTGGCGCACTAAAGAGTTTTTCCTACACCTGCGTATAAGCACTCACTTTTGTCCCGTTAAGCATCATGGACAAACACCTCACTGGTATTTGGCGCCTGTCTGCACGGTTCAAACAAAACTGTTTTCTACCTCACCGGTGGCTCCAATCGCGGGCTTTCATAGCTATATATGATTATAGTGAACGAATAACCGAAAATCGCTGTTTGGACTGGAACATATTCATTGTGCAGGACCGTTGCTTCGTGTAGGCAGAGAATAGGAGAACCATTATGTCTAATGTTAAATCATGAAGAGATGGTTGAGGCATTTCAATGTGTGGAAACGTTGCTTCAATGACTAAAACAACTGAAGAACATCAACGCATGCTCCATCAAAAGCGTTTTTTGCCTCATCAATTTCTAGCTTTTGATAGAAAACAGAGGATAAATTTAACACGTTTCAAAAATCTCTAAATATATTAATCCACAATTAGTATGGTTTATTTGTTAAATAGAATAGCACATATAAAATCACATGTCTACAAAAAATTTTAATTTTTTATAATTTTTTTATTATTTTGAATAGTTAATATATATAAAAAAGTGATGAACATGATGCAAATATTGATACGAAACAGATAAATAAAAAGTTAAGCTCCATTCCATCCCTTTTCAACCAAAAAAAAACTAGGAAGATCTTTCTTCCTAGTTTTACTCTTCATCGCCGAGAAGCAAATCTGGGCTTAAATCTTCTAGTTCTTCATCTAGGTCACCGTAGTCAAAATCATCGTCATCATTGCCGCAGCCGTCTGGATGGATCGCGACACATATTTTCGTTTCCCCAATGACTTCGGAAATAAATTCGCGTTCTACATCGACCACAATTTTATTTCCGTTTGGCGAAATGGTGCATTCTAGGCAGTTCGGCTGCTGAATGACGCGAACGATAATGTCTGTATCATCGCTAATAATATCATCATCGTCACGGTATTTTAATTTCACCACATCCGCATATGTTACTGTTTCTGTGACAACTTCTGTTTTTGTATTGTTGTCGTATGAATACCAAACGTTAACGTCATATTTCCCATGGATTTCTACTGTCTTGTCACATTTTTTCGCATCGTAACGATGGTTAATAATCCAGCATCCTAAAATGCTTGATGGACGATTCGGAGCAGTAATCGTATGAGTAGATTGCGTAAATTTACGACCTTTCCCGACGACCGCCTTTGTAATAATTTCTCTGTATTCAGACATATAAGAAACCCTCCTCAAATGAATCTTCATTTCATCCTATGCATGATTTCGCCTAATGTGCACATAAGTTTATAAATTATTCCTTATAGTTCATTGTATGCAGGGTCCCCGTATGATGTGCCTACTTTTTCCGCAATAAAAAAAACGCCCTTGAAAACCAAGGACGTCAGTCAAATTTTAATGACAGCCGCAGCCGCCGTTTCCACTACAGCGTATTTGCGCACCTGTCTCCCCGCGCAACACGTTGCCGCCTGTTGATGCGATAATCTCATCGGTCACCGTATTGGAGATGGTAGAAGCGACTAATTGAAGCAGATCATTCACTTCCGTTTGCGATTGCTGGAATTCGCTAACGATCGGAATTTGCGAAAGCTCTTCGTAAATCGCGTCAATTTGTGCTTCTACTTTTTTCAGCGCTTTATATTTCCCGTAATGTTTTAAGTTGACTGCTTGTTTTTGCAATGATTTAATTTGCTCGATCATCGCGCGCACTTTTTCGTTTTGGTGTATTTTTTCTTCCGCGCGTTTAAAAAAATCAACTTCTTCTGTCTCGGCAATCATTTTGGCGAGTTCCTTCGCCTGTGCTAAAATCTCATCACGTGTATATTTTGCCATCTCATTTCACCTCGATCGCTTCTTCTACCATTTCCCCGTTTAATGTCCATGTTTTCGCTTCGGTAATCCGCACTTTGACAAGTTTGCCAATCGCCGATTTCGGACCGATGAAGTTGACAAGCTTGTTTTTCCGCGTGTATCCAGCAAGGACATCCGGGTTGTTTTTGCTCTCGCCTTCAACTAATACTTCGACAACTTTCCCTTCATATTCCTTCATTTTTCGCGCTGAAATTTCATTGACAAGCGCGTTTAGCCGCTGCAAGCGTTCTTTTTTCACTTCCATCGATACGTTATCAACCATTTTCGCCGCCGGTGTGCCTTCACGTGGCGAATAAATGAACGTGTATGCAGAATCAAATTCGACTTCGCGGTAGAGCGACAGCGTTTCTTCAAACTGTTCTTCCGTCTCGTTCGGGAAGCCGACAATAATATCCGTTGTTAACGCAACGTCTGGAATCGCCGCTTTAATTTTGCGGACAAGCTCTAAATATTCCTCACGCGTATATTTCCGGCCCATCAATTTCAATATTTCCGTGCTGCCGGATTGCACTGGAAGGTGAATATGCTCGACTAGATTGCCGCGTTTGGCGAGCACTTCGATTAAACGATCGTCAAAATCGCGCGGATGGCTAGTCGTAAAGCGAATGCGCGGAATATCAATTTTACGAAGTTCGTCCATCAAGTCGCCAAGACCGTATTTCATGTCGGTGAAATCTTTCCCGTAGGCGTTGACGTTTTGGCCAAGAAGCGTAATTTCTTTATATCCTTGGGCGGCAAGATGGCGCACTTCTTGAATAATGTCTTCCGGACGGCGGCTTCGTTCTTTCCCTCGTGTATACGGAACGATACAGTACGTACAGAACTTATCGCAGCCGTACATAATGTTTACCCATGCTTTAATGTTGCCTCTGCGCGCTTTTGGAAGATTTTCGATCACATCGCCTTCTTTTGACCAAACTTCCACAACCATTTCTTTTGACATGTATGCTTCATGTAAAATGTATGGAAGGCGATGAATGTTATGCGTACCGAAAATCATGTCAACGTATTGATATTGTTTCAAAATTTTATTGACGACCGATTCTTCTTGCGACATACAGCCGCATACCCCAAGAAGCAAATCCGGATTGTTTTGCTTCAGCGGCTTTAAGTGGCCGATCTCGCCAAACACTTTGTTTTCCGCGTTTTCGCGGATCGCGCACGTATTCAATAAAATGACATTCGCATCTTCCGGGCGGTCAGTCGGCTCATATCCGAGCGCCATAAAAATTCCTGCCATTACTTCGGTATCATGTTCGTTCATTTGACAGCCATACGTGCGAATATAAAACTTGCGGCCTTCGCCCATGCCGCGGAATTGCTCCGGTATAGTGAAGTCTTTAACATATTTTACTTCTTCTTTTCCGCGTTTTTTCGCTTCTTTTAAATTTGGCGGAATAAATACGCTAGTAAAATATTTTTCGTAATCTTTGCTCGTTTTTTTCTTTAACGCATCCAAAGCGGATTTTTTGTCCGTTGGATGATCAGCTGTTTGAATTTGTCCTGTTTGTTCTAAACGTTGTTTTTCGTTCATAATAATCTCCTTTCTATAGCTATAGAAAACAATTGTTTCCTTTTCATCATACACATTATCATAGTATATAATTGATCACAAATTTAAACAATACTTTTCTTATTCAGCTTAACACTGAACAAATCATCATAACAAAATCACTCCCAACTAGGCAATACCTAATTGGGAGTGAATCATTTCCAAATTACATAAATTCAGAAATTAATTCATCGAATTTTTCTTTGCTTAGTTGAAGATCTGCCTCCGTAAGCGGTGTTTCGCTATAACCGTGAAGCAGTTCTTGATACGATTTTTGTTCTTTATTTTGATAAATCAGCCCTGTTACTAATCCTTTATATTTCATTACCGTTTGCATTGCCATGATGCGGTCCGATGGATCATACCCCTCAATCTCGCTTACTTTCACAAGGTTTTCTTTAAACCAGTCGTATGTGTTTACCTTATTATATGTAACACATGGACTGAATACGTTAATAAGCGAGAACCCTTTATGTTTAATCCCCTCTTCAATTAAGCTCGTTAATTCTTTTAAATCGCTCGAGAAGCTTTGCGCTACGAACGTTGCGCCAGCGCTTAGCGCGATTTCCATAATCGAAAGAGCCGGTTCGACCGAACCTTGCGGAGTGCTTTTCGTTTTAAAGCCGACATCGCTGCGCGGCGATGTTTGCCCTTTTGTTAAGCCGTAAATTTGGTTGTCCATAACAATATACGTAATATCGATGTTGCGGCGAATCGCATGAATGGTATGACCCATGCCGATCGCAAATCCGTCTCCATCGCCGCCTGCGGCAATGACCGTTAAATCACGGTTCGCCATTTTCACTCCTTGGGCGAGCGGCAATGCGCGGCCATGGGTGCCGTGAAAGCCGTACGAATGAATATAACCGGAAATACGTCCCGAGCAGCCAATTCCGGAAATAACTGCTAATTGATGAGGTTCAAGCCCGACGTTTGCCGCGGCGCGCTGAATGGCAGCTTGAACGGAGAAATCGCCACACCCTGGACACCAGTTCGGTTTTACATCGTTACGAAAGTCTTTAAACGTTGCCATATTTATAACAACTCCTTGCATTTTGTATAAACTTCGTTCGGCAAAAATGGATTACCGTCATATTTCAATACACTAGAAATTTTTTCAGCATGTCCAACATTCATTTTAAGAATGTTTGCAAGTTGGCCTGTTGCATTTTGCTCAACGACGACGACTTTTTTCGCTGATTCGACAAGCGGCAACACTTCCTCCGTTGGGAACGGATGAAGAAGACGAATGTGCGCGTGATTGACTTTCACGCCGTCTTGCTCAAGACGGTCGATCGCTTCTTCGATCGCACCGCGCGTAGAGATAAAACCAACAATTAACAAATCTGCTTCATCGTGTTTAACGTTTTTATGAACTGGTGTGTTGAATTGAATATGTTTTAATTTGCGCAAACGCTTATCCATCTGTGCATTCCGATTTGCCGCAACTTCAGACGGTCTTCCTGTTTCCGCGTGTTCTACTCCTGTTACATGGTGAATTCCGTTTGGCGTTCCCGGAATTACGCGCGGAGAAATGCCATCTTCGGTAACTTCGTAACGTTTAAAATTATCTTTTTTCTCCAACGGCGGGAGTTCGTCTGTTACCAGTTTGCCACGGCGGATTTCGATTTTATCGTACTCTAACGGTTCAACCGTTTGTTTACCAAGGGAAAGTTGCAAATCAGATAAAACGATCACCGGACATTGATATTCTTCGGCAAGGTTGAACGCTTCCACCATATCGTAAAACGCTTCTTGCACTGTGCTTGGCGCCATAACAATTTTTGGAATTTCACCATGCGTTCCGTAAATCATGGCCATTAAGTCAGATTGTTCTTGTTTTGTCGGCAATCCTGTACTTGGACCGCCACGTTGTGTATCAACGATGACAAGCGGTGTTTCTGTCATTCCAGCAAGCCCGATCGACTCCATCATAAGAGAAAGACCTGGACCTGCTGATGCGGTGAATGCCCGCACGCCAGCATAGTTGGCACCAATCGCCATCGTACATGCGGCGATTTCATCTTCCGTTTGAATGACAGCTCCTTCTAGTTCCGGAAGTTTTTTAATTAAATATTCCATAATTTCTGAAGCCGGAGTAATCGGATATGCCGCCATAAAACGCGCACCGCCAGCTAATGCGCCCAATGCAAGCGCGTCGTTGCCGATCATGAACATCCGCTTTTTCCCATCCGCTTTTTCTAATTTCATTGTTTGAACATGATCACCGAGCTGTTCTTTCATATACTGAGCCCCTGCTCGGATCGCTTCCATGTTCTTTTCGACAACTTGCTGGCCTTTTCTTCCGAAAATTTCTTGTACCACTTCTTGATATACGTTAATATCAAGGCCAAGAACTGCACTTGACGCACCAACAGCGACCATGTTTTTCATAAGCGATGTTCCTAAATTTGTCGCGATATCTGTAAACGGAACTGCATATAACGTTACATTTTGACCTTCCGGAATCGTTGGGTTAAACTTCGCATCAGCGATCACGATGCCACCATCACGAAGTTCATGAAAATTAAAGTCAATCGATTCTTGGTCAAACGCCACTAATATATCAAGATCATCGGCAATCGAACGAATTGGTGTTGTACTTACACGAATTTTGTTATTCGTATGACCGCCTTTAATCCGCGAAGAAAAATGACGATACCCATATAAATAATAGCCTAGGCGATTTAGCGCAATGGAGAAGATTTCACCGGTACTTTCAATTCCTTCTCCCTGCTGTCCTCCAACTTTCCATGAAAGTTGACTAATCATTTCTTACACCCCTTTAAGTTCGGTCAAAATTACAATTATAAGTGTAGCACTTTTCCAATAAAATCACTAGACTTGCAGGCAATGATTTTCACAAAAATTTAAACATATAAAAATATATCAAACGATTTCATTCTAGACCTATATGAAAAAAAATGCAACCTTACTTATAAAAACTCTTTTCTATTGCCATCAATCTCTTATTTTACTGCGGCAAATGGTCATAAAAATTGCGAAATAAAAACCGTTCTACCTCATCTTCTGAGTAGTGTTTTTGCAGCTCGTTGACTAAATTTGTATAGCACCGCGCATTTTCGAGTCCTTTTGCCGTTTCTTCCATTCCGTCAAAATCAGAGCCAAACCCAACGTGCCTTGCTCCCCCGAGTGAACAAATGTGTTCCAAATGGCGGAGAACGTCAGAAATCGCCGCTTTTTCTTTTTCTTTCGTTAAAAAGTACGGAACGAACGTAATTCCAATCATCCCATTTTTCTCAATCAACGCGCGAATTTGCTCATCTCGCAAATTACGCGGATGTGGACAAAAGCGATATGTATTAGAATGAGAAGCAATCGGAAATTGCGCGATTTCCATCACGTCCCAAAATGCTTTTTCCGATAAGTGGGAAACATCGACCCAACGTTTTGCCTCGTTAAGATGCCGCACCACTTGTTTTCCGAATTCCGTTAATCCGGCACCGCGCACTTCCCAAGAACCATCTGCTACAGCATTGGACCAATTCCATGTCAGTCCAACAGACGAGACACCAAGGCGAAGCAATGTTTTTAATTTTACAAGGCTTGTCCCAATCGCATCGCATCCTTCAAGCGTTAACATCGCCCCAATTTCATTTTCTTCCAATGCGTCAATATCGCGTTTCGAACGAACAAATTTCAACATTGGAAATCGCTCAATCATTTGTTCAAAAAAAATGTCTATCATTTCTAGCGCAACCGTAAAACGAGCTTCTTCCGGAACAGTTTCCGGTATGTAAATGGCAAAACATTGAACTTTTATTTTCGCCTCTAGAAGTGATGGAAAGGTGACATGAAGACTTTTGCCATCTTGGAACGATAAAGACCGATCCATCCATAATTTCATCAGTGCGTCACAATGCGCATCGAAAATCATACATATCCCCCTTTATAAAGTAAAATAACCTGCCTGCCTTCCAATGGAAGGCACAAACAGGTTATGTTTCTATCATAAAAGCGTTACTACTATTAACGAGGTTCTACAATTAATTTAATCGCCGTACGTTCTTCCCCATCAATAATAATATCCGTAAATGCAGGAATACAAATAAGGTCCATGCCGCTCGGTGCCACAAATCCTCGTGCAATAGCTACTGCCTTAACGGCTTGGTTTAATGCACCTGCGCCGATTGCTTGAATTTCTGCTGATCCGCGTTCGCGCAATACCCCGGCAAGTGCACCAGCTACAGAGTTAGGATTCGACTTTGCTGAAACTTTTAATATTTCCATTTCTAGCTCCTCCCTCATTTCCTCAAAAATAGTTCTACTGTTACTATATTCACTGTTTTAGCGAGTATTCCTGCTAAGTTTATAAATATTTTTTAAAAATTCCTAAAACAATGACTATTCTAAATAAGGATTGTCATCATTTATCACAATTCTTTCGATCTTATTTGCTCGTCCCGTTTTCTCATCAATATCAATGAGCACAGCGTTTAATTGGCTTCTCCCCTCTTTTACCTCAAAACGAACGGGTAATGAGGTTAAAAATTTCCGCAACACCGCCTCACGATCCACTCCTAAAATTCCATCATACGGACCGGTCATCCCAACATCAGTAATATACGCCGTTCCTTTCGGCAAAATACGAGCGTCGGCAGTTTGAACGTGCGTATGTGTACCAACAACTGCAGAAACACGTCCATCCAAATACCAACCCATCGCTTGCTTTTCACTTGTTGCCTCCGCGTGAAAATCAATCAAAATCATCGGCGTGCGCCTGGTTGCTTCTTCAATTAGCTCATCTGCTTTTTTAAATGGACAATCGATGGCGGGCAAAAACGTTCTCCCTTGCAAGTTAATAACAGCTACTTCCATTTGCTCTACTTGTACATATACAATCCCTTTTCCTGGGACACCTTCCGGAAAATTAGCCGGCCGTATTAATGACTTTGCATCATCGATAAATTCAAATATATCGCGTTGATCCCATGCGTGATTGCCAAGCGTGACGACATGGGCGCCTTGCTCAAGAAACGTACGATAAATTTTTTCCGTAATTCCTTTTCCGCCTGCGGCATTTTCCCCATTAATGACAATGATGTTCGGTTTATGTTTTTCTTTTAACTTTGGCAAATATTGTTCTATCATTTTTCTTCCCGGTGAACCGACAACGTCGCCAATAAACAAAAATTTCATTGTATATCCCTTTCTAAGCTGAAATCTAACTAGTTCAAGTTTGGCACAAAATATAAAAAAAATAAAGTGGCAATATCGCCACTTTATTTTGCATATTCTACCGCTCTTGTTTCACGAATAACGGTAACCTTAATGTGTCCCGGATAATCGAGTTCCTCCTCGATCCGTTTACGAATTTCCCGCGCCAATCGATGCGCTTCTAAATCATCAATCATATCCGGCTTCACCATAATACGCACTTCTCGACCTGCTTGAATCGCATATGATTTCTCCACACCTTCGTACGATTCAGCGATTTCCTCCAATTTTTCGAGGCGGCGAATATAGTTTTCCAATGTTTCACTGCGCGCTCCCGGTCTTGCCGCAGAAAGTGCATCAGCCGCTGCAACGAGCACGGCAATGACGGAAGTTGGCTCCGTATCACCATGATGGGAAGCGATGCTGTTAATGACAACCGGGTGTTCTTTATATTTTGTCGCCAATTCTACACCGATTTCAACATGGCTTCCTTCCACTTCATGGTCAATCGCCTTGCCAATATCGTGCAGGAGGCCAGCACGTCTTGCTAACATTTCATCTTCGCCAAGTTCCGCCGCCATCAACCCGGCTAAAAACGCCACTTCAATTGAATGCTTCAAGACGTTTTGCCCGTAGCTTGTCCGGAATTTGAGGCGTCCTAAAATTTTTATTAAATCCGGATGTAACCCGTGAACGCCAACTTCAAAGGTGGTTTGTTCGCCGACTTCACGAATATGCTCATCCACTTCACGTCTTGCTTTTTCGACCATTTCCTCAATTCTTGCCGGGTGAATGCGTCCATCTTGAACAAGTTTGTCTAAAGCAATTCTAGCCGTTTCACGGCGGATTGGATCAAATCCCGATAAAATAACTGCCTCCGGCGTATCATCGATAATTAAATCAATACCGGTGAGCGTTTCAAGCGTACGAATATTCCGTCCTTCACGACCAATGATCCGGCCTTTCATTTCATCGTTTGGCAAATTAACGACAGATACGGTCGTTTCGGCGACATGGTCAGCCGCACAGCGCTGAATCGCCAGCGATAAAATTGCTTTTGCTCTTTTATCCGCCTCTTCTTTCGCGCGGGTCTCGGCTTCTTTCACCATCATTGCAATTTCATGAGATAGCTCTTTTTCGACACGCTCCAAAATAACTTGGCGTGCTTCTTCGCGTGTTAGACCAGAAATTCGTTCCAATTCCATTTGTTCCTTTTGAACGAGCTCTTCCACTTTGCTTTCCATCTGTTCAATATGTTGTTGTCTTTGATTCAGTGCTTCCTCTTTCGATTCTAAGAGCGCTTCTCGTTTATTCAGCGCCTCATCTTTTCGGTCAAGATTTTCTTCTTTTTGCAGCAATCGGTTTTCTTGTTTTTGCAACTCGCTTCTTCGATCGCGAATTTCACGTTCAACCTCTGTACGAAGTTTATGAATTTCATCCTTTGCTTCAAGAAGCGCTTCCTTTTTCAGCGCATCAGCTTCTCGTTTCGCATCTTCAATGATTTGGTTTGCAGCTGCTTGTGCACCGCCAATTTTCGCTTCTGCAATGGATTTTCGAATAAAAAAGCCGACAACGGCACCGACAACTAAGGCAAGCAAAGCGGAGATGATGATTGACCCCATTTTTTTCACCTCCTCTTGCTATAAAATTATTTCGAAATAACTGTCGGCATGTACGTTGTTACAAACGTTTCAACATACAGTACCATACTTACTGACATCGAAATCAGCAACACATATATCCGCCCATTAGCCGAACGTATGCGCCGCTAAAGCCGATCAAGCGAGAACTTTCTTTCCATTTTTCATGCGGACGCGCTCCAGTTTCTGCTAAATGTTTACAGACAATAAAAAAACATCATTAGTGTTTTTATACAGTTGGCTCAATCCAAAATACATTCATGTTTTGTGCATGAGCCACTTTCATTTAGCCGGAGTCACGGACTTTCGTGGCTGATTCTTTGTATAAAATATACATGTTAATTTTAAAGGTGGCAAAATTTATTGTCAAGATATAGAAGTTTCTCCCTGTCACAAATCAGAAAAAATAAAAAAGAGAGGAAACAGCATTTCCTCCCTAGGTTTAGTCTTCTAAAAATCCAAGCTCCTCTTGTTGCGTCTCGTTTGCGTTGTTCGAAACAGAAGGCGATTCAATTCCGTAATGTCTACGGATTTCTTGTGCAATTTCTTCAGCGATATGCGGATTTTCTTTTAAAAACTGTTTTGCATTTTCACGTCCTTGACCTAGACGCTCGTCTTTATACGAATACCAAGAACCGCTTTTTTGCACGATATCCAGCTCTGATGCCATATCGATGATTTCGCCTTCTCGGGAAATTCCCTCTCCGTACATAATATCTACATCAGCCGTTTTAAATGGAGGGGCAACTTTATTTTTTACTACTTTAATTTTTGTTTTATTTCCAACCATGTCATTGCCCTGTTTAATTTGTTCGGCACGGCGCACTTCTAAACGGACCGAAGCATAAAATTTTAGAGCTCGGCCGCCTGGTGTCGTCTCCGGATTTCCAAACATCACTCCGACTTTTTCGCGAATTTGGTTGATGAAAATAGCGATTGCCTTTGATTTATTAATCGCTCCGGATAATTTGCGCAATGCTTGTGACATAAGACGCGCTTGCAAACCAACGTGGGCATCGCCCATTTCTCCTTCAATTTCCGCTTTCGGTACAAGCGCCGCAACAGAGTCAATAACGATAATATCAACCGCGCCGCTTCTTACTAATGCCTCGGCAATCTCCAATGCCTGTTCTCCTGTATCCGGCTGGGAAAGCAACAACTCATCGATGTTTACGCCTAGCTTTTGTGCATAAACTGGATCAAGCGATAGCGATAGGTAATAGTCACCCTCGGCATTACCCGGAGGGGCTATTTTCCCCCGCTTCACACCGTGCGTGCGAGTTTCCCCGCACACGGCGTTCCATCGAGTACCCCGGTTACTAATTACACCCAAGACTTCACCCGTGTATATACTTCCTATACTTTTCTTCCGACCTCGGGCTGATTAGTTCTTGAAACGTGTGTTTGATAGTATCAAATCCTTTCTGTCGGGATTTGTACCATACACGTTGTTAATCAGTTTTGCTCACCGAAATCCTTGCGGATTTCCTCACGGCTTCCTAATCGACGTCTGGGGTTAGTAACCAAAAGGTACTCGACTATGCCCCTTCGCTCCGCAGGCATTACCCTGCTTCATCACTACTACGGGCTGCTGCCCCACCCCTTCAGCAGTCATTTCCTACTGCTTAGTGGCATCGGGGTGCGCACCCCTTAACATCCACTGGGGTGGTTCACCTGTACCGCACCACCTATCCTTACATACTCCCTTAGGCCCCGCCTCTGACCCGTCAGCCACCTTTTCGTCCACGGTTGGAGGACTCAAGGCAAAGATCCTCTGTGGGATCAATCCAGATCGAGCAAACACGAATACTCGATCCGGGGCTGAGCCTCTCTAAGGAGGTGAGCACCTTCTTTATTCGGTGCTCCACGCCTTACGAGCCGTACTTCCGGCGGTTCGTTCCAACGCACTCTGCGTTCTCTGGCCATAGGAGTTTTATGGACCCCCGGCTACTTCGCTAACCACTTCTCAGGTCTGCTTTTCGCCGTCCTCTCCGAGCTTCGCACGGTAATGTTGCGCACCATTACCGCACGTCGGGGTATTAGGGCAGGAATGCCAACCTTCATTCCTGTCTCGGACTTTCACCGAGCTCTCGGTGGTGCAGTTAGGACCTACTGTAATTCGGTCCCGCTAACTTTTCGTATGGTGTTTCCACCATACTTGGGTTAGCAACAGGTCGCACCGTGCTCCGCATCAATAAACGCAGCTTGTCCCCCCTGTTTTTGCACTTCGGCAATCGCATGAAGCGCAACTGTTGTCTTCCCGGAAGATTCAGGCCCATATATTTCAACAATGCGTCCACGCGGATATCCGCCGACTCCTAAAGCGATATCCAGTGCAAGCGATCCACTTGATACAGTGGAAATTTTCCGGTCTGTTTGTTCTCCAAGTCTCATGATCGAGCCTTTTCCAAATTGCTTTTCGATCTGTTTTAACGCCTGTTCTAAGGCGGCTTGACGGTCTTGATTCACTAACAAACTCCTCCTTTTTCTCAACTACTTATACTATACCGTTTTTTAGGGCTGTTGCCAAGAAAAAAATCGAACGTTCATTCGTTTTTCTTGTGGAGAAAATAGAAACATTCTCCATTTGTGATGAAATAAAAAGCGGGGGAACATCAAAGAGGAAAGGCAGCTACCCTTCATATGCAGCCGCCAATTTTTTTAATATAATGGAGCAACCATATTTCGCGGTACGAATTCGAATCGCATCACGCTGACCGGGTAATGCAAGGGCATAGACTTCTGTCTCGTTTTCAGGGGTGGAAATGCCAATATATACAGTGCCGACTGGCTTTCCTTCAAGCGGGTCTGGTCCTGCTACGCCTGTAAAACTGATGCCAATATCAGCATGACAAAGTGTGCGGACATTTTCCGCTAATAGCTGCGCACAACGTTCGCTTACTGCTCCATCTGTTGTCAAAACAGAAGCAGGAACGTGAAGAACTTTCTCTTTTACTTCATTGGCATAGCAGACAACTCCGCCGCGGACAACTTGAGAAGCGCCGGGAATGGCCGTTAATTCGGTTAAGAAAAGTCCGCCTGTGAGGCTTTCTGCCGCCGCGATCGTTTTCTTTTTTTCCTTCAACATCTTCACGGTCTTTTTAAACAACGTTTCGTCATTATAGCCATAAAAATAGCGGCCGACGCGCTCTAAAATCGCTTGTTCCGTTTTATCTAAAAGTTTTTTTGCTTCGATTTCGGAATGGTGTTTCGCGGTCAAGCGCAACGCTACTTCTCCGTCACCAGCAAGCGGGGCAATCGTCGGGTTTGATTGTTGATCAATAAGATCTTCAATGTCTGTTTCCAGCTGCGACTCACCGATTCCGAAAAAGCGTAATACACGCGATTCAATGCGCTCATGACGGCCAAGCTGTTCCATTAAAAACGGTCGGCCATATTTGAGAAACATCGGCTGCATTTCTTTTGGAGGGCCGGGAAGAAGCATATACGTAATTGAATTCAGCGTAATTGCCATTCCAGGTGCCATTCCGTGTTCGTTTTTCAATATAGTAGATCCTTGTAATACAAGCGCCTGTTTTTTATTATTTTCTGTCATGGTCCGGTTTGTGCGGGCAAAATATGCTTCAATGGAACGAAGCGCTTCCTCATCGATCACAAGCTCGCGCCCTAACAGGCGGGCGATCGTTTCTTTCGTTAAATCATCTTTCGTCGGCCCAAGCCCGCCAGTAAAAATAATGAGTTCGGCACGCGCCTGCGCCACTCTTACCGCCTGTTCGAGCCGGCCGGCATTGTCGCCTACAACGGTATGAAAATAGACATTGATTCCAAGTTCAGCGAGCTTTTCAGATAAAAACTGTGCATTCGTGTTGGCAATCTGCCCAAGCAATAACTCAGAGCCGACAGCAATAATCTCCGCATTCAATGAAAATGCCCCCTTTGTTTGACTGCGTACATCTTTCTACTTTGAATGCAAAAAAGCATGTTTATTTTTCGCAAAGTAATCCCATCCGGACCAAATCGTAAAAATGACTGCAACCCAAAGCGCTAAATCGGCAAACGGAAATGAAATAAGAGAAAAAGGGAAATTATGTAAAAGAAGAGCGGAAATGGCGACAATCTGCGTCCATGTTTTAATTTTACCAAGCATGTTGGCAGCCATTACTTCCCCTTCTCCTGCAAGCACAAGCCGAAGCCCCGTAACCGCAAATTCACGGCTAATGATGATGATCACCATCCATGAAGGAGCGGCCTTTAGTTCGACAAGTACAATGAGCGCTGCCGATACAAGCAGTTTATCCGCAAGCGGATCTAAAAACTTTCCTAAATTAGTTACTAGCTGATATTTACGGGCATAATATCCGTCAATCCAGTCAGTTGTCGAGGCAATAATGAAAATAAGCGCACCAATCAGATGGGCAATTGGCAGCGTGTCTGTTCCTATTTTCACGCTGCCCCATCCAAACGGAACTAACATGACAATCAAAAATAACGGTATTAGCATAATTCTTGCTACTGTTATTTTATTAGGTAAATTCACTCTGAATACCTCCGCTAGCAAACATGTGAAAAGAGCCATCTACAGGAAAGATGACTTTATGATTTTTTAAAGATAAATTTCATTTTTTGATATACTTCGTCTTTTGGGTCCATTGGATAGGTGAAAGGTTGTCCATTTACTTTTATGTCAACATCGAGCGTTCTCCCGATTTTTACAAACACTTCCGCCTCTGCTGATAAGTCAAACGTTTGCGTTTGCCCGTTCGTTAAATTTCCTTTGAAAAAGGAGTGGCCTTTTGTATTATATACCTCTACCCAAGAGTTTCCTTTTGACGTCAATTCAATAACAAATTCGTTTGTATTTGTTAATTCGATTGTCGATAAATTACCGCGTGTTTCGACAACAGTAAGCGTTGCAGCTGAAGAAGGTGATTTTTCCGTTTCTTTTTCCGCTTTTGGTTGTTTGTCCTCAGTTTCTTGTTTTTTCTCTTTTTCTTCTTTTTTCGCTTTTTCAAGCGGTGAATTTTTCGAGCGTTCTACCTCCGTCGTCTCCCCGGCAATTTGATTTTGCGGTTTGTCCTCTGCGTTATTTTGTTGCAAAAACAGCCAAATCACAACAGCAATGCCGACAATCCCTGCAGCAATAAGCAATTTTGGAAGCAAATCTAACCATTTCGTGCTGTTCGGTGAAATTTGTTGCCGCGTTTTTACTCGCGATAATTGCTGAGGGATTTCTTCATCATATGATTGTGGAATATCTTGTTTGTACTGTTCAAATATTTCGTCCGGGTCAAGCCCAACTGCTTCGGCGTATTGCCTAATGAACGCCCGAACATAAAAATTCCCCGGCATAATCGCATAATTTCCTTCTTCAATACCGATTAAATAGCGCTTTTGAATTTTCGTCATCTCTTGCAACTCGTCCAAACTAATGTTTTTCGCTTCTCTTGCTTCCTTCAAACGTTTACCTAGTTCCGTCAACGACAAACACCTTCCATTTTTTGATTAAAAATCAAATTCTGAAAAAACATCGTTTCCAAACAGTGACGGCTGATCAATGACATCGTACGTAATCTCTTCATTTGGATCATGGCGCAACTCAATAATATAGTCAAAATCATCAAGAGTGTATTCGGTATGGCGGACAAAAATATCTGGGTGTTCCACCACTTTTGTCGCCTCAAGGCGCATCAGTTCGCGAATCAGTTGCCAATGTCTCTCATTTGCCCGCCGAGTAGACACGATGGCGTCAATAATAAAAATATTTTCTTCGCTATATTCGCCTTCGATCAGCTGGCTGCGCACCGTCTGCTTAATCAGCGTTGAGGATACAAAAAGCCATCGTTTATTCGCACAAACACTTGCCGCAACGATCGACTCGGTTTTGCCGACGCGCGGCATTCCGCGGATGCCAATAAGTTTATGGCCTTTCTCTTTAAAAATTTCCGCCATAAAATCAACAAGCAGCCCGAGCTCGTCACGGACAAAGCGGAACGTTTTTTTGTCATCGACATCCCGCTGAATGTAGCGGCCGTGGCGGACGGCAAGGCGATCAAGCAGTTTTGGCTGGCGCAGCTTCGTCACTGTAATATTATCCATCGTTTGCAAAATGGTAGACAATCGTTCGATTTGTTCGTTATTATCACAAAGTAGAAGCATGCCGCGCCGCGAATCGCGGACACCGTTAATCGTAACGATATTAATAGACAGCATTCCTAATAATGAAGCAACATCGCCTAACAAACCCGGGCGATTAATATGTATCTCATATTCCAAATACCACTCTTGCTTCCCCATCCCATCTTTCCTCCCTCATCCTTAATGCCCGCACAAACTCCCTATGATAAATTCATACTACTATAATATCGAATGGAAAAGCAACAGAAAAGGGACTGGAATGAAAAAAGAGAGGGAACCCCTCTCTACACGTTATTGTTGTTGCACTAATTTTACCATCATGTTGGCGATAGCGTGCTGCTCTTGTTCGTCTGCAACCTTCCAAAGGTCCGCAAGCAACCGTTCTTCCGGGTTTTTTGGATCTACTTGTTTTGCTAGGTAATCACCGATTTGATAAGCGATGTCTGAAATCACTTGTTGGCTTAATCCTTGTTGCTGCGCTTGTTCAAGACGATTTGCCAGGAAGTCTTTCCATTGTTCAAAGTTATCTAATACAGACATATGTTTAACCTCCTTCATTTTCGTTTCAAGGATAGTTTGCCTGCTTTTTGATAAAATATACTTAACAGTACCAACCGCCATTGACGGAAATAATTTGTCCCGTTATGTATGAAGCAGCATCGGAAAGCAAAAATGACACTGTTTTCGCAACCTCATCGGGTGTGCCGATACGCCCGATCGGAATATCGTCCGCAATGGATTGCAATTCCTCATCACTGAACCGGCGCAACATATCTGTATCAATGGCCCCTGGAGCGACGGCATTCACACGAATTCCGCTGGGCGCCACTTCTTTTGCGAGCGCTTTTACAAACGC
The DNA here is from genome assembly GCF_002217735.1 of Parageobacillus galactosidasius. Taxonomy (NCBI): domain Bacteria; kingdom Bacillati; phylum Bacillota; class Bacilli; order Caryophanales; family Anoxybacillaceae; genus Parageobacillus; species Parageobacillus galactosidasius. Next base: position 1,270,666 of record NZ_NDYL01000001.1, on the reverse strand, counting down.
ATTTTGTCCGCCTTTGACCATGGAATAGACGACTTCGCAAGAAGCACCTGTAAGTCCCCAAATTGAAGAAATAACAACGATGTTTCCCCGCTTGTTCGCAATCATCCGCGGCAGTAGTTTTTTCGTCAATAAAATCGGACTTGTCACATGAAGCTGAACCATTTTCCTAACAAGCTCATCGCTCATATCCGTAATGAGACCGTAATAGCTGTTTCCGCTATTATGAATAATGACATCGATGGGACGATTGATTTGAGAAAGAAGCATGCTTGCTCCATTTTCATCCGAAAGATCCGCTTGGACAGGAATGACATGGACATTTGCTAACTCGTTTTTCAGTTTTTCTACTCGTTCATACCGGCGATGATAATGCAAAAAAAGCCCATAACCATCAGAAGCAAGTTGGCGGGCGATGCTTGTCCCAATTCCTCCGCTTGCTCCAGTAATAAGCGCATATTTCATAATAATCCCCCTAAAAAAGCACCCTCCATAATGAAGGATGCTACTTTCTTTCTTTTGGAACAACTTGGCATACCGCAATTTGGGATTCGCGGAAACATTGTTTTGCAATTTGATCCATCTGTTCGATCGTTAATGATTGTAATACTGGAATAACATCAAACAAGCTTACTTCGTTAAATGCGTATCGCGTAAACTGGTTGGCGATATATTCTGGAGAGTTAAGCGAGCGTAAAAACGCACCGATTTTTTTCTTTTTCACTCTCTCTAATTCTGATTCTGTCATGGAATCACCGGAAAACGACAACAATATTTGTTTCACTTCTTCGCTAAGCCGATCTGGATCGCTCGTATCCCCGCCGACCATGGCAAAGCCAAATTCCCGCTCTTCTGTATAATCGTACATAAATGTTTCATCAATAAGCCCAAGCTGATACAACCGTTCATAATGCGGCGAACTTTTTCCGAATAAATAATCTAACAAAACATTGAACGCTAACTCATGAATTAATTTTTCTTTACCGGCTGGGTGAACAGTTGGCGCCTTGATTCCGACAAGACATTTACTCGTTTGCACGTGCATCGGAATGACTTTCTTTTCTTCCGCTCTCTCTTTCGGTTCATCGTACACAAAGCGCTGAATCTCACTAGCTTGCGGAAACGATTTTTTTGCTTGGTTATCGCGAATTTGCTGCATTATTTTTTGTTCATCGACCGGCCCGACGATAAAAAGCAGCATATTGCTCGGATGGTAAAACGTTTCGTAACATTCGTATAACAATTCTTTCGTAATATGAGAAATGGATTCAACCGTACCGGCAATATCAATTTTCACCGGATGGTTTTGATACAAGCTTTCAATGACGCCGAAATAAACGCGCCAGTCCGGATTGTCATCATACATGCGAATTTCTTGGCCGATAATTCCTTTTTCTTTTTCTACCGTTTGATCGGAAAAATATGGGCTTTGCACAAAATCGATGAGCGTTTCTAAATTTTTTTCCACATTTGTTGTACTCGAAAACAAGTAGGCCGTACGCGTAAACGTGGTGAAGGCGTTTGCGGATGCTCCTTGTTTACTGAACTGCTGGAACACATCGCCATCTTCTTTTTCAAACAGTTTATGCTCTAAAAAGTGAGCGATTCCATCCGGCACCTGCTTCATCTCGGTCTTTCCGAGCGGAACGAATTGATTGTCGACCGATCCATATTTGGTCGTAAACGTTGCGTACGTTTTATGAAACCCTTTTTTTGGCAAAATGTACACATCTAAACCATTTTCCATTTTTTCATAAAACAGTTGTTCTTGCAGCTGTTCGTATACAATTTTCTCCATAATTATTCCGCTCCCTCCATTCCGGTCAGGAAGTAAATCGTGTCGAGCTCGACCTTGCCCGCAACGCGCACGATTTCCTCCCGCGATACGCGATCTGCACCTGATAGCCATTCTTCAATCGGCCGTTTCCGCTTTGAGACAACGTTATGGTAAAGCACTTCCACCAATCCGCGCGGCGTATCGATCGTTTCTAACAATTGATTGCGAATAACCGCTTTTGTTTGCGTGATTTCTTCATCGGTAAAATCGCCGTTTTTCATCGCTTCCATTTGTTTTTCAATAATTTGCAACGCTTTTTGATAATTGGACGGTTCGATGCCGGACATCACCATTAATAACCCTTTATGGCTTTCTAAACGCGAAGCGGCGTAATACGCTAAACTTGCTTTTTCACGAACATTGATAAACAATTTCGAATGAGAAAAACCGCCAAAAATGCCATTAAACATTTGGAGCGCGTAATAGTCATCGTCTTCATACGTGACGTTCGTCCGATAACCGATGTTCAATTTTCCTTGTTTGACATCTTGTTTTTCGATCACTTCATTTACTTTATCGCGCGTTTTAGTTGAAACTGTTTCTCTCACAGATGCGCGAACCGTGCGGTTTGGCAGTGAAAAATGCGATGCAACTGCTTCCAATACGGTCTCTTCTTGTACATCACCAATGACGTATAAATCGATTTCGTCTTCTTCCAGCGTTTTTTTATAATATTGAAACAGCTGCTCTGCAGTAATGCGATCCACATCGTCTAGCTCGCCATTCGCGTGCAGGGCATACGGTTCTCCTTTGCACATTTCCTGAATAAGCCGCAAGTTGGCATACCGCATTTTATCGCCGTACACGGCTTGAATACGCTGCTTAAGCGCTCGCTTTTCTTGTGCGACAATGTGATCGACAAACCGGCCGTCTTGCAAAGCGGGACGAAGAACAACATCGCTTAACAGCTTGAGCGCTTTGCGAAGAAGCGGAATTTTCTCTTGTAAAAACACTTCATTTGCCACATCGATTCGAATCGTAATAATATGGCTTTCGCCTTTTTTCGATAAATCCACATTTAATGTTGCGCCATACAGTTCATCTAAATATGTGCGCAATTGTTTTACACTTGGGTACTCCGCCGTGCCGCTTTGAAGCACATACGGCAAAAGCGCGCGTAACGTAACCGTTTCTTTTGTAAGCGGTGCTTTCATTTTCCATACAAGTGTATTTGTTTTATATTTATCGGTCGGAATCGTATGGACGTTCATGTTTTGGATTGTCGTTATTTTTTCATTGATCAATCGAACTCCTCCTTTGTAAACTTGTCGATATTTTTATTGTTGTGTTCATCATATCAACAATATACCTTTCACAAAACATAAAATGCAAATAAAAGCAAAAAAGAACTCGAACTTTACGATCGAGTTCTTTTTTCACGATTTTCATTACGTCTTTTACCGTTTTCCTTTAATATAAGGCGTACCTAAAGCTTTCGGTGCTTCCGCGCGCCCGATAAAGCCGGCAAGCGCTAAAATCGTTAGCACATATGGAGCAATCAGCAAATAAACCGTCGGTACATCTTTTAAAAATGGAAGCGTTTTTCCAACTATACTTAAACTTTGTGCCAAACCAAAGAACAACGCCGCTCCCATCGCCCCAATCGGATGCCATTTTCCGAAAATCATCGCCGCAAGCGCCATAAAGCCGTGCCCGGAAATCGTCGCATGGCTGAAATCGCGCGAAATGATCATCGCATACACCGCACCGCCAAGCCCACCTAACGCTCCGCTGATCATAACGGCAATATAGCGCATTTTCGTCACATTAATTCCCATCGTATCCGCTGCCATCGGATGTTCACCGACTGCGCGAAGACGAAGGCCAAACGGCGTTTTGTAAATGACATACCATACGACAAACGCCAAAATAATCGCCAAATATGATGGAATGTACATATTGGAGAAAAAGAGCGGCCCGATCACCGGAATATCACTTAATACCGGAATGTCTATTTTATCAAATCCAACTTGAATCTGATCGGTTTGCCCTTTTCCGTATATTTTTTTGACTAAAAAGAGCGACAATCCAAGCGCTAAAAAGTTAATCGCCACACCGCTAACCACTTGATCAGCGCGAAACGAAATAGATGCAACGGCATGAAACAGCGAAAAAATGGTGCCGACAACCATCGCAACGAGTAAAGCGAGCCATGGGGTAAGCGTTCCAAATTTATCAGCAAACGTTAAATTGAAAACAATGCCAATAAATGCTCCAATGGTCATTAACCCTTCTAAACCAATATTCACAACGCCGGATCGTTCGCTAAATACGCCGCCAAGCGCTGTAAAAATAAGGGGAGCAGCAAAGAAAATGGCAGAAGGAATAATTACTTGCAATACTTCATAGACGCTCACTTATTCCGCCCCCTTTTTCAAACGAGATAGTAATAAACGAATGACATAACTTGACGCGACAAAGAAAATAATGAGTGCAATAATAATATCCACTAGTTCTGTTGGCACACCAGCGCTTGACGGCATTTCAAGCGCCCCAACTTTCAACGCGCCAAATAATAATGCTGATAGCAATATTCCAAATGCGTTGTTTCCGCCAATCAGCGCCACAGCAATTCCATCAAATCCTACACCGGTAAAACCGGCTTTCACGGAAATATTTCCGAAAGTGCCGAGACCTTCCATCGCCCCAGCGATTCCAGCGAATGCTCCAGAAATGATCATGGATAAAATAATATTTGCTTTTACATTCATTCCTGCATATTGAGAAGCATGCTGGTTAAACCCAACAGCGCGCAGTTCAAATCCTTTTGTCGTTTTTTCAAGAAGAAACCACATAACGACCGCACCGATGATCGCGAAAATAATGCCATAATGTACGGAAGAGTGATACGTAATGGATTCTAAAAACTCCGAACGAAGCGATGCGCTTTCATGCACAGGCTTTGATTTAAACCCTTCATCCGATAAAACAGAGCGAATAATAGCGTTTGTCACATGAAGGGCAATATAGTTCATCATAATGGTAACAATCACTTCATGGACTCTTAAATACGCCTTTAAAATCCCTGGAATGAGCGCCCATATCGCTCCTGCCAGCGCTGCCGCTAAAATCGCCATCGGCAGGTGAATGACCTTTGGAAGTTCAAACGATACACCGACCCATACCGCCGCAAGCCAGCCAACAATAAGCTGACCTTCTACACCGATGTTAAACAAACCGGTACGGAAGGCAAAAGCAACTGCAAGACCTGCTAAAATATAAGGTGTCGTTTGTCGAATCGTTTCTCCAATGTAATATGGATCGCCAAATGCACCGTATAGAAGAGACGAATATCCGGCGAGCGGATTATAACCGCTTGCGATCATTACAACCGCACCGACAATCATCCCTAACAATACGGCCAATACAGGAACAACAAAGGCAGACGATGTGGAAACAAAAAATTTTTTAAGTTCACTCAACTTCATGAAGACACACCTGCTTCCTTCCGTTTACTTCCCGCCATTAATAATCCGAGTTCTTGCTCTGTCGTCTCTTTCGGATCAACGATGGCAACAATTTTTCCTTCGTAAATAACAGCAATACGGTCACTTACATTCATGACTTCATCTAGCTCAAATGAAACAAGAAGCACCGCTTTTCCTTGATCACGCTGTTCAATTAAACGTTTATGAATAAATTCAATTGCCCCAACATCCAGACCGCGTGTTGGCTGTGCGGCAATAAGCAAATCTGGATTTCGATCTACTTCCCGGCCGATAATCGCTTTTTGTTGGTTCCCGCCAGACAGGGCGCGCGCTTTCGTAAATTCGTCCGGCGTGCGCACATCGAATTCGGCAATAAGCTGACGCGCTTTGTCGTAAATCGCTTTAAAATTTAAAATTCCGCGTTTCGAATATGGGGATTTGTAATATGTTTGCAGCACCATATTTTCCCCAATTGGAAAGTCCAGAACAAGGCCATGTTTATGGCGATCCTGCGGGATATGGCCGACGCCTGCTTCGGTAATTTTTCGCGGCGGAAGGTTCGTAATATCGCGGCCGTTCAACAAAATCGATCCCGATTCCACCTTAACAAGCCCTGTAAGCGCCTCAATCAGTTCTGTCTGCCCATTGCCGTCTACCCCTGCAATACCCACAATTTCTCCAGCATGCACCGTTAAGTCTAAATGATTGACGGCAGCCACGCCGCGCGCGTCTTTTACGACTAAATCTTTAATTTCCAGCACTGGTTTGCCTGGCTGTGCTGGTTTTTTTTCTGTTTTAAACTGCACTTCGCGGCCGACCATAAGAGAGGCAAGCTCATTTGGATTTGTTTCTGAAACATTTAAAGTAGCGATTCCTTTTCCGCGGCGAATAACGGTGACACGATCGCATACTTCCATTATTTCCTTTAACTTATGGGTAATTAAAATAATCGATTTTCCTTCTTTCACCAACTTTTTCATAATTTGAATCAGTTCATGTATTTCCTGCGGAGTCAACACTGCCGTTGGTTCGTCAAAAATTAAAATGTCCGCCCCGCGATATAGCGTTTTTAAAATCTCGACGCGCTGCTGCATGCCAACCGAAATATCAGCGATTTTCGCCGTCGGGTCTACCGCAAGACCGTACCGTTCCGACAGTTCGCGTACTTCTTGTTCTGCGCGCTTTATATCAATGATTCCGCCTTTTTTCGGTTCACTGCCTAAAATAATGTTTTCCGTGACTGTAAACGTATCAACAAGCATAAAATGTTGATGCACCATGCCAATCCCAAGTTCATTCGCAACGTTTGGATCAGTAATGTTTACCTTTTGGCCCTTTACGCGAATCTCGCCGCCATCCGGCTGATAAAGGCCAAACAGCACGTTCATGAGCGTCGATTTTCCTGCTCCGTTTTCCCCTAAGAGCGCATGAATTTCCCCCTTTTTTAACTGCAATGTAATGTTGTCGTTTGCGACAAAATTGCCAAACACTTTTCGAATGTTCAACATTTCAATAACATATTCCAAATAAATTCACTCCTTACTTAAGCAAGGTAAAATCATAAAATGGAAGGATGCAATATCCGATTGCAGCCTTTCATTTTATGATTTTTTGCGAATAAAAAGGCTAGCGTAACCACTAGCCTTTTTATTCAATTATTTTAAGGATGCTTCAAACTGTTTGTATTCTTTGCGAGTCATTGGAACTTTTACTTCGCCTTTGATGATTTTTTGCTTCCATTCATCGACTGCTTTTAACACTTCCGGCTTAATGTTGTCTTGTGTAGGCGCAATGCCAACCCCGTCTTCTTGAAGACCATATTCAAGCGTTTTTCCGCCAGGGAAATCGCCATCTTTTGCTCGTTTTGCCAAGTCATATACAGCCACATCGACACGTTTTACCATCGATGTTAATGTAACGTTATACGTTTTGCCGCCAACTTTCACAACACCTTCAGGCGATTGGTCTTTATCCACACCGATTACCCAAATTTCACGGTTCGGATCTTTCTTTTTCAAGTCTTTTGCTTCAGAGAACAAACCATTTCCTGTTCCGCCAGCGGCATGATAAATGACATCGACTCCGGAAGCATACATGCTTGATGCAATCGCTTTTCCTTTATCCGCTTGGTCAAACGCACCGGCATATTGCACTTCGACTTTCGCTTTCGGATTAACAGCTTTTACTCCTGCAAGGAATCCGCTTTCAAACTTCTCAATTAATGGAATTTCCATGCCGCCGATAAATCCGATTTTATTCGTTTTTGTTGTTAAGCCGGCAACGACACCAACAAGGAATGAACCTTCATGCTCTTTGAACGTAATGCTAGCTACGTTTGGTTGTTCAACAACCGTGTCAACGATCGCAAAATGCTTTTTCGGGTTTTGTTCAGCAACTTCTTTTACTGCATCTCCCATTAAATATCCAATTCCATAAATCAAATCAAAGTCGCTGCGCACAAGCTTATTTAAGTTTGTCGGATAGTCAGCATCGCTTGATGATTGTAAATAATCATAACCGCCTCGGCCTTTTTTCAAGCCATTCTCTTTTCCAAATTTTTGCAAACCTTCCCAAGCAGATTGGTTGAAAGATTTGTCATCAATACCGCCAACGTCTGTTACCATCGCAACACTAAACGTGTCTTTGCCTTTGTCACCAGCATTATTCCCCCCTTGTCCACCGCATGCACTTAACAGTGTACCTGCTGCTAAAACAAGGGAAAGGGCGAGTCCAAATCGTTTTTTCATTAAAATACCCCCTAATCCATAAAAAAATTGTTGTGCTTTCTTACTTATTATAAAATCATCCCTATATTTCTATGTATGGATGTCACCTCCTTAAAAACTAAGGCGTTTTCGAAGTACATGAAAGCTGATTTTGTCAGAACGGAAATAGTTGATGGAATAAAAAATCGGCTCATCATTTTTATCAAAATGCATTTGCTTTAACACAAGAAGCGCAGTTTCTGGCTCACATTGCAAAATCGGCGACACTTTCTCATGGTAACCGAGCGGTTCAATGCGAGCTACAGCATAAGCAATATCGCGATTCGCCTGATTGTGTAAGTTTTCAAAAAGGGATTCTTGCTCATAGGAAATTCCTTTTGGTAAATATTTACATAAAATTTTGTCTATACAATATACAACAGGCTCCCCGTCAGCTGTACGGACACGTTCAATCAAAAGAATGTCATCGTCCGCCGAACATTGAAATCTCCGGATGTCATCTTCCGTTGGCTGTTGAATGGAAGAAGATAAAAAAATCGTTCCAGGTTTTCGACCTGCCTGCCGAATCATATCAGTAACGCTGCTTAACTGCTCGATCCCCGATGTAAACAGCGGTCTTGCATTGACGAACGTTCCAACACCATGCCGGCGAATAATCACGTTTTCTTCCTCTAAAACACGCAATGCCTCACGCAATGTTGCACGGCTGACACCTAGTTGTTTCGCTAATTCAAATTCCGATGGGAGCTTTTGTTTTTCTTTATACACGCCTGTTTCAATATCACGCTTAATTCGATCAATCACTTGTAAATATAGGTGACGGTTGTCTGACTTGATGGACATGAAAAAATCCCCCATTTTTCATTTCAACAGATATCAGACCTCTGACGTTAGACATGTAGACTCTTCGAGATTACTATACCATTTTTTTTGGGATAAATAAATAGTAAATAAAAATTTTGTCGAAAAAAGCAAAAAAACGATTGATAACGTTTTCAATGTGATATATTTTTTAAAAGAGCAGGCAACAAGTTTGCCTGCTCCCCTATGATGTTTTTACATTTTCTTTTGGAATAAGTACAGCGCGAGGTTTACTTCCTTCATAGGGTCCAACAACTCCACGTGCCTCCATCGCATCTATGAGACGAGCCGCACGATTATAACCGATGCGAAAGCGCCGTTGCAGCATGGAAACCGAAGCACTTTGCATCTCTACAACAAGCCGAACCGCTTCATCATACAATTCATCGTCAAATTCCTCGCTCTCACTATTTTCTTCGCTGACCATCATCTCTTCATAATATTGTGCTTTTTGCTGGGAAATAACAAAATCGACAACCTCTTCGACTTCTTCATCGGAAACAAACGCTCCTTGGACACGAATCGGTTTGGAAGCACCCATCGGCAAAAACAGCATATCGCCACGGCCCAGCAGTTTTTCCGCTCCCCCCATATCCAAAATAGTCCGCGAATCGGTTTGGGAAGAAACGCTAAAAGCGATCCGTGACGGAATGTTTGCTTTAATGACACCTGTAATGACGTCAACCGAAGGCCGCTGTGTCGCAATAATTAAATGAATTCCTGCCGCGCGCGCCATTTGCGCCAAGCGCGTAATCGAATCCTCTACATCGGAAGAAGCAACCATCATTAAATCTGCCAGCTCATCAATAATAACGACAATATAAGGAAGAAGCGGCTGTTTTCCTTCCGATTCTTGATTATGGCGCTGCACGTATTCATTATACCCTTCGATATTTCGTGTGCCTGTATGTGAAAATAATTCATATCTTCTTTCCATTTCTTGAACAACCTTTTTTAACGCTTGTGACGCTTTTTTCGGATTCGTCACAACCGGAGCCAACAAATGCGGTATTCCGTTATACACGCTTAATTCTACCATTTTCGGGTCAATCATCATTAATTTTACTTCATGCGGCTTTGTACGCATAAGCAAGCTTACGATAATTCCATTAATGCACACACTTTTCCCGCTTCCCGTTGCCCCGGCAATTAATAAATGCGGCATTTTGTTAAGCTCAGCTGCAACGACTTCGCCAGAGATGTCACGGCCTAGCGGAATTAATAGTTTCGCTTCATGTTTGTAATGATCGATCGCTTCTAACACTTCTCTTAAAGAAACGGTCGCAATTTCTTCATTTGGAACTTCAATGCCGATCGCGGATTTTCCGGGAATCGGCGCTTCAATACGAATGTCTTTTGCAGCTAGCGCAAGGGCAAGGTCGTCGCTCAAACTAACAATTTTGCTTACCTTCACCCCTACGTCCGGATATACTTCATATTTCGTTACTGCAGGGCCAAGATGAACTTGGGTTACTTTCGCCTTTACACCGAAGCTTTGAAATGTTTTTTCCAGCTTGCGCGCATTTGCATAAATGTTTGCATGATCTTTCGCTTGGTTTGATTGTTTTGGAAGATGGAGCAGTTCAAGAGGCGGAAGTTGATAATCAATATTTTCCATTTCCGAAAACGCTAACGGCCCAGACGCCTCTTCCTCAATGTCTTCTGCGTTTTCCTGCTCTCGTTCTTGTTCTATCTCATTCGAACGCGCGGCAGTAAAATCAGAAATAATCGGCGGAGGAGAGAGCGTTTCTCCTTCTTGTATGATCGGCTCCTCTTCTGTGCTGTCATGTTGCTTGTCGGGTTGTGGAGTTCTTGTTTTTTGCCGTTTTCGTCCCTGCTTTTTACCGCCCCACTGTTTTATATCCGCAACAAACGCCAGCCATTGCTCCTTGAGAAAAGAAGCGATTATGATCACCACTTTTCCCACTGTTTCACTCAATGATTTTCCGGTAATAAAAACAGCCCCGATGATAAAAAGAAAAAAACAAATCCATTTTGTTCCAAGTTCATCAAATAATTGATAGCTTGCCGCGAAGAAAAACGCCCCGACCATCCCGCCGCCTAAATCAGTATTCGCCGATTCTCCCTGCACTTCGTTCCAAAACAACTCCCATGTTGTTCGAATGATGCTAGGGTCAAATTGCCCGCGTCGGGACAATAAATCGAATAACGTTTCGTGACTTAGTAATAAAAGCGCGGAAACGATAATATATAAACCGAGAAGAATGCGATGAGTAAACGAAGGCCATGCACGTTTCCAAATGATATAAAACGACAATATAAATAAGGCTACAAACAGCAGCATATACCATTCTCCAAAGAAAAAACGCGCAATAAATACGAGCGTCTTTCCAACTAGCCCAAGACGCGCCATCGCGATGACGGAAATCGCTAACATCGTAAGACCAAGCAATTCAAATTGAAATGCTTCTTTCCAATGTTGCTTTGACTGCTTTGGCCGTCTTGATTTTTTCTGTCGTTTCCGTTTTGCCACAACTATTCACTCCAATAAACAAACTGAAAGATTGGAAAAAAGCAGCCATACTTGGCTGCTTTTTTCCGTTTGTTTATTATTATATCACGAATGGACATGGAATTCATTACGATGTTGTGGAAGAAATCGTAAATCTCGTTCCTGGTGCATATTTTTGTTCTAAAAAATGAAGCGGATTCGTACTTAAATTTTGAACAATTTCATATTCATTGGTTTCCGTTTTTTGTACAAGAAATGGAATTCCATCATAGTATACCATTGTTCGTTTTTCGTATTCTTCCTTGGCAGTTTGGAAGATAAGATGTTCCGGCATGATCGTATATAAAATCATTGGACAATCTTCCTTTCCCCTGATTTGTTCAGTTCAATTAATTCGCGCAATTTGTTCATCGCTTGAGCAACGCCGCCGACTTCATCAATAAGTCCGTATTTTACCGCATCAGGGCCGACAACATTGGTGCCGATATCACGCGTTAAATTCCCTTTGGAAAACATAAGTTCCTTAAATTTTTCTTCCGTAATTTTGGAATGTTTTGTAACAAAGCGAACAACTCGCTCTTGCATTTTATCCAAATATTCAAATGTTTGCGGAACGCCAATGACCAGCCCAGTCAATCGAACAGGGTGAATCGTCATCGTTGCCGTTTCGGTAATAAATGAATAATCACAAGAAACCGCAATCGGCACACCAATCGAATGACCGCCTCCTAATACGATAGAAACGGTCGGTTTCGATAAGGACGCAAGCATTTCCGCAATCGCTAATCCTGCTTCTACATCTCCGCCTACCGTATTTAAAATAACGAGCAGGCCTTCAATATTTTGATTTTGTTCAATGGCAACAATTTGTGGAATAACATGTTCGTACTTCGTTGCTTTATTTTGCGGTGGAAGTTGAATATGTCCCTCAATTTGCCCGACAATCGTTAAACAATGAATGTTTGTATCCGGCGTCATTTGCGGAATGTTTGTTTGACCTAGCTGTTGAATCGCCGCTGTTACTTGTTCCTCTTTCGTTTCTTGGTTTTCTTCTGATTCCGATTGTATGTAACGCTCTTTTTCCATGCATATTCTCCTTTCTTTCCGTCATACATATAGTATGCTCGAGTTGGAAAAGAAAAATGCCGATAGGAATTTCCTATCGGCATGTTCGTTGACTTTGAGCATGATTGTATTATACTTCCATAATAATTGGTAAAATCATCGGTTTTCGTTTTGTTTTTTCAAATAAAAATTGGCTCAATGCTTCGCGAATGTTTGATTTTAATGACGACCATTCGATCATATAGGTTTGCAAGCATTTATTCACAATATTTGCAACGATTTTTGTTGCTTCATCAAGCAATGATTCTGATTCTCTGACATAGACAAAACCACGCGAAATAATTTCCGGTCCAGCGATAATTTTTTTTGACTCTTTGCTCAATGTAACGACAACAATTAAAATCCCATCTTGCGAAAGAAGACGCCGGTCTCTTAAAACAATGTTGCCAACATCGCCTATGCCAAGACCATCAATCAAAATGTTGCCGTACGGAACTTTTCCTCCAGGACGCGCTACTCCATTGCGAAATTCAATGACATCACCTTTGTCAATCAAAAACGTCCTATCTTCGGAGATGCCAACCGCTTTTGCAAGATTAGCGTGTGCTTTTTGCATACGATATTCGCCATGAACAGGAATAAAATATTTCGGTTTCATTAAATTAAGCATTAGCTTCAATTCTTCTTGGCATGCGTGTCCAGACACGTGCACTTTTCTCTCGCGGTAAATGACGTTCGCTCCGGCACGATACAGTGCATCAATGGTTTTTGAAAATACTAATTCATATCCAGGCATCACCGATGCCGCAACAATGACAGTATCTCCTTCTTTTATGTTGACCTGCTTGTGTACTTGTTTAGCCATACGGGCCAATGCGCTCATCGGTTGGCCATGCCCGCCTGTTGTTAAAATAATAAGTTCCTTGTCATCATAGCGGTCAATGTCATGGATGGAAATAGTCACTTTTTCCGGAAGATGTAAATATCCAAGCCGAACAGCAATATCCATCACTTTATGCAACGTTTTCCCTACAACCGCTACCTTCCGTCCGTACATTTTTGCCGCATGTAATACTTGTTGAATTCTGGTGATGTTCGACGCATAGCAAGCAACAAAAACCCGACCATTCGCGTTATAAATAACATCGGCAATTTCCTGGGCTACAAGCGTGTCCGATCCCGTATAACCCGGTCTTTCCGCATTCGTACTATCGGATAATAGGCAAAGCACTCCTTGTTCGCCAATCTGCGCCATTTTCCCTAAATCGGCTCGATTTTTGCCATATGGAGTCTGGTCAAATTTAAAGTCGCTCGTATAGACAATGGCGCCTTGGGATGTATGAATGCTAATCCCAACCGAATCAGGGATGCTATGAATCGTTCGGAAAAACGTCACTTTTGCTTTATCAAACAAAATTTCTGAATCGGAGCGAATTTCGATTAGTTTTGCGTTTGTAATCCCCTGTTCCTTCAAAATCGATTCCGCCAATCCTAACGTAAGCTTTGTTCCGTACACCGGCACCGCCGTAATCTTTTTCAACACGTAAGCAATGGCTCCAATATGTTCCTCATGCCCGTGGGTTAAAAAAATTGCTTTAATGCGATCTTGGCGTTCAATGAGATAGCTAATGTCAGGAATCACTTTGTCAATCCCAAGCATCTCGTCCTCAGGAAACATGACGCCGGCGTCGATCACAAAAATGTCGTCATCCAGCTCGACCACATACATGTTTTTACCGATTTCCCCGACTCCCCCAAGGGAAAAAATCCTTATTTTCTCTACTTGTTTCGTTTTCAATGTCACGTCCTCCTATGATGATACTAACCCGCTCAAAGTCACTTGATTTTATTATAACTGATGGGAGATTTTGAATACAAGATGATTTATGAAGCGCTTTATAACAGCAAAAAACCAATCCGCCTATGCGGATTGGTTTTCCTTTTGGCTTTTATAATGTATTTAATAAATTCATTAGCTCGATGCGCTCTTGTTCGGTAAGCGGGACAAGCGGCAGACGAACAGAACCAACGTCTAATCCTTTTAACTGCAGCGCCGTTTTTACCGGTACAGGATTTGGCGCTGCAAATAACCCTTTCATAATTGGCAACAGCTTTTGATGCAGTTTTGCCGCTTTGGCAAGTTCCCCTGCTTCGAAAGCAGCAATCATTTGTTGCATTTCATTGCCAATAATATGAGAGGCAACAGACACAACGCCGGCACCGCCAATCGCCAATACCGGAAGGGTGATGTTATCGTCACCGCTGTAAAGCAGAAAATCCTCTCTCGTCCGGGCGATTATTTCCGTCATCGTATCTAAATTGCCGCTCGCATCTTTTATAGCAACGATGTTTGGAATTTCCGATAAACGAACAACCGTGTCAACAGACATGTTCACAACAGAACGTCCAGGAATATTATAGAGCATCACCGGAAGCGACGTGCTTTCGGCAATCGCTTTGAAGTGTTGATATAACCCTTCTTGATTCGGTTTATTATAATACGGCGCTACTAACATTACCGCATCGACGCCAGCTTCTTCCGCTTTCTTCGTCAACTCAATCGATGCGTGTGTATTGTTGCTTCCAGTCCCAGCAATAACTGGAACTCTCCCGTTCACAACCGAAACAACGTGACGGAATAAAGCAACTTTTTCTTCCGTTGTTAATGTTGGCGATTCGCCTGTCGTTCCGGCAACAACGAGCGAATCTGTTCCGTTTTCGAGCAAATAATCGACAAGCTTGGTCGTTTTTGCAAAATCGATATTTCCTTTATGATCAAACGGCGTTACCATCGCTGTCACGATTTTGCCAAATTGGATCAATACCCTCACTCCTCACTCCAATTTTAAATCGTACTCTTCCGCCGATTCCTCGGAAAGATGGAATGCATCATGCAACGCGTTCACCGCTTTTTTCATATCTTCCTCTTTCACTAATACCCAAATGGTCGTATGGCTATCGGCTGATTGTAAAATTTGAATTCCTTGCTCAGAAAGAGCCGTAACGATTTTTGCCGTCACTCCAGGGACTCCAGCAATCCCTGCTCCGACTGTAGATACTTTCGCACATCCTGGTGTAACGATCGGTTCATAACCAATACGGCGAAGGGCAGCGACCGCTCGCTCTGTCATTTCACCAGAAACCGTATAAACAACACCGTTTGGCGAGATGTTAATGAAGTCGACGCTAATTCCTTCATTCGCCATCGCCTTAAAAACATCGGACTGCAATTCATAATGTCCCTCTTTCGCCTGTACTTTAATTTGCGTAATATTGGAAACATAAGTAATGCCAGTGACTAACCGCTCTTTTACATCGCTTCCTTTTTTCGAACGAATAGCAGATGTAACAAGCGTTCCTAAAGAATCGGAATACGTTGAACGAACGCGCAACGGCACTTTTGCCTGCATCGCAATTTCAACAGCGCGTGGATGAATCACTTTTGCCCCTTGATAGGCCATATTGCAAATTTCCGTATACGTGACGACATCGAGCGGACGGGCGTTTTCGACAATGCGCGGGTCTGCAGTCATCACCCCTTCGACATCGGTAAAAATATCGACCCATTCGGCGTTTAACGCCGCACCAAGCGCCGCCGCAGACGTATCGCTTCCGCCGCGCCCAAGCGTTGTAATATCGCCATTTTCTGTCGCGCCTTGAAAGCCAGCAACGACAACGACATCGTATTCGTTCAATGCTTTAAGCAGGCGTTCGCACCGCATTTCGATAATTTTCGCATTCGTATAATCATCGTTCGTTCGGAAACCTGCTTGCGCGCCAGTAAACGCAGTTGCTTTTATTCCATGCTTATTTAATAGATTCGTAAAAACAACGCTAGAAATAATTTCACCGCACGCCATTAGCATATCTTGTTCGCGCTTCGTGACATAATTGTTAGCCCCGCCGATGAGGCTAAGGAGCGTATCCGTCGCATACGGTTCTCCTTTTCGCCCCATCGCCGAGACGACAACAACTACTTTATAGCCGTCTTCAAGCGCTTTTTCAATATGCTTGCGTGCAAAATCACGCCCTCGTTCGTCACGGACGGATGTGCCGCCAAACTTCTGAACAATGATTTTCATGTTAACACCTCGATGTAATTCGCTTCTCTATTTATTTTACAATCCCTAGTTTAATTAAACTTTCCGCAATTTGCACGGAATTCCATGCCGCGCCTTTTAGTAAATTATCAGATACGACCCATAAATGGAACGCCCGGTCATGATCTAAATCCTTGCGAATTCGTCCGACAAACACATCGTATTTGCCAACACAATCAACTGGCATTGGATATACTTGTTCGCTTGGGTCATCTTGTAAAATGACACCCGGAGCATCTTTTAATACCGCTTTAATGTCGTCTGCACTGACCCCATCTTTTTCAATTTCAATATATACGGATTCCGAATGGCCGCTAATGACCGGGATGCGCACACATGTTGCTGCCACTTGCAGCTCCGGCATATGCATAATTTTTTTCGTTTCATTGATCATTTTCATTTCTTCAAATGTAAAGCCGTTTTCTTGGAATTTATCAATCTGCGGGATGGCATTAAAAGCAATTTGATAATGTTTACGGTCCGATTTTACTGGCAGAATTTCCGGTGTCACCGGCTCACCGTTTAACACCGCTTTCGATTGCGCCTTTAATTCCTCAATCGCCTGCACCCCGGCGCCGGATACAGCTTGATACGTGGAAACGATCACTTTTTTTAGACCGAACGCTTGGCGAATCGGTTCAAGCGCAACGACCATTTGGATCGTTGAACAGTTCGGATTGGCGATAATGCCATTATGCCATGTTAAATCATTTTCGTTCACTTCAGGGACAACGAGCGGGACGTTTTCTTCCATACGAAACGCGCTCGTGTTATCGATCACGATTGCCCCGCGTTTGACCGCTTCCGGTGCCAATGCTTTGGAGACAGATCCGCCTGCACTAAACAGGGCGATATCCACCCCTTCAAAGCTTTCCGGTTTTGCGGCTTGCACTTCGATTTCTTCGCCGCGAAAGCGCATTTTTTTTCCTGCTGAACGTTCTGATGATAATAATGTCAGCTTTCCGACTGGGAAATTTCTATTTTCGAGCGTTTGCACCATTTGTTGGCCAACTGCGCCAGTTGCTCCTACGACTGCAACATGAAAACGTCTTTGTTCCATGAACCATTCTCCTTCCGCATAGTCACTCAATCACATTGGTAAATTTATAGTTTTTATTTTACCATATTCCACTTTAAAGGAGTGAAAATTTTTATGCATAGGAGTGAGTTTTCTATCGATTGCTTATTGATCCCGGAATTTTTCAATAATGACCGGCTGAAGCTGTCTTCCTTCTAATGCGGCGAGGACCGTATCATGCAACAGCGACATTTTTGCCACCATCGAATTCGGTTTTGTATGCGGGGCGTCTTGGCCAAACGGAATAAAATAAATATTTTTCGCCGCCATTAGGCGCATTAAGTTTACCCCATTTAATCCTAACGCATCATTCGTGGAAATGCCAAGAACAACCGGGCGGTGATTACGCATCGTTGCCTTTGCTGCCATTAATACAGGCGAATCTGTCATCGCGTTAGCAAGTTTGCTCATCGAGTTTCCTGTCAGTGGGGCAATAACCATACAATCAAGAGGAATTTTCGGACCGAGCGGCTCTGCTTTGACAATCGTATCAATCACTTCGTTTCCTGTTATTTCTTCTAGCTTCTTCACCCATTCTTCTCCTTCGCCAAAGCGAGTGTTTGTCGTTTTTACCGTATACGTAACAATTGGCAATACTTCCGCTCCTTCGTTTACTAATTTTTCAATTTCCGGCATGACCGCGTCATACGTGCAATGAGAACCTGTCAACCCAAATCCGATTCGCTTTCCTTTTAAACTCATTTACACATTCCCCTTTCTTTTTTCTAAATCTGTATATAATAGTTGTGAAAGAACATTTGCGATAATTTGCCCTGCTGTTTTTGGCGCAACAACTCCCGGCAGCCCTGGTGCGAGGATCGCTTTTACTCCACGCTTTTCGGCGTAACGAAAATCGGTGCCGCCAGGCTTTGAAGCTAAATCAACGATAAGCGTATGCGCCGGCATTTTTGCGATGACACTTGCCGTTACGATTAAATGCGGAACGGTATTAATGCAAATATCGATATCCTGCACTTCTTTTTCTAAATCATTGAGATGAAACGGGGTAAGACCCATTTCTGTAATGCGGGCCAGATGCTCCGAGCGGCGTGCCCCTACTTTCACTTTTGCACCAAGTGCAGCAAATGTACGTGCAACCGTCATGCCGACGCGCCCAAGCCCAAGGACCGCTACGCGAGAACCATGAATCGTAAAATCGGTATGCTGAATGACAATCATGATCGTTCCCTCTGCGGTTGGAATCGAGTTATAAATCGCTACATCGTCGCGTTCAAATAATTGAACATATTTGCGGTCGACGGTTTTCATTAAATTGTCCAAGTAGCTATTACTAATCCCGGAATAGACCGTGCAATGCTTCGGTGTTTTTAACATCATTTCTTCTGTAAAGGGAATTGGTTCATGCGAAAACACGGTATTTACTTTTCCATCCGGAGTTGTTCCGTGAACCGGCAAAATAATCGCATCTAAATCGGCGAAATCGACTTCATCTATTCTCAACTTTGTCGCTCCCGTAAAATGATGCGCTAATTGATCAAAGCCAACTAAAGACAATTTCGCATCTAGCTCAATTAATTTGCGTATGACTTCTAATTGCCTTGCGTCCCCACCTATAATGGCAATATGCATGCCTGTTAGCATCATCGTGTATGCTCACCTTCTTTATGCGAAACTTATATTTTAGCTTTATTTCTTTTCACATCTTATGTAAAAAAGGAATTGTAGGTGAATATCTCCAGTTTAAAAGAAAAAAGTGACCGCCTTTGGCGATCACATGCACTCTTGATCATTCATCCGGAAAATCGATAATAATCATATCCGTACCAACTTTTTTTATATATTTCCACGGAACGCGAATTTCGCTCCCCTCTTTCCGAAATCCAAACCATTTTCCTGTCGGAATGAGCAATGCTTGAATTTGCCCAGTTTGCTCATTGATTTCCAAATCCGTCTGTCCTAGCACCCCGAGCCGTTCGGCGCGTCTTGCATCCACAATTTCTTTGCCGCTTAACTCGCTTAACCTCACCGCGTTCTCCTCCTTTCTTTTCTTTCTATTATTGTAAGATGAGGAAAATAAAAAAATGCCTGCATTTTAGCAGGCATTTTCGCACAACGATGTTGCTATCAACTTGCTTACGAACTGATTCGGTTCGGTAATTGACCGCTTGGACTAATTAAGGCAAGCGCATAATCTTCATTAAAAATACAACGTGCAAGTTCATTCACTTTTTCCACGGTTACGCTATTAATTTCCTCAATAATTTCATCAAGAGAACGATGGCGCCCAAGCAACAATTCGTTTTTGCCGTTGCGGCTCATCCGGCTATTTGTGCTTTCTAAACCTAACATTAAACTTCCCTTCATTTGTTCTTTACTGTTTTTTAGTTCTTTTTCAGTAATTCCATCTTCTTTTAATGCATCGATCGTTTCTTGTATCGTTTCAAATAACAAATCAAGCTGATTGTTGCCTGTTCCGGCATAAATCGCTAGTAATCCACTATCTTGGTAAGAAGAGTGATAAGAAAAGACCGAGTATGCTAAACCGCGCTGTTCACGGACCTCTTGGAAAAGACGACTGCTCATGCTGCCACCTAAAATATTATTTAAAATAATTAATGTGTAAATATCCGGATGGCCGACAGGAAGCCCGTTGAATCCGATACATAAATGCGCTTGTTCCGTATCTTTTTGCCGCACTAATTTTTGCGGCTGAAATAACGGCGCTGGTGATTCGCTAGCTTTTTGTTTTGCCGTGAAAGAACCAAAATAGCTTTCCACTTGCTGAACAAAACTTTCGTCAACATTACCGGCAATGGAAATAACGACACGATCCGGAGTATAATAATCAGCCATATATCCGCGCAACGAATCGCTCGTAAACGTGCGCAGCGTTTCTTCCGTTCCTAAAATTGGATAACCAAGCGGATGATTCGCATAGCAAGCTTTGCTTAATAAATCATGAACAATATCATCCGGTGTATCTTCATACATTCTAATTTCTTCTAGTACGACATTTCTCTCCTTTTGTAATTCCTCATCAACAAAAGTAGAATGGAAAAACATATCTGCTAACATTTCGAGAGCAAATGATGCATGCTCATCTAATACTTTGGCATAATAGCAAGTATATTCTTTAGAAGTAAACGCATTTACTTGACCGCCAATACTGTCAAACGCTTCGGCAATCTCTCTTGCCGTGCGCGTTTTTGTCCCTTTAAAGAACATATGTTCTAAAAAGTGTGAAATTCCATTATTTTGCTCCGTCTCATTGCGTGAACCTGTTCCAATCCATATCCCGATCGCGACAGAACGCACTGTCGGAATTTGTTCTAGCACGATTCGTACTCCGTTTTTGCAAGTATATTTATTAATCAACATCACGTTCCTCCTATTTTTGTACAATTCTCTTTTCGTCTAATAATGTAGACACATTACCAATTTCATATTCTTTTTGCTGAATCGAAATAATAAGCGGCTCAAGCGCCTCGGCCGTTGATAGCGTTGGATGCATCAAAATCATTGCACCGGGATGAACTTTGGACATTACCCGTCTCACTATAACAGATGGAGACGGTTTTTGCCAATCAATTGTATCGACGCTCCACATAATTGTTTTCATATCTAAATCAGCGGCGATTTTCACGACATCATCACGATAGCTCCCGCTTGGAGGAGCAAACCATTTGCATTTCACCCCGGTTGTCGCTTCGATGATTTCGTTCGTTTTGACTAGTTCCTTGCGGATTTTTTCATTATCTAGCGACTTAAAGTCAGGATGGCTATATGAATGATTTCCTATTTCGTGACCAGCATCTACAATCATTTTTGCCATATCAGGATGATTTTTTACCCAACGCCCTTCCAAAAAAAACGTTGCCTTCACGTTATGCTTTTTTAAAATATCGAGCATTTTCGGAATATACTCATTTCCCCATGCCACATTGATGAGAAATGCGACCATCGGTTTATCCGGATGTCCCCGATAAATCGGTGCTGGCGGCAAATCTCCTAAATGAACACGTGGAGGAACTTGTTTGTACACAAGCTTCCGTTCATCAAACTTTCCTTCCTTTTTCATATTTTCATACGAAGCTTGCACATCGATTTTTAATCCGTTATAACCAGGCGTTGCTTTCCATACTCGATCGATGACCGCATCTTGTGGGGGAATTTCATACTGTTTTGCTTTTTCTACAATTTCTGCATAGAGCTTATCGGCTCCTTTCATAGCCATAATATTCCCTTTTTGTGAAAAAACGGTAATATATTGGCTCACTGGTGGCTGATTGATGATGACCCAAACAAAGAAAAACATAATCGCCACCGATAAATAGCGGGTATAATTTCTGTTCACATCTGTCCCTCCTTTTATACTACAAATATGTGAAGAAGGGACAAGATAGAACTTTCCCCCACAACAAAGAAGCCTTAAGGAGCGAAATCCTAAGGCTTCATTCTATGCCGTTCCGGACGTTTGCCTTTTTTTTCCTTTTTCTCGCGCAATACTGCTTTTCGCGATAAATTAACGCGTCCTTGTTTATCAATTTCCATTACTTTTACTAAAATTTCATCGCCGATCGAAACGACATCTTCCACTCTTCCGACACGCTCTTCTGCTAATTCGGAAATATGAACGAGACCGTCTTTGCCGTTGAACAATTCAACAAATGCCCCAAATTTCTCAATGCGCTTCACTTTACCCAAATAAATTTGCCCGACTTCGACTTCGCGAACGATATCTTCGATAATCTGCTTCGCCTTTTGGTTCATCGCTTCGTTGACAGACGAGATGAAAATTGTTCCATCTTGTTCGATATCAATTTTTACGCCGGTTTCATCAATAATTTTATTAATTTGTTTTCCGCTTGGGCCGATGACTTCGCGAATTTTTTCTGGATTAATTTGCATCGTTAAAATTTTCGGAGCGTATTTCGACAACTCTTTGCGCGGCTCGCGGATCGTTTGCATCATATGTTCTAAAATTTCCATACGACCTTTTTTCGCTTGCTGGAGCGCTTCTTCTAATATTTCACGAGATAAGCCTTTAATTTTAATATCCATCTGCAAAGCGGTGACGCCTTTTGCCGTACCCGCTACTTTAAAATCCATATCTCCGAGATGGTCTTCAATGCCTTGAATATCTGTCAAAATCGTATAATTGTCATCGTTTTTCACAAGTCCCATCGCGATTCCCGCTACCGGTGCTTTAATCGGGACACCTGCATCCATCATCGCGAGCGTGCTTGCACAAATGCTAGCTTGAGATGTCGAACCGTTCGATTCTAGCACTTCGGAAACAAGGCGAATGGTATATGGAAATTCTTTTTCAGATGGAACGACCGGTTCTAACGCTCGTTCTCCAAGCGCTCCGTGTCCAATTTCACGGCGGCCTGGCCCGCGCATCGGTCCTGTTTCGCCAACCGAAAATGGCGGGAAGTTATAGTGGTGCATAAACCGTTTCGTTTCTTCAATACCAAGCCCGTCCAATATTTGTACATCGCCAAGCGCTCCTAACGTACAAACACTAAGCACTTGCGTCTGTCCGCGCGTAAACAGCCCTGAACCGTGCGTGCGCGGCAATACGCCGACTTCAGAGGAGAGAGGCCGAATTTCGTCAATCTTACGGCCGTCCGGACGTATTTTTTCTTCGGTAATAAGCCGCCGCACTTCTTCTTTAACAAGTTTATGCAAAATTTCATTTACTTGTTTTAATGTTTCTTCATCTGCTTCTTGTTCTTCGTATTTTGCGATGACACTAGCTTTTACTTCCTCAATTGCTGCATCACGCGCCAATTTTTCTGGCACTTGAACAGCTCGTTTAATATCCTCTTCCGCCAGTTGGCGAATTTCTGCTTCTAGTTGAGGATCAAGCTCATAAAGAACTACTTCCATTTTTTCTTTGCCTACTTGGGCGGCGATTTCCTCTTGGAAAGCGATCAGCCGTTTTACTTCTTCATGTCCGAACATAATCGCTTCTAAAATCACTTCTTCCGGCACTTCGTCCGCTCCAGCTTCGACCATATTAATCGCGTCTTTCGTGCCGGCAACAACAAGATGAATATCGCTTTTTTCCAATTGTTCGACAGTCGGATTAATCACAAACTCTCCATCCACACGGCCGACTGTAACACCGGCAATCGGTCCCTCAAACGGAATATCCGAAATCGTTAAGGCAAGTGACGCACCGAATAACGCCGCCATTTCCGGAGAACAATCTTGGTCTACACTCATGACCATCGAAACAATTTGCACTTCATTGCGGAATCCTTCCGCAAACAATGGACGAATTGGCCGGTCAATTAAACGGCTTGCTAAAATCGCTTTTTCACTAGGACGTCCTTCCCGCTTAATAAATCCTCCCGGAATTTTACCAACCGCATAAAGACGCTCCTCATAGTTGACCGTTAGTGGAAAAAAGTCGACGTTTTTTGCTTCTTTTGATGCCGTTGCTGTGTTTAATACCACTGTGTCGCCATAACGGACTAATACCGCTCCATTCGCTTGTTTCGCTAATTGGCCAATTTCCACGACAAGCGGCCGTCCAGCCCAGTCTATGGAAAAAATGCGTTTTTCTTGCTCCATATAAACGAGTACTCCTCTCTATGTACAAATCGAAAATAAACGAATGTATATACTGTTAGTATGGACGAATCATTGGCAATGTATCAGTTCCTATTTATTAATCATAGCGAAAAATCGCTTATATAACTAGCAAAAAAGCGGGAATGCTCCCGCTTTTTTTTATCGACGTAATCCAAGTTTGTTAATTAATTCACGATAGCGCGCAATATCTTTATTGCGTAAATAAGTCAATAAATTGCGACGTTTACCGACCATTTTAAGCAATCCGCGACGCGAATGATGGTCTTTCTTATGAACGCGTAAATGTTCATTTAAATTGTTGATTTGCTCTGTAAGGATAGCAATTTGCACTTCCGGAGAACCTGTATCGTTCTCATGAATTTTAAACTGCTCGATAATTTCTCTTTTACGCTCTTGTGTTAATGCCATCCTTATTCACCTCCTCGTTTATAAACCCCAATTACCTAGCAAGCGTCGGTGACTCGACTTGCCAAGCAATGGTTATTTTGCATACATTCATTAGAATACCTCTTTTTGCGATAAAATGCAAGTGTTTTCGGTGAAATTGCGAAAGTATGCTTGCGCTTTTTCTTTATCCCGCTTGATTTGCGCAATTAATTCATCCACGCTCTCAAATTTTTGCTCACTTCTTAAGCGCATATGCCACTCAATCGTCATCGTTTCCCCATAAATGTCTTCCGCAAAATCGAAAATGTGCACCTCGATATTCGGCATGCCTTCACGGGTAGAGTGAAAAGTCGGTTTATATCCAACATTGCACACCCCTTCAAATACGTCCGTCCCGATTTTTACTTTCACGGCATATACACCAACGGCCGGCAATAAATAATCATCATTTAACGCAATATTTGCCGTTGGAAATCCAATTGTTCTTCCGCGACGTTCGCCGTTAACAACCGTTCCTTCCACTTCATAAAAGCGGCCGAGCAAGCGCGGCAGTTGCTCTACCTCTCCGTTTTTCAGCAACTTTCGAACATAAGTGGAGCTTATTTTCTCTCCAGCAAAGCTCAATTTTGGAACCACCGTCTGCGTAAATTGATCACGCGAATGAAATGGCAATGTCTCCATTGTTCCTTTTCCAAGACGCCCGTAAGTAAAATCAAAGCCGGCAACAACGTGTTTCACATGAAAACCGATAATATACTGATCCACAAATTGTTGTGGAAACAATTGTGCAAACGCAGGAGTAAACTCAACGATATATAAAAAATCGATGCCAAGTTTGGCAATTAGCTGTTCTTTTTTCTTTAGCGGCGTAATCAAATGAATGTGTTTTTCCTTTTTTCCAAGCACGACAGAAGGATGGGGATGAAACGTCATTACCGCGCTTTTATATCCTTTCTCCGCCGCGATTTTCACTGCTGTGCGAATCACTTCTTGGTGCCCAAGATGAATGCCGTCAAAATAGCCAAGCGCCATAACAGTAGGGGGCAGCTTTTCTTTTTTTATATGATGGGGATGCGAAATAAACAATGTTTTCATTTTCTTTAATCACCTTCTGTTTTTTTGCAACTTTCCTTATCATCGAAGTACTTTTAACGGTTTCATTAAGTGAGGTTTAGTAGGATGTTTTATATAAAGGGCAAGTGCCTCTCTTTGCTTGCTTATCATTAATACCGGTCCCTCGAGCGACTGTAAAAAAGCTGGAAGCGGCAATATTGCTCCGTTTTTTACTTTCTCTGCTACTTTATCATTTATTTCATATTTCGGCAAATGAAAAAGTGCTTTGCCAATCGGCAGTAAAATCGACTTCAGTTGGCCGCTCTCTATGTACTGCTCTAATTGTTCAAATGTGACGCAATCTTGCAAGGAAAATGGACCGGATGCAGTACGAACAAGGTCGGACATATGGGCTGGGTAGCCAAGACGTTCGCCGATCATCACTGCTAATGTACGAATATATGTACCTTTGCTGCAAGTGACACGAAAACGAAACGAAACGATGTCTCCTGCAAACGCGTCTCTTTCATCAAGCAATGTTAGTTCATGGATCGTCACAATGCGAGTCGGCCGCTCGACTTCAATGCCCGCACGCGCATATTCGTATAGTTTCTTTCCTTTCACTTTTACCGCGGAATACATTGGTGGCGTTTGCGCAACTTCTCCCGTCAATTGACGGAACACCGCTTCGATTTCATCGCGTGGAATAACACGGTCTACCTTTTGTTTTGCGATGATTTCACCTGTGCTGTCTTCCGTTGTCGTAGCAATCCCTAGTGTAACCTCCCCCTCATATGTTTTCGTAGCCCCTGTTAAAAACTCAGCGATGCGCGTCGCTTTGCCAATGCAAATCGGCAATACTCCCGATACATTTGGATCAAGCGTCCCTGTATGCCCTACCTTTTTTATTTGCAGCATCCGGCGAATGCGTGCAACACAGTCATGTGATGTCATTCCAGGCGGTTTATGCAATAGTAATACTCCGTCCATTTGCGCACCCTTTCTTAGTAAAATAACTTATGTATTATGTACATAATGGAAATGGATAGACAAATTGTCTATCCATTATTCCTCTTTGTTTTCCTCTTCTTTTTTCCCGCCTTCGTGCTCAGTGGAAATTTGGCGGATTAATTGCTCAATGCGATTGCCGTATTCGATTGATTCATCAATTTCGAAAAATATTTCTGGTGTTTTCCGCAAGCGAATGCGCTGCCCAATTTCGGAGCGGATAAATCCTTTTGCTTTTTCCAGCCCTTTTAAAGTGTTTTGGCGTTGTTCTTCATCACCTAACACGCTTATATACACTTTTGCTTGTTGTAAGTCGCCTGTGACGCGCACATCAGTAACAGTGACAAAACCGATACGTGGATCTTTTAATTTGCGACCAATAATATCGCTTAATTCTTTTTTCATTTGTTCACCGACACGTGTAGCCCGTAAATTCATTGCCAATCACCTCGATTAAAACCACTCAAATGTCGTAACCGTTCTTTCCAATTCCGGAAAGGAATCGATCAAAGCAAGCGCTCGCTGCAGCTCCCGCTCGGTTGTCACCCGATTGGACGTAATCGCGACAATCCCGAGCGTAGTCCGCTGCCATACGTTTTGGTGATCGATTTCGGCTATAGATATATTATACTTTTGTTTTAACCGTGTCATTATTCGTTGTAACACAGCACGTTTTTCTTTTAATGATTGCGCATCATAAATTACACATTCACAGGCGACAAAGCCGATCATTTTCTTTCCACTTCCTGCATAATGTACGCTTCAATAACGTCTCCTTCTTTAATATCGTTGAAGTTTTTAATCGTCAAACCGCATTCATATCCTTGCATCACTTCTTTGACATCGTCTTTGAAGCGCTTCAAGGAATCGATTTCTCCTTCGTAAACGACAATGCCTTGACGGATCAGGCGCACTTTGCTGTCACGCGTAATTTTTCCATCTGTCACATAGCATCCGGCAATCGTTCCAACTTTCGATACTTTAAACGTTTGACGAACTTCCGCTTGACCGATGACTTTTTCTTCATATTCCGGATCAAGCATTCCTTTCATCGCTGCTTCAATTTCTTCAATAACCTTATAGATGATGCGGTGCAGACGAATGTCGACTTTTTCGGATTCGGCGACGCGTTTTGCATTGGCGTCCGGACGGACATTAAAGCCGATGACAATGGCATTTGAGGTCGTTGCTAAAAGAATGTCCGATTCGGTAATCGCGCCAACAGCGGCATGGATAATTTTGACGCGCACTCCTTCGACTTCGATTTTTTGCAGGGCAGCAACCAGCGCTTCAACCGATCCTTGAACATCCGCTTTGACAATAATATTTAATTCTTTCATTTCACCTTGTTTAATTTGTTCAAAGAGGTCATCTAGGCTAACGCGAGCTTTCATGTTGCGTTGTTCCATTAATTGTTTTTGTGCGCGCGCTTCTCCGATTTGCCGCGCTTTCTTCTCATCTTCAAACACCATGAAACGGTCTCCGGCTTGCGGTACTTCGTGAAGACCAGTGATTTCCACCGGTGTCGAAGGACCTGCTTCTTTCACACGACGCCCTGTATCGTTGACCATCGCCCGCACGCGGCCGTATGTGCAGCCAACAACAATCGGATCGCCGACATGCAACGTTCCTGCTTGAACAAGCAACGTTGCCACTGGTCCACGGCCTTTATCCAGTTTTGCCTCGATAACAGTTCCGGTTGCACGACGATTTGGATTTGCTTTTAATTCTTCCATTTCGCTAACAAGCAAAATCATTTCCAATAAATTGTCAATACCTTCTCCTGTTTTTGCTGACAGTTTACAGAAGATCGTATCTCCGCCCCATTCTTCCGGAATAAGATTATACTCCATTAATTCTTGCATCACTCGATCTGGATTGGCATCCGGCTTATCCATTTTGTTGATGGCAACAATAATTGGGACATTTGCCGCTTTCGCATGGTTAATTGCTTCTACTGTTTGCGGCATCACCCCATCATCCGCAGCAACAACGAGGACAACAATATCGGTTACTTGCGCTCCTCTTGCCCGCATTGTTGTAAACGCCTCATGTCCTGGCGTATCAAGGAACGTAATTTTTTTATCGTTAACTGTCACTTGATATGCACCAATATGTTGCGTAATACCCCCTGCTTCTTGCTCCGTCACTTTGGAGTGACGAATCGAATCCAATAGCGTCGTTTTCCCATGGTCAACGTGCCCCATAATCGTGACGACCGGCGGACGTTCCACTAAATCTTCAGGATCATCGACAATTTCGATCGATTCAAAATTCGTTTCATCAATGACTACTTTTTCTTCGACTTCTACTCCGTAATCGGAACAAATAAGTTCGATCGCATCTTTATCTAACTCTTGATTGATCGTTGCCATAACGCCGAGCATAAATAGCTTTTTAATAATTTCTGAAGGTTCGCGCCCAAGTTTTTTCGCTAGTTCGGCAACCGTTAATGTTCCTTCAAACGTAATCTTCTTAGGAAGCTCTTTTTCTTTCTTCATTGGTTGCTCTTGTTGTACAGGCTGCTGTTCTTTCGCTTTTGCCTTCCCTTTAATTTTCTTTTTCTGTTGATGGAAAATTTTCTTTTCTTGCTGCTGTAATTGCAAATCGTGTTTTTTTCCTTCTTTCTTTTTGTTTGCCGCTTTTTTCTTCGGAACTTTTGTTTTCACTACTTCTTCATCTTCGTCATCAAAATCATCGACATAATTTTTCGGTTTTACTGGCGCCTTTTGTTTTTCCTTTGGAGCAGAAGCTTGCGGCCGCTCATTTTTTTTGTTGTACGTATGATCAAGCTTTTCGACAACTTCTGGTTCCAACGTTGCCATATGATTGGTAACTTCAATATTCATTTCTTTCAATTTATGAATGACGTCTTTACTCGGTACATTGTTTTTTTTCGCGTACTCATATACACGCATTTTAGACATAGATTCACCCCCATAAAGATCAATCGAGCATCGTCAGTAGTTTGTTAGCAAACCCTTCATCTATAATCGCAACAACGACGCGGGCATCTTTTCCAATCGCATGCCCGAGCGTATAACGGTCAGACACTTTACGGAGCGGAACGCCATAGGAAGAGCATTTATCTTTGATTTTTTTCATTGTATTTTCTGACGCATCCTCCGCTAAAAGTACGAGTTTTGCTTTGCCGCTTCGAATTTCTTTGACCGTCAGCTCCTCACCCGAAGTTACTTTCCGTGCTCGATTCGCTAATCCCAATAATGATGCCCATCGGTTATTGCTCATTTCCAGCAGCAGTCTCCTTTTCTGCCAACTGAAGCAACTCATCATACAGCGCATCAGGAATTTCCGTTTTTAAATGATGGGCTAAAATATTTTTCTTTTTTGCTAGTAAAATGCATTCTTTATCTAGTGTAATGTACGCGCCACGACCAGCCTTTTTTCCTGTCGGATCAATGGAAACTTCCCCATCTTTTGAGCGGACGATGCGCATCATTTCTTTTTTTGGCTTCATTTCACCAGTCACGACGCATTTTCGCAACGGAACTTTCTTTTGACCAGCCATCTCGCTCCCCCCTCACTCGATTTTCTCTTCTTGTAAATCGAATGATTGGTTGCTGTCATTTTCATTATTGACCGATGTCTCTTCTGAATCAAGAAAAGTGGATTGCGCATATGGATCGATTCCTAATTCTCTCGCTTCCGATTCGCTTTTAATATCAATTTTCCAGTTTGTCAGCTTTGCTGCTAGCCGAGCGTTTTGCCCGCGTTTGCCGATTGCTAATGACAGCTGATAATCCGGCACGATTACGGTCGTTGCTTTTTGTTCTTCATTGACGATTACACGCAACACTTTTGCCGGACTTAATGCGTTTGCGACAAACTCAACAGGATCTGCAGACCAGCGGACGATATCAATTTTTTCCCCGTTTAATTCCTCCACAACCGCTTGAACCCGCTGCCCTTTTGGACCGACGCACGCGCCGACCGGATCCACTTCCGGATTGTCGGAATGCACCGAAATTTTCGAGCGGTCTCCCGCCTCACGGGCAATGGATTTAATTTCTACTGTTCCATCATAAATTTCTGGGACTTCCAGTTCAAAAAGACGCTTAAGCAATCCCGGATGGGTGCGTGAAACAAAAATTTGTGGTCCTTTTGTTGTCTTTTCCACTTTTGTAATATACACTTTAATACGGTCGTGCGGTTTGTATGTTTCGTTCGGCATTTGTTCGCTAGCCGGCAGCAACGCTTCTGTTTTACCGAGACTGACATAAACAAAGCGAGGATCTACACGTTGTACGATCCCTGTCATGATATCTTCTTCACGGTCAACAAACTCAGCATAAATAACGCTTCTCTCTGCTTCGCGCACCCGTTGTGTAACAACTTGTTTCGCTGTTTGTGCCGCAATGCGGCCAAAATCTTTCGGCGTTACTTCTAACTCGAGAACATCGCCGATTTGATAATTCGGATTGATTCGTTGTGCTTCTTCTAAAGAAATTTCGAGGCGCGGATCATTTACTTCATCAACCACTTCTTTACGCGCAAATACACGGATCGTTCCTGTTTCTGTATTTAAATCAACCCGTACGTTTTGCGCCTGGCCGAAATTGCGTTTATACGCAGAAATGATCGCCGCTTCAATCGCTTCCATCACAACTTCTTTGCTAATGCCTTTTTCACGGATAATATCCGCTAGGGCATCGAGTAATTGTGTATTCATGAAACGAAAATCCCCCTTTTACCATTAAAAAAAGATAACAGCAAGTCTTGCGCTCGCCACTTTTTCATACGGAATATCGATTGTTTTTTTGCGAGTTTTGTCTTTAACTGTGACAGACACTGTTGTTCCATCAAAACTGATAAGTTCGCCTTCAAATTCCTTTTCTCCTTCAATTGGTTCATATGTTTTGATATATACATTTTTCCCAATCGCTTTTGTAAAGTCCTTCGGTTTTTTTAACGGTCGTTCCGCCCCAGGTGAAGAAACTTCAAGAAAGTAGTTGTGTGGAATTGGATCGACTTCATCTAGTTTTTCACTTAACTTTTCGCTCACCATGCCGCATTGTTCAATATCAACACCATTATCGGAATCAATAAAGACACGCAAAAACCAATTTTTTCCCTCTTTTACATACTCGATATCCACAAGTTCTAAATCCATGTCGGCAAGAATTGGAGTGACTAGTTCTTCTACTATATTCGTCACTTTTTTGCTCATTCTTTTCCTCCTAACATAGAGAAACTGCATCCGTTCGTTATAACGAGAAAATCCCCTGCAAATCTGCGGGGAATGAAAAGCAATTGGCATCCATTCAAGACGAAAGAGTGGGTTTCCCCACTCTTTCCTTACCCATTATCTTTACCATTTCCACTAAAACTATAACATATTGGAAAATATATTGCAATGGGAAAACGAAACGAGATCCTATTTGTCATGGATTTTTTAAGGTCCGGCTGAAAATGGGACATCGGTTTTGCGCTATATGCCGTTACAAACGAAAAGCCTATTTGCTAATCTGTTTAGCGCTGACAACGCGATAAGATGACTTTAAAATAAGGAAAGCTGGTTATGGTCTGGCAACGAATCAAGACAACCGCGGCTCTCTAAATATTCGATGAGCGTCTTTGAAAGTTTTCCGCGCTGCTGTAAATCTTCTTTTGATAAAAATTCTCCTTCTTCGCGAGCACGGACGATGTTGAGCGCCACGTTTGTCCCAAGACCCGGAATGGCGTTAAATGGCGGAATAAGCGAATTGCCGTCAATGACGAATTCGGTCGCCTGTGAACGGTAAAGGTCGATGTTTTTAAACGAGAATCCGCGTTCACACATTTCTAAAGCGACCTCTAATACCGTCAACAAGCTTTTTTCTTTTGCCGTCGCGTTCAATCCTTTCGCATTAATTTCTTCGATGCGTTTGCGAATCGCCGCAGAACCTTTAATCATCGCGTCCAAATCAAAGTCTTCCGCACGCACTGTAAAATAAGAAGCATAGTACAAAAGCGGATGATGCACTTTAAAGTAAGCAATGCGAACCGCCATTAATACGTACGCGGCAGCGTGCGCTTTCGGGAACATATATTTAATCTTTTTACATGATTCAATATACCATTCCGGCACATCATGTTTGCGCATTTCTTCTTCGAATTCCGGCGTTAGCCCTTTTCCTTTCCGCACCGATTCCATAATTTTAAAGGCAAGCGACGGCTCAAGCCCGCGATAAATTAAATAAACCATAATGTCGTCGCGGCAGCCAATTACTTCAGAAAGGGTGCAAGTGCCGTTTTGAATTAACTCTTGAGCGTTTCCAAGCCAGACGTCCGTTCCATGGGAAAGGCCGGAAATTTGCACCAGCTCGGAAAATGTCTTTGGCTTCGTTTCTTCAAGCATCTGCCGGACAAAGCGCGTTCCGAATTCTGGAATACCGAGCGTGCCGACATTGCACATAATTTGTTCCGGCGTGACGCCAAGTGATTCAGTACTGCTGAAAATTTTCATCACTTCTGGATCGTCCGTCGGAATCGTTTTTGGATCAATGCCGCTTAAATCTTGGAGCATACGAATTACCGTCGGATCGTCGTGCCCAAGAATATCTAGCTTCAGAAGATTGTCATGAATCGAATGGAAATCAAAATGCGTCGTGCGCCATTCGGAACTCGTATCGTCAGCTGGATATTGAATTGGCGTAAAATCGTAAATGTCCATATAATCCGGAACGACGATAATGCCTCCTGGATGCTGCCCGGTTGTCCGTTTTACCCCGGTACATCCCGCGGCAAGACGGTCGATTTCCGCACTGCGCAGCTGCAAATTCAAATCGCTCGCATACCCTTTGACAAAACCGTAAGCCGTTTTATCGGCCACCGTACCGATCGTTCCTGCGCGATATACGTTATCTTCTCCGAACAATACTTTCGTATAGTTATGGGCGCGCGGCTGATATTCCCCGGAGAAGTTCAAGTCGATATCCGGAACTTTATCCCCTTTAAAGCCAAGGAACGTTTCAAACGGAATATCATGCCCATCTTTTTTATATTTTGTGCCGCATTTTGGACAATTTTTATCCGGCAAGTCAAATCCTGAACCGACCGAACCGTCATTGAAAAATTCCGAGTGCTTGCAATTCGGACAAACATAGTGCGGCGGCAGCGGATTTACTTCCGTAATTTCTGTCATCGTCGCGACAAAAGAGGAGCCGACAGATCCGCGCGAACCGACAAGGTAGCCGTCATCAAGCGATTTTTTTACGAGTTTATGGGAAATTAAATAAATGACGGCAAAGCCGTGTCCGATAATGCTTTTTAACTCTTTCTCCAAGCGCTGCTCAACAATTTCCGGCAGCGGATCACCGTAAATTTCTTTGGCGCGCCGATAACTCATTTCGCGAATTTCCTCTTCCGCCCCTTCAATGCGCGGCGTATACAGCTTATCTTTAATCGGCTTTACCTCGCCAATAAGATCAGCGATTTTTTGCGTATTCATAACGACGATTTCTTTTGCTTTTTCTTCTCCTAAAAAGGAGAAGCACTTGAGCATTTCGTCCGTCGTCCGAAAATATACATCCGGCAGCTCATAACGGTTGAGCGGATTTGCTCCGCCTTGGGAGTGAATCAAAATTTTTCGGTAAATTTTATCTTCTGGATTTAAATAATGAACGTTTCCAGTTGCAACGACAGGAATGTTTAATTTTTCCCCGAGCATCACGATCTTGCGGATAATTTCCTTGATCATATTTTCATCTTTTACGTAATCCATTTCAATCAGCGGTTTGTACACTTCCGGCGGATGCACCTCGAGAAAATCGTAAAATTTCGCGATTTCTTCGACTTCTTCCGGCGCTTTTTGAATCATATTGTCAAATACTTCCCCTTTATCACAGCCGGAACCGACTAAAATTCCTTCACGATGCTGCTGAAGCACTGAGCGAGGAATGCGCGGGACCCGGTAAAAATATTTCACATGTGATAAAGAAACGAGTTTGAATAAATTTTTTAATCCAATGTCATTTTGCGCAAGCAATGTCACATGGAACGGACGGGATCGTTGATACGACACTTCTTCCTTCGAACGTTCATTTAATTCGTCATGATATAAAATTCCTCGTTCTTGCGCGTCTTTTAATAGGCGCATAAGCAAATACCCAGTCGCTTCTGCATCGTAAATCGCTCGGTGATGCTGGGTTAGCTCGATATCAAATTTTTTACATAGCGTGTTTAAACGGTGATTTTTCAATTCTGGATATAAAAACCGCGCTAATTCAAGTGTATCAATAACCGGATTCGTCACTTTACCAAGACCGAGTTTCGTAAAGCCGACATTTAAAAATCCAATGTCAAAGCTAGCATTATGTGCGACAAGGATGCTATCGCCCATCCAGTCGTAAAACTGGCGCAGCACTTCTTCGACATCTGGGGCATCTTTCAACATGTCATCGGTAATGCCTGTCAGCTCGATCGTTGTAATCGATAACGGATGATGCGGGTTGGCAAATGAAGTAAAGCGGTCGATAATTTCTCCGTCCTTCACTTTCACAGCGGCAAGTTCAATAATCGTATTATACACCGCCGATAGACCGGTCGTTTCCACGTCAAAGACGACGTACGTGTCCTCGGAAAGCAAGCGGTGCGCTTCGTTATAGGCGATCGGCACGCCGTCATCGACAATGTTTGCTTCGACGCCGTACAATACTTTCATATCGTATTTTTTTGCGGCACTGTACGCTTCTGGAAATGACTGCACAACAGCATGGTCCGTAACAGCGATCGCTGGGTGGCCCCATTTTTTTGCTTGTTCAATGAGCTTCGTAACGGAAGTGACCGCATCCATTTGGCTCATCGGCGTGTGCAAATGAAGTTCCACCCGTTTTTCTCCTTCCGGAGCGGTATCTTGGCGTTCTTTCGCCTTTATTTCGTTTATATCGTTGGCGATTAAGACAAGGTCACGGACGAACGTATCATTTTGCACACTCCCTCTTACCTTTACCCACATTCCTTTTTTTACATCCGCCATCAGTGCGGCATCTTCTTTATCGCGTGAAAACATTTTTACTAAAATCGAGTTTGTATAATCGGTGATTTTTAGTGTTAATAACGTCCGTCCGCTTTTTAACTCATTGATCTCCGCGTCAAACACATATCCTTGTACAACGACGCGGCGTTCTTCTTCGACGATGCTGTCTAGCGTGCGAATTTCCTCTTCTTCTCTAATTGGATAACCGATAATAAGCGGCCCTGCCGGCGCATTGCCCGCTGTTTCCGATTTCGTTTCTTTCGTCATCTCCGTTAATGCCGCTAAGGCACGTTCCGCATCTTCTTGCTGTTTTTGCGCTATAAATTGCTCAAAATCTTTTTCTGACTGTTTGACTTCTATTTCCAGCTGCAAAAGCGGAAAACCAAACGATTGATATACTTCAGCTATTTTTTTGGCGAAGCGGCGCTTCACCGCCATTGCTTCTGCATCATTGCGAGCAGTAACATATAGTTTATTTCCTTTTACAGTCGGAACTTGCTCATGAAGCAACGATAAAAGCGGCGAGACCCCTTCTTGCAACTCTTGCAAACAGAGCGTCCAATAGTCACGCACATCCGATTCCGTAAAATGGGAATCGATCGTTTGTATTGTATATTTCACATTTGCGATATGATGGAACGCATGAACAAGCTTTTGTGTAAACAGTTGATAAACCTGATAAGGCAAAATTTTCGGCAGCAAAAAATAGAAATGCCAACATTTTTTCTCCTTTTCAATGACAAGCTTTTGAATGCCTGCCTCAGAGAAATACGGAACAAATTCGTCAGACGTCAATTCAAGCTGCTGCAACAACACTTGAAATCGCTCTTTTTGCTCGTTCGTTAACATGACGTCGATCCTTTCCCCTCTCAAAATGATTACACATCTCTCCTAATATAATAACAGAAGGGCTGTCTGAAAAGTAACATTTCTACTTTTCACCAGCACAGCCCTTCAAAATCTATATTTATTGTTGTAAAAGACGTCGAATCGTGTCGATCAGTTCGTCTACAGACACTTCCATTGACTCGCCTGTTTGGCGCACTTTTACTTCTACAATTCCTTCATTAGCGCGCTTTCCAACTGTCACCCGAATTGGAATTCCGATTAAATCGCTGTCGGCAAATTTGACGCCAGCGCGCTCCGGACGGTCATCATATAATACTTCAAAGCCGGCTTGTCCAAGCTTTTCATACCATTCGTCAGCAAGCTGACGCTGCTCCTCATTTTTTGCATTCACCGAAATAAGATGGACGTGGAAAGGAGCAACTGATGCCGGCCACACAAGACCGTTTTCGTCGGCAAATTGCTCGGCAATCGCAGCCACTAACCGGGAAACGCCGATGCCGTAGCAACCCATAATCATCGTTTGCGAACGTCCATTTTCATCTAAATAAGTCGCGTTCATCGCTTTGCTGTAACGCGTGCCCAATTTAAACACGTGGCCAACTTCAATGCCGCGGGCAAAGCGAATCGTGCCTTTTCCATCTGGAGACGGATCTCCTTCTTGAATAAAACGTAAATCTGCATATTCAGAAACAGTAAAATCACGCTCTGGATTGACGCCAATATAATGATATCCTTCCTCATTCGCCCCACATACACCATTGACAATTGCTTTTACCGCGTGATCGGCAACGACGGTAACAGATTCGCTAACACCGATTGGACCGAGCGAACCGACCTCACAGTTCATTGCTTGCTTCGTTTCTTCCGGTGTTGCCAGCTCTACGACCGATGCGTCAAATAAGTTTTTCACTTTTACATCGTTTGCTTCATGGTCGCCGCGGACAAGTACAAGTACGTAACGGTCATCCACTTTAAAGAGCAATGACTTGATGCATTTTTCTGGCGTCACCTGTAAATAGGAAGCTACTTCTTCTATTGTTTTTTGCCCCGGTGTATGCACTTTTTCCAATTTGCGAAGCGGCTCATCGCTTTTTTCATATGTAGTAATAACAGGGGCCATTTCGATATTTGCCGCGTAATCAGAAGCATCGGAATAGGCGATCGTATCTTCACCGATTTCCGATAATACCATAAATTCATGCGTATCTTTTCCGCCAATCGCTCCGGAATCAGCAATGACGGCGCGGAAATTTAAACCACAGCGGCGGAAGATGTTCGAATACGCTTCATACATTTTATTGTATGTTTCATCCAAACTTTCTTGTGACGTATGGAACGAATAGGCGTCTTTCATAATAAATTCACGGCCGCGTAATAAACCGAAGCGCGGGCGTTTTTCATCACGGAATTTTACTTGAATTTGATAAAGCGTAAGCGGCAGGCGCTTATATGTTTTCACTTCGTCACGCACAAGCGCCGTAATTATTTCCTCATGCGTCGGTCCAAGCGCAAAATCGCGTTCATGACGGTCTTTCAGGCGCATAAGCTCCGGACCGTACGAATACCAGCGGCCGGATTGCTGCCATAATTCCGCTGGCTGCAGCGCCGGCATGAGCAATTCGATCGCTCCGGCACGATTCATTTCCTCACGAATGATCGCCTCTACTTTTTGCAATACGCGCTGGCCAAGCGGTAAAAACGTATATACACCGCTTGCGCTTTGTCGAATAAATCCAGCGCGCAACAACAGCTGATGGCTTTTCACTTCTGCGTCTGCAGGCACTTCACGCAATGTTGGGATAAATGACTGACTTTGTCTCATCTTCTCGCACCTCTTTTTCTCTATCTCTTTTGTTCAAGGAAAGAAGGAAGAAGACTTCCCATCTTTCCTTCACTTTTCATAGGAAAAACTTTTGAATGTCATTCCATGTAACAACAAGCATTAATAGCATTAAAAGGGCAAAACCGATAAAATGAACCATTCCTTCTTTTTGGCGGTCAATCGGTTTGCCGCGCAGCGCTTCGACGGCGAAAAAGAGCAATCGCCCACCATCAAGCGCAGGAAGCGGCAATAAGTTGACAATACCAAGGTTAATGCTTAAAATCGCTCCCCATTTCATTAAATAGTAAATTCCCGATTCTGCCACTTTTCCAGTTGAAACGGCAATGCCAACCGGTCCCGATAGCATATCGAGCTTAAATTGACCAGTGACTAACTGTCCGAGACCAACAAGAATTTCTTTCGTCCAATAATACGTTTCAATGACTCCTTGTTTTAATGAGCCGAAAACCGATTTTTCCATAGGCCCGTACACACCAATAAGACCAATCGTTTCTCCTTGTACTGTTTTCGCGTCAGGCGTTACCGTAATATCCATAATTTTTCCATTCCGTTGTATTTTAAAAAGCAATTCCTCTTCTGGATGGGCACGAATAATATCAACGACTTGCGTCCACGTCTTGACCGGTTCGTCATCGATCGAAAGAACGATGTCACCTTGCCTGAGGCCCGCTTCTTTTGCCGCGCCGTCTTTTGTCAGTTCGCCGATTATCGGTTTGTCAACCGGATATCCTTGAAGCAATCCGATTAACAAAAATACAACAAATGCCAACACAAAATTCATAAGCGGTCCTGCTAAAATCGCCATCGTCCGTTGCCCTAACGTTTTCGCGGCAAATTGACGATGATACGGAGCAATTTGAATTTCTTGATGGTCGACGACGAAAAAGGCTGGCTCGTTCACGGAAAATCGTTCGAGGCGATCTTCATTTTGATCCACATAGCCGGTAATGTACATCTGATGTTCTAAATCTGCTTGTTCTACTTCAATTATTTTCGCATTTGGATAGTCGTCTTTATGGTTGACAATAATTTTGTCGACGTTGCCATCGCGATCTAGTTCTAATCCGACGACTTGCCCAGGTTTAATTTCGATCATTTCCGGGTCTTCACCGGCCATGCGGACAAAACCGCCTAATGGGAGCAAACGAATCGTATATACGGTTTCGTTTTTCTTAAATGAAAATACTTTTGGACCGAAGCCGATGGCAAATTCACGGCATAAAATTCCCGCGCGCTTAGCGAAAATCAAATGGCCAAGTTCGTGGAAAAACACAAGCGCACCGAAAATCACAATAAACGCAATGATCGTTTCCAATGTTTCAACCACCTTTTTTTATAGTAGTGACCGAACGTACCGGCGGGTTTCCGCATCAATTTCACGAATCTCCTCCAGCGATGGTTCTTTTACGAATTCATGCCGCTCTAGTGCACGTTCAATATATTCCTCAATAGTTAAAAATGCGATACGGCCTTGCAAAAAGGCGGAAACTGCCTCTTCATTCGCTGCGTTCAACACCGTTGGCAACGACCCGCCCGCTTTTCCTGCTTCATATGCTAATTGTAAACAACGAAAACGCTCAAAGTCTACCCGCTCAAAGTGTAATGTGCTAATTTCTGCTAAGTCAAGCGGTTTCGCATTGGCTAGCGGCAAGCGTTCAGGGTATGTTAAAGCATATTGAATCGGTACGTGCATATCTGGCATTCCGAGCTGGGCGATCACGCTTGTATCACGGAATTGAACGAGCGAATGAATGATGCTTTCACGATGTAATAACACATCAATTTGCTCATATGGCAACTCGAAAAGCCAATGCGCCTCAATAACTTCTAACCCTTTGTTCATCATTGTCGCCGAGTCAATCGTAATTTTTGCTCCCATCGACCAGTTCGGATGGCGCAACGCTTCTTTCACTGTTACGTTTTTTAATTCTTCCCTTGTTTTATCACGAAAGCTGCCGCCGGAGGCTGTTAAAATAATTTTTTCCACACGGTTTCGTTTTTCTCCTTGTAAACATTGAAAAATTGCCGAGTGTTCGCTGTCAACTGGCAATAAAGAAACGCCTTGTTTTTTAGCGGCTGCTGTTACAATATGCCCTGCTGTTACAAGTGTTTCTTTGTTCGCTAATGCAATCGTTTTGCCTGCTTCAATAGCTCTTAGTGTCGGAACAAGACCTACGCTTCCAACAACGGCTGTCACAACGATATCCGTCTCTGGGAAAGCCGCTGCTTCAATTAATCCCTCCTCGCCAAACACGATTTTCACTTTTCCTGCGTATTCGCTGCGAAGCTTCTCATAAGCGTCCGCCTCAGCAACAGCGACAAGCCGAGGAGCAAACTCTTCAATAATCGCTCGCGCCATGTCCACATTTTTTCCAATCGATATTGCTGTCAATTGAAACTCATCTGGATGGGAACGAATAATATCCAACGTCTGGGTGCCGATGGAACCACTCGCCCCTAATATACTAATATATTTCAATTCCTTCACTCCTAACTCCCTTATAACGCTGCATTGATGAAAAAGTGTAAAATCGGCAAAATGAATAATAAACTATCAAAGCGGTCCAAAATACCGCCATGACCCGGCAAAATATTTCCTGAATCTTTCACGCCATAATACCGTTTAAATGCGGATTCGACTAAATCCCCTAATTGACCAAATATGGAAAGAACAATCGTCATCACAATTAAAAGGGCAAAACTGTCAAAAAGGTTTGTACATAGTTGATATATAATGGCAACAACAACCGCACAAACAATTCCGCCAATCGAGCCTTCTACGGTTTTATTCGGGCTAATTTCCGGCCAAAGCTTGCGTTTTCCCCATGCTCGACCGATAAAATACGCTCCCGTATCTGTCGCCCATATGGTAAATAAAGCATAAACCATATACGCTAAACCAATAAAGCGGGTTTCCATGAAATAATAAAACCCGAAGCCAACATAAAGAATGGATAAACATATAAATCCTGCTTCTTCAAATGTAAATGCGTTTTTTGTCACCACCGTATATATAAGCAACAATAATACGGCAACTACTAATAATTCGATTTTCGTTATATTGAAGGACTCGAGCCAATTGGTGTAGGCTTTTGGAATAAGAAGCCCCCATAAAAGCAGGAAACCAATGATTCCTTCTTTAGAAAACACGCGAAGACGTTTCATGCGCAATAATTCAAACAGCCCAATCGTTGCCAATATATATGTTACTATTATAAACGGAAATCCGCCAAAAATAACAATCGGTAAAAACAGTGCGGCGGCAATGACTCCAGTAATGATCCGTTGCTTCATCTTGTTTAAACTCCTCCAAACCGGCGATTACGCTTTTGAAAAGCAGCAATCGCTTCTAATAAATGTTGCTCTGTAAAATCTGGCCATAACACATCGGTAAACCAAAATTCAGTGTAAGCGAGCTGCCATAACATAAAATTGCTTAAACGTATTTCTCCGCTTGTACGGATGAGTAAATCTGGATCCGTTAAATCTTTTGTCATTAAATAGGAAGACACTAATTCTTCTGTAATTTGCTCCGGAGATAGCCGGCCTTTTTGAACCTCTTTGGCAATCTGTTGCACCGCATATGTAATTTCCGCACGGCTTCCGTAGTTTAAAGCAAAATTAAGAATCAACCCTGTATTTTCCTTTGTTTCGTGAATGGCTCTCTCTACCGCCCGCCGCGTATGCTCAGGAAGCTGCTCGATATGGCCAATCACGCGAACATTGACATTCTCCTCTGCCAATTCAGGAAGAAATGTCGTTAAAAATTGTTCTGGAAGCTTCATTAAATAATCTACTTCGCTTTTCGGCCGCTTCCAATTTTCTGTCGAAAATGCATATAATGATAATATTTTTATGCCAAGTTCGTTGGCAAAACGAGTAATTTTGCGAACGACTTGCATGCCTTCATAATGGCCTGCCGCCCGCGGCAATGCGCGTTTTTTCGCCCATCTCCCATTCCCATCCATAATGATGGCCACATGTTTCGGGATTGGGTTTCGCATTATTTCTTCTTTTGTGTAAACAAGAGGAGAGGATGGCTCATCCTCTTTATTTTTCCAAATTTTATTAAACATACTAGTCCTCCGTATTGATTTTTATTATTAATGTGCCATGCGGCTAGCTAGTTTCAAAACAGCTATTTTTTCCGTCTCATTTTGCCTTTTCATTATAACAAAAAAACCCTCCATGTATATAGAGGGTCTTTCCTATTTCATTACACTTCCATAACTTCTTTTTCTTTCTCTTTCGTAATCGCATCAATCTTTGCGATATGGTCATCGGTAAGCTTTTGAACATCATCTGTATAACCGCGCAATTCGTCTTCCGTAATTTCCCCGTTTTTCTCAAGCTTTTTCAACTCATCATTTGCATCACGGCGGATGTTACGAACAGCAACTTTCGCATCTTCCGAATATTTTTTGACAAGCTTCACTAGCTCGCGGCGACGTTCTTCTGTTAATGGCGGAATGGTGATGCGAATGACTGACCCATCGTTGGATGGCGTTAATCCTAAATCAGAAGATAAAATCGCTTTTTCAATATCTTTTATAACCGATTTATCATACGGCTGGATGACGAGCAACCGCGCTTCCGGAACGCTGATGCTTGCCAGCTGGATAATTGGTGTAGGCATGCCGTAATAATCAACTGTTACTTTTTCTAATAAACTCGGGTTTGCTCTTCCTGCGCGAATGGTCGCAAGCTCACGAGTGAACGCTTGAACAGCTTTGTCCATTTTTTCCTTTGCAGTATTGATAATTTGTTGTACCATCTTTATTTCCCCCTTACGATTGTTCCTATATTTTCACCAAGAACGGCACGTTTTATATTGCCTTCTTCCATAATGGAGAAAACAATCAACGGAATATCGTTATCCATACATAACGATGAAGCAGTAGAGTCCATCACGCCTAATCCTTGTTTAATAACATCTAAATAGGATAGTTCATCATATTTTACCGCGTTTTCATCGACTTTCGGGTCAGCGCTATATACACCGTCAACGTTGTTTTTTGCCATTAAAATAACGTCTGCTTCAATTTCAGCAGCACGTAATGCGGCAGTCGTATCTGTTGAAAAATATGGATTTCCTGTTCCTGCTGCAAAAATAACGACACGTTTTTTCTCCAAATGGCGGATCGCTCTTCTTCGTATGTAAGGTTCAGCAACTTGCCGCATTTCAATGGATGTTTGCACTCTCGTTTCGACGCCGAGATTTTCGAGGCTATCTTGAAGCGCCAGTGAATTCATCACCGTTGCGAGCATTCCCATATAGTCCGCTGTGGCGCGATCCATTCCCATCTCGCTTCCCGTTTTTCCGCGCCATATATTGCCGCCGCCGACGACGATCGCAATCTCAACACCGAGTTCGGCGACTTCTTTTACTTGTTTTGCAATGGATTGAATGATCGAAGGATTAATACCAAATCCTTGTTCACCAGCTAACGCTTCACCGCTTAATTTTAATACAACTCGCTTATACTTTGGCTTTTCCATGTCAAACCTCCATGCAGCTAATTAAAAGCGAAAAAACGTTTATTTCCAAGGAAACATCGCAAAGAAAATGCCACATTGCTTCCTGTCAAGCTAAGCGTTGTAACGTTCTATTTTTAAAAATAGGGAACACGGCGTGTGTTCCCTATGGACTTCATTCATTGCTTTCTCATTTGATTCATTACTTCTTCAGCAAAGTTATCTTGGCGTTTTTCCATACCTTCGCCAACTTCATAACGGATAAATGTTTTCACTGTCGCGCCGTTAGATTCA
This sequence comes from Parageobacillus galactosidasius, assembly GCF_002217735.1. Taxonomy (NCBI): domain Bacteria; kingdom Bacillati; phylum Bacillota; class Bacilli; order Caryophanales; family Anoxybacillaceae; genus Parageobacillus; species Parageobacillus galactosidasius. The sequence goes on along the minus strand of NZ_NDYL01000001.1, from coordinate 1,226,651 downwards.
ACATATTGACGGACTTTTACATCTGGGTTTTTCACAAATGCTTGTTCTAGCAAGCAAATATCTTCATAAAATTTGTTTAAACGGCCTTCTACCATTTTTTCAACGATATGTTCCGGTTTTCCTTCATTTAATGCTTGCTGTTTCAATACTTCGCGTTCGCGATTAATTTCTTCTTGCGGCACTTGGTCGCGAGAAACGTATTTCGGATGCAATGCGGCGATATGCATTGCCACATCTTTCGCTACTTCTTGGTTTGCCGAACCTGCTAATAATGTTAATACGCCGATGCGGCCTCCCATGTGCAAATACGCACCGAAAACATCATTTTCTCCTTTTTCCACAATTTCAAAACGACGCAACGTGATTTTTTCACCAATTTTTGCAATTGCAGCATTAATATGTTCTTGAACTGTTGCCCCGTTATCCATTGTTTGTCCAAGCGCTTCTTCAAGCGTAGCTGGTTTATGTTTTAACAAGTGTGCAGCAAGTTCTTTTACTAACGTTTGGAACGCTTCGTTTTTCGCAACAAAGTCCGTTTCAGAGTTCACTTCTAAAATAACAGCCGTGTTGCCGTCGACTTCGACCAGCGTCATTCCTTCCGCAGCAATACGATCCGCTTTTTTCGCCGCTTTGGCGATCCCTTTCTCGCGAAGCCAATCGATCGCTTTTTCCATATCACCGTTTGTTTCTGTGAGCGCTTTTTTGCAATCCATCATCCCCGCGCCCGTTTTTTCACGCAATTCTTTTACCATTTGTGCTGTAATCGCCATAAATAAAAATCCTCCTTTAAACTCGCATATATGTATCGTTCAAGCAAAATCGGCGGAAGCTAATTTTGCTCTCTCCCGTAATTAGTATAGCCAACTACGGCCATTTTCTGTCTCAAAAAAAGGTGATAAAAGGCTTTTCCCCTCTTATCACCTTTCCCAAAACACATTACTCAGCAGCAACGACTGCTTCTTCGCCTTGTTTTGCTTCTAACACTGCGTCCGCAATTTTGGAAGTAAGAAGTTTTACGGCACGAATTGCATCGTCGTTTGCTGGAATGACATAGTCAATTTCATCCGGATCGCAGTTTGTATCTACAATTCCGATAATCGGAATGTTTAATTTGCGCGCTTCTGCAACAGCAATGCGCTCTTTGCGCGGATCGATTACGAACAATGCGTCCGGCAATTCTTTCATTTCTTTAATGCCACCTAAAAATTTCTCTAAACGTTCTTGTTCTTTCTTTAAACGAATGACTTCTTTTTTCGGAAGTACGTCAAAGATGCCGTCTTCCGCCATTTTTTCAATTTCTTTTAAACGTTTAATACGTTTTTGAATCGTTGCAAAGTTTGTTAATGTACCACCTAACCAACGTTGATTCACATAGAACATGCCGCAACGTTCTGCTTCTTCTTTCACAGACTCTTGCGCTTGTTTTTTCGTACCGACAAACAAAATTTTACCGCCGTTTGCTGCTAATTCTTTTACGAAATTATATGCTTCTTCCACTTTTTTGACGGTTTTTTGTAAGTCGATAATATAAATGCCGTTGCGTTCTGTGAAAATATATTTTTTCATTTTTGGATTCCAACGGCGAGTTTGATGTCCGAAATGAACACCAGCTTCAAGCAATTGTTTCATAGAAATAACTGACATTGCAAGATCCTCCTATTTGCTTGGTTTTTATTCCTCCGCCCACGTCATTTTTAAGCAAGACTGACAGCGTCAGCACCGTTGCTTAAATCGATGGGCGTGTGTATTCACACCATGTAAAAATATATCATAACTGCATGTGACAATCAAGCAATTGTTAGCCTACTTTTGGTGAAATTTTAATAATAACTCGATTTCCGTTTTTCCTTTTTTTAGAATTTTAGCGATTTCTTCAATCGTTTTTCCTTGTTCGAAAAGCTGCCATGCCTCTTCGACAAGCGAAGGCATAGCTTGATGACGTATATCAACGATGTCTTTCACATCGTCAACGTTTGGAAAATAGTTAGGCAGCGCTTCTTCTTTTGTCGATGTTGCATCGGCTTTGGAAGAAGATTGCTTTCTATCAGCCTTAGTGCGGTTGGTCAGCATGTCGGTCAGCTCTTTTAGAAAACGCTCGTTTTCTTCCTTCCACTCTAATAAATATGCAGAAAACGTTTGTTCCATCTCCTCAGCCATTTGTTGCTGACGTTTTTCTGTTTCTTTCACTTTCGATAATTGTAAATAAAGCAAAATAATAACGAACAATGAAAGCGCATGAAGAATAAAACTGACAACAAGTAAAAATGCAATCATCGCATCCCTCTATCCTATCATATCAATGATTTTTCCTTTATATGGATGGATATTTTTATTGTTTTGTTCCCGGCAAATATTGGCGCTTGTTCGCTTTTCTGTCACTTGCCTCCGCGCTCGCTCCTCTTGTTTTTTTGTCGCTTCAGCAAGCTGTGATTGCATAAGCTGTGCGTGATGATGCAAAGCATTTTGAATTTTTCCAGCATCGTACGTTTTTGGGAACGCTATTTGTAATTCGATTAATTTGATATCCATATGTCCCCACTTCCTTTTAAGCTAAAGCGCTTGTTCTAGAATTTTGCGCAGCTTAAAAATGGCTTTTGAATGAAGCTGGGAAATTCTTGATGTGGAAAGTCCTAAAATTTCTCCAATTTCGGTAAAAGTAAGTTCTTCTTTATAAAACAAACTAATAACAAGCTGCTCTTTTTCACTTAGCTGCTGGATTACTTCTGCCAATTTCTCATACAATTCCTGCTTTAAAACTTCTTCCTCCGGAGAAGGTGTTTTTTCATCACGAATGGCTAGAAGCGCGTTTTCTTCTTCCTTGTTTTCCGTAATAACATGTTGAAAAGATAAGACGTTGGCAAAAAAGTTCTCATTTACTGCCATATATACTTCCTCTTCTGTGATCCCTAGTTCATCGGCAACTTCTTTTGCTGTAACAGACCGCATATACCGCTGCTCCAGCTTTTCGATCGTTTCCTCAATTTTTTTCGCCTTTTCCCTTACGCTGCGCGGAAGCCAATCTTCTTTGCGCAGCCCATCGAAAATGGCGCCGCGAATCCGAAATGAGGCGTACGTATCAAATTTTAAATCACGGGAGGGATCAAACTTTTCGAGCGCGTCGTAAAGCCCCATTAATCCAAGACTTATTAATTCTTGTTTACTTATAGTTTTTGGCAACGACGCGGCTATTCGTTGAACATGATAATGAACAAGCGGCATATATGTTTGCACGAGCTTATCTCCGGCTTGCGGGTCACGGTGATATATCCAACGATCCCAATATTTGCGTTCTTCGCTCGTTAAAACGTTCGCCATGTGATTCCACCTCATCTTTTTCAAAATGCCGCTGTTATTTCTCTCATATTTCTTTCGTCCCTTGATTCACTGTACGAATCGATAAAATGGCCGTTTTCGGATTAAATTCGATCGTTCGTCCGCTGTTGCCGCCAACATCTTCGGCAACGATCGGAATATGAAACCGGTTCAACTGCTGCCTAACTGCTTCGACATTCCTTGCTCCAATTCGCATCATATCCGTACTTTTGGAAGGAAAAGAAAACATTTGCGCTCCACCGGCCATTTTTGCTTTTAGCATCCCTTTTCTTCCTCCCGCCTGAACAACGAGTTCTATTAACGCTTCGATCGCTGTATCTGCATATTTCGCTACGTTCATTGTTTCCGATCTCGAAAGCGAAGAATCAGGAAGCATCACATGCGCAAGTCCCGCCACTTCCTTCCATTGGTCAAAAATGACGACGCCGACACATGATCCTAATCCAGATGTTCGAATTAAATTTGGCGCATGAACCACCTTCATATCGGCAATGCCAACTTTTACTACATGAATGGTTTCGCTCACGGAAGATCCACACCTAATGCGCGAAAAATGGAAGCGAACGAATCTGGATCAGGAAGTAAGAAGAAATGCCCATTGACACTATCTTCTGGACGGCGTTCATCATACAAAGCGGTATCAATAAGAATCGCATAATCACCAACGCGAGACAATTCCAATAACCCATATTGCAAAATAGCGCCAATCATATCAACGGTTAGCATCGGAACAGATGGATAAAATGCCAAATTAGTAAAGTCAGCCAGTGCCGAAAGATAGGAACCGGCAAGTATATTTCCTAGCTCTTGCAGCGCTGATTGTCCTAGTTCTGATGGATGTGAATCAAACGTAAACGTCTCATCCCCCGTCATTTGACGTATAAACCGCTCTGCCTGTGCCAATGAAAGTACAAAAAACATATTTCCCGGAGCATCTCCTTCAATCCTCAAATACACACATGCTACTACTTGTTCCGCACCGCCAATAAGCTCCATTACTTCATCAAATGTAGCAATTTGAACATATGGAACAGCCATTTCAATTTTTTTATTTAATAGTTTTGATAAGGCTGTTGCTGCATTCCCTGCTCCGATATTGCCGATTTCTTTTAAAATATCAATATGGGTGCCACTTAATTTGTTGATATGTTCCATCATTTTGTAACTCCTCTCGATAAAAGCAAAGCTTTCCCGACAATGGCATTATGTTTCCAACGCTTTCTCTAAATTGAGCAAAATAAGCAATCTTTTTCCTACCTTTGCTACCCCATGAATATAATCCACTTCCACAGCACCAATCGCTTCTGGAGGCGGTTCGATGCTTGACGCGGGTATATCAAGCACATCGTTAGCAGCATCGACAATCAACCCAACTTCTATATCTTGAAGCGCAACAATAATAATGCGCGTTTGTTCGGAATAAGGGGAAGAAGGAAAACCAAATCGTTCTCTCAAGTCAATAATCGGTGTTACTACACCACGTAAATTAATAACTCCTTTCACATAATGCGCCGTACGCGGAACTCGAGTAATATGTTGAATTTTTTCGATGGAACGAACGTATTGAACAGGGAGTGCATATTCTTCATTTTTTAGTTGAAAAACAATCACTTTCCATTCCGACTCTTGAACGTCAACCATCTTACATTCCTCCTTCCAATTAAAACCACTATTATTTAATTAACGCATTGCAGTCGATAATAAGCGCTACTTGCCCATCCCCTAATATGGTGGCACCGGAAATAGCAAATACAGAAGTTAAATAGTTTCCTAATGATTTTAAAACGACTTCCTGTTGCCCAATAAAGGAATCAACAACAAGACCCGCCATTTTTTCCCCTTTGCGAACGATGACCACGGAAACAAATTCTTTCTCTTCCGATATAGTTGGTACTTCAAAAATTTCTTTTAAGAATACAAGCGGGACAACTTTTCCACGGAAATCAATGACTCGCTGATTATGCGCATGGAAAATATCTTCTTTCTTAATGATCGCTGTCTCAATAATGGATGATAATGGAATAGCATATTTTTCTTGTTGAATTTCAACAAGCAGCACTGAAATAATGGACAATGTTAACGGCAGTTGAATCGAAAAAATGGATCCTTTTCCTTCCTCGGAATCCACTGTCACCGTACCGCCAAGCGATTCGATCGTGCTTTTGACAACATCAAGCCCAACTCCGCGTCCAGAAATATCAGAAATTTTGTCTGCCGTCGAAAAACCAGGAGCAAAAATAAGCTCATACACTTGCCTATCCGTTAAATTAGCGGCGTTTTGCTGGGAAATAATTCCCTTATCCATCGCTTTTTGCAACACTTTATCACGATTAATGCCGGCACCATCGTCCTCTATTTCAATAAACACATGATTACCGCTATGATACGCTTTTAATTTTACCGTTCCTTCTTCCGGTTTGCCGTTTGCCCGACGCACATCTGGTGTTTCAATGCCATGGTCAATTGCATTGCGGAGAAGGTGAACAAGCGGATCACCGATTTCATCAATAACCGTGCGATCAAGCTCTGTTTCCGCCCCGATGATTTCTAGCTTTACTTTTTTCCCTAATTCGCGCGCCAACTGACGAACCATGCGCGGGAAGCGGTTAAAGACCGTTTCTACCGGCACCATGCGCATATTTAAAATAATGTTTTGTAAATCGCTTGAAATGCGCGACATTCGTTCCACCGTTTCATGAAGTTCCGGATGATTTAATTCGCGGGAAATTTGCTCCAAACGCCCGCGGTCAATGACAAGCTCCTCAAATAAATTCATTAAAATATCGAGTCGTTCGATATTAACGCGGATCGTTTTATTTGCTGATATCGATTGTTTTGTCGCTGCATTTGCCTCAACGCTTTTCGGACGCTGTTCTTTCTCGACGGTTGCTGCTTGTTGTTGCATTGTTTCTTCCTGAACAACTTCGACATCGTTTGTTTTCTTCCGCTCATCTATATCGAATAGTGCTACGTCCACTTCTTCCACTTCGGAAACTTTCATTATCCGCTCATATAATTCTTCTGCTGATTTTTTCGTTACAACGGTGACAATGAATTCCCGATCAAACTTCTCCTCCTCAAGCATCTCTACAGGAGGGTTCGATTTAATCACTTCGCCTGCTTCGTTTAATGCTTCAAATATCATAAACACGCGTGCAGATTTTAATAAACAGTCAGCTCGTAATTTAACGCGTATTTCATACGCAAAAAAGCCTTGCTCTTTTGATTGTTGCAGCACATTGTACTCAAATTCTCCGTAAGTTTGGGTAAGTGATATATTAGAAGAACTAGTCTGTTCCGTTCCTAATTTAGTCGGTGACTCTCCTTGTTCAATACGTTTTAATTGATCGACTACTTCTTTTACATCACGCTTGCCATCGCCGCCTTCCGCAATGGACATAATCATCGCTTCTAAATGATCCACTGCCTGAAAAACAACATCTAATATTTCTGGGGTAACGGTAATTTTATGGTTGCGAATGCCGTCAAGCACATTTTCCATTTGATGGGTCAAATTTGCTAAATCTTCAAACCCCATCGTTGCAGACATTCCTTTCAACGTATGTGCTGAACGGAAAATCTCGTTTACAATCGACATGTCTTCAGGTGCTTTTTCCAATTCTAGCAACTGTTCATTGATTGCTTGTAAATGCTCTTTACTTTCTTCAATGAACACTTCCAAATATTGGCTCATGTCCATCGCCTTTTCCCCCTTGCCCTTCTACATATTTGACAATCATTTCTGCAATTTGTTCTAAAGGCACGATCGAATCTACTACATTTGCTTGAATCGCTGCTCTCGGCATCCCGAACACGACCGCTGTTTCCTGTGCTTCAGCGATTACTTTGGTGTTTCCATTTTCTTTTAATTTTTTTAATCCTGCTGTTCCGTCTGAACCCATTCCTGTCATAATGACTGCAATTTTTTCATAGCCCGTTAATGCGCTTATCGATTCAAACAGCACATCAACAGATGGACGATGGCCATTTCGTGGCGGCGACTGTTCCACGCATGCCGTAAGCGACCCATTTGATTCACGTACTAATAAATGAAACCCGCCAGGCGCAATATAAGCAGTGCCATTTTGCAACGTTTCCCCATCTTCTGCCTCTTTTACGGTAATTTGTGAAAGTGAATCAAGCCTTTGTGCCAATGATTTTGTAAATCCTTTTGGCATATGTTGAACGATCATAATTGGTGCAGCAATATTTTCTGGCAATCTCGTTAACACTTGCTGTAAAGCGCGGGGGCCTCCCGTTGATGTCCCAATACAAACGATTTTTTTGCGCTGATGTGCCCGCTTGTCATACATCGGATTCATTATTATTTCACTTGCATTGTCTTTGGATATTACCCGTACATTGGCACGACTTGCTAGCAGCACTTTGTTTATTAGTTCTTCTTTCACTTTATATAAATCAAGCGAAATCTCCCCGGACGGTTTTGCAACAAAGTCGATCGCCCCATATTGCATGGCGATAATCGTATTTTTTGCACCTTCTGTCGTCGTGCTGGATAACATTACAACAGGAAGCGGATGTTCTTTCATTATTTGTTTAAGCGCATCAATCCCATTCATAATCGGCATTTCGACATCTAATGTAACGACATCCGGATTTAGCAGAGAAACCTTTTTTAGTGCTTCTTTGCCGTTTCTAGCCGCTCCTACTACTTCGATTTGCGGGTTTTCGGAAAGAAGATCGATAATAAACTTTCGCATAAAAGCCGAGTCATCTACAACGAGCACTTTCACTTTGTTCATGTATTCTCTACCTTTCTAAAAGGAAATGCCGCAATCTAGCAAAGAAGTTAAACGATCGCTGGACTCTTTCTTCATCCATTGCCCGCGCTGACAAATAACGATCCGTTAGCATATACATTGCACGGCTAATTTTCGAAGCCGGGTCGAACAGTAAAAACGGTGTTTGCCGCACTACTGCCTTATAGACAGAGCGGTCTTCCGGCAAAACGCCCAACGGAATAATATCCTTATTAAGAAATTGTTTTGCCACACTTTTTAATCGACGCAACGTATCTCGTCCTTCTTGATCGGTCTGGGCTCGATTCACAATGACATAAAACGGAATATTCTTTTCTTGCATATGAACATACTTCATCATCGCATACGCATCTGTCATCGCTGTCGGCTCCGGTGTCGTGACGATAAAAATTTCATGGACCGCCTTTAAAAGACGAAGTCGGTCTTCGGAAATGCCTGCTCCCATATCGAAGATAAGATAGTCGTATTGTTCAGATATCGATTGCAATTGCGTTAAAAAGTAATCCATTTTTTCTTCGTCCATTGTAAATATATCGGCTAGTCCTGTTCCTCCAGCAATAAACGAAATATTTTCCGGACCATTTTTAATCAGCTCATATAACGAAAACCGCTCATAAAACAAGTCAATTATCGTCGCATGAGACGATTGACCGAGCAAAATATCGATGTTTCCCATTCCAATGTCCATGTCAAGCAACAATACCCGAAAGCCTCGTTTGGATAACATAATCGAAAAGTTGAGTGAGACGTTGGATTTACCGACCCCACCTTTCCCGCTAGTGATTGCAATCGCTTTTGTCGCACTTTGTTCATTTCGTCTATTTAATCGCAACCGTAAGCTTTCTGCTTGATCTCTCATGTTCGTTCGACTCCAAACAACATATTCATCATTTGTTCAACCGATGCTTCCATCATATCGTCAGGAACGTTTTGGCCATTTGTTAAATAAGCAGCTCCTACTTTATATTCCATCATTAAATTAAACATCGCACCGTAATGAGTTGTTTCATCTAACTTTGTAAAGATGAAGCGATCAATCGGAATGAGAGAAAACTGTTCATAAATCGTTTTCATATCCTCGTATTTTGCCGTTAGCGCAAATACGAGAAACGTCTCCATTTCTTCATTAAAATCGATCATATTTCGCAAATCTTTTACATATTGTAAATGACGGAAATTTCGTCCCGCTGTATCAATAAATACTACATCGCGATCGGACAGTTTTTTCTTTGCTTCGTGAAAATCTTGCAAATTATAACAAACTTCAAGAGGTACATTTAAAATGTTGGCATACGTTTTCAGTTGATCGATGGCTGCAATCCGATACGTGTCTGTCGTAATAAATGCAATGTTTTTTCCATGCTCCAAAACGCAACGCGCGGCAATTTTGGCTAATGTCGTCGTTTTTCCTACGCCTGTCGGTCCAACCACATTAATATATTTTTTTTGAAAGGAAATTCCGCCGAACGGAAGCAGCGACAATTTTTCCTTCATTATTTCCTTGGCCCAGGCAACCACTTGCTTTTCTGTCGCTTTTCCGCCATTTGTATACCATTTCTCCAGCAAATCGGCCATGATTTCTTGCACAAGCGGAGCAGAAATTTCTTGTTTTGCTAGCCGGCAATGCACTTCTCCTAGCGGTCCCGGATAATGGGAAAAGCCAGTGGTGACGTTTGTTGAGAGCTGTTTTAACATCGTTTTTAACTCTTTCAGTTCATGAAGCAGCTCCGCATCTTCTTTCTGCTTTTTCTCGGCAAGAAGCGAAGTCGTTTCCTTTTTTCTTTCCGCCCGTTCGTGCACAGGCTGTGGATCGACAGCGGCAATCACCTCGATATTTTTTTTTGTAAATAACCCCAAAAATCCGCCTTTACGAACCACTTTTGAATTTAAAATCACCGCATCGCTCCCAAGTTCCGCACGAATCATTTTCATTGCTTCCGGCATCGACGGTGCAACAAATTTCTTTACTTTCATGCTATATCCACCATCCCAACGCTTTGAACTTCCACATTTGCTTCAAGCTCGTTATAAGATAAAATCGGCAAGTTTGGAAAATATCGTTCCGTCAATTGCCGCACATACATACGAACAGCAGGGGAACAAAGCAAAATCGGCGTCTGATTCGCAAACGGATGCTGTTCAAGCTGTGCGGCAATCGCTTCAATAATCGACTGCGACCTTTCCGGATCCAGCGATAGATAGCTTCCATGTTCAGTCTGTTGTACCGCATCGGCAATCGTTTTTTCCACTTTTCCTGATAATGTAATTACTTTTAACGGCTCTCCCGGAATGACATATTGATTCGTAATTTGCCTTGCTAACGCTTGCCTCACATATTCGGTTAATATGTCTGTATCCGTTGTCATGCGGGCAAAATCTGCCAGCGTTTCAAAAATGAGCGGCAAATTGCGAATCGATACTTTTTCTTTTAATAGTTTCGCTAGTACTTTTTGCACTTCACCGATCGAAAGTGGATTCGGCGTCACTTCTTCCACTAATACCGGATACGATTCTTTCAAATGATCGATAAGCTGCTTCGTTTCCTGACGCCCTAACAATTCATAAGCATGGGCTTTTAACACTTCTGTAATATGTGTAGAAACGACAGACGGCGGATCAACGACCGTATAGCCCAACATTTCCGCCCGATCTTTCATATCTTCGGAAATCCATTTGGCAGGAAGTCCAAATGCCGGCTCCACAGTGTCAATTCCCTCAATGGAATCATCTTCGATTCCTGGGCTCATCGCTAAATAATGATCTAAGAGCAGTTCACCGCGCGCCACTTCATTCCCTTTAATTTTTAAACGATACTCATTTGGCTGAAGTTGAATATTATCACGTATACGAACAACTGGAATGACTAACCCTAGCTCTAGGGCTAGCTGCCGGCGAATCATGACAATCCGATCAAGCAGATCCCCGCCTTGATTCGCATCGGCAAGCGGAATAAGGGCATAACCAAACTCAAACTCAATCGGATCCACATTCAGTAGGCTAATAACACTTTCCGGACTTTTTAATTCGTCCATTTCCGTTTCTTTCGTTTCTTCTTGCGAAGGCGCTGCTTCTTGACGGGCCGTCTGTGTGGAAAAACGATATCCGCCAAGCGCAAGCAGACCGGCAATCGGAATCGTAAGCACATCATTAATCGGTGTGAACAGGCCTAACAAGAAAATCGTTCCCGCCGTCACATATAACATTTTTGGAAACGCAAACAACTGCTTCATAATGTCGCCGCCGAGATTGCTATCGGATGCGGCTCTTGTCACGACAATTCCCGTAGCTGTTGAAATTAATAATGCCGGAATTTGACTAACAATTCCATCCCCAACGGTTAATAACGTGTAGCGCTGTGCCGCCTCAGAAACATCAAGCCCCTGCTGAACAACGCCAATCACCATGCCAAAAAGCATATTAACGACGACAATAATCATCCCGGCAATAGCATCGCCTTTTACAAATTTGCTCGCTCCATCCATCGCCCCATAAAAGTCCGCTTCCTGAGCAATTTTTTCACGGCGCTGCCGCGCTTCTTGTTCCGAAATCATTCCTGCATTTAAATCAGCGTCAATGCTCATTTGTTTCCCGGGCATCGCATCGAGCGTAAAGCGTGCCGCTACTTCTGATACACGTTCAGCGCCTTTTGTAATGACGACAAACTGGATAATAATTAAAATCAAAAACACAACGAAGCCGACGACCACATTGCCGCCAACAACAAACGTACCAAACGTTTCCACAACCCCGCCTGCTTCTCCTTTACTTAAAATCGAACGTGTCGTAGAAACGTTTAACCCTAACCGAAATAGTGTAAGAAGTAATAAAAGGGACGGAAAAATCGAAAATTGCAGCGGCTCTTTCATATTCATCGCCGTAAGGAGAACTAATAGCGCAAGCGAAATATTAATAATAATTAATACACTTAACAGCCATGACGGCAGCGGGATAATGAGCATTGCTACAATTAAAACAACCATCAATAATACCGATAAATCTCTTGCTTGCATACACGTTCTCTCCTTACTGCTAAACTTTTCGTTTCAAGCGGTACACGTACGCTAAAATTTCGGCTACCGCTTTAAAAAACTCTTCCGGAATCATATCGCCAACTTCCGTTTGCCGATAAAGCGCCTGGGCAAGCGGACGATTTTCTACCGTCACGACATCATGCTCTTTTGCTAGTTGCTTGATTTTTAGCGCAACGTAATCGACACCTTTTGCCACAACCATCGGTGCATCCATTTTTCCGTCCTCGTACTTTAGTGCTACCGCATAATGCGTTGGGTTCGTTATGACAACGTCGGCTTTCGGAACCTCTTGCATCATCCGCCTCATCGCCATTTCCCGCTGCTTTTGCTTGATCTTTGATTTAATTAATGGATCGCCCTCTGTTTTTTTGTATTCGTCTTTAATATCTTGTTTTGACATTCGAATATTTTTTTCAAAGTCAAAGCGTTGATATAAATAATCAAAAATGGCGAGAAACAACAGCGCTGAAGAAGCATAAAGCCCCATTTTTGCCGTTAAACTAGCTAACGAGCTTAATGTCGTGCTTATTGATTTCGTTGTTAACGACAAAATATGATCAATCTGAAACCATAACAATGCAAACGTAACAAGTCCGACAACACTGATTTTTAAAATCGATTTTAAGAGTTCTACAATCGCTCGCAGCGATATCATTCGCTTAAACCCTTGAACGGGATCAAGCCTATTCCATTTCATTTTCAACGGTTCTGTCGTAAACAAAAAACCGACTTGCAAAAAATTGGCTAAACAAGCGGCGATGACTGCCGCGAAAAAAATGGGTGCAACGAGCATCGCCATATTTTTCAGCCAAGTGATAGAAAGACGGTGAACCGAGTCAATGGTTAAATCAACTCGTGCATATTGTTCGAAAGATTGATACATGAAGTGCAAAAGCTTTTCTTTATAAAAAGTTCCTAAGAAGTACAAAACAAGAAAAACAACAAGCATCACAATCGCGGTATTGATGTCGGCACTTTTGGCAACTTGTCCTTTTTCTCGCACTTCTTGCCGCTTTCTAGGCGTCGCTTTCTCCGTTTTTTCGCCGGCGAAAAATTGTAAATCAAGGCGCAACTCATTCATTTATGTGCCTCCTAAAAGCTTCATCAGCTCACGCATCGCCAAAAACATCATGTCGAACAAATGGCGGACAGCGATAAACAGCGTTGCCATCGTTACAATCAATAATATAAACGCCGCAGCAATCTTTACTGGAAAACCGACAACGAAAATATTAAGCTGCGGTACGGTGCGGGCAACAATTCCAAGCGCAACATCGACTAAAAATAAGGAGCCAACAAGTGGAACCGACATTTGAAAAGCAATAATAAACATCGTGCTAAACGATTTGACAATGTATTTAGCGACATGGCCGTGGTCAAAATGCGGCCAATGATCAAGCGGGATAAAACGATAACTGTAAAATACTCCATCTAGCAGCAAATGATGTCCATCGACTGAGAGCAACAACAATAAAGCAAACGTATAAAGATATTGCCCCACTAGCGGGCTTTGCGCACCCGTTTGCGGATCGATGACATTGGCAATGGCAAACCCCATTTGAAAATCAATCAGCCCGCCAACGATTTGAATCGCCGACACAATCATATAGGCAAATAGACCTATAAAAAGACCGACAAGCACTTCTTTAACTACTAGCAGCACATACATTCCGTCTAAGGGGATTGCCGGTTTAGAAATGGAAAAAAACATCATCCAACTTAGAAAAAAGGATAGCCCGATTTTATGTACCGCTGGAATCGTTCGATACGAAAACAGCGGCAATGTCGCAAAAAAGGAAGCGACCCGCGCAAAAACGAGCAAAAATGCTGGAAAATGTAATAATAATTGCTCCATCACTCATCAGCCTATAAATTTTGTTAAGTTATTAAAAATCTCATATGCATAGGACACCATTCTCGATAACATCCAAGGCCCGAAAAAAATAAGTCCGATTAATACCGCAACAATTTTGGGCACAAATGCAAGCGTCTGCTCTTGAATTTGCGTCGTTGCTTGAAAAATGCTGACAATCAGTCCAACGGCAAGAGCCAATAAGAGAAGCGGACCGCACACGATTAAAATCATATACACTCCCCGCTCCGCCATATGAATGACAAAATCGGCACTCATTTTTGCCACCTACTTTACTGAAAGCTTTCTAACAAAGATTTCACGACTAAATACCATCCATCAACAAGGACAAACAATAAAATTTTAAACGGCAATGAAATCATCACAGGCGGCAGCATCATCATTCCCATCGACATCAAGACACTTGCAACGATCATATCGATGACAAGAAACGGAATAAAAATCATAAATCCCATTTGAAACGCCGTTTTTATTTCGCTGATCGCAAATGCCGGAACAAGCGTCGTAAGCGGGATATCTTGTACGGATTTCGGTTTTTCTGCACCGCTATAGGACAAAAATAAAGCCAAATCTTTTTGCCGTGTATGTTTGCTCATAAACTCTTTTATCGGTACAGAAGCACGTTCATACGCTTGCTCTAAACTAATTTTTTCTGAAAACAATGGTTGCAACGCTTGGTCGTTTATCTCTTTAAAAGTCGGGGCCATAATGAAAAACGTTAAAAATAGCGCTAAACCGACCAGCACTTGGTTTGGCGGCATTTGCTGCGTTCCAAGCGATGTGCGAACGAACGATAAAACGATAACGATGCGTGTAAAGCATGTCATCATAATTAAAATGCCAGGAGCGATGGACAATACAGTTAATAATAATAATAGTTTTACAGACATAGAGACATTTTCAGGAGCGACTTGGTTAAACATTTGCACAAATTCATTCATCGGATGTCGTTCCTTTCCGTTTGACATGCTTCAATAATTCTTTCCGCTTGACTGACAGCTCCTGCATTTCTTTTAAAAACATATCGCGAAACGAATCATGACGATCACTTGTCTGTTTTCGTTTCTCTGTTAAGTAATCGCGCAGACGAGCACCCCATTTGCTTGGTTCTAACATTTGCTGCAATCGTTCATGATGCAGCGCCAAAATTTCTTCTATCTCTTTTTCATCATCGATTTCTCGCAATAGTTGAATCGATTCGCCAACTCCAATCACAAGAATGCGATTTCCTACTTTTATTAATTGGACCGAACGATTTGTTCCAACGCTTGTCCCACCAAGATGCTCAATAACTCCTTTTTTTCCAGTAAACAACTGGCCGCGATGATGGAGAAATTTTAGCAATCCATAAATTAATAAAAGTACAAACACTGTTGCCCCAATAAGTTTAATGACATCCCAAACGGATAAAGCCGAACCTTGCTCTTTTTGAGTTGATGTAACTTTTTTATGCGAATCCGTTTGTTGTTCGCACAAGTCAGGATGCTGCAAACATTCATTCACCGTTGGCGATTGCTCCGCAAAAACAGGAAAGCCTGTTTGCGCAGCAATCGTGATGACGATACATAAAAATAATGGAATGATTCGTAACCGAAACAAACTTGTTCCACCTCTTATATTTATCCAAGCGTTTTATTAATCGCCTCAATGACACGGTCAGCTTGGAATGGTTTTACAACGAAATCCTTTGCTCCCGCTTGAATAGCATCAATCACCATTGCTTGCTGCCCCATCGCTGAACACATAATGACTTTTGCATTGCTGTCAATTTTCTTAATTTCTTTTAATGCAGTAATACCATCCATCTCCGGCATGGTAATGTCCATCGTTACGATATCTGGACGGGTTTCCTTATATTTTTCAATCGCTTGCAAGCCATCGGCTGCTTCTGCCACTACTTCGTGTCCGTTTTTTGTTAAAATATCTTTAATCATCATTCTCATAAACGCTGCATCATCAACAACCAATATTCTTGCCATTGTCTATCAACCTCCTAAATGATTATTTTAGTCTTTTTAGGCGATCACTTTGACTGATAATATCGGTGACGCGTACACCGAAATTTTCATCAATCACAACTACTTCTCCTTTAGCAATTAACTTATTGTTCACCAATATATCAACAGGCTCTCCCGCTAATTTATCCAATTCGATAATAGAGCCTGATGACAAACTTAAAATTTCCTGAACAGAACGTTTCGTACGACCAAGTTCGACGGTTACTTGAAGCGGAACATCAAGAAGAAGCGATAAATTTTTCACTTCTGCATCCGCTGACGGGGATGGTTCAAATTCAGCAAAATCAACCGATTGAATTTGTCGTTCTCCCGCTCTAGCATACGTCCCAAAATGATTTGTATCGCGATGAGAAGGAGCTGTTTCATGTGTAACATAATTTTCCGTTTTAGGAAGTTCGTAAGACGGCGATGTATCAATTGTTTCAGCCGTTACTGATTGCTTAGAAAGCGCCGCTTCTTGCATAACGGTTTCTTTCCCTGCTTCTTTCACACCGCTAGAAGAGTCTGTTTCACTAGTTGAATGAAGGAGCTGTTGCACAAGTTCTTTCGCAAAATCAACTGGCAATAATTGCATAATATTTGAATCAATTAAATTGCCAATTTTCAACCGAAAAGAAACTTTAATAAATACGTCTTCATCCGGCAAATATTCAATTCCTTCCCCTTCTTTGACATCTAGCAAGTGAACGGTTGGGGGAGAAATATCTACACGTTTTCCGAAAATAGTGGACATCGATGTCGCTGCCGATCCCATCATTTGGTTCATTGCTTCTTGCACAGCGCTTAATTGAATCTCTCCTAATAAATCAGCCGCACTTTTTCCATCTCCACCTAGCATTAAATCCGCAATGATAGCTGCATCTTCTTGTTTAATAACAAGCAGATTCGTTCCTAAAAGTCCATCTGTATAATTTACTTGAATCGCTACATACGGTAATGGAAACTCGTCAGCTACATTTTTTCGTTCAATGACCGAAACGCTTGGGGTCGTAATTTCCACTTTTTGATTTAACAATATCGAAAGCGCTGTTGCCGAGCTTCCAAACGAAATATTGCCAATTTCCCCTAGCGCATCTTGCTCAAGTGGCGACAATACATCATCTAGCTGCGGAATTTTATCACTTTCGCCTGGTCCGCGCAGCAGCGCATCAATTTCATCTTGGGATAACATATCATCATTCATCATTGTAATTTTCTTCCCCCTTAAACGTATCTAAAATTTGTATCGCCAACTTTTTATTTCGCTTTCCGGGCTGGCCAATAAATTTTGGAATATCCCCTACTTTAATAAGAAGCGGTTGATGAATGGACTGATCGAGCTCAATAACATCACCGACTTCCAGCTGTAAAAATTCTTGAATGGTAATCGTTGCACTTCCAAGCTCAGCAATAATAGGAAGTTTTGCAAAGCGAATTCGCCTATCGATCGCTTTTGTTTCTTCCGGTAAACTTTCTTTTTTCTGCGTTTGCATCCAATAATGGACGGAAAGCTTAGGAATAATCGGCTCTAGCACAACATGCGGTATACAAATATTAATCATTCCGCTCGCCTCGCCAATTTGTGTGTTTAACGAAATAACGACAACCGTGTCATTCGGTGATATCATTTGCAAAAACTGCGGATTTACTTCAAAATCGGTGAAAATAGGATCAATCTCTGCCACCGATTCCCATGCATCACGCAAATTGGAAAAAGCTTTATCAAATAAATTGGACATAATTTTTGTTTCAATTTCTGTTAAATTATCTACTTTATTCATACTTGTTCCTCTTCCGCCCATTACACGATCAAGCATCGCATAGGCGATATTTGGATTCACTTCTATTAATATATGGCCATTGAGCGGTGGTACTTCAAAGATGTTTAAAATCGTCATTTTCGGAATGGAACGAATAAACTCTTCATACGGAATTTGGTCGGCAGATGCCACCGATATTTGCACATATGTACGCAATTGCGCCGAGAAAAAGGTAGTTAATAATCTTGCAAAATTTTCATGAATGCGCGTTAGACTGCGAATTTGATCTTTCGAAAAACGAAGCGCCCGCTTAAAATCATATACTTTAACGCGCTTTCCCTCTTCTTCTTTTTTTAATTCTTCCGCGCTCATTTCTCCCGCGGACAGCGCCGCTAACAGCGCGTCTATTTCGCTTTGTGATAATACTTCACCGGTCGTCATGTGCTCGTTTTCCCCCTTTTTAAGTACAAGCTATTGGAGGATAAAGGAGGTAATATATACTTGCTCCACTGTTCCTTCTTGCATAATTTGGTTAATTTGTTGTTTTAAACGTTCTTCTAAATCAGTCATGCCTTTTTTTCCTTTAAAATTTTCCGCTTTCATTTCAGAAAGCTCTTCGATAATAATATTTTTAATTTGAAAATCGCGTTTTGCCGCTTCTTCTTTTCCTTCTTCACTGTTTGCTTGAATTTTAAAGGAAACTTTCACATAACGTCCATCTGCTAAATTTGTTGTTATTTCTGGGATATCGATCGAGCTCGCCACGATTTCATCGGCACTTGGCGCGCTGTGATCTTTTTCTTCGGTTAGTTTCATCACAGCAATTAAAGCTACGGTGCCAATGAGAGCAATAATAACAAGTATAATTACCATCGTTTTTATTACATTACTTTTCACTTTTCCGATCCTCCTAAACCTTCCGGTAAGCGCACCACTGCAACTTGTCGATAAAAATCGTTCGCCAATCGAATAACCTCTTGTACGGATTCACGTACGACAAACTTTTTTCCGTTTGTTAACGTAATCGTTGTATCGGGAAATGCTTCCACTTGTTCAATATAAATCGCATTTAACACAAACTTTTTTCCATTTAGCCGTGTTAATGTAATCATGTATGTACAGGGTACTAGACGGCAGCTAGTACCCTCCCCCCTTTACTATTTCTTCAAGTTGACAAGCTCTTGCAAAATTTCATCCGATGTTGTAATAATGCGCGTATTCGCTTGGAAGCCGCGCTGCGCGACAATCATTTCCGTAAACTCTTCCGCAAGATCGACGTTGGACATTTCCAGCGTACCAGCGACAATAGTGCCAGTTCCATTAGCACCAGGAGCGCCTGTAGTTGCTGTACCAGAGTTAGCTGTTTGTCTGAAAAGATTGTCTCCTGCCTTTTCTAATCCGTCATTATTAGGAAATTTCGCTAATTGGATGGTGCCAGCGGTCTGTAATTGCCCACTTGCATTTACGTAGCTTACAGTTCCATCTGCACCGATACTAATGCTTTGTGCAGTTTTAGGAATTCCGATACGCTCACCACTTGTGTTGAGTAAATAGCGTCCGTCAGCGCTGACGATATATCTGTAATCATCATCTCCGGAATCTAAGTAAAAATTTCCTGTTCTTGTGTATACTAGATTACTTCCATTTGCATCTCCCAAGACGAAAAACCCATCTCCAGAAATCGCTAAGTCTAACGGACGTCCTGTCGTTTGCAAGCTTCCTTGCGTATGGACAGTATCAATCGCTGCCAGTTGGGATCCTAGACCAACTTGTTTTGGGTTTACACCGCCGCGGTTTGCTGTCGGACCGCTTGCCCCTGCAATTTGCTGGCTTACTAAATCTTTAAAAATCGTTCTTCCTTTTTTAAATCCATATGTATTGACGTTGGCGATGTTATTCCCAATGACATCCAGCTTTGTTTGGAAATTTCTCATTGCGCCAATTCCCGAATACATAGAACGAAGCATTGTGTTTCCTCTCCCTTTCTTTATTTAGATTCCACTTTCACCACAAGACTCGCTTTGATCGTTGTGCCATTATCAAGTTCTAGAAAAATTTGCTGATCTTTTTGTGACACCGATTTAACGATCCCGCTTTTTGTGTTTTCATCCTCTTGCCAATAAACGTTTTTGCCAATCCATTCGCTGTAACGAAGCAGGGCATGATCATGTTGTGTTTTTATAAATTGTTCGATCATGCTTGAAATATTGATCATTTGTTCCAAAGAGGAAAAGCTCGCCATTTGCGCAATAAACTCTTTATCCTCCATTGGATTTAACGGATCTTGGTTTTGCAATTGAACAAGCAAAATTTTTAAAAAATCATCTTTTCCTAATATTTGATTTCCCGTTTTCCGCTCGGGCGGCTTATAGTTATCCAATAGCAAACTTGAATCAATTCCATTTGTCACGCTTTTCCCTCCTATACTTTCCTATCGATCATTTCTGACATCAACGTATGGAAAGGAGGCTGTTTTTTCGCTTTCTCTTCTTTTCGCTGCTGCCGTTCTTTTTGTTCATGCCCGCGTTCTTCTTGATAAAATGCAGGCGCATGGCGATCTTGCGTCAATACATTCCATTTTTCCACCGTTATATTTTCCGTTGACAAAACTTGCTGAAGTTGCGATAAATTTGCATCTAAAAGCTCTTTTGCCGAATCCGTCGAAGCGATTAGCTTTGCTGTTAATGTCCCATGTTCCCGTACAATCTTTATGGTCAATGTTCCTAAATGTTCAGGATAAAGGCGAATGACAAATTGCGCATTTCCGTTTTTGAAACGAGTAAATCGGCCTGATTGGATAATATTTGTAAATTGTTGAAGAAATGCCTCATTTGCCTTTTGTTCTGACAACGTTTGATCAACGGCAATAATCGGTACGTTCTCTTTCGACATCATGATATTTCCATTTGGCAACAACCTATTAAACGGTTGTATAAGGGATTCTTTCTGTCTCTCTACGTTTTCAGCAGCCGCTTTGTCTCCTAATGTGGAATCAAAGCTTTTACTAAAAGCAGATGAAAGTGAAAACCGATTTTGCAACATCGATCTTTCTGTTTTTTTACTTTTCTCTTCTTGCCTATCCAATCTTGTCAGCACTTCTCGCAAAAACGATTGTATATCGATCTGTTTTTCACTTTCTTTCATGATGCTGTTTTGCTGCAAAGGCTGTATATCGTTATCAAAAAAGGAATACAAACGGGACGCTACTTCGTCATTTATAACATTGCTTATTTGTTCTACTGACATATCTTTATCCGCAACATTGCTTATTTGCTGGATTAACTGTATGATCGCTTCTTTATCTACTACATTATTTAACTGTTCGATTGAACGGTTGGGAAAAATAGAATGAAAATTAGTTTGATTGGTATCTATCATGTTGTTCAACAGGAAAAGAAGAAAAGAAAACGATTCTTCTATCCTAAATTCGCCGGTTACGTCTTCCTGTTCTTTCGATGGCGTGGAAAAACGCTCATTAGAAACAAGAACGTTTCCTTCTTCATTTTTTGCATCCGTTTCGATCATCGCCAGCAGCTGCTGAAACGGACTGCATTCCTCTTTTTCCCCTGCTAGCTTAAGAGTTGATTTTTTTGGCGGTCCTACTATTGGTTGACCGAACTGTTGATAGCTAGTTCCAATTTTCACCTTGCCGCCTCCTCAACGGGTGGATTTTCTTCAGCGCGTTTTGCCAGCATCGACGTATATTTTGCCGCATCATCTGGCGGCATTTTCTCTAAAATGGCCGCCGCTTTATCACTGTCTAGTGAGGATAAGATCGTCAGTACATCGCTTTCCGGCATTTTTGTTAAAATCATTGCAGCGTTTTTCTCTGACATCGTTTCATACATGCTCGCAATGTCTTCCATCGTTGTGTTGTTCGTTGTGTTCATCGTTGCGGCTTGGTCTTCAGGAAGTTCCTCTTTGTTTGCTTCCATCAATGATAATTGCTCCTCCAAACGTTCCATCTCTTTTTTTAGCCGGTCCACTTCCTGTTGTTTCGCCGATAATTCATTTTCCAGCTCGTTAATTTTCTTTTTTTGTCTGTCGATTATTTCGTTTTGCTTTTCAATCGTTGTTTCTAACTTTCTTTGTATTTTGTGCACATCTACCAATTGCGAGATAATCGGAATATTTTTGCTGAATGTTTTTACCGTATCAAGAACGTTAACTCCCGCAATGGTCATAATGACAAGAGCTAATGCCGCCGCAAACAACGATGGAATGACAATGATAAATAAAAACCATTGGAGTTTGCTTTCTTTTTCTTCTCTCTCCATTTCTTGATTTTGTGCCATCTTCTAATCTCCCCGATGTACAAAACGTTGAATCGAAATTTCATCCATCCATTTATTTTCTGCGGTTCTTTCCGCATCGAAAGCAACTTGTATATATTTTTCTTTCATTTTTTCATATTTTTTTACTTCTATGTTAAGCTCTGTTAATTTCATTTGCTTCCGGTGCATTTGTTCTCTTGCTTGCATCACTAGAAGCTGATAATGGTGGATCGTTCGTTCAAGATTGGAAATAAACTGCTGGAAGTGGCGAATTTCTTGAATGGACAATCCTGATTGAAGTTTTTGTTTATGGATTTCTTCATATTGTTCTTTTTGCTTAAGAAAGTGGTATAATTTTTCCGCCACTTCCTCAAAGCGCCGTACGGCTTCATTGTATTCTCCTGCTGCTTGATGTTTCTCATTTTCTTTCATTGTTAAAACTTTTTGCAGCTTAAATGCGTATCCCATTTTTTTCACCCTGCATGGATTAGGTCAATTAGCATTTCAATGCTTTTGTCTTTTGTTATTTTTTCATGAATATCTTGTTTGCAAAAGGAAATGATTTTTGGATAATAACGAATCGCTTCATCAATTTCGTTTGACGATCCTCGTTTGTACGCCCCTATATTGATTAAGTCTTCCGAATTAATATAAGTGGATAGAAGCTGGCGCAGTTTATCTGCCGCTTGCCGATGTTCTGGTGTAATAATATGATTCATTACGCGGCTAACGCTTTTCAATACGTTAATGGCTGGATACTGTCCCCTATTGGCTAAGCTGCGTTCAAGGACGAAATGCCCGTCCAAAATGCCGCGTACCGTATCAGCAATCGGCTCGTTCATGTCATCGCCGTCAACAAGTACGGTATAAAATGCGGTAATAGTGCCGTAAGCGCTTGTCCCTGTACGCTCTAATAATTTTGGTAAGATAGCAAACACGGACGGAGTATACCCTTTTGTTGTCGGCGGCTCGCCGATGGCTAGTCCAATTTCTCGCTGCGCCATGGCAACGCGTGTGACAGAGTCCATCATAAACATCACATCCATCCCTTGGTCGCGGAAATATTCCGCAATCGCTGTGGCGGTATACGCTCCTTTTACACGCATGAGCGCAGGCTGATCAGAAGTGGCAACGACAACGATAGAACGGGCCAAACCTTCCGGACCGAGGTCCCGTTCAATAAATTCACGGACTTCACGTCCGCGCTCACCAATTAATGCGATAACATTTATATCCGCATTCGTGTGACGGGCAATCATCCCCATTAACGTGCTTTTTCCAACTCCCGAACCGGCAAAAATTCCGACGCGCTGCCCTTTGCCAACCGTTAACAAGCTGTCAATGATCCGAACCCCAACTTCGATCGGTTCGTTGATCGGCGGCCTTGCAAGCGGATTGGGCGGATTGCGCTCAATCGAAATAGGATGCAATCCCTTCGGCAATGGGCTGCCATCTAGTGGATAGCCGAGAGGGTCAAGCACTTGCCCGATTAATGGCGAGCCAACGTGAATTTGCAACGGTTTTCCAGTTGCTTCAACAATACATCCTGGTGAAATATGCTGAACAGTCGAAAACGGCATTAACAATACATGTTGCTCTTTAAATCCAACTACTTCTGCCGCAATCAATTGTTTTTGCCTGCCGCTTCTAGTGTGAATATAGCAAATGTCGCCGACTGAGCTTTCCGGTCCTTTCGCTTCAATCATTAAGCCAATGACCCGTGAAACTTTGCCAAACCGTTTATAAGTGTCCATCTCGTCGATTTCATCGAGCAGAGCTTGCCAATTCAGTGGATACCCCCTCCTTCATTCGTTCGAACAGCTTCTCTTTTATTTGCTCAAGCTGTGTATCAACACTTGCATCGATGCGTCCGAACGGGGTTTCAATGATGCAGCTATATTCCGCAAGCTGCAAATCTGGATGAATGAACACATCCGCTTCATGGTGAAATAACGCTTTTAATTCTTCTTTTTGTTGCACGACCGTTTCATAAGAAAGCGGATGGACGTAAATCGTTACTTCCGTTTGTTCCCGAACTTCTTTAATCGCCCGCTTTACTAGTGATAAAAAATAGTCGTGATTTTCCGCTAATTTTTCACCGATAATACGCTCTGCTACTTTCATTCCAATGCGGAGGATCGTTTCTGCGGATGCATTGATTTGTTCATAAAATTGAACATTTGCTTTTTCTGTAATTTGTCTCGCCTGTTCAATCAGCTCGCGATAACGATGCAGCGCTTCTTCTTTTCCTTGATGAAATCCGTCTTGATATCCTTCTTCACGCGCTGATTGGATAAGCTGCTCCTTTTCTATATGCCACGCTTCTTGTTCTTTCAACAATTGCTGCCGAATAGATTCATAATATTGTTCTGCTTCCCGTTTGATTTGTTCCGCCTCATACTTGGCGTGTTCAATAATGGTCTCATGATTTTCTTGCTGTTTTGCCGTTTCGTTTTGCTGTTCAAGAAAAAGTCGTTTAATTTCAATCGTTTTTTTAGCAGTACGATTTGTTTTTGTAAAAGGAGCTTTAATGACGTTAGACAATAATATCATCTCCCCCACCGCGTGCAATCACAATTTCCCCTGCTTCTTCCAGGCGGCGAATCACTGCGACAATCCGTGACTGCGCTTCTTCAACATCACGTAAACGGACAGGACCCATAAATTCCATTTCTTCCTTAAATGTCTCTGCCATGCGCGTGGACATGTTGCGAAACACAATCTCTTTTACTTCATCGCTTGCCACTTTGAGCGCTAGCATTAAATCATTGTTATCCACTTCACGAATCACGCGCTGGATTGCGCGATTATCAAGAGTGACGATATCTTCAAAGACAAACATTCGTTTCTTAATTTCTTCGGCAAGTTCAGGATCTTGAATTTCAAGGGCATCGAGAATCGTCCGTTCTGTGCTGCGGTCCACCTGATTTAACACTTCCACTACCGCTTCGATGCCGCCGGCTTGTGTATAATCTTGCACAACCGTTGTCGATAGTTTTCGTTCTAAAATTTGCTCCACTTCATTAATAATGTCAGGAGATGTGCTATCCATTAACGCGATGCGTCGCGCAATATCCGCCTGCATTTCTTGCGGCAGTGCCGATAAAATTTGTCCTGCTTGCGCCGGTTCAAGATAAGAAAGAATAAGGGCAATCGTTTGTGGATGTTCGTTTTGAATAAAATTTAATAGTTGCGTTGGATCCGCTTTACGGGCGAAATCAAACGGCCGCACCATCAAGGCGGACGTTAACCGGTTAATAATATTCATCGCTTTTTCCGGACCGAGCGCCTTTTCCAGCACTTCTTTTGCATAAGCGATCCCGCCTTGTGCAATATAATCTTGTGCCAGTGCAATTTGATGAAATTCTTCCAGCACTTCTTCCTTTGCGTCTGCTGTCACTTGCCGCATATTCGAAATTTCTAACGTTAGTTTTTCAATTTCTTCTTCTGACAAATGTTTATAAACGGAGGCGGACACATCTGGACCAAGGGAAATGAGAAGGATCGCTGCTTTTTGTCTCCCTGTTAACCCTCCTTTTTTGTCGCGCTTTGCCATTTTCCGTTCCTCCTACTCTTCCGATAGCCATGTTCGCAACAGCTTTGCAAATTCGTCCGGCTTTTCTTTCGCTAATTTTTCCAGCTGCTTGCGGCGCATCGTCGATTCTGTTTCGTGCTCTTCGCGAATATCCGGAATTTCTTGAACCATTGGCTGCTCCAAAACGTCTTCCTCTTCTTCCTCTTCTTCCTCTTTACGTCTGCGCCACAATAAGATGAGCAATGCAATAAGAAGAACAAGGCCAATTCCACCGATGATGTATACCCACATTGGAATCGTCTGTTTTGGTTCCGTAAATGTTGGTTTTCCGTTAAATTTCTGAACAGAAACAACGATGCGATTTTGAATATCCTGATCGGTTAATGTTTGGCCATCTTGCTTATTAATCGATGTTCTGACAATCGTTCCTAATATTTTTTGAATATCGTCGATCGTTTGCTGTGACAAAGAGTTTGGATTTTTCGGATTTGGCGGCTCAACCATTACTTGAATGCCTAAATCACGAATTTTATATGGACTTTCGACGATATGTTTTTTGATCTTATTCACTTCGTTATTAATCGTTTCCTCGGTTCGCTCATAATCTCCATTTGTCTCGCTTGCTCCAGCCTGATAGCTTGGCACTTCGTTTTCTCCCGTACCAGCCACGCCTCCCGGCTGCGCTCCGTTTCCAGAGTACGTTTCTTTAATGCGTTGCACGCTGACGGCAATGCCTTCGTTATTTTTTTCATCCACCGGAGCAACAAGGTTTTCTTCCCGGTTTTCCTGCGTAAAGTCCACATCAGCCGTTACGGATACAACGACTTTATCCTGCCCCATCATTGTTCCTAACATTTGCTGTACTTGCCGTTGAATATCTCGTTCAATTTGTTTTTTAATTTCTTGCTGTGTGGCAAACGTTGTGCCTGTCGAAAAATTTTCGTTATTTTTCAAATCAAAATACTCAAAAAACTGGTTCATAATGACGATATTATCTGTAGGAAGGTTAGGAACACTTTTAGAAACAAGATGGTACAACGCCCTAATTTGCTGATCGCTAAATTGATAACCAGGTTTTGTTTTTAGCACGATCGATGCTGAAGCTTCCCCCTGATGTTCAGAAACAAACACGCTCGGCTGTGGAAGATTAATCATTACTTTTGCGTCTTCTACACCATCGATGCTTTTAATTAAATTTGCCAGCTCATTTTGCATTGCTTCGAGTTTGACAACATTAAACTCGTTATCCGTCATTCCGAAGCTTGCATTTTTTCCAAAATAAGAATAATCAATGGTGCCGCTGTTTGGAATTCCTTCTGCCGCTAAATCAACTTTTAAGGAGTTTACTAACTCTTTTGGCACTTTAATCGTGGTGCCGTTATCTGCTACTTCCGATTTGATTCCTCGCTGGTCTAACGTTGCTTTAATTTGCCCCGCTTCCTGTGGTGTTAAATTGCTATATAACGGCACAAACTCTGTTCTTGTCGCAAAAAAGATGGCTGCGCCAGCCATAAGCAAGAAAAGAGCGAGGCTAGCAATGATCATCCATTTTTGTTTTTTTGTTCTCTCTTTCCAAAATAAGGTAAATCGACTTAGCCATTCTTTTAATTTGTTGCTCATACTATTCCCCCGACTATTTCACAATCCATATGCTATATTTGCATTCGCATCATTTCTTGATATGCTTCAATCACTTTGTTGCGCACTTCCAGCGCAAGCTGCAAGGAAATGCTTGCTTTTTGCGCAGCAATCATTACTTGATGCAAATCGACATTTTCGCCTTTCACCAGCTTTTCTGTCAGCTGATCAGCCTGTACTTGCTGTTCATTTACTTTATTCAGCGCATCTTTCAAAAACGCGGAAAACGCCTTTTGCGCATCAGCTGGTTTCGTCGCTTGTGAAGCAGCGTTTGCCGCCTCTGAAAATAAAGTGCGATGAATTCCTTGTACCATCACGCATACCCCTTTATTTTTACTTTCCGATTTCTAATGCTTTCATTAACATTCCTTTTGTCGCGTTAAAAACCGTTACATTCGCTTCATATGAACGTGTTGCGCTTATTAAATCGACCATTTCCTTTAACGGATCGACATTAGGAAGACGTACATATCCGTCGCGGTCTGCGTCAGGATGAGAAGGATCGTAAACAAGTTTAAAAGGAGTTTGATCCTCCATAATTTTTGTTACTTTCACTCCGTTGCCAACGGAAGCACGGCTATTCATCGCGGTTTGTAAATATGTAGAAAATCCTTCCTGACGCGGTTCCATCACAACGAGCTTGCGCCGATACGGTTCCCATTGTCCATTAACGAATCGAGCGCGAGTCGTATCGACATTGGCCATATTGGAGGAAATTACATTCATGCGCAACCGCTGCGCCGTGAGCGCAGATGCTGTTATATCTAAACTTTGAAAAATAGACATAATTATTTTCCTCCCTTAATGACCGTTTTTAACGTTGTGAACTTTCCGTTCAATTGCTCGACTAAAGCGTTGTAATAAATTTGATTTTCTGCCAAATATGACATTTCTTGATCAATATCAACATTATTTCCATTATGATTGTATACTACATTGGTCCTTGACGTCACGAGAAATTTGTTTGTCATTTGACGGGTAAACGGAAGATGTTTCGGATTTGTTCGCTTTGCTTCTAGCGGTTGAAGCGCTCGGTCTAGTTCTGCCCGAAACCGCACTTCTTTTGCCTTATAATTGGGCGTGTCTACATTGGCGATATTGTTTGCAATCACTTTTTCCCTTAATGACGCATAATCCAGCCCTTGCTCTAGCATCATAAATGTACGCGAAAACAGTGACAAAGGTATCCCCTCTTTTATCCTATTTTTTCGACAA
Source organism: Parageobacillus galactosidasius (assembly GCF_002217735.1). Lineage (NCBI taxonomy): Bacteria > Bacillati > Bacillota > Bacilli > Caryophanales > Anoxybacillaceae > Parageobacillus > Parageobacillus galactosidasius. The sequence continues at coordinate 1,198,214 of NZ_NDYL01000001.1, read as the reverse complement.
TATATGCTAATATTCATTTTACGAGAATGAAAAAATATTGTATAGCCGGAAGATTGTACTATTTTTTTCATCCTAAATAGAAAAAAAGACGAAATTTGTCTATGTCTGTCGTTTTTATATTATTATAAATGTACTAAAATCGCTGTCCAAACAAATGTTTTGACATATAAAAAACCGGCCTAAAAGCAAGTCTGCTTTTAGGCCAGTTTTCTTATTTTATTAACTGGATTTCAATTTTTCTAATTCTGTCAAAAACTTATCATTTAACACTTTAATATATGTTCCCTTCATACCAAGCGAACGTGATTCAATCACACCGGCGCTTTCTAGTTTACGAAGAGCATTTACGATAACAGAACGAGTAATGCCGACACGGTCAGCAATTTTACTTGCGACAAGCAACCCTTCTGTACCGTCTAGCTCTTCAAAAATATGTTCGATCGCTTCTAGTTCGCTATAAGAAAGCGAGCTGATTGCCATTTGTACGACCGCTTTGCTGCGTGCTTCTTCTTCAATTTCCTCCGCTTTCTCACGCAAAATTTCCATGCCGACAACCGTTGCGCCATACTCTGCTAGAATGAGATCATCATCGTGAAATTCACGATCCAATCGCGATAAAATAAGTGTTCCGAGCCGCTCGCCGCCACCATTGATCGGCACAATTGTCGTCAAACCTGTTTTAAATAAATCGCGATTTTCCACTGGAAACGCGGTATATTCGCTATTAATATCAATGTTAGGAGACGTTTCTGTAATGTTAAACAGATTTTTCGTATACTCTTCTGGAAATTGACGTTCTTCTAACATTTTTTTCATTCTCTCATTTTCAATCGATTGCTTAATCGCAAAGCCGAGCAATTTACCGCGACGGCTCACAACGAATACGTTTGCTTCAATTACCTCGCAAAGCGTTTCTGCCATTTCTTTAAAGTTTACCGGTTTTCCCGCTGCTTTTTGCAGCATTGCGTTAATCTTTCTTGTTTTTTGTAATAAATTCATTTTTTTCATTCTCCTCCTCATTTAATGTTACAAAATGAATTCACTCAAATCTTTGTTTTTGACAATGTTGCCTAGTTTTTGTTCGACATACTGAGGTGTAATGACTACTTTATCTAGCGTAATATCCGGAGCTTCAAACAATAAATCTTCAAGCAGCTTTTCCATGATCGTATGAAGGCGTCTTGCTCCGATATTATCGGTTGTCTGATTCACTTCAAAGGCGACTTCGGCGATCTTACGAATAGCATCGTCAGAAAATTCAAGATTTATACCTTCCGTTGCAAGAAGCGCCTTATATTGTTTAATAAGAGCATTATCAGGCTCTACTAATATTTTTACGAAATCGTCAACTGAAAGTTTCGTTAGCTCGACACGAATCGGAAACCGGCCTTGCAACTCTGGGATTAAGTCGGACGGTTTTGCCATATGAAATGCTCCGGCAGCGATAAACAATATATGATCTGTCTTAACAGGTCCGTATTTCGTCATAACGGTGGAGCCTTCAACAATTGGCAAAATGTCGCGTTGCACACCTTCTCTCGATACATCCGCTGAAGAAGCGGCTTGCCCGCTGCGCGCAATTTTATCGATTTCATCGATAAAAATGATGCCAGACTGTTCGGCAAGACGTATTGCTTCCTGTGTTACTTCATCCATGTCGATTAACTTCTGCGCTTCCTCATTCGTAAGCACTTTACGCGCTTCTCTTACTTTTAATTTGCGTTTTTTGCGGCGCTTCGGAATGAGGCTGCTTAGCGCGTCTTGCATATTCATTCCCATTTGCTCAATGCCGGCCCCTTGCAAAAAGTCAAAAAACATCGGCTGTTGTTCTTCTACTTCGATTGTCACCATTTCATCTTCCAGCTGACCGTTCGCCAGCTGCCAAGCGACTTGTCTCCGTTTTTGTTCGATGTGATCGTCTTCATACGTTTGATTTGTATCTTGCTGCGATGTTTGCGCTCCACCGAATAATAGTTCAAGAGGGTTTTTCATCGTTTGTTTTTGCTTTCCCGGCACTAATAACTCAACAAGCCGTTTATTCGCTTGCTGTTCAGCGCGATCTTTCACTTCGTTCATTTTCCGTTCTTTTACTAATCGAACGGACGTTTCCACAAGATCGCGCACCATCGATTCGACATCGCGGCCGACATATCCAACTTCCGTAAACTTTGTTGCCTCCACTTTGACAAACGGAGCGCCAACCAACTTCGCCAACCGTCTGGCGATTTCCGTTTTTCCGACCCCTGTCGGACCGATCATTAAAATATTTTTCGGGACAACTTCATCCCGTAATTTTTCATCAAGCAAACTGCGGCGATAACGATTTCTTAGCGCAATCGCAACTGCTTTCTTCGCTTCCTTTTGCCCAACGATAAATTGATCAAGCTTTTCGACAATTTGCCGAGGCGTTAATGCTTCTGACACCGCTGTCCCTCCTCTCTTTTTATAGTTCTTCCACAATAATATGGTCATTCGTATACACACAAATATTTGCGGCTATTTCTAGCGCCGCTTTGGCAATCTCTTTGGCCGATAGCTGATCTCCTGCGTATTGTTTTAATGCACGTCCTGCCGCTAGCGCGTAATTTCCGCCAGAACCGATCGCTAATATTCCGTCATCCGGTTCAATGACTTCACCAGTTCCTGATACGAGAAGCAAATGGCGTTCATCCATCACGATTAGCATTGCCTCTAAGCGCCGCAATACTTTATCGCTGCGCCATTCTTTTGCTAATTCCACAGCGGCGCGCGGCAAGTTCCCATTAAATTCTTCTAGCTTTCCTTCGAACATCTCAAATAATGTAAACGCATCTGCGACCGATCCGGCAAATCCTGCTAACACTTTTCCTTGAAATAATCTCCGTACTTTTTTCGCTGTATGTTTCATCACCACTGCATTGCCAAACGTTACTTGACCGTCTCCTGCCATCGCAGCCTTTCCATTATGATGAATCGCAAAAATCGTCGTCGCGTGGAACTGTTCCATCGCTATCCATCCTCCTTTTTGCTCGCGGCAGAGTTATGCTCGCGGATGCGTATGTAAATAAATATGGCGCAGCCGGTCTTTCGTTACATGGGTATACACTTGTGTTGATGAAAGATGCGCATGTCCAAGCAATTCTTGAACTGTACGCATATCGGCCCCTTCATTTAATAAATGAGTCGCAAACGTATGTCTCAGCACGTGTGGGCTAATATTTTGAGTAAGCGCCGCTTTTTTTACTATTTCATCCAAAATATAACGCACTCCCCGAGGTGTTAACGGATTGCCGCGGGCATTGACAAACAAATAAGCATGAGCGCTTTTTGCTTTTTGCAAAAGCTCACGCCGTCCATGATGAATGTAACGCTCCAATGCTTCTTTGGCAAAACGGCCAAACGGGACATAGCGCTGTTTATTCCCTTTCCCATGAATCAAAATGGTGGAAACAGAAAAATCGATATCAGAAAGTTGAATGTGACAACATTCACTAACACGGACGCCCGTCGCGTAGAGAAGCTCAAGAATCGCTTGATTGCGTTGGCCGATCGCTGTATTAACATCATTGACATAAAAAAGTCTTTCTAATTCCTGCTCATATAAAAAATTAGGAATTTTTTGTTCTTTTTTCGGAAGTGCAGCGAGCGCAAACGGATTTTCTTTTACCTTTTTTTCCCGCAGCAAAAACTTATAGAAGCTTCGCAAACTAGAAATTTTCCGTGAAATGGAACGGCTTGACTGTTTTCGTTCATACAGCTTCGTCAAATAGAGACGAACATCATTATACGTTACTTCATGCAGATGATGAATCCCTTGTTCATTCATAAACTCGAAAAACTGCTCTACATCTCGTTGGTAACACACAATAGTATATTGTGAATAATTTTTCTCGATTTGTAAATATTCTATGAACAATTTTAACGCAATTTTCGAATTTTCCATTTTTCACACCTCACAAAGGCTACTAAATATTAACATATATTAATAGCCCTTGCAATCTTTTTTAATAAAATTCTGAATTGTATCCAATGCCCGTTGCGCGTATCGTTCATTGCGGCGCTGTTTATCTTTGATTTTTTCTTCTAGAGGTGCAAACAAACCGAAATTAGCATTCATCGGCTGAAAATGATTTGGATTCGTCGACGTAATGTAATGCGCCATGCTGCCAATTGCTGTTTCACGCGGAAAAACAACAAGTTCTTGCCCTAATACAAGCCGTGCTGCGTTAATTCCTGCGACAAGCCCCGATGCTGCTGATTCCACATACCCTTCGACACCGGTCATTTGTCCAGCAAAAAATAAATCGTCACGCTCTTTATATTGATACGTTGGCCGCAATAATTTTGGCGAGTTGATAAACGTATTGCGATGCATCACGCCATAGCGGACAATTTCTGCATTTTCTAGCCCCGGAATAAGGCGAATTACTTCTTTTTGCGGGCCCCATTTCAAATGTGTCTGGAATCCGACAATATTGTAAAGCGTACCTGCCGCATCATCTTGCCGAAGCTGAACAACCGCGTATGGACGCTTTCCGGTACGCGGGTCTTCCAAACCAACCGGTTTCATCGGCCCAAATAGAAGCGTCTTTTTCCCTCGCCGCGCCATTACTTCAATCGGCATGCAGCCTTCAAAATAAATTTCTTTTTCAAACTCTTTTAATGGAACCGTTTCTGCGGAAATGAGCGCTTCGTAAAAGCGGTCGAATTCTTCTTCTGTCATCGGGCAGTTGATATACGCAGCTTCGCCTTTATCATAACGCGATTTGACATATACTTTATCCATATTAATGCTTTCTTTTTCGATGATTGGAGCAGCGGCATCGTAAAAATATAAATATTCTTCTCCCGTTAGCTCTTTTAGCCGCTCGGATAATGCTTTAGACGTTAATGGCCCTGTTGCGATAATCGTTGGGCCAGACGGAATTTCTGTCACTTCTTCACGAATAACGGTCACATTCGGATGCCCTTGGACAAGATTGGTTACACGCGCGGCAAACTCATGCCGGTCTACAGCAAGCGCACTTCCCGCCGGAACAGAGCATTCATCTGCTGCCTTCATAATGACAGAATTCAAGCGGCGCATTTCTTCTTTTAATACGCCGACTGCATTTGTTAATGAATTAGCACGCAACGAGTTGCTGCAAACAAGTTCCGCAAATTTATCTGTATGGTGAGCAGGCGTTTGCTTCACCGGTCTCATTTCGTAAAGGCGGACATGGATGCCGCGGTTGGCAAGCTGCCATGCCGCCTCACTGCCTGCCAAACCTGCGCCAATGACATTTACCGTTCGTTCGTTCACCATATATTCCTCCTTTATTTGTCAAGATTGTGGTGCTTCTTCGTAATCACATGCCGTACATTGCACTTGCAAGCCTTTTTTCAGTTTCTTTTCCACTAGCAAGCCGCCGCATTTCGGGCAAGGGCGGGCAAGCGGTTTATCCCACGAGACGAAATCGCATTGTGGAAAACGGTCGCAGCCATAAAAAATCCGCTTTTTCTTACTGCTGCGCTCCACAATATTTCCTTCGCGGCATTTCGGACATTTTACCCCGATTTCCTTAACGATCGGCTTTGTATTGCGGCATTCCGGGAAATTGGAGCAGGCGACAAATTTGCCGAATCGCCCCATTTTATATACCATTGGGCTTCCGCACACTTCGCAGTCGACTCCCGCCGGCTCGTCTTTAATCTCGACTTCTTTCATTTCCTTTTCCGCGGTTTGCAGCCGCTTTTCAAATTCCTGGTAAAATTCGTCGACCACTTTCACCCATTCTACTTTTCCTTCCTCGATTTCATCCAAATTTTTCTCCATTTTCGCTGTAAACTCCACGTCAATGATTTCTGGGAAAAACTCTAACATTAGTTCTAACACGATTTCTCCAAGTTCTGTTGGAACAAAACGTTTATTTTCTAGCACGACATAGTTTCGTTTTTGAATCGTATCAAGCGTCGGCGCGTACGTAGACGGCCGGCCGATGCCAAGCTCTTCTAGCGTTTTCACAAGCCGCGCTTCCGTATAGCGAGGAGGCGGCTGAGTAAAATGCTGCTTTGGTTCAATATCTTTGCTGAAAACAGTTTCCCCTTCCTGCAAATCCGGAAGAAGGCGATCTTGTTCATCCGTTTGGTCATCCGTTCCCTCTACATATACTTTCATAAAACCAGGAAATTTTACTTTCGAGCCGCTTGCCCGAAAGATCACCCCTTCATTTTCAAGTTCAATGCTCATCGTATCTAACAGTGCGGCTGCCATTTGGCTTGCGATAAAACGTTCCCAAATTAACTTATACAACCGAAATTGATCGCGGGTTAAATATGGCTTTACCTTTTCCGGCTCGCGAAATGCAGATGTCGGACGAATCGCTTCATGCGCATCTTGCGCATTGGCATTTTTCTTTTCTTTTCGCTTTTCTTGTGCGACAAATTCTTTTCCAAACGTCGCTTCTATATAAGATAGTGCCTCTTGCCGTGCGCTTTCTGATACTCTTGTCGAGTCTGTACGCATATAGGTAATTAAGCCGACCGTTCCTTCACTGCCAAGATCAATTCCTTCATATAGCTGCTGGGCGATCATCATCGTTTTCTTCGTTCGAAAATTAAGCTTGCGCGCTGCTTCTTGCTGCAAGGAAGACGTTGTAAACGGCGGCACTGGATTTCGTTTCCGCTCCTTTTTTGCCACCGATGTCACCGTAAAGTGGTTGCCGTTTATGCGTTGTAAAATCGCGGCAACGTCTGCTTCCTTTTTTAATTCAAGCTTTTGCCCATCCACTCCGTAAAAAGAAGCAGTAAACGTTTCATTTCCTTTTACAAATTCGGCTTGAATCGTCCAATACTCTTCCGGCTGAAATTGTTTAATTTCTTTTTCGCGGTCGATGATCAAACGCAGCGCTACAGATTGAACACGCCCCGCGCTCAATCCTTTCTTCACCTTTTTCCAAAGAAGCGGGCTAATGTTGTATCCAACCAGCCGGTCCAACACTCGGCGCGCTTGCTGCGCGTCAACAAGATTCATATTGATCGGACGTGGATGTTGAAATGACTCTTTAACCGCATCCTTCGTAATCTCGTTAAATACAACGCGGCAGTCGGAATGAATATCAAGGTCGAGCATATTGGCTAAATGCCAAGCAATCGCTTCCCCTTCGCGGTCCGGGTCCGCGGCAAGAAACACTTTTTTTGCTTTTTTCGCTGCTGTTTTTAATTCTTTAATGATTGGCCCTTTACCGCGAATCGTAATATACTTTGGCTCATAGCCATTATTTATATCAACGCCCATTTGGCTTTTTGGCAGATCGCGAACATGTCCCATCGAAGCTTTTACTTTATATTTTTTTCCTAAATATCGTTCGATCGTCTTCGCTTTCGCTGGCGATTCCACGATGACAAGATAGTCTGACATCAAACTTCCTCCCCTAACGAGGTAAATTTAAAATCTTCATTATTATTAATGATTCTTATGATATTTGTCAAACAAGATATGAAAAATTCTTGCATTGCTTTTATCGAATGTAGGAAAATTCCTCGAATATATCGGTTGCCGAATGAACTAATTTTGCTCCTTGTTGTATTAACATGTTTGGCCCTTTTGATTGTTCCAAAAAAATTGGACCAGGAACGGCAAACACCTCTCTTCCTTGCTCTAGCGCTAATAGAGCAGTAATTAATGAGCCGCTTCTCTCTTTCGCTTGTACGACGATCGTTCCAAGCGATATTCCGCTGATAATCCGATTGCGCAGCGGAAAATGCCATTTTTGCGGCCGCACATGCGGCGGATGTTCCGATAAAATAAGGTGTCCGCCCATTAATTGGTCTGCTAGTCTTTTATTTTGTCTTGGATATATATGTTCAAATCCTCCTGCGATGATCGCGATTGTATGTCCACCGTTTTCAATTGTCATTTCGTGCGCTAACGTATCGATTCCTATTGCAAGACCGCTTACGATTACCCAATCGTTCGCCACCAGCGGCGGAACTAGTTGCCGCAACGATTGTATCCCTTCTTTTGTCGGCTGTCTCGTCCCAACAATACTAATCATTTTGAATGACGACAAAAGACGAGTATTCCCTTTTGCATATAGCACCCATGGGGGTTCGTATATATGTTTTAACAAAGGTGGATAGTCTGAGTCAAAAATTGTGATGACGTGGATATTTTTGTCCTTATATGTTTTTATCATACTTTCAATATGAGGGGAATGTAAATCTTGGAAAAATTGTGTATATTGTTGGGAGGATAAAGGAATACGCGTTCGCAATGCAGAAGATGGAAGGGTAAATACAGAGGAAAAGGTCGGATCGATTTCCAATAAGCGATGGATCGTTTTCCAGCCTGCCCCGCGGCAGTGGTGAAGATGAATAAGGCGCTCACGAACGGATGAATACATCATATCTTCCTTTCTATCCCTTTTGTCTGTTTTTGCACGGTTCCGATCATGAATCTGCCATAACGATGATAGAATTTGCCAATACCCAATAAAAAATCGTCCCGCCTGAAAAACGATGCGGGACGATGTATTTTAATGAGTTTTACATTTTTCGTAAAGGCCTTGTTCCTTCAAAACGGAAATTAATGTTTCGCCAATTACTGCAGGTGTTTCTGCCACTTTAATGCCGCATTCGTTCATTTTCTTAATTTTTTCTGCTGCCGTTCCTTTACCGCCGGAAATAATTGCGCCAGCATGTCCCATCCGTTTTCCTGGAGGCGCTGTTTGGCCGCCGATAAAGCCGACGACCGGTTTTTTCATGTTCGCTTTTACCCATTCTGCCGCTTCTTCTTCCGCGGTGCCGCCGATTTCCCCAATCATAATAACGGCATACGTTTCTTCATCTTCGTTAAACGCTTTTAATACATCAATGAAGTTTGTGCCATTGACCGGATCGCCGCCGATTCCGACCGCTGTCGATTGGCCGATGCCCGCTTGCGTCAATTGATGAACCGCTTCGTACGTTAAAGTACCAGAGCGGGAAACAATGCCGACATGGCCTTTTTTATGAATGTAGCCTGGCATAATGCCGATTTTACATTCTTCCGGCGTAATGACGCCAGGGCAGTTTGGTCCGATGAGACGAGTTTTCTTGCCTTCCATGTAGCGTTTTACTTTCACCATATCAAGGACAGGAATACCTTCCGTAATACAAACGACAAGGTCTAATTCTGCATCGACCGCTTCCATAATCGCGTCTGCGGCAAATGCTGGCGGAACGTAAATGACAGAAGCGTTTGCTCCTGTTTTTTCTACCGCTTCGGAAACAGTATCAAACACTGGTACTCCTTCAACTTCTGTACCACCTTTTCCTGGCGTGACACCGCCTACAATTTTTGTTCCGTACTCGAGCATTTGTTTTGTATGGAATAATCCTTGTGAACCCGTAATCCCTTGTACGATCACTTTTGTGTCTTTATTAATAAAAATGCTCACGTTTCTCCCTCACTTTCTTAACGTACTAGCTCCACGATTTTTTGTGCGCCGTCTGCCATCGAATCAGCAGCGGTAATGTTTAGACCCGATTCTTGCAAAATCTTTTTCCCTAGTTCGACATTTGTTCCTTCGAGACGGACAACAAGCGGAAGATTAAGGCCGACTTGTTTTGTCGCCTCGACAATGCCGCTAGCGATCACGTCGCATTTCATGATGCCGCCGAAAATATTGACGAAAATGCCTTTGACGTTCGGGTCGGAAAGAATAATTTTAAACGCTTCCGTTACTTTTTCCGCGGTTGCGCCGCCGCCGACATCCAAGAAGTTTGCTGGTTCGCCGCCGTAATATTTGATGATATCCATCGTTGCCATTGCAAGGCCAGCGCCGTTGACCATGCAACCGATATTACCGTCAAGGGCGATATAGTTTAAATCATATTTGGATGCTTCAACTTCTTTCGGATCTTCCTCATCTAAATCGCGGTATTCTAAAATGTCTTTATGGCGATATAAAGCGTTCGAGTCAAAGTTTAATTTCGCATCAAGCGCCATTACTTTGCCGTCGCCAGTGACAACAAGCGGGTTGATTTCCGCGATCGAGCAGTCTTTGTCAACAAACACTTGATAAAGCCCCATCATAAACTTGACTGCCTGATTGACAAGCTCTTTTGGAATGTTGATGTTAAACGCTAAACGACGTGCTTGAAACGCTTGTAATCCCACCGCTGGGTCGATATATTCTTTAAAAATTTTCTCTGGTGTTTTTGCTGCTACTTCTTCGATTTCGGTACCGCCTTCTTCTGAACCCATCAACACAACGCGAGAAGTTGCGCGATCCACAACGAGACCAATGTAATATTCTTTCTTAATGTCGCAGCCTTCTTCAATAAGTAAGCGTTTTACTTCTTTTCCTTCCGGACCTGTTTGATGAGTAACAAGCACTTTTCCTAGCAGTTCGCTCGCATATGTACGAACTTCATCTAAACTTTTTGCTACTTTTACCCCTCCGGCTTTTCCGCGCCCGCCGGCATGAATTTGCGCTTTTACAACGCAAACAGGGCTTCCTAATTCTTTCGCCGCCTCTACCGCTTCCTCAACAGTGAACGCTACGCGACCGTTTGGTACGCTAACGCCATAATTTCTGAGGATTTCTTTTGCTTGATATTCATGGATATTCATGCGCCAACCTCCTATGTATAAAACTAAAAAGTTCTAGCGCTTTCATTTTATAATGATACTTTCTATATTGTCCACCTTTTCGACACAAAATTAAAAAATTTCAAAAGGGAAAACCCTTTCAATCCTTTGATACAAGGGGATCTATTCTTTTTTTACATGTTTATCTAAACGATAAATAAACGCAAACAATTCAGCAACAAGATAGTACAAATCTTCAGGGATTGTTTCGTTTATTTCCAGTTCACTCAATAATTGGACGAGAGACGGATCTTCTTGTATAGGGATCCCGTGTTGTTTTGCGGCATCGATGATCGCTTCCGCTACATGCCCTTTTCCTTTGGCAACCACTACCGGAGCTTCATGTACATTCGAATCATAGGAAAGGGCCACCGCTTGTTTTTCTTTGTTTTTCATATACGGTAATCCACCCCGTTATAACGTTGTTGAAATACGATATCAATGGGCATTTTCTTTTGTTTAGATGTTTCGATTTTCAAAGCGGATAACGTATATCCATGCGCCTCTAGCCGTTCTTTCAGCATAGGTTGAAACTCATTGGCAATGCGGAGTAAATGGGGATGATCATTGAAAATGGAAATGTGAACAATACGTTGTTGCACGCGCACGTCGACAACCGTTTCTTTTAATTTGTCCAAAAATAAGCAAAAAACGATATGACAATAGTCTGGGTCGATTTTCCCATTTTTTTGTCTTTTTCCTTGCCAATGAATCGCTACATCCGTCCGTTGTTCTCCAATCTGAATCGGAATTTGGATAAATACATGTTGCAACGGTCCTTCGCCTCGGGATAATAGTTGCTGACCAGTAATATGATAAAGAAGCGTCTGTAACGTTTCTTTCAATACCGGTTCATGCGCGTTTTCTAACGCCTGCAAAAGAAGGGATTTTAAAGACGTTAGCGTCGTCATGGCAAGCGTTTTTGTTTCCAGCGCTCGGCGTATATTTGCTTCATACTGAAGCCCAAGCTTCTGAAACGACTCTTTTAATAGATGAAAAATCGATAAAGCAATATCATCATCCGATCTTGTTAAAATAGCAGAAAAAAGCTGTTGTTCCTCATTGGAGAGAAAACCGTTCTCATAGGATTCATAAAGCGTTTGAAAATGTTTAAGAAATTGCTGTTCTTCAAATCCTGGAAATAACAGCTGTAAATGCTGCTGTATTTCTTGGAAGTCGCCATTCCTAATGGCAGTTTGGAATTTTTTTAATTGATCAGAATCTATGTTGTGTAACGGTAAACCTAACTTGTTCAATAATTGTTGCGCGATCTTTTGTTCAGGTTGTTGTAATGATTGAAGTAAATTGGAAAGAATGTCATAGGCGTTTTTTCGATCGGTTGCAATGTGCTGTAAATAGCGATGCAACGCTTGCAATGAATCTTTTTGCTGTTCCGTTGGCAAAGACACCAGCAGTTTTTCCGTATATTGCAGCTGCTGAAAAAGCGGGGGATTGGTTTTTACCGCAAGCAATGAAAAGAAAACATCTTTCGTCACCGGAAAACGACGGGCAAACATATAGCGAAGCGTTTCCCATCCTTGTTCCTTATCTTCTAATTGCTCTGTCCATTGAACGATTTTACTCATTTCTTCTTTCGCAACCGGTATTTTTTCTTGTAATACAAAGCGAAGAAAAGAATGCGCATCACGCGGTAATTTCCATTTTTGAATAAGATGCTGCGCCGCTTCATCGATGTTGAAAGAGAGCCCTCTCTCTTTACCTATTATTTTCCAATATATATTGTCATTTTCGGCTTTTACTTCGAATAAATAATAATTTCCCGCTTGTAAAGAAGCGCGTAATCTTGCAGTTACAATTTCATCCCCGACGCGCACATGAGCGATCTTTTCAGCTTCTCCTTGTATGCTCTCAATTTTTCCATAGACAACTTGTCCATGGCGAAAGCGGCCGTGCGTTGCATCGCTAGCTGGAAAAACCGGCAATGCTTTGTCGATGCGTTTGATCATATTCCTTTCCTTCTTTCTTCATTTCTATCATTTCTTTAATCGGAGAAAAAGAACGACGGTGTTCATCAATGGTACCGTATACGCGAATCGCTTCTAAATGCTGGGCAGTGCCATATCCCATATTTTTTTCAAATCCATATTGTGGATATTGCTTTGCGAGCTGTTTCATAAAATGGTCGCGCGTCACTTTTGCAATGATGGAACTAGCCGCAATCGAAACGCTATTTGCATCGCCTTTTACAATGCTTTGTTGCGGTGTTGATATAGGCAGTGTCATTGCATCAATTAATAAATAATCCGGTTTCGGTGAAAGCTGTTCGACCGCTTTGATCATCGCTTTTTTTGTTGCTTCATAGATGTTCATTTCATCAATTTCCGCAGCTGTGACGACGCCAATGCCAATCGAAATCGCACAGGATTGAATCATATGAAATAACATTTCCCGCTTTGCTTCCGATAGCTTTTTCGAGTCATTTAATCCCGGAATGTACGCATCTTTCGGCAGCATGACGGCCGCGGCAACAACTGGACCAGCAAGCGGCCCTCGTCCCGCTTCATCGATGCCGGCTATATACTCGATTCCTTGTTCAAACAACTGCCGCTCATAGCGCGACATTTCCTGCCATTGTCTTTTTGCTTGTTCTTCTTGTTTTTTCTGTTTATACCAGCGAGCAACGAGCTTTTGTACGCTTTTTCGCTCATCTTGAACAATCTCTTTAAACAAGGGAGCATTCTCATCATCGATTTGCTGTAATAGAGCTTGTATTTCTTTTACAGTATATTTATTCATTTCTCCTGTCCCTCTCTTCTTTCTCTATACATTTTATCGGCATTGCAATAAAAAAATAAAGCCCGATTCATTTAGCGGGCTTTTATGGAGTTTCAAAACTCAATCTTCCTAATTTTTCCGTACGAATATCGTGAAGCACAATTTCGGATACTTTATCATAGTCAACGGCACCCCCGCTGACAAGACAGCCGCGCCGTTTGCCAATTGCATCAAACAATGCCACAATTTCTCCAGGAATATCATCAAGAGAATACCGCTCTTTTAATCGTTCTGGATAATGCTGTTTTAAAAAATTTAACGCATATACAGCAACATCTTGCAAATTTAAAATCGTATCTTTAATGGCCCCGGTTGTGGCAAGCTTCAGACCAACTTCCTCATCCTCAAATTTCGGCCATAAAATACCTGGTGTATCAAGAAGCTCCATTTCTTTGCCGACTTTAATCCATTGCTGCGCTTTCGTGACCCCCGGTTTATCCCCTGTTTTTGCAATATTCCTTCCAGCAAGACGATTAATTAGCGTAGATTTTCCAACATTCGGAATTCCAACAATGAGCGCGCGCATCGGTCGAGGATTTTTTATTCCTTTCGCCGCCATTTTAGCAAATTTGTCTTTCAACATCTCTTTCGACGCTGCTACAATTTGTTTGATCCCTGTGCCTGTTTGCGCATCGATCGCCAACGCATGCAACTGCTGCCGTTCGAAATAGGCAATCCATTGCTCCGTCACCGTCTCATCAGCCATATCCGCTTTATTTAGTAAAACGATACGCGGCTTGTTGCCGAGAATTTCATGAATCATCGGATTTCTCGATGACAGCGGAATGCGGGCATCGAGCAATTCGAACACGATATCGATTAGTTTCAGTTTTTCTTGCACTTCCCGTTTTGCCTTCGCCATATGGCCTGGAAACCATTGAATCGTCATGTGCATCACCCATTTATCGCGTTATTTCACAATCCGTGCGTCAGACAACGGCCAATAGACGATGCTGGCCTTGCCAACAATTTTGTCCATTGGGATAAACCCAATATGGCGGCTATCTTTGCTAAAACGGCGGTTATCGCCCATCACAAACAGATGGCCTTCCGGTACGGTTTTCCGGCCGGTAAGTTCCTCTAAAGTAAACGGTTCGGTCCATGGACCATCGACCACTTGTTTTTTATATTCGGCCAAGTACGGTTCGTCGTACGGTTTGCCGTTTATATATAACGTGTCGTTTTTATATTCAATATGGTCGCCCGGCAAACCGATCACCCGCTTAATATAGTCTTTTCCCTCTTCGGCATGAAAAACAACAATGTCAAAACGATGAGGCGTACCGATTTTATAAGAGAGCTTATTGACAATCATACGGTCATGATTGTGCAGGGTTGGCATCATTGACTGGCCGTCGACAATAATCGGCGCGAAAATAAAATAACGAATGCCGCCCGCGAGCAAAACGGCAATCACAATCGCTTTTAACCATTCCCGCAGTTCGCTTCTTTTCTTTTCCATCATTCTCCCACCTAAATGATTTTTTATCTATTATGACACAATTACGGGTAGTGAAAAAAGGAGCTTGCCATCAAGCTCCTTTTTCTCCATTCATAATGTTCATTATCGAACGATTTCTTTAATGCGTGCTGCTTTACCACGAAGTTGACGTAAATAATACAATTTCGCACGGCGTACTTTACCGCGGCGAACAACTTCTAACTTCGCGATTTTCGGTGTATGCACTGGGAAAGTACGCTCTACACCAACACCGTAAGATACTTTGCGGACGGTGAATGTTTCGCTAATACCAGCACCGCGGCGTTTAATTACAACGCCTTCAAACACTTGGATACGTTCACGGTTTCCTTCGATGACTTTCACATGAACGCGCACCGTGTCACCAGGACGGAAATCTGGTAAATCTGTCCGCAATTGCTCTTTCGTAATTTCTTGGATTAAATGATGCATCATTTTCCACTCCTTCCAACAGATGTTCATGACAATGCTTATCCATCATTGCAGCGGAACATCGTTTTCCTCACTTAAGCAAATCACTTAAGTCACACAAAGAATATACTAGCATAAACTTGCATCATGCGCAATAGTTACCGCTCTTCTTTTTTCCACTCTTCAATCCATCGTTTTTGCTTTTCTGTTAATGGATAATTTTCTAGTAAATCCGGTCGGCGCAAAAACGTTCGTTTTAACGATTGTTTTTCACGCCATTCTTCGATGAGGCGATGATTTCCCGACAAAAGTACTTCTGGAACTTTCATGCCGCGGAAATCGGCAGGACGCGTGTAATGTGGGTGTTCGAGCAAGCCGGAACTAAACGAGTCATGAACAGGGGAAGCTTCGTTGCCAAGCACACCCGGAAGCAGCCGGACAACGCTATCGACGATCACCATTGCTCCTAATTCCCCGCCTGTTAATACATAATCCCCAATCGAGATTTCATCGGTCACTAAATATTCGCGAATTCGTTCATCATAGCCTTCGTAATGGCCGCAAATAAGCACTAAATGGTCCTCTTTCGCCAGTTCTTCCGCTTTTTTTTGCGTGTAGCGTTCACCTTGCGGGCAAAGCAAAATGATGCGTGGATATTCGGAATGCTTTGTCACATGGGCAACTGCGTCAAAAATCGGCTGCGGCTTTAACACCATTCCCGCTCCGCCGCCGTATGGGTAATCATCCACTGTTTTATGCTTGTTATCCGCGAAATCGCGAAAATTGATCACATTAAGCGAAACCGCCTTTTTCTCTTGTGCTTTTTTCAAAATCGACTCATTAAAAACTCCAGTAAACATATTCGGAAATAATGTTAATATATCGATTCTCATCATTCGAGCAGCCCTTCCATTGGGCGAATGGTAATGGTTTTCGTTTCTACATCGACATTTTTTACAACGTCTTCTATATACGGAATAAGCACTTCTTTTCCGTTATTCCGTTTTACCACCCATACATCGTTGGCGCCCGGAGTTAAAATTTCTTTCACGGTTCCGATCGTTTCCCCTTCTTCTGTAACGACCGTACAGCCAATAATTTCATGGAAATAATATTCTCCTTCATCTAACTCGCCAAGCTGGCTCTCCGGCACCTTCAACATCGCCCCTTTAAACTTCTCGACAAGATTAATGTTGTCATATCCTTCAAACGCAAGCAAATCAAATGATTTATGAACACGATGGCTTTTGACGGTTACTGCGACTGGTTCTTTCGATTTCTCCATAAAAATATATAACGTATTTCCTTTTTTATAACGTTCCTCTGGAAAATCAGTGCGGGAAATAACACGTACTTCGCCACGAATCCCATGCGTATTCACAATTTTTCCGACATTAAACCACTTTTCCATTCCATTCACCCCTTCTAGCGAATTTCTTTGACGATTCCATCTTCAATAATAATGGCACGTTTGGAAATGACATTTTCCCATTTGTCACCGACCTCTACGTCAATGAGCGCTTGTACTTCCCGCTCTTTTAATTCGCTTCCTAACGGTAGGATATGTAATTGTTCCAGCTGAAAATCAAGAAGTTTGATCTTTTCCATCCTTGCATCCATTTCTTTTGCAAAGTGCTGCTTTAGAAGGGAAGAAGAATATTTTCCTGTTTTTTCGAGCCGTTTCTGTTCGAAACGAAGCTGATCACATTCCCGCATGAGTTGTTGTTTTTGGGCTAAAAATGCCTCACGAAGCGCTTGTTTGCTCTTTTCCGTTACGATTTGCCGCACTTCTATCGTTTGAATAATTTTCATAATGTCACTCCTAACGGAAATAAATATAGAAAAAGGGAGAGGAAAATCACCCTCACCCTTTTTCTTTTACTTGCACGATCACACGTTTTGGCTGCTTTACTGCTGCAGCGTACACGACCGTGCGAATCGCATGAATCGTACGACCTTGCTTTCCAATCACTTTGCCGATATCTTCTTCGTGCACTGACACCTCATAAACGATTGTCCGTTCATCCTCGATGTTTGTCACGAAAACCTCTTCGGGATGATCGACAAGCGCTTGTACGATCGTTTCAATTAATTGTTTCATGTACACCACAGACATTATTTGCCGTATTTTAAGTTATGGAACTTCTCTAAAATGCCTTGTTTGGATAACAGGTTGCGGACCGTATCCGATGGTTTTGCGCCGTTTTGCAGCCATTTAAGCGCAAGTTCCTCGTCGATTTTGATTTCTGCTGGTTCTGTAATCGGATTATACGTACCAATTGTTTCGATGAAACGTCCGTCACGCGGAGAACGAGAGTCCGCAACAACGATACGATAGAAAGGTTTTTTCTTCGCACCCATGCGTTTTAAACGAATTCTTACTGCCATGTTATTTTAGCACCTCCGTAAATAGTTCACACAAGATAGTATATTAACAATAATTACGTAGTTTGTAAAGTGTTTTTTCTTAACACATCATTCTCTACATAAACGGGAATTTAAACCCTCTTTTCTTTCCTTTTGGCATATTTGTCATCATTTTCATCATCTTTTTCATTTCTTCAAACTGTTTTAAAAGCCGGTTTACCTCTTGCACGGATGTGCCGCTTCCTTTTGCAATCCGCTTTTTCCGGCTTCCATTAATAATTTCCGGATGCATTTTTTCTTCTTTCGTCATCGAGCGAATAATCGCTTCAACGCGGCTAATTTGTTTTTCATCAATTTGTAAGTTGTTCAACCCTTTTATTTTATTCGCACCCGGAAGCATTTTTAAAATTTCATCAAGAGGGCCGAGTTTACGCACTTGCCCAAGCTGCTCTAAGAAATCTTCAAGTGTAAACGTAGCAGTGCGCATTTTTTGTTCGAGCTCTTTGGCTTTTTCTTCATCGACAGCGGCCTGCGCTTTTTCAATAAGTGTAAGCACATCACCCATTCCTAGAATGCGCGAAGCCATGCGCTCCGGATGAAACGGCTCGAGTGCGTCGAGCTTTTCACCCATTCCGACGAATTTAATCGGGGTGTTCGTAACCGCTCGAATCGAAAGCGCCGCCCCGCCGCGCGTGTCGCCGTCAAGCTTCGTTAAAATAACGCCGGTGATGCCAAGCTGTTCATGAAAGCTTTGCGCGACATTTACCGCATCTTGCCCCGTCATCGCGTCGACAACGAGGAAAATTTCATCTGGCTTCGCTACTTCTTTCATTTGCTTTAATTCATCCATCAATGTTTCGTCAATATGGAGACGTCCGGCCGTGTCGATGAGCACATAGTCGTAATGCTCTTCTTTTGCTTTTTCGATGGCTTGCTTGGCAATTTCCACAGGGCTGACTTGATCGCCCAAGGAAAAAACGGGCATATTCAGTTGTTTTCCAAGCGTTTCAAGCTGTTTAATCGCCGCTGGACGATAAATGTCCGCCGCGGCTAACAGTGGTTTGCGATTATATCGTTTCCGCAGCAAGTTCGCTAATTTCCCGGTCGTCGTCGTTTTTCCGGCGCCTTGCAATCCAACCATCATAATGACGGTCGGCGGACGGCTGGCAACCGCAATTTTGCTTTGTTCGCCGCCCATCAGTTCGGTCAGCTCTTCTTTGACGACTTTAATGACTTGCTGTCCCGGCGTTAAGCTTTTTAACACTTCCTGCCCAACCGCGCGTTCGCTGACCCGCTTGACAAAGTCTTTGACAACTTTAAAGTTGACGTCCGCTTCAAGAAGGGCAAGGCGAACTTCACGCATCATTTCCTTAACATCCGCTTCCGTTACTTTTCCTTTGCCGCGGATTTTGTTCATCACGTTTTGCAAACGTTCGGATAATCCTTCAAACGCCATCTGTTTTCACCTCCTTATCATTCTAATTCTTCTAGTTCTTTAATCATATCGAAAAGTTGTTTGTCCTCTCCATATTTTTGTAAAACATAATCTTTTAGTTGGTTCATCAGCTGTTTTCGTTTTTGAAACTTCTGAAAGAGCGATAATTTTTTTTCATATTCTTCTAGCATCGCTTCGGTTCGCTTTATATTATCATAAACAGCCTGACGGCTGACTTCATACTGCTGGGCAATTTCACCGAGGGAGTAATCGTCTAAATAGTAAAGCGACATATAGCTGCGCTGTTTTGGCGTCAGCAGCGCTTGATAAAAGTCATACAAATAATTCATTCTCGTCGTTTTTTCGAGCATGAAACTCCCTCCTTTTTTGTTAAGTGAAACACCTTTACAGATGTTTAGTGTATCTTTTTTTATTATACATGTCAAGATTTTATCTTTACAAAAAAGAAGCTGGCTCAAAAAGACCATGAATCATGATGTCTCGAGCCAGCCCCGTCTTTTAGACCTATATGTTACTCATTTGTTTCATCAAATAAATCCGCAAACAAACCATATACATATTGTTCCGGATCAAACGGCTGCAAATCATCCATTTTTTCGCCAAGCCCAACGAATTTCACCGGAATATGAAGCTCATTGCGGATCGCAAGCACGATCCCGCCTTTGGCCGTGCCGTCGAGCTTCGTCAACACGATGCCAGTGACGTTAGTTACTTCTTTAAAAATTTTCGCTTGGCTCATCGCATTTTGTCCGGTTGTCGCATCAAGTACAAGCAGCACTTCATGCGGCGCTCCTGGAATTTCCCGTTCAATGACGCGTTTTACTTTTTCAAGCTCTTTCATTAAATTCACTTTGTTTTGCAAACGTCCAGCTGTATCGCATAAAAGCACATCGACATTGCGCGCTTTTGCCGCTTGGATCGCATCATATATAACGGCCGCTGGGTCTGAACCTGCCGATTGTTTAATGACTTCCGCACCGACGCGCTCCCCCCAGACTTCAAGCTGCTCAATCGCTCCGGCGCGGAACGTATCGCCTGCCGCGAGCATAACCGTCTTTCCTTCTGATTTCAACTTATGGGCAAGCTTGCCGATCGTCGTCGTTTTGCCGACTCCATTGACACCGACAAACAAGATAACGGTTAAGCCATTTTCTTGGATATTTAATTCGGCTTTCGCGTCATCATCGCCGCGGTAAATCTCAACAAGCTTTTCGGAAATGACCGCCTTCATTTCTTTCGGATCTTGAATATTGCGGCGTTTCACTTCCATTTTCAGTTCATCAACCAGCTCCATAACGGTATTCACACCAACATCCGCACTAATCAAAATTTCTTCGAGTTCTTCAAAAAATTCTTCATCGACTTTCCGATAGCGGGCGATTAAATCGTTGACTCGGCCAGCGAATGAATCACGCGTTTTCGAAAGGCCTTGCTTAAACTTTTCCGTAACCGAATCCGCTTGTTTTGTAATTTTTTCTTTTAACTTTTTGAAAAAACTCATATCGACGCCATCCTTTCTACATTATGACTTTACGAGTTGTTTCGAATCTTCTAAACGGACGGAAACGAGTTTCGATACGCCAGATTCCTGCATCGTGACGCCATACAGCACGTCCGCTTCTTCCATCGTTCCTTTTCGATGGGTAATGACAATAAATTGTGTCTGGTCGCTGAATTGTTTTAAATATTGGGCGTAGCGATGCACGTTCGCTTCATCCAGCGCTGCTTCCACCTCATCAAGCACACAAAACGGAACAGGGCGCACCTTTAAAATGGAGAACAATAGAGCAATCGCCGTTAGCGCACGCTCCCCGCCGGAAAGCAAGCTTAAATTCTGTAATTTCTTTCCTGGCGGCTGTGCGACGATTTCGATGCCTGTTTCGAGCAGATCGTCCGGATTCGTCAGGCGCAAATCAGCGTTTCCTCCGCCGAACAGCTGGCGAAACACGTCGCCGAAGTGGGAACGAATATGTTCAAACGTTGATAAAAATCGTTTTTTCATTTCTTGGTCCATCTCGTCAATGACTTGATGGAGCGTTTCTTTTGCTTGCTGAAGATCCGCTTTTTGTTCTGTTAAAAATTGATAACGCTCTGATACCCGTTCGTATTCATCAATTGCGCCTAAGTTCACCGTTCCGAGCTCATCGATCGCCCGTTTAATAAGCTTTACTCGTTTGCGCGCTTCTTGAACGTCCACCGTTAACGGATACGCTTCTTTTGCCGCCTCAAACGAAAGCATATATTCTTCGCGAAGACGGCTTAACAAATTTTCCAACTCTACATCAAGGCGGTTCAGCTTGACTTCTTCGTCTTTTACAATATCCGCAAGCTGTTTATGCTGGCGTTTTTTCTCTTTCCATTCCCGTTCCAAATGCTCGAGCTTCGTCTGATATTGCAAGCGCTGTTCACGGCGGCTGGCGATCAGTTCAATCGTTTTTTGCTTATCTTGTGATTTTTTTTGCCGCATTTTCTCTAATTCTTCTTCTCCAAAATGGCTCGAATTCATCTCTTCGATCAGAGAGGCAAGTTCTTGTTTGGACGCCTGCAGCTGTTTTTCTGTATCTGCTAGCTCGTTATGGAACTGTTCTACTTTTTCTTGAACATTTTTTAGGCGCTGCTGTGTTTCGGCTAGAGCGATTTTTTGTTCCGTCATCGCTGTTTGCAGCGCTTCTTTTGATGTCTGCTCTGTTTGTTTTTGCGCTTGAAGCGTTTCAATCGTCCGATCGATTTCCTTCAATTTTTCTTCTAAGTCGCAAAGCTGTTGTTCAATCACAGCAAGCTTTTCTGTCATCTGTTTTGCTTCTTGTTCATCATTGGCTTTTTCATGGTCGTAGAGAGCAAGACGTTCATTCATATTTTTTTCCTGCAATTGTACTTCGCGCAATTCGCTTTTTACTTCTTGAAGCGCAAAACGTTCCTCCTCTATTTGCTTTCGCAATGCAAGCAATGCCGCTTCCTCTTGATGAATCATTTTCTTCTTCGTTTGTACAAAACGTTCAAGCTGTTCTGTTTTTTGCTCCATTTCATGCAGCTTTGCCGTAATCGTTTCTAATTCCCGGTTTCTGCTTAAAAGCGAATTCGCTTTTTTTGCGACTCCGCCGCCGGTCATTGCCCCACCCGGACTAACGACGTCGCCGTCAAGCGTTACAAGACGGTAACGGTAATGAAGCAAGCGCGCTAGTTCATTCGCTCCTTTTAAATCGGTCGTGATAATCACATTTCCAAGTAAATTGGCAATGACAGAACGATAGGCGCTGTCATAATGAATGAGCTCGCTTGCAATTCCGACAAATGCCGGATGTCCTTTAATAAGAGCAAGTTGTTCGGAAGAAATCGTTTTTGGCTGCATGACATTCATCGGCAAAAAAGTTGCCCGACCGTAATCATGCGCTTTCAAGTAACGAATCGCCTTACGCGCTACTTCTTCATTTTCTACGACGATATGCTGCATCGCACCGCCAAGCGCTATTTCCATCGCCGTTTCGTAGCGGTCCGGCACTTGAATCAATTCGACGATGGCTCCATGAATGCCCGGAAACTGTGCACGTGCTTTTAATATTTCTTTTACTCCTTGGAAAAAGCCTGCATAGTCTTGCTGCATTTCTTCAAGCATTTCTTTGCGCGATTTCGTTTGTTGCAAATATTGGTATGCTTGATAAAGCATGGATTCTTTCTTTTCCAAATCGGCTTTCATCGCCGCAACTTCGTTTGTTTTTTGCTGCAAGAGCGCTTCCTTTTGTTGCAGCGTTTTTTCCATTTGTTGACGCTTTTGGTCTAGTTTTGCGTATTGCTCTTCGAGATATTTGCGCTCGTCTAAATATTTGCGGTTTTCTTCGGCAAGCGCTATTTGTTTTGCCTGTAATTTTTCTAGCAGTGTTTGCAAATGGGAGCGCTCATTTTTTAGCGAAGCTTGTTCATGAACTAGTTCAATATAATCGCTTTTTAACTGCTCGATTTTCTCTTCGACGTTTGCGTCATAGGCTGAAAGAGACGCTTGTTTCTCTTTTAGTTCCGCTTGAATAGTAGAAACGGTCTTCTTTAACTGAGCAAGCTGTTCTTTCTCATGCTTTAACGTTAGCTCGAGGCGTTCCTTTTTTTCGGAAAGAGATGAAATTGTATCTTCGAGCTGCTTTTTATATTGAGCGGCATTTTTCTTTCGCTCTTTTAATACTTCTTTTTTCCCTTCGAGCTTTTCCAATTCTTCGCTCGCAACGAGCAATACTTGCTGCAGGCCGTCAATCGACTCATCAAGCGCCGTAATATGATCGCGAAGCTGTTCGATTTCCGCTTCCTCTTTTTGCAATGTGGAAGATAGCTGTATCTCTTCGTTTTGGTGCTGGGCAAGCAGTTGCTTTAGCGATGTCCATTGCTGATGCAATTGTTCAATGTCATGCACCATCAGTGCTACTTCAAATCTTTCGAGTTCATCGCGTTTTTCTAAATAATCTTTCGCGATGGATGCTTGCATTTTCAGCGGCTCTAGTTGTTGTTCTAGTTCATGTAAAATATCGCTGACACGGTGCAAGTTTTCTTGCGTTTCCGCAAGCTTATTTTCCGCTTTTTTCTTGCGGATTTTATACTTTAACACACCGGCTGCCTCTTCAAAAATGGTCCGTCTTTCTTCCGGCTTGCTGCTTAAAATTTCCTCGACGCGACCTTGACCAATGATGGAAAAGGCTTCTTTTCCTAACCCGGAATCCATCAATAGATCTACAATATCTTTTAAACGACACGGCTGTTTATTAATGAAAAATTCACTTTCTCCCGAGCGGTAAACACGCCGCGTAATGCTGACTTCTTGATAATCGAGCGGCAAAAATTGATCTTCGTTGTCAAGAGTGATCGTCACTTCTGCCACATTCAGCGGTTTCCGGGAATCACTCCCAGCAAAAATAATATCTTCCATTTTCGCACCGCGCAACGACTTTGCTGACTGCTCGCCAAGCACCCAACGAATCGCATCGGTTATATTGCTTTTTCCGCTCCCGTTCGGACCGACAACCGCCGTCACCCCGGGAACAAATTCAATGGATACTCGATCAGCAAATGATTTAAATCCGATAATATCCAACCGTTTGAGGAACATTCATACCCGCCTCACAATCTTTCCTATGTTGTACCATCACTATAACATAAAGAACCGAAAGAAGGGCTGACTATATTGGAGAGCCAGCCCCTTATTCTTTTCCTATTGTTTTTAACTTTTGCAATGCCATTTGCGCTGCATGTTGTTCTGCTTCTTTTTTTGACTTTCCGATTCCGATGCCAAGTGCCTGTCCATTTAGCGAAACGCGAGAGACAAATTCTTTATTATGTGCCGGTCCTTTTTCTTCTAAAATGCTATATTCAAGCACACCGATGCCATCGCGTTGAACGAGTTCTTGCAATTGGCTTTTAAAATCCATCACATGAGAAAAAGCACCTTCATCAATTTTTGGGAAAATCGTTTGTCCCAAAAATTGCATGACCGCATCCATTCCTTGGTCTAAATATAGCGCACCAATGAATGCTTCGAATACATCAGCCAACAGCGCTGGCCTTGTTCTCCCCCCTGTCAACTCCTCCCCTTTTCCTAAAAGCACGAGTTCACCGAATGATAAGGCGTTGGCAAATTTGACAAGCGATGGTTCACATACAATGGCCGCGCGCAGTTTTGTTAATTCTCCTTCACTCATATGCGGAAATTTTTTAAACAAATATTGCGAAACGGTAAGCTCAAGCACCGCGTCACCTAAAAACTCGAGCCGTTCATTATCTTCATGCGGCCGTCTCCGATGCTCATTCACATACGATGAATGGGTAAAAGCCTGAATAAGAAGTTTTTCATTCGTAAAAAAAATGCCGATTTTTTTTTGCAGTTCCTTAAATTTCGCTCGCCTTTTTTCATTTATTCGTTCTTTATCTTTTGGTTTCGACATACATAAGGCCCTCCGACTTCATTCCACACAAAAATATATATATAGAAAAAGCAATGTTTTATCCTTCCTTATTATATCCGTTCATCCGTACGTTACACTGATAAAAAGCATAGAAAGCCCCGCTTTTGTAACGGGACTTTTCTATACGATATTACATGTGGCTTTTTATGTAGTTCACAGCATCTCCTACTGTGACAATTTTTTCAGCCTCTTCATCAGAAATTTCCATATTAAATTCATCTTCTAATTCCATCACAAGCTCTACGATATCTAGAGAGTCTGCACCTAGATCATCTTTGAAAGAAGCATCCAATGTAACTTGGGATTCTTCGACACCCAAGCGGTCGACGATAATTTTCGTAACACGCTCTAACACGTCTGCCATCACATTCACCTCCCTTCATGATTATAGTAGATTCAGCTAGAAAATACTAGCGGCTATTTCAAAAACATATGATTTTACATGACCATTCCGCCGTCGACATGAAGCGTTTGCCCTGTCATGTAGCTAGCGGCATCCGATACAAGGAATGAAACGACTTTCGCAACATCTTCCGGTTCGCCGAAGCGAGCAAGCGGAATTTGTTTTAACATTTCCGCCTTCAGTTCTTCACTAAGACGGTCGGTCATATCGGTTGTAATAAATCCAGGAGCAACCGCATTAACGGTAATGTTGCGGCTCGCAAGCTCACGGGCTGCTGTTTTCGTTAACCCGATGACGCCAGCTTTTGCGGCGACGTAGTTTGCTTGTCCCGGATTTCCGCTGACGCCGACGATAGAAGCAATGTTCACGATGCGGCCGTACCGCTGTTTCATCATCGGGCGTGTCACTGCTTTCGTGCAGTTAAACACCCCTTTTAAGTTAATATTCATCACGTCATCCCATTCTTCTTCTTTCATGCGCATTAATAAATTATCGCGGGTAATGCCGGCATTGTTCACTAAAATATCGATGCGCTCAAATCGTTCTAATACCGCTTTGACCATCTGATCAACGGCTTTGGCATTGGATACGTCCGCTTGAATGGCGAACGCTTCCCCACCCATATTTTTAATTTCTTCGACAACTTCATTCGCTTTCGCTTCATTGCCGGCGTAATTGACCGCTACTTTTGCGCCTTGACGCGCCAGCTCCAATGCAATCGCCCGGCCGATGCCGCGCGATGCTCCCGTGACAAGCGCAACTTTTCCTTGCAACATCGTTTATTCTCCTTTCAATGCCGCAACGGTCGCTTGTAAAGACTCAAGATCGTTCACTGCGTACACGCTCACGTTGCGGTTAATTTTTTTCACAAGTCCTGACAGCACTTTCCCCGGACCGATTTCAATAAATGTATCTACTCCTAAGCCGATCATCATTTCTACCGATTGTTCCCAGCGTACAGGAGAATACAATTGCTCGATTAATAGACGCAAAATCTCTTCTTTTTTCACGACCGGCTGTGCAGTAACGTTTGAAATAACAGGAATTTCAGCATCACGAATCGCAATGGTGTTTAGCACATCCTGCAATTTGCTTGCTGCCGGTTTCATAAGGGAAGAATGAAACGGACCGCTCACCTCAAGCGGAATAACCCTTTTTGCTCCTCGCTCTTTCGCAAGCTGCCCGGCTTTTTCTACTCCCGCTTTTGAACCGGAAATAACGATTTGCCCTGGACAGTTTAAATTCGCCAGCTGTACTGGATCGCCTTGTTCCGATACTTCTTTTGTCACCGCTTCAAGCGCGGCCGCATCCATTCCCAGCACCGCGGCCATCGTTCCTTCTCCTGCCGGCACCGCTTCTTCCATAAACTCCCCGCGTTTTCTTACCGCATACACCGCATCGGTAAACGAAATCGCTCCCGCTGCCACAAGCGCCGTATATTCTCCTAAACTATGGCCAGCGACGTAATCCGCCGTAATGCCGGCTTCTTTTACTTTTTCAAGAAGCGCAATGCTCGTCGTTAATAAGGCCGGCTGTGCGTTGTACGTTAAAGTCAGCGTTTCTTGCGGCCCTTCAAAAATAAGCGAAGAAAGCGAAAAACCAAGACGTTCGTCCGCGGACTGAAACACCGCAGCGATGTTGGCATCGCTTTGCGCGACGTCTTTTCCCATGCCTACCGTTTGCGACCCTTGTCCTGGAAAAATAAAAGCAATTTTCCCCATATGTTCCACTTCCCTTATGAATGATTTTGTTCAATCGCTTCTTTTATTGTAGTGATGATATCGTTCGCTACCATTTCCCGCGCCTGACGGACGGCGTGAAAGATGGCGTTCGCATCAGACGAACCGTGAGCTTTTACGACAGGAGCGTTTAGCCCAAACAGCGCAGCCCCTCCATATTCGGAATAATCCATCGTTTTTTTCAAATCTATTAATTTCGGCTTTAAAATAGCTGCCGCTAATTTGCTTAAAAAACTGCTTGTTAATGCTTCTTTTAACATAGAAAAAACGGAAATAGCCGTACCTTCAATCGTTTTTAATGCAACGTTGCCAGTAAAACCATCCGTGACAACCACATCGGCGACGCCTTGCAATAAATCGCGCGCTTCTACGTTGCCGATAAAATTAAGATCGGTTTCTCGCAAAAGTTGGAACGCCTTCTTGGCAACATCGTTTCCCTTTTGGTCTTCTGTTCCAACGTTTAATAGGCCGATGCGCGGGCGTGGAATTCCACGAACTTTTTCCGCGTACACCGCTCCCATTAAAGCATATTGCAACAGATGTTCCGGACGGGCATCGACGTTTGCTCCGACATCTAAAAACAAAAATCCTTCGCCGCCAATCGTCGGGAGCGTTGGTGCTAATGCAGGTCGATCAATCCCCGCGATTCGTCCGACGACGAATAGCCCTGCCGCCATAAGCGCGCCCGTATTTCCCGCCGATATACAAGCATCAGCGCGTCCTTCTTTCACTTCTTCGGCCATTAACACCATGGACGATTGTTTTTTTCTTCTTACCGCCCGCACTGGTTCATCCGTTGCTTCGATCACTTCATTAGTATGAATGACAGTGATCCGTTCGTCTGATGTAAGATAAGGGCGAATTTTGCCCTCGTCTCCGAATAGAGTAATATGTACATCTGAAAAGTGCTGAACGGCTTTCATCGCCCCGAGAACGATTTCTTTTGGTGCATGGTCTCCTCCCATCGCATCAATTGCTATTTTCATTGCTGTCTCCATCCTTTTTTTCGCGATTTGATCGATACATTTCAAACGTTCCGGAAAAGACAAGTTCTTGACCGACGTAGCTGTTTACTTCCACAATCGTTCGTCCGTTCTCTTTTTCGCCGACCACTTTTGCTTTCGCTACCACTCGTTCATTTTCTTTCACTTGTCTTGTAAAGCGAATGTTCGCTTTTGCTGTCAATGCAAGTTCATCGTTGATGACGGCAACGGCAAGTGAATTGGCTTGGGCAAATAAATGATGACCGCGCGCAATACGATTCCGCTTAAACACATGTTCTGATTTCACATCGAAAATAGAAATGGCGCTATGGTCGGGCTCAATGTCGATAATTTCCCCGATTACTTCCTCAATCGGAAGCGACCTGACTTTATCGGCCAGCGATTGCTGCGCGACATGTTTAATTCGCTCACGCAGTTCAGGTATCGACAACTCTAAACGGTCTAAGCGGATCGTTTGAACGCTGACGGAAAATTTTTCAGCTAATTCCTCATCGGTAATAAACGGATTTTCTTGAATCGTTTCTTGCAAAAGCCGTTGTCGTTCCCGTTTGCTTTTTCGCATCTATTTACACCGTCCACTTCTATGACTAGGTACTAATAGTAGTATATAATCTCAAAAAAAAGATTGCAAGCAAAAAAAGTGGTTTCATTCTTCGGTAAAAATGGCGAAAACAGCTCCGCATCAATCTAATTTTTC
Source organism: Parageobacillus galactosidasius (assembly GCF_002217735.1). Taxonomy (NCBI): domain Bacteria; kingdom Bacillati; phylum Bacillota; class Bacilli; order Caryophanales; family Anoxybacillaceae; genus Parageobacillus; species Parageobacillus galactosidasius. Next base: position 1,169,328 of record NZ_NDYL01000001.1, on the reverse strand, counting down.
GCCATCCAGCACACCGGATTCTTGTAAATAAAGACGCAGCCATTGATACGGCTCATCGCGCCAAAAAGCAGTAGATTGAACTAATTTTGCCGCATCGTTGCGCGCTACTTCCAGAATGCGATAATCATGTACGACGTCTCCAAATTTAAATTCAGGCATACCACTTTGTTTGGTGCCAAAAAAATCACCAGGGCCGCGCAACTGCAAGTCTTTCTCTGATAGAACAAATCCGTCTGTCGTTTCCGTCATAATGCGCATTCTCTCTTTTCCTGTTTCTGATTTTGGATCAGCAATTAAAATACAATATGATTGCTCATCACCGCGGCCGACCCGACCGCGCAATTGATGCAGCTGTGCCAGTCCAAATCGTTCCGCATCGTAAATCACCATGACAGTGGCGTTCGGGACATTTACGCCAACTTCCACAACCGTAGTAGAAACTAACACTTGCACACGATTTTCGCTGAACGCTTTCATTACTTCCTCTTTTTCCTCCGAAGAAAGCCGTCCGTGCATAAGGCCGATATGATATTTCCCTTTGTAATAATGTGTCAACATGCTATGAACATCAATCGCGTTTTGCACATCTAATTTTTCCGATTCTTCAATGAGCGGACAAATGACATATGCTTGGCGTCCTTTTTGAATTTCTTTTTCGATAAAATCAAGAACGCGTTCAAACATATGGTGTTTTACCCAATATGTCTGCACTTTTTTTCTTCCGGCCGGCATTTCGTCGATCACCGACACATCCATTTCGCCAAACGCAGTAATGGCAAGCGTTCGCGGAATTGGTGTCGCCGTCATCATCAACACGTCAGGCGATTGCCCTTTTTCGCGCAAAATCCGGCGCTGTTCCACTCCAAACCGATGTTGTTCGTCTGTAATCACCAAACCAAGCTGCTTGAAATTTACTTCTTCTTGAATAAGTGCATGTGTCCCAATAATAATGTCAATATCTCCACAAGCAAGCTGTTCTAAAATTTCCTTTCTTTTCTTTCCTTTCACAGAACTTGTTAGTAACGCCACCGTTACATTGGTTGATGTGAATAATGTTTGCAATGACTGCGCGTGCTGCTCCGCTAGAATTTCCGTCGGCACCATTAGCGCTCCTTGATAGCCGGATAGAACGGCAGCATATAATACAATCGCCGCAACGACCGTTTTTCCCGAACCAACGTCTCCTTGAAGAAGGCGGTTCATACGGTATGGGGATCGCATATCCGCTAGTATTTCATGAACAACGCGCTGCTGTGCTTTTGTCAACGAAAATGGAAGCTGTTGGATGAAGGCATGCAATTTTTCCTCCGAAAACGAATGGGCGATTCCTTCCGAATATTCTCTTTGCACTTTACGAAGAGCATGAATTTTTAATTGAAAAAGCAAAAATTCCTCGTATACAAGCCTCCGTCTCGCCTGCTTCAATTCCTCATGAGAACGTGGAAAATGGATCGCCCGAATCGCTTCCTGCTTTGAAATAAGCCGGTACGTTTGCCGTATCGATAGCGGGAGCGGATCCACGATTGCTTCGCCGTATTGCGTTAAAGCCAACTTGATAAAACGACGCATTCCTTTCACTGTGATGGATCCACGAACCGAGTAAACAGGTTCAATTTCCCGCTTTTGCGGCAGCGGTCCTAATTTCAATTCATATGCCGTAATCATTTGACGGTGTTGATCCCATTTTCCAATGACTGTAACGGTATCGTTAATGGATAATTTTCCTTTTAAATAAGGACGATTGAAACAAACGACGGTGATTAAATACCGTCCCACAAGCAGACGAAATGTTAAGCGCGATTTTTTTTTCGCATAATAGGTAAGAGAAGGCTCGCTATGAACCTTCCCTTCGACTGTTACTTTTTCGTCGTGTTTTACTTCCGCTAAATCTTTTATCTCATAATCTTCATAGCGGTATGGAATATGCATAAACAATTCCTCGATCGTTGTAATCCCCATTTCTCGAAGCGCTTCACTTGTTTCTTCTCCAATTCCCTTTATTGCTGTAACAGGTTGTTGCAACTCACGATTCACGGCTATTAGCTGAAACGCCGAAAATTTTTGCCGCTAAAGCGCGGCCGGTCGGCGTTGCTGCTAACCCTCCTTCTGCAGTTTCTTTCAATGCAGTTGGCATCGTTTCACCGATGCGAAACATCGCTTCAATGACCTCATCACATGGAATGCGGCTTTTAATACCAGCAAGCGCCATGTCTGCTGCTACCATCGCATTTGCCGCTCCCATCGCATTTCGCTTTACACATGGAACTTCGACAAGACCAGCGACAGGATCACATACTAATCCTAACATATTTTTTAAAGCGATCGCCATCGCTTCCGCTGCTTGGCTCGGCGTTCCCCCGGCAAGTTCGACTAACGCTGCCGCCGCCATTCCCGCGGCTGAGCCGACCTCCGCTTGACACCCTCCAGCCGCGCCAGAGATGGAGGCGTTATTGGCAACAACAAAACCGAATGCCCCCGCTGTAAATAAAAATTCAATCATCTCTTCACGCGTCGGCTTTAATTTTTCTTTTACTGCAAAAAGCGTCCCCGGAACAACTCCGGCGGAACCCGCAGTCGGCGTCGCGCAGATGACGCCCATTGCCGCGTTTACTTCATTTGTCGCCACCGCTTTACTAACGGCATCTAAAATCGTTTCTCCTGATAAAAAATTCCCTTGTCTGATATATTGTTGCAACAACACCGAATCCCCGCCAGTGAGCCCCGATCTGGAGACAACGCCGGCAAGCCCTTTTGCAACCGCTTGTTCCATTACTTGCAAGTTTTTATCCATTTGCGCAAAAATTTCTTCACGGCTTCTCCCCGTTACTTCTATCTCTTGCCGAATCATTACTTCGGCAATTTTAATGTTTTGGCTTTCCGCCAATTGCACAAGTTCAGCAACGTTGCGAAACATCATGATGCGGCCTCCTTTTTTGCAAACGCTTACGCTAATCCGCAATGTTTGTTACTTGGATAATATGCGGCAACGCTGTCAGTTCATCAATCACTGTTTGATCAATCGGCTGATCTATTTCAATGGTCATCAACGCTTCTTTTCCTTTTTCTTTCCGTGACACTTCCATATGTCCAATATTAATCGCATATTTCGCTAAAACATTCGCCACCGACGCGATCGCCCCGTACCGGTCATTATGCATAATGAGCAATGCCGGATGATGGCCAGACAACTTCAACTCAAATCCGTTTAACTCGATAATCTCGATTTTTCCACCGCCAATGGAAATACCGACAAGTTCCAATTCCCCTTTTTCATCTCCAATGCGCACTCTCGCAGTGTTAGGATGATGAGGAATCGCATCTTCTTCATAAAAAGTGACTTCCATTCCTTCTTGTTTCGCAATTTCAAGCGAATAAGGAATTCGCTCATCAAATGTATCGAAATCAAGAAGGCCACCAACAATGGCTACATTGGTTCCATGCCCTTTATACGTTTGCGCAAAAGAGCCGTAAAAAGAAATATGTGCCCATTTCGGTTTTCTGCCAAATAAGCTGCGCGCCACTCTCCCGATTCGCGCCGCTCCCGCTGTATGCGAACTCGACGGGCCAATCATAATCGGTCCGATAATATCAAAGACGCTTTTATATTTCACATTTTCACTCCCTTAATATTACAATAAAATAGAAGGGGAACTCCCCTTCTACTATTCTAACATAATTTATTCAACAGAAAAGATAAATGGATATAACGGCTGTTTTCCGTTATGCACTTCCACTTCTACGTCCGGATATGTTTCCTCAATATAAGAAACAATTGCTTCGACTTCCTCTTCTGTTGCTTCTTCCCCATATATCATTGTAACGATTTCACTATCTTCATCAATTAGCGTATTAAGCAGCTGCTTCGTCACCAAAAGCTTATCTCTTTCCGCCGCAACGATTTTATTATCAGCAAGACCCATATAATCGTCTTTTTCAATCTCCACCCCATCGATCGTTGTATCCCGTACTGAAAACGTAACTTGTCCTGTTTTGACACGCGACAAGGCGACCGTCATTGCTTTTTCATTTTGTTCCTCAGAAAGTGATGGATTAAACGCCAGCAATGCCGACATCCCTTGAGGGACTGTTTTCGATGGAATGACGATCACCTTTTGGTTGACGACGGTCGCAGCTTGTTGTGCTGTCATAATAATGTTTTTATTATTTGGAAGCACGAATACTGTTTCTGCGTTAATGCTTTCAATTGCTTTTACGATATCCTCCGTGCTCGGGTTCATCGTTTGGCCGCCTTCAATGACAACGTGTGCGCCGATGCTTTTAAACAGCTCGGCAACGCCGGATCCCATCGCTATTGTCACAATTCCATATTTCTCTTTTTGTTTCGCCTTCGATGCGCTCGAAGCAGCATTGCGTTCTTGATTTACTATATTTGCGTGCTGTTGGCGCATATTTTCAATTTTAATGTTTATTAAACTTCCGTATTTTTGTCCATATGTCAGTACTTCGCCAGGCTGTTCTGTGTGAATATGCACTTTTACAAGTTCATCATCAGCAATGACTAATAATGAGTCACCGAATCGGCTTAAATCTTGACGAAACGCTTCTTCAGAGAATGGATGTTTTTGCAATTTATCTCGTTCAAACCGTACCATAAATTCGGTACAGTAACCAAACTCAATTTCATCCGTATCGATATGGCTTTGTGCACTTTTATGATGTTCAGCATTGATTAATTCTTGCATCGAGACTTCTATAGGCTTTCGATCAGCAACATTTTCCCCTTTTAATGCGCTCAAAAATCCTTCATATACGTAGACAAGTCCTTGACCGCCGCTATCGACAACCCCCACTTCTTTTAATACCGGCAATAATTCAGGTGTGCGTTGCAAAGACGCCTTCGCTTCCTTCACTACCTCTTCCATCACAATGGCAATGTCTTGTTCTTTTTTTGCGACTTCTACCGCCCGCTTCGCCGCGTCTTTCGCTACGGTCAGTATCGTGCCTTCCACCGGCTTCATTACCGCTTTATAAGCGGTGGTGACACCTGCTTCAAGCGCAGCAGCAAATTCCGCACTATTAATTTCTTTTTTCGCTTCCACCGCTTTCGCAAAACCACGAAACAATTGCGATAAAATCACTCCTGAATTTCCGCGTGCTCCCATCAATAGCCCTTTTGCTAATGCACTGCCGACTTTTCCAATATGATCAGAAATGTTATTTTTTACTTCCTTTGCACCAGAAGTCATCGATAAATTCATATTCGTGCCTGTATCGCCATCCGGAACCGGAAAGACGTTCAGCGCATCGACCGCTTTTGCATTGTTGGATAAATGCGCCGCTCCTTGAAAGACCATTTCTGCAAACAGTCTTCCGTCAAGTATCCTAATTGTCACCTACTAACTCCTCCTTACTACGGATTCGTTACACGAACCCCTTGAACATAAATATTAATCGACTGTACAGAAAGCCCTAACATTTGATCAAGCGTATATTTCACTTTTGTTTGCACATTGTGAGCAACTTCAGAAATTTTCGTTCCATAGCTAACAATAATGTACATATCGATATGCACTTCCCCATTTTCTTCTCGGACAATCACACCTTTAGAAAAGTTTTCCCTCCGCAAAATTTCAGAAATTCCGTCTTTAATTTGATTTTTCGATGCCATTCCAACGATTCCGTAGCAATCGACCGCAGCGCCCCCTGCAATCATCGCAATTACATCATTGGAAATTTCGATTCTCCCGTATTTCGTTTGCAATTCAATGGACATGACAGTTCCCCCTTCGGAATTGTTCGCATAGCTACAGTCATTGTACTATAACGCTCTGCTTTTTAAAAGTTCTCCCATCGCCCACTAGTATTATTTAGCCGAAAATAAAAATATATGTCAAGGATATTTTCTTGAAAGATAAAACATCATATATTGAAATTTAACTGTTTGTATGGTAAATTATAATAGTGTTTTTTAGACTCACATCGGAATGCGGTACGAGTAAGGAGGGAAAAAAGATGGCAAAATGCTTTGTGACAGGAAAGAAAAAATCTTTCGGCAATTCACGTTCACATGCGATGAATGCAAATAAACGCACATGGAAAGTAAACCTTCAAAAAGTTCGTATTTTAGTCGATGGAAAACCAAAACGTGTATGGGTGTCTGCCCGCGCATTAAAATCTGGAAAAGTACAACGCGTTTAACGGACACCGCATAATAAAAAAGCACCAAAAAATTGGTGCTTTTTTATTATCCTTTTTTAAAGGAATTTAACATGGCACGCACAATTCCACCAAGAAATTTCGGTAATTTAATGGTATAAAATTTCATTCCGATTCCCTCCTCACTGCCATCATAACGGACTTTCCTTCATCTCTTTATAAGTATATTCCCTTCACTTTAAATCGTACCTACATCGCTACTTCTTATCATCATTAATATGCCTTTGGAAAATGAAAAAGTACCAGAAGATTGGATAAGTTCGTTACTAATACATAGTGTCGAACCTCGAAAAATATGACTATTTGTTAGCGGATATTTAAATCCATCCAACGTCATTCCTTTAATATCATTGGAAATCGGAATGTAAGAAACGTATCGATATCGTTCATCGTAAAAAACGGTGTACGTGCCTGGAAGATGGACAGTCACAATATTTTGTCTGTCGATCATCTCAATCGGTTTCCCTGCGTATTTGATCAGCAATTGAACATTGCCAAATAAATGGTCAAGGCGGCCGCCGGTTGCTCCAAAAATGCGGATTTTATCCGCTTCTTGCTGCACCGCCCAATCAAGCGCAATTTCCATATCGGTTTTATCTTTTTCCGCCGGCCATATATCAAGATCATCGAGTGTTTTTTGTAGTAATATAATCTCTTCCGTCGTCATGGAGTCAAAATCACCAAACGCTTTTATCGGCCGGATTCCCGCTTCAAGCAGCGTCTTTGTTCCACGATCCACCCCGATCCATCGTACATGTTCTCCATCGTAACTAGCTAAAGAGGGAAGATGTTCACTCGGTCCGCCGCCGACAATATGAATAAACATACGTTTCTTCCTTTCTTGCTTACTCTAAAGCGGAAGGTTATACACCTTCCGCCTCATTTTCGCCACGAATGGCACGAATCGCCGCAGCACGGTCACGTTCATTATAAATAGCAGAACCAGCAACAAGCACGTTTGCCCCAGCCTCCATGCATAGGCGGGCTGTTTTGGCATTAATCCCGCCATCTACTTCAATTTCTACAAATCGTCCTCTTTCTTTCACCAGTTGCGCAACTTGTCGAATTTTTGGCAATACAGATGGAATAAATTTCTGTCCTCCAAATCCTGGATTAACTGTCATCAATAACACTAAATCAACATCATCGATAATATGTTGAATCATTTCTACCGGCGTATGTGGATTTAAGACAACTCCGGCTTTTACTCCTTGCTCTTTAATTAAATGAATCGTACGATGCAAGTGTGGGCACGCTTCCACATGAACGGATAAATAATCCGCTCCCGCCTTTGCAAAAGCAGGAATGTATCGGTCAGGCTGCTCAATCATTAAATGAACATCTAAAGGAAGCTTTGTAATGGGACGAATCGCTTCGACAATTAGCGGTCCGATCGTAATGTTCGGCACGAAATGGCCATCCATCACATCAACATGAATGTAATCGGCTCCACCTTGTTCCACGTCACGGATCTCCTCAGCAAGCCGCGCGAAATCGGCGGATAAAATCGATGGTGCAATTTTTACCATAGTTAATACCTCGGCTTTCGTTCTTTAATTTCTTCGACAAAACTAATGTAATTCTCATATCGGTAAGAAGGGATTTTACCCGATTCGACCGCTTCTCTCACAGCGCATTTTGGCTCCGCGATGTGCAAACATCCGCGGAATTTACATTCCTCGCTGCGCTCACAAAACTCTGGAAAATAAAGCGGCAGCTCTTCCAATTCTATATCATCAAGCTCTAACGCACTAAAACCTGGCGTATCAGCAACAAGGCCGCCGCCAATTTCCAACAATTCTACATGGCGGGTTGTATGTTTTCCACGTCCTAAATGTGTAGAAATATCATTGGTTTTTAACTGCAAATCCGGACGGAGCGCATTTAAAAGCGAGGATTTCCCGACGCCGGATTGCCCAGCAAAAACGGAAATATGCCCTTCTAAATATGAAAGCAACTGTTCTACTCCTAATTTGGTGATGGTTGACGTTTCAATGACATCATAGCCTATTTGCCGATAATCACGAATATATTGTTCCATTGTTGGTTTTGTCTGGTCGTCCACTAAATCCATTTTATTCACGACAATAATCGGACGAATATGTTTGGATTCGACAAGAACGAGAAAACGGTCGAGAAGTCTTGTGCTAAAATCTGGCTCCACTGCCGAAAACACTAAAATCGCTTGTTCTACGTTAGCGATTGGCGGACGAACGAGCCAGTTTTTTCGTTCGCGTATATTCATAATATATCCTTCTGTTTCGCTCGTCGCCTGAAACTCGACATGATCCCCGACAAGAGGAGTAATTTTCTGCTTTCGAAATACTCCTCTGCCTCGGCATTGAAACACCTTTCCTTCCGATAATACATAATAAAATCCGCTTAGCGCTTTAATAATCTTTCCTTCTGCCATAGCCTCACTCCTTTGTGACATTGTTTGGATATGGAATTGTTCCTTCATCCTTTACTACATTGTTTACAATGACACGATAATACGCCGTTTCCTTATATGGAATTTCAAATTCCACCGTCTCCGTTACCGGTGCGGTCAGACGGTATGTTTTATACGGCGTTGTCATATTATGTTTGGCATCTTGAATATATAATTGCGCTTCCATCACTTGTCCTTCTTCTTCCGGTTCATATGGAATTTCAATATCTTTTATCACCGTTTTCACAGGAAGCGTCTCCTTGCCGCGTGAAATAATTACTGTAATGGTATCGCCTTTATCTACTTTTTCATTGGCTGTAGGTGTTTGAGAAATAACGAGCCCTTCCGGAACTTTATCCGAATATTCGTATTTTACCTTCAAGTACAACTGTTGATCATCTACATAATCACGCACACTCTTTTCTGTATATCCCGTCAAGTCTTTCAACATAATTTTTTCCGGACCAAGGCTGACAGTGAAAATCACTTTTGTTTCTTCAGGAATGACTTTATCTCCTGCATAAGGAAATTGATCGATAATGGTACCAGGAGGCTTGTCGCTATAACGTTCATTGCGTGTAACATTCATAAAATTTTCGTTTTTCAGCTGTGCTTCCGCTGTTTCGATATCTTCGCCGATAAAATCGCCAAACTCTACTTTCTTTTTACCGATGCTTTTATAAATAATAACAGCAGATCCTTCCTTTACCATCATTCCTGCTTCCGGTTTCGTGCGTACAACCTTTCCTTCTGCGATTTCGTCATCCTCGACGTCAATCGTATCTTTAATCTCCAATCCTAGCGATGATAACTTTTCGACCGCCTCGTCATAATCTTCATTGACGACATTCGGCATTGTCACTTCTTTCGGAAAAATCAAATCGGGAATCCACGTAACAGCGCTCACCCCCGCTGCTGCAAGAAATAAAAATAACGCAGTAAGCCAAACAATCCATTTTCGCTTTTTCTTCGGTTTTGTTTCTTTTTTCTCTTCTTCCTTTTTTTCTTCGTAAACAATGGTTTGCTGTTCCAGCCCGGCGCTGACAAGGCTCTCTCTAATAACAGGAATCGCCTTTGTCGGTTCTTCATCATCGGCAGGAATCATAAATTTTTGCTCATTGACGCGTTCCGGATCTAAAGCCGTGCTGATATCCTCATTCATTTCCCTTGCCGAACGGTAACGATAAAACGGATCTTTCGCCATCGCTTTTAAAATAATATTCTCGACACTTTGAGGAATACTAGGATTCCATGCTTTTGGAGAAGGAGTTTCCGCCTGCAAATGTTTGAGCACAATCGATACGGCAGACTCTCCAGAAAAAGGGAGCCGCCCTGTTACAAGCTCAAACATGACAATTCCTAGGGAGTAAATGTCGGATTTTTCTGTCGCAATTCCGCCTCGCGCTTGTTCGGGGGACAAATAATGAACAGAGCCAAGCACCGAATTTGTTTGCGTAATCGTAGTAGAACTACGGGCAACGGCAATCCCGAAATCAGTTACTTTTACATCTCCATTCTCATCAATTAAAATGTTTTGCGGCTTAATATCCCGATGAATAACCCCGTTTTCATGAGCGTGCGCAATCGCTGATGTTAATTGCTCCATAATATGAAGCGCCTTTGGAACCGGGAGGGGGGCGTGCTGATGAATATATTGTTTTAATGTATACCCGCGCACATACTCCATGACAATATAATAAATGCCTTCATCTTCTCCAACATCATAAATGGTGACGATATTTTCGTGATTCAAACTCGTTGCCGCCTGTGCTTCGCGGTGAAACCGTTTGATAAACTGTTCATCATTGGCAAAATCAAAGCGCAATACTTTTACGGCGACGTCGCGGTCTAAAATGATATCTCTCGCTAAATAAACATTTGCCATCCCACCGCCGCCAATTAAACTAATAATTTTATAGCGATCATTTAACCGTTTGCCGATGAGCATGCGGATCACCTACTTTCACGTTCCAATGAAAAATCAATAATTGCCAGCGTAATATTGTCTTCTCCTCCATGTTCATTTGCCAAGTCAATTAGCGCTTGCGCCTTGTGCTCGAGCGAGTCGTCTGATGTCAAAATATGTACCATCATTTGTTCCGATACTTTGTTTGACAAACCATCCGAACATAAAAGCAACATATCATGCTCATCGATGCTGATTGTCTTCATATCCAATTTCACTTCTTTTTCCGTGCCGAGCGCGCGCAACAAAACATTTTTACGCGGATGGTGTTCTGCATCTTCCTTTGAAATTTGCCCCGTTTTCACTAATTCATTGACGAGTGAATGGTCTTCCGTAATTTGCTGAAATCCATTTTTATTTAAAAGGTAACAACGGCTGTCGCCAATATGGCCGACCGTGACAAACTGGTCAGTGCAAATCGCGCTGACAATCGTTGTCCCCATTCCTTGGCATTCCGTATGCTTCAAGGAATGCTCGAATAAAATCCGGTTCACAGCCGCTACATGATCTTTCAACCATTGCTCTGCTATATCTGGAGAAGAGATGTGCTCTGACTGTTCCCATTCTTCTTTTAAATAGGAAATCGTCATTTCACTCGCAACATCGCCGGCGCGATGTCCCCCCATCCCATCTGCAACAACCGCCAAATAATGCCCGTCTTTATTTTGAAAAACTCCGCCGCTGTCTTCGTTGTGAGCCCGAATTTTACCAATGTCGGTTTGAAAAACGACTTTCATTATTTCACCTCGTCTCTTCTTTTCGCTCCTTCGCGCGAAGCTGCCCACATGCTGCGTCAATATCGTGTCCGTGTTCGCGGCGAATCGTAACATTGATTCCATGTTTTTTTAATGCGCGTTCAAACGCAAAAATTTGGTCGCGCGGTGTCCGCACATAATTTCGTTCCGGCACATAGTTTACCGGAATTAAGTTAACGTGGCATTTCAATCCTTTAATGAGCTCGGCTAGCTGTTCCGCATGTTCGATTTGGTCATTGACTCCGCCAAACAATCCGTATTCAAACGTAACGCGTCGCCCTGTTTTTTCAATGTAATAACGGACAGCATCCATTAATTTTGGAAGCGGATATGCTTTATTGATCGGCATTAACTTCGTGCGCAGCTCTGTCGTCGGGGCATGCAGCGAAATCGCAAAATTCACTTGCATTCCTTCATCCGCAAATTGGTAAATTTTCGGGATGATCCCGCTTGTAGAAACGGTGATATGTCGTGCACCGATGTTCAACCCTTTTGAATGGTTGACGATTTTCAAAAATTTTATCAGCTCATCGTAATTGTCAAACGGCTCGCCGATTCCCATGACGACAATGCTGCTTACGCGCTCTCCTTGTTCATCAAGCGCTTTTTGTACTTTTACGACTTGCGCTACAATTTCTCCTGCTTCTAAATGACGCTTTAATCCGCCAAGCGTCGAAGCGCAAAATGTGCAGCCGATGCGGCAGCCAACCTGTGTCGTTACACAAATGGAATTTCCATAATTGTGACGCATCAACACTGTTTCAATCGAATATCCGTCATGAAGTTCAAACAAAAATTTAATGGTGCCGTCTTTTGATGTTTGTTTCACTAACGTTTTTAATGTTGTAATATCGAAATGTTCGCTTAGTTTTTCACGTAACGTTTTCGGAAGGTTGGTCATCTCAGAAAAATCGGTTGCCCGTTTTTGATATAACCATTCATATATTTGCGTGGCACGAAATGGTTTTTCTCCTTGCTCGATGATCCAATCTTTTAACTGTTCGAACGTAAGTGAATAAATCGATGGATTGCGTGATACTGTTTCTTCTTTTTTCTGTTTTGCAATATTCGTCTGTTCCAACGAAGCTACACCTTCTTTCGTAATGATGCGATAAAAAATCCGTCCGACCCAAAATAATGTGGAAGAAGATGCAGTTGCCCGTTGTGAACGTATGGTTGTACTTTTTCGGGCAACCGCAGTTTCATCGTTTCATCTGGTGAAAATTCTGGGTGATCGTCTAAAAATTGAGCAATGACCGCCTCATTTTCATCACGGTCAATCGTACATGTGCTATATACAAGCGTACCGCCCTTTTTTAACAATGGCGCAACTGCGTGCAAAATTTCACGTTGCAACGCCACAAGGGAAGGAATATCTGCTTCCGTTTTTGCATATTTAATATCTGGTTTACGGCGGATGACGCCAAACCCCGAGCACGGGGCATCAACTAAAATTTTATCAAACATCTCCCGCTCAAATACTTCGCCTAAACGTCTGCTATCAAGCACACGCGCAGAAATATTCGTAAGCTGCAGTCGTTTCGCATTCTCCTCGATTAAATTCACTTTATGTTCATGAATATCCGCACATATTACTTGTCCGGTGTTGTTCATTAACTCTGCGATATGGGTCGATTTTCCGCCCGGCGCAGCACAACTGTCAAGAACGCGCTCATGTTCTTTCGGTCCAAGCGCCCGCGCCACTAACATCGAGCTTTCGTCTTGAATCGTAATCCATCCGCGGCGAAACGCATCCGTGTGCGCAAGATTTCCTCTTTTCGCTTGAATCGCTTCCTCTGCCACCTCGCCGAGTACCACTTCCATTCCTTCTTGCTTGAGCTTGTCTATTGCTTCCTCGACAGTTATTCTTGCGGTATTCACCCTAGCCGTTTGCTTTGGCGGCAACAAGTTCGTTTCACACATCCGTTTTGTTTCTTCAAGTCCGTATTGCTCGACCCAGCGCTTGACAAGCCAGAGTGGATGGCTTGTCGCAACGGCTAGCCGCTCCACTTCATCTTCTATTTTCTCAAGAGGCGGCATCCCTTGACGTTGAATGGCGCGCATCACCCCGTTAACCAGCGAAGCGACCCCTTGATGCCCTCGTTTTTTCGCAATTTCCACCGCTTCGAAAATCGCCGCGCGGTCAGGGATGCGGTCTAAATACAATACTTGATAAAGGGTCAAGCGAAGAAGCACGCGAACCCACCGCTCTAGTTTGCGCGCTTTTTTCAAAAACGGGGTCAAATAATAATCGAGCGTATCCCGGCGCTGAATCGTTCCGTACACAATTTCCGTCAACAGCCGGACATCTCTTTCGGAAAGACGATGCGTCTCAATCATTTTATTTAATAATAAATTGCTGTACGCTTCTTTTTCTTCGACAGCCAACAATGTTTCCAAAGCGACTTCTCGTACGTTTTTAGCTTTCATGTTCATCTCCTAGCTTCATTCCAATAGTGAGATGGGCGCCGGCGCCGCGCAAAAATTGCGCCGCATTCATCCGTTTTTTCCCCGCCGGCTGCAATTCTGTAATTTTAATTGCCGTTTCATTGCCGGTCGCAACAACAATTCCATCCTGTACGATATCAATAATCGTTCCGGGTTCTGCTTTTTTCGGAGCCGGAACTTTTTCTCCCCACCAAACCTTCCATACATTTCCGGCAAACGTTGTATATGCAACTGGCCACGGGTGCAAGCCGCGTATATGGTTATAAATGTCTTCTCCCGGCTTTGTCCAATCAATCTTTTCTTGTTCGCGTTTAATATTATACGCATATGTTGCTTTTTCATCGTCTTGTTTGATTGGAGTTAATTTTCCAGCTACTAATTGCGGAATCGTTTCTGATAACAGTTTTGCCCCGGCAATGCTTAATTTATCATGAAGCGTGCCAACCGTATCGGTTTCGGTAATCGGTACTTCCACTTGTGTTAAAATATCGCCGGCATCGAGCTTTTCCACCATATACATAATCGTGACGCCTGTTTTTGTCTTTCCTTGCAAAATCGCATAATGAATCGGAGCGCCGCCACGCAATTCCGGAAGCAATGAAGCATGGACGTTAATGCAGCCGTATTTCGGAGCATCGAGCAATGCTTTCGGCAAAATTTGGCCAAACGCCGCTGTCACAATTAAATCTGGCTTGAACGCCAACACTTGTTCATATTGTTCTTTTTCACGAATTTTTGTCGGCTGCAATACCGGAATTCCGTGTTTTTCCGCTTCCACTTTGACAGGCGGCGGTGTCAACTCCCGCTTTCTTCCTTTCGGTTTATCCGGCTGTGTAACGACGGCAGCAATGTTATAGCCATCTTCTATTAGCTGCTTCAATATAGGAACAGAAAAATCCGGTGTTCCCATAAACACAACTTTTATCATCTTTCCATCATCTACCCTTCTAATTCCTCCGGATCGTAATAACGAATTACTTTCGAAGTAAACAATATTCCGTTTAAATGGTCGATTTCATGTTGAAGCGCGCGCGCTAAAAATTCGGTTGCTTCAAGCGTAAACACCCGACCGCGCCGATCTTGAGCACGGACTTTTACATAATTGGCGCGTTTTACTTCACCAAACAGCCCTGGAAAACTTAGACAGCCTTCCGGACCGATTTGCTCCCCGCGCGCTTCTATAATGCGCGGATTGATCAGTTCAATCCGGCCGTGCTTGTCACCGACATCGACAACGGCAATTTGTTTCGCGATTCCGACTTGAGGCGCGGCTAAGCCGACGCCGTCCGCATCTATCATTGTTTCATACATGTCATTTAACAGCTGAATAAGCTGACGGTCAAATTGTTTTACCGGTTCGCACACCGTTTCTAAAATATCCGCTGGGTATGTCACAATTGGTAAGATTGCCAACACAATTCCTCCATTTACATCATTGTATATGGGTTCGTATCGATCGTAATCGATAAATCTCCTTGGGAAACATCGTGCTGATAACGATCGATAACCGCTTTTAATACCCGTGTCATGTTCGGCTCCCGTTTGTATTTTATCATGCATTGATAGCGATATCTATCATGAAGGCGAGCAATCGGTGAAGCAACGGGACCAAGAATAATGGCTTCATTCGACAGCTGTGCCCGCAAATACGCCGCGATCTTTTCTGTCACGGCCACCGCTTTCGTTATTTCCGGATGTGATACGGTGATTAATGTCAAATAGTAAAATGGCGGGTAGCCGTACATTTTACGAAGCACCATTTCTCTTTGATAAAATGCATCATAATCGTGTTTAGCGGCAAGCGTGATGCTGTAATGCTCCGGCGTATACGTTTGGATGACGACTTCGCCGGGAAGCTCGTGGCGCCCGGCGCGCCCGCTTACTTGTGTCAACAGCTGAAATGTTTTTTCTGAAGCGCGAAAATCAGGAAGATGGAGCATCGTATCTGCGGCCAACACGCCGACAAGCGTTACTTTTGGAAAATCAAGACCTTTGGCAATCATTTGTGTGCCAAGCAAAATATCGGCCTTCCCTGCGCCAAACTCAGCAAGCAGCCGTTCGTGGGCGCCTTTGCGGCTCGTTGTGTCGACATCCATGCGGATCACGCGCGCTTCGGGAAGCAGTTTCGTCAATTCTTCTTCCACTTTTTGCGTTCCCGTTCCAAAAAAGCGAATATGCTCACTTCCGCATGATGGACAGCGATACGTAATCGGCTCCTCGTGCCCGCAATAATGGCATTTTAATCGCTGCTCGACCCGATGATACGTCAATGAAATATCACAATGTGGACAACGAATCACATAACCGCAATCACGGCACATAACAAATGTCGAGTAGCCGCGCCGATTTAAAAACAATACAGATTGTTCTCCTTTATGAAGACGGTCTTTCAACTTCTCAAATAACGAGCGCGAAAACATCGAACGGTTTCCGCTCCGCAGTTCTTCCCGCATATCTACAACATGAACGTCCGGCATCCCATTATCGCTTACCCGCTTTTGTAATGTCAGTAACTGATATACCCCTTTTTTCGCCCGCGCAAACGATTCGAGCGAAGGAGTAGCGCTGCCGAGTACGACAGGACATCCGTGGACGCGGGCGCGGTAAATCGCCACATCACGGGCGTGATAACGCGGATTTTCTTCTTGTTTGTAACTTGTCTCATGTTCTTCATCAATAATAATCATGCCGAGATTTTCAAACGGAGCGAAAATAGCAGAACGGGCGCCGACGACAAGCTGCACTTCTTTCCGATGAATTTTTCGCCATTCATCATATTTTTCACCGACAGACAAGCCGCTATGAAGCACTGCCACTTGTGAACCGAAACGCCCTTTAAACCGTTCGACCATTTGCGGCGTCAGCGAAATTTCTGGAACAAGAACAATCGCTTCTTTTCCTTGCCGCAATACTTCTTCAATCGCTTGCATGTAAACTTCTGTTTTTCCGCTTCCCGTCACGCCGTATAGCAAAAACACCTCATGCTCATTGGCTCTTACGCGCTCAACAATGGCGGAAAGTGCTTTTTCTTGCTCATCGGTAAGCGGAAGCGGCGCTGTTTTTGAAAACGAACGATGCTCATATGGATCGCGATATACTTCGATTTCTTTTTCTACAACGAGTCCTTTTGCGGTCAACGCTTTCAGCGAAGCATAGGAAGCATCGGTCTGCTCTAACAGCTGCTTCAACGGCATTGCTTCATCCGCAGACAGAAGAACCGTTAACAACTGTTTTTGCTTGGCGGCGTTTGCCGGCAATGCGTTAATGGCACGCGCGATTTCTTCATGCGATTGCGCCAGTTCCACGTACTTCACCGTTTTTGCTGTTGCTTTTTCTTTTACATGGTATACGACTTCTAAATGGCCTTGTTGAATCGCCTTTTGCAACGGCCAAAGCAGATCGCTATGCTCCACTTCTTTCCAATCAATGGCAGTGCGATCCACAAAAAGCGGCTGAATCGCTTCTGGCAGTAAAAAGCGATTTTCTGTACGAACGAGCCGGATTTCCTTTTCATATTTTGCTTTCATCGCTGCCGGAAGCATCGCTTGGTAAGCGGAAATCGCAAAACAAAGCGTCGTTTCTGTTAAATATTTCCCTAACTCGAGCAGCTCTTCGTTTAATACAGGGGTGACATCTAACACTTCTTCAATCGGTTTCAATGTTTTTACGTCCGAGTGGGACTTAATATCGATCACAAACCCTTGCAATCGCCGCGGACCGAACGGAACGGTGACACGCATGCCTGGCTGCAATACATCTTCCCATTTTTTTGGGATGGCATAATCAAAAGGCCGATCCGTCTGACGCGAAGGAACATCTACAATAACCGCTGCTACTTTCATCGAATCGCCTCGATATAATGATGAATTTCTTTTAAAATTTCTTCTGCTACTTGTTTTTTCGGCAAAAGTGGCAGCGAACGTACGGAGCCGTCGCGTTTGAAAATGGTCACAATATTCGTGTCGCCAGCAAACCCCGCTCCTTCTTCCGAGACGTTGTTGGCAACGACCAAATCCAGCCGTTTGCTTTCTAATTTTTGCCGGGCATATTCCTCAACATGGTCCGTTTCCGCCGCAAATCCGACTAAAATTTGCGTCGTTTTTTGTTCACCTAGCGTTTTTAAAATATCAACCGTTCTTTCCATTTCAATCACATAGTCGCCCGGCTGTTTTTTTATTTTTTGATCAAACACATGCTTCGGTCGATAGTCAGCCACCGCCGCCGTTTTGATGACGATATCCACATGCGGAAAGCGATCCATCACCGCTTCATACATTTCTTGCGCAGACTCTACTCGAACGGTTTCTACGTTTGCTGGCGCATCCAGCTCCGTAGGGCCAGAAATGAGTGTCACCTCCGCACCAAAGCGCGCTGCCGCTTCCGCAATCGCATAGCCCATTTTCCCTGTGGAACGATTAGAAAAAAAGCGGACAGGATCTAATTTTTCACGCGTCGGTCCCGCGGTGACAAGAACTTTTTTTCCTTTTAAGAAAGGATTGAGAGAGGCAAAATATGTTTCGATATTGTCAATAATTTTTTCTGGTTCTTCTAGCCTCCCTTTTCCGACATATCCGCAAGCTAAATACCCTTCCGATGGCTCAATAAAGCGATAGCCAAAGCGATATAGCGTTTCGATATTGGCTTGCACTGCCGGATGTTCGTACATATGAACATTCATTGCCGGCGCGATCCATACCGGCGCTTTTGTCGCTAAAAGCGTTGTTGTAATCATGTTGTCGGCAATGCCGTTTGCCAATTTTCCAATTGTATTGGCGGTAGCAGGGGCAACAAGAACAAGATCAGCCCAATCTGCGACATCAATATGAGCAATTACCGCTGGATTTTTTTCTTCAAATGTATCCACATATACTTCGTTGCGTGATAATGCTTGGAATGTAAGCGGAGTAATGAATTGACAGGCAGCTTCACTCATCATTACTTTCACATTGGCACCGCGCTGGGTTAATTGGCTCGTTAAGGCAGCGGCTTTATAAGCTGCAATTCCCCCTGTTACACATAATAAAATGTTCTTTCCATTCACCATATTAGAAACACCTCTACTATACTTTTGTAAAAAAATAACAACCTAACAGCTAGGTTGTTATTTTTCTTCTACTAATTCGATATGGTCCGCAGCAATTTCCTCTAAAGCTTGCCCAACAAATTTTTTCGACACCGGATTTTTAATGGTTAATTCTTCATTTTCCTGAAGTTGACGCGCGCGTTTCGCTGCAACCGTAACAAGCTTATATTTCGAATCGACCTTTTGCATCAATAGATCGATGGAAGGATATAACATGTTTTATTCCACCCCCAACATTTTTTTATAGCGTTTTGCCACACGTTCTCGTCGGCAATGTTCAGCAATCACGATCGCTTTAATCCGCTCGCACGCGAGCTCGACTTTATCGTTTTCCACGACATAATCGTAAGCATCCATCATTTCAAGTTCTTCTTTTGCTGCTTTCAAACGATTTTGAATGAGCTCTTCTGACTCTGTACCGCGCGCTATAATTCGTTTTTCCAATTCGCTTAAACTTGGAGGGGCAAGGAAGATAAAAAGACCTTCCGGAAACACTTTGCGCACTTGAAGCGCCCCTTGCACTTCAATTTCCAAGAACACATCTTTTCCTTCTTGCAACGTTTTTTCCACATAATCAATTGGAGTTCCATAGTAATTGCCAACGTATTCTGCCCACTCAAGCAATTTGTTTTCACGAATCATTTGCTCAAATTCTTCGCGCGTTTTAAAGAAGTAATCGACACCATCGACTTCTCCTTCCCGCGGTTTCCTTGTCGTTACGGAAACGGAATAATGCAAATTAATATCCGGCTGGGAAAACAATGCTTTTCGCACCGTTCCTTTTCCAACGCCAGACGGTCCAGACAACACAATCAATAATCCTCTTTCACTCATAGATATATAAAACCCTACCCTTCCTCCGATAAATCATCGCTTCCATATAAACGATTGGCTACTGTTTCCGGTTGAACGGAAGATAATATGACATGATCGCTGTCCATAATAATGACAGCCCGTGTTCTCCTTCCATGAGTGGCATCAACTAATTTTCCGCTTTCTCTCGCATCTTGAATAATTCGTTTAATTGGTGCTGAATCGGGGCTGACAATCGTAATAATGCGAGCGGCTGATACCATATTTCCATATCCGATATTAATAAATTTTATCCCCACGAAATGCCCACCTGCCATAAAAATTATTGTTGCCGCAATTGGGCAGTTCTAAACGATTACTCGATATTTTGCACTTGCTCTTTCATCTTTTCGAGCGCGCTTTTCATCTCTACTACTTGCGCAGCAATTCGGCTATCGTTCGCTTTTGCCCCGATCGTATTCACTTCTCGGTTTAACTCTTGTACTAAAAAGTCAAGCTTTCGACCGATTGGTTCGTCTTTTTCGAGCGTTGCGGCAACTTGCTTAAGGTGGCTGCGAATCCGCTTTAGCTCTTCGTTAATGTCCGCTTTTTCCGCGAAAATCGCCACCTCTGTTAAAATGCGTGACTCATCGGCAGGAAGTGGAACAAGCTCATTGATACGTTTCATTAACCGCTCGCGATAATGATCAATGACGCAAGGGGCCCACTCCTCAATCGCTTGCACGCTTTTTTCAATACTAGAAAGCTGCGTTTTTATATCAACAAGGAGCGCCTCACCTTCCTGCTTACGCATAAATGCAAGTTGCTCTGCTGCCTCTTTGACTGCTGCAAGTAACAGTTGCTCCATTTCCTCATTGTTGGTTTCTTCTTCAATAATTTCCGCAACACCTTCGAGCTGAAATAAGTGGGAAAGTGTCACACGATCATGCAAAGAAAACTGCTCATTCGCTCTTTGCAAACTATTATAATACTCCTTCATTAAATCCCAATCAATATGTAATTTTCGCTTCACCAATCCATCGCCTTCGATATTGACAAAAACTTCGATTTTTCCCCGTTTCACGTACTGCAAAATTGCTTTTTTTATTTTATCCTCAAAAACAATCCATTGTCTAGGGATGCGGATGGAAATTTCACAAAAGCGGTGGTTCACTGACTTCATTTCCACGGTAATGCTTAGCTGTTCATTCTTTTTCGTGCTGCGTCCAAAGCCTGTCATGCTATAAACCATGTCATCACATCCGTTTATGTGAAATCCAAAAAAGAAAAGGTCATAGAGTGATCCTCTATCACCTTGGATATTATATCATATCTCTTTTTCATTTTCTCGTAAAAAGTGAACCGGAAAACAAAAATGTTGGAAGTGCCGCTAAACCAATAATGAGCAGCCAATCAAACGAAGCGATCGGCACGGTATGAAAAATTCCCTGCAGCGGTGGATAGTAAATCACGACAAGCAATAACAATATTGATATGATGACTGCTCCAACAAGGTATATATTTTCAAGCGGATTGCGGTCAAAAATCGAGCGCTCACACCGGCAGTCAAATACATGAATAAGCTGCGCCATCACTAACGTCGCAAACGCCACCGTCTGTGCATAAACAAGCTCATGCCCGCTTCGTTCATACGCGGTCATAAACGCCGCCAACGTCACCATTCCGATGGCAAAGCCGCGGCTGACAATTTTCCAGCCAAGTCCGCGAGCAAACACCCCTTCTTTCGGATGGCGCGGAGGACGTTTCATTACATTTTCTTCCGCGCGGTCAATCCCTAACGCCATCGCCGGAAGACCGTCGGTAACGAGGTTCACCCATAAAATTTGAATCGGCACAAGCGGAAGAGGCAAAGCAAGCAGCATCGCAAACAACATGACTAAAATTTCTCCAACATTGGATGCTAACAAATAGCGGATAAATTTGCGAATGTTTTCGTAAATATTTCTTCCTTCTTGAATCGCCGCTTGAATCGTTGCGAAATTATCATCTAATAACACAAGCGAAGCCGCTTCTTTCGCAACATCCGTTCCGGACCGTCCCATCGCCACACCTATATCGGCCGCCTTAATTGCCGGGGCATCGTTCACGCCGTCGCCCGTCATCGATACAATATGCCCTCGCCGTTGCAATGCTTTTACAATTTTTAATTTATGTTCCGGAGAAACGCGGGCAAATACATAAATATCATCGACTACTTCTTCAAGTTCATCTACCGAAAGCCGCGACAACGTTGGGCCGTCCATTATTTTTCCGTTCGGCGGCAGCACCCCAAGCTGCTTGGCAATCGCTTTGGCGGTAAGCACATGATCACCAGTGATCATGATTGTTTTAATGCCCGCTTCCTTGCACTGCTGCACCGCTTTTTTCACTTCTGGGCGCGGCGGGTCGATCATTCCTTGAATTCCGATAAACACGAGATTTTTCTCGGCCTCTTTTTCTGAAGTAATTCGCTCATAAGCTTGAAGCGGGCGATAAGCAATCGCAATCGTGCGGAGCGCTTGGCTCGCCATTTGATGGATGACATCTTTTACAGTCTTTCTCCATGCCGTTGTCATCATTTGCTCACGGCCGTTCCACCAAATTTGCTTACTCACTTGCAACAATACGTCTGGGGCTCCTTTTGTCACAATGAATCGTTTGCCTGCTTTATCTTTCACAATGACCGTCATCATTTTCCGGTCCGAATCAAATGGAAATTCTTGCTCCACGGTAAATTCGTTTTCGATGCGTTCTTTCGTCAATCCCGCCTTCATCGCGGCGACAAGCAAAGCGCCTTCGGTCGGATCGCCGTCAATGTAACGGCGTTTTTCTTTTTCTCTTAATTGTGAACTATTGCAAAGAACTCCAAACGTAAGCAATTGATGTAAGACTGTATCCTTTCTTGGATCAACAGGATGGCCGTTTTCATAAAATTGCCCGGATGTTTCAAGCCCTGTACCGCTGACTGAAAAGCTTTTCCCGCTTGCCCAAATATGCGTCACCGTCATCATATTTTCCGTCATTGTTCCTGTTTTGTCGGAACAAATGACAGAAGCGCATCCTAACGTTTCCACAGCCGGTAATTTGCGGACAATCGCGTTTTTCTTAATCATCCGCTGCACACCAAGCGCGAGCGCAATCGTTACAATCGCTGGCAATCCTTCTGGGATCGCGGCAACCGCTAGCGAAACACCTGCTAAAAACATTTCATATAAGCCGTGCCCTTGAATAACACCGACTGCGACAACGAGAATCGTAAGCAGCAGGGCAACAGCAATTAAAATTTTCCCAAGCTGCTCGAGCCTGTGCTGCAACGGAGTCATCACCGTTTCCGCTTCTTGAAGCAGATTCGCGATTTGTCCCATCGCCGTTTTCATTCCCGTTGCAATCACAATGCCAACGCCGCTTCCTCTTGTTACAAGGGTGCCCATGAAAGCCATATTATGTAAATCACCAATCGCAGCATTTTCGTTCATAAGCGGTGCGGCTGATTTCGCCGTTGGCACCGACTCACCCGTTAGCGCCGATTCTTCGATTTCCAGCCCTTTTGCATCAATTAAGCGAACATCGGCTCCGATTCGGTCTCCGCTTGAAAACTTGATAATATCGCCGACAACAAGTTCTTGCGATGGAATTTTCACCCATTCCCCATCGCGCAACACCGTCGCCTGCGGTGCCGATAATTGTTTCAGCGCCTCTAATGATTTCTCGGCACGCCGTTCTTGGAAAAATCCTAAAAATCCGTTCATGATGACAATAACAATGATGGCAACCGCATCGACATATTCGCCTAGCAGTCCCGAAATAACGGTAGCAACCAGCAACACAAGCACCATAAAATCTTTAAACTGATTCAAAAACAACAAAAGCGCCGACTGTTTTTTCGCTTCTTTTAACTCGTTATATCCGAACCGTTTCAGACGCTTTTTCGCTTCTTCTGTCGTTAATCCTGTAGCGATGTTCGTGTTCGTTTCCTTCGCGACTTCATTGGATGCGAGCGTATGCCATTGCATCGACGTTTCTCCCTCCTCTTCGCTTCTCTATGAAAGCTTATTCAGACATGTCCAAAAAAATGATATGATATTAATGTAAAAAATAAGCAGAAAGGTGTTTTTCCATGGCATTTGACGGAGTATTTACATACGCAATGACAAAAGAGTTGCAACAAGCGCTTGAAGGAGGGCGCATCACGAAAATTCATCAGCCGTTTGCCCACGAACTCGTATTGCAAATCCGCTCGTACGGGCGAAATTATAAATTGCTGCTGTCTGCGCATCCGAGCTATGCGCGCGTTCATTTAACGAATGAAACGTATGACAATCCGGCAGAACCGCCGATGTTTTGTATGCTTTTGCGCAAACATTTAGAAGGAAGCATCATCGAAGCGATCCGCCAAGTCGATTTCGACCGCATCATCACTATTGAGACAAAAGGGAGAAACGAGATTGGCGATATCCATACTAGACAGCTCATCATCGAAATTATGGGACGGCATAGCAACATTATTTTGATCGACAAAGATACAAACACGATTATCGACAGCATTAAACACCTCTCCCCTGCCGTCAACCGGTATCGTACGGTGCTTCCTGGCCATGAGTACATCGCACCGCCATCGCACGGGAAAATAAATCCGCTTGAAGCAACCGAAGAAACAGTCTTGAAAAAAATTGATTTTCATGCGGGGAAATTAGCGGAGCAGCTCGTTGCTGCATTTTCGGGCATTTCGCCGCTCTTAGCAAAAGAAATCGTTTTTCGCGCCGGGCTGGCGAATCGGGCAACACTGCCGAAAAGCTTTATCGCAGTGATGGATGAGGTGCGCTCCCATCGCTTTGCGCCCGCAATGTACACAAACGGGGAAAAAGAATGGTTTTACGTGCTTCCGCTTGCCCACCTGCAGGCAGAAGCAAAGCCGTTTGACACGCTCAGCAAGCTTCTTGACCGCTTTTACTTTGGCAAAGCCGAGCGCGACCGCGTCAAACAGCAAGCTCACGACCTCGAGCGGTTTATCGCAAACGAAAAAGCGAAAAATGAAAAAAAGCTGATCAAGCTGAAACAAACATTAGAGGAGGCAAAACAAGCGGAACAATATCGGCTTTACGGGGAACTGTTAACCGCTAACCTGTACGCCATCGAGCGGGGAATGAAAGAAATCGAAGTGATCAACTATTACGACGAAAACGGCGCGACGGTGACGATTCCGCTCGATCCGCAAAAATCGCCATCGGAAAACGCGCAAAGCTATTTTCAAAAATACCAAAAAGCGAAAAACTCGTTAAACGTCGTCCAAGAACAAATTAAGCGCACGAACGAAGAAATCGCTTATTTCAATACGCTTCTCCAGCAGCTGGAAACCGCTGCGCCGAAAGATGTCGAGGAAATTCGCGAGGAGTTGATCGAACAAGGATATTTGCGGGCGCGCGCCACGAAACAAACGAAAAAGCAAAAACCACGGAAGATCGAGCTGGATCGCTACGTCGCAAGCGACGGCACGGAAATTCTGGTTGGGAAAAACAACAAGCAAAACGATTATTTAACAACAAAACTAGCGCATAAAGACGAGATTTGGCTGCATACGAAAGACATTCCCGGCTCACACGTCGTCATCCGCAGCAAAAACCCGTCAGAGCAAACAATTGCGGAGGCGGCCAACCTCGCCGCCTACTTCAGCAAAGCGCGCCAATCGAGCTCCGTTCCCGTCGACTACACGCGCGTCCGCTATGTGAAAAAACCGAGCGGCGCCAAACCGGGTTTTGTGATTTACGAAAACCAGCAAACGATTTACGTCACGCCGGATGAGGATTTGGTGATTCGAATGAAAAAGCAATAACATAACAAATACCTCCCACGCTTCGTGTTGGGAGGTATTTCTTTATGTGAATATTTCTTCGAGATTTAATGCCAACCCCAGAAAACAAACCGATTGGACAACGCCCGTCCCTGCTTTGATATCGGCTTGTTCATATAATCCTTCCTCATTTAACGTATAAACCGTAATCGCGTCCTTCATCGGATTCACAATCCAATATTCTTTCACACCGTAGGCCATATATAAGTTAAACTTTGTCACTAAATCATGCGCCTGATTGGAAGGGCTTAATATTTCCACAATCAGTGTAGGAACACCGATATATTTCGTCTCGGTAAACCCTTTTTCATCACAAATAATGCTAAGGTCGGGAATGACCACTTTTCGATCAGGAAACTTCTCGCTAACTAACTCGATGTCTGTCGGCGCGGCAAATACTTTGTACTTTTCCCTTTTCAAATAAATTCCGAACTGCGTATGAATATTGCTCGAAACAAGCTGATGTTTAATGCTTGGGGAAGGAGTCATATACACGACGCCGTCAATATATTCCAAGCGTTCTTCGCTTTTCTCCCGCAGCGCTAAATATTCTTCATACGAAACGTTGGAAAATCGCGGTAAGGACATCATAATCCCTCTTTTCCTCTCTTATATACTTCTATTATATTACCTGCTCTCCTTAATCAAAAGAACGGAGCCGGATCATGAAAAAAAGAGCGCGTTCCGCTGTGCGCTCTCTTACTCGCATCCATTTTATTTTCCCCACTCTTCCGGGTTTTCCCGCCATTTTCTTAAAGTGGTGAGGTCTTGTTCTGTCACGACGCCCAGTTCGACTGCGGTTTCAATAAGTGTGTCGTAATCTGTCAGTGTATACACTTCTACGTTATTTTCCGCAAATGCTTGTTTTGCTTTTTCGAGTCCGTACGTAAAAATGGCGACGATACCAAGTACTTGACAGCCTGCTTCCCGCAATGCGCGGACGGCATTCAAAGAGCTTCCGCCTGTAGAAATTAAGTCCTCAACGACAACGACCTTTTGTCCTTTGTCGACTTTTCCTTCAATCTGCTTTCCTTTTCCGTGGCCTTTTGCTTGGCTGCGCACGTAGCACATCGGCAGGTTTAGCCGTTCACTGACCCATGCCGCATGTGGAATGCCGGCTGTGGCCGTTCCGGCGATTGCTTCGATGTTGGAAAAATGTGCGCGGATCAGCTTAGTGAGCCCATCGGCGATCGCGTTTCGTACGTTCGGATACGCAAGTGTAAGACGGTTATCGCAATAAATCGGCGATTTTAATCCGGACGACCAAGTAAACGGTTCTTGCGGCTCTAGCGATACCGCACCAATTTCAAGCAAATGTGCAGCGATTTCTTTTTTCATTTCTTCTCTTCTCCCTTCCATTCCTGTTGCAAACGCTCATAAGCCGCAATTGGATTTTCTGCGCAGGTAATGCTTCTACCGATGACAATAAAGCTTGCGCCGAGTTTTTTTGCTTCATATGGGGTGACGACGCGGACTTGATCGTTTTTTTCATCATCGGCAAAGCGAATGCCTGGGGTAACGGTCAAAAAGGCTTCTCCGCAATGTTTGCGGATAAGCGGCACTTCTTTTGCCGAGCAGACGACCCCGTCAAGCCCGCTTTGTTTCGCCAGTGCCGCGTAATGAAGCACCGTTTCTTCCATTGTCCGGCCGATCCAAAGTTCGTTATGCAGCATTTGCTCGCTTGTGCTTGTCAGCTGCGTGACGGCGATGCAATATGGACGGCGCGCTCCGTTTGGCGTTCCCGCTTCTAATCCTTCGAGCGCCGCTTCCATCATCCGCGTTCCACCGGCGGCATGGACGTTGACTAAATCGACCTCTAAACGGGCCAATCCCTGCATGGCGCGTTTGACCGTATTCGGAATATCATGCAGCTTTAAATCAAGGAAAATCCGGTGTCCTTGTTCTTTTAAGCTATGAATGATCGCGGGACCTTCTTGATAGTATAATTCCATGCCCACTTTGACAAATAGCGATGTATGAGAAAATGGCTGTAAAAATGTTCGTACTTCCTTGCCCGACGAAAAATCAAGCGCCACAATAAACGGATCGTTCACCTTTTTTCCAGCTCCTTCCCATGCATTCGGAAATGTGGTCGATGCCAAGCTCGTCCAAAAGCGCCGGCAGTTTGTCAATAATGTTCGGGCAGACAAACGGGTCGATAAAATTCGCCGTCCCAATTGCGACGGCGCTGGCGCCGGCATAGAAAAACTCAATGACATCTTCAGCAGATTGAATGCCGCCCATGCCGATAATCGGAATCGAAACGGCTTGGCTTACTTCATAAATCATGCGGATCGCAATCGGCTTAATCGCCGGTCCCGATAATCCCCCGGTTCGGTTCGCCAAAATCGGCTTTGCCGTTTTCACATCGATGCGCATGCCAAGAAGTGTATTAATCATCGTTAGTCCGTCCGCTCCCGCCGCTTCAATCGCTTTCGCCATCTCGACAATGTTGGTGACGTTTGGCGAAAGCTTGACATAGACAGGCACTTCGGACACTTCTTTCACGAGCTTCGTGAGTTCTGCGGCAATTTCCGGAACGGTGCCAAACGCAATGCCGCCTTTTTTGACATTTGGACAGGAAATATTGAGCTCGAGCGCGTGAACATTTGGCGCTTTGGAAATATGTTTGGCAACCTCTACATATTCCTCCATCGTCGAGCCAGCCACATTCGCGATAATCGGAACATCAAATTGCGCAAGCCACGGCAGTTCTTCTTTCATTACTTTTTCTAAGCCAGGGTTTTGCAGACCGATGGCGTTTAGCATTCCGCTTGGCGTTTCCGCCACTCTTGGCGTCGGATTGCCAAAGCGCGGTTCTTTTGTTGTCGCTTTGATCATAATCGCGCCAAGCTTGCTTAAGTCATAAAATTGCGCATATTCGCGGCCAAATCCGAAACATCCTGATGCCGGCATAATCGGATTTTTAAGCGAAAGCCCCGGCAGTTCAACCGCTAAACGGTTCATAACACCACCTCCCCAGCTTTAAACACAGGACCGTCGCTGCATACTTTTTTATACGCCGTTTCACTGCCAGGAACGCGGCAGACACAGGCAAAACACGCGCCGATGCCGCAACCCATCCGTTCTTCTAATGAAAGATATACTTCTTTATCTGGAAACATTTGTTCTAGCGCCTTTAACATCGGTTTCGGCCCGCACGCGTACAAGACGTCAAACGAAATCGCCCGCTCATGGATGACATCGGTGACAAATCCTTTCGTTCCGTGAGAGCCATCGACAGTAGCGATATACGTTTCCCCGAACTCGGCAAACTCCCGTTCATAAAAGACGACCTCTTTCGTTTGAAAGCCGAGCACGCTTGTGACGATAACTCCTTTTTTGACAAGTTGTTTCGCTAATTCGTAAAGCGGAGGAACACCGATGCCGCCGCCGACAAAAAGCGCGCGCTGTCCTTTCTCTACGGCATCGAGTGGAAATCCGTTTCCGAGCGGGCCGAGCACGTCGATTGTTTCCCCAGGCCGTTTTTCCGAAAGCAATGTCGTGCCAATTCCTTCTTTCCGATAAATGAGCGTACATTCCCTCGCATCTTGATCGATGCGGCAAAGGCTAAGCGGACGGCGCAGGAGCGGGTCCGCTTGCGAAGTCACTTTCACATGGACAAATTGGCCTGGTGCATTCATTTCCTCAACTAAATGGCCGCTTAACGTTAGTTCATAAATGTTTTTTGCAATCGGCTTGTGACGGACAACCGTCATTTGTTCTTGTTTCATCATACGCGCACCATCCCTTGTGTCATCGCCGTTGTCGAAAACGTCATCGATTCGATGACTTGAAGCATCGCCTTCGCCGTATCCAGCGAGGTTAAGCATGGAATGCCGTTTTCGACCGCTTCACGGCGAATGCGGAATCCATCGCTTTCCGGCTGTTTTCCTTTTGTAAGCGTGTTGATGACAACTTGCGCTTTCCCTTGACGAATCACATCTAAAATGTTCGGCGATGCGGAATGGATTTTATTGACGACGGTTACCGGAATGTCCACCGCTTTTAACGCTTCCGCCGTGCCGTTTGTCGCGAGCAGCTGATAGCCAATTTGATAGAAACGTCTTGCAAGTTCAATCGCATCTTCTTTATCTTTATCGGCAACCGTCAATAGGACAGCTCCGTATGGACGAATATGGATTCCCGAAGCAACTAACCCTTTATATAACGCTTTTTCAAATGTCACGTCTTTGCCGATCACTTCGCCGGTTGATTTCATTTCCGGACCGAGCGAAATATCGACGTTGCGCAGTTTGGCAAATGAGAAGACCGGCGCTTTCACGTATACTCCTTCGATTTCTTGCCTCAAGCCTGTTTCATAGCCAAGTTCCGCGAGTTTCGCTCCTAAAATGACTTTCGTCGCGATATTCGCCATCGGCACATTGGTAATTTTGCTTAAAAACGGCACCGTGCGGCTTGAACGCGGATTCACCTCCAGCACGTACACTTCGCCTTGATACATAACAAATTGGATATTCAATAATCCAACAATGCGCAATCCTCTTGCCAATTTAATCGTGTAATCGACGATTTTTTGCTTGATGTCCTCCGTTAACGTTTGCGGCGGATAAACGGCAATCGAGTCGCCGGAATGCACGCCCGCCCGTTCGATATGTTCCATAATTCCCGGGATAAACACCGTTTCTCCGTCAGAAATCGCATCCACCTCGATTTCTTTTCCGATTAAATAACGATCGATGAGAACCGGATGCTGCGGGTTCACTTTGACGGCGTGCTCCATGTAGTGCAATAGCTCTTCTTCTTGATACACGATTTCCATTGCGCGGCCGCCAAGAACATACGATGGACGAACAAGCACCGGATAGCCGATTTCCTCAGCAATCCGCACCGCTTCCTCGACGGAAAATGCCGTTTTTCCTTGCGGCTGCGGAATGCCTAGCTCCGATAACGTTTGTTCAAATTTGTCACGGTCTTCGGCGCGGTCTAAGTCCTCAAGCGACGTTCCTAAAATGCGGACGCCTCGCGCCGCTAATTCGGCCGCCAAGTTGATTGCCGTCTGGCCGCCGAATTGCACGATAACCCCGATCGGCTTTTCTAAATCAATGACATGCATCACATCTTCAATGGTTAACGGCTCGAAATATAATTTGTCCGATATGCTGAAGTCGGTCGACACCGTTTCCGGATTGTTGTTGATAATAATCGCCTCATAGCCCGCTTCTTTAATCGCCCAGACCGAATGAACGGTCGCATAATCGAATTCAATCCCTTGCCCGATGCGAATTGGTCCTGAGCCGAGCACAACGACGCTTTCTCGGTCGGTGACGACCGATTCGTTTTCGTCTTCGTACGTGCTGTAGTAATACGGCGTTTCTGATTCAAATTCCGCCGCGCATGTATCCACCATTTTATATACAGGAATGATTCCTGCTTGTTTGCGCATCTCATACACATCGCGCTCACTCTTGTTCCAAAGCTTGGCGATGGCTACATCGGAAAAGCCCATTTCTTTCGCTTTTCGCAGTACTTCGATATCCCCCTTATAGTCACGAACAACGTTTTCAAAGCGGACGATGTTTTCGATTTTGGTTAAGAAAAATCGGTCAATTTGGCTCCACTCGTGAATTTGCTCGACAGTAAATCCGCGGCGCAGCGCCTCGGCAATATAGAAAAGGCGTTCATCTCCCGCTTTGCGAATCCGCTTTTCGATTAACTCATCTGATACATTTTCGGCATCTTTAAGTTCGAGATGGTAGACGTTCGTCTCAAGGGAGCGAACCGCTTTTAACAGTGACTCTTCTAGCGTCCGTCCGATCGCCATCACTTCGCCTGTAGCTTTCATTTGCGTGCCAAGACGGCGGTTGGCCGATTCGAATTTATCGAACGGAAAGCGCGGAATTTTCGTCACAACGTAATCGAGCGTTGGTTCAAAGCAAGCGTATGTTTTTCCTGTCACCGGATTAATGATTTCATCTAACGTTAAGCCGACGGCGATTTTCGCGGCGAGCTTGGCAATCGGATAGCCCGTTGCTTTCGACGCTAACGCCGATGAACGGCTGACGCGCGGGTTGACTTCAATGACGTAATAATGGAAGCTATGCGGATCGAGCGCCAGCTGCACATTGCAACCGCCTTCGATGCCAAGAGCGCGAATGATTCTTAGCGACGCGTTGCGCAGCAATTGATATTCGCGGTCGCTTAGCGTTTGGCTTGGAGCGACGACGATCGAATCGCCGGTGTGAATGCCGACCGGATCGATATTTTCCATATTGCAGACGACGATCGCGTTATCGTTGGCGTCGCGCATCACTTCATACTCGATTTCTTTATAGCCCGCGATGCTTTTTTCTAGCAAGCATTGATGAACAGGGCTTAGTTTTAACCCAGTAGAAACGATATCGATCAATTCTTCCTCGTTTTTGCAAATGCCGCCGCCAGTGCCGCCGAGCGTAAACGCCGGGCGGACGATAACCGGATAGCCGACCTTTTCCACGAAAGCGTATGCTTCTTCCAAGCTATGAATAATTTCGCTTTCCGGAACCGGTTCGCCAAGTTCGTTCATGAGCGCGCGAAATTGTTCGCGGTCTTCCGCTTTTTCAATTGCTTCTAATTTTGTTCCTAAAATTTCAACGCCGCATTCTGCGAGCACCCCCGTTCTAGCAAGCTCGACCGCCAAGTTTAGCCCAGTCTGTCCGCCAAGTGTCGGCAAAATCGCGTCCGGACGTTCTTTGCGGATAATGCGAGAAACGAATTCGAGCGTGAGCGGCTCCATATATACTTTGTCGGCAATTTCCGTATCGGTCATAATCGTTGCTGGATTGGAGTTAACTAAAATAACTTTGTATCCTTCTTCCTTTAGCGCCAAACATGCCTGTGTGCCCGCATAATCAAACTCCGCCGCCTGGCCGATGACAATCGGGCCGGAACCGATCACTAAAATTGTTTCAATGTCTTGGCGTTTAGGCATGAACGATTTCCCCTTTCTTTTTAAACTCGCGAATCATCTCAATAAACTCATCAAATAACGAGTTGGCGTCCTCAGGACCAGGTGAGGCTTCCGGGTGGTATTGCACCGTAAACGCCGGATAATCAAGATGCCGCAATCCTTCTACCGTGCCGTCGTTTAAAGCGATGTGGGTTACTTCTAATCTTGTGTGTTGCAATGATTCTTTTTTGACAGTATAGCCATGATTTTGTGAAGTGATCGCTACTTTTCCCGTCGCCAAATGCTTCACTGGATGGTTTGAGCCGCGATGGCCGAATTTCATTTTTTCCGTATCGGCGCCACAGGCGAGCGCGAACAGCTGATGGCCGAGGCAGATGCCAAAGAGCGGCACTTTGCCGAGAATGCCTCGAATCATTTCGATCGCTTCCGGCACATCTTTCGGGTCTCCAGGACCGTTTGATAACATTACTCCGTCCGGATGCAAACGTAATACATCTTCCGCGGTCGCGTTATATGGAAGCACAATCACATCGCAATTTCGTTTATTTAATTCGCGCAAAATGCCATGTTTCATGCCGAAATCAACGAGGACGACGCGATAGCCTCGCCCCGGGCTTGGATACGGGCTTTTTGTCGAGACGCGCTTCACTTGATCTCTCGGCAGTTCCGTTGTTTTCAAGTATTCGACAACCTCTTGCACGCTTGCATCTAAATCGCAGATCATTCCTTTGAGCGTGCCATATTTTCGAATAATCCGCGTTAATTTTCGCGTATCGATTCCTGATAACCCCGGGATCCGTTTTTCTTTTAAATACTGATCGAGCGTCATTTCGTTTCGCCAATTGGATGGTGAGTCGCACACTTCTTTAACAATGAAACCATGAACATGCGGTTCAATCGATTCAAAATCATCGTGATTAATGCCATAATTGCCGATGAGCGGATACGTCATTGTTACAATTTGTCCGCAATAAGAAGGATCGGTTAAAATTTCTTGATAACCGGTCATTCCCGTGTTAAACACCACTTCTCCGACCATTTTTTCCGTGCTGCCAAACGCGTCGCCGATAAAAAACGTACCGTCTTCTAATACAAGCTGCCGTTTCATTTATTCTCTTCCTTTCTGCCAAACTAGTTTTCCGCCGACAAACGTCATCACCGGCCAACCCTTACATTTCCAACCGGCAAATGGAGTATTTTTCCCTTTGGATACAAACGTCTGTGGATCAATTACTTCTTCGGTCTCTAAATCTATAATCGTAATATCCGCCCGCTCGCCGACAGCAAGCTTTCCAAGCGGCAAGCCGAAGCATTCAGCCGGCTTCACCGTCAGCAAATCAATCAGCTGCTTCAGTGTCAATATGTTCGTTTCGACCAAGTGGGTATAAAGGAGCGGAAACGCCGTTTCCAAACCGACAATGCCAAACGGGGCGGCATTGATTCCTTTTTGTTTTTCCGCTTCCGTATGCGGGGCATGGTCGGTTGCGATAAAGTCGATCGTGCCATCAAGCAGCCCCTCGATTAACGCCTCGCGGTCTTCTTTGCTGCGAAGCGGCGGATTCATCTTATAATTCGCGTCAGGGCCTGGAATATCTTCATCGCATAAAAGAAGATGATGCGGCGTCACTTCCGCGGTGACGCGAATTCCTGCCCGTTTTGCATCGCGGACAACGCGGACCGATTCTTTCGTGCTAATATGGCACACATGGTAGTGACATCCTGTTGCTTCCGCTAATAGCACATCACGTGCGATATGTACCGATTCGCATACGGATGGAATTCCATATAGCCCGTAGCGGTGCGCAAATTCGCCATCATGCACCACACCGCGATTCGCCAGCGTGTTATCTTCGCAATGGGCGACAATCGCCATATCTAGTGCAGCAGCCCGCTTCATCGCTTCATACATCATGCCGGCAGACTGCACGCCTACCCCGTCATCGGTAAACGCGAACGCACTTGCTTCTTTTAATGCGGCAAAGTCGGTCAGCTCTGTTCCTTGCTGGCCGACCGTAATGGCCGCATATGGAAGCACATGGACATAAGCCGTTTCGCGGATTCGCTTGCAAAGCCATTCCATTTGTTCTTTCGTATCCGGCACTGGTCGCGTATTCGGCATTGCCGCCACTGTGGTAAAACCACCTTTTGCTGCTGCCAGCGTTCCGGTGGCAATCGTTTCTTTCGCTTCGCCGCCCGGTTCGCGCAGGTGAACATGCAAATCGATAAATCCGGCTGATATCAACTTCCCTTGTACATCGATAACTTCGTCTGCTTCTTCACTGTGAAGCTTGGAGCCGATGGCGGTAATAAATCCATTTTCGATTTTTAGTTCTGTCCGTTCGATCACACCATCTTTATTGAACGACTTGCCATTTTTCAAAATAATTGCCATTGGCCATTCTCCCTTCTTCGATTGCTCGTTTTAACACAGCCATCCGCACATAGACTCCGTTTTCCATTTGCTTAAAAATGCGCGAGCGTTCCGATTCAACAAGGCTGCTTTCAATTTCGACATCGCGATTGACTGGCGCCGGATGCAAAATAATGCTGTTTGCTTTCATCTTTTTCGCCCGCTTTATCGTCAGTCCATAGCGCTCATGATACTGTTCTTTTGTCAGCCCCATTTTTTCCGCGTGCCGTTCATGCTGGATGCGCAGCAGCATGATGACATCCGCCTCCGCTACCGCTGTATCAATATCTACATACGTACCATATGGATTTGCTTCATCTTTCCATTCTTCGGGACTCGAAAATAACACCTTCGCTCCGAGTCTTGTCAGCACTTCGGCATTAGAGCGGGCTACGCGGCTGTGACGAATATCCCCGATGATTGCTGCAGTCAGCCCGGCAAATGTGCCAAACTCCTGCCGGATGGTGAGCAAATCTAAGAGCGATTGCGTCGGATGATGCCCGCAGCCGTCACCAGCGTTAATGATGGGAGTGCGGACCGTATGACGAAGCTCTTCAAAATACGCATCTTGCGAATGACGAATAACAAGCGCGTTTACCCCGATCGCCTCAAGCGTGCGGACCGTGTCGTACAATGTTTCTCCTTTTTGTACGCTCGACATATCGGCATCAAACGGAATCACGTGAAGCCCTAGTTTCCGTTCCGCCATTTCAAAGCTGCATTTTGTCCGTGTGCTTGGTTCAAAAAACAAATTGGCGATAAACATCGGTTCAGGCGGACGCCAAAAATGTCCTTTTCTAAATTGCTCCGCATCCTCTAATAATCGGATAATTTCCGTGACGGACAGTTCAGATAATGTAAACAAATGTGCCATCGTTTTCTCTCCTTTGCTTGATTTCTCATAAAAAAACACCCTGCCTAGAGACAGGGTGTTACACAGTTCGCAAAAAGGGACCAGAAAGCAACTTTCGTCTTTCCAGACAACGATCTACCTTTTTCCTTCTCGTCGTAACACCCTTTTAAGTCTCTCTGGACTTAATTAAAAGGTGCAGTTATGCCACATGATCGTTACTATTTTCTTTTACTTCAAACATATTTTCGTTTACTTCCGGGCGACCCGGTAAAATAAGGTTTAAGAGGACACCAATAATTGCCGCAAGCGCCATACCTTGAATTTGGAATTGTTCTGTCACTTTTAACACCGCGCCGCCAATTCCAATGACTAAGATAACAGAAGAGATGACTAAGTTGCGTTTGTCTCCAAAATCGATGCGGCTATCGACAAGCATGCGCAAGCCGGAAGAGGCGATAATTCCGAACAACAAGATCGACACGCCTCCCATCACCGGGGTTGGAATCGAGCTAATAAGCGCGGTTACTTTTCCGATAAATCCAAAGATAATCGCAATCATCGCCGCGCCCGCTAACACGTAGACGCTATAGACCCGTGTAATCGCCAATACTCCGATGTTCTCGCCGTACGTTGTTTTTGGCGGTCCGCCGATAAGCGCAGAAATCATCGTCGCAGTACCATCTCCTAAAATCGAGCGATGCAAACCTGGTTTTTGAATTAAATCGCGTCCGACGACTTTACTTAACACAAGCTGGTGCCCGATGTGTTCAGATAGCGTCACTATCGCGACTGGCGTCATTAGCAGCACAATGTCCCACGTGATGTGAACTGGATAATCGACAAATGGAAGGAGAAAGTCCGGCATTTCGAACCATTTTGCTTCCACGACTTTCGAGAAATCAACAACCCCGACAATAAGCGCGTATACATAACCAACGATAATCCCTGCTAGCACTGGGACTAAACTGAGCATGCCGCGCAAGAAAATAGAGCAAACAATCGTTGCCGCAAGCGTGACAAGCGCAACCGAAAAGTATGTGAAACTGTATTTTCCATCCGGGTTGTTCATCGCCATATTCACGGCGGTATTCGCCAATCCAAGACCGATCACAATGATCACCGGTCCGACGACAATTGGCGGCAATAGCTTCATAATCCAACGGTAGCCAGCCTTTTTAATGACGAGCGCCACAATGCCATACACAAGTCCTGCCAGAAAGCTGCCGATCATCGCCGCTCCTGGCCCTCCCGCTGTTTTTGCTGCAATAATCGGAGCGATGAAAGCGAACGATGAACCGAGGTATGCAGGAACCTGCCATTTCGTGATCATGAGAAAAGCAAGCGTTCCGAGCCCGCTGGAAATGAGTGCGATCGACGGGCTTAATCCAACTAAATAAGGCACTAAAATCGTCGCCCCGAACATGGCGAACAAATGTTGTAAACTAAGGGTTAACCATTGCATCGGCGATGGCCGGTCTTGAATATCTAACACAGGTTTGTTCATCGTAAAAACTCCTTTCTTCTTTTGCATAAAAAAACCTCTTTGCCCTTGAGGGTGCAAAGAGGGTACAGAGATAGTCCGAGCCTATCTTTCCGTCCCTTTTGCAGCCTCTCGGGACTGCATTTAAAAGGGATTGCTTTTATTTTTCATGAATGCTGACTTGATCCAACTGATCGACTTCCGTCAACTCAACGACAATCAATTCGGAGCTTGATGTTGGAATGTTTTTGCCGACGAAATCAGCGCGGATCGGCAGTTCGCGATGGCCGCGATCGACAAGCACCGCAAGCTGAATTTGCGCCGGACGCCCAAGGTCCATCACCGCGTCCATCGCCGCGCGCACCGTTCGGCCGGTAAACAATACATCATCCACTAATATTACTTTTTTATTCGTCACATCAAATGGTACATCCGTTCCTTTCACGAGCGGCTCGTGGTCGATTGTTTTTACCGTTAAATCATCGCGATACAATGTAATATCTAATTCACCAACGGGAATCGCTTTTCCTTCAATTTGTTCAATCCGTTCCGCTAATCGTTTCGCTAAATAAATGCCGCGCGTTTTAATGCCGATAAGCACACAGTCATCAATGCCTTTGTTGCGTTCGATAATTTCATGGGCAATCCGCGTCAATGCGCGGCGAATCGCTTGTTCGTCTAATACGACGGCTTTTTGCATGCCATTTCACCTCCATAAAAAAATCCTCCCGCCCAGGAAGCGAGAGGAACCGTTCACGCGTACAGAACAAGACATACTGCGCCTTACGTTATCATATTGATATTGATCCGATCCCTTCTCAGCCTCACAGGACTGAATTTAAAGGTTCTTATTCATTTGACCTTATTGTACGTTTTCTTTGTCTAGTTGTCAATCACCTTTTCGCAACAATTGTAAAAGATGCTCAAACTCAGGCGGAAGTGGCGCCTCAAACTCCAAATATTCTCCTGTACGCGGATGGGTAAATCCGAGCACTCCTGCATGTAAAGCCTGCCCGTCAATTGGCAGCGTCTTTTTCGGTCCGTATTGCGGATCGCCCGCTAACGGATAGCCAATATATTTCATATGCACGCGAATTTGATGGGTTCTTCCTGTTTCTAATTGGCATTCGACAAACGTATAGTGGCGAAAACGTTCTAACACACGGAAATGAGTGACCGCCTCTTTTCCGTTTTCTTCTGTTACCGTCATTTTTTTACGATCTCGTTTATCGCGGCCGATCGGCGCGTCAATCGTGCCGTAATCGTGTGGAATTACTCCATGAACAATCGCTTTATATTTTCGCGTCACCGTTTTTTTCACAAGTTGATCGACAAGCGACTGGTGCGCCATATCGTTTTTGGCAACCATCAATAATCCAGATGTATCTTTATCAATGCGATGCACAATACCCGGACGAAGCACTCCGTTAATGCCTGATAAATCGGTGCAATGGGCAAGCAAGGCGTTTACGAGCGTGCCGCGCATATGCCCTGGTGCTGGGTGAACGACCATGCCGCGCGGTTTATTGACAACAAGAACATCAGCATCCTCGTAATAAATATCTAACGGAATATTCTCTGGCACGACATGAAGCGGCTCCGGTTCCGGA
The DNA here is from genome assembly GCF_002217735.1 of Parageobacillus galactosidasius. Classification (NCBI taxonomy): domain Bacteria; kingdom Bacillati; phylum Bacillota; class Bacilli; order Caryophanales; family Anoxybacillaceae; genus Parageobacillus; species Parageobacillus galactosidasius. Next base: position 1,130,565 of record NZ_NDYL01000001.1, on the reverse strand, counting down.
AGGCGAACGACAACGACATCGCCGGCTGAACTCTTGTAATTCGCTTTGACATGCTGATCGTTAACGGTGACAAGCCCATCTTTTATCCATTGCTGCACTTTGGAACGAGACCATTCTTCATTTAATGCTGCAATCACTTTATCAATCCGTTCATTGTCGTATTCCGCATCAATATGAAATTGAATAACATCCATTACCGATTCTCCTTTTCTGTTTTTCCAGCAAAAAACGTTTTAATAAAGACAAGCGCTACACCGATACAAAGCGCGGAATCAGCAATATTAAACACTGGAAAGCTATATGTGCCAATGTATGTATGAATAAAGTCAACGACTTCTTTGCGGAAAACCCGGTCAATAAAGTTGCCGATCGCTCCTCCAAGCATAAGGCCCAAAGCGATTCCAAACAACCGCTCTCCGCGCGGCAAACGCTGAATATAGACGACTAACCCAATGACAACGATTACGGTAATCAAATAAAACAGCCAAAACTGCCCTTGTAAAATACCCCATGCCGCTCCGCGGTTACGATGTGAAGTGATATAAAGCACGTTCGGAATGATCGGAATACTTTCACCAAGCTGCATATATTTTACAACGAGCCATTTCGTCCACTGATCGATGGCGATGACCGCCAGCGCAATGATATAGTATATCACCATATCCCCCCACTCACGTATATCATACCTAATGCATTGTAGCATAATCAGGCAATTATAGACAATTGGATGATGCGATAAAAACAGCGGAGCCGCCGCAATCCGGCAGCTCCGCCAGCTTTAGGCGGAATAATGTTCTTTCACAATATGGGCGCATCGAGGGCATAATGTCGGATGATCCGCATCTTTTCCTACTTCCGGAGTCACCACCCAGCAACGCTCGCATGTTTCTCCTTCCGCCGGTTTGACGATAACGGCCACATTGGCCAATTTTTGCGCATCTTCTGGAGCATGTTCATAGTCATCTGCAATCGTAAACTCGGATACGATAAATAACTGTTTTAGATCTTCTTCGATCGATCCAAGCAATTGTCGCGCTTCTTTTGTCGGATATACCGTAACGCTTGCGGTCAACGATTTGCCAATCACTTTTTCGTTGCGCGCCACTTCTAACGCTTTTAACACATCATCGCGCAAGTTCATAAACGCATCCCATTTTGCAACAATCGCGTCTTCTTCGTCAATGTTTATTGTCTCTGGCATATCAACAAGTTGAACGCTTTCTTCTTTTTCTTTTCGATTTGGAATGTGCTCCCATACTTCCTCTGCAGTATGCGGCAAAATCGGCGCTACAAGCTTTGTTAACGCGACAACCGTTTCGTACAATACCGTCTGAATCGAACGGCGGGCGCGATCGTTTGGCGCTTCGATATATAAAATATCTTTTGCAAAATCTAAATAGAAAGCACTTAAATCAACAGTACAGAAATTGTTCACATCGTGATAAATGGACGCAAAATCATACGTTTCATAGGCATGCTTTACGTTTTCAATCAAATGGTTTAATTTTACAATCATGTAGCGGTCGACTTCACGTAATTCGTTAACCGGAACCGCATCTGTTTCTGGATTAAAGTCGAATAAGTTTCCGAGCATAAAGCGGAACGTATTGCGAATTTTGCGATATACTTCCGCCACTTGTTTTAAAATGCTGTCAGAAATGCGAACGTCCGCTTGATAATCAACAGAAGCAACCCATAAACGCAAAATGTCGGCACCAAGCTGTTCCATCACTTTCGCCGGCACAACGACATTGCCAAGCGATTTGCTCATTTTCCGTCCTTCTCCATCGAGAACAAATCCGTGGCTTAATACAGCTTTATACGGTGCTTTACCGGTAACAGCGACGGCAGTCGAAAGCGAAGAGTTAAACCAGCCGCGATATTGGTCGGAACCTTCTAAATATAAATCTGCCGGGCGTTGTAAATCATCACGTTCTACAAGCACTGCCTGATGGGAAGAACCGGAATCAAACCATACATCCATAATGTCTGTTTCTTTCGTAAAGATACCGTTCGGGCTTGATGGATGAGTAAATCCTTCCGGTAATAAATCTTTCGCCTCACGCTCAAACCAAACGTTCGAACCATATTGACGGAACAAGTTAGATACATGTTCAATCGTTTCGTCCGTAATAATTGGTTCACCGTTTTCCCCGTAAAAGACTGGAATCGGTACCCCCCATGCACGTTGACGAGAAATGCACCAATCGCCGCGGTCGCGAATCATATTATGGATGCGGATTTCGCCCCATTCCGGAATCCATTTTGTTTCTTTAATGGCCTGAAGCAGTTCACCGCGAATTTTATCGATGGATGCAAACCATTGTGTCGTAGCACGGAAAATCGTCGGCTTTTTCGTACGCCAGTCGTGCGGATACGAGTGAGTGATGAAACTGAGTTTTAAAAGCGCCCCGACTTCTTCTAATTTTTGCGTAATCGCTTTGTTTGCTTCATCGTAAAACAGTCCTTCAAAGCCTGGCGCTTCGCTTGTCATATAGCCGCGCTCATCGACTGGACATAGCACATCCAAGCCGTATTTTTGCCCGACAATAAAGTCATCTTCCCCATGTCCAGGCGCGGTATGAACGCATCCTGTTCCGGCGTCTGTCGTAACATGTTCACCGCAAATGACTAAAGAATCGCGGTCATAAAACGGATGTTTTGCCACGACATATTCTAAGTCTTTTCCTTTGATCGTTTTCACAACCGTTACTTCGTCCCAGCCGATTTCTTTCGCAACAGATTCTAATAACGCAGCAGCAACGACATATTTTGCACCGTTTGTTTCCACCACTTGATAATCAAGGTCTGGATGGACGGCAATCGCTAAGTTTGCTGGAATCGTCCAAGGCGTTGTTGTCCAGATAACGATCTTTTCATCCCCGTCAAGCACTCCTTTTCCATCTTTCACTGGGAATGCAACATAAATGGAAGGGGAACGTTTGTCTTTATACTCAATTTCCGCTTCCGCCAACGCCGATTCGCTTGATGGAGACCAATATACCGGCTTTAGGCCTTTATAAATAAGTCCTTTTTTCGCCATCTCGCCAAACACTTTAATTTGTTGTGCTTCATATTCCGGTTTCAACGTAATATATGGATTTTCCCAATCGCCGCGCACGCCAAGACGCTTAAATTGCTCGCGCTGATTATTAATTTGTTCATACGCATATTGTTCACAAAGCTTGCGAAATTCCGCAACGCTCATCGATTTTCGGTCAACTCCCTTTTTCGTGAGCGCTGTTTCAATCGGAAGTCCATGTGTATCCCATCCAGGAACGTATGGCGCGCAATAGCCGCTCATCGATTTATAGCGGACGATAATATCTTTTAAAATTTTATTTAAAGCGTGTCCCATATGAATATCGCCGTTCGCGTACGGCGGCCCGTCATGCAGAACAAACAATGGACGTCCTTTTGTCCGTTCTTGCACTTTTCGATAAATGTCCATTTCTTCCCATTTTTTCTGGATTTCCGGTTCACGCTTCGGCAAGTTTCCGCGCATCGGAAATTCCGTTTGTGGCATTAACAGCGTTTCTTTATAATCCATGTTCATTCCTCCTATCCTTATTATTTCATGTATAAATGAGCGAAATAGATAAGCAGCTGATCAAGTTGGAAAGACAGTAGAAACGTAAAAAACCGCTCTCTCCCAAAAAGGGACGAGAACGGTCTCGCGGTACCACCCTTATTGGCTATGTATGCCATAGCCCACTTTGCATTCGTAACGTGAATGACACGCCACTGCCTACTTTTCCGTTCAGCATGGAACTCCAGGGTGATCTTCACTCTTTCGCTTATGCCAGGCTTCCACCATCCCCAGCTCGCTGAAATAAGCGTTGAAAGAGCTACTGTCCCTTTCATCGTTAACGCCTATGTTCATTTTATTCGATATTATATGCGAAAAAATCAATGGTCGTCAAGATTGGGAGAGTTCTTCCTTCTCCTTTGTTTCTAATTCTGGCACTTCATATTCCATTAAATCATCCCAATCGCGATTATTCAACATTTCTAGCTGTGCTTCAATGAGCATGCGAAAACGCATGCGAAATACTTTCGATTGCCGCTTTAGTTCTTCAATTTCAAGAGAGATTTTCCGCGATTTCGCAAGCGCTTCGCTGATGATGCGCTCCGCATTTTTTTCCGCTTCTTTAATGATTAGTTTCGCTTCTTTCTCCGCGTTTCGCTTTACTTCTTCCGCTGTTTCTTGGGCAACTAAAATCGATTTGTTTAATGTTTCTTCAATATTAGTAAAGTAATTTAGTTTTTCTGTCAATTCCGCTACTTTTTCCTCAAGTTGCTTTTTTTCGCGAATCACCATTTCATAATCTTTAATGACTTGATCAAGAAATTCATTTACTTCATCTTCATCATAGCCGCGAAAACCTCGGCTAAACTCTTTATTATGAATATCTAATGGCGTTAAAGGCACAATGGCCACCTCCGTCTCGAAATTCCTTTTCCTTATCATTCGACATTTTTCTATCAATTCCTGCAACCATTCGATTATTTTTGTATTCCGATTCGAATGCGCCACTTTTCTTTTTTTGTTTTTCCTTCAATGGATATAATTTTACAGCGGCCAAATCCGCGCGCGGAAAGAATGTCTCCTTGTTGGCATTCAAAATGTGCTTGTTCAACGATTTTCCAATTTACTTTTACAAATCCATTTTCAATGAATGACTGAATTTTTTGCCGTGATACATGAAATGCTTGTGATAATATTGCATCCAGCCTTAATGATGAAGCGGTAATGGTCGTATCTTGCCACTTTTCTTCTAACGTGATAATCTCTGTCAATGGCCTTTTTTCTACCGAAACATTTGCTTTTCCGATTGCGTGCAAATGTAGGCGGATATAGTCCGCCACTTCGTTGGCCGCCAAAAATTGAACCCGTTCCTCCTTCATTAAAATATCACCAAATTTTCCGCGCCTCAACCCAAGCGACATGAGCGCCCCTAGCACTTGGCGATGCTCTAGGCTGATAAATTTGCTCGGATAATGGACCTCAAACAAAGCAATTTCATAATCTTCATCCGTGGGCTGAAAATATGGCGGGAACAATAGCGCTCTTTTGCGCTCCACAAACGGGGCGCCGCCAAAAAAAGCAATGCGAACCTCCTCATCGCGACCGATGACGCTTTGCACAATTTGTTGCTCACGTGGATCTAAAAAGTCAGTAAGCTTTGGTGCGTATTGTCTCTTTACCGTTTCTTGCCACTCTAATACCTGGTCAATAAAATGATGTTCTTCTTTGCGAAAATGCTGGTATATTTCCATCTGTTCACACCTAACTTCCATGAAGAAAGGAACCCTATGATGGATTCCTCACACTAAATTTAACATATCAAAAAGGGCATACAACCCTTTTGTCGCAAATTCAAGCACTAAAAAAGCGACGATCGGAGAAATGTCAATCATTCCGATTGGTGGAATAATGCGGCGAAACGGTTCTAAATATGGCTCGCAAATCGTCGCAAGCATTTGGCCGACTTTTGTATCACGAGCATTGGGAAACCATGACATCAAAATGTAAATAATTAGCGCATACGAATAAATTTGAATCAATGTACTCAAAAACCAAAGCAAACTGTGCATAAACGGCTACCACCTCTTCATTGATGTATCATCGTCACTATCGATGGAAATCGAACCAGTCACATCTACGTTATCTGGCGTGCACAAAAAAATTTTTGTGCCAACTTGTTGAATATCTCCTCCAATGGCATATACGGTACCGCTTAAAAAGTCGACAATACGCTTTGCTTGTTCGTGTTGAATTCGTTGTAAATTCACCACAACCGCGCGGCGATTTTTTAAATGGTCAGCGATTTCTTGCGCTTCCGCATATGCTCTTGGCTCAATTAATACTACTTTCGACGACTTTTGCACGCTTTGTAAGCTCACCACATTGGATTTGGTATTTGCCTTTGTCGCTTGCCGCATTTCTTCCTCTTCCTCATATTCCTCTTCATATTCTTCATATTCCTCATAGTCTTCCTCTAAAAAATAATCTTTAAATTTTTTTATCAATCCCATTGATTTCACCTCCTAAAATTCTTTTCCAACAAGCGATGTGCCAAGGCGAATAAAAGTTGCGCCTTCTTCAATGGCGATCACGTAATCGTTGGACATCCCCATAGACAGTTCCGTACATGGAGCGTTTGGAATATGTAATGCTTGTACATTTTCTTGCAATAATTTTAATTGACGAAAGCATGTACGTAAAATAGATTCATCATCTGTATAAGGCGCCATCGTCATTAAACCAATCACTTCAATATGCGAAAAATCTTGCAGCTGTTGAATAAACGGAATCACTTCTTCTTTTGCTAATCCATGTTTAGTCGCTTCACCCGATACGTTCACTTGAACAAAACATTTCACCCGCTTCGTTGCTCGCTTTTCGATTTCTTTAGCAAGCGACATACGGTCAAGCGAGTGAATATAATCCACTTTGTCAATAATATTTTTCACTTTTCGTGATTGCAGTGTGCCAATAAAATGCCATGTCGGCTCCGCGCCCAACGCTTCATATTTTTTCAACAACCCGTCATCACGATTTTCTCCCAAATCGGTAATGCCGGCTTCTAGCGCCTCTCTCGCCCGCTTTACACTTACATATTTCGTAACGGCAACAATGCGAATGTCGGCAGGGTTGCGTCCTACTCGTTGGCACGCTGCTTCAATGTTTTCTCGAATGATTGCTAAATTGTCGCGAACCGTCATCATTCATTCCTCCTTCCTGCCGATAAACGCCATCATTCTTCCTGTTTTTCCTTGATCACGGCGATGAGAGAAAAACAAATGATCAGCACAACTCGTACAATACCCGGAAACATCAATATGTTCTTCATGAATTCCTGCCTTTATCAGTAATACTTTATTCAGCTCTTTTAAATCAAGAGCATATTGCCCTATGCTCACCTGCTTATACGGAAGCTTCTCTTCCCCTTCCAAAACGCGATCGACGCGCGTGATCACACGGTCATCGACGATATAGCAACAAGCGCCAATCGAAGGGCCGATCACAACGTATATATCCTCAAGAGGAATTTGCTCACACTCATGCCAAAGACGAACCATTTCTCCCGCAATGTTTTTTACTGTTCCTTTCCATCCGGCATGAGCAAGGCCAATCATGCCATGTTTCGGAGCCATAAAATAAAGCGGTACGCAATCAGCAAAACATAAGGCAAGCAACAATCTTGCCTCTTCTGTATACAGACCGTCCGTACCCGCTATAGCGGACTGATAATCCGTTGTTCCTTTTCCACCGTGGTCGGTTGTCACCTTTTCAATGTGAACATCATGTATTTGGTCGCAACATATCCACCGTTCAAGTGGAAATTGCAACAAATCCGCCAAACGCTGTCGATTGCTGCAAACAAAAGAAGGGTCATCCCCAACATGCAGCCCTAAATTGAATGTCGCAAACGCTCCTTTACTCACTCCTCCATGTTTCGTCGTAAATCCAGCGACGATCTGAGGAAACGAATGCGACTGCAGCATCAACAATTCCTTTTCTATTTGTTGAAAAATGTCTGACATCCTCGTCTACCTCATATCTTTTTTGTTGATTTTTATCACTTTTTTTCCTATTTTATCATAGTTTGCTTAAACGTGATAATCTTTATTTTTTATTTACTCGCTTTCATGCAAACGTACTAAAATAACGTCCGCACCAATTTTGACGATATTTTGCCACGGGATGACTGTCGTTTCCTCCCGGCCAAATAAACCGAGTACTTTCCCTGATCCTAAAATAATCAGTGATTGTATTTGCCCTGTCTCTAAATCAATATCTATGTCCCCGATATTGCCTAATTTTTTTCCGTTTGCAACGTTTACCACATCTTTTGTTTGAAACTCAGAAATTCTCATCATTCAACATCCCCCGCTTTCTTCTCTTATCATAACTATATGAGTTTGCCTAGTGGCTTATGTAAAAAAGAAAAGAGCTGAACGAGCAGCTCTTATACTTGAATGTTTTTATTCATTTGACGAATCGCCGCCTTTTCCAACCGCGATACTTGCGCTTGGGAAATTCCAATTTCTTCGGCAACTTCCATTTGCGTTTTTCCTTGGAAAAAACGCTTGCGGATAATCATTTTTTCTCGTTCATTTAGACGGCGCAGTCCTTCTTTTAGCGCAATTTCTTCAATCCATTGGCTATCACGGTTGCGTTCATCACTTAATTGATCCATCACGTAAATCGGATCACCGCCATCGTTATAAATTGGCTCAAATAACGAAACAGGGTCTTGGATTGCATCTAAGGCAAACACCACTTCCTCATGAGGAATGCCAAGCACCTTTGCAATTTCTTCCGCCGAAGGCTCTTTCGCCGTCTCGCTCATCAACTTTTCACGCACTTGCAACGCTTTATAGGCAATATCACGAAGCGAGCGAGATACGCGAATCGGATTATTATCGCGCAAATATCTGCGAATTTCTCCAATAATCATCGGTACTGCATATGTCGAAAATTTTACATTTTGGTTTAAATCAAAGTTATCAATCGATTTCATAAGTCCGATACAACCAACTTGAAATAAATCATCCACAAATTCACCGCGATTATTAAAGCGTTGAATGACGCTCAATACAAGCCGCAAATTGCCATTCACTAATTTTTCCCTTGCCTCCAAATCCCCTTCATGCATTCGCTTAAACAGTTCTCTCATTTCTTCGTTTTTTAGTACAGGGAGCTTAGATGTGTCTACTCCGCAAATCTCAACTTTGTTTCTTGTCAAGTTGTTCCCTCCCATCAGGAGATGCTAAGTCGTCCATTTTCAGTATCTCCTCCGGAAGGAAAAATATGCACGCAGATCCATGCATAAAAAAACGGCAATGCGAAACCATTGCCGTCATTTTACATCATTTTATTGAATTCTTTGCGAAGCCGCTTAATAATCCGCTTTTCTAGCCGTGATATGTAAGATTGCGATATGCCAAGCAAATCGGCAACATCTTTTTGTGTTTTTTCTTCTCCGCCTGAAAGCCCGAAACGAAGTTCCATAATTTGTTTTTCACGGTCGCTAAGCTGCCTTAGCGCATTGAATAAAAGACGCCGATCAACATCTGCTTCAAGGTCTTTCGTAATCACATCATCTTCCGTGCCAAGCACATCTGATAACAATAATTCATTACCATCCCAATCAATATTTAAAGGTTCATCAAACGATACTTCCGCACGCACTTTATTATTGCGGCGCAAATACATTAATATTTCATTTTCAATGCAACGAGAAGCGTATGTCGCTAATTTAATTTTTTTCTCTGGATTAAACGTATTTACTGCTTTAATAAGTCCGATCGTTCCAATGCTAATCAAATCCTCGATATTAATTCCCGTATTTTCAAATTTGCGCGCAATATATACAACAAGCCGTAAATTGCGCTCAATAAGCAGTGACCGTGCAGTTTCATCCCCAGATGAAAGCTTTTTAATCAACATCTCTTCTTCTTCTTTTGTCAACGGTGGCGGCAGCGCCTCACTTCCACCGATATAATACACTTCATCCGCTTTAATCCTTAACTTCGCCAATAACTTATACCAAAAATAAATGATACGAAGTTTCCACGTTTTCATCAAAATCCCCCCTTCTAAATTAGCAAAAAGCGAGTATGATATAGTAACGAATCATGAAGCTGTGAGCCTCTTCCCCGTTTGTACCATTTTCGGATGTATAATACACTCATATTCTCCATCAGCAGATAAATTGGTTTCGTTTAATCCGACAAGCCCTTTTTGGATTTCCAGCCATTGTTGTTCGTAAAAAATCATGATGCGGTCTGGTCTAATCGCAACTAAAAATTGTTGTTCGCTCCCTACAACCCGATATGGAACAATACGCAGACGATGCACCCACTTTTCCAATTGCTCATTATTGATCCAATCCATTGATTTTCCTAACTGGATATGTTGCACTAATTCTTCCGGCAGCACTTCCTTTACTTTATTCATCTCAACAATCATGACAGGCATTTTCGATAGTGGATCATATAGTTGGTTGCCGCTATCAATGAGTCCTTTTAATTGAAGAGGTATGCCATCAAATACAATAAGGACGTCGACAATATGTTCAAATCGCAACTTTTTTTCGCGAATCCCGTTGATGCGTGCTCGCGAAAATAACCATAAGGCTGGGAATCCTAATAAAACAAACATCCAACTGACCGGGTCGCCCACACCGAGCGAATACGTTGTTAACACACTTGCATGAATATCGATTTGCCGCTGCAAAAAATAATGGACGGCAATCATACCTCCTCCGACCGTAAACGTCACAAAATAAAAGGCAAATAAATTTTCCAAAAAATACCTTATTCGTTTAAATCCAAATGTAACGAAAACGATGAGAAATGAGAACACAATTTTGATTGCCGGATGCTGAGCATACATAGAAAACGGTGTAAACATCATTACAACAAGAGATGCGCCAATAAACGCTCCAAACAACACTCGCCACCACACGACATCCCGCTTTAACATAATTGCTGTCAACCAAAGCAATAAACTGTCAAAACAAACATTTAATAACCAAATGACATCCAAATAAACGGCCAATCAAACAGCCTCCTTCACTCACAACAAAAACAAGCAGTTTCTGAAAATAGTATATAGTACATCTTATTGGAAAGTCTGTCAATTTATGATGGTGAAATACAGGAATTTTTGTCAAAGAAACAAGAAAAGCGGAGGCGGCGCGATTAGCTCTCGAAGCGAAATGTTCTTCGACCGCTGAAGTGCTTGCACTTCAAGGGAGAAGGTTATTTCGCACAAGAGAGCTAGCCGCCGAGCTAGACAATAAAGAAAAGCGGAAGGCGCCCAATTTCGCCTAAAAGCTGCCCACGTCCTGTGGGCAACGGCGAAATGTCGCCATCCTGGCTCCGCGACACGCGCTGAAGGACCCGCGAGGAGGCTCAGACCAAACAAAGTTTGGTCTTGCGTGGGTTGTTCAGAGAAGTTAATTCAATGTGTTGCCGCCGCAACTAGGCAAATGGAAAAGCAAAAGGCGCCCCTATTTCTCCTAAGAGTGACCCCGCGTCCTGCGGGCAACGGCGAAATGTCGCCATCCTAGCTTCGCGATACGCGCTAGGAAAAAATATTAACTAAAAGAAAAAGAGCACGAACCATAAAAGATTCGCGCTCTTTCGTTTAGCGGCGGCGATTGCGATTGCGAAGAAAAGCAGGAATGTCAAGCGGATCTTCGGCTTGCGCGGAACGCAACGCCGCATAATCTTGTACGGCTTCTTCGTGTTTTTCCCGTTTTGGTGCTGCTGTTACTTTCGGAATCGTACCAATTCCAATACGGGATGGGCGCGATTGTGATGCCACATTTTCATTAAACCCAGTCGCAATAACCGTTACAATAATTTCATCTTTTAAGTTTTCATTAATGACCGAGCCGAAAATCATATTAACATCTTGGTCAGCCGCAGATGCGACAATATCGGCAGCTTCTTGTACCTCATAAAGGCTTAAATTCGTGCCGCCGGTAATGTTCATCAAAACACCTTGTGCTCCATCAATCGATGTTTCTAACAATGGACTAGAGATTGCTTTTTTGGCCGCTTCCGCCGCCCGGTTTTCCCCGCTTGCAATCCCGATGCCCATTAGCGCAGAGCCCTTGTTGGACATAATTGTTTTCACATCGGCAAAGTCTAAGTTAATAAGACCTGGCACTGCGATTAAATCCGAAATACCTTGTACACCTTGACGAAGAACGTTATCTGCTTCACGGAATGCCTCTAACATCGGTGTGTTTTTATCGACGATCTCTAGCAAGCGGTCGTTTGGAATGACAATTAATGTATCGACTGCTTCTTTCATCGCGGCAATACCACTTGCTGCCTGTGTCGCCCGTTTTCTCCCTTCAAATGTGAATGGACGGGTAACGACACCAACAGTCAATGCTCCTAATTCACGGGCGATTTGAGCAATAACTGGAGCAGCCCCAGTTCCTGTTCCACCGCCCATTCCTGCAGTAACGAACACCATATCAGCGCCTTTCAGCGCTTCTTCAATTTGCTCCTTACTTTCTTCCGCTGCTTTTTTCCCTACTTCCGGATTTGCACCTGCGCCTAAACCGCGCGTTAATTTTGCGCCAATTTGCAGCTTTGTTGGTGCTTTCGATAAATTTAACGCCTGTGCGTCCGTATTGACAGCAATAAACTCAACACCTTGTACACCGTGCTCAATCATTCGATTTACAGCGTTGTTACCGCCGCCGCCAACACCAATCACCTTAATCGTTGCCATTTGATCAATTGTAGTGTCAAACTCCAACATAACTAAATCCTCCCAAATTCAATCTCTATTCAAAGAAATACCCGAAAAATTTTTTTACTTTTTTTCCAAGAGTCGCTTCTTTCTTTTTTTGTTTCGGTTGTGATTGCTTTTGCGGATGTTTTTCAACAGGCTCCGCAACCGATGCAGCAACAGGAACCGATTTCCCTTGCAGCATCGCTTGTTGATAAGCAAACTTGATCAGCCCTACTCCTGTCGTATACTGCGGATCGCGCACACCTATATAATCAGGCATAGCAATGCGAACGCTGCTTCCTAATACGACATGAGCCAATTCTAATATTCCTGGCATATTTGCTACTCCGCCAGTTAGCACATAGCCGCCTGGCAAATCACGAAATCCTAGCTTGCGGATTTCATGTTGAACCATTTGAAAAATTTCTTCCAGCCTTGCCTCAATAATATCGGCAATGTCTAATTGACTAAATTGCTGATGCTGATCAGTCCCGATAACCGGCACGATAAATACTTCTTCTTCAGAAGCATAGTCATAAAAAGCATGTCCATGCTTTAGTTTAATCCTTTCTGCATCTTCCGTCGATGTTCGGAGCCCGATCGATAAATCTTTTGTAATATGATCCCCTCCTACTGGCAAAACGGAAGTGGCCTGTAAAAATCCTTGTTCGAAAATAGCGATAGTCGTGGAACCGCCACCGATATCGACTAACGCCACCCCTAAGTTTTTCTCATCGTTTGACAAAGCAAGAGAACCAGCAGCAAGCGGCTGCAGGCAAATATCGCTTATTTCCAGTCCAGCTCTTTCTACACAGCGGAGTAAGTTATGTAAAATCGTTTTCGAACCGGTAATAATCGTTCCTTCCATTTCAAGACGGACACCGAGCATTCCGCGCGGATCGTTAATGCCATCTAACCCATCAACGATAAACTGCCGCGGAATCACGCCAATAATTTCCCGATCTGGAGGAATCGATACGACTTGCGCGGCATCCATCACGCGCGCAACATCTTCATCGGTAATTTCGCGGTTTTCACTGGAAACAGCAACGATGCCGTGGCAGTCTTGAAGCTGGACATGATTGCCCGTCACACCAACAATGACACGGCGGATCGTTAAACCAACCATCCGTTCCGCTTGCTCAACCGCTCTTTTGATCGATTGCACCGTTTTATCTATATCCACTATGGACCCTTTTTTAAGTCCTTCCGATTTTACATTTCCTACTCCAATAATGTTAATAGATTCATTTAGCATTTCTCCGATTATGACTTTAACACTGGACGTGCCAATGTCAAGACTAACGACGATCTCATTGCTGCTCATCTTTTGGTACCTGCCTACTAAAATCGTATATGCACCGCTTCCGTCTGCAACTGTGGCTTCTCATCCATTTTCTTGCGGCCCTATTACGTATTTTAGTAAGCAGTGACACCTCCTTTAAGCTGAAATTTATATATCTCGTATATGCCACACAATTGCGTTATTCTCTATTCATCTTTTAATCTATAACGGATACGCTTGCTTATCATCAGCAATGTTAAAAAGCGAACCAATCATTTTTTACTCCATATATTCAACATTTTAAGAAACTTTCCCTTTTTTCCAATTAACTTTTTTCACGGTTCTGTCGCCTTTCCATCCATTCGGCAAGAAGGAGGCGGCGAATGACAGCGATATTTTGAAAAAGGCGCACCCCAAATGCAAATACAGCTGCTAAGTACAAGTCTACACCAAGATGGACACCAAGAAAAGTTAAAGTTGTAGCCAAAATAATGTTAAAAAAGAATCCTGTTATAAATACTATTTCGTCATATGTTTGCTGTAAATGGGCGCGGAGTCCACCAATTAATGTATCAAATGCAGCAAGGATTGCAATGGATAAATAATTGGAATATTCGTCAGGGACGCGCAAATCGCTCAAAAATCCTACTATTAAGCCAACGAATAAGCCGATGAGCGGGAGCCACATATTATTTCTCCTCCTTTTCGGCTTTTACCGTTTCCATATATTTCACGTTCCATTTTTCTTTAGACGGCGGAATAACCACCGATGTCAACGGTTCAGAAATTGTAAGCTGCAAATTTTCAACGACAAAATCATCACGAATTGTCGATACTTTTAAACGATTACATAACATTTCTGCATCATCTGCGATTACTTTTACTGTAATTGGCAATGAAGAGATTTTGCTATCTCCGATTTTCGTCGCACCATTAACATCGCGAATCGCCGTCGTGTTTGTAATCCGCTCCTCGGCAATAGCAATTTCTTTCGCACCGTACATGTTTAATTCATTAATAAGCCGGTGCAACAGTTCAGGCGACACCGTTTCCGCAATGGGACCTACGTAATGATCCGAATAAAATGGTTCAATTGTCAAAACAATTCCTGGACCTTCTGTTTTCGTTAAACCAGCTTCCTGTTCCAATTCACTTACTGTTTCATGCAAAACGGCTTCTTGATTAGATCGCTGCTTTTGCTTGTAATTCCGTAATTTTTCCTCATAATCCCCGATTTCTAATACAAGTTGTCGCTGCAATTGTTGTTCTTTTTTTAAATCAGCGCGCAGCTCCCAAATATCACGTGTATCGCGAACTTTAGGATGTGACGTTGTCTGAAGTTGAACAGCTAGCATAAATCCAAAAATGGCCGTAATACAAGTAAAATAGATCGTTTTTTTCCGTTCCAATCATCTTCACCATTCTTTCTGCCGAGGCAATTTATGGATGATTAGCATGAAAGATAGGATCTAACACTATTTCATCTTTACTAGCAATCCTTACAATTATGTTATCTTGAATAAGCTGATCCTTTACCCCGCCGGGAATGTTCAAAGCGGAAGCGAGAACCGTTGGATTGCCAATTGCGGAGATGACAAAAGGGGCTGCGTGTTGCGTGCCATCTACTTCGATTACGGGACCATTGCAAACAATATACGAACGATGGGAAATTCGTTGCCCATTAATGGCGATTGCTTCTGCTCCGGAAATGAGCAGCTCATGAATGACTTTAAAGACATGTTGTTCGTGAACAATGTAGTCTGTCGCACTTTGTTCAGAAGGAATATAAGATGCATCCGATAACGTTATTTCAATTCCTTTTCCTTTTACTTTCGCCTCTCCAACATACATGCGTAGTTTTTCTGCTTGTTTTGCCAAATCCGTATACGATGTTTGTTGTTCTGCCAACGCTTTTTCCATCTCCACAACTTCATTTTGTTTTTGTACTAACTCGTTTTTTAATCGTCGATTTTCTTTCTGTATCTTAATCAATCGCTCTCGGTAATCATACTCCTTTTGCCATTGCCGATCTGTTATATTTCGCTTTGATGCTTCCCTTTTTGTATATTGATAAGAAAACGCCAGCATAGATCCTAGTATAAAACAGATAAAAGAAAGGATGACACGGTTACCTTTCCGCTTTGTCATTGTCATCCTCCTTTTTCGGTTGTTTATAAGCGGTAAAATAATTGCTTACTTCTAAATGGATTACCCCTTTTACGTTTGGATCTAATTGCTGGACAATAGACGGATACAATGACATTTTATCGGCAAAATTTTGTACGTTCGCACTCACTTCAAAACCATCATTCATATAAACAGTAATATGATAACGGTTATCATCGCTCGGTGTATAATGAATTTCAGAAATGGCGTTTAATATCGATGGGGAAAGCTGCGCCAACTGTCCTGCGATTTCTTGAATATCTTCTCCCTTTTTCCAATTAATTAAAATCGGCGCATCGCTTGGCGCGGTTTTTGATGTGTGTTTCTTTAGTATGTAACCATTTTCTAAAAGCGGAAAAAATGTTTGTTGGTCATAAATATAAGCGATTCTCCTCCGCTCTTTCACATGAATGATGATCGTATTTGGGAAATGTTTTTCCAATGATACGCTCTTCACTTCCGGATGTTTCTCCACATTCCGCTTAATTTCGTCTTCTTTTACTTTCCAAAAGCTTGTCCGTTTTGTGATGCCGCTTAACTGTATCACTTGTTTTGCGGAAAGATGATGATTTCCGTTTACTTGAATATGACGGACATAGCTTAATGGTGATTGAAAATAAATCATGCATAAAATGAGAAGAAAAAAGAAAGAGATATACGCGATTAAACGACGATTCGCTTTTTGTCTCCGCCGTTCCTTTAATTTCGGCACCCGTTCCTCAAGAACAACGATTTTTTTTCCTTTTTCCAAAGCCATTCACCGCTTTCCGACATAAGCTCGAAAGCACATCTATAAAAACAAACGGCACACCTCGATGCCGTTGTATTTCTATGTTCGATAAACATAGACAAACTCAATTTTATTATATCATAGCATTATAATATATAGAGAGATAGATTTTACAACTTCCGGCCAATAATTTCTACTTCTGTCCGCAAATGAATGCCATGCAATTCATGAATCGTTTTTTTCACAAACTGAATTAAGTCCAGTACATCTTTTGCTTTTGCTTTTCCTGTATTAACGATAAAATTGGCATGCTGTTCAGAAATTTTCGCGCCGCCAATCGTATATCCCTTTAAACCAGCCTCTTCAATCAGTTTTCCAGCATATTGCGGCAAAGGATTGCGGAATATGCTGCCCGCACAAGGTTTATCCCACGGTTGTGTCTCACGGCGATAATCTTTGTTTTTCCGCATTTTTGCAACAATTTCTTCACGGTTCCCGGAAGTAAGCTGAAGTTCCGCTGCTATACAAATTCCACGTCTTTTTGTTTGCAACACAGAAGTGCGATACGCAAATTGCATTTCCTCATTCGTCAGCCATTCCATCATCCCGTCTGGAAATAAAATTAACGCCCTTTTTACGATTTGTGACATATCGGAGCCGTGCGCCCCCGCATTCATATAAACAGCTCCCCCGACCGATCCAGGAATTCCGCCGGCAAATTCTAAACCAGACAACCCTTGTTTGCTCATTAACGTGGCAAGGCGTACTAATGAGTATCCTCCACCGACCGTAACGGTTTCCCCATCAACATGTAATTCATCTAACCCTTCGCCAATTTTGATTACAACCCCTTCGACCCCTTCGTCAGAAACAAGTAAATTCGAACCACGGCCAATCGCGCGCCATGGCACTTCATGCTTTTTTATAATCGCCATTGTTTTTTTCAGGTTTTCTACACTATCTGGTTCGATCAATACATCTGCAGGGCCGCCAACTTTTATCGTCGTATGGTTCGATAAAGGTTCCATTTCCTTCACTTTCCCAACGTTAGCGCTTAATAATTCATTTACCATTGCCTTCATCGCTTTCATCTCCTTTCCCAAACCGCCTATGTATATACGTATGCTCCTTTCATCGTAGATGTCACCTTAACAAAATGAGAGGGTGTCTCTCTAATTTGAGAGATACCCTTCTAGATCGATGAAACTTGAACATTTTGTTTTTTGGTTGTTGGATGCAACGCAACGAATTGGTTTTATTAATATTTTGCATGCTTGCTAATGTTTAGTAAAACCCCAATTGCCATTAACATAAGCGTTAATGATGAACCACCATAGCTTAAAAACGGCAGCGTAATTCCCGTTACCGGCATTAATCCTGTAACAACGCCGATATTAATCATTACTTGAATGGCCACCATCGAAATAATGCCGATGGCAAGAAAACTTCCATACAAATCCGGCGCCCCAAGTGCAATACGCACTCCGCGCCAAAGCAGCAAGCTAAATAAAAGTAAAACAAGCGACCCGCCAATAAACCCAAGTTCTTCTGCTAAAATCGCAAAAATAAAGTCAGTTTGCGGCTCAGGCAAATAAAAAAACTTTTGTCGGCTTTGTCCCAGCCCTAAGCCAAACAAACCTCCAGGGCCAATCGCATATAGCGATTGAATAATTTGAAACCCGCTTCCAAGCGGATCTTCCCAAGGATTCAAAAAAGAAGTAATCCGCTTAATTCGATATGGCGCTGACAAAACAAGAGCAGCAAATCCTGCCAGTCCAAGTATTCCTAATCCGATAAAATGGCTGATGCGCGCACCAGCAACAAAAATCATTGCAATACATGTGCCGACCATTACGGTGCCGGTTCCTAAGTCC
Organism: Parageobacillus galactosidasius; assembly: GCF_002217735.1. Classification (NCBI taxonomy): domain Bacteria; kingdom Bacillati; phylum Bacillota; class Bacilli; order Caryophanales; family Anoxybacillaceae; genus Parageobacillus; species Parageobacillus galactosidasius. The sequence goes on along the minus strand of NZ_NDYL01000001.1, from coordinate 1,112,239 downwards.
GGTTGAAGCATGATCATTCCAAACGCAAAAAACACAAGTGCCAAAGCGGGAAGCAATCCTCGTTTAAACGATGTAATATTTTTTTGGTTTTCCGACAAGTACTTTGCCAAAAAGGCAATCATTGCAAGTTTCATAAATTCGGACGGCTGAATGGAAAACGCCCCAACACCAATCCAGCTGCGTGATCCATTGCGAACCATTCCGACTCCGGGGATTAATACGAGAACAAGCAACAAAAAACAGACGATAATAAGCACTTTCGACCAGTCGCGCCATGTCCAATAATCAATATTCATAATAAAGAACATTGCAATGACTCCCGCGCTGGCAAACAAAAGCTGACGTTTTGCAAAGAAAAACGAATCATGAAACTTATATTCCGCCCAAATGGCACTGGCGCTATACACCATAATAAGCCCAATTGCCAACAACGAAAACGTAAGGATAATCAGCAAAAAATCAGGCGTAGACTTTTTCCGCGGCAATGCCCAACACCTCTACTTTTCTAAACTAGGAGAGAAAAGGCTGTCCTTTCTCTCTATTTCAACTTATGCACGGCATTGATAAAAATGTCTCCTCTTTGTTCAAAAGTTTTATATTGATCCCAGCTTGCACATGCCGGCGACAGTAAAATGACATCACCTGGTTCGGATAGTTGATAAGCAACTGGTACAGCTTTTTCCACATTATCGACATATTCAATCGTTTCTATTCCTGCCTGTTTAGCGACACGAGCTATTTTTGGCGCGGTTTGGCCAAACAATATGATTGCTTTTACGTTATGCAAATAAGGAAGAAGACCATCAAACTCATTGCCGCGGTCTAGCCCACCTGCCAAAAGGATGACAGCATCTTTTTCAAAAGCGGACAGTGCTTTTTGTGTCGCAAGAATATTGGTTGCTTTGGAGTCATTGAAAAACTTTCTCCCATTAATAGTAGCAACATATTGAAGCCGATGCTTCACCCCTGTGAATGCCGTTAAGACTTGGGAAATAGCTTTATTGTCTACGCCTACTAATTTTGCCACAGAAACAGCTGCCAATATATTTTCCAAATTATGTTTTCCTGGAAGTACTATATCGCTGACAGCAATTACCGCTTCATCGTTCCAATAGATCAAACCATCTTTTATATAAGCACCGCGGTCTAACACTTTTGTTGTCGAAAAAGTAACTTTTTGTGCATGAATGTTCTCAGCAAGCTGCATCACAAGTTCATCATCTGCATTAATGACCGCATAATCATCATTTGTCTGGTTTTTAAAAATATTTGCTTTTGCCTGTGCATAAGCTTCTTTTGAACCATGGTAATCTAAATGGGCATCAAAAATGTTTAATAAAACGGAAATACGCGGGCAAAAATCGCGAATTCCCGCTAGCTGGAAGGAGGAAAGTTCCGTTACAAGCCAATTGCCTGCTTCCGCTTTTTTTGCCACTTCACAAGCAGCCATCCCTATATTTCCCGCAAGCAGCGGGCGTTTTTCTCCTTCACGCAGCATCTCAAAAATTAATGTTGTAGTTGTTGTTTTTCCATTGGAACCTGTAATCCCAATAAAAGGTGCCTCCGAAATGTGATACGCTAACTCCACTTCTGTGACAACGGGCAATCCTTTTTCCATTGCTTTTTTTACCATTGGATTCGTATATGGAATGCCAGGGTTTTTCACAACAAAATCAAACGGCTCATCCAAGAGCTCAAGCGGATGCCCGCCGCAAATCACTCGGATTCCCATTTGTTCTAGCTGTTGCGCTTCTTTATTTTCTTCAAACGTCTTTTGATCATTTACCGTGACGTTGGCACCTAGCTCATGAAGCAGTTTTGCCGCTGCAAATCCGCTTTTTGCCAAACCAATGACTAACACCTGACGTTGTTGATAGAAAGCTGCCTGTTTCAATTAAATCCACACCTCGATATAGATTCCTAGCATTGCAAATAATAAGCCGACTGCCCAGAATGTGACGACAACACGCCACTCCGACCAGCCAATCAACTCATAATGATGGTGCAACGGGCTCATGCGAAATACACGTTTTCCCGTTGTTTTAAATGAAATGACTTGAATAATAACGGACAGTGTTTCGATAACAAATACACCGCCAATAACAACAAGCAATATTTCCAACTTCGTTAAAATTGCCACTGTAGCAATCGCGCCGCCTAACGCAAGCGACCCGGTATCTCCCATAAATACTTTTGCTGGATGGGCATTAAATACTAAAAATCCTAGTACAGCCCCAACAACGGAAACACAAAAAATAGCGATATCATATTGGCCTTGGTTCCAGGCAAGAACGGCATAAGCGCCGAAAGCAATGGCCGCTGTCCCAGCCAATAAACCATCGAGCCCGTCGGTTAAATTGACCGCATTCGAACCGCCGACAAGCATGAAAATAAGCAATAACACATATCCAAAGCCAAGATTAATAGAAAGATCTGTCCCTGGAATATGTAAGGCAGTAGAAAAACCACTGCGCTGATATACAAAATAAAAAACAATTGCAATAATTAATTGCCCAATTAACTTTTGTCTGCTCGTCAACCCAAGATTCCGTTTCATCACCACTTTAATAAAATCATCCAAAAAGCCAAGCAATCCATAACCAATCGTTACAAAAAGCAATAAATATGTTTCAACGGAAAGAGTTGCAAATTTTCTCGTCATCAATAACGTTGTCACAACGATGGAAAGTAAAATCATAATACCTCCCATCGTCGGGGTGCCTGATTTTTTTTGATGCGATTTCGGTCCTTCTTCCCGTATGCTTTGCCCGAATTTTAACCGTCTTAAAAACGGAATAAACAATGGCGATAATATAACAGTAATCAGAAAGGAAAGAACAATGGCTAAAACAATGACTTGCTCTAGCATGATCGGTCACATCCTTCTTGTCCTTGAACACGCATCCATTTCTGTTGCAGCCGTTTAAGAGCAGCGAGCACCGCTATATCATATGAATGATTTTGTTCATTATGAGCAGAAATGGTAAGGTTAAACTTTGTTTTTTCGCTCTTATTGTTTTCCCATTGCCCATACATATCTAAAAGCTCCTCTAATGCTTGAATTGGTGATGAAACAAAAAAGACCGGAAACTGATTTGGAATGTAACGCGGCAATTCATCGCCTTCTTGCCAAAACGCGGCGATTGCTCCATGTTCAATCGCAATTTTTAACGTTTCCATCCCATGCCCAAGCGGAACGAATAACCCTTTTGGGGCATGTTCATAAGGATCTACAAACACATGGTGAAACGTAATCGCATCATCGACAATGCCACGAGCCTGTTTACATAACCGTTTGACCATTTCATATGTCAACATATGTTCTTCCGCTCCTTAATCGCTTCCCGGGCAACAAGCCGATCATCAAAATCAATGACGCGATCGCCAATAATTTGGTACGTTTCATGCCCTTTGCCTGCGATTAAAATAATATCTCCTTCTTGCGCTTGTTCAATCGCGTAATAAATCGCCTCCTTGCGATCGACAATCGTTACATAACGCTCGCTGGAAACACCTGCTTCCATATCGCGCAAAATTTGTTCAGGCTCTTCGGAACGCGGATTATCAGAAGTGAAAATGGCCACATCGGCGTATTTGACCGCTGTTTTTGCCATAAGCGGCCGTTTTGTACGGTCTCGGTCACCGCCGCAGCCAACAACAACGTAAACTTTTTTCTGAGCAAATTGCCGAATTGTTTTTAAGACATTTTCCAAACTATCTGGCGTATGAGCATAATCAACGATTACTGTAAAGTTTTGCCCTTCATCGACTGTTTCAAACCGTCCCGCAACCCCAGAAATTTCTTCAATCGCCTCTACAATAACAGAAAATGGAATACCAGACACAAGAGAGGCGGAAACAGCTGCGAGCAAATTATATACGTTAAACAATCCGATTAACCTTGTTTTGACCCGAACAGTACCGTGCGGTGTGATCAGATCAAACGACATTCCGCTTGGAACAATATCAATTCGCTTTGCCATAATATCGCTATCTGTTTCAATTCCGTATGTAATAACGGTTGCAGCCGTCATATGCTTATAATATTGTGAAGCAGGATCATCGTTGTTTAATACCGCAAACTTTGGCCGTTTGTGATCATAACGATTTCCGAGCTGGGAAAACAGCAATCCTTTCGCATTGCGGTATTCTTCCATTGTCTCGTGGTAATCGAGATGATCTTGCGTTAAATTAGTAAACACAGCAACATCATAGTCACAGCCGTGCACGCGTCCCATATGAAGGGCATGCGAAGACACTTCCATGACCGCAACATCGACACCTTCGTCCACCATTTGTTTAAACGTTCGTTGCAACAGCAACGATTCTGGCGTCGTATTTTTCGTTGGATACGTATCATCGCCAATTTTAATATGCACCGTTCCAATTAGCCCCGTTTTTTTATTCGCCTTTCTAGCGATGTGCTCTATTATATGAGTCGTTGTCGTTTTCCCATTTGTGCCCGTAACCCCGATTAAATGTAACTGATGGGTCGGCTGTCCGTAAAACGCATCGGCAAGCACCGCCATTGCGCGCCGGCTATCACGAACGACAATAACGGGCGCATCTACATCAAGTGGTCGTTCGGCAATGATGGCTACAGCACCATTTTCGACTGCCTGTTTCGCAAAATCGTGGCCGTCCACTGTAAATCCTTTGATGCAAATAAATAATGATCCTTTTTTTACTTCTCTCGAATCCATTTCAATGGAAGTAATTGTCGGGTTTTCACCGACATACGTTGTAAAATCATGCAAATACGAAAGCAGCGTCTGCAGCTTCATTTTTGTTCATTCCTTTCGCTTCATAGTCCTTTAGAAGAAAACAATGAAAAGCGGAAAAAAGGGGCGAGATAGGATATATGACAACTTACATCAGCCGCCCCCTTGATACATCGATATATTGATCGCTTTCATCGAACTTCTTTTTTAGAAGACGTCTTTGATGCTAAGTAAATGCGAATAGTGGAACCTTCTTTCACTTTCACCCCAGGTTCTGGGGCTTGCTCAATAACAACATCACCTTCTCCACTAACATCTAATTTTAAGTTAAAAAGTTGCTCTTGCAAGTCTTTTTTTGATAAGCCGATTAAATTTGGAACTTCGACCATTTTCGGATCATTCCACGCCCGTTCTTTTTCTATTTGGCCTTTGCGTGGTTTCACGCCAAGTGTACGTAGACTATCCTCCATAATTTTTCCGACGATTGGAGCAGAGACGACACCACCGAATTGAACCGTTCCTTTCGGATTGTCGACAGCAACATAAACGACAAGCTGTGGGTCATCCGCCGGTGCAAATCCGATAAAAGAAACGATATGATTATCTTTTAAATATCGGCCGCCTTTCGCTTTTTGTGCTGTTCCTGTTTTTCCGCCAACACGATATCCCTCTATATAGGCACCTTTTCCTGTCCCTTGTGCAACAACGCTCTCTAGAGCATAACGAATTTGTTTCGACGTTTCCTCGGAAATAACGCGTCGCTTCGCCTTTAGTGTATTGCGGCTTACTACCTTTCCTGTTTCAGGATCAACCCATTGCTTCGCAATATATGGCGTGTACAAAATTCCACCATTTACTGCCGCAGAAACAGCTGCCACTTGCTGAATCGGTGTCACCGACACCCCTTGCCCAAAGGCCGTTGTTGCTTGTTCGACAGGCCCAACGCGTTTCAAATCAAATAAAATTCCGGTTCCTTCCCCCTGCAAGTCAATGCCTGTTTTTTCACCAAAGCCAAACTCCTTAATGTAGTGAAACAATTTTTCTTTCCCAAGGCGTTCCCCTAACTCTACAAAACCTGGGTTACAAGAGTTTTGCACAACTTCTAAAAAAGTTTGCGATCCATGCCCGCCTTTTTTCCAGCAACGTAATGTTGCACCGGCAACTTTTACATATCCTGGATCATAAAAATGATCTTTCAATAAATTTACTTTTTTTTCTTCCAACGCCGCAGCAAGCGTAATAATTTTAAACGTCGAACCAGGTTCATACGTACTCCAAATCGGCAAGTTGCGGTTATAAATTTCCGCTGGGACGTTTCGATAGTTTGCCGGGTCAAATGTTGGACGGCTCGCCATTGCCAAAATTTCTCCCGTATTCGGGTTCATTGCAACTGCAATAATGCCGTCTGGATTATACTTTGCTTCGGCAATATCGAGTTCCCGCTCCACGATTGTTTGGATACGCGAATCAATCGTAAGCACTAAATTTAACCCATCTGTTGGCGGCGTATAATCATCTGCCATATTAGGCATTCTTTTTCCTTTTGCGTCCGAATAAAATTGCACCGAACCGCGTTGACCGCTCAATTCTTTATCATAATAGAGCTCTAATCCCATCAAGCCCTGGTTATCGATGCCGGTAAATCCTAAAACATGGGACAAATAACTGCCGAACGGATAATAACGTTTCGTATCTTCCGCGATATATACCCCTTTTAAGCCGAGTGCCCGAATTTCTTTTGCTTTTTCATTCGATATTTTCCTACCTTCTGGAATACGCTCGATCGACGTTTTTTTCGTAATATGTTTATACGCTTTTTCGACGGGCATATTTAACACTTTCGCTAACTTTTCTGCCGTCTCGGCCGGATTTTCAATCTGGCGCGGAATGACGTATACTGTTGGAGCGCTCATATTCGTAGCGAGCGGAACGCCATTGCGATCCAAAATTTCTCCGCGCTTCGGCTCAAATGGAATATTTCGGCTCCATGAATCTTTCGCTCTTTCTGTTAACATATCACCTAATATAAATTGAACATATCCGAGACGAATGTCAATAATCGCAAAAATAAACACCCCAACTAGAAACACGATCATTAGCCGTTTGCGGACAGTGACGTGGGAAACACGCATATAGTGGAACCTCCTTTGTGATAGGCTCGTTCCACTATATGCTTGTACGCTTCATTATAGAACGTCTTAAATCAATCCACTGGTCCGTCGCTTTTTTTCTCGGATGCTTCTTTTTGTTCTTGTTCCATTCTCTCATTCCATTTTCGCGGTTCTTCTAATTCTACAATTAAGTAATCACCTTTCTTTACTAATGCACCTGGCCGAATATTTTGGCTGACGACATACCCATTTCCTTTCGTGCTCGGACGAAGCTCTAGCAGTTCCGCTACTTTCATCACATCTCTTAGCGACCAGCCGCGCACATCCGGCATCACTGCTTCCCCGTCCGTTTTTAGCACAACCCGCTCTCCAGCGATTACTTTATCACCAGATAACGGTACATGTTCTTCAATTTGCCGCCCATTTCCAATTACAATTGGGACAAGCCCTCTTTCCTTTAGTTCTTTCACTACTTCTTCTGTAGAACGACCCGCGTAAGAACCGATTTCAATTCCTTTTGATTTTTCTTTTGACGCCTTCTTATTGGAAGAAGGCTGAATGTGCAAATATTGAAGACTATTTTTCATCACGCTAGTAAAAATATGTGAAACAGGAGCTGCCCCTGTCTCCGTATAGGATAGTTTTGGCTGCTGAACTGCGACATACATAATTAAACGCGGGTCTTCTTTCGGGGCCATTCCTAAAAAAGAGAAAATATAGTTTTCATAGCCGGTTAAATATCCTCCTCTTGGTGACGGAATTTGTGCTGTTCCTGTTTTTCCAGCAACTCGGTACCCTTCAATTTGATACGGACGCCCCGTTCCTTTCTCCGAAGTAACTACCGTTTCTAATATATCTAACACTTGTTTAGCCGTTTCTTTTGTAATTGGTTGTTCCACTACTTCTGGCTTGTTTCTTGCAATCACTTTTCCTGTATCCGGGTCAACAATACGATCGACCACATATGGCTTCATCATTTTTCCGCCGTTTGCAATCGCGGTTGCAGCTTGAATTTGTTGGATTGGTGTCACCGATGTTCCTTGACCAAATCCTGTCGTTATTCTTTCAATCGGATATTTGTAATGAATTTGCCCTACCGCTTCTCCTGGAAGGTCTATACCAGTTTTTTTGTCAAAACGGAAACGATGCAAATATTGCAAAAAGCGGTCTTCTCCTAACCTTTCTTTTACTAAAATAGAAAAAGCGACATTAGAAGAGCGTTGTACTCCTTCGTTAAACGTAATCGTTCCCCAACCTACTTTGTTATGGTCACGAATAATATTTGGTCCCACTTTATAATAGCCAGACCGATACTGTTCATTCCCGTTATACACACCTTCATTAATTGCAGCCGCAAGCGTAAAAATTTTCATTGTCGAACCAGGCTCATACGGATAGGAAATCGCATCGTTGAAATAGTTTTGTATATTGCGCTTATTTGGATCAAAACTCGGTCTTGTTCCCATTGCTAAGATCTTTCCTGTTTTCGGATCTGCAACAATCGCAATTATTTTTTTCGGCTTATATTGTTTTTCCACATCGTTCATCGCATCTTCTAAAAACGTTTGAATCTTTTGGTCGATCGTTAAATAAACATTCGCTCCATTATCCGGTGGAACGACGGTTTCTTTCGTATTTGGAAGGCGAAATCCGCTGATATCCCCGGCAAAAGATACGTAACCGTCTTTTTCACGCAAATGCTTATCTAAGCTTTTCTCAATCCCCATTTTTCCAACTGTTTCATTTTTTTTATTATTTTTTTGTACGTAACCAATTACGTACGAGGCAAAATTGCCATTTGGATAAAATCGTTTTGTATCACGAATAAACCCAATCCCTGGCAGATTTAATGCTTCAATTTTTTCTTTCAGTTCATAGCTAATATTTCGTCCATTTGCGCCAAATTCCACTTGTTTTGCATCTTTTGTTAAAATTCGTTTCACTTCATCTACATCCATCTTTAGCAATGGGGCTAATTTTTTTGCTGTTTTTTGTGGGTCAACAACATGTCTCGGATGATCAGGATCTGTCGTCATTTTTGGATCAAGGACAGCTATAACTGTATATGACGGCACATCTTGAGCAAGCACTTCGCCATTTCGGTCAAAAATGGTTCCGCGCTTTGCTTCGATCGTTCGCTTTTGTTTATACTTTTCCTCCGCCTTTGCCGCTAACACTTGGCCATCAGCAACTCCCGTTACCTGCAACTGAATAAAACGAGCCAATAACACAAAAAAGAGCAGACTGAATAAGAAAAATAATATAGCTGCTCCTTTATGTGTATTGCTATGCTTTTTCCTTTCCATCGGCGATCATTCCTGTACAACTTTTACATTATTTTCGTTTAGTGAGAGACCGAGTTCTTTCGCTTTTTGCAAAATCCGTTCATATGTGCTTAATTGTTGAACTTCAACATATAAATCATTATTTTGCTTTTTCTGTTCTTGAACCGTTTCTTGTAGCTGTTGAATTTCTTTATTTACTTGATAAATCTTCACTTGATTGGACACAATATGCACTGCTGCATACATAGCAAATACGCAAAACGATAGGAATAAAAGCTTTTCCCCTAACGTAAAGCGAATTTTTAGCTTTCGTTGCTTTCTAGTGCGCGGACGTGATGACGGACGTTGTCGTTCATGAATTTTTACTGCCGTATTATTCATTGTTTTTCCCTCCTGTCATTAGTGATTCAACATCGTTTTTTGTTCATAGCTTTTCGGCGATACGCAGCTTTGCGGAACGCGCGCGATGATTATGTTCGATCTCTTCCTCGGAAGGGACAATCGGCTTTTTCGTGATAATTTTTAATGCCGGGCGGTATTGATCAGGAATGAGCGGAAGCCCAGGAGGAAGCTGTGGGCCTTGGCTTGCTTCTTTAAAAGCCACTTTACAAATGCGGTCTTCTAATGAATGGAACGTAATAACACTAATTCTTCCACCTGATTTTAATAAATCAATCGCCTGTGTAATCGCCTCTTTGAATGCTTGCAGCTCATCATTTACGGCAATTCGTATCGCTTGAAAAATTCGTTTGGCCGGATGCCCTCCGCTTCGCCTTGCCGGCGCCGGGATAGCTTCTTTAATGATGTCAACTAATTGCCCGGTTGTTTCAATTCGCTTTTCTTTGCGAACTTCTTCAATTTTCCTCGCCACTTGCTTCGAAAATTTTTCTTCACCATAATGGAAAAAGATATGTACGAGCTCCTCATATGGCCAATGATTAACGATATCATAAGCCGTTAATGATTGCTCGCGATTCATTCGCATATCTAACGGTGCATCATGGTGATAACTAAATCCTCGTTCTGGTGTATCTAACTGCGGTGAGGACACTCCTAAGTCAAACAAAATTCCATCCACTCTATGAACTCCCCTCGCCGCTAGCTCTTCCGCAAGAAAGCGAAAATTTCTGCGAATAAACGTCACCTGTTTTTCATAACGGGCTAATCTTTTTTTCGCATACTCGATCGCCATATCATCTTGATCAAACGCAAATAGTCTTCCATCCTCTGACAGTTGTGAAAGTAAATATTCACTATGTCCTCCACCGCCAAGGGTGCAATCGACATAAATTCCATCCGGTTTTATATGGAGTCCATCTACTGCTTCCTTTAATAGCACTGTCGTATGTTGAAACACATGTTCACCACCTTTAATCACTCATTGCTGCAACATATGGTATACGAAAATAAACGTCGTGGAAAATCAGCTAGGAAAGCTTCGTTATTCATATAGAGCGATCATTTACTTATTATACTGCAAAACACAACAAAATTTTAGCTTTTTTTGTAAAAACTCGTCTTCTTCTGTTTACTTTTGTCGTATTTCGGCAGCTCACAATAAATACGAACTAATATTTGTTATTTTACTTTTATTTCCATTTTAATTTCTGTATGTCTACTATTTCATTCCGATAAAAAAAAATCCTGCATAAAACAGGACTTTTCTTTTCGACTTTTTCTTGTAAAAACTATTATATATATACAATTTTATGCATGCCGTTCCATTGGTAATTAAGATGTAAAAGTTTCTCTAAAAAATTGAACCCATATTTATTGATGTAGTAGAAAATATTCCAAATCCGCTCCTGAGGCGCTTGATTCGGCATTAACGACATTTCCACGCGAGAAAATTTTCGCAACTCCACCTCATATTTCCTTATTAATGCTCGTTGCAACGTTTGCTGAAGAAAATCGATTTGCGCTTGAAGAAGAGTTGCATTTTTCGTCAACAACCCCGCCAATCCGCGATCAATTTCCATTCCAAATTCCCGAAGCGGGCGATGAATTTCTTCGATTTCCGCTTTTGCTTTCGCAAACATTTCTTCAAGCGGATAACGAGTTTGCTGCGCTAACCATTGCTGTTTCGCTTCTTCTAGCCGTCCTTTGAAAACATCCATGATATCGATCCCGATTTCAGCTAAATCGGTTTGAATGGAGCGTTCTACAATAGTGATGTTGACACGCGGGATGACTGGCGGCATTTTGAAACCAAATATCGAAAACGCCTCTTTCAGCTCTGCCCAATATGCAATTTCTCCAGGACCAGCGACAAACGCCAATGTCGGCAACAAAAATTCTTGCATAAGCGGCCGGGTCACGACATTATTGCTTAAATGGCCAGGTTTGGTTTTAGCAAGTTGTATTAATTCATCTTTGGAGAAAACAAATTCTCCTTTTTTACTATGAAATACCTCTTTTTGTGGATCATGCTCGAGCAGCCACCGTTGTCTCCCATCATAATAAAACAAGTTTGCACAATGTGGCTGAATATCTAACGTATTTTTATATCCGAGCTGCCGAAGCTGATGCTGCTTTCGCAAAACAGCATCCGTCACCTTGCGATGGCATTCAATCAAAGCAGTAAAAAAGCTACTCTCGATTGCGCGCAACGGGACATCGGCTGCATTAAGAACAACCAATCCTTCAGAAGCAAATAGACGTAAAACGATAGAAGCAAAAAAGTCAACGAACGTTTTCGATTGGTCTAAACATTGGAATAGAAAATCAAGCAACTTATTTGTCGTTTCTGTTTCTCCATATGTTTTCACAATATTAGTAATCCAAGTGGAACAAACTTGATGATCTAATGGTACATCCGATACCATACGCTTTTCTTGCGGAATATCAGGGTAAACATATTTCTTAATTTTTCTATCTTCGGCAATGTACACGTGGTTTACTTCGGCAATATCATGGTCTTCACCAGCAATCCAAAAAAGCGGAACGACCGGCACGCCTAATTTTCTTTCTTGCTCTTTAGCAAGCTTGATGATCGAGATAATTTTATAAATCGTATAAAGCGGCCCGGTCAATAATCCGGCTTGTTGCCCGCCTACTACTACTACACTTTCAGGATGAAGCAATTTTTCAATATTGTAAAATGTTTCGGAACTCGCGTGAAATCGCTGATGATACGAACGTAAATATTCCACAAGTTCGCGGCGTGGATACGCTCTTCCTTTTATATCATCGAGCCGCCTCCAAAATACATCTTCCGCCTGAAGGGAGTAAGAAAAACCTTTTTCAATCGGAAAAGTACCATTTATGTAATCGGTTGCTAACGGTGTCGTAGCAGCCAGAGAAATTTCCCGAACTTCCATGTTTAGAAACTTCCTTTCTTATCTTATCATGTTCTTACATGAGTATAGCATTTCTTTTTTGCAAATGAAAAAACAGTTGCTCACTGTCACCCAATTTTTTTATTTATAAATTGCTAGATACTCTCACAATCATTCCGTAGACAAGCAGACTAAAATAAAGCGAGGAAAACAATAAGAAGTTCGCTCGCCAAAACAAACGAAAAACAGCGGAAAAATGAAAATCTTCTTTTTTGCGCCAATACCCGATCGAAATCAACATGTGCATGATCAGTAAAAAGAAGACAATGTGCCATAAATACGATTTTCCTGAAAGAACAGTAATCAAAAAGTGAACAGCAATAATAAAAAAAAGTGTCGAAACATTCACTGCCACATAAAACGACTTTCGTTTTCTTTTTAATAATTTGCGGGAAAAAAAGTAAACGACGAAAAATGATAATAACGGCAGCGTAACGAATGCCGCGATCAGATGCGCAAACAGCTCATTCATTTTTCGTCCCCCCTTCTTCCAACCCCTTTATGGCATAAAATAAAAATTGTGAGAGCGGCAACGTAATCCCGAGTTCTTTCCCTTTTTCTAAAACATAGCCTAAAATGGCATCAATCTCTGTTTTTCGGTTTTGGGAAATGTCCATTAACATTGATGAATAATTTTCTGCTGTCTTTTGACAAACACTCACAATATGTTCCCATGCCTTTTGTTCGTCTTCGATCGGCAACACTTGCTTAAATTCGGAAAACAACAATTTCATCATTTCATAATATGGTTTCACTTTAAGCAAATCTCCGTTTTTGATGCGTAAAAGCGCTGTCAACGGATTAATGGCTGCATTCACGATCAATTTTTTCACTAACACATTCTCCCAATTATTAGCAAATTCAAATGGAAAATCAGAGATGCTCTTTGCCGATAAATTTACAGCTTGTCCAAATGTCCCATACAAGCTTGCAAGCACAATCTTTCCAATTCCTGTATGTTCTACCGTACGATCATCATGTTTGAGTGCACCGTGCTCGACAATTCCAACAATAATATTTTTTTCCATGAGTGGAGAAAGCAACTTAATATGCCCCATCCCGTTTTGTAGAAAAACAACCGTTTTCACCTGATCAAACAGGTTTCGGTGATTGATAATCGTTGCAATATCATACTGCTTCACCGTTATAAAAACAAGATCATCGTTAATGTTCGCTTCCGCAAATGCCATGGCTTGAAGTGAAACACGCTTTGTTTCCCCGCGTTTCACAAACCGCAATCCTTCGTTCATTAATCGTTGCGCTTGTGCTGAACGTCTTGTATAAACAGTGACTTCATATTCATTACTTAAATAAGCAGCGATTAATAGACCAATGGCTCCGCCGCCAACAATTCCAATTTTCACAATTTCTTCCTCACCTTCCATCAATCCATGCTATTCCTATTTTAGCAAATAGCCAATTTATCCGCTAAGAAAAAAAGCTGACGATGGGGTCAGCTTTTACGATTTTTCCACTTTTTCTAGGACCGTGTTTCCCGAGAGTGGAGCTTTTCGTTCTTGTTCTTCTTCAAGCTCCGCCATTTTTCTTGCACGTTCCATAATGGCAAGCAATGTTTTATACTCCTCTTGAACAGCAAATAGCTGTTTTTGCAATGCTTCTTTCTCGGCTTGGAGTTTTGTAATCATTTGTTGTAATTGCTCCATGTCTTTCTTTAAAGCACGGTTTTCATCCGCTATTCTTTGCGAATCATGCGCCTTTTGCCCATGTGTTTGCAAAAATGTGATGACATCAGACCACGTCAAGCTTTTGTCTGTTATTTCCTCTTTCCTTTTTCGTTCTCTTTCTTCACTAGCCGCAGCCTCTTTTTTTCTCTCCTTTCTCTGTTTTTTCGCTAGTTCAATTTCTTCTTTATACTGCTTTCGAACATAGGAATTCCATCGAAAGCCGCATGCAGCTGCGGTGCGTGACAAAAGCTGTCCTACTTCTTCAAAAGCCTGAAGCTGCGTACCTCCTTCGCGAATATAGCGCAATACGACTTCTGCCAATAGCAAATCTTCGTCTTGCGTCCACGCATCCTGACGTACACTTGTCATCTTCTTCCCCCTCTATAGCTGCTTTTTTACTATATTTATGCAGCTAATAGAAAAGATAGAAGGGAGAAAATTATGATTTATTTAAAAAAGATTGGATAGCTCTTTTATGTTCTTCTGACCCCCATAATTCGGAACAACGGCGGATTTCCGCAAAAAATCTCATCCGAAATTCATCGCTTTTCCACTTTTCTGCAGCTGCCATTTTATATGCACGCAATACAGAAACTGATTGTGATAAATAAGGGGCAAGCAGCTCGCGGCATTCTTCCCGCAAATTGTTTCCTGGCAGCACCGCGTGTATCCATCCATACTCGTACATTTTTTCTGCGCTTATTCTTTCTGCACGCAAAAGTATATCAAGCGCTTGAGTGTACGGAAGTTTTTCAAAAAGCATTGTCGCTCCGCCCCACCCAGTCGTTATTCCAAGTTTTCCTTGAATAAAGCCGATTTTACTTCCAGATTTCGCATAGCGGAAATCACATGCTGATGCTAACTCACAACCGCCGCCAATAGCAGTGCCGTTAATGAGCGCGACAGTTGGTTTAGACAACGTAAGCAATGAATACAAAATCGTCCCCATTTTTTCTAACATTTGTTTTGCATTTTCTGTCGTATGTAAATGTTGAAATTTGCTTAAATCCCCTCCTGAACAAAACGCTTCATCACCTGTTCCCGTAATGACAAGCATTTTCACATCATCATTTTTTTCTACCATCGCAATCGTTTCTTCCAGCTTGTCCATTACTTCAAAATTGATCGCGTTTCGTTTTTCAGGGCGGTGAATAGCAAACCAAACAATCCCATTACTGTCATATTCCACTATAGCTACTTTCATATTTTTCCGTTTCCTCCTTTCCTTAAAATCAATTGGGCATCGGGCGGGCATTTTCCTGCTTATTTTCATAGCTAAAAATAAAAAACAACAAGCACAAGTACTTTCCTTCCTTGTGCTTGTTGTTAAAGATAATTATTTGTTAACAACTTCTCTTCCTTTGTAAGTTCCGCAAGATTTGCATACGCGATGAGCTAATTTCATTTCACCGCAATTTGGGCATTCTACCATGCCTGGCACTTGCAATTTAAAGTGAGTGCGGCGCAATCTTTTTCTTGTTTTTGATGTTCTTCTAAAAGGTACTGCCATGCTTCCCACCTCCTTATCAGCATGTCGAAGTATCAAAAGCCCGGATCATCCCGGCTACTTCGCTTACTCTTTTTTGTCTTTATCAAAAAACTTCGCTAATGCAGCAAGACGAGGATCGATTTTCTGTTTGGCCTGTTCTTCTGCCATCGCTTCCCAACGTTCTTCTTTAATGACTTCCCAGCCTTCTCCAGACTGCGGAGCCCCGTCCTGCACCGTTTCTTCTTCCGCAAATATTTGCAACGGAATTTCCAAAAGAATAAGTTCTTTGATAATCGGTAACAAATCTACTGTTTCGTCTTTCACTAGATGCGTATCTTCATCTGTCGATACTACATCATAATCATTCATAAAAAATGTTTCCGTCGTTTCGATCGAAAATGGATACGAAACGTCGACCAACGTCCGCGAACAAGGCAGTACCATCGTTCCCGACACTTGCAAGTGAAACGTAAATTTTGTCGAACCGATATCTGCCCTTCCCTGTACATGCACAGGCGAAATATCGCGGATCAGTTTATCAATCTCTTTTAAATCAGAGACATCAACATATTCATCAATAACGATTTCTTTATGATGAAACTGATGAAGCTGATGGACTGTCCATTTCATAAAAAATCACCTCAAGACAACAAAGAAAATTATACGTTTCGTTTTCCTATTTGTCAATATTTTTTCTTTACAGTATAATTGTTGTCAGTTTATATACAATTTATCACTCTTTTGAAAAAAACAACTAAACAGCAGGGAGAGCAAAATGAAAGCGGTCGGAATCATTGTCGAATATAATCCGTTTCATAACGGGCATTTATATCACTTAGAAGAAACCAAAAAACAAACTGGAGCAGATTGCATTATTGCCGTCATGAGCGGAAATTTTCTGCAGCGCGGAGAACCTGCGCTTGTATCAAAATGGGCGCGAACAAAAATGGCATTGTCAGCCGGGGTAGATATTGTCATTGAGCTGCCGTATGCATTTGCGGTTCAATCTGCTGAACGATTTGCCAGCGGCGCGGTTACATTGCTTCATTCCTTATTTTGTGAAGAAATTTGCTTCGGAAGCGAAAATGGAAATATAACCGCATTTATCGATGCGGCAAAAACGTTTTTAGAGCAAAAACAGCAGCATGACAGTTATGTGCAAGAAGCGCTTCAGGAAGGGGTAAGCTATCCGCGGGCGAACGCAGAAGCCTGGAAACGATTGAACGCCACTAACCTTGATTTATCTAAGCCGAACAATGTGCTCGGTCTTGCGTATGTCAAAGCGATTTTACAAAAACAAATTCCGATCACTCCTCGTACGATTCGCCGCATCGCTTCCGATTATCATGACAAAACGTTCTCTCATCCATCGATCGCTAGCGCGACAAGCTTAAGAAAAGCGCTTAAAGGGTCGCTTGCACATTTAGAAACCATCGCCCCGTATATTCCAGGCACTACAAAACAAACACTCGAGCAATATTATGATACATACGGCATGTTTCATGAATGGGAAGCCTATTTTCCGTTTTTAAAGTATCGCATCATGACAGCGGAAGAGGCGGAGCTGCGCCAAATTGCCGGCGTTGACGAAGGTATCGAACACCGCTTAAAGCAGGAAATTGTTGCTGCCCCGACGTTTTCCGCTTTTATGAACTCGATCAAAACAAAACGATATACGTGGACGAGGCTGCAACGAATATGCACTCATATTTTAACGAATTTTACAAAAGACCAGCGAAAAAAAACAGAAACGCCGACATATATTCGTTTGCTTGGAATGAGCAGCAACGGGCGCCGCTATCTACAACATGTAAAAAAACATCTGCCGCTTCCGCTCGTTACAAAAGTGTCAAATTTAAAACATGACCCGATTTACCAGCAAGAAAAAAAGGCGTCTTTTGCTTATGCCGCAATATTTCCTGAACCTGCTCGCACCAATGTGCTGAAAGAGGAGTACGCTACTCCTCCTCTTTTGCAATAACAGCCGCTTTACGATGGTTATTTTAAATTTTCTAAATAACGAATCGCATCATCAAACGTATCGACCGGAACAATTTTCATTTTTGTTCCGATTTTTTTTGCCGTTTTCACTGCTTCTCGATAGTTCGAATCTGCTGCCCCATTTTCGTTTGGTGCAAAGAAAATTTCTGCTCCCTCCCGATCAGCAGCAACAATTTTTTGCGAGATGCCGCCGATCGGTCCGACTTCGCCATTCATATTAATCGTACCTGTACCGGCAATTTTATGCCCTTTCGTAATATCTTCTTCGACAAGTTGATTATAAATTTCTAACGAAAACATTAATCCTGCTGATGGCCCGCCGATTTGTTCCGAATCAATGCGGACTGGCGGGTTTGTTGCAATGTCATAATCGGTAGTAAGCGAAACCCCTATACCTATTTGTTTTGGATTATGCGCAAATGGCATTAATGTAAGAGTTGCCTCTTTTTCCTTTTTACCGCGCACAAATGTAATATGAACTTTATCTCCCTTTTTCTTTGTACGAATATATTGCACCATTTGTTCCGATGTATCCATCCTTTTTCCATCTATTTTAATAATGCGATCGCCAACTTTTAATTGCCCCTCTGCCGGCATATGTGGAAGCACACTCATCACGTATACGCCTTTTGCTTTATAAGAAACTGGTTTCCCCGCTTTTTTATAGGCAACAGCAATCGCTGCCTCTTTTGACTGCTCCATAAGCTGAAGCTGACGCATTGTATATTCCTCATCTGTTTCCCCTTCTTGTTTTATTTCTTCTAACGGATATAGTTCATAAAAGGAGCGAACATGTGCAAGAAAATAGGAAATAGCATTCGCCCGTCCCATTTTCACCGTTGTTAGCATAAACGTTCCTTCATCATCATCCCCATGCTCCACATGAACAAGCGGCTTTAAGTCTTGCGCAGTTCCAGGCATCGTAACGTAATAAGGAAATTTAATAAAAATAAGCAGCAATGCTACGATGACGCCAAAGAAAAATGCAACCACATACATTCGTTTTTTCATCAGCGTGAATGCTCCTTCCAGTTTTGAATTGCTTGGCGGATTTCTGGCACATATTTGCGTGTTTCCTGTTCCCCGATAGCAATAATTTCCTGTGCATGAGTAAATGCTCGCGAGCTATATTGCTCTACGTGCGGCCGAATCATCACATCGGAGGCAAGTTGACGATGGCGGACAAGCTCGTCTTGCAGAATATCAATGCTTTGTAAAATCACATCAAATATCGACGTAATTTCTCCGTCCACTTTCACATGGGAAACATCGACTGCAATAACAATATCCGCACCCATTTCTCGGACAACGGAAACGGGAACGCGATCAACAACTCCTCCATCTACAAGCAATCGCCCGTCTACCCTTTCAGGGACAAAAATACCGGGAATGGAAATGCTGGCTCGTACGGCGCGGGCAACATCCCCTTGGCGAAACACCACTTTTTGACCTGTCTGTAAATCCGTCGCTACAATTGCCACCGGGATGGACAGTTCCTCAATTTTTTTCCCTTTTGTGAGAAGCCGAATAAATTCGGTAATTCGCTTTCCAGCAATTAGCCCCATTTTTGGAATTGTAAAATCGATGTAGTCATTTCGACGAAACGACTTTGCTAACTTATATAAACGCTCAAGACCGAGATCGCTAGCATATAGAGCAGCGACAAGCGCCCCGATGCTGCTTCCGGCTATGTAGGAAATTGGGATTTTCTCCTCTTCCAATACTTTCAGTACTCCAAGATGCGCGAAACCTCTCGCCCCTCCAGAACCTAGCGCTAACCCAATTTTCGGAAACACCGTTTCTCTCCTCTCTACATGACCACCTTGTTTCATCTTATGGTCTAAAACTCCCCCCTATACTCGTATATTAAACTATATGAGGTTGTACACGTAATATGGTGTTAAAAAGGGGAGAGAGGATGTGTCGTTACCAGGAGGCAGAACAGATATGAAACCAAAAGCAAAAACCGTCTTTCTCGCTTCAACGGTTACTTTATTTGCACTGTCATTAATTTGCTACCCTCAGCAATCATTAGAAGCATCCATCCGCGGTTTAAATATGTGGTGGGAAGTCGTTTTTCCATCACTATTACCTTTTTTTATCGTTTCTGAATTATTGATTAGCTTCGGTGTCGTTAATTTGCTTGGAGTTTTGTTAGAACCGCTTATGCGGCCGCTTTTTAGAGTTCCTGGCGTCGGCGGTTTCGTTTGGGCAATGGGAATGGCTTCCGGCTATCCATCAGGAGCAAAACTAACTGCACGGCTTTATCAAGAAAAACAAATTTCTACGATCGAAGCAGAACGGTTAGCCTCATTTACTAATTCATCCAACCCATTGTTTATTTTTGGCGCGGTGTCGGTCGGATTTTTTCACAATCCAAATCTTGGCATTATTTTAGCACTTTCCCACTATATAGGAAACATTTGTGTAGGAATGATTATGAGATTCCATGGAAAATCACAAGAAAAAGGAAAGCAAAAACGATCGAAGCATTCGTTTTCTTTTCCTTACGCATTCCGAGTGCTTCATGAAACCCGTCTAAAAAACGAACAGCCGCTTGGAAAATTGTTAGGAGACGCCGTTCGGTCTTCTGTACAAACATTGTTGATGATCGGTGGGTTTATTATTCTCTTTTCTGTCATTAATAAGCTGCTTTACATGATGCATATTACGGAATATATATCCTTTATTTTCCAGTATATTCTTCACTTATTTCAACTTCCAAAAGAACTAAGCATCCCGATGATTTCCGGTCTATTTGAAATTACGCTCGGCAGTCAGATGATTAGCCAAACCGATAAAGCCGAACTGTTGGAAAAAGCCATTGCAACAAGCTTTATTCTTGCTTTTGGCGGATTTTCCGTGCAAGCACAAGTAGCAAGCATCCTCGCTGAAGCAAACATCCGCTTTAAACCATTTTTTATCGCCAGAATCATGCATGGATGTTTTGCCGCATGTTTTACATATATACTATGGAAACCGCTCTACGTCCACCCAGCCGATGGAAATATGCGCGTTATTCCAACATTTTTGATAGAACGCTCACCAAGCTGGATCAACCATTATTGGGAGCTGTTGCATCAATTCGGACCAATCATTACGATCGTCTTTTTATGTCTATATATATGGCTTACTGCTGCTCAATGGCAAAAAAAGGTCATAGAATAAAGACAAAATAAAATTAGGCTGACTTAAAAGAAGCTTCTTTTAAGTCAGCTTTCATTACGTTCGTTAGAAGTAAGGGAAGCAAATTTTTTTCTCAGCGCTTCCTCTACAACAGGTGGCACTAAGTCGGAAATATTGCCATTATACTTTGCTACCTCTTTGACAATACTGGAACTTAAAAAAGCGTATTGGCTATTTGTCATCATAAAAAACGTCTCAATATTTTCATCAAGAACACGGTTCATCGACGTGATTTGCATTTCATATTCAAAGTCGGACACAGCCCGCAAACCACGCAAAATCGCACTCGCATTTTTACTGCGCGCATAATCGACAAGCAGGCCGTGAAACGATTCAACAATCACATTTGGAAACGGCCGCGTCACTTCCCGCAACAGTTCTATCCGCTCCTCAACAGAAAATAACGGCTTCTTTGAAGAATTATTAAGTACCGCTACATACACTTGATCAAACACTTTTGCCCCTCGCCTAATAATATCTAAATGCCCATATGTAACCGGATCAAAGCTTCCTGGGCAAACCGCAATGCTCGCCATGCCCTATTCTCCTTTCTGCACATCCATGTACCGGTAGATTGAAACCGCGGTAATTCCATATACTTCATGCTTCCACTTTACAAGACGACCAACTTGTTCGGCAAGATGTGTTTCGGCAGAGTGTTCCACAACGACAGCACCATCTTTTTCAAGAAGCTCATGTTCATCAATAAACGAAAGGATTGACTCCAATTTTTGTTCTTTATATGGAGGATCAAGAAAAATCAAATGAAAACGAAGCCCGCGTTTTATAATTGCCCTCAACGCTCTTTCTGCATCATTCCGATATATTTCTGCCTGTTCTAACAGTCGACACGTTGCAACATTTTTTTTGACGGTTTGCACCGCTTTTGCGTCATGGTCTACAAAAATGACTCGGTCAAGCCCGCGGCTTAATGCTTCAATTCCAAGACCGCCGCTGCCACTAAACAAGTCAAGGCCCATCCCGCCGGAAAAATACGGACCAATCATATTAAATATCGCTTCTTTCACTTTATCTGTCGTCGGTCTTGTTGATATTCCTGGAACCGCTTGCAGACGTCTACCTTTACATTTTCCTGAAATTACCCTCATTGCTTTCACCACATTTTGACACAATTTCGCAACATTATCGTATCATAAACTTTATTATAGTAAAACAGCTGAAAATTTCATAGTAACATGTATATAAAATTAGCAAACCGGCCATAATGAGTAATGGCAACATCCATGCGGATGTTGTTGCCAACCACGGAGAAGACTTACGTTTCCCCATAAGTTCTTCCTCCGGTTTCTCCTCTCCCTTTTCTTTTCCTTTAGTTTACTTGTTCCTTCCGATGCGCAAGGGGCAAGTAAACGTAAAGGACCCCTGCAGATCATAGGCTGCAGGGTTTTTTTTTATTTTTCCATTTGAAATTTTGTTAAACAATGATTAAAGTTATGTATGGACAAACATAGTAAGGGGGATATAGATGATTCAGCGTTTTATAGAGCTAGGGGAAGGTTATTCAGATATATACGAACTAATTGAACTCGCCAGAGCAAATCGGCATCGTTTGTCTGGACTTTTTGCTTTTCATACGGTGAAAAACGGCCGTCCGGTGACATCGTGTGTTGTCGTTTTGCATCCAACAGATCCAGGGGATTTTCAACCGTTGTATATTTGCCGGGAAGGAATTCCAAATCCGCGTGTGAAACCAAATAAGCGATACGATTTATTTGCCCAACTAGCGAAAGAACTAGGAATGGAGATTATTCATTTAGAAGTGAAGCCTTCGACATTTTTTGCTGAATTAGATTTATACTATCAACACTTAATTGGCATTATGCGGATGAACCGTTTTATCCCTCCGCTCCAATA
The DNA here is from genome assembly GCF_002217735.1 of Parageobacillus galactosidasius. Lineage (NCBI taxonomy): Bacteria > Bacillati > Bacillota > Bacilli > Caryophanales > Anoxybacillaceae > Parageobacillus > Parageobacillus galactosidasius. The sequence goes on along the minus strand of NZ_NDYL01000001.1, from coordinate 1,089,548 downwards.
GTGGCGATAAAAATAAAAATTGGCTGACTTTCCAAAGAAAATCAGCCTTTTTTTACTCCGCCGAATATCCTAATGGATAAGAGGAGTCTTTTTCTTTTTCCCCTTTTGATTCGAATTCTAGCTTTAAAAATGGTCGATAAGACGGTTCGACCCGCTTTACAAACGGCAAGGAAGCAAGCTTTTTCATCATTTCATCGACTTGCTCCATATCACAATATAAAACCGCATATTTTAACCGTTTCGAAACATAATGAATATTGCCAAATTTGCGCAGATGTTTGCTATGCTTTAATGAATGCAACCAGACAATAATCCCTTGGCGTTTTGGAAACATACCACCATTCCCCTTTTATATACTATGTGCGGCAGCCGCAGCTTCCCCCTGCTCCGCATCCTCCCGAACAGCTGATGGACAAAAAATACGGGTTCCCTGTCGGCACTTTAATTTGATCTGATACCGCTTTGCCAATTAACACGCTAATCTCATCTAACAGTTGTTGCATGGCATTTTCCGCCTTTTTAAACGCAGCAATCGTCTCATGAAAATCAAGTTCACGTTTTATTTCACGCACTTCTTTCATCACGCTATGATAATCGGGATGATATTTTCCAAAGCGCTGTACTTCCTCATAGCGCTCTTTTGCCTTTGTAAAACGAGCGATAATATCTTGAGCAACACGATCTTGTTTCAGTCGTTGAAAACATTGGCGGTATTCTTCTGCCAATTCCGATTGTACAATCATTTTTGCTAATGCTTCTGCTTTATCTAAAATCTCGAGACGCTCGAGAGTTGCAATGATCACGTTTTGGCACCTCCAATGTAATGATACCATGAGATGAATCAGAAAGGAAAGTAATGAAGTTGCGCATTAAAAAAAGTCTGACTTGCTCGTCAGACCTTTTTCTAAGAGATCGTTACTGTAAATTCTTGTGACAACCCGGTTATTTTCCCGTCATTATGCACAAGTTCAAGACGTATCACATGTTTTCCGGTCGGTAATCCTCGCAACATAAATGCCGCTGTATATACTTCATCTATTTTTTGTCCATTTATATATACGTTTATGTGTCCCCCATTCGTTCCTTTTCGAAACGGAAAATCAGCGACAATACACTCAATCAATACATCTTTCCCTTTCACAACATGCTTGACTTGAAATGATTTATTCTCCTGATTAGTCATAGCAAACGCAACATTTGGGATATTTGTTTCTGGCGCCGGTTTATCGTTTCCGCACGCTCCTAAAACGACGAAAAGAAATAAAAGCAAAATAACGAGCTGCTTTTGCAAAGACATCACTCCCCTTTAGGAAGTAGTCTTTGCTTTTTTGCAAAAATTAATCACGCATCGCTTGAAACATATGAAGCATTAATGAAACCATTTGCAAGGAATTAGCGATTTTCTCCACTTTATGTGGAATCGTCTGCTCATAATAATGAAGCGCCTCAAGTTCAAATGATGGCAGCTTATGTGGGTAGCGGGAAAGAAGGCGATACCAGCGCGGCTCTTTGCGAATAAAAGATTGCAGCATTTTTTTCGTTCGAATATATTGTATAACCTCTTTTCTCATTGGCACCCCCTCTAGTCTTTACGAAATGAAAACGGATGTTCATCTTTCGTTATCCCCATATGCTGCTTTTCATTTCCTTGAAATTGAGTAATAATGTTTTGGATTGCGTCAATCGCTTGTTGAACACTCGCGAGATGTTTTTGTACCTCATTAGCATCCATATTTTGTATTACATTTGCAATTTTTTCAATCCATCTATTACTACTTTTTTCCCTGCGTTTTATTGGCTCTTGATTTTGTTTATAGGCTTCCCAAATTTCATCATCCTCACCAAATAAATACCAATCTTCATAAAACTCTTTCCACGTTTTTTGACCATTGCGCACTTCTTGAATTATTTTCGGATGCTTTTTCACAAACTGTTTAAATTTCTCCACCGAAGGATGTAGATGCTTTTCCATTGAATACCTACTCCCCTCATCGACTCACGCCTATCTACCATATACTATTGCCTATATATGATTTACGTGCGCCCATTTTTTCTTTACATCGACAAAATCGCTATTTTATTTCCATAACCTTAAAAAATCTTGAGTATAATAATCACCAGAAACACCTACACCAAGGTAGGTAAATTGTTCGCTTAATAATGTTTCTCGATGGCTTTTGCTGTTTAGCCATCCTTCCACCGCCTCAATACCATCCATATGATGTGCGGCAATATTTTCTCCCGCCATTTCAAATTTAATATTTGCAGCCAATAGCCGATCTTTTAAATCACCATTTTTTGGAGATTTATGAGAGAAAAAGTGATGATCTTTCATATCTTTACTATGCATATAGGCAACTTTTGCTGCTTCCTCATGCCAACGAAGTGGCTTAACACGATAACGTTGGCGAATAACGTTTGTAATATCAAAAATTTGTTTTTCATTCGCTATTTCCACTTCTCGTTGTTGTTTGGAAGATAAAGGGGCTGAATTAGGTAAACTGCCACGGTAAACAAGCTCATATGGCCTCATTTTTACGAATACTTCCCCAGTCATAAGCCGAATGCTCGAAATCTTTCCGGTAAAACGATCTACATATAATTGCGCGTAGACGTTGCCAACTTTGACAATCGGCCGAGAGGCGTAATCTTGTTCTGACAGCTCAAAACGATACATTCCTGTTCTCAATTTTATTTCAACATTGGATAAAACAGGCATCGTCTTAAACACTTCTTGAAGGGGCTGACCGATGTAAAATGGTTTTACATTCACATTCTCTCCGCATACAAATGCCGTAACAACACGCCCATCCATCATTCCAATTTGAAAGTATGTGCTTGCGCTCCGATTATAGATCCACCATTCATAATCATAAGCGGAAGCATCAATTCGTGTCGGCGAGCCGAATTTCTTTTTTACATCTCTTTCTGTTTTTCCAATCATTGAAAGCATGCCGCTTTCGACTTTCGGTTCTTTTACCATATAGTCTTTCGGCTCTGTTTCTTGAGGCGGGCTAAGCGGTGGTGTACTTGGCGCAAAATAATAAAATCCAATGATTAGCAATAACACAAGAAAAAACCATTTCACACGGCAACTCTCGCTTTCCGAAAAAAGATATTCTATTGCCATTATAGCCGTTTTTCTATGGCAACAAAACGTAAAAAAAGAATTCCCCTGCTTTCCAGGGGAATTTCGTATACCAGACATTTATTCAATAAAATAATGAATGGAGGACAAAAATTTATCATAAATTGAAAATATCGCAAAATGATGAACAATTGATTGAAAGTCGTCATCTTTCATACTATTATAAATGAAGGGGCATTTTTCTTTTCCGTATACTAGGCTTTGTCGATAGGAGGAATAGATATGAAATTTGAAAATACTGGTATCGAAAACCAAACAGCGGAGCTTTCCCGTTTAGATGATCTAATGGAAAAATTTAAATTTATTAGAGCTTCTCAATGGGACTATGAACGGGTTACATACGATCGGAAATTTCAAATAAAGGGGGATATTTACTATCTTCGTGTTCAAGGATACGCCATTGAGGGAGACGTTGATTCCCGCTATGCACTCATTAAGTTACTTCCTCCAATTTTAGGAAAATATTATTATCCTCATGGCGTAGAATACGGCGACGATGAACATTTCCCTTCTTCATTGGTAAATCAATGCCAAACCATTTTATCACAAATAAAAGAAGAACTTGACAAAATTCAAGACTAATCCGAAATGCGAAAAAAAAAAACGCATGAGGGAAATCTCATGCGTTTTTTCATTACATAGCCAAATGTTTTACAACAACATGTACCTTATCGACAGTAAACGGCGTCATTGCCTCAATTTCCTCTGTAATATGTTTTTGCAATTGCTCACATAATGAAATAATCGGTACTCCCCGCTTTATTACTATCAGCGCTGTAACTGTACAGAGGCAATCTTCCTCAATGGCCACATGGACTTCGCAATCATCAATAACAATGTCGTTTAAGTCTTTCAAACACATCATAACAATAGTCAATAAGGTCGCTTGCGTTGCACTCAACTTTCGGAATCGGACGATCGTTTTCATCCCCCTCTCCCTCTTTATTAGCTTCATACGAACAATAATGTGTTTTATATGTATACGTGTTTTATCCACCTTTGTTTACTATAAGAAAAACCCGACAAATTTCGTGTCGGGTTTTAAAAACCTAAAATAGCTTTAATCATTGATGTTGTTTCCCCGCCTTTATAAAATACGTAGAGAAGCAAATATACGATGACACCGGTCGCAGCTGTAAAAAACCAAATAACGCTTGTAATCGGTCCGAGCCGCTTATGACGGGCGCGATGGTCTTTTAAACCAGTCCAAAGCGTGACAATGCCAAAAATTGCTCCAACCGTAGCCAAAATAATATGAAACACAAGAAAGATCGTATAATACACTTTCAAACTGTCAGGGCCGCCAAAACTCGTGTTCCCGATAAAAATCGTTCGCGATAGGTAAATAATAAAAAACAATAAAGCGAACACCGCTGCACTTAACATTGTCTTTTTATGGGCATCAATGTTTCTCCTCAGTATTAAATACCATCCATACGCCACTAACGCTGCGCTAATGACAATACAGCTCGTGCTAATGGTCGGTAAAATTGGCAATGAATACTCCATATCCAATTCCTTTCTATGTTTTATTGATTATTAAAACATTTCGATAAAACATTACGACTCAGAAGGTTGTGGGGATGCAACAGTTTCCAATTTTTCTTTTTCCTGCTCTTTTCGGTACCATTCCCTAAAGGCGAAAAAGAGCATTATGCCATAAATAATTTCTTGAATAATTTTCATTAATATCCCGCCAAGCTGCTGATCGTAAAGAAGCGGAACAGAAAAGAACATCTCTGGTCCTGTTAAATCGAGAGAAGCTAATGTCCCAGCGGGAACGCAAAGAGCAAGCGACTTCATCCACATTTGCGGATCGTAATAAGTCGCATATAGCGGTTTTCCAGCAAAAATAATTAAGGCACACGCCGGAGTTAATAAAGCGCCGTCTGCAAAAATGTAGCCTATCTTCTTGAGACCGCTGAGAGACTGCCAGCCCGGCATTTTATTAAGAAGAGGCCACCACATCATCCATGCAGCGACAAAAATCATCGTGGTAATTACCGCATGATAAAGCGCATTGCTGTTCGCTAAATCAAAAATAAATGGAACGTGATAAAATGAGAACAAGCTATTAAATAAAACAACCGCAATAAGCGGCTTTGTCAAAAACGTTACTGCCGCCTTTAATGGCCGAATTTCGAAAAGTCGCTCAAACAGCCAATTTGGTATTCCTAAAATAAGTAATGGTGGAGCCATAAAACTTAATATTGCCATTTGTATCATATGTGCGCTAAAAATCAAATGACCGAGCAAATCAACCGGCGAACCGAAAGAAATATAAAGCAACATGATCCCTGCGAGAAAATATGCTTTCTGCTTGCGCGTCGGTGGTCCTTCCTTTGTAAAACGAGTTCTCCAAGGCCCAACAATCATAAAATAAAGACACGTAATCAACAACAAAAACGCAAGGAAATAAGGACTCCATAACGCGACAAAACCAAACATGCTTAGCGATGCCATTTTCATATCACCTCAATTCTTTCTCTTTTCATTATACTACACTCCTATCGTTTGTCTATTGTTAAGCGCTATCAATTAACCTGTTTGCATCATACGAATTATGAAAAACTTATTTTTTCCGTTTAGCTTCGCAAATTTCTACTTCTATTGATTCTTCTCGCTTTGGACGGTGACAGTGCATCTATTCTATAATTTTTTTGATAATACTAATAAATAAAATTATTCTTAATTTATTGACTATTTAATTTATTTTTATTAATCTTATAACTAGAGGGAGTGTCAATATGACATGATTCCACGCAACGACGGAACCAGGAGATCCATGCGATTTACAGTTTGCCATCAGAGAATACGCTTTTGAATCAGGAAGCTTTGTCATCAGCGTGGCTGGTTTGTTAAGAGAACAAGACTTTGAACCTCAATATAAGCATTTTATTGATAGCCCAGAAATGGATTTCAGTTGGGCGGTAGGCGGAGCCGCTATCGTTAATCCATTTGGTGAATACATCGCCGGACCGGTTTATAACGAAGATACGATTGTTTACGCGGATTGCCATGCGAATGAGATCAAGGCGGCAAAAGTGGTGTTTGACGGATTGGGGCATTATTCCAGACCAGATGCGGTTCAGTTATTGCTGCATGATCATGAACAAAGAAATCTTCTCCGCAGCTCAAAAGGACTTTCCTACCAAGATTTGAAAAATATTTCCGAAAGCACAGAAGTGCCGCTTGAAAAACTAGAAAAAGTTCTTGAGAAGATTGAAGCAAAATTGAGTCAAAACTAGTTTAAAAAAGGAAATCAGCGAAAGCTGATTTCCTTTTTTATTACCACCAAATAATTGTCGCAAACGCCCAAATGGTCACAAAGGCAACAAGTATACCGCCATACATGAAGAGTGCTGGCATTTCATGGCCTTTATGGCTCATATGCATAAAATAATACAATTGGAACAACACTTGCACCACAGCAAGAAGAAGAATAAATGGAACGGAAAACCAAGGCGAAAATTTATCATAACCAACCGCGGCAAATGCGATTAATGTGAACAAAATCATTAATACAAAGGAAATAACTTGATGCTTCATATCCTCCGCGTTTTTTTTGCGGCGATATGCTAAATCAACGCGCTCATTTCCAGAATTTGCTTGATTCACCATATATTCACCCCACCATTCCCATTAGGTATACAACGGTAAAAATGAATACCCATACGACGTCAATAAAGTGCCAGTAAAGACTCGCCACATAAAACTTTGGCGCGTTGTAAAGGTTCAAACCACGCTTCGCGTTGCGGATCATAAGCGTTAAAATCCACGATAAACCAAATGCAACGTGGCTTCCATGCAGACCGACTAGCGTATAAAAGGCAGATGAGAAGGCACTTGTTGAAAACTTAAGGCCTTTATGCACATATTCATAAAACTCGTAAATTTCTAATCCTAAGAAGCAGAGACCTAACAATACAGTGATGCCAAACCAAAGCATCATTTTCTTAAAGTCGAAGTTTTTCATGTGATAGATGGCGTAAACGCTTGTTAAACTGCTTGTCAATAAAAGCATTGTAGCGACAAACACGAGCGGCATTTGAAACAATTCCTGCGATGTCGGTCCCCCAGCCGTTTTATCTCTAAGCGCTATGAAAGTGCCAAAGAGGGAGGCGAAAAGAACGGTCTCTCCCCCTAAGAAAACCCAAAGTCCTAAAAATTTATTTTTCCCTTCGATGGTGGCTCTTTCAGGGGATGCGGGGAATGTTTCCGCCGTTAATTTTTCTTCAACATGCATTATGCCTTAACCCCCTTTTTCTCTGCTTCGATAACTTCGTCTTTATGAATGTGGTAACCATGGTCGTCAATGATAGAACGTAAGCACATAGAACCAAAGGTAATCACTAATCCAAGAATTCCTACCGGCAACCCCCAAGAGTAATCGTTATGATACATGAAACCAAATGAAGCGATAAACAGCCCAAGTGAAATGACAAACGGCAGGAATGAAGGATTCGGCATATGGATGTCTCCAAGCGGTTCTGCCGGTGTCAAGCCTTTTTTCCCTTCCATTTTCTCTAGCCAGTAAGCATCTAAACCGCGAACAAGCGGAATTTGCGCAAAGTTGTATTCAGGTGCTGGCGAAGAAACCGCCCACTCAAGCGTACGCCCGAGTCCCCAAGCATCCGCTTCAGCTTTTTCTCCTTTGATCGTCGTGATCACAATATTGATTAAAAGAACGATAACACCTGCCGCCATCAAAAAGGCACCAATTGTACTAATCAAGTTTCCAGTTTCCAAACCTTGGCCCGGCAAGAATGTAAATACGCGGCGAGGCATACCCATTAAGCCAAGGAAGTGTTGGATAAAGAATGTTAAATGGAATCCGGTAAAGAATAACACAAATGTCAACTTACCAAGCTTTTCACTTAGCATTTTACCAAACATTTTTGGCCACCAATAATGTGTGCCGCCTAATAAAGCCAGCACTACCCCGCCAACAATGACATAGTGGAAGTGAGCAACGATGAAGTAGCTGTCATGATATTGATAGTCAGCCGGCGCTACTGCCTGCATAACCCCGGTTACTCCGCCGATAACGAAAGAAGGAATAAATCCAATAGCATATAACATCGGCGTTGTAACGCGGATGCTTCCACCCCACATTGTAAATAGCCAGTTAAAGATTTTAATACCTGTCGGGACAGCAATTGCCATTGTCGCAACCGCAAAAATTGCGTTCGCAACTGGTCCCATGCCAACTGTAAACATATGGTGCGCCCATACCATGAATCCTAAAAAGCCGATTAATACAATCGCAAATACCATGGAAGAATATCCAAATAAGCGTTTCTTAGAGAAAGTGGAGATAATTTCAGAAAAAATACCGAACGATGGTAGTATCAAGAGATATACTTCCGGGTGACCGAAAATCCAGAATAAGTGTTCATAAATAATCGTGTTACCGCCTAATGCCGCATTAAAGAAGTTGCCGCCAAATAAACGGTCCATCATTAGTAGAAGCAATCCAGCCGTTAACGGCGGGAACGCAAATAAGATTAACGCAGAAGCAACGAATGTTGCCCACGTAAACAACGGCATACGCATGTATGTCATGCCTGGAGCACGCATCGTAATGATAGTTACTATGAAGTTAATCCCACTGATTAATGTACCGAACCCGGAAACTTGCAAACCTAATACGTAAAAGTCAATTCCGTGTCCTGGTGATTCCAATGATAACGAAGCGTAAGACGTCCATCCTGCATCAGGCGCTCCGCCTAAAAACCAAGAACAGTTTAGAAAAAGCCCCCCGAAGAAGAATAGCCAAAAACCTAATGCGTTTAAAAACGGAAACGCAACGTCGCGCGCACCGATCTGAATTGGAACAATCGCATTCATCAATGCGAATAATAACGGTGTTGCTGCCAAGAAAATCATGGTCGTACCATGCATCGTAAGCATTTCATTATAAAGACCCGCGTTAACAAAATCGTTGTTAGGCACCGCAAGCTGAATACGAATAATCAGTGCCTCGATACCACCCATGATAAAGAAAATACCACCAGCAATTAAGTAAAGGATCGCAATTTTTTTATGGTCGACCGTTGTCAGGTAGTCCCATATTATGCTCTTTTTCCGAGCTGCTGTACTCACGGATTTAAACCTCCTTTTTGTAGAAATCCCGCTTGTTATTCAACCTTTAGACTCATTAAGTATTTCGTTAAAGCATCCACTTGCTCATCTGTTAATTGGCCATATGTGCCTGTCATTTTATTTCCAGGCTTCACACTTTCAGGATCTTTTAGCCATTTCTTTAAGTTTTCCTCATTGTGTTCTAAAATACCGGCAATGCGCTCGCGATCGCCGAAGTTGGCCAAGTTTGGCGCTGTACGCGCTTGTTCTGGACGTTTGTCAACTGGAGTAACAGCGTGACAGCCAATACAGCTTTTATTGAAAATCTCTTCTCCCTGCTTCGCAACCGGATCTGTTACAACCGGTTTTTTCGCGTTTTTCATTTTTTCAATCCATTGATTAAATTCTTCTCTAGGAACTGCTTTTACTTTGAAGTCCATCAATGCATGGGAAGGACCACAAAGCTCCGCGCATTTGCCATAGAAAATGTTGCCTGCTTTGTCTGCTTTCTTTTGATCAAATTCCAGCCAAAATTGGTTTTTATTTTCAATGTTTGTATCCATTTTCCCGCCAATTGCAGGAATCCAGAATGAGTGTTTTACGTCTGATGCTTTTAAGTTAAAATATACGCGCTCATCTGTCGGAACCACTAAATCTTGACTTGTAATTACGCCATAATCAGGATATTCAAACTCCCACCAGTAAAGATTTGCGCGAACATTGACAACAAGCGTATCTTTATCGCGCTTCTCTTTGTTCATTGGTGTGACATCAGCAAGATCGAACGTTGCTTTCACTGTCGGAACTGCCAAGATAATTAAAAGGATAATCGGAATGACAGTCCAAACAATTTCAAGCGTATGGTTTCCTTCCACTTGCTTTGGAATTTTGTTCTCTTCTCCTTTACGCTGCCGGAAACGAATGACAACGTATACAAAAATAATCGTTACTACAACAATAACGAGTACCATAATGGCTGTGCTAAGCAGCATAAGTGAAAGTTGCTTATCTGCTACTTCACCCGCCGGCTGAAGCGTCGATAAAAACGGCTTGCCGCAGCCAGCTAACAGAAGCGCCATCACGCTAAAAAGAGAAAATAAGCGCCAGTTACGTAGCCATTTCTTCATAGCCTAATCAAACCCCTCTTTCTATTGATGAAATAAAAAATTTTATATGAATTCTTTCTCTTTATGGAAAGAATTTTAAACGAAATCCATTTACCAAAGAGTAACGATAACCATTGCTACAAATAAAATCGTCAAATAGTTAAGGGAATAAATAAACATCCACTTTGCCCACTTTAAGTCGTCTTTCATTTTAAACCCATAAAGTCCCAATGCAAGCCATCCTACGTTTAACAACGTAGCAACAGTTAAAAACGGCACACCTAATGAGAACAAATAAAATGGCAGTGGCAATAAGCACGCAACCCATACAACGATTTGCCGCTTTGTCATCGCAAAACCATGGACGACTGGAAGCATTGGGATGCCTGCCGCTCGATACTCTTCACATCGTTTCATCGCCAATGCCAAAAAGTGCGGCGGCTGCCATATAAACATAATCAAAAATAAAACAAGAGGAACGACATGGAATTTCGGATCCACCGCAGTCCAACCAATAACCGGCGGGACAGCGCCAGAAATGCTTCCGACAACTGTGTTCAATGTATAGTTTCGCTTCGACCACATTGTATATAAAAATATATAAGTAATAGCACCAATTAATCCAACAATAGCAGCAGTGACCGTTGTCATTAACAAACTGAGCGTCCCTACTGTTATGAATATAATTCCAAGCCACAATACTCGCTTCGCTTCCATTGTCCCTGTTACTGTCGGCCGCGTTTTCGTTCTTTCCATAAACCGGTCGATGTCACGGTCAATGAAATTATTGATGCTACACGAACCAGCTATAACAAGTGCGGAACCAAACAGCGTAAAAAATACAATATGAAGATTTTCCAAAAAACCTTCTCCCATAAAATAGAGAGCTAACCATAATCCAGTGAATGTCGTAATTAGATTCGAATTAACAATTCCGATTTTCACGACAGACGAAAACTCTTTCCAAATGGATCTTATATTTGCACGCGAGCCTTCACCCGAATGAGCAGCTTGTTCATGTATTGCTTTTAAATTAGCCATTCACCCGTTCCTCCTATCGCACCGTCAACTTTTTATTACATAATAGACGGTGCCATATAACAAATTTTCTTCATCTCCATCATATCATAACACATGCAAATCATCATTGCAGGAAATTATTTCTTCCATTAGAACAAAAAAACCTATTTTCTCTTTATATTAAATCACATTTTTATGACATAATGTGAACTTTTTTTGAATAATTTGTGTCAAATTTTCGAATTACAAAAAGCGTATTATTCTCTCCATCAAGAGAAAACGCTTTTATTGCTTATCCTATTATATTTCTAGCAAACTTAATGAACTTATTCAATATGTAAATATCAGTTTGTTTTTCTTGCGTCATCATGTAAAATGATATTGGCGAAATTGCTCTTACAATTTCTTTTTTGTAAGATAAATGTATACTTATTATTGACAAAATAATGATTTCTCAATATAAGAAGGTGAAGATTTTGCAACGTTCTTTAAAATGGTTTGCATCAGTCACAACGTTGGCAATGCTATTTGTCCTCATCGGAGGGGCGCTCGTAACAAAAACCGAATCCGGCATGGGGTGCGGACGGTCATGGCCGCTTTGCCACGGTCAGCTAATCCCTTCGCAAATTACCCCTGAACTCGTTATTGAATTAAGCCACCGGCTCGTATCCGGTTTGGCTGGCATGATGGTGCTGATTTTATCCGTTTGGGCATGGCGTGCTATAGGGCATATTCGCGAAACAAAATTTTTAGCAATCGTTTCGTTTGTGTTTCTTGTGTTGCAAGGGCTAATCGGTGCCGCCGCTGTCGTTTGGGGACAATCTGATTTTGTGCTTGCATTGCATTTTGGTATTTCTCTTATTTCATTTGCTGCCGTTTTTTTATTAACATTGCTCATTTTTGAAGTGGATAAAAAATTCGATGCCCACTCATTAGTGCTTGATCGAAAAATGAAATTCCACATTTACGGCATCATCATCTACTGTTATGTCGTTGTCTATACCGGAGCATTAGTGCGCCATATGGAAGCAAGTTTAGCATGTCCTAGCTGGCCGATTTGCTCAAAAACCCGAATTATCCCTGTGCAGCTTCACGAATGGATTCAAATGGGACATCGCCTTGCCGCAGCGATTATGATCATTTGGATTTCTATCGCAACAATCCGGGCGGTGAAATATTATAAACATCAACGTGTCGTTTACTGGGGATGGATCATTTCCCTTGTCCTCGTGTTATTACAAATGATAACAGGGACACTGATCGTATTGACACAATTGGATTTGTATATTGCTTTGGCACATGCCTTCTTTATTTCTTGTTTATTCGGCGTTCTTAGCTATTTAGTGATGCTTGCTGTACGAAGCAATTATAATAAACAAAAAGCGCAAGAGGTAAGCCGCAGCACAAACACCGTTCCATCTATGTTGCTCAAATAAAAAAGCGCTTGGAATCACCCAAGCGCTTTTTTATTTATTTTGTTAATTCAATTAGTAAGTCTCCTGCCTGAATGGCATCTCCATTTTTTACATAAATATCTTTAATAATCCCAGCAAATGGTGCTTGTACAGTTGTTTCCATCTTCATTGCTTCTGTAATCATTAAATGATCGCCTTTATTCACTTTTTCACCTTTTTCCACTAACACTTTCACTACCGTTCCCGGCATCGTAGCAGCGATATGGTTAGGATTCGTACGATCCGCTTTGATCCGTTCCACGACCGCCGATTTAATGCTTTCATCGCGGATAATGACCTCGCGCGGTTGCCCGTTCAACTCAAAATAAACGACGCGTGTGCCATCCGCCTGCGGCTGTCCAATGGAAACTAGTTTGACAATGAGCGTTTTTCCTTTTTCAATTTCAACTTCGATTTCCTCTCCTAGACGCATTCCATACAGAAATGTCGGCGTATCAAGAACAGAAACATCGCCATATTTTTTGACCGTTTCCGCGTATTCTAAAAATACTTTCGGATAAAGGGCATAAGCAAGCACATCAAAATCCGTCACTTCACGGTCAAGCGCATGATATAACTCTTCTCTTAATTTATCAAAATCTACCGGTTCTAGTAATTCCCCAGGCCGAACCGTAATCGGTTCACGCCCTTTTAAAATAATGCGCTGCAATTCTTTTGGAAATCCTCCGTATGGTTGCCCTAAATATCCCTCGAAAAACTCAACTACAGAATCCGGAAAATCAAGTGTTTCGCCGCGTTCAAAAACGTCTTGTTCGGTTAAATTATTTTGTACCATATAAAGCGCCATATCACCGACAACTTTTGAGGATGGAGTTACTTTGACAATATCCCCAAACATATCGTTCACACGGCGATACATTTCCTTCACTTCGTCCCAACGGTCGCCAAGTCCAACTGCTTTTGCTTGTTGCTGCAAGTTGCTATATTGACCGCCAGGCATTTCGTGCATATACACTTCTGTATGCGGAGCGTTCATGCCGCTTTCAAACTCTTGGTAAAATTTGCGCACATCTTCCCAATAACGAGATAGCTGTTCAAGTCCTTGTATATTCATCTCCGGCGCGCGTTTTGTTCCTTCTAAAGCGTAATAAAGTGTATTGGCGCTCGGCTGCGAAGTTAAGCCTGCCATGGAGCTAACCGCAACGTCAACGATATCTACTCCAGCTTCAATCGCCTTCGCATACATATAAATGCCATTTCCGCTCGTATCGTGTGTATGAAGATGGATCGGAATATCAACGGTCTCTTTCAAAGCAGAAATAAGCACATAAGCGGCTTCTGGCTTTAATAAGCCAGCCATATCTTTAATGGCCAAAATATGTGCTCCCGCTTGCTCCAATTCTTTGGCGATTGCTTTATAATAATCAAGATTATACTTCGGACGGCTCGGATCTAAAATATCCCCTGTATAACAAACGGCCGCTTCAGCGATTTTGCCTGTTTGCCGAACGGCGTCAATGGCCACCGTCATTCCTTTTACCCAGTTTAAACTGTCAAAAATGCGGAACACATCAATTCCCGCTTGCGCTGACTTTTCAACAAATTCACGAATCACATTGTCTGGATAGTTTTTATATCCAACCGCATTCGCAGAACGCAATAGCATTTGGAACAAAATATTTGGAATTCGTTCCCGCAATTTTAACAAGCGGTCCCACGGATCTTCTTTTAAAAAGCGGTAAGCAACGTCAAACGTCGCTCCTCCCCACATCTCTAGCGAGAATAAGTTTGGCAATAAGCGCGCCGTTGGCTCAGCAATACGGACCAAATCGACTGTGCGCACGCGCGTTGCAAGCAGCGATTGATGTGCGTCGCGGAATGTCGTATCCGTCAATAATACGCGATCTTGTTCCTTAATCCATTTAACAAGCCCTTCTGCACCTTGTTTATCGAGAATTTGTTTCGTCCCGCTCGGAATTGGCTCTTTATAGCTTATTTTCGGAATGCGCGGCTTATCAAAAACTGGTTTTTTCTTTTTGCCGATGCCCGGGAAACCGTTTACTGTAACGGTACCGATATATGTCAGCATTTTTGTACCGCGGTCTTTTCGGCGCGGGAACACAAACAGTTCCGGCGCCGTATCAATAAACGATGTGTCATATTCTCCTGATAAAAACTTTGGATGTTGCACGACATTTTCTAAAAATGGAATATTTGTTTTAATTCCACGGATTCGGAACTCCCGCAAATTTCGCAACATTTTCCTTGCGGCTTGTTCAAACGTCAGCGCCCATGTAGACACTTTCACAAGCAACGAGTCGTAATATGGAGTGATGACTGCTCCTTGGAATCCGTTGCCTGCATCTAGGCGCACGCCAAACCCGCCGCCGGAACGATATGCCATAATCTTTCCTGTATCCGGCATGAAATTGTTAAGCGGGTCTTCCGTTGTTACACGCGATTGAATCGCATACCCGTTAATGCGAATATCTTCTTGTTTCGGAATGCCGACTTCTTTGCTATGAAGCGAATAGCCATCGGCGATCAAAATTTGCGATTGGACAATATCGATTCCGGTGATCATTTCCGTAATCGTATGTTCCACTTGAATGCGCGGATTGACTTCGATGAAATAAAAGTCGTTGCCAGACACGAGAAACTCTACCGTTCCCGCGTTCACATACCCTACATTTTTCATGAGTTTGACCGCAGCTTCACATATTCTCTGCCGCAATTCATCCGATAGCGAGACGCTCGGCGCCACTTCCACCACTTTTTGATGACGGCGCTGTACAGAGCAGTCACGTTCATAAAGATGGACAATATTCCCTTCATAATCGCCTAAAATTTGCACTTCAATATGTTTTGGTCTTTCAATTAGTTTTTCCACATACACGTCATCGCTGCCAAATGCGGCTTTCGCTTCCGATTTTGCTCGTTCGTACGCTTCTTTCACTTCTGATTTAGAGCGAACGATGCGCATTCCGCGTCCGCCGCCTCCTAGGGCAGCTTTAATAATAATCGGGTAACCATATGTTTCTGCAAAACGCACCACTTCTTCTAAACTATGCACCGGTCCATCGCTTCCCGGAATGACTGGAATTCCCGCTAATTCCGCTTGATGGCGTGCTTTCACTTTATCGCCAAACATATCTAAATGCTCTTCATTCGGACCGATAAAAATAATTCCTTCTTCTCTGCATCGTTTGGCAAATTGAATATTCTCCGAAAGAAAACCATATCCCGGATGAATCGCATCGACATCGTGAGCTTTGGCAATTTCAATAATCCCTTCGATATCTAAATACGCTTCAATCGGCTTTTTTCCTTCGCCGACTAAATATGCTTCATCCGCTTTATAGCGATGATAAGAGCCAGTGTCTTCCTTCGAGTAAATAGCAACGGTGCGAATGCCTAGCTCTGTGCAGGCACGGAAGACACGAATGGCGATTTCTCCACGGTTTGCGACAAGTACTTTGTTAATTCGACGCGTTTTCATAGTCTATCTTCTCCTCCTTTCTAATAAAACTATAATGGTTTTCCCTTTTTGTAAATATCTTTTCTAAAAAGTCAGACCTCTTTCTTGCAATTTTTTCACGTTTTTTCCCTTTCGTTTATAACTTTGTTCGTATTTCGTAAACATCGATATATTGACAAGCACTCCAAGGGAGGTCATAAATATCATGAGCGAGGAACCTCCATAACTAACAAGCGGCAATGGAACTCCAGTAATTGGTATCACTCCTGTCACACCACCAACATTAATAAACGTTTGAATGCCAATCATGGCAGAAATTCCGATCGCAAGAAGACTGCCAAACGCGTCATTGCATTTTCTCGCAATCCATAATCCTCTTAGCACAATAAAAGCTAAAATACCTAATGTAAATGTTACCCCAAAAAGCCCTAGTTCTTCGGCAATAATGGACATAATAAAATCGGTGTGCGACTCAGGTAAATAGCCATATTTTTGAATGCTTTTTCCAAGCCCTAATCCTTTTATTCCTCCTAATCCAATTGCCAAATAGGAATTAACAAGCTGAAAACCTTCGTCATTGGCATATTTAAACGGATCTAAAAAACTATAAATCCGTGACATTCGCTCTTCTGAAAAAATTTTATCACCGAAAAGAGGAAAAATAATTGGAGACGCCAATGCAATAACAAGGATAAAAAATAACAACTGCTTAAACAATAAGCGAAGTCTCAATCCTGACGAAAAAATTAAACAAGCAGCGATCGCCATTACAATCATCGCCGTACCAAAATCAGGCTGAATGGCGATTAAAAAACAAATAAATAACGTATAGTAAATTGGAAATAAATTACTTTTAACAGGCTCCGCCAGTCTTTTTTGTTTGTTCGCAAATACCGCTGCCAAGTAAACAATTAATCCCAGTTTCACAAGCTCCGCCGGTTGCAAGCTTAACGCCCCGATTCGAAACCAGCTTGTTGCGTTATTTGCGGTATGGCCTAGAAAAGCAACTGCTGTTAGCATCAGCGGCGATCCAAAAAAGATCACTTTTACCAATTTTTCATTCGCCCATACTTTATACGGGACAATAAGCGTAACGAAAAAACAAATAAATGATACAATGAGCCATAACTTTTGCCGCTGATAAAAATAGTCGCTTGGCACTTCAAAGCGGATAACGGCGGAAATCATGCTTGAACTATATACCATAATCAATCCAAATAGCGAAAGCATAACGACTGCAATAATAAGCGGATAATCGTAACATTTCATAATCTTTTTGATTAATTCCTTATCCATCATTCCTCTTCCTTATTCGCTAGTATAGATGTTTAATCATGATGAATAGTTATTATATTAAAATGATTCGTATTCAAACATTGTTTTCCTTCTAAAAAACAGAAAAACTCAAACGATTGCACCTTTCAACCGTTTGAGTTAGCATTTATTTTTATCGTACGCGCTTTTTTGTCACAGCCTCATGAAGCGCCGAAAGTTCCCGCTCTAATCGGTCAAGCAGCGCCTTCCCTTCCTTCTCATCCACAAGCCCGAGACGAACCGCAAAATCAATCTCCCGCGATAAACCAAACATTTGTGTATCAAGTACTTCTTCATAGAGTGGACATTTTGGCATTGTCAAGTTATCCATTTGTACTTGAATGAGTTTTACAATTTTATCCGCGTCTGCTTGAAGAAGCGCGTACGCTTTTTCACGATAGTTAATGGCATCATCTGTCACATCCATCCCTCCGTTCTCCCCTAATCCTTCTTTAAATCTTAACGTGAAATACACAATTTTGCAAGTTGAAACACTTGTCAGCGCTTATAACAAACAAATACAATATACGCCAAGTGAAGCCTCATTTATGCAATGACCACCAGGCTTTGGCGAAAAAAGAGACACATCCAGACACCTAACGCATGACAAACTATCCATTAACCATTATACTAAAAACAGCAGCTGATGTAGAGGAGAGGATGGAAAATGAGCGATATTATTCTGATAACAGGGAATGTAAAATTTACGATCACACTCGATCCAGGGGTATGGATTTTTGATGACCGCAAAATAGATTTGAACACATATTTCTTGAAACCATCTCATGAACAACTTCAAAACGAGCAACAGGAAGAAGAAGAGGAAATCAAAAAACTATCTGCTTTTTGGGATCGGGAAATTCAAGAAGGTGCCGTTTTTCCACCGACATTGAAGACAGAAAAACGTTACTTAAAAGAAAAAATTATTACAGGAACATTTGCAATGCCGCTTGCTCCATTTTTGCAAAATGCCGAACCGCTCCCGGATGCAAAGGAACTGACCATTGTGACTGAACATAATGAAGTAACCGTTTCGCTCGAACAAGCTTATAAGGCAATTCTCGGCTTTTCCAAAGATGGAAAACCGTTAAGAGAAGATGGGCCAGTTCATTTTTATTTTGGCGATGGTTCCAATCGCAAAACACCAATTACTCATATACGCCGCTTCATTGTCCGTTAACGCTGGATGTCCCAACTGATGGGACATCCAGCTTTTTTTACAATATATCAGCAGCAAGCTGCGCTAATGCGGAACGCTCTCCTTTTACAAGACGGACATGCCCGGCAATTTTTTGATCTTTAAATTTTTCAACGACGTATGTTAATCCATTATTATATTCGTCCAAATACGGATGATCAATCTGTTCCGGATCTCCCATTAAAATGATTTTACTTTTCTCACCAGCGCGCGTTAAAATTGTTTTTACTTCATGTTTCGTTAAATTTTGCGCCTCATCAATGATGATAAACTGCTCCGGCAGGCTGCGTCCGCGTATATATGTGAGCGCTTCTACTTCAATCGAGCTCATTCCTGCTAAAATCGCATCCAACTCCCCCGTTTTTTTTGTATTAAACAAATACTCCAAATTATCAAAAATAGGTTGCATCCATGGGCGCAATTTTTCTTCTTTTTCCCCAGGCAAAAAACCAATATCTTTTCCCATTGGAACGATTGGCCTCGCAATGAGCAGCTTTTTATACGTACGCAAATCTTCCGTCTGCATCAATCCTGCGGCAAGAGCAAGAAGTGTTTTTCCTGTGCCTGCTTTGCCAATCAATGTCACAAGCTGTATATCATCACGCATAAGCAGTTCAAACGCCATCGTCTGTTGTACGTTGCGCGGGCGAATTCCCCATATATGTTCATAGTGAAACGAAAGTTTTTGGACTTTTTTGCCGCCATGGTCGACAATACCGAGTGCGGAAGCGGAGCCGCCAAAAGCATCTTTCATAATAATAAATTGATTTGGGTAAAATGGATGATTGGCAATATCCGCTAAAACGAGTTCCCCCTTTTCATAAAACCGCTGCAAATGCTCGGTTCCTATGTATAGCTCGAGAAACCCAGTGTAAATATGATCAATATCGACGACACGGTCGCTTAAAAAGTCTTCTGCTTGCAGCCCAATTGCATCTGCCTTCACTCGGACAAGTGCATCCTTGCTTACTAAAATAACGGAACGGCCGTTTTCCTTTGCTTGTTCCTCGAGAGATAAGTTTTTGGCAACTGCTAAAATGCGATTATCATTCGTCTTTTCTACGAAAATTTCTTGAAGCTGATGAAATGAACGATGATTTAATTCAATGCGCAACACTCCGCCGTTTTCAAGTGGGATTTTTTCATGTAGTTTTCCATTTTCACGAAGACGATCGATAAGCTTGGATACTTGCCGCGCGTTTCTCCCTACTTCATCCATATATCGCTTTTTCGAATCGACTTCTTCTAACACAACCGCTGGAATGACAACTTCATTATCTTCAAACGAGAAGATGGAATACGGATCTTGTAATAGGACATTCGTATCTAACACATATATTTTTTCTCCCAAAATTCCGCGCCCCCCTATTTTACATTTTTTTATATTTGGACGGGATCGTTGTTATATAAGATATGAGGAAATGTATAAAGATAGAAGAATGATGACAAAATAAAATAAAAAATTAAGATAGAGGTGTAAAAGGAATGAACTGGAGCCGATATTTGCTTATAGCGATATGTATTGGTTTATTAGGTGGGTGCAATATAGGAAATGACGAAGCGGGGCGCGATGCGGATCGCTCGCTTGTCCGTGTACGAAATACGGTTGATGAAAAAGTAACGAATAAATCCGGACAAGAAATTGCCCATCGTCTAGCGAATTTAGCTAAGCGCGTTCCAAACGTAAACGATGCTACCGCTCTTGTTGTCGGAAAATACGCGATCGTTGGTATTGATATTGATGCAAATATCGACGCTTCACGTGTCGGCACAATTAAATATTCTGTCGCAGAAACGTTGCAAAAAGATCCGTATGGAGCAAATTCAATCATCATTGCCGACCCCGATTTATACACTCGGTTAAAAAATATTGTCAATCAAGTTGATAATGGGCGTCCTGTTCAAGCATTTATGAACGAAATCGCGGATATCGTCGGACGCGTCATGCCGGAAGTTCCGAGCGATTTGTTTGAAACAACGCCACCGGAACCAACCGAACAAAATGATTCGCAATTAAATAAGCGTGAGGAAGAGCAGCTTAATAACCATCAAGAAAAACAGTCCAACGAATATTTAAATAAATAAATAAGTAAGGAGCTTAGCCGTAATTAGCTAAGCTCCTTATTTATGCATTGCGAAGAGCGGTCATTACTTGATTGTCCAGTTTAGCTGCCGCTTGCGCATCGTACGTTTTTTCATATTTTGGTTCTTCTACAATTTTGGAACCGTAAAACATAACATCACGCACTTCACTAATAGTAATATCCACTAATGCCAACTTAAGCGGAACGCCCTCTATTTTCTCTGCTTTAATATGCGCTTTCCCGCTAATCGAGTAGGTTGATTCGTTAGCGATAATATTCACAACAATAGACGGATTATTACGAATGTTTTGGATAATCCGGGAACGATTGTCGACAGCAAAATAAATATGCTCTTCGTTAGGGGCGTAAATCCATGAAATCGCGCTGACATTTGGCCCTCCCGTTTCATGGTCGATAGTCGCTATAGTTACAAAACGTTCTTTTTGTAATGCTTGAAATAACGGTTCCGTTAATGCAGGTTCAACTTTATTTGGCATGATCATCCCTCCTAAGACTATTCTCCGTTTATCATACATTAAAACGGAAAAGTAAAAAACCTTTCAGATTCATGATATAATAAAAAAAAGATTGAATAAAGCGACGAGGTGTACAATGAGAGTCAAATGTGTTCTTTGCGACCGAATTGATACGATCGACGATGAATCATTGCTTGCGAAACGGCTGCGCAACCGTCCTATTCACACATACATGTGCGAGGAATGTTATCATCGGATTGCCGAAAAAACAAAGGCGCGCCTAGCAACCGGAAAATTTCGTATATATCGCTCGAAACTGCCAAACGATGAATGGTAAAAACTTTGCGTAAATCGATAAAAAACGCCGGGAGTAATCACCCGGCGTTTTTTTAGGAAGGATAATTGCGATATTTTTCAGGCGCTTCTTCTATTTGCCTAAGCATCACCTCAATCAATTCCATTGGAAAACGAGCTGATTTTTGCTCTCCGTCTCTCTCATACGCGACGATATACATATCTTCTTTTTTTACTTCCACCTTTGTTATGTTAAAATCGTGCTTTAATATTTCCCTAAAAAAGGCAACGGTTTCTTGCGCTGCTATATCATCTGGACGTGCTTCGGCCACGACATAAATAGTTAACCAATTATAAAGAGCATCTTGCAGCGACTTCATGATTCCACCGCCTTATTTTTGTTCATTTACCTCATGCTTTTTCGATTGATATAGACGAATTTTATAAATCACTAATACGAGAGCCGCAACGACCAACCCTTCCGCGACAGGTAAAAATACCGCAAAAAACGTTAAAATCGTGCAGCCTAATGCTAACAGCACATAAATAATGACATTTTTCAACAATGGCAATTTTTTCGCAAAACCAAGGCGATAAACAATAACCGATAAAATCAATATGGTAATATAAAGAAGCCACATTCCTTGTTCTGGATTTGTATGCACTTTATATAACGAAGCAAAAAAGGTAAGGCGCTCTATAACGTTCACCATCTTCCCCCCCTATTTCGCCTGCTTAGCGGCTTTCTTTTTCTTTTCCATTTTTTCTCGCTCGCTTTTGTTCAATATTTTTTTGCGCAGGCGAATCGACTTTGGTGTTACTTCACAATACTCATCATCATTTAAGTATTCCAACGCTTCTTCGAGCGTCATCAAACGCGGCTTTTTCATCGTAACGGTTTGCTCTTTTGTCGAAGAACGGATGTTTGTTACATGTTTTTCTTTACAAATGTTGACGACTAAATCGTTTTCGCGCGTATGCTCGCCAACAATCATTCCTTCGTACACTTCGGTTCCAGGCTCCACAAAAATGGTACCGCGGTCTTCCACTTGCATAATTCCATATGCCGTCGCTTTTCCTGTCTCCATGGAAATTAATACCCCTTGGCGGCGGCCGCCTACCTGTCCGCTTTGTGCCGGCGCATAATGGTCAAATGAATGGTTTAAAATTCCGTATCCGCGTGTCAATGACATAAATTCTGTTCGATAGCCGATTAAACCGCGCGAAGGCACCATAAAGATGAGACGAACTTGTCCGTTTTCGTTATGGATCATATCCACCAGCTCGCCTTTTCGCATACCGATCGATTCCATGATCGCCCCGGTATATTCTTCAGGAATATCAATGATTACCCGTTCGACCGGCTCACAAAGCACTCCGCCGATTTCTTTCATAATGACTTCCGGCTTAGATACTTGCAGTTCATAACCTTCCCGCCGCAAATTTTCAATTAAGATCGATAAATGAAGCTCTCCTCGTCCAGAAACAATCCACGCATCAGGAGAATCAGTGTTTTCCACCCGCAAGCTTACGTCCGTCTCCAATTGAGTGCGCAGGCGTTCTTCCAACTTTCTCGCCGTCACATATTTTCCTTCGCGTCCGGCAAATGGGCTATTATTGACTAAAAACGTCATTTTCAATGTTGGTTCATCAATGCGAAGCGGCGGCAACGCTTCCTGATGATCCAATGGACATACCGTTTCCCCGACGTTAATGTCTTCCATTCCCGCCACTGCAACAATATCTCCTGCTTCTGCTTCCGTGATTTCGATCCTCTTTAAGCCGATAAACCCAAATAATTTTGTTACACGAAACGTTTTGACAGAACCATCTAGTTTCATCAGCGCTACTTGTTGTCCGACTTTCATCGTGCCGCGAAAGATACGGCCAATTCCGATGCGCCCAACGTACTCATTGTAATCAAGCAACGCCACTTGAAATTGCAACGGTTCTTCCCGATTATCAATCGGTGCAGGAATATGCTTAATAATCGTTTCGAACAATGCGGTCATATCCGCTTCTTGTTTGTGAGGGTCCAAACTTGCCGTACCGTTTAATGCTGACGTGTATACAACCGGAAACTCAAGCTGATCTTCCGACGCGCCTAATTCGATAAATAAATCGATGACTTCATCGACCACTTCCTCTGGTCGCGCAAACTCCCGGTCAATTTTATTGATAACGACAATGGGAGTAAGCTGTTGTTCGAGCGCCTTTTTCAGCACAAAACGCGTTTGCGGCATACACCCCTCATACGCGTCAACGACAAGCAAAACACCATCCACAAGCCGCATAATTCGTTCTACTTCCCCGCCGAAATCGGCATGTCCTGGCGTATCTAAAATATTAATGCGCATTCCTTTATAACGAATCGCTGTATTTTTGGCTAAAATGGTAATCCCGCGTTCTCTTTCTAAATCGTTTCGATCTAATGCGCGTTCCTCGACATGTTCATTGGCACGAAACGTTCCCGATTGACGCAGCAATTGATCGACTAACGTTGTTTTACCATGATCAACGTGAGCAATAATGGCAATATTACGAAGATCTTCTCTTCTTGTCAATGTTAGTCACTCCTATACGTAAATTGCTCGTTTATTATATCATAAAGAGGATAGAAAAGCGGTATGTTTTCGTGTAGACTAAAGAAAAACCGATAAACAATATGAAAGAGGGGATTGGGATGAAACAATTTCAGCCTGTATCGTTTCTATTGGCTATATTTGCAGTAATAGCAATCATGGCCATCGGCATTTTTATTGCGGAACAAAGTATGATTGGTATTATTATTTCAATTATCGCTTTATTCATAATTATCGGCATCGGATTTGCCCGAAAAAAACGAATGCGAGAAAAAGGAATGCTTTAAAAACGGGACAACCGAATGATTTGTCCCGTTTTCAGCGATGTATATATTTTTGCAAAATTTCTTCATGCAATCCTGGCTTTGAAACAAATACAGAGTTTTTTGTAAGCAAATTAAGCGGCTCGCCGTATAAATTTGTCACGATGCCACCGACTTCTTGAACAAGCACAAGTCCGCCGGCAAAATCCCACGGCGACAACCTCATCGTAATATATGCATCTAAACGTCCCGCTGCAACGTATGCCATTTCTAACGCAGCCGATCCGTACGAACGCGTTCCCCTCGCATCTTTTACAAGCGGAGCTAATACATTTGGATCAATTCGTTTATTTTCAGTTATCCACGTTGCATTTAAGGAAATAATGGCTTCGGAAACAGATACCGGCTCTAAACGCGCCAGCGGTTGATCATTAAGAAAAGCTCCTTCTCCTTTTCGTGCCGCATATAGTTCATCATGTACGACATCGTATACATACCCAAGAACTCCTACCCCATTTTCAAAAACCCCAATTGAAATGGCAAAGTTTCGTTTTTGATGAATAAAATTCATCGTACCATCAATCGGATCGATAATCCAAACAATCCCTTGAAGCGTTGCAATTTCATCACCGAATCCCTCTTCACCTAACACGTGATGGCCGGGAAACGTTTTTCTTATTTTTTCAATAAAAAATTGCTCTACTTCGCGGTCCACATTCGTCACTAAATCATTTCGATGTGATTTTGTTTCGATCGTCAACTTTTTATCAAATGTAGCGAGAATTCTTGTTCCCGCTTCCTTTATCCATTGTCGGATACACTCATCTATTTCTTTCCATTTTTCCTGCATATTCATCCTCCTGATTTCTGCAGCGTATGTAATTAGCATATAATACATCGGAATCCCCCGTAAAGAAAAAGAGGTGCCTATATCGCTCAAGAAAAAAACGAACCGTTGGTGTGGTTCGCCTTGAATGTTCTGTTATACTTGAAGGCGCATTAACTCTTGACGTAACTTTTCTAATCTCCGTTTACACTCTTTTTTCTTTTCTTCATCGTTTTCCATCATCGCCTCATAAAGAGTCGCTAATTCATAATCTAATTCAAGACGTAATACCGCTATTCGCTTATCCCCGTCCGCACGCTTTACAGAATTCATTGTTCTTTTCATGAGCATGGGCACCCCTTTCCATATAATCCCCGAAAAACCGTCATATAAATACCTGAATTTTCTGATACTTATTTTGTTTTATATATATTATGTTAGAAAAGGGGGGTATGCAACAAATTTGTGTATTCGTCTACTTTTTTTACCATGTTATTCCATTCTAATCCAATCGCCGTTTTGTGCTTCTTTCGCTTTTTTCATGACGCGATAGGACGAATATCCGCTTGCTTGTTCAAATTCATCACATAGTTTTTTTTCTTCACTTTTACTCGGAACAATTTCTTTAAAGCGACGATAAATGTTCATAAGCTTTTCCCGTTCCATTCCTTTTTCGTAAACAGTTTCAATCGCTTCGAAAAATTTGATAACATCAATAATTTCTTGCGTTGACCAGTCATAAGAAAACGGGTACGAATAATTCATCACCGACACCTCCAGCATTAGTTTGCCCATCTGCGCCGGATTTGTTCCGCCTCGTTAATCATTCGCTCAAACAATTCTGCCACTGTTGGCACATCTTTAATTAATCCCATCACTTGTCCAGCCCATGCAAAACCTTCGTTTATTTTTCCTTCATAAATAAAACGGCGATTCGCTTCCCCACTAATATATTCTTTTAGTTGTTCATATGTCCCGCCTTGTTCTTCTATTTCTAAAATTTTTTTCGTCCATTCATTGGCAATGGCACGACCGGGTGCTCCTAAACTGCGTTTAATCACAACGGTATCATATTCAGAGCCGTTAACAAGCATCTCTTTATAGATCGGATGGGCATGAACACACTCTTTTGTAGCAATAAATCTCGTTCCCATTTCAATTCCTTCTGCGCCAAGCGCTAATGCCGCCATCAACCCGCGGCCGTCTCCGATGCCTCCCGAAGCAATAACAGGGATAGAAACGGATTCCACTACTTTTGGGACAAGAACAAATGTTCCTATATCGTATTTTCCTAAATGACCACCGCCTTCTTGACCCACTACCATGACAGCGTCCGCGCCAAGTTCCTCCGCTTTTACGGCTTGGCGAACAGCGGCAACCAGCACCAGTTTTTTCACGTTGGTTCCTTTTAGCTGTTCAAAAAACGGGGCCGGATTTCCACCTGTGACGGAAACGACTGGCACTCCTTCTTCCAATGCGGCTTCGAGCATATGTTGAAAAGGGCGGCCATGTTGTCCAATCGCAAAGTTCACTCCGAAAGGACGGTCTGTTTTTTCTTTTACTTTGCGAATTTCCTCGCGCAATCGCTCCGGGCTTTCCAGCGACATCGCCGTAATTTGTCCTAAGCCTCCGGCGTTAGAAACCGCGGCTGCTAAATCAGAGTAAGCTAAATAAGCAAGTCCTCCTTGAATAATCGGATATGTAATTCCAAGCAATTCCGTTACTCTTGTTTTCCAAATCATTTTTGTCCCTCCTTTTAATCTAGTATACTATGTTTCTTGTTGACATGCCTATTTTCCTTTTTTATTCTCAATTTATGTGTAGTAAAAAATTTCACATTCATTAATGATTAAATAATGCTTTGCAAATAAAAAAATAAATGCTATAATGCATTTGTTTTATTTTTATGCAAAAAGAGGTGTGAAAAAACATTGTCACAGTTTGAAACACCATTGTTCACTGGTCTATTAGAGCATATTAAGAAAAACCCTATTCAATTTCATATTCCTGGCCATAAAAAAGGCGCAGGGATGGACCCTGAGTTTCGTGATTTTATTGGAGAAAATGCGCTATCGATGGATTTGATTAATATCGGTCCTCTTGATGATCTTCACCACCCAAAAGGCATTATCAAGCGCGCTCAAGAGTTAGCCGCTGAGGCATTTGGGGCTGATTATACATTTTTTTCTGTCCAAGGAACAAGCGGTGCCATTATGGCAATGGTGATGTCGGTAGTTGGGCCTGGCGACAAAATCATCGTTCCGCGTAACGTGCATAAATCGATCATGTCTGCCATTGTCTTTTCTGGTGCAATACCGATTTTCATTCATCCGGAAATTGATAAGGAACTCGGGATTTCACACGGAATTACACCGGAATCAGTAGAAAAAGCACTTAAGCAACATCCCGATGCAAAAGGTGTTCTCGTTATTAATCCAACATATTTTGGTATCTCTGGCGATTTAAAGAAAATTGTTGAAATCGCTCATTCTTACCACGTTCCTGTTCTCGTTGATGAGGCGCATGGTGTCCATATTCATTTTCATGAAGATCTTCCGCTTTCCGCCATGCAGGCCGGAGCGGATATGGCTGCAACAAGCGTCCATAAACTAGGTGGCTCTTTGACGCAAAGCTCTATTTTAAACGTGCGTGAAGGGCTCGTATCCGCAAAACACGTACAAGCTATTTTAAGCATGCTAACGACAACATCTACTTCTTATTTGTTGTTAGCCTCTTTAGATGTTGCACGCAAATGGCTTGCTACACAAGGACGGGAACATTTTGAAAAAACTATTCAGCTTGCCGAAAAGACTCGGCAACAAATAAACGAAATCCCTTATCTTTATTGTGTCGGAAGAGAAATTCTAGGAACGGAAGCAACATATGATTACGATCCAACCAAGCTTACCATCTCTGTCAAAGAACTAGGCTTAACGGGATATGACGTCGAGAAATGGCTGCGCGAAATGTACAACATTGAAGTAGAATTATCCGATTTATACAACATTTTATGCATTATTACACCTGGCGACACAGAGCGGGAAACGAACGCGCTTGTTAATGCCCTTCGCCATTTATCTGAACAATTTCGCCATCAGGCGGCGAAAGGAGTAAAACCAAAAGTATTATTGCCAGACATCCCTACTCTCGCATTAACTCCGCGTGATGCATTCTACGCGGAAACGGAAATTGTCCCATTTGAAGAATCAGCAGGACGGATTATTGCTGAATTTATTATGGTTTATCCGCCAGGAATTCCGATTTTTATTCCTGGAGAAATTATTACCGAAGAAAATTTAAACTACATCAAAAAGAACTTAGAAGTCGGTCTGCCGGTGCAAGGGCCAGAGGACGATACGTTACAAACATTGCGTGTCATTAAAGAACATAAGCCAATCCGTTGAACTTCTCCCACCTTTAAGAGCGGGAGAAAGTTAAAAAAGCGTAAGCAAGTTAGCTTACGCTTTTTTGTTATCAAAAAAAATAATGCGCGCATGTGCCCCTTTCACATGCGCGCTATGTCCAAACCTTCCCCCATCGTTTGACCTTTTCTTTATTCTCCTTCTTCTTCAGCCTCGTCGCAATCGCATCCGCAGCATTTTCCGTAAAGCGTTGTCACTTTTTCATCTTCAAAATGTGCAATCGTCGCACCACATGTTTGACATACAATTGTGCCCATCCCCAAAACTCCTTTGTGATGATATATTTATTAGCTAATTCAATAGTAATATATCACATTTATGCTGTCAACACTTAATCTGTATGTCACATTTAATTTTTACTCATCAAATAAAGCGAGTAACCATACTCGCTTATTAATACTCATATTCAGGATGAACCGATGAGAATGGAAGGACAACTGAGAAGAACTCCGCTAAATCAGCAGCTTGCTCTTTCGTATCGATGCGGAAAATTTTTTGCAAATACTCGTGGTTTTCTACATCTTTTGGATCGAGGAGAGTGGAGCGGCCTGTTTGCATGCAAATAACAAGAGGTTTGCCAAAAAACATATTCGTATACACAATCCCAAAATCATAGCGAATATCCTTTGACGTAAATCCAACAAACCGAACTTTTACTTTCTCATACTCATCATATAGCCTTTCAAATAAATTCATAAAATCCCCCCTTATAAATATACTGAATATTATTATAATTCTAAAATATATTAAAATCAATAGCATCTCTTACGTAAAAATGATACAATAGAAAAAAATGGGATGTTAACAATAGAGGTGATGGCATTGGCAGCACATGCATACATAAAGCTTGTCCCAGCATCCAAACAGAAAGCGGTCACATTAGAAGAAGTAAAACAATTGTTTCAATATTATCAAGATATGATGAAAAAAACAGGCGAACAGCTTGGATGGGCGTATCAACAAGCTGCATTTCCTTATCAGCTTATAGAAACAGATGAAGGAAAAGGAAAGTGGTTTTATTTAAAAGGTGACGGGCACCGTTATCGGACGATTATCGTCGGTGTTGGATCAAATAATGGTGAAACTGATGAATCATTTATTCAAATTACATTGCCAAATGGGGCAACACACGGAGATAAAGGGAAAGCAAACGAATTTTGTAAGTTTCTAGCGAAAAAATTGGAAGGGGAACTTCACCTATTCAACGGCAGAATTATGTATTATTACAAACGGTAGCACTAGGCTATCGTTTTTTAAAACGGTGGCACTAAGCTATCGTTTTTTAAAACGGTAGCACTAGGCTATCGTTTTTTAAAACGGTGGCACCTAGCTAACGTTTTTAAAAAACGGTGGTACACAGCTGTCGTTTTTTTATTTCCCCCCTATTGAAGCGCCTCCCACACAAAATGTTGACAAGTAAAATACATTGCTGCTGTCAACGTCGTTGTCCACAATGCTTTTCGGGTGCGTAAACCGATTTTTCGGGCCAATAAAAACGCGATATATAAAAATACACAAAGCATCATCCCTTTAAAAAACGGACGGTCGCGTCCTGATAGCCATTCAATAAGCGAAAAGCTGCTCCAAATGATCATTTGCAACAAAAACGTGACATATTCTTTCATCCGTCATCCCCCGCATCTTCTTTACCATAACAATATGAGCCACCAAAGGAAAATATTATCCATTCATTGGACAAGAAGACGAGTTTATAAAAAATAGATCTTCCGTGGACAGCTGTTTCCGGATTTCTTGCCGTTGTTGTTGATTTTTCAAGGAAACGCGGATGGTTTTCGTGTCTTTGCCTTTGGCACATGCTGCTTGAAACGGGCATCCGGCACATGCTGTACAACGATACGTCCGTTTGACGATGACGTACCCGTTGCCGATCGTTTCCTTCCGTTTATACACAAACACCAGCCGTTCCCCTTTAGCGCAAATCCACTCATCCAATTTCTCATCGTACGTCATGTTCTCGATTCGGCCGATCTCTTTCGCCCACGCTTTCGTTTGTTCCCGGTCCAATGTGTTGTACTTGATCAATACGACGATCTGCTTTTTCTCGCAGTACGTGTAGTTCTCCTCACTCCCACAGGCGGAATCCGCAATCGCTCGTTTAGGCATGGGACGCCCATAGGCGGCCAATTGCTCCAAATGCGGAATGAAGCATCCGGCATCCCCCGCCCGTTGATGCACGCTAAATCCAGTGATGAATTGGTTCCCTGTCCCTATCTGCACATTATATCCCGGTTTGAGCTGGTCTTCATATGGTCGTCTTTCATCCGCATAAACATCGCATCGGGGTCCGTTTTCGAAAAACTGTTTCTTGGGACATCCTCTGCAATGGTCTGACAGTAAAATTTTTCTATTCAGAAAACACCAATAACCTTCTTAATTTTCTTTAGCGTAATACTTTATAAAACTTACAAATGAAATCAAAACTATTGCAATGACATTAGCCGTAACAGTAACCCGTTCATTCTCAACAAACACGTTAAACAACCAAACAAGAAAGAAAATGACCAACAAAATATCTTTATATTTTTGTTTAATTGTTTTTTTCATCCCACTCTTCCTTTCTTTTTTAATTTATTATATTAATTAGAAAAATTTTGAAAATATTAATTAAAAATGTTAAAAAATTGATAAACTCTGATATTAAATATATATAATTACTTTTTAACCAAATAAAGGGAGGTGATTTCAATGAACAAAACAAAAAGTTATTTATCGTTCCTCTTATCCTTTGTATTAGTTCTATCCACTTTGGGTGGTGCAGGAATTGCCCAAGCGCAAGCAGAAGAAAATTACGTGGAAGAGTGGATTGAAGAAGAATTGCCGGGATTAGATGATTACCAACAAACATTATCCATCATTGAGCAAATTCCTGAATCAGTTGTTTTAGAAGGAACTGATGCCATTATTAACTGGTACAAAGAAACTATTGATGACCCGGCTGTCTTGTCAGCAATAGAATATCAATACAACCAAACAAACCAAGGAGAATTCCGTATACAGGGAGTCATCGGATGTATTTCTGCTGTAGGAGTTGCGCTTGTCTCGTTAGCTTGGGCACCATCCAAAATTCTAAAAGTTAAGTCAGCATTAAAAGCTCTTGGAGGAACAGCAAAATTTGTCTCTACCGCTATCAATTACTATCAAAACTACAGAAAACTAAAGTATTCTCGGACTGTTGCTTGGGAACGAGCAGTGAATGCCGCCGCTTCTAATGTTGCCCCAGATTTAAAATAAAAGATGCTTTATTGAGTTTCTTTGGAATTGCTTCCATTGTTTCTGCTTGTACTGAATAGTTTACTAAAAGAGGATGTCTAAATTAGACATCCTCTTTTTTGCCATTTTATTTACTAATAATATGAATTGGAGTGCCGAGGGCAACTTCCGCAGCTTCCATCGCTATTTCACCCAATGTTGGGTGAGCATGAATCGTCAAAGCGATATCTTCCGCAGTCATTCCTGCTTCAATCGCAAGACCAAGCTCTGCAATCATGTCAGAAGCGTTTGGACCAACGATTTGCGCTCCGATCACAACGCCATCTTCTTTGCGAACGACAAGTTTCATAAAGCCGTCTGTGTCATTCAACGAAAGGGCGCGGCCGTTTGCCGCAAATGGGAATTTTGCCGTAACTACTTCTATGCCTTCATCTTTCGCTTGTTGCTCAAAATAACCGACAGATGCGCATTCAGGCTCGGAGAAGACCACTGCCGGAATAGCTAAATAATCGATTTCAGACGGTTTTCCGGCAATCGCCTCGGCGGCGATTTTTCCTTCATATGATGCTTTATGGGCAAGCGGTGGACCTTGGACGATATCACCGATGGCATAAATGTTTGGAACGCTTGTCCGGCATTGTTTGTCAATTTCAATTAAGCCGCGGTCTGTCAATTTAATGCCGATTTGTTCTAAGCCAAGCTCATCCGTGTTCGGACGGCGTCCGACCGTCACAAGCACATAGTCTGCATCAATTGTTTTCGTTTCGCCTTTTACTTCAAAGGTTACTGTCACACCGTCTTCGCGCTCTTCGACTCCCTTAGCAAGAGCGTTAGTGAAGATTTCTACCCCTTTTTTCTTTAAGCGGCGTTTAACAATTGCCGTCATTTGTTTTTCGAAACCAGATAAAATTTCATCTGCTCCTTCAATGATGGTTACTTTTGTTCCAAAGTTAGCATACGCTGTTCCTAATTCTGTTCCGATATAACCGCCGCCGATTACGACAAGCGATTTTGGAACTTCCTGCAGACTGAGCGCGCCTGTGGAATCAAGCACGCGATTGGAAAATTTAAAGCCAGGAAGTTCGATCGGACGAGAGCCTGTTGCAATAATTGCGTTTTTAAACGTATATGTTTGCGCGCTATCACCATTGATAACACGCACCGTATTCGCATCAACAAAATACGCTTCTCCGCGTACGATTTCGACTTTGTTTCCTTTTAGCAATCCTTCCACGCCGCTCGTTAATTTTTTCACGACGCTTGCTTTCCATTGTTGCACTTTAGAAAAATCAACGGTTACGTTTTCTGCTTTAATTCCGATGTCTTCTGAATGTTTCGCTTCAACATAGCGATGGCTTGCGGAGATGAGCGCTTTAGATGGAATACATCCGACATTTAAGCATACTCCGCCAAGATTTCCTTTTTCAACAATCGTTACTTTTTGCCCTAACTGTGCAGCGCGAATAGCTGCTACATAACCACCAGGACCCGCTCCAACGACAAGCGTATCCGTTTCAATTGCAAAATCGCCAACTACCATCGTTTTTACGCCTCCATTAATAATAATTCTGGGTCATTTAATAGACGTTTAATGTGATTTAATGCTTTTTGCGCTGTTGCACCGTCAATCATGCGGTGGTCAAAGCTTAATGATAATGCTAATACTGGAGCAACAACTATTTCACCGTCGCGGACAATTGGTTTTTCGGAAATGCGTCCAATGCCAAGAATAGCTACTTCTGGATGATTAATGACCGGAGTAAACCATTGGCCGCCGGCAGAACCGATATTCGTAATCGTGCAGGAAGCACCTTTCATTTCATGTGGAGCCAATTTTCCTTCACGTGCTTTTGCTGCAAGCTCATTAATCTCTTTGGCAAGGGCAAAGATCGGCTTGCGGTCCGCATGTTTAATAACAGGAACGAGCAATCCTCTGTCTGTATCAGCAGCAATACCAATGTTGTAGTAATGTTTATGAATCACTTCTTCCGTTTCATCATCAATCGATGTATTTAAAACTGGAAACTCACGCAACGCCGATGTTAAAGCTTTTACAACATACGGTAAGAAAGTAAGCTTGATTCCTTTTTCCGCTGCGATTTCTTTGAACTTTTTGCGATGCGCTACCAGTTTTGTCACATCTACTTCGTCCATTAATGTAACGTGTGGTGCTGTATGTTTCGAATTGACCATCGCTTTGGCAATCGCGCGACGGATACCGCTCATTTTCTCGCGAGTTTCCGGGAATTCTCCTTCAAGCACAACTGGTTGTTGTGCCGCAGTAGCTGCCGCTGCTTTTTCTTCTGCTTTCGCTGCAGGTGCTTCTTCTTTTTGCTCGACTGCCGTGCCACCAGCAAGGAACGCATCGATATCGCTCTTTAGGACGCGGCCATTTTTTCCTGTACCTTGAACAAGACGGATGTCGACCCCTTTTTCACGGGCATATTTGCGCACGGAAGGCATTGCGATCACGCGACGGTTTGGATCCACTTCCTGCTGCTTAGCCGGTTCTGCTTGTTTAGCTGCCGCTTCGCTCTTTTCTTCTTTCGACACTTCTTGCGGTTTTTCCTGCTGTTTTGGCTCATCTTGTTCTTGGCCTTTAAACGTCATATTCTCATATCCAGGCGCATCTAATGTGATTAACGTTTGGCCAACCGTTGCAACCGTTCCTTCTTCTACTAAAATTTCTAATACTTTACCTTTCACAGGGGACGGGATTTCTACAACCGCTTTATCGTTTTGCACTTCACACAATACATCATCTTCATTTACTTCATCGCCAGGTTTGACAAACCATTTGACGATTTCCCCTTCATGAATACCTTCACCGATATCCGGCAACTTAAATTCAAATGCCACTGTTTGTCGACCTCCTATTGTCTTTTCAAAAAAGTATGGGAAAAGAGGAAGAAGGCAATTTCCCCTTCCTCTCACCTAATGTTTAGAAGTTAATGACTTTTTTCGCTGTTTCAATGACATCTTTGAAGTTAGGCAACCATACAGACTCCGCTTGTGAGAACGGATATACCGTATCCGGAGCAGCAACGCGCAATACAGGAGCTTCTAAGCTTAAAATCGCACGTTCATTAATTTCTGCTACAACGTTTGCAGCAATTCCTGCTTGTCTTTGTGCTTCTTGTACAACGATCGCACGTCCTGTTTTTTCTACAGAACCAATGATTGTTTCAATATCTAATGGTTGAACAGTCCGCAGGTCAACCACTTCTGCGGAGATGCCTTCTTTTTCTAATTCAGCAGCTGCTTTTAACGATTCGTGCACCATTGCACCATAAGCGATAATCGTGATATCTTTTCCTTCGCGTTTAATATCTGCTTTACCGATCGGAATCGTATATTCTCCTTCTGGTACTTCTTGGCGGAACGAACGATACAGCTTCAAGTGCTCTAAGAAAATAACTGGATCGTTGTCACGGATCGCAGAAATAAGCAATCCCTTCGCATCATAAGGAGTAGAAGGAATGACTACTTTTAACCCAGGTTGTTGCGCAACTAAGCCTTCTAAGCTATCAGAGTGCAATTCCGGTGTATGCACGCCGCCGCCAAATGGTGAGCGAATCGTAATCGGGACATTATAACGACCGCCAGTGCGGTAGCGGATACGCGCCATTTGACCGCAAATGGCATCCATTACTTCATATACAAAACCAAAGAATTGAATTTCTGGAACAGGACGGAATCCTTGCAACGCCAACCCGATGGCAAGACCGCCAATTCCCGATTCGGCAAGAGGTGTATCGAAAACGCGGTCTTCCCCAAACTCAGCTTGCAATCCTTCTGTTGCCCGGAATACGCCGCCGTTTACTCCAACGTCTTCCCCAAATATTAATACATTTGGGTCATTTTTTAGTTCGATGCGCAACGCATCCGTGATTGCTTGAATCATTGTCATTTGCGCCATGGCTTACTTCGACTCCTTCTCTTTGTAAATTTCATACTGTTCTTTCAAGTTAAATGGCAATTCTTCATACATGATGCTAATCAAATCGGTTACTTTTTGTTTTGGTGTTTCGTCCGCTTTTTTAATCGCCTCTTTAATTTCTTCTTTTGCTTGTTCAATCACTTTGTTTTCTTCTTCTTCACTCCATAAGCCTTTGTTTTCTAAAAACTTACGGAAACGAACAAGCGGGTCTTTTTTCTCCCATTCATTTTCCAATTCTTTCGTGCGATAACGAGTAGGATCGTCTCCTGACATCGTATGCGGACCGTAACGGAAACATAAAGTTTCAATAAGCGTTGGACCTTCGCCGTTAATCGCACGCTCGCGAGCAGCACGTACAGCTACATATACGGCTAATGGGTCCATACCGTCAACTTGAATGCCAGGAATTCCAGCCGCCACCGCTTTTTGAGCAAGTGTTTTCGCTACTGTTTGTTTTTCAACAGGAGTAGAAATAGCAAAGCGGTTGTTTTGGACAACGAAAATCGCCGGTGCTTTAAATGCTCCAGCAAAGTTGATTCCTTCGTAGAAATCTCCTTGCGATGTACCGCCGTCACCTGTGTATGTAATTGCTACTGCCTTTTTGCCGCGTTTTTTCAATCCTAAAGCAACACCTGCTGCTTGAATGTATTGGGCACCGATAATAATTTGTGGCGGCAATGCGTTTACCCCTTCCGGAATTTGGTTGCCGTGGAAGTGCCCACGTGAGAATAAAAACGCTTGATAAAGCGGAAGTCCGTGCCAAATAAGTTGCGGAACATCACGGTATCCAGGCAAAATGAAATCTTCTTTCTCTAACGCAAAATGGCTCGCAATTTGGCTCGCTTCTTGCCCTGCCGTTGGTGCGTAAAAGCCTAAACGCCCTTGGCGGTTTAATGAAATAGAACGTTGGTCAAGAACGCGTGTGTATACCATGCGGCGCATCAATTCTTTTAGTTGATCATCGCTTAAGTCCGGCATTGCCGCTTCGTTTACTACTTCCCCTTCTTCATTTAAAATTTGAAATGTCGGAAATTGTTCCTCAATTTTTTCAAGCTGTTCCTTAAAATTAAACTTAAATTGGGATTTTTTTGCACCCATTTGATCCACCTCTACCTTTCATAATTTAAAAAATAAAGTCAACTCATAACATTGGTCCATACAGCATTAATTTACCCAAAATCATGAATAAATAAAAAGCGGTAACCTTTGTTCCACGGCATAAACGGAAAAAATGTCGTTAGAGTACCTGTATTAATCATTTGATCATTTTTATTAGTACAATTCCATCTACATGTTTAAGTTTACACCTTCTTTACCTAGACGTCAATCACTTTGATTTATCGATATTTTTTCAATGTCAAATGGATATTTTTAGTATAAAAAACAACTACACAAATCCTGTTATATTACAACGGTTTAATCTGTATTATATCTGTTTTATATTTTTTTCATAAAATAAAAAAGGCTATGAAAATATAGCCTTCTATCGCAACAAACATTTATTTCCACACGTTATATAATCGCTTCTTTTCTTTATTATATTTTTCCGTATATTCATTAAACTGATCGTTTATACTAACCAATTCTTTATATTGTTCATTTATACGATTAATTTGTTGTTGTAACTGTTCCGGTGTCACATATTTATTTTGTAATAAAGTATAAAGCTCTTTTTCCAATGAAAGCAATTCTTTATAATGAAGATACAAATTGCCATATGTTTCATAACGTTTCTCCGCAATGTTTACTAAACGGTTTACTTGTCTTCTTATATTTTCATCACGAAGTTGGTCAATATTTTTCTTGATCGTATTTATTTGTTGTTTTGCTGATTGAATCGTTTTATATTCTTTTTCAATATGTTTGTCCCGTTCTTCTATTAGCTCCAATGATTCTTTCGATAATTGCACCACCTTTGTAAACCGCTTTATCCCATACGACATAATACGATCATACAACTGGTTTTGTTTTTGTTCTAATCCGCTCAGTTTTTCTTGTTGCTCGACTACACTGTTTTCATACTTGCCTATCTTTTGAAAAGCTGATAAAACTTCCTCGTTGGCAAGTTCATTGCAGCTAGTAACCAAAAATAACACCACGGTTAACCAAACACACCGCTTTATTGCTTTGAACAACGTTTCTCCTTCCTTTCGGGCACATCCATTTTCATTTTAGTTTACGTTCAAAGTCGATTTTTGTTAGACTTAATTCAGACATCAACGTCTACAAGGAGTGAAAACGTGATGATTACCATGAAAGAT
Organism: Parageobacillus galactosidasius; assembly: GCF_002217735.1. Classification (NCBI taxonomy): domain Bacteria; kingdom Bacillati; phylum Bacillota; class Bacilli; order Caryophanales; family Anoxybacillaceae; genus Parageobacillus; species Parageobacillus galactosidasius. Next base: position 1,051,406 of record NZ_NDYL01000001.1, on the reverse strand, counting down.
ATTATTAAAGAAGGGCATCCAACGCTACGAAAAGTGGCTGAACCTGTTTCTCTTCCTCCATCAGAAGAAGATAAACAAGTTTTACAAAGCCTTCTTGATTATGTAAAAATGAGCCAAAACCCTGAGCTTGCAGAAAAATATGGATTACGCCCGGGAATTGGGCTGGCAGCTCCACAAATTAATGTATCAAAACGAATGATTGCCGTCCATGTAACGGATGAAAAAGGTACTTTATATAGCTATGCGTTATTTAATCCAAAAATTGTGAGCCATTCTGTTCAACAATGCTATTTAACGAGCGGAGAAGGATGTTTATCTGTCGATCGGAACGTTCCAGGATATGTGCCGCGCTATGCCCGCATTACCGTAACAGGGACAACGCTTGAAGGTAAAGAAGTAACACTTCGGTTAAAAGGGCTGCCTGCCATTGTATTTCAACACGAAATCGACCACTTAAACGGCATCATGTTTTATGATCATATTGATCCAAAAAATCCGTTTAAAGTACCTGACAACGCGATCCCTATCGAACGATAAATGAAAAGAAGGGCTATATCCCGCACCGGGATATGCCCCTTATTTAATTAATTCAAGCTGCTTTAATCCGTATAATATTCCTTCCTCTCCGACCGATTTCGTAACGAAGTCGGCCACTTTTTTTGCTTCTTCGTGCGCATTGCCCATCGCAACACCAGTTCCAACAAACTTCAACATTTCTATATCGTTCAACCCATCTCCAAACGCGTATACATCTTCTTTCGCAATGTCGAGTTTCTCGATCATTCGCCGAATTCCTTCAGCTTTCGACCCTCCTACTGGCAGCACATCAGTTGACACATTATGCCAACGGACAAAACGAAATTCCGGATATGCTTTTACATACATTTGTTCTTCTTCCGCTTTGCAAAATAAGAGCGCTTGATAAATGTCCTCATTTTCGTAATAAAGCGGATCAAACGGAGGATGAGGAAATTTCAAGCTCCCCATACTGTTGTGAATATATGGATGATCTTCCATGCTTGCTTTCATTTCATTCACATTCATAAAAACGAGCGGATGACCATTTCTATGCGCTTCTTCCTTTAGCTCATGCAATTTTTGCCGATGAAGTGGATGTTTATAAATGACATTCCCTTCAAATACTACGTATTGGCCGTTAAAACTGACAAAAGAATCAATTCCTAGCTGCTTTCGCAAATTGGCAAACATAAATGGCGCTCTTCCCGTGGCAATCGCTACATAAACACCAGCTTTTTTCAACTCTTGAACCGCTCTTACTGTCGAAACAGGAAGATTTTTTTGTTCATCAAGCAGCGTTCCATCAATATCAAAAAATACTATTTTCTTTTTCACAATCTCTTCCCCTTAATGCAAAATCTCATTTTTTTCACCCTTACCGTACTGAAAAAAACCGAAAATGTCAAATCACTTCTCGGCTTCATTCCACTTTTATCCGCGAAAAACAAGCCTTTGTTAACATATAATATAATATAGGAAGAACATTTACTTTCGCCAAGAAATGAGTACAATAAGAAGTAAGGAGTGATGAAAAATGTTGAAAAAGCTGAAAAGAAAGCTTCTTCAACAATGGAAAGATTTGCTCCGAAAAAAATCGATCGCCTAACCGTTTACGATAAGAGCCCTTCTTTCATGAAGGGCTTCTTTCTAAAAACATGCGAATGAAAGGATCAAAATTCGTCAAAAATGGTAAAAGCTAATGCTTTTTTCCTATATTCCCCTTCTGTATTTTATGTTATGAAATGAAAAAACATGAAAACTGCCCTTATTTTATATATAATAAAAAAGTTAAAGAAATAATCGTTCATAAGGAGAGGTTTTAGAATGATTTTCAAAGTGTTTTACCAAGAAAATCCTGATGAAGTGCCTGTGAGAGAAAAAACAAAAACGCTATATATTGAAGCGGAATCAGAACGGGAAGTACGCCAAAAATTGCAAGGACACACCATGAATATTGAGTATATTCAGCCGTTAGAGGGCGCTCATTTAGAATATGAAAAGAAAAATCCAGATTTTAAAGTATTGGAGATTTGAGTATGAAATTTTTAAGTGATCATCAAGTTGGCGTATTTGCTCTCGGCGGATTAGGTGAAATCGGGAAAAATACATACGGCGTACAATTTCAAGATGAAATTATTGTTATCGATGCAGGAATTAAATTTCCTGAAGATGAGCTGCTCGGAATTGATTATGTCATTCCCGATTACACGTATTTAGTAAAAAACGCAGAGAAAGTAAAAGGATTATTTATTACTCATGGGCACGAGGATCATATTGGCGGAATTCCATACTTGCTAAAGCAAGTGAATATTCCAATCTACGGCGGAAAATTAGCGTTAGGGTTAATCCGCAACAAGCTTGAGGAGCATGGACTTCTCCGACAAGCGAAACTTATTGAAATTCGCGAAGACGATGTCATTCGCTTTCAAAAAACAGCGGTGACATTTTTCCGAACAACTCACAGCATTCCTGACAGTTATGGAGTTGTTGTCAAAACACCTGTAGGGCAAATTGTTCATACAGGGGACTTTAAGTTCGACTTTACACCGGTCGGTGAGCCTGCAAACTTAACCAAAATGGCGGAAATCGGCAAAAAAGGGGTCCTTTGTCTACTTTCCGACAGCACGAATAGTGAAATTCCACACTTCACCATGTCTGAACGTCGCGTTGGGGAAAGCATACATGATATTTTCCGTAAAGTGCAAGGACGGATTATTTTTGCGACATTTGCCTCCAACATTCATCGGCTGCAGCAAGTAACGGAAGCAGCCGTGATGAACAACCGAAAAATTGCTGTATTCGGAAGAAGCATGGAGGCGGCGATTGAAATCGGACAAGAGCTCGGTTACATTAAATGTCCTAAAGATACTTTTGTGGATGCAAACGAAATTAACCGCCTTCCTGCCAATCGCGTGACAATTTTATGTACCGGCAGCCAAGGCGAGCCAATGGCAGCATTATCGCGCATCGCCAATGGCACCCATCGGCAAATTCAAATTATTCCTGGCGATACGGTCGTATTTTCTTCTTCCCCAATTCCGGGCAATACGGTAAGTGTAAATCGAACGATTAATATGCTTTATCGCGCTGGCGCCGAAGTCATTCATGGCCCGCTAAACGATATTCACACATCTGGACACGGTGGACAAGAAGAACAAAAATTAATGATTCGCTTGATGAAACCGAAATATTTCATGCCGATTCACGGAGAATACCGCATGCAAAAAATGCATGCAAAGCTAGCGATCGATTGTGGAGTGCCAGAAGAAAATTGCTTTATCATGGATAATGGCGAAGTGCTTGGACTAAGTGAAAAGGACGCTCGCATCGTTGGCAAAATTCCGTCCGGTTCTGTTTATATTGATGGCAGCGGCGTCGGCGACATCGGCAACATCGTCTTGCGTGACCGCCGCATTTTGTCAGAAGAAGGTCTTGTCATCGTTGTTGTAAGCATTAATATGAAAGATTTTAAAATCGCGGCTGGTCCAGATATTATTTCGCGCGGATTTGTCTACATGCGTGAATCTAGTGATTTAATTAACGATGCACAAGCGCTCATTACGAAACATCTTGAAAAAGTGCTCGAGCGCAAAACCAATCAATGGTCGGAAATCAAAAATGAAATTACGGATACGCTTGCTCCGTTCTTATACGAAAAAACAAAACGAAGACCGATGATTTTGCCAATCATTATGGAAATATAATAAAACAGCTGTTCCCTTATTTCGGAACAGCTGTTTTAATGCAATAAAAAAGGAACGAAATCATCGTGCTTTCGTTCCTCTTTCTCCCGTTATTGTTGTGTTTTTTCGTTTTCTTCTAATACACGGTTCACACGCTTTTCTAACATTTTCATGCCGCTTCCGCCAGCTTGGAAATGGCGAAGTTTTCCTTCGGCATCAAATACATAATAAGCTGGAACATATTGATTTTCAAATGCATCTGTAATTTTATGTTCGTTATCGACTAAAATTGGTTGCGTAATGCCGTGTTCTTCCGCTACTTTTTTGACAAGTTCTATGTCTAAATCATTTTCCGAACGTGGCATATGAACCGAAACAACATTGAGTTTATCTTTGCTCGAACCAGTTGCTATCTTTTCATTCTCATCGACAAAAAACGGGCTGTTGGTACGGACAGCCCGTCAGCCATTAGCGTAATTTTTCTTCAACTTTTTGACAAATTTCTTCTGCAGTTAGACCGCTCGCTTCGATCACAGGGCCAGCTGTAACTGTATTTTGAATGCCCATGACATTAGCATCTTGGCCAGTAATTACGCAGCAATCACAGCCCTTTGCATCATTTTCCCCTCGAAGCGGGATGACTTCGTATCCTTTCGCTTTTAATGCTTCTTGTACGCTTGTTAACGAATGTTCTACACCAATTTTCGGCATAGCAATCCACCTCCTCATACACATAATGTGCCTTAAGGAAGGTGGAACTATACAATAAATTAATTGTTTCCTTTCCACGTAATGTACGATATTAAAAACGAAATCCCCTGATCAATTGCCGCTTCGTTTGGAGTCAACTTCGCATGATGCAACCCATAGGGAGAATCGACGCCAAGCCAAAACATAAATCCTGGGATTTCTGCAAGCATATACCCAAAGTCTTCTCCGGTCATCGCTTCTTTGCAGCGAATGAATCGAATCCCCTGATAATTTTCAGCAAACTGTATAAATTCCGTCGTTAACTCCGGATCATTATAAACTTGATGGTACATGGAACCGTAGTCAATTTCCGCCTCGCATTGATACGCCATTTTTATTCCACTGACCATCGCTTCAATCCGCTCTTTCACTTTTTTCATCGAATCCACCGACAATGTGCGAATCGTTCCTTCCAAGCGCGCATGCTCTGCAATCACATTTTGTACTGTACCGCCTGAAATTTTTCCAATTGTAATAACAGCACTGTCAAGCGGATCGACATTGCGCGCAACGATAGACTGAAGCTGCGTAACAAGCGAGCAGGCAGCAACAACCATATCGTTCGCCAAGTGCGGAAATGCGGCATGCCCGCCTTTTCCTTTCAAATCAATAAACAGTTCCGACGTATTGGCAAACAGCAATCCTTCTTTCGTCGCAATCGTGCCAACCGGATATTCCGGGGCGATATGTAAAGCAAGTATCATATCCGGCTTCCATACTTTCATAATCTCACTTTCAAGCATTGGTTTCGCACCGCCTGGCCCTTCCTCTGCCGGCTGGAAAATAAATAGTAAGTCATCTTGGATAGGATGCTCGGCAAAATGCGTAAGCAGCCCAAGCGCGATGCTCATATGCACATCGTGCCCGCACGCATGCATGTTTCCTTCATGCTCCGAGCTGTATGGCAATCCCGTTTCCTCTTTAATCGGCAGGCCGTCGATATCAGTGCGGTAGCCGATCATTTTTCGCGGAGCTGTTCCTTTTACTTTTACAAAAATCCCGGTTTTCCACGTTTGGATTTCCAGCCGTTCTTGCGGCAACGCATGAATGTAACGCAATAAATATTGCTGCGTCTTAAATTCTTGGAACCCTAACTCGGGAATTTTATGCAAATCGCGGCGAATCGCCACAAACGGACTGATTGATGACATCTCTATCTCCTCCATTGAAAAAAGAGCTGGCCCAAAGATGGGACAGCTTTTGTGTTTGGCTATGTTTATAACTGGCGAAGTTCTTGTTTAATTTCTGTTTTTGCTCTTGTTTTTTCATCAATTTGCTTAATCACGCGCGCCGGCACACCAGCAACAACCGTATACGGCGGCACATCTTCAACGACAATAGCGCCAGCGGCCACGACCGCGCCTTTGCCGACCGTAACGCCTTCTAAAATAACGGCATTTGCGCCAATCACTACATCGTCTTCAACGATCACTGGTTTAGCGGAAGGCGGCTCAATCACACCTGCTAAAACAGCGCCAGCGCCAACATGGCAATTCTTTCCGACCGTTGCGCGGCCGCCGAGCACTGCGTTCATATCAATCATCGTTCCTTCACCGATGACGGCACCGATATTAATGACAGCACCCATCATAATAACCGCATTATCGCCAATTTCGACTTGATCACGAATAATGGCGCCTGGCTCAATGCGCGCTTTTACTCCTTTCAAATCAAGAAGCGGAATCGCGGAATTGCGGCGATCATTTTCAATGACATAGTCCTCAATTTTTTCTTTATTGGCTTCCAATGCCGATTGAATTTCTTGCCATTCCCCAAAAACAACACCAGTATTTCCAGTAATAAACGTTTTCGCGCTTGGACCAAAATCAATTCCTTCAAGGTTTCCCTTTATGTATACTTTAACAGGTGTTGACTTTTTGCTGTTTTGAATAAAAGAAATAATTTCATTCGCATCCATCATTTTCATGACATCATCCTCCTTTTGTGCTCTTATTTTCTTACTTTAGCAAAACAAAGATGATGGTGACAAGCATAAATTCATAAAATGGAATCTTGCAGCACTTTCTATATAAATGCAACTTGATATTTGGTTCTTTGCGCTTTTTATCAAGAGATTTTTCGACTGACGAAGACAAGTCAATGACTTGCCTTCGTCACGCATAAGTGCAGTCGAAAAAATGGATCACAAGAAGTAGAATTTTCAATAACTTACATAGAAGACTTGTACTTGCGGAAGCTTCCAGCTTTACGAGCTTATAGCAAGAGTCGCGCAAAAAATAAAGCGAAAGCAGCTGCTAATCTATTGCATGCCATTACGGTCCTTCTTCTTGCGCAACTTATTTTTCATATAATTTATGGTAATGATTAAGTTGCCGCAGCTGTTTATTTAATCGCTTTAATACTTCTCGTCTTGTAAAAATTCCTTCAAAATACCCATCTTTATTTTCAACGCAAACAAACGGGTGATTTACAATAACTTCAATTCCTTTCAAAACATCATCATCCAATAAAAGGCGGGGAATGTCTTTATTCATCACTTCCTCCACTTTCATCGTTTCCAATCGTTCAAATTCAATGCGCTCCAACCCTAAAATCGCGTCCATTATCATCGTCATACTAATTAATCCATGAAGTTTATATGAAGTATCCAATACAGGAATAGCGGAATAACCAGTTTTCGTCAATACTAATAATGCATGGTCTAAATAGTTTCCGAGTTGAACGTGTGCTACTTTATCCGAAGGGATCAGAAATTGCGCAATTGTCATATGTGCAAACTCATTGTTCCCCAAACTTGTCATACCTATTTCCGCCTTTCTCTTTTAGCGTTTTCCCTTCTTCAGTTTATCATATTTTAAAGTGGTCTTCTTATTAAAAAGAACTATCGCTTATTTTGAAGCGATAGTACTACGTAAAGTCATATGTTTCTTGAAGAAGCCGATCGTATAAACGTAAAAGTTGTTGATACCGTTTTTCGTCCACTTGCTTTTCTCCATTTTCTATATCAGCAAGTTCACAACTAACAAGATCCAATGCGTATTGTTGCGTAAACAAAATATCTAGGAGCAATATTTGCTCTTCATGCGATAATGTTTGAAGTAATTGCTTTCCCATTTTTTATTCCCCCTTTGGAAACTCAATTAAATATATATTCATTGAACACGTAAAAAAGTCTTATTTCCCAAAGCTTTATATCACCGGCATATAACAACGAAGCGCATTTTGATTTTGATCATTCGTTTTTTGCTTGCTGCTCGTAAAACCAATCATCTGGCATCATCAACATAAAAAAAAGAGCACTCCCTAATAGGACTGCTCATTTTGACTCATCAATAACGTAATGCCAAATAAAAAATCGCAATCGCAGCTAATAAGACGGCCGAAATATACGCCAAAAAAATTGGGTTGCGCAAAAATACATGTTCTTGCACCTTCTCGGGGATAGGAGCATCCAATTCCTCCTGCCATTTTTGTTGTCGCCCGAGACGAAATGTGTATACGCCCCCAATAACAGCAATTAAAATTGCAATGATTGATAATGTAAATGTCAACTGTGCCATTGTTTCTTCACCTCATGCTTACTTTGCCACGAGGAAAAGAATTTTATACCATTTTAATAATGAGCATCATGCTCAAATAAATAGCTATATGATAAATCGATAAATAAATAGTGCCGATCGTCAATTGGATACGAATACGTACGAATCGTTTCCCCTGTTTCGATATCTGCATATAAATCGGAAAGAATCCCGCGTTTACGTGAACGCATCCGAATAATATTCTCTAAAAAGTATGGCCGCCAACTCCAATTTTTCATGTAATATTGCGGCTGCAATTCCCAGCAGTCATTGCGCTTAAACATATTCGCCGACTGTTGAAACCCGTCTTCATCACAAACATAAATGCGGAAACAAACATCGTTTAGCTCATTAGCTAGAAGCGAAATAAGTTCATCAAAATTAGATACTTTCTTATATTTTGCCAAAAGTGTTGCCAATCGTTTCTGAAACTGTTCAGAAATGCGATAAAGCGTTTCTAATTTTTTCTTTTCTTGCTGAATAAAATGATGACATTCTTGACGCAGACGCTCTTTCAACATATCACGCGGCACTAGCTCGGCAGATGGTTTCGCCAAATAATACCCTTGGTAATAACGTCCTCCGTTTCGCCACGCATATTGCAATTGAAACGACGTTTCGATATCTTCATATAAAAGCGTTGCTCCGATTTTACGAGCGAGCAGAGAAATGGAATAAATCACATCTTGATACGCTTGATACATGGAAGTTGTCCGCAATTGGTGCAAATCAATTTTCAAAATATCAGGTGACAATAACCCGATTCTCTCTAAGTTACTGCTATGCTCACCTATATTGTCTACCGCAATTTTAATTCCATAAGTACGAATATATGTTAATAAATGACTTAATTGCTGTAAATCTCCCTTAAAATGGTGTTCATTAATTTCTAGCACAACGCGCTCTAACGACAATCCTCTTGTTTCATATTGAAGAAGAAGCTGCAAAAATGACTCAGCACGGTCAAGCATTAATAAATTTACATCACGATTTAAAAAAATAAGCAGTGTATAGTCATCGAGGGACAGAAAATAATCAAGTGCTTTTTTTGTTACCACTTCATCCACTTCTAAACGGAACTCTTCCGGTATTGTTTCATCGCAAAAAAATGGACCGAGACTTACAACTCCCGTTTCCGATTGGTATCTTCCTAGCACTTCATATCCAATCACACAATGTTCATCTGCACTAAAAATCGCTTGATAGTACGGAAAAACATTTTGCAAATTCGCCATTACATCTAATGCATCCATCCTGCTCACCTCTTTTATACACACACCATCTTTGTCATATTATATCATACGTGCTCCCTTCGATATCTTTTTTTAACATTTTTCTCCCCCCCCTCGAAATGAAGCAAAGAGGAGGAAGAATTGGGAGTTTTTTTATAAAGATAAAAAACTCCGCCTTAAATGGAATGTAGGTGAGAGAGGTTCATATTGAAAAACTTCCATGGTAGATAGGTTTTTCATCGGTTTGGAAAGATGGCGTCGAATGAAATGGCACCGATCTGATAAAAACATGAGCGGTTTCCTAATGTTAGGAAACCGCTCATACATGTTACGTTTTTTAAAATGGATGCTGGTTGAGCCATTGTCCGCCATCCATTGTAATACATTCCCCATTAATGTAAGCGGCATCATCAGAAAGAAGAAATGCGGCAAGGGCAGCAATTTCTTCCGGTGTGCCGAGACGTCCTAATGGAACACTTTCAATGGTTCTTCTTTCCGCTTCTTCTGATTCCCAAAGCCGTTCCGCACCTCCTGTCCGCTCAATTGGCCCAGGTGCGATCGCATTGACGCGGAACCCGTATTTTCGTCCCCATTCTACCGCAAGCGTCCTCGTCATCGCCAACACTCCTGCTTTCGCACACGCGGAATGGATAACACCTGCACCAGCTCTCCAAGCATATGTAGCGACTATATTGATAATGGAACCTTTTTGACCGTTATTAATCCAATAATTTCCGACCTCACGGCTACAGTAAAATGTACCGTTTAATACGATATTAATCACACTATTCCAACCATTAATCGATAGCTTCTCCGCAGGACAAATAAAATTGCCAGCAGCATTGTTAATGAGTGCATCAATTTTGCCAAATTCCGCATCCGTGCGTTTTACCATTTCAGCGACTAATTCGGGATCACGTACATCCATTTGAATCGGAAGAACTTTTCCATTTGGAGATTCGATTTCTTTTTTCGCTTCTTCTAATGCTTCAAGCCGTCTTCCCGTAATAACGACATTCGCACCTTCTGCCACAAACCGTTTTGCCATATATTTTCCCATCCCGCTCGAACCACCAGTAATAATGATTACTTTGCCGTTCATATTTCTCCCCCTTTGTAAAAATGACTGATTACTCATTCATTTCTATCTTACTATAAATATACGAAATTTTCTAACATTATTTTTGCCCTATTGTCCTCTTTTTCTTTTTTCCATTATAATAAAGCTATTGTGAAAGGACGGCACATTATGAAACGGATGAATCGGCGAACATTTTTAAAAAAATTGATGATCACCGGCATTGGGGGAATTTTGGCAACATCATTCAGTTATGGTTACGCTCGTTTTATTGAACCAGCAAAATTAACCGTTACCCATCATATTATTTCTCACCCGCTTATTCCGAAAGAGTTTACTGGAACGAAACTTTTGCAGTTTAGCGACGTTCATTTAGGTCATTATTACGGGTTAAATCGCTTTCGTTATACAATCGAAAAAATTAACGAATTGCAGCCAGATATCGTGTTGTTTACAGGAGATTTATTAGATGAGCCAAACAAATACCCACACATTGATGCAGTTGCCAACGAGCTTTCTCGCATTCGTGCTCCACTTGGAAAATTTAGTATTTACGGAAACCACGATCACGGTGGGTATGGAACAGATATATACCGCCATATTATGGAAAAGTCGGGATTTCAAATGCTTGTCAATGAACATGTTCTCATTAAGCGACAAAACGAAAGTTTCATCGCCATTGCCGGCGTAGATGATATGATGCTCGGTAAACCAAATTTTTCTGAAATGGTAAAATCCATTCCTGATTCGACTTATACCATCGCGTTGCTGCATGAACCGGATGGTGCCATGCAAATGAGCCGTCATCCAGTTCATCTACAGCTATCAGGACATAGTCATGGCGGGCAAGTCCAGCTTCCTTTCATCGGACCGCTTATCACTCCGCCGCTTTCAGAAACATATTATGAAGGATTTTATCAAATTCATCATTTAACACTATATGTAAACCGTGGACTTGGAACAACAAGAATACCACTCCGATTTCTTTCACCGCCCGAATTGACTGTCTTTACATTGCAACACCAAGCATTAGAAAAACAACAGGACGGTTTATAAAGAAAGCCGCCAAAAATGGTTATGCGGCGTATTCCAACCGTCCTTTTCTATCATAAAAAACAAAGCAAGCAAAAAAGCTGTTTTGCAAACATATGTTCATGTTGTATAATTAAACTAAATCAATAATGAAAAGGAGACGTGCTAATGGAACCGTTAGAACCGACAATAGATAACATAGCAAAAGCGATTTTTACAGTAAACCGCCACGCAAAAACTGCGTTAAACCCATCTTTCCTATACCTTCTTAAGAAAAAAGCAATTGAAAAATTGCTGCAAGAAGGAAAAGCGAAAAAAGTTGGCTTACACTTTTCTCGCAATCCGAAATATAGCCAGCAGCAGTCTGATGTACTTGTCGCTGTCGGCGATTATTATTTTCATATTCCTCCAACAAAAGAAGACTTCGCAACCCTTCCGCATCTTGGAGCACTTAATGACTCTTACCGCAATCCTGCAACGAGAATGCCGTTGTCCAAAGCTAAAGCACTGTTACAAACATATACAGGCATCAAACCAATTCCACCAAAACAAAAAAAATCGTATCAAAAACCAGTATTTAAACGCCTTGGAGAAAGCTATTGATGGAATCTCTCCCACCTTTACATCTAGAGGTGGGAGCTGTGTCATCTCCATCGAAGAGGCTTCTGCGCATTGAATTGGCTGTTTATTATTTTAGAGACTTTGTGAAACGATCATGCACGATAATCCACTTTATATATAAATGAAAAATTCCCTGTCTCATTGATTCATAAGATATGTGCATCAATCATGTTGACGAGTTCACCAATTTCTGGTTTACTTACTTGCGCTGTTGCTCCAACTTTCTCTCCTTTGTGACGAAGATCATCGGTAATAAGAGAAGAAAAAATAATGACAGGAAGTTTCTTTAACTTATCGTCTTCGCGAATACGCTTTGTTAAATGATGCCCATCCATTTGTGGCATTTCAATATCTGTAATAACAAGCTGCACTTCATCCGCAATATCTTTTCCTGTATCAGCAATCGATTGTAAATAGTGAAGAGCATCCTCCCCATTTTCGAAAAACTCCACCGATACGTATCCTGCCTCCGCTAACGTATCTTGCAGCAATTTCCTTAATAATGGTGAATCTTCTGCCACGATGATCTTTTTTTGTGAACGTTCTCGGTTCCCTAAATTTTTTATTTTCTGTGTGTTTATTCCTAAGTCTGGGTTAATGTCGGCAATAATTTTTTCAAAGTCCAACAGCAAAATCATTTGCCCCTCTAATTTCACCACACCGATAATTTGTGCTTCTAGCCCTTGATACATTTGTGACGGTTTTTCAATCTGTTTCCACGAAATCCGATGGATACGTGTCACATCATGTACATGAAAAACAACTTTTAGTTGGTTAAACTCAGCGACAATAAATTTATCGTGCTCAGGGTTTTCGGAAGGTGGGAAATGAAGCACTTTTGCTAAATCGACAACCGGAAGCACCTCTCCGCGCAATTCAATAATCCCTTCAATATGCGGATGGGAGTGTGGAATTTTTGTGATTGGGGCAGGCTTAACAATTTCGCGTACTTTCATGACATTGATGGCAAAACGATTAGTTGCAATCAAAAATTCCACTATTTCTAGTTCGTTCGTACCACTTTCCAATAAAATGCTTGATCTTTCTTCCATTTGCCGCTACGTCCTTCCTATTTAATATGGTCTATATTTTATTATATTGTTGAATGCATAAAGAACCAATATTTTTTATATTTGTTTTGCAATTTATAAAAAATGGTTGCAGTCTTTTCTACTGCAACCTTAAAACTTTAATATAAAAAATCAAGCAATCTGCGATCGGCTAAATTCGTATCAACCGGAAATGATGCTGCATCACGGCCGTACTGCCAAACCCAAACGTTCGCTTTACAATTCGGGGCTGCCGGCTGATATTTCGGCGCTTTTTGTTCTTTTGTCGTCCCTGGTCTTGGCGCCGAACTCCAAATGATGGTTTGTACAGCGACTTGGTTATTTGCCTGGATCGCCTCACAATAAGCACTAGCAAAATCGCCTTTTGTCGGGTCAGCATACACCCCTGGACGATAACCTGTCGGATGCATCGTCTCCACCCATGCTACAATCCATGAGGCATCGATCGGAAAAAAATCTTCGATGTTTGCAAATAATACTTTATTTGTTGGAATGCCAAGACGCCGCGCATGGAATACTGCATTGCGTGCCGCCACTTGTCCGTTTGCATATCCTACAGCCTCACGAAACGCATTATAAACAGGCATCACTTTAATCCCGTAATTTCTTAAACGTGTAATTTCCTCTTTGGTTAAACCGTCGGAAACATTCGGAACATTGGTTAAATACCGCCCCCAAAATTTTGGGTAGCCAAGCTCATTTTTCACACATTGAAACAACTTTTCCGTTACTGCTTGCGCAGAATCGACACCCCAAACACCTTTTGCCATCAGCTTCCCCCTTTCCATAATGTTCTCTCTGCCATATATATGAAACTTACTGCCTGTTTCATACAATCGTTCACATCGATTAATCGCCTATTCGTCCTGTATTTCTTGTTATATCGATCGGCGCCTCGATTCGTTGAAAAGCAAGTTCTACCGCTTCTTTGGCCGAATGGCAAAACGCGATTTCCACCGTACGCCGTTCATCTAAATAGCCGCCTTCATAAGCAACTTCTTTTATTTTCGTTGCCCAACCGCCAGTCGTTTCGATAATAATAACCGGCTTTTTATTCATATATGCCGCGGATAACTCGCCCAATGTTCCGTTTCCGCCACGAATCATAATCAGCGCATCAGAGGAATGAACAAGAATAAGACTGCGGAAATCAAAATGAAGACCTGTTGTAATGGGGATATCGATATAATCATTTGCAACATCAATACGATCTCCAGCTAAGATGCCAATAACAAGTCCTCCCGCTTCTTTCGCTCCTTTCGATGCCGCTTCCATCACACCGCTTCCCCCGCCTGTTAATAAAACGGCATTTCGCTTCGCAATTTCCGCCCCTACTTCCTCCGCAACATGTCGTACCTCATCGGGGATTTCTCCTGACTGCCCAATAACAGCAATTCGCTTCATTTTATCTCTCCTTCGCATACTTTGTCCTTAATTCCATTTATACGCAGTGTAAGATTCAATCAGACGTTTCCATCATTCCTTATCTTTATAATTATTTTTAAGAAATCGGAACCATCCGTTCCGTTTAAACCAAAAAAACATCAAAATCGTAATGACCGCCATCACCCCAAGAACCATAAAATAACCGTATTTCCAATGCAATTCCGGCATATTATCAAAGTTCATTCCGTAAATACCGGCAATGAACGTTAATGGCATAAAAATCGTCGTAATTACTGTTAATGTCATCATAATCGTATTCATCTGGTTCGAGGTAAGCGACAAATAACTATCACGTATATCAGACGTAATTTCGCGATTTGTTTCAATCATTTCCACCAGTTTCAGCAGATGGTCGTAAATATCGTGAAAATATAATTGGCGCTCCTTCATACGCTGAAAACGGTCGGAATGAATAATTCGGTATAGCAAATCGCGCATCGGTACAATCGTTCTTCTTAGCTTCGATAAATCACTGCGAATATCAAATACTTTTTCGATAATGTCTTGAACCTCCTCATCGTTTGTGTTTTCCTCTAATTCATTCAATACATCTTCAATATGATAAATCGGAGGAAAATAGTCATCGACAAGCTTGTCTATAATACGGTACATCACATGGAACGGTCCTTGCTGGAAATCTTCATCGTTTTTGATTCGTGTCCATACTTCATTCACCGCATGAATCGATTGCTTATGAAAAGACACGACAAAATTTTGCCCAACAAATAAATCGACTTCCTCCGCTTCGAGCGAATTTCCATCAATGGCATGCAAAACAACAAATAAATACCGATCATAAAAATCAAGCTTTGGGCGTTGTACATATTCTAAACAGTCTTCAATCGCAAGAGGATGGAAATGGAAAAAATCAGCCAACAACTTTGCTTCATTCTCAGTCGGTTCATGAAAATCAACCCAATACCATGAAACATCTGGACTATTTACAAATGAAAGCGGAACATCATAGATAACCTCAAATTCTTTTGTAATGACACATGTCCGAATCATGCTAATCACCTTACGATCTATAATCTACTTTCCTCTACATATGATAACCGAAAATAGGCTTCATCCTAACAAAAAAGGGATATACATGATGTAGAAAATGTTAAAGAATATTTATCAAAATTTTCTTTACTTTTTGATCAAAAACAAGGATAATATAAAAAAGGGAACTTATCGTTCCCAAGTAGGGGAGGAATCACATATGTACGAAAAACAATATCCTCACGAAGGTGCTATTTTACCTAGCCAAATGGAAGAAAAAAGTAATTATGGCCCGCTGGCGGAAAAAATATTACAACAAGCAATATTCCAGTTTCAAAAACAAAAACTGATGGAAAAGATTGACGAAGCGCTTATGACGCGAAATAAGCCACTCTTTTTAGAACTTTCCGCACAATATAATGAGCTTCTAAAAAAACATGGTGCTTAAGAGGAGAGAAAAATGTTCGAGTGTGAAACGTCTGAGTCATATGGTCAAATAATAAGGTGAGCCACTTCTTCCAAAATTTATTAAAGAAAAATGGAGGCGGCTCACTTTTATTTTTCCCCATTCTCATCCAATCGTCAAACATGATAAAATGTGATCAAACGATGATAACGGAAGGATGAGCAATCGGTGGAACATCTTATACATTCACGTGTAAAAAATATTGAAATATCCGGTATTCGTAGATTTTTTAACATGGTTGCCAACCGTCCCGATTTGATTTCACTAACGATTGGGCAGCCGGATTTTCCCACTCCTGAACATATAAAAGAAGCAGGAAAAGAGGCAATTACAGATAATTTTACAACGTATACGCATAACGCTGGTTTTCTTGAACTGCGCCAAGCTGCATGTGATTTTATTCTTGAAAAATACGGGTTATATTACGATTCTGACGAAGTAATTGTCACCGTTGGAGCAAGCCAAGCGCTTGACATTACATTTCGCACCATTTTAGAAGAAGAAACAGAAGTAATTTTGCCAGGTCCTGTTTATCCAGGATACGAACCGCTGATCCAATTATGTGGAGCAAAACCGGTATATGTCGATACACGGTCGAACGGATTTCGTCTATCTGCTGAATTAATTGCTCCTTACTTAAATGAACGGACTCGTTGTATCGTACTCCCATACCCTTCGAATCCTACCGGAGTCACTCTGTCCGAACAAGAACTTCAGAAAATCGCCGAGCTAGTAAAGGGGCGGCCAATTTGGATTGTCTCAGACGAAATTTATAGCGAACTCGTTTATAATGGCGAACACCATTCGATCGCAAAATGGTTGCGCGAACAAACAATCGTTATTAATGGATTGAGCAAATCCCACTCGATGACAGGATGGCGGATCGGATTCGTATTCGCTCCATCTTTCGTTACAAAACATATGATCAAAGTACACCAATACAGCGTCTCATGCACATCATCTGTGTCTCAAAAAGCTGCGCTTGCCGCCTTAACAGCAGGAAAAAATGACGCGGAAACGATGCGCTCCCAATACAAAGAACGAATGGAATATGCTTACCATCGTCTAATCAAAATGGGACTGGAAGTGGAAAAACCGAGCGGTGCCTTTTACTTATTTCCATCTATCGCCGCTTTCGGTCAATCGTCTTTCGATTTTGCGCTTGATGTTGTGAATAAAGCTGGTGTCGCGCTCGTTCCTGGCAGCGCCTTTTCCGAATATGGGGAAGGATATGTACGCCTTTCTTATGCTTATTCACTAGATACCCTTAAGAAAGGGCTAGATCGTCTAGAACGATATCTCAAAGAAAAACAGTGAGTACTTGTTGACCGTACTCACTGTTTTCTTCTTTCCCTATGGAACAAGGATGAGTTTTCCATGCGTTTTTCGTGATTGAAGAAGACGATGTACTTCAGCCGCTTGCTCGAGCGGATAAACACCGCCAATCGCCAATATCAGTTTTCCTGTTTGAACATAGGTCAATAATTCTTGCAAACTTTGTTGATACAACTCTGATTTTCTCATTATTTGCGGCAAAAAGAAGCCGATGACAGATAAATTTTTTCCCATCAGACGCGCTGGATTCATGCGTGTAAATTGACCGCTCGCCACACCATAAACGACAAGCCGTCCAAATGGAGCTAAACAATCGAGTGTCTGGTGAAAAATATCTCCTCCTGCCATCTCTAACGCCACATCTACTCCTTTTCCGTTCGTATATTCAAGAACCTCGTCCTTCCATCCTTCTTTGGTATAATCGATTGCTGCATCCGCTCCAAGCTGTTTAGCAAGTGCTCTTTTCTCTTCGGTGCTAGCCGTAGCGATAATGTTTCCGGCACGAAAAATTTTCGCAAGCTGAACAGCGAGCGTTCCAACTCCCCCTGCCGCAGCATGAATCAATACCGTCTCTCCTTCTTCTAAACGTCCCATCGTTTTTAAAATATGGTACGCGCTTAATCCTTGAACAGGAAGAGCAACTGCCTGCTGAAAATCAAGTTCATCGGGAATAGGAATCACTCCACGCTCATCTACGTTGACATATTCAGCATACCCACCTGATTCGATTAATGCAACGACACGCTGCCCGATATGAACAGAGGTAACATCTTCGCCGACTTCGCTCACGACTCCAGCCACTTCCGCTCCTGGTATAAACGGAAGCGGAGTCGGAACGACATAATGTCCTTCCCGACGTGCGGTGTCCGCATAGTTTACTCCAATCGCTTCCACTTTTATAAGCACGCGACGTCCGGTTGGAATCGGGCGTTCCATCTCAACCATTTCCAGCACTTCCGGATCTCCATATTTTGTAAATTGGACAACTTTCATCCCTCATTCTCCTTCCGTTAATATTCATTATGAGCACCTCGCTGCATCGTGAATTTCTCCTCCCGATGCCGTTTTTTGAAAAAATGGAATAACAGAGAGCACTCCTTGCTGATTAATATAATCAATGTCTGATTCAAGGCCATGGACCATCATCCATCTTCCGACTCGTGAAGAGGCAAGTACTGTTTTCCCCGCGTTTTCCGTCTTGTATTTTTCGTAAAAGAGCCACGCCGCCATGGCGCTATCGGACAAGTCGCGGGTAGAAACGCCGCATTGAAGCAGGCAAGAGATAAAATAACCAGCACCATAAAAATCTTCTAAACAAAATCTTCCTGATGAACCGGAGCAGATAGCGACAATCGTTTCCGATGCATGCCGTCGGCAAATATGCTCGCTAAGCGCCGGTCCGTTCAGCAAGCTACCGACGTAAAGATGATTGGCGTGCATCGCCTTGCGGATCGCCACCGTGCCATTCGTCGTGGATAAAATAATCGTTTTTCCCGGACAGAACTTTTGCAAAAAAAGCGGTGCCGTAGATCGAAAGCCATCAATCGTCCGGCCTTCGTACTCGCCGACAAGCTCATAGCTCCCGTTTGGAAGCAGGCTCGCTTTTTCCCGGGCTTCCTCGGCATTTCGCACTGGAATAACGGAAGCAGCGCCAAACGAAAGGGCGGCGGTAATCGTGGAAGTAGCGAGCAAAATATCGAACACAACCGCTATTTTTCCATCTGCTAAAGCTGTTTCATCAATATCTTCTTTGCGAAAGACGACATGTACTTTTGCCATGGATTCACCTCAGCGCATTGCTAGCTGCCATGCATGTTGGATGAGTGACTGAACAAATTTTCCAAAATTGCGGAAGCGTTCGTCATTCGTCTGCCCGCAGCGGTAGCGATAATAAATCTGCTGGGCGATGACAGCGAGTTTAAAATAAGCAAACGTTAAATAAAAGTGCATATTCGAAATATCCCGTCCGCTTTTTTCTGCGTATGCCCGAATAAATTCCTCGCGCGTATAAAAGCCAGGATAAACGGTAACCGGCGTTCTGCCAAATCCGTTTTTCAACTGCGGCGGATCGTCCTTTTCAATCCAGTAGCTCATCGCCACAGCCAGATCGGCAAGCGGATCGCCGACGGTGGACATTTCCCAGTCAAACAAGCCGGCCATTTGCGTGACATCATCTTCGGCAAACAACGCGTTGTTTAATTTATAATCATAGTGAATAATCGTCGCTTCGCTGTTTTCCGGAACGTGACTCACAAGCCATTTCGTCAGCGCTTCCACTTCTTTAATCTCATCCGTTTTCGCCCGCTCATAGCGCTGAATCCATCCATGTACTTGCCGTTCCATAAACCTTTTAGGCTTTACCATCTCGACAAGATGCGTTTTTGTATAATCAAGCTGATGTACTTGTACGAGCGTATCCACCATCGTTTCCGAGATTTTCCGACATAATTCTTCTGTCGGGACAATGTGCGCTGGAAACTCCGTATCTAGCACAATGCCATGGCGACGCTCCATCACAAAAAATGGACTGCCAATAATCGATTCATCCTCGCAAAATAATAACGGTTTCGGCGCCAGCGGGAAAATCGGATGAATTTCCGTCAGCCATGTGCTTTCCCGCTTCATATCATGCGCCTTCGGCGGAACGGGGCCAAACGGCGGCCGCCGCAAAACGGCTTCCCACTCTCCGCATGACAGCAAATACGTTAAATTGGAGCGTCCAGCGGAAAACTGTCTCACTTGCAGCGTGCCCTCCGGAAAATCCGGCAATGTTTTTCTCAAAAAATCGGTCAATTTTTCAACAGGCAGTTCTTCTCCTTTACGTACAGGAATGATCGCCGTCATGGCAATTTCTCCTTTCCATTACGAGCGTTTGGCATATTCATCCTTTATCCTTTTTTTACTGACTGGTTAGTATGTTTCAAAAAAGCTACTTGGCATGCAAACACCAAGCAGCGGCACTCTTTACTTTTTCTCTATTCCTTCCAGTAAAATCGAAACCATATGTTTCGCCACTTCGAAATCGCTCAATTTCCCATCCGGCTGAAACCATTGGTAGCTCCAGTTTGCCGCTCCTAAAACGGTCAACGTTGCAATGGAAGGCGGCAAATCGTCACGGAACTCGCCGTTTCTCATCCCTTCTTCTATTAACAATTGCAGATTGTAACGAAACAAATCCCGCTTTTCTACAATTTTCTTTAAATGATCTTCATTTAAATGTTTCATTTCCCGGAAAAAAATACGTGCCTGTCTTCCTTGTTTTTCAATGTTATGAATAAGCATATAGACGATTTCAAACACTTTTTCCTTTATTGTTTTTGTAGAATCCTCTATAATTCTCTTTTGATTTTCAAGCAGTGCTTCAATATAGCGAAGATGGATATCCATTAATAATTCTTCTTTGCTTTTAAAATAGTAGTAAAATGTTCCTTTTGTCACGCCGAGCATATCCACAATATCTTGAATGGAAGTTTCGCTAAATCCTTTTTGTTCAAATAGCATAATGCCTGCCGCCATAATTTTTTCCTTCACGCTCTTCCACCTTTCCTGTCATGTTTATTCCTGCCATTATCATAAAACGGTCAAGCCAATAAGACAACAAGCATGTGACTTGACCGCTTTTGGAAGAACGCACTTCTTTCTTTATTTTGAACGGAGCGCCTCTTCGCGAAGAGCGCGGCGCAAAATTTTGCCGACGTTTGTTTTTGGCAATTCGGCGCGAAACTCGACAATGTGAGGCACTTTGTAGGCGGCTAAATTTTTGCGGCAATGCGCGATAATTTCTTCTTCTGTTGCTTCTTTTCCATCTTTTAATACGATGATCGCTTTTACCGTTTCACCGCGGTACTCATCTGGCACGCCGATCGCCACCGCTTCTTTTACTGCCGGATGTTCGTAAAGCACCTCTTCAATTTCACGCGGATAAATATTGTAACCGCCGGCAATAATCATATCTTTTTTCCGGTCGACGATTGTTACATATCCTTTTTCATCAACCGTTGCCAAGTCACCCGTATATAGCCATCCATCCCGAAGTGCCACCGCTGTTTCTTCCGGCATGTTCCAATATCCTTTCATCACCTGCGGTCCGCGAATAATGAGTTCGCCTACTTCCCCTGGTTTTAACTCTTCTGTTCCGGTGGCAACATCGACAATTTTGTACTCCGTCATTGGCATGCCGATGCCGACCGTTCCCGGTTTTCTTTCCGCAAACGGCGGATTGCAGTGAGTCACTGGCGATGCTTCCGACAAACCGTATCCCTCTAACACGACAGCGCCGGTTTTCTCTTCAAATTCCCGCATCAGCTCGAGCGGCATCGGCGCGCTGCCGCTGTTGCACGTTCTAATGCTGTTAATGCCGTATTGCTCCACCCCTGGCGTATTCGTAATTGCGACATACATTGTCGGCACCCCAGGGAACACAGTCGGCTGCTTCTCTTTAATCGTCTCTAACACTTCCTTCAGTTCAAAGCGCGGCAATAAAATGTTGTTGGCGCCGACATAAATCGCCATATTCATGCCCGATGTCATTGCAAACACATGGAAAAGCGGAATGACGGTTAAATAACGTTCCTTTCCGACCTCATACGTTCCTTTGAAAAATTCAGCACATTGCATGACATTTGCTAAAATGTTTCGGTGAGTTAACATCGCACCTTTGGAACGTCCTGTTGTTCCTCCTGTATATTGCAGAACGGCAACATCGTGCTCCGGCTCGATCGACACCGGCTGTACGCTTCCGCTTCCTTGAGCAAGAAACTGTTCAAATGTCACATCGTTCGTATCTAGGGAGCTAGAGGATAGCGGCTGGAAGCTGACGACGATGGCCCGCTTGATTGGCGTATCTTTGCGCACCGCCTGCAGCCGTGGGTAAAGGGCATCATAAATCACGATCGTTTCCGCTCCTGAATCGGTCAGCAAGTGGATTAACTCGCGCTCCACAAGCATCGGATTTACTTGCGTCACAATCGCGCCGATTCGTAAAATCGCATAGTAAGCGATCACATACTGCGGGCAGTTTGGCAGCATAATGGCAACGCGGTCACCTTTTTGGATGCCTTGCTGCTGCAAGTTCGAGGCAAATTTATTCACCGCATGGACTAGCTCGCCGTACGTAATCACTTTATTATAAAAAGTCAATGCTGGATTGTCGCGATATTGCCTGGCTTGCTCTTGCAAAATATCACATAATGTGATGTTGGGAATATCAAACTGAAACGATACATTCTCTGGATATAATGCCGCCGCTTTCTTTTCATTCATTTTCCCATTCCTCCTTTTTTAAGATCCTGAGGCGTGGCTTCCGCCATCGACAACGATTAACGATCCCGTCACAAAATCGGAGGCCGGAGACGCTAAAAATAATATCGCTCCTTTTAAATCATCTTCTCCGCCAAATCGTCCTAACGGCGTATTTTGCAGCACTTTCTGTCCCACTTGCTCAAGGACGGCTTTGGACATTTTCGTTGGGAAAAACCCCGGTGCGATTGCATTGACATGAATTCCGTATCTTCCCCATTTTACGGCCAAGTCTTTCGTAAACGTAATAACAGCCCCTTTGCTTGTGTTATAACCAATCGTATTTAATATTTCCGGATTCGTTCCGCCAAGCCCTGCGACAGAAGCGATATTGATGATTTTGCCGCTCCGCTGTTTGATCATTACTTTGCCGGCCGCCTGGCTCATGAGAAACGTTCCGGTCACATTGACATTGATGACTTTTTGCCATGCCTCAAGCGGCATTTCTTCTACCGGCGCCCCCCACGTCGCGCCGCTGTTATTGACTAAAATGTCAATTTGCCCAAATTCATCGACCGTCGCTTGCACGACGCGCTGTACATCCTCTGGATTCGTGACATCGCATTTTAATGCAAGCGCTTTTACGCCAAGCTGTTCTAGCTTTTCTTTCACTTGTTCACATGCTTCTACTTTGCGCGAGCATACGACCACATTCGCTCCTGCTTCCGCCAAGCCGATGGCGATCTGTTCGCCAAGCCCGCGCCCTCCTCCGGTAACGATCGCCGTTTTTCCAGATATTTTAAACAAATCTAGTACATGCATGCTATTTCTCTCCTTTTTTATTGATATTGTCGTAATTCCAATTTGGCGATTTGCTCTTTATGCACTTCATCCGGCCCGTCGGCAAGACGCAATGTGCGCGCATTCGCCCATTGAGCGGCAAGCGGGAAGTCATCGCTGACTCCTGCGGCTCCAAATGCCTGGATGGCCCGGTCAATCACTTTTAAGGCAACGTTTGGCGCTACCACTTTAATCATCGCAATTTCTTTTTTCGCCTTTTTATTGCCCACCGTATCCATCATGTATGCCGCTTTCAATGTAAGCAGCCGTGCTTGTTCAATTTCGATCCGTGACTGGGCAATCCAATCGCGAATGACGCCTTGTTCTGCGATCGGTTTCCCAAACGCAACCCGCTTTTGCACGCGCTGGCACATCAATTCAAGCGCCCTCTCGGCCGCTCCGATCAGCCGCATGCAATGGTGAATTCTCCCTGGGCCTAGGCGTCCTTGGGCAATGGCAAATCCTTTTCCTTCTCCCCAAATAATGTTTTCTTTCGGGACGCGGACATGGTCATACGTAATTTCTGCATGGCCGTGTGGGGCATGGTCATAGCCAAACACCGGCAGCATCCTCTCAATTTTTACTCCTGGCGTATCGAGCGGAACAATAATCATCGACTGCTGTTCGTGTTTCGGGGCATCCGGGTTCGTTTTTCCCATGACAATCGCGACTTTGCAGCGCGGATCGCCAGCGCCTGACGACCACCATTTCCGTCCAGTAATAACGTATTCATCGCCATCGCGGACAATGCTTGCAGAAATGTTCGTCGCATCACTGGAGGCAACGTCTGGCTCTGTCATGGAAAAACAGGAACGGATTTCCCCGTTTAATAACGGAATCAGCCATTTTTGCTTCTGTTCTTCCGTGCCGTAGCGGACGAGCACTTCCATATTTCCTGTGTCAGGAGCGCTGCAATTAAATACTTCCGGCGCAATCAACGAGCGCCCCATGATCTCGCAAAGCGGCGCATACTCCAAGTTCGTCAGCCCTGCCCCGTATTCGCTGTCCGGCAAAAATAAATTCCAAAGTCCTTCTTTTTTCGCCTTTGCTTTTAATTCCTCCATAATCGGCGGAACAGACCATCTCGATTCTTGTGCGTTTAGTTGCTCCTTATACACCTTTTCATTTGGATAAATGTAACCTTCCATGAAAGCGCTTAACTTTTTAATCAGCTCTTTGACTTTCGGTGAATACGAAAAATCCATTCTTCCCCATCCCTTTCTATACTAACCGGTTAGTATGTAACCTTATCTTTACTATACCCTTATTTATAAAAATATTCAATATTTTTAGATAAATAACAAAAAAGACATCATCATAAAGATGATGTCTGCTTATTCTTGGATATATCGCTTATATAAAGCTTGCGTGCCACTGTTTTCTTCCCCTGCCTTTGCCAGTTCTTCATACATCGATTTCGCAAGCGCAAGCCCTGGCAGTTGCAAATTCATTTTTTCTGCTTCCTCTAACGCAATTTTCATATCCTTAATAAAATGCTTCACATAAAAGCCCGGCTTGAAATCGCCGGAAAGCATGCGAGGGGCTAAATTGCTCAGCGACCAGCTTCCCGCCGCTCCCTGGGAGATGCTTTCTAGCACTTTAAACGGATCCAATCCTGAACGCTTCGCATAGGCAAGCGCCTCGCAAACGCCAATCATGTTCGATGCAATTGCGATTTGATTGCACATTTTTGTATGTTGGCCAGCACCTGCTTTTCCTTGATGAACAATGTTCGTTCCCAATCTTTCTAAAATCGGTTTACACGCGGAAAATACTTCTTCATCTCCGCCAACCATAATCGTTAATTTTCCTTCTTTTGCGCCAATATCTCCGCCTGAAACAGGAGCATCAAGCGCATAAACATTTCGTTCTTTCGCCGCCTGATAAATTTTTTCCGCAAGCGTCGGAGTAGATGTGGTCATATCAATCACATATGTACCTTCTTTTACGTTTGCCAGTATGCCTTCTTCTCCAAAATATACTTCCTCCACATCTTTTGGATATCCAACCATTGTGATGACAACATCCGCTTCTTTTGCAAGTTGTGCAACTGTTTCTTTCCAAACTGCTCCCTCTTCAATAAGATCGTTCGCTTTCTCTTTTGTTCGTGAGTAAACAAGAAGAGGATAACCTGCTTTTAGCAAATTGCGAGCCATGCTTTTTCCCATCACACCAAGACCGATAAAGCCGATTGTTTTCATTGTCTTCTTCCCCTCCCTGCATTTGAATGAATCATGTTTATCATAACATAAAAAAGTACCTTGGAAATGAACCAAGGCGCTATCTTTCTTTTTTCAAAAGCGGCTGTATTTCGATTGAATTCCTCATCGCACTATATTAAATCGCTTTTACCATCCCGCCGTCAACAATAAGAGACTGCCCTGTGATATATGTGTTTGCCTCTGAAAGAAGGAATGTAACGACATTGGCAAATTCCTCCGGTGTGCCGTAACGGCCAAGAGGAATCATACTTTTCATGCGCGCTTCCATTTCTTCTTTCGAAATTCCTAGTTTTTCCGCATTGATTTTGTCTAAAAATGCGACCCGCTCTGTTGCGATTCGTCCCGGTGCTACCGTATTAATTAAAATGTTGTACGGTGCGAATTCAAAAGCTAATGTTTTCGTCAAACCGACGATGCCAGTGCGGAATGTATTCGATAAAAGCAGCCCCGGAATCGGCTCTTTAATGGAGGAAGAAGCGATGTTGACAATTTTTCCTCCTTTTTTCTTTAAGTACGGAAGCGCTTCCCGAATCATGCGGATATAGCTAAGCAAATTCAATTCAAACGCATGATACCAATCTTCGTCGCTGATCGTTTCAAACGTTCCCGCAGGAGGCCCCCCGGCGTTGTTCACCAATAAATCGATGGTTCCATAAATGTCTACCGTTTTTTGCACAAGACGACGAATATCTTCTGCCTTCGTAATATCTGCTTGAAGGTGGGCGACTTGTCCTTTATGTAAATCACGTAATTCTTTTTCCACCTCTTGCAGCTTCTCTTCATTTCGGCTTGTAATCATGACATTTGCCCCTTCGAGCACAAGCTGACGGGCAATTGCTTTACCAAGACCTTGACTGGAAGCGACGACAAGTGCTGTTTTCCCCGACAAGCGCAACTCCATAGCTTTTCCTCCTCAGTTATACATGTTTTTATTTAAAGTTATTCGCTGCATTTTAGTGATTTTCCTTCTTTCTTGTATAGATTAAAAAGGGGTTGTTCTTTCTTTGCACAAAAAATCCCCCCGGGTAGAATCCAACATCATACCAAATGTTCTTTTTTTTTCGCTGTATACCTGTAGGGGATAATGCCGTACAAATCTCTTGTTCTATCTAAAGAAGTGATACGCTGATATGCATCGTTTTTTTCAAAAAGGCTCTGTTAAATTCTAATGTTGATTTTTAAACCACAGAAAGAAGACCGAAATCAATCGGTCTTTTTTGTATGTCTTGTTCAACTATCGCCATCCGTTAGCCAACCATTCTGCATCTATGCGACACCAACAAATGATGAAGGGATCGTTTAATTAAAATAAGACGGGTTCTTGAGAATGATGCATTTGTTAAAATAGCAAAGGCGATGCCCCTTATTAAGCATCGCTCTCATTAATTGAATAACAAACATACAAAATAGTTCCCTAATTCGCAAGACTAATAATAGCAACCACATTCTTCTTTTTATTACTTACAGTAGTTTTATTCAGCTGCCATAGCATCGGCTTTTGTTACATGTACAGTACCACGTGGATGTTCTGGCGGTGCATATATCGAGTAAAGTTTTAGCGGGATATTACCTATATTGATTACATTGTGCCATGTTCCGGCAGGTATCATAATGGCAGAATCATCATAGACTTTTCTTTCAAAGTTTAAATTATCTTTACTCTTGCCCATTTGAACAATCCCTTGACCTTGTTCAATACGTAAGAATTGATCCACGTCAGGGTGAATTTCCAAACCGATATCTTCGCCAACATTGAGACTCATCAATGTAACTTGCAAATGATTTCCTGTCCATAAAGCGGTACGATACGTATTGTTTTGCTTCGCAGCCTCGTTGATATTAACTACAAACGGTTTTGGTCCATAATCTTTTAACTCAATTTTATCTCTTCCCTTTGATGATTGCAAAAAATCCAATCGTTTTGCATGCCCTATCTCATTAGGAATAGACCAGTAAACAGGCTGTCTTCCATAGTTATACATTGGTACGTTAATATAATAAGGATATGGATACATAAAAGGAACATAGTACATTTTTCTCACTCCTTCGCAGATTTATAAATTATCCTATGCACTATGTTCAAGGAATTTACTTAAATTCAGGGTTATTTATTTAAAGAAATCGTTATTGGTCCAAAACATTGTACTCAATTAAATGGCCCTTTAAAAAAGGGGAACACATATTAGTCATGTATATATGTGTTTTTTTCACTGCCGTCATGGGCATGATCATCTTCATACCGGCTGGGGCCGGCGGCATCATTAATGCGAGTTACCAGCTGAACCAGATGGTGCATAATACATGGTTTGTCACGAGAACATCCGTCGGAAGCCCACTGCTTTAGCTGTGGGAGGAAGGCGGGGTTTATATTTTCAGTATATATTGAATTTTTTGTTCAATATAAGTACACTGGATTTAGAAAGGTAGGTGAATCAAGAATGCTCTGCACTCTCAAGATTAAATTAATGCCAACTCTTGAACAGTTTCATGCGCTGCTGGAAACAATGAAACGGTTTAACCAAGCATGCAACTATATTAGCGAGATTGCTTTTCGCTCCAGAACCTTTTCCAAAACGAAAATCCAGCGGCTTTGCATTGCGAAAAACTTGTCGATTCCTTGGTGATGTGGTAGTCTATTCATGAGACATGAACCTCCTTGAGAATGGTTTGGTGACACATCTATTCTAATCAAGGAATCGGGTTCATGTCTCCTTTTTTGTATGGATGTAAATTTATGTTAGTGAATTTGCTCATCTACAGTAATTTAGCTACAAATTTTTCAAACAACTCATTCATATCTATCAAATAAGAATAATGACTTCGATATTGAAATTGATAAAGTTGGTTTACGTATATTTGTTTCCAAATATAATAAGCTAACTTATGAGCCTTTTCATAGTGCTGATTTAATCGGTGATAAGAGAAGTTCGGCCACTCATAACTAAAATATGGATCGGCTATCATCATAAATTCATCGGCAAGACGGTTAATCTGCCTCATTGTTTGTTTTGTTAAGGAAAAATGTTTCACAACCTCAAGGGCCATTCGAATAACTTGATTCTCTAATATATTCGTATCCAGCTCATCATATCGGCAATATACTTTGGTTGGTGTCATAAAGTTGGTTCTTAAATGCTGCCGAATATCTACCCGCCCACGAAGGCAAGTAAGATTGTCTTCTTCGACTATATATTCCTTCACAATTCCTTTATTCAGAATCATTTCTACTTCTTTTACAAATAACCGTGCAATCATCTCCATAAGTGAATGAGAGTCATACGCTGCCATCGTTGCGTGCTCATAAGATAGAGGCAAATCCTCACAAAACAACAGCATATCGACAACATCATGAAATCCGCGATTAAATTTAGGTTTAATAACTATTCGCACCCTTTCAAGCTCAAGAACTCCTATCCAACTTGAAAACTCAAAATAAAGTCCATTTTTCATTTCGTACCATTTGAATGGAGGAGTAGCAGATAACCTCATCATGTTATTCAAATATTCTTTTTCTTTTTCTGTTAAAACATAATCCTTTATGTTAAGTGAACCATATTCTGCCACTACATATGTCTCCATAGCATTACCCTTTTACAATGTTATTGATAGCATTAATAAACACATCATCTTGTCCAGTAAACAAATCGGTGTTAATTCTCATTTCTTCCACATTGACAAATTCTTCTCCAATTAAGTAAGCTAATTCTTCATAATTATCAAAGCAATATTCTTGCAATAACGGAATAATTTCAAACTCAAATACCTCTTTTAACTCTTCAATTGTTGTGATTTGCTCACCATGTTTCATGAAATACGAGTGACCAATTTGCTTATCACGTCCGCCTTTTTCAATCAATTTTTGATTAATCGCTTTTAAAATCATAGCAGGACTATACGTTAATTCATCAATGACTCCATCAATGACATCGTAATTAGGCAAACACTCGATAAACGCAAATCGTCTTTTCAACGCTGCATCCATCATTTTAATACTACGATCGGATGTATTCATTGTCGCAATAATATACACGTTTTCTGGTATAGAAAACAATTCCTTGCTTTGGGGAAGAACAATTTCTACATTACGTTTGTCTTTTTCGAGCAACGTAATGAGTTCACCAAAAATCTTTGGGATATTGCCACGGTTTAATTCATCAATAATAAAGTAAAAGGGAACCCCTGGATTTTGTCTTGCTTTTTCACAAAAACGCTTAAACACGCCATCTTCCAATTGGAATGATACTTGCCCATGTTTCGTTGAAATTGGTTTAAATCCTTCTATAAAATCTTCATATGTATAAGATGGATGGAACGTACAAATTTCGGCGTAGCCTTTCGTTTGTCTAATGTCTAGCTGATAAAGACTCCATTCAACGTAGCGCCGCGCAGAATACGTTTTACCTGTTCCCGGAGGTCCGTAAAGAATGCATTGTCCCTTGCGTTCTAACACTTTTTGCATCCGCTTAAAAAATAGTTCCTCCGCTTCAGTAAAGCTTGGTGGATTTTCATCATTCTTAACAGAAGGAGGTTGATGAGTTCCTTTAAGCCATTTTTCAACCTCTTTTTCTTGCAGCTCATACACAGTTTTAAATGCCCAATATTTTTGTTCCGGAATTGTTACCGGTGAAAAGTTTTCATCCCATTTGACATGAACCGTATGTTTATGTTTTGGAAGGTCTTCACGGAATTCATAACCTTCGTTTGTGACAGTCCCTATCGCAATGATTTGCGATGTTCCCTTGTTAACCACGATACGATCTCCCGGCTCTAAAGAGTAAAATAACCACACTTCATTTGCTTTTTCTGTAGCTTTTTTTGCGTTATCGCGATAATACAACTTTTGAAATGCGGCTTTAAATTCATGATAATCAGGGTATTTTGATAAATCCCCAACTTCATCCCAACCAATGGAGATATAGTTTCCTTCCTTGCATTCTCCCCAAAATTCCGCATTTCTTCCTGGTGCAACCTTTACATAACGTGTTTTCCCTTTCTTTAACGTATAATAAAGGAAGTTCATCACTTTCACAGGATGCCACATCGATAATGGATCAATCTTTTCAATCGTTTCTTTTAATAATCGGTTTAATGCCACACTATCATCTTTATAAGGTTTCCATTGCTCTTTTGGAACACCTAATGCTGATAAAAATAACTGAATATCCGGAATACTATAAATTGGTAATAGTTTATCTGGATAAAATAGATAAGTGTGAGTAAAATGTTTGTGGGAAAAATTCTTAGAAGTTCCCCGATGAGGGGGTTGGGAACGTAGGTTCGCAATCCCCCCTCATCGGGGCCACCAAGCGAAGCGCGGTAGGATCCCAAGCAGGAAACATGAAAAAAGGACTCTCTCCCTGGTAAGATGTTCATTGACCACACTACAAACAGGAGGAGAGAGTCCTATGAATCCCGATAACAGCTCATACTCAAATTGGATTTTGGCGCCAGATGAAACCGAACCTTGATAGTCCTCACCATAGTCGGCCGGAAGTAAAAAACTGGTAGAGTCTAAGATCCGCAGACGGGTGAAACAAGCGCGATACGTCTCGGTGATGGAAGAGAGTGCCGGACGTTGATGCATCAGGAGAGTAAAAAAGACCTCTTTTAAAAACGCCACGGCACGAGGCGTAAACCGCTGATTCAGTCCTTCATTCGAGAGAGAGCAATCATGCCAGAGCGCCAAATCGGCACACAACCGCTGAAGCGACTGACAGGCGAGCGATCCGTCTCCCCAAGCACATAGCGTCAGAAAGGCTTCCGCTGTTAATGAACGCTGCCGCTGAATGAATCCGACTTTCCGTGCCAGACGGGTCAGTTCTTCAGAGGAGAAGAGTTGACGAATCGTTTTTATCCATGCCTTCATCTTTTTTGCCATCAAAAAAATTTTGTGTATAATTCATTGTATAGTCCTCCTTGGTCTGATGTTAGGTGTTTGTTGACACCCCTGCATCATACCAAGAGGGCTTTTTTCTTTCAAGTCCCCGAAAACCTTTCTAACAGGAATGCTCCTTATTGAAATGTAAACGTTTAGAAAATTAAATTACCTAAACGACAAGATTCCCTAATTTTTAGCTCCGGGGATAATAAATATTTTCGTTTTGGCAAATTTTCTTTAAAATGTATTCGTTCGTACAATAATTGAAATGCAATTTCACCAAGATTCGTCATTGGTCTAGACACGACTGACAATTTAGGTTTTATAAATGTAGCGATATCCACATCATCAAATCCAATAAAAGAAACTTCTTCACCTAATTTCCAATCTAAATCCATTAATGCTTTCAAACAACCAATTGTCATTAAATTGTTAGAAGAAAAAATGGCAGTAGGCTTTTCTTTTAAAGTGAATAGTTCCTGTGTTGCTTTATATCCACTTGCTTCCATAAAGTCACCTTGTTTAACCATGCTTTCATCTAAAGGTATGTTATATTCTTCTAAAGCTTTTTTATAACCTAAAAATCTTTCATAACCAGGTGTAGTTTCCTGTGGTCCACAAATAATAGCAATCTTTTTATGTCCCTGTAAAATTAAGTGACGGACAGCAAGATATGCCCCGTTCACATTGTCAACAAGAACTGTATCCACATCAAAGCGTTTAATCGCTCTGTCTACAGCAACAACCGGTATGCCTTGTTCCTGTAATAATTTAATATGGTCTCCATCTTCATTAGCAGTAGTGATAATTACCCCATCGACCCCTCGTTCAATAAAAATTTTTACAATCTCTTCTTCTACAATTGGAGATTCATTCGTGCTACTAAGGATGGTGTAATATCCTTTTTCTCTAGCTTTTTGCTCAATCCCAGAAATCACTAAAGGAAAAAATGGGTTTTTAATATCCGGTACAATAACTCCAATTGTATATGTTTCTTTTCTTTTCATACTTCTTGCCACTGCGCTACGGATATAACCAAGCTCCTCAATAGCCTTCAGAATTCTTTCTTCTGTTGCTTTTCTTACACCCCCTTGATTATTTATGACTCTTGAAACAGTTGCGATTGATACATTAGCTAGTTTCGCGACATCCTCTATTGTTGGTTTATGCTCCATCAAAAGATCCCCCAAAACAAAATATAAACGTTTACATTTTATTTTTAGAAATATTATTAAATTATGTTGTTATGAAATTACTATTCAATATTTTTATGTAAACGTTTAAATTTATCTCTCAATGAGATATTATCATTCTGAATTATAAAAATCAACAATATTTTTATAATATTAAGAAAATTTAATATAAGGTCAACAACGTTCTCTACATGATGAACAACTTTTTTCGTTATAGTAAAAATGTCATGATAATTTGCTTTGACAGATTTAGGTTAATTCATTTTGCAAATGTAGGCCATATTTTAAGCGGTAATAAGCCAGTTTCATAACATTTTTCACCATATGAAGGAAGTCAATCTACAACTTTATCATTTAACTTAAGTGAAGATTCCTATGTACAAGTGTACGTTAAACATGAATCCGGAAAAGTCGTGCGTGTACTGGATTTTGGTCTTTTAAAAAAGGACTGGAACCATAAAAGCTGGGATGGAAAGGACAATAATGGGGCAGCTGCTCCTTACGGGGCTTACACGTTTGTCTTTCATTTAACAGATCTTGCGGGGAATGAAATGTGGTTGGAAGATCCAGCAAAACGCTCCACTTTGGCTGATATATTCGGAACGACGGTTGCTGAGGCAAATGTGAAAAAAGGACCTGGCGATGAATATGAAACAATGACGATCATTCCATCAGGAACCAAGGTAACCATCGTTGACGAAACAGATCAATGGTATCAGGTAAACTTCTGGCAGAATGATCGAGGATACAATGGATATGCAAAAAAATCAGCCATTGCGACTCGATCGAATCCTAATCCAGGAACAGAAAGTCAAACGATCATTCATACTGTTCAGGCCGGAGATATGTTATGGAAAATCGCGCAAAAATATGGAACGACCATTCAAGCGATTGTTGACGCAAACAAATTAGATCAAAACAAACATTTGTATATCTGTATATCGGACAAAGATTAACGATCCCAACAAAATAATATTTAATGGCCATCTCTGGATGAAAAAGATGGGCCGGTTTTTTAACGATTTTTGGCCCAATAAGAATATAATATACCCGTGGTGCTAGTTGAGTCTTAACGCTCAACTAGCCCAAGAACAACAAGCGAGTAAGCCAGTAAAATACCATCCAGTGCCGTTTCAAATCCAGAAACCGAGTTCGCTCGAATCTCGGTGATCCGATACGAATCGACTAAAATCGAAAACACGGTTTCCACCACTTTACGTTTTCGCTTCATCCACTGTTTCCATGCGTCCGATTGGCGAATTCGCTGATTTTTTCGAACGGGCGTCCAAAAAGCGACTCGGTGCTCTTCGTACAGCTTCTTTTGCAGCTTTTGGCTGATATACCCTTTGTTACCTAGGTTATACAGATGTGGAATTTGCGTCATGACGGTTTCAGCGGCCACCCGGTCGTGACAAGACGCTTCGGTGACGACATATCCCATCGGAAGCCCTTGGTCGGTGACCTGCAGATGAAGTTTCAACCCATAGAAAGCGGTCTTTTTGGAAGCACAATAGCCAATATCGGCAATTCCACGAAACCGTTTGACGCGATGCATTCGAGCTGAATGACACAGCTCGATCGGCAAGCTGTCCACGACCGCATACGCATGGTGTTGCCCGCGCTTGGCCAGCTGGTGCCGAATCCACTTGATCGCAAAGCTAAGCGCCCGGCAGCGACGGTTGTACCGAGAACGTTCAGGGAACAAGGCCTTGGGAAACAAATTCCCAATCACAAACCGATGCCAAGCCCGTTCGGAAGTGAAGCCCAACAACTTTCCAAGGACATGGACGGTGATGATGACTTCGTCTTCCTGTTTCAACAAATGACGATTTCGACGTTGAAGAGGAATCTGGATACTCGATAGTTGAGCCGATATAAAAAGCAAAATCGATGCATATTGTTTTTGAAGTTTGACACGATCTGTTTGCTCTTGCACGTGAATTCTCCTTTTAAATGTTTGGTCGCACTTTCATTTTAAGGAGATCCTCATGCAAGGGCTATTTTTTATGCTTGTCTGATTTTATCTAGCACCACGGGTTATAATATAAATGCAAAAAAAGTTTACGGCTTTCTTATCATCCAATTTTCATCTTAATTTCATATTCCCCTATTTTCTTCTAAACAGTGTAGATAAAAGTTAATTTTTGGAAAAACAACCCCAGAAGCCGCTTAGGCCGCTGGGGTTTGTGCCAAAAACAACTCGTTCATTTTTTACAGTATTAACTTTTCAGCTTGTTTTTGTAAAAACTCAATATCTTTTCTTTTAACCGCAGCCAACACTTTTTCAATAGATACAGGTTTTACAAATAATTTTCCTTGATGGAAGGTTCCAGGCAATAGATCGATGACTTCCTCGCAAGCGTCTTCCCCAGCATATTCTGGATGAACGATGATCGCCTTATAATGATTACTTGACTTTGTGACAAACTGTGCATAAAAGGCAAGTTGATAAATATCTGCGTTCTCCACTTTATATTTGCTATACTGTTTGTATTTTGTATCAAGGACAATAGGATCTTTGTCAGGAAACTCTACTAACAAATCAAGAATGATATCGTGATAACCATCTCCATTTTTCGTAATGGCTTTCTTAAATCTCCGCTGCGCATGTACTTTTGCTGCGCCAGGTAAATATTTTTTTAATAATTTACTGTAGTTGAGCAATTTTCATTACAATAATTACCATGTAAAAAGAGACAAACGGAGTACCCCTTATGCCACATGAAGCTGTTTTTTAACGACATCAATGGGAATATCTTGTTTCGCTGCATCGTGCTCGAATCTCGGTGATCCGATACGAATCGACTAAAATCGAAAACACGGTTTCCACCACTTTACGTTTTCGCTTCATCCACTGTTTCCATGCGTCCGATTGGCGAATTCGCTGATTTTTTCGAACGGGCGTCCAAAAAGCGACTCGGTGCTCTTCGTACAGCTTCTTTTGCAGCTTTTGGCTGATATACCCTTTGTCACCGAGGTTATACGGATGTGGAATTTGCGTCATGACGGTTTCAGCGGCCACCCGGTCGTGACAAGACGCTTCGGTGACAACATATCCCATCGGAAGCCCTTGGTCGGTGACCTGCAGGTGAAGTTTCCACCCATAGAAAGTGATCCTTTTGGAAGCACAATAGCCAATATCGGCAATTCCACGGAATCGTTTGACGCGATGCATTCGAGCTGAATGACACAGCTCGATCGGCAAGCTGTCCACGACCGCATACGCATGGTGTTGCCCACGCTTGGCTAGCTGGTGCCGAATCCACTTGATCGCAAAGCTAAGCGCTCGGCAGCGACGGTTGTACCGAGAACGCTCAGGGAACAAGTCCTTGGGAAACAAATTCCCAATCACAAACCGATGCCAAGCCCGTTCGGAAGTGAAGCCCAACAACTTTCCAAGGACATGGATGGTGATGATGACTTCGTCTTTCTGTTTCAACAAATGACGATTTCGACGTTGAAGAGGAATCTGGATACTCGATAGTTGAGCCGATACAAAAAGCAAAATCGATGCATATTGTTTTTGAAGTTTGACACGATCTGTAGTAAAATGAAAGTGCTCTTGCATGGGGATTCTCCTTTCGAATGGTAGGTCGCACTTTCATTCTACAGGAGATTCGCCAGGCAAGAGCTATTTTTTATGCTTGTTTGATTTTATCTAGCACCACGGGTGGACCGCGGCCACTCAAGGCGTCTGTCGCCCGATGATGAGGATCATATTTTAGCCCTAAGAAAAGAACATCCCACCATGCCCGTGACGGTGTTCTACGAACACCTGATCGAGCAGGGGGAAATCCCAAAAAACCATATCTCTTACTTTACTATATACCGATTGTTGAAAAAACACAACCTTGTCGGGAAAGAAGAGTCAGTCAAGACTTTGTGGGAACTTTTTTGATTCCTGAAAACAGATGTAAGTCATAGGTCAGCGAACCATTTTTTTGAATTTCATCCGTAAGCGCTTTCGGACTCTCATCCCTTGCCATGACAGACCGATATGTATACCTTTTTTTACCATCCTTTGAGTTCAGACAGGGCATGATAGATCGGAGTCCCGGACGATTGCTGTAAATATGGCACGTTATTCCGCGTTACCTCCGGAAGAAGACGGCGGACGCGTTGTTTCGCCTTGTTCACGATCGTCTGTTTGGTAGATGCCGTTTCCTCCGCCGGATGCGACGATTCTTCTCCTAAACGACGTCCGAAAAGACGAATCCCATCCATCCGGGCAATCATTACCTTGAAAAACGCCCTGAGTCCCTTGTCTGTCCAACTGCGGCGGTATTTCACCCGATACGCCAGCTGGCTCATCACGCTTTCAGCCCTCCCCATCGGATACATGCCCGTTGTGTCCACTCCTTGCTCGTCCCGGACGATTGCTGTAAATATGGCACGTTATTCCGCGTTACCTCCGGAAGAAGACGGCGGACGCGTTGTTTCGCCTTGTTCACGATCATCTGTTTGGTAGATGCCGTTTCCTCCGCCGGATGCGACGATTCTTCTCCTAAACGACGTCCGAAAAGACGAATCCCATCCATCCGGGCAATCATTGCCTTGAAAAACGCCCTGAGTCCCTTGTCTGTCCAACTGCGGCGGTATTTCACCCGATACGCCAGCTGGCTCATCACGCTTTCAGCCCTCCCCATCGGATACATGCCCGTTGTGTCCACTCCTTGCTCCGCTGTTCAGTTCCACAAGCAACCCCTCTTCATCCTGCTTCGCCAGCTTTTGCCGAATCGCCTGCCACCGTGGATGGCCCGAGAGGCATTGGCGCAACTCACGCGCCACGTGGAATCGATCCAATTGGAAGCAGACCCGTCCTTTGAAATACTCCCGGCATGCGGTAATCCATGGAGCGCCGTCCCCGTTGATGACAAGAAGATCCCGACACGGATCATAGGCATATTCGTTCATCAAAAATTCCTCGAAGCCTTCCCACACCTCCCTCTTGCCCTCATGGACGTAATGGCGCTGATTCACGAATTCGATCCGTGAGCCGTTGCGCTTCCACCCTTCGTGAACGGTCAGGATTTTGTCTTCCTTGGCCCGTTTTCCCTTCCCTTGGCGAGAGACAAACAGTCCATCGGCCTCCACAAACAGCACCCGTCCATATCGCTGGTCCACCGGGCAGTGCAGCGGAACTTCAGCCTCGAGCACCAACTGGCGGATCGCCTCATGGCTCATCACCGGATACCCGACCATCTGGGCAAGCGTATGAGCCGCTTTGCGATAGGAAGAGCACTCCATAGCCAATCCCACCGCTGTTTCTTCTAGACAAGGGCTGATTGACTGTGATCCATCAAACGCTAAAAAGGAGTCAAGCAAAAACGTGTAACGGTTTTGTTCTCGGTCTAAATAGTAGTTTCGCTCAAAGGTGACTTCGCCAAACAGGGTTTGAATCGTGGTGCCCTTGAAAAACGCCCTGAGTCCCTTGTCTGTCCAACTGCGGCGGTATTTCACCCGATACGCCAGCTGGCTCATCACGCTTTCAGCCCTCCCCATCGGATACATGCCCGTTGTGTCCACTCCTTGCTCCTTCAGCCATTCCCGGTAATCACGGATGCATCCCGGCATCGATTCGATCCGGTGGATCAAGGCAGCCAGCTGTTGTTCTTTCGCTTCGTCCCCCAGCGTGCCGAGGGCGCTGTTCAGTTCCACAAGCAACCCCTCTTCATCCTGCTTCGCCAGCTTTTGCCGAATCGCCTGCCACCGTGGATGGCCCGAGAGGCATTGGCGCAACTCACGCGCCACGTGGAATCGATCCAATTGCCCGGCAAGGATCATAGGCATATTCATTTATCAAAAATTCCTCGAAGCCTTCCCACACCTCCCCCTTGCCCTCATGGACGTAATGGCGCTGATTCACGAATTCGATCCGGGAGCCGTTGCGCTTCCACCCTTCGTGAACGGTCAGGATTTTGTCTTCCTTGGCCCGTTTTCCCTTCCCTTGGCGAGAGACAAACAGTCCATCGGCCTCCACAAACAGCACCCGTCCATATCGCTGGTAATAACCCTCTTCTTGAGGGTTATTTGGCATGCCCAGCATTTGGTTTTCTCTTCATCCTTTGATTGATTTTTCGAACATGCGTATCATCCTAAAAAATTTTATACCGCTAACTTGACGGGTATGGGGAGTCGCCCCGCCCCCCCTCTTACTTAATTTCGTAAGAAACATATGACTTTTATAACAGAACACCTTTAATCTTTCTTGTCATGCTTGCTCTTGATAATACCTTCTCTACTTGAATGCCTTTCTTTCTAAACTTTTCAATGATTTGTTCTATGCTCTTTTTCATTTTCGATTCCTTTTTTTCTGGTTTCATCCGTTTTCCCACCAATGGTTAATCTTTAGCAATTTTAT
This sequence comes from Parageobacillus galactosidasius, assembly GCF_002217735.1. NCBI lineage: Bacteria > Bacillati > Bacillota > Bacilli > Caryophanales > Anoxybacillaceae > Parageobacillus > Parageobacillus galactosidasius. Next base: position 1,012,417 of record NZ_NDYL01000001.1, on the reverse strand, counting down.
GCGTGTATCAAATACATCGAAAACTTAGATGTATTTTATCTAATTATTACATTATGTTCTTTATTCTCCCACAAAATCGTTAAGCTAATTAAAGTAACTAAAATAGTGGCACCCATATCGGATAAAATAGCAATCCAGAGTGTAAGCAAGCCCGGAATAGTCAGTAATAGAGCTAATAATTTAAGACCTAATGCAAGGGAAATATTTAGTTTGATAATACGATTTACTTTTTTAGCAGTTCTTATAGCGCTCGGTAGTTTTCCAAGATGGTCTTGCATTAAAACGATGTCTGCTGTTTCAATTGCGCTGTCAGTACCTTTTCCCATTGCAATGCCTAAATCGGCTGTTGCTAAAGCAGGTGCATCATTGATACCGTCACCAATCATCGCTACTTTTCCTTTTAACGCTAATTCTTTTACTTTTTCCACTTTATCTTCTGGTAACAGATTAGCGTAATACTCTGTCACTCCCACTTTTCGTGCCACTTTCTCTGCTGTTTTTGGATGGTCACCTGTCAGCATCACTGTATGTTGAATACCCGCTTGGTGGAGCGCCTTAATTACGCTTTTACTTTCTTCTCTAATTTCATCAGAAATTCCGACTAGCCCCATCACTTGACGTTCATCAGCAAGCAATACTAACGTCAAACCTTCTTCTTTCATTTTCTCAATATCGGTTTTCACATTCTCTGTTATTTGTAAATGCGAAATACTTTTCTCATTCCCCACCCAATATCGTTTACCTTGAATACGTGCGATGATCCCTTGTCCAGAAACCGTTTCGATTTCCTCCGGATCATGTAAAGCGACTTCTGTCTCAACCACTTTTTTCATAATTGCCTTGGCCAACGGATGGGATGAATTTTTCTCAATCGAACCGATAATCCGATAGAACTCATCTTGATCCTCTATATAAACCGTTACTTTTTCAACATGGGGCTCTCCTTTTGTAAGAGTTCCTGTTTTATCGAAGGCAATCGCATTAATTTTTCCTAACTGCTCAAGAAATACTCCTCCTTTTACAAGAATCCCATTACGGGCATTTCTTGTAATCCCAGAAACAATCGCAATCGGTGAAGATAAAATTAGCGCACACGGACATCCGACAATCAAAACGGCTAAACCTTGATAAAACCATTTGTTCCACTCAGCACCCAAAAATAGTGGAGGTATCACCATAACTAAAACGGCAACAATCATAATTAGTGGAGTATAATATTTGGCAAAACGATTAATAAACAGCTCCGTTGGTGTTTTTGTTTCCTGCGCTTCCTCGACCAAATGTAAAATTTTTGCTAATGATGAATCCTCATATGATTTTGTAATCTCAATTTTCAAAATTCCTTCGTTATTAATACTTCCGCCAAATACCGTTTCTCCGCTTTCCTTTTCAACAGGTAATGACTCCCCCGTAATGGCAGCCTCATTCACGGAGCTTTTACCTTCCACAACTACTCCATCCGAAGGAATTTTTTCTCCGGGTTTTACTAAAACAATATCTCCTACTTGAAGGGACTCAATAGGAACCACTTTCTCTATGCCATCTTTCAATACTGTCGCTTGCTTTGGAGCCACTTCCAATAATTTTTCCATCGACTTTCTGGCCTTTTCCATTCCAACGCCTTCAAGATATTCATTTAATCCAAAAAGAATGGCAACAACCGTTGCTTCTTTCCACTCTCCTATGGAGATGGCCCCAATTAATGCCACGGTCATTAACGTATCAATGTTGAATTTCAGTTTAACTAAGTTTTTTAAACCTTTCAAAAACGTCTGATATCCGCTAATAGACATGGCAATTAAGTACAAACCGATCACTAGAAAACTGTTTGTCTGCTTCTCAAGGAAAAACGCTATGAAGTATAAAGCAGTCGAAACAATAAGCAAAAACTTTAAATTGACTCCTTGATGATGTGAATGCTCATGTCCATGATGATGAGCCTCAGTTTTTTCAATAAATGCTCCGTCTTCGGATAAAATCTTTTCGACTTGTTTTAAATCAACTTTTTCATCAATTTTTAGTTTTCCTGTATTATAATTTAGTGTTGCTGATTCCCCGTGTTCTAAACTCCGAATTTTCTTCTCGATTTCGGCAGCGCAATGAGCGCATGACAAGCCTTGTATTCGATATTCCTCCATGATAAAATCCCTGCCTTTTTAATGATGTCTCGCGTGATCAATTGTTTGTTTCAGGATGTTCATGACATGCTTATCGTCATGAGAATAATACAGCGTCGTTCCTGCGCGTCGGTATTTAACAAGGCGCAAGTTTTTTAGAAAACGCAATTGATGTGACACAGCTGATTGTCCTAACGACAATTTTTCAGCAATTTCGTTCACTGAATGCTCCTTTTGCGATAGTAAATATAAGATTCTAATTCTCGTCGGGTCACTTAATGCTTTAAACGTTTGTGAAACAATAAATAAGGTTTCCTCATCTAAATCCTTATCAACAGATTGTGTGTATTTAGATTCTTCCATAAAATATTCCTCCTATATTTAATATATGAACATATTCTCATATATTCTACAAAAAAAGTATCATAATATTCTATACACTGTCAAACAATATTAATGAATACGTAATAAAAACATATAGATAAACAATAAACCAAGTAATACATACAGCCCAAACTCATGAAATTTCATTTTTCTTTTGGCTTTCCATAAGATTTCATGGAATGTTACAAATGATAAAGTGCCAATTGCTCCTCCGAACAAGAGGGTATTGAGTTTATAAGAATGGTCTCCAATTAGAAATCCGGCAAAAATGCTTGCACCCAGAACAATAGCCAAAAAAACAGCACTAATTACAAACAATACGGATGAGGATTCTACAAATGCCATTGACCCCATTAAAGCCATTCCTTCAGGGATATGATGTAGAATCAATGCGGCTAACAGTGAAGAAAGAGAAAATGCTTCGGTTTTCATCGTGGTCCCTAACGCCAAACCAGTTGGCAAGTTATGAATGCCAATTGCAACAAGCAAAAGTATAAAAGAATGCATATACTCTAGGCTTCCATTGGCCACATTTAAATTTCTATGTAATAAGTTCTCAGTTATACTCATCGATAAAATACCTGCTAATACCCCTAAGACAATTCCCATCCAGCTGTTCTGAGTAAAACTTTCTGGAAGCAATTCGAATAGAATTAATCCGAGCAACAGACCGCCGCAGAAAACGAAAATCCGCTCTATCTTCATTCCTAAAATAAAACGGAATAAAAAGCTGAAAATCCCCCCCAAGGTAATTCCTAAAAACATAAAAATAGTAATGATGGGAACCATTAATATTGCTCTTTCCCCCATGATGTCACCCTTCCTTTTGTCCATAATTCATTTTTATCTATCTCTATGCATGGATGTAACAAAACATGTCTTATCAACATAAAAACATCCTTTTCTTTCCGTTTTCCCGTAATAAAGTGATTCGAGGCTATAACGGAAAAATTAGATCGATTTTTTACATTAATATTTTCATTTCTTCCGTCTATCTAATATCTCATATTCCGTTTAACCAACTATGTATTGTGTTGTTTCAAACTAAAAAGCATTTCACTGTTTTAAGAAAACTTGTATAATAAAGGTGTGTCTTTTATGAATATATGTTCATTTATTAATCTAGTGTCAGGAGGATGTAAAATGGTAAATTACAAAAAATTTTTCCCTATTACATTATTAAGTGCGCTCTTAATTGTGGGTTGCTCTAATTCGCTACAAGAATCAGAAAACAACAAAAAAGAACATCAACAAACGGGAAGCATGGATATTGTAGAAGAAACAAAAAGTGTCGAGGTTCTACCAAGTTTCTTGAACGATAAACCGAAGGAAATGAAAAACTTATACGCTAGCGCAGCGAAAAACAGAGAATTGCTTGAAAATATTCCGTGTTATTGCGGCTGCGGTAAATCTTCTGGTCATAAAAATAATTATGACTGCTTTGTATATAAAAATCATAAAGACGGAGCAATTGTGTGGGACGATCATGCTACAAAATGTGGAGTTTGCCTAGAAATTGCGGCCACTTCCATTCAAGATTATAAAGCAGGAAAATCAATAAAAGAGATTCGAAAAAAAATTGATGAAGCATATAAAAATGGGTATGCCGAACCGACTCCAACGCCAAACCTGTAATATCTTAATAACGTTGAAGTTTTAAAAGTCCCTGTACTGACTCTTAGATGGAGTACTCTTCAAACTTGTAAGAGTACTCCTAATCTTTTTTATAAAAAACAGCAAGCATGAATCGATAATAAGCAAAAGGAGTTAATTTTATTTTTTTGACATTAGACGCAAGAAAAATTTAATGGAAAGCATACGCTTCAACACCCGCAAAAATAAAATGAGGGCATAGACGATCTGATTCACTCCTTTTGAATAATGCCTCTTGCAACATACCAAGAACTCTTTACAAAAAATATAACAGATTTTTAATGAAAGATATTTTTACTTAAAAATACTCGAATCAATAAAGTTATATGGGATGGGAGAAAAAATTTAGTTTGAACTCACAAAAAACCGTACAGATGCATTTCTGTACGGTTATAAAAAATTTATCCAATTTTTTCTTAATGACTACCATGCCCCTCTCCACTCTTTGGAACAATTTCAAGCTTTTCATCAATAACCCCTTGTGTTTGATACGAAATCAGTTTTTCTGTTCCGGATAAATAAGCATGATTATACGGTCCTACAGTTGGATCGTTTTCAAACGTTGGTTTTAAGGTAGCCATAAGCTCATAAACTTCTGGGGTAAGTTCGCCATTCTCCAGCCAAATAAGCGGCGCATGTTTTCCTAAATGTGAAAAAGGCGCTGCTGCTAATGCCATTTCAGGCGATTTTGTCGAAACAAATGATAAACCGTGTCCCGGATTGTTTAATCCCCAACCGAATCCCGTTTTCTTATCTTTAAAAGTAGCAAATGCAACCGATTGTTGAGTTGGAGTATCTCCTGAAATTCGTGTAACCTTTCCGAATTCTTTTAACTTCTCTTCAACTTCCTTTGATATAATGGATTGAGGACCTAAAATGTAGATATTCGCTTTACCTTTTCGTTTTTTCAATGCTTCCTCTGTTTGTTTCGGAATTTCATTTTGACTAACGTATAAAATCGGTTCTTTCATATGAGCAATCCAATTGGCCGCTGGAATCGTATAAAGTTTTGCTTGTTCCTCAAATGAACCAATGATGACGCTTTCTGGTAATTTTCCAGCTACTTCGGCATACAATTGATCGATTCTTTGTGCTAATTCTGCATAATCGGTTTCATTAATTTGTTGAACTTTATAACGGTTTAGTTTATCCAACTCTTGTTTCGGCAAGTTGCCGATAACAAAAATTTGTGTACCGTCTTTAATCCCAAGCGGATTTAAACGTTGAATTTCGTTCAACACTTGACTTGGAATTGTATTGTTTTTTGTAAATAAAATAGGACCGTTATTTGGATGGTGAACCAGTTTCGCCGCAGCCAACGCTGCTTGCCAATTTTCAAGAGGGGCTAATATAACCCCATTCGGTTGATTTTCTTTATGAGTGGCTGGCCATATCGTTTGTGATACTAATACCGAAAGTTCGACTGGATCATCAGTATTCAAACGGGTAACGTTTTTTGTTGACAATGTAAGAAGATTTTTATTCGCTTCGTCATTGTATACGCCCGGTTCTTGAACAACTATGGCTTTGTTTTCCTTGTCTTTGCTTGCTCCATTCGATTGACTACTTCCATGCTGACTATGATCCATTGATTGGTCTGCTTTTTTTGGATCATTTCCATCTTGTGCGCTACAACCTACCGCAATAATTGTAGACGCAAAAAGTGCAATTAACATTTTGAGAATTTTTTTCGTGTTCATCTAGTCACATCCTCCTTGATTACTATTATTTGCAGTGATTAAACTGTTTAAAAATACTTGTTTAAAGACTCTCAAGCCTTTTCAACATGCTGTATATTTCCTCTTCTTTTATACTATCTTGAATTTGTGCAGATTTTATGGATTTGATTTAGTTTTATTTAATCTGAGTTTAATTTTATTTAGTTTTATTTAATTGACTTAATCCACACTTAAATGCGATGTAAAAAGGAGAAAAGAAAATGAATAACAAATGGAATCGGATTATTTATAAATGTTGGGCTCCTGTTTATGATTTCTTTTTTAATAGAGGTGTGTTTTATTCAGCACGAAAACAAATATTTCATGAATTTCCTTTTGGAGATGATGAGAATGTTCTATTTGTTGGAGTAGGGACGGGTGCTGATTTAGCCTTTTGTCCGTTAGAAAAAATTAATGTAGTTGCTATTGATTATTCTAAAGAAATGCTGGAAAAAGCCAAAAATAAGTATCAGAATGAAAATATAAAATTCATTCAAATGGATGCTCAATCTCTAACATTTCCAAACAATTCATTTGATGTAGTAGTAGCAAGTTTAATCCTAAGCGTAGTCCCTTCCCCTGAAAAAGTGATGTCAGAAATCGTGCGTGTAACGAAGAAAGGTGGACGTATTATTATATTTGATAAATTTGTACCTAAACATAGAGAGCTGTCATTCGAAAAAAAGTAATTCGTCCCATCATCAAGCTGTTGGGTACTGACATAGGTATTTCATTTGAAAAGGTTTACAAAAATACCAAACATGAATGTTACTTAGTTGAAGATAAAGATGTTATGATGAAAGGTATGTACCGAAAAATCATATTAAAAAAGAACTAGATGATTAAAAATGATAAAAAAATGATTCTAATGATGTTTCTTATCTTTTTATGTATTCCATCCATTGGATATGCTCATTGTTACCTATCATCTTCCAATCCGAAAGAAAGAGAAAGAGAAATAGTAACTACACCGCTAAAAACAATTACTCTTAAATTTGAGACAAAAATAGAGAAACTAAGCACAATGCATCTTCTCAATCAAGGAAATGAAATTTCATTCCATAATATATATAATTGTGAAAGACAATCAACTTATCGGTACTTTTTCAACCCCACTTGAGAACGGTTCATACACGATTGTATGGAAAATTGTTGGAGAAGATGGTCATCTCCAACCACTGGCGAAATTCCGTTTGATGTAAAAGTAGCGGAAAACAACACGAAAACACCATCCCTACCATCTTCCCCTATAACGAAACCAGACAGTAGCGAAAAGAATACAGAACTTGAAAAAAGTCAGAAAAAAGAAGAAGATAGTCAAGCAAAAAATACATCTTCTAGCACATGGATTAGAATTTTAATAGTTAGCTTAGGTATTATTCTTATCGTTGGTTTGATATCAATCTTAAAAAAGAAGGGATAAGCATTGCCATTCATTGTTTCGCTTAGCGAATTTTTAAACTATATTTTCTATTCTATACTTGCTGGTCATGTTGCATTATCTTTTGTACCTGATGAAAAAAAGCCAAAAATCATCATTCCAAAACCAATGCTCCTTTTATCTATATTAGGCATCTTCGTCTCGACCTTTGGCCCAGTTTTACAAGTCATTTATTATTTTTCTGATGGCGGCGACTTTTTTAACGAGAAAACTATGTCGATCATAACTGACTTTCAAGTCGGATTAGCTTGGATTTTCATCGGATGGATGGCTACCTTCTTGTGGATGACCGTGTATGTGGAAGGTTCGAAATATTTACAAGCCTTTTGGTTGTTATTGATGATTTTAGCAGTTGGTTACGCTAGCCATGTCGCTTCATTATCATTTTGGACTGGGCTGTTTTCTCACAGCATTCACTTTTTAGCAGTAGCATTATGGACTGGAATTCTCATTCATGTCGCATGGTTTGCGAAAAACTTAAGTAACTGGACGAGCTTTCTAAAATGGTTTACACCATTTGCTATTGGTTGTGTGATAATCATATTAACAAGCGGTTTTTCCATGATGCTCGTTGTAGTAGATATAAGCGATTATATTAATTCTTGGGTTTTGCCTTATGGTCAAATGTTATTATTAAAGCATATCAGTATCATACCTTTACTTGCATTTGCTCTAATAAACGGGATTCTTTTAAGGAGATTGTCAGCGCAGCCTAATCTTAATATTCGAGCTTGGTTGAAAGCTGAAACCATCATTATTACTGTCATATTCTTTTTCACAAGTATACTTGGTACCTCATCCCCCCTCACGATGACATAGATTTTATGGTCAAATCTGAGGGAGCATCCAAGTGGCTTGAATACATAATTGGCAAAACGATTATCACTCCTGTTAATCTAAAACTAATGTTTTCTATTGAAGGATTCTTCTTAATACTCTTTGGTTTTATGTTTTTAGTGATGATATTTTTAAGCTTTTACAAAAAGATGAAGCCGTATTTTGCAGTAGTTTGTGGATTGTTATTTATAGTTTGTACTTATTTTGGTCTAATGGTGAGTATAAAATAATTGGTTAACATAAAGAATTTGCCCAAGGTTGTGATTACCTCGGGCATTAATTTCAATATAGTTGCTAATTTCTCTAAAGGTAGAACGAAGCACGGAATCGTTTGACATGTCACTCGGTTGCTTAGTCAACGTACGGAACATCTTACGGAAGAAGAACGACAAAAAAATACGAGAGTGGTGTCAAGAAGACGCTCCATTACATCGCTTGTACCAATCGCTTCAACATCTTCGTTACGTACTCAAAAGTGAAACGAAGAAGCAAACAGACATTCGCCTTAAGCAATGGTTCGATCATTATCTCTTTAACGATTGTGCTGCAGTAAAAAGTATTGCCAAAACGCTTGTCACTCGACGAGAAGCATTACTTTTGCGTACCCTTTTCTCTTATTCGAACAGCATCATGGAAGGGACAAATAATAAATTAAAACTGATCAAACAACGGGCATTGGATATCGAAACATCCAACGATTTGCATTGCGCGTTCGGTTAGAAACAGGAAGCATATCTTAGTCATAAAAAAGGCTGACTGAAAGGCCGCTTTTAGCGGCCTTTTGAGTCAGTCTCCTTCTTTTTTACCTTTTTTACTGTAAAGCCTTAATATGTTTAATAATCTCTTCATAAGGAACATTACTTATACCGCTGTAATATTTCACGATTTTCCCTTGCTGATCAACAAGGTAAAAATCGGTACCGTGAATCACTTGATCGCCTTGTTTTGGCTTTTGTACAATAGCTTTAAAGTTTTTTCGGGCAAATGTTTCGATTTCTTCCTGACTGTAACCAGTAAGGAAGTGCCAATTTGACAAATCGGCATTAAATTTTTTCGCATATTCTTTTAACTTTTCCGGTGTATCTACTTCTGGATCAACACTAAAGGATACAAATTCGACATCAAGTCCTTCCTCTTTCACCATATCCTGCAACTTCGCCATATTCGCTGTCATTGGCGGACAGACGGTTTCACAGTTGGTAAAAATAAAATCAGCGACCCATACTTTTCCTTTTAAATCTGACAAGCCAAATGACTGACCATTTTGGTCCGTAAATGTAAAATCATCTACCGGCCAATTTTTGGCGTCCGGAATCGTTTTTCCGCACGCGGCTAGCAATACGATGGAAAGAAGAAGCAACATTCGTTTCATCTTTACCTTCACCTATCCTCTCTCTTCGTTCGTATCATACATGATCCTGAGTACTCCGGATCTGATATAAATCGAAATAATCGGCGTCATCTCGACAATATCGATATGCGAATATCCCGTCGCTTCTATAAGCACCTGTTTCAGCCGTTTCAGTCATGCTTGCGTATAGCATGGACAATCGCCACCGCCCGCGAGGAACTTTAGCTTGTCCATAAATTGATAAGCTGAAGTTTCTTTAGTGAGTTTTTTCACTTTACAATTACTTCGTTTTTAGGCATATTATGCATTCCTCTAGCCGTTGTGTGTGAAATGACATAGTACTTCCCTGTTTCTTTAAAGACATAAGTAGCCTTGTATTCACCATTTTTAGCGTGTTTCGCTTCAATTTTTTTATGTTGGTCTTTCGTTTGTCCTTCCTTCCAAATTTCAAATGTGACTTCATCAGCATCTTCTACTTTTTCTGTTCCTTGAGTAACAGTGGCGACTAATTCCACCTCTTTATTGACTTTTATAGTCTCTGGAATTGTTTTAAATTTTACTTCAATCAATTCTGGGGCTTCTTCTTTTTCCTGACTACACCCTCCAAGTACAAAAAGGCTTATTAAAGCCACCCCGAATAACTTTTTCATTTTTAACACTATTGAAAACCTCCTTAAGTAAGTAATGTCTTATATTATTTTACTTCATAAAATGGCTTTGTTCTGTTATGGAATGTGGCTAAAAACCAACAATAAAGAAATTTCCATGCACAATACAATATTATTAAATGAATATATATTCATATATAAAATATCACTGATTGTATGTAAAATATAAAGGCTACAAAATGGCGAATGGGCGAATGAATTGTTGCTATCTGACAGAATAAAAGTGGTTCTTACATAATCTTGGTGAATAGGAAAGGACTAATTAAGAAAATTAGTGTGTAAATTGGAATTTTTTAGCTTATCATTCTCAATTAATATCGACTTTTCACCAAAAGAACGTAAGAACCATAAAAGTACATAAGTCGGCGGCGTAAAAGTGCAGAATAGCCTCCATAAAAAAGAGCCTTGCCAGTTATCCCAATATCGATTACTCTCCTAATGCTGCGCTATGACAATACAGATCGTCCTAATGGTCGGTAAAATTGGCAATGAATATTACCATATCCTGTTCTTCTTTGTGTCATCTTATTATAAGTGTTGATTATCCAGCATTTTACCATTAAAACATTTCGATAAAACATTACCACTCAGAAGGTTGTGACAATGCAGCAGTTTCCAATTTTTCTTTTTCCTTCTCTTTTCGGTACCATTCCCTAAAGGCGAAAAAGAGCATTATGCCATAAATAATTTCTTGAATAATTTTCATTAATATCCCGCCAAGCTGCTGATCGTAAAGAAGCGGAACGGAAAAGAACATCTCTGGTCCTGTTAAATCAAGAGAAGCTAATGTATCGGCAGGAACGCAAAGAGCAAGCGACTTCAACCACATTTGCGGATCGTAATAAGTTGCATATAGCGGTTTCCCCGCAAAAATAATTAAGGCGCACGCCGGAGTTAATAAAGCGCCGTCTGCAAAAATATAGCCTATTTTCTTAAGGCCGCTAAGAGACTGCCAGCCCGGCATTTTATTAAGGAGAGGCCACCACATCATCCATGCAGCGATAAAAATCATCGTGGTAATTACCGCATGATAAAGCGCATTGCTGTTCGCTAAGTCAAAAATAAATGGAACGTGATAAAATGAGAACAAGCTGTTAAATAAAACAACCGCAACAAGCGGCTTTGTCAAAAGCGTTACTGCCGCCTTTAATGGCCGAATTTCGAAAAGCCTCTCAAACAACCAATTTGGTATTCCTAAAATAAGTAATGGTGGAGCCATAAAACTTAATATTGCCATTTGTATCATATGTGCGCTAAAAATCAAACGACCAAGCAAATCAACCGGCGAACCGAGAGAAATATAAAGAAATACAATACCGGTGACAAAATATGCTTTCTGCTTGCGCGTTGGCGGTCCTTCCTTTGTAAAACGAGTTCTCCAAGGCCCAACAATCATAAAATACAGACACGTAATCAACAATAGAAATGCAAGGAAATAAGGACTCCATAACGCAACAAAACCAAACATGCTTAAAGATGCCATCCTCATATCACCTCAATTCTTTCTCTTTTCATTATGATACACACCTATTGTTAAGCGCTATCAATCAACCAGCTTGTACATATGAAAAACTCAGCTTAGTAACGTCAAACTCGGAATTTGGACAGTGGAATACGGTATTCGAAGATAAACGTTTAACCGCCGCCATCATTGATTATTTCATCATGCCCATATTCTGACCTTTAATATAAAAACAATATTAAGTTTATGTCCAATATACATAAACCATATAGAATTCTGTCAATGTACACTTGATATTCCAATTTTACCATAAATATAACAATTATATTATTTTTATCAAAGTAAAAGATAATAAGATTATCTCAGACTGGAAAGCTCGGCAAATAGCCGAGCTTTTTGTCATTGTCATTTTTATTGTCAAAACAACAAAAATTCTTATCTTATTATGTTACTATTGATTCCCGTTAGCCACCCATGCATCGCTTCGCGACATCACAGATGATGGAAGTTCATTCGTTCTTCCATAGGAGTTGATTAAAGAAATATCTTTATCATGAAAAAAGGATAACCAAATGGCATCCCTTACATTTTTTGAACACAAAGTTTATTCTTTAACTTTTAGCAATCGCATGCTGTTTAATGTTACGATTAATGTTGCTCCCATATCGGCAAATATCGCTAACCAAAGTGTTAACCAGCCAGGTACAATTAACAGTAACGCCAATGCCTTAATGCCCAAAGAGAAGGTAATGTTTTGCTTAATAATTGCTAAAGCTTTTCGGCTCAATTTAATCGTATATGGCAACTTACTTAAATCATCAGACATTAAAGCAATATCGGCTGTTTCGAGGGCTGTATCGGTTCCAGCACCGCCCATCGCCACACCAACGGTTGCGGCTGCAAGAGCTGGTGCATCGTTCACACCATCCCCAACCATTGCGACGCTTTGATACTTGTCGCGAAGCTCTTTAATGAAATTCAGTTTATCTTCTGGAAGTAAATCGGCTTTAATATCGGAAACGCCGACTTGTTTTCCGATGGCTTCGGCTGTTCTTTGGTTATCTCCTGTCAGCATCACCGTTTTTTCAATACCGACTTGATGCAGTTTTCGAATAACCTCTTTGGATGATTCTCTTATTTCGTCTGCCACGGCAATTAACGCCAGAATTTCTTTTTCCGTTCCTAACGCCATGACCGTTTTCCCTTGTGTTTGAAGATCTGTAATTTGTTCTTTTATTTTTGATTGGATACCATTTGGAAGAAGTTCTTCAAAAAGACCTGGACTTCCGACATAATACATTTCGTTATTTACTTTGGCTTTTACACCTTTACCTGTAATGGATTGGAATTCTTCAACCGATACATCATTAAAATTCAATCCATCTTCTTCTGCTTTTCTTATAATGGCGGAAGCAAGTGGATGTTGTGAGCCTTTTTCAATGGCTGCTGTAAACAGACCGTCAAGGGATCAGTTTTGTTGTCGAGCTTGTGGGTACGCTGCCCCTGCCGACAACGTGGCTGCGGAAAACATCCGCAGGGCTGCTGTCAACCAGCCGAACGCGGCAGCCAATTAGGCTAGTTGCAAGCCCACGGCTTTAGCCGTTGGGTAGTTGACAGCTGCTCATTATTTCCCATGAACGAAAAAAGAGGCGGCTCCAAAAGCGTTTTTTGGAGCCTGCCTCCTTTTTATCAGCTTTCTAATAGAAGGTCTTCTGGATTTTCGATCAAGTCTTTTACCGTTTTTAAGAAGCCGACTGCTTCTTTTCCGTCAATAATTCGATGGTCATATGATAGCGCCACATACATCATTGGGCGGTTCTCGATTCGTTCTTCGTCAATCGCAACCGGACGAAGCTTGATCGAATGCATGCCTAAAATACCAACTTGCGGTCCGTTAAGAAGCGGAGTAGAGAAGAGCGAACCGAATACCCCGCCGTTTGTAATGGTAAACGTTCCTCCTTGCAAATCGCTTAGCGATAGTTTATTGCTGCGCGCTTTTGCCGCCAATTCAGCAATATCTCTTTCGATTTCGGCAAAATTTTTCCGATCGCAGTCCCGCACCACTGGAACGACTAAGCCTTCGTCCGTTGAAACAGCAACCCCAATATCATAGTATTTTTTCAAAATAATTTCGTCACCTTGAATTTCGGCATTCACATAAGGATATTTTTTCAATGCTGCCACAGCTGCCTTCACGAAGAAAGACATAAATCCAAGACGCACGTCGTGTTCTTCGAAAAATTTATCTTTTTTCCGTTTTCGTAATTCGATGACAGCTGACATATCAATTTCATTAAACGTTGTCAACATCGCCGTAGATTGTGTCACTTCTAATAAGCGTTTAGCAATTGTCTGGCGGCGGCGCGACATTTTTTCACGGATCACTGGCTTCCCATCATCTTGCTTCACTACTGATGGAGTCGGTTGCTGAACCGGTGTTGTTAGGGTTGCTTGTGGTCTTGATTGTTGTTGCGCAAATGACTCCACATCTTGTTTACGAACCCGTCCTAACGGGTCAACGGTAGGAACTTGCGCCAAGTCGATTCCTTTTTCTCTCGCGATTTTTCGCGCCGCCGGTGAAGCAATCGGACGCTGCGTCGGCTGACTAGCCGATAACGGCTGTTTTTCGATTTCCTCTGCTTGCACGTTTGTCGCTTGTAGGTTTTCTGGTGCTGCTTGTTTTGGTTCTTCTTGATTGCTAGGCGCAGCTTCCTGTCCTTCGCCGATCACTGCAATAGCCTGGCCTACTGCGACAGTGTCGCCTTCGTTTGCTAAAATTTGTTGCAATACTCCTGATTCCTCAGCCATGATTTCTACATTCACTTTATCTGTTTCCAATTCGCAAATCGATTCACCTTTTTCTACATGATCACCAGGTTTTTTCAACCATTGCGCAATGGTCCCTTCTGTAATAGATTCTGCTAATTCTGGAACTTTGACTTCAGCCACGTTGATGCCCTCCTCAAATCTTGCATTATTGCTCTTTTTTCGTTAATGCACATTGAATAATACGCTCTTGCTCTTTTCGATGAACGACAGGATCACCTTCTGCAGGGCTTGCCCGTCTGCGTCTGCCAATGTAGCTTACATCTACTCCTTCTGGAGCAATTTCACGCAATCTCGGTTCGACATAACACCAGCTTCCCATGTTTTGCGGTTCTTCCTGAACCCATACAATTTCCTTTACGTTTGGATAGCGAGCAAAAATTGCTTGGAGTTCTTCTTTCGGGAATGGGTACAATTCTTCTACGCGCACGACGTGAAGCCAGTCTAGCCCTTCCATTTTGTTGATTTGTTCTGCCAAATCAATCGTCAATTTTCCAGTGCTTAAAATAATTCTTTCTACTTTTTCACGGTTTTCGCCAAGTCCCTTTTGTTCAAGCACAGGATGGAATTGACCATTCGTAAACTCTTCCGCATCAGATGCCGCTAACGGATGGCGCAACAAGCTTTTTGGCGTCATCAGCACTAATGGACGAACTTCCTCCCGCTGTAAAATACTGGCTTGTCGACGCAAAATATGGAAATATTGAGCGGCAGTTGACAAGTTGGCTACCGTCCAGTTATTTTCCGCTGCTAGTTGTAAAAACCGTTCTAAACGACCGCTTGAATGTTCCGGACCTTGTCCTTCATACCCGTGTGGAAGCAACATAACAAGACCGGATTTTTGTCCCCATTTCGCCCGTCCAGATGAAATAAACTGATCAAACATCACTTGTGCCATATTCGCGAAATCGCCAAATTGTGCTTCCCATAAAACGAGCGTTTCCGGCGCAAAGACGTTATACCCATATTCGTAACCAAGCACTGCCGCTTCTGTCAGCGGACTATTGTAAACAACGAATGAAGCGTTCGCATCGCTAATATGGTGAAGCGGAACAAATTCTTTACCTGTTTTCATATCATGCAACACAAGATGACGTTGGGCGAACGTACCGCGCTGTGAATCTTGGCCAGTAAGACGGATTGGAACACCATCACGCAAAATTGTTGCAAAGGCAAGAATCTCCGCGTGCGCCCAGTCAATTTTCCCTTTGCCGTCAAACACGCCTTCACGGCGCTTTAAGATGCGTTCTAACTTATTAAATACATGGAAATCAGAAGGAAACTGCAACAGTTCTTTATTCAATCGGCGCAATACATCTTTTTCTACCGATGTTTTTACAAATGGCAATTTGCATGCTACCGGTTTCGGCGGATCCATGATAAAATCAAGTTTTGACTCATCTTTTGGAACTTTTTCATACGCGATTTTCAATCGTTCCGCAACTTCTCGTTCCATCTCTTCTACAGCTTCTTTAGTAACAATTCCTTTTTCAATCAACTTTTGCGCATAAAGTTGACGAACGGTTGGATGTTGTTGAATAATGCTATACATTGTTGGGTTTGTCGCCATCGGTTCGTCCATTTCGTTATGACCAAAACGGCGGTAGCCAATTAAATCGATAACAAAATCTTTTTTAAAACGCTTACGATAGGCAAACGCAAGGTTCGCCGCTGCTAAACATGCTTCCGGATCGTCGGCATTCACATGCACAATCGGTATTTCAAAACCTTTTGCAATATCAGATGCATATTTCGTAGAACGAGAATCATGGCTTTCTGTTGTGAAACCGATCATATTATTCGCAATAATATGAATCGATCCGCCTGTCTGATATCCTTGCAAACGGCTTAAGTTTAGTGTTTCGGCTACAATTCCTTGCCCAGGAAATGCCGCGTCTCCGTGAATCATAATAGCAAACGACGAATCGGTATCTTGAGACGGCACGCCCGCGTTCGTGCGATCCTCTTGAGCAGCACGCGTAAACCCTAAAACAACAGGATTAACCACTTCTAGATGGCTTGGGTTGTTTGCCAATGTAATTCTCATCGTATGCTCATTTTTGTTTCGAAGACGGCGAGCTGCCCCTAAATGATATTTCACATCTCCCGTCCAGCCATATGTAATCGCTACCGATCCTTCCGACGGAATGAAATCTTTGCTTTCCGCATGTTGGAACTCAGCAAAAATCATTTCATATGGCTTTCCAAGGACGTGAGCAAGCACGTTTAAGCGGCCGCGATGCGCCATGCCGATATTAACCGCTTTCACTTCTTCTTCAATGGAATTGCGGACAAGTTCGTCTAATAGTGGAACCATCGAATCTAATCCTTCGATCGAGAAACGTTTTTGGCCGACAAACGTACGATGAAGGAACTTTTCAAACCCTTCCACTTCCGTAAGGCGGCGGAGCAACGCCACTTTTTCCTCGTTTGTCAGACTTGGGTAATATGCTCCTGATTCAATTTGGGTAATTAACCAATTTCTTTCTTCTAAGTTATGTACTTGTGAAAATTCGAAAGCGATTTTATCCGTGTATATTTTCCGCAAATGGTTAATGGCATCCAATCCATTTTTCACATGCGCAGGCGCATGCGGACAAATAAATGCGACAGGAATTTGTTTTAAATCATCTTCCGTTAAATCAAATTCGCTTAATTCAATACGGTGCGTATCTTTATTTTGGGTATTTAATGGGTTGATATCTGCTGCTAGATGGCCATAATGGCGAATTTTATCAGCTAGTTTTACAGCAGCAACAAGTTTGCTGAATATGGTTGGATTCTCAGGAAGCCGGAACGTTTGATAAGTTTTTGCGACACTCCCACTATGCTCAAACCGTTCTGCTTCCGTTGTCGGTGCTCCCCACTCCTTAAACAATTGTTTCAATTCGGGATCTACGCTGTCCGGATCCTCTAGATACTGCTCATACATTTCCATCACGTATCCAAGGTTCGGGCCATAAAATTGACTCCATGGTTCTGCGTAGTGCATCGTTTGCTTTGTCATTATGAAAAACCTCCAACTATTTCATTCATTTGGGATGATTGCGAGCCGGCTTCGCACGCATAGCGTAAATACGAAGCGGAGATGATACCCGCTCACATCCATGTTCCCAAATAGACAAAGAAATAACGTTATAAACGTTTTCAATCTATATTTTAACATTATTATTCATTAAAATCGATGATTAAAAACTAAAAATCATCACATAATACTTATTTTTTTAAATTGAGTTTAAAAACATAAGAAAAAAAGCGGCAACACATATGTATTGCCGCAGAATGATCAAATGGAATAAGCAAAGACTATAGTTTAAACTTTTCGACTAATTTTTGTAACTGCCGTCCCATGTCACTTAATTTTTCTGCCGATTCCGTCACTGTACTCAATGCTTGCAGCTGATCATCAGCTGATGCTGCCACTTCCTCTGTAGCTGCTGCAGATTGCTGAGCGATGGCAGAAATATTTTGCATTGCTTCGATCACAACATCTTTGCTTTCGTTCATCCGGTTTGCTTCATCTGTAATATTAGCAACAGCCGCCGTTAATTCTTCCATCATTGCCGTAATTTTTACAAATGAATCCCCTGTTGTATGGACAGATTGTTGCTGTTGTTCGTACATATCTTTAGAATAACTAACCGCTTGCATCGCTAGATCGACTTGTTGTTGAATCATAGCGATCGTTTGACGAATTAGCTCTGTTGCTTTTGCTGATTGTTCCGCTAACTTACGCACTTCTTCCGCTACAACGGCAAATCCTTTTCCATGTTCTCCTGCTCTTGCCGCTTCGATGCTGGCATTTAAAGCGAGTAAATTCGTTTGTCCAGAAATAGCGGTAATCGTTTGGATCACTTCATCAATTTGTTTCATTTTTTCTACTAAGTCGTTCATCACTTTTTCAACCGCCAATAGTTCTTTTTTCGCCTCATCCGATTTTAATTGCAGCACATTTAAATTTTCAAGCCCGTTATAACTAGCTTCTTTTGTTTCATTCGATAATGTTTGCATATTTGCCGCCGATTGCGTAACTGTTTCAATCTGCTTCGAAAGCGCTGTAGTTCGTTCATTGATCGTATCTAAATCGCTTGCTTGCTCTGTCGTTCCTTTCGCAATATCGTTAATGGCGCTTGCAACTTGTTCGCTTGTCGCCATTGTTTCCTCAGAAACAGCGCTGAGATGATCAGCGGAAGCCGCTAGTTCTGCTACTGATTCATTGACTTGGTGGATCAGCGCCCGCATTTGTGAAATCATCTGATTAAAATGATTCGCTAATTGTCCGATTTCATCTTTTGATTTTACTTGAACGTGCACCGTTAAATCGCCTTCCGCCACTTTTTCCACTTGGTGTTGAAGTGCAACTACCGGCTTAACGATGGAGCGGGCGAGAAAATAAATAGCGATGATGCCAATAAGTACAGCCACAATCGTAATGATCATCATTTTTGTGGCAATCGATCGACTGACAGCAAATAAATCTTTCTCTTTATATACGGTGCCAACTTTCCATCCTAGCTCAGGGATAGTCGTAAAATACATAAGGCGCTTTTCGTTTTCAAGCGTATATGTATATAAACCACTTTTATTTTTCAACATATGTTTGACAGCAGCGTTTTTCGACATATCTTTTCCTTTATATTGCGGATGCACAACGGCAATTCCATTTTGATCAACTAATACTGGATATCCATGATAGCCAACATCAATATTATTTACAATTTTTGCAACTTCATCTAATGTCATATCAATTCCTAGTACAGCAACAACACGACCACCTTCTTTTACCGCCTTGGCCAATGTAATAATATTCTTTCCCGTTATTGCATCGACGTAAGGCTCTGTCCAAACTACTTTGTCCGGATTTTCTTCCGCTTTTTTATACCATGGACGCGATGTTGGATCATAACCGTCAGGCAACTCAGCTGCCGGCGTCGTATACATTTTTTTATCAGCCGTTCCAATATAAGCAAGTTGAACATTTTCGTGGATTTTTAAAAACGTGCGAAATTCTTGGTCAAGCGCTGGCCATGAATGGCGATCTTTGATCATTTTCGCTACAACAGGTGATTCACTAAATTGCAGCAAACTATTTTCCTCGCTTTGAAAACTGTCACGAACATCCCCAACCGCCCTTTTTATAATGGATTGCGCACGTTTTTCAGCATCTTGCTGGATCATTTTTTTCGTTTCAACGACCCCGACAATCTGGGTAACCACTAATGAAACAATCATTAACAATGCCATTAATACGATGAGTTTCGTCCGCAATGTTTTGAACACAGCCAGTTTCTCCCCTTTATGTATCTCGTTTTTTGTCGAACCTTGTATTATTATAAAAGGGACTATCGTCGTGCGTCTATAGGAGCAAATTCTTATAACAGTATAATACGAACGGAAATGGAACAATATAAAACATATCCTGTTTGATAAAAAGGTAGTGAACGATATGGGGGCGATGGAGCGAGATGGCTATATATTCGACATCGAATATAGCGTCATTCATCAAAAAGGAGCATTGCACGTATACCGGGATGGAGTGTTGGTTGATGAATTAACATTCACTTTTGCAGGAGAAAAGCCGAACGAACAACAAATCGAAACATTAATTGATGATTATATGGAAAAGCGAGGGATTTATTAACAAAACTGCTGTGGAAAACAGCAGTTTTTTCTTGCCGTTCCTGCCATAACTCCTATATGATGTTAAATAATAGATTTATAAAAAAGGAGGAGAACGATGTACCGAAAAGAACTGTATGTATTTAACGGTGATGTTCCACAAAAAGCAATCATACGAAATTATACAAAAAATGATTTTTCGCAATTAATTCGCGTTCAACAAGAAAGTTTTCCCCCGCCGTTTCCATCAGAATTATGGTGGAATGAGGAGCAGCTCACCAATCATGTTTCACTATTTCCTGAAGGAGCACTCTGTGTGGAAGTAGACGGCCGTGTTGTCGGTTCCATGACGGGATTGCTCGTTCATTTCGACCCGAGACATCCATCACATACGTGGGAAGAAATAACGGATGGCGGCTATATTCGCAACCATCGTCCCGATGGAAACACATTATATGTTGTCGATATTTGCGTCTCCCCTAATTATCGAAAACTTGGGCTTGGAAAATGGCTGATGCAGTCGATGTATGAAGTTGTCGTCCGCTTGAATGTAGACCGTCTTCTTGGCGGAGGGAGAATGCCTGGTTATCATCGGCACGCTGATCGTTTATCAGCAACACAATATCTCGAAAAAGTATTGAAAGGGGAACTAAAGGACCCTGTCATTACATTTTTATTGCGTTGCGGCCGTACACCGCTTCAAGTGATTGAAAACTATTTAGAAGATGAAGAGTCGCTAAATTATGCAGTGCTGATGGAATGGCGCAATCCATTCAAACATCATGGATAATTCAAGAAGGATTTACTTGCTGTCATCGCGAATAAGAAAAGGAAGGATTATGGAAAGGAACGACTTCTAATGCAGCCAATTTTCTATGATAACCCGCTAGCTCCTTTGCTTATTCGCAATTATCTTTTTTCATCTATTCCGGAATACGTTGATCACCTTGTCGTTTTATGCATTGGCAGCAATCGCATTAATGGCGACAGTCTAGGACCGTTTGTCGGAACACTTTTATCCGGTCTTTACCCAAAACATATGACTATTATTGGAAATTTAAAACAACCGGTGGATGCGACGAATATAAAAGAAATTGTAAAGCAATTCCCTGCTTCACCTTCGACATATACGCTAGCGATTGATAGTGTTGTTGGCATTTCCGACTACATTCATACCATTGTCGTCCGTAATGGAGCACTCACTCCAGGTTCTGCACTTGACAAAAACCTTCCCTCTGTCGGCGATATTAGCATTATGGGGGTAATGATGGAAGATTGTGAAGACATTGCGACACTTCCATATACGAATTTACATATCGTTTATCAAATGGCAAAAGCAATCGCTTTAGGAATTTCACTTACCGTACGGCAGCGATTTGGATATGAATCAACATCTTCTATTCTTATAAACAATTAGCGGTGGAATGCATTCCACCGCTAATTGATTTATTCTATATGGAATGTTTGTTTCACAAATGCAACTACTTCTTCCGCTGTGCTCATCGAGAGGACGGTTTCTTTAAAGCGCGCCGCTTCTTCTTTTGATAATTTTTTCATTTGCGAACGTGCGCGCAAAATAGAAGTTGCGCTCATACTAAACTCGTCGAGCCCTAAACCGAGCAAAATCGGAATGGCGATCGCATCGCCTGCCATTTCGCCGCACATTCCAGCCCATTTTCCTTCTTTATGCGCAGCATCAATGACGTTGCTAATAAGGCGCAAAATCGCTGGATTGTACGGTTGGTAAAGATATGAAACGCGTTCGTTCATGCGGTCTGCTGCCATCGTATACTGAATTAAGTCATTGGTGCCAATGCTAAAGAAATCTACTTCTTTGGCAAATTGGTCGGCAAGTACAGCTGCCGCCGGAATTTCCACCATCATGCCGACTTCAATATCGTCAGCCACTGGTACACCCTCGCGCTGCAATTTTTCTTTTTCCTCTAAAAGAATCGCCTTCGCTTGACGGAATTCATCAAGCGTTGCAATCATCGGAAACATGATTTTCAAATTGCCATATACGCTCGCTCTCAACAAAGCGCGAAGCTGCGTGCGGAACATGTCCTGCATTTCTAAGCAAAGACGAATGGCACGGAATCCTAAAAACGGGTTCATTTCTTTTGGAAGATCCAAATATGGAAGCTCTTTATCCCCGCCGATGTCAAGCGTACGAACAACAACAGGTTTTCCTTCCATTCGTTCAAGCACTGTTTTATACGCTTCAAACTGTTCTTCCTCTGTTGGCAGTTCGGAACGGCCCATGTATAAAAATTCCGTGCGGTATAATCCGATTCCTTCGGCTCCGTTTTCGAGTACTCCTTTGACATCATCTGGTGTACCGATGTTAGCAGCTAGTTCCACATGATACCCGTCGCTTGTCACTGTTTTTTCATGTACAAGTTTTGCCCATTCTGCTTTTTGCGCTTCATAGCGAGCGCGTTTTTCTTCATATTGTGCGAGCACCTCATCCGATGGATTGACAATAACCTGTCCATCCAATCCATCGATAATCACAACATCACCATTTTGAACTTCTGCTGTCACTTGTTTCGTACCGACAACAGCTGGAATTTCCATCGATCTCGCCATGATGGCAGAATGGGATGTACGTCCTCCGATATCGGTTGCAAACCCTTTTACGTATTGGCGGTTTAATTGAGCTGTATCGGATGGAGTTAAATCTTCGGCAATAATCACAACTTCTTCGGAAATAAGGCTTGGATTGGAAATCGTAACTCCAAGTAAATGAGCAAGTACACGTTTCGTTACATCGCGAATATCAGCGGCGCGTTCCTTCATATACTCATTATCCATTGCTTCAAACATGGAAATAAACATCGTCGCCGTTTCGTTCAACGCGTATTCCGCGTTCACTTGCTCTGTCTTAATTTTTTCTTTGACTGGATTTAATAATTCTGGATCATTTAATACAAGCAGGTGAGCAGAAAAAATCGCAGCTTTATCTTCCCCTAATTGTTGCAAAGCATGTTGCTTGATGATTTCTAGCTCTTCTGTTGCTTTCGCCACTGCTGCTTCGAAACGTGCAACTTCTGCCTGCGGATCGGAAACAACTTTTTTCTCTACAACAAAATCAGGGGTCTCTAAGCGGTATGCCTTTGCGATGGCAATACCGCTCGATGCAGCAATTCCTTGAATGGTTTTTATCATTATTGTGCAAGACCCTCTTTAGATAATGTTTCCGTTAATGCTGCCATTGCTTCTGCTGCATCTGCCCCTTCCACAGTAATTTTAATCTCAGCGCCTTTTGGAATTCCTAAAGACATAACGCCCATAATCGATTTTAAGTTTACCGTTTTTCCGTTGTATTCTAAATGAATATCGCTGTTGAATTTGCTTGCTGTCTGTACAAGTATAGTTGCTGGACGAGCGTGAATTCCAGATTCTGAAGTTACTGTAAACACTTTTTCAGTCATTGTCGTCATTCCCCTTTTCCTTATTTTTTCGTTTGTCATAATATCAAATAATAGTAACTACATTCAATTAAAAAAATCTTTAATCAGAAAATTCGCCTTGTTAACTAATTTCAACGATGCGATCTTCTCCTTTTGTTACTGCACCTTGCTTTTTGACATGAATACTTTCATTCGGCTGCAAGTTCGTAAAAATAATTGGTGTCACAATAGAAGGAGCATTATTTTTCACATACTCTAAATCAACGCTTAAAATAGGCTGACCTTTTTTCACTTCGTCTCCTTGATTAACATGAGCTTCAAAGCCTTGGCCATTCAATTTGACCGTATCAATACCAAAATGGATTAAAATTTCATGCCCACCAACAGACTCAATACCAATCGCATGTTTTGTCGGGAATACATTCACAATTTTTCCATCAACAGGAGAAACCACTGTTCCGTCTGTTGGCATAATCGCAAAACCGTCACCCATCATTTTTTGTGAAAAGACTTGATCTGGCACTTCAGAAAGTGGAACGATTTCTCCCGAAAGCGGTGAAGCAATTGCCTCCACTTGGGCCGATTCTTTTGTTTCTTGAACCGCTGTTTTTTGCGGCTCTTCCTTCACTCGTGATGGAGCGCGGCCTTCCATAATATCTTTAATTTGTCCTTTTAATATATCGGATTTTGGTCCGAAAATCGCTTGTACATTGTTTCCGACTTCCAAAACGCCCGCTGCGCCTAACGCTTTTAAGCGGTCTTTATCAACTTGTTTAATATCGTTGACCGAAACACGCAAACGTGTAATACACGCGTCTAAATGAGCAATATTTTCTTTACCGCCAAGCGCCGCCAACACTTCATATGGAAGATCGTCCGCTTCTGCTTTTACTGTTGACTCTTCTTCTGTCGCTTTTTCACGTCCTGGTGTTGCTAAATCCCATTTGCGGATCGCAAAGCGGAATCCGAAGTAATAGATGACCGCAAATGCTAATCCGACTGGAATGACAAGCCACCATGCTGTCCGGTTCGGCAATACACCGAATAGCAAGAAGTCAATAACCCCACCGGAGAAAGTCATCCCAATTTTTACATTTAATAAATGCATAACCATAAAGGATAATCCCGCAAAAATCGTATGAATCGCAAATAACGCTGGTGCAACGAATAAAAAGGAAAATTCAATTGGTTCCGTAATCCCTGTTAAAAACGAAGTTAAAGCGGCTGAACCCATAATACCAGCTACCACTTTTTTGTTTTCTGGACGTGCTTCATGATAAATCGCAAGCGCCGCTGCTGGAAGGCCAAACATCATGAATGGGAATTTTCCTGTCATAAATGTTCCCGCTGTTAATGCTACACCATCTTTTAATTGCTCGAAAAAGATTTTTTGGTCGCCACGCACTACTTGTCCGGCCTTATTGACATATTCGCCAAATTCAAACCAGAATGGCGCGTAGAAAATATGATGCAATCCAAACGGAATCAGCGCACGCTCAATAATCCCGAAAATAAGCGCTGCTAATGCCTTATTCGCGTCAATCATATTGTGGGAAAACGCATTTAAACCATGCTGAATCGGCGGCCATACCCATGTCATAACAATTCCAAGCAATACCGCAGATGCCGCTGTAATAATTGGCACAAATCGTTTTCCGGCAAAAAAGCCAAGATACTGCGGCAATTCAATGTTGAAATACTTATTATACATATAAGCAGCCAATATACCGACAATAATACCGCCGAATACGCCAGTTTGTAATGTCGGAATTCCTAATATATTCGCAAATGCCGGATTGTCGCCGACCATATCCGGCGTAACGCCTAATATCACGCTCATGGTGATATTCATAATTAAATAACCAATAATTGCAGCAAGTCCGGCAACCCCGTCACCGCCGGCTAGTCCAATCGCCACCCCAACCGCAAAGAGGAGCGAAAGGTTCGAAAACACAATGCCGCCTGCTTGTTCCATCACATTGGAAACAAGCACGACCCAATCTGCTTTTAAGGCAGGAATTTTATCCGTTAAAGCCGGGTTTTTTAAGGCATTACCAAAAGCAAGCAAAATTCCTGCCGCCGGTAAAATCGCCACTGGCAACATAAGCGCTTTACCGACTTTTTGTAGCGTACCAAATGCTCTTTTCATTTTAATACCCTCCTTTTTCTTTGTATATAAGTTTTGCAACAAACGTTATGTTCATGTACGACAAATAGAAATTGTTTTGCTCTTTTCTTAAAAAAGAACATGCTAGACATCAGACTTGTTGACAACATGCAAATAAAAACGAAAGGCATGAGCAAAGAAGGACAAAAATAGAACGCTTACAACAAGAGGAATAGTGACCCCTCTTGCCTGTCCTATTTTGTCTTCTTTACTCATGCCTGATCGAATCAGTAACACGTAAAGCGAGACAAATTTATTCTATTGTTTCTGTTTCCTTTTTAGCAAGTCTTTGCAGATGCATTGTCAAATAAACCGCTTCTGCGTCGTCTACTGGCATTTGTAACGTTTGTTGCATCACTTTTATTAATTTCCATGCAGTATTATAGCATAGTGGATACGCTTCTTTCAAGATTTTCGACAATTTTTTTGGTTCTTCGACTTTTTCTCCTTTTTTTATGCGTTCAATTGCGTAACGCAAATGACGGACAAACCGCAAATAAGGAATGCTGTTGCGGTCAATCTTGATATTAAGCTGCTGTTCGACAATTTGAATGAGTTTGGTAATTAATTGTGAATGCTGATTTATTTCAGAAAGGCTTTGTTTCGAAATTGCGCTGTGAATATGTAGCGCGATAAACCCAGCTTCTCCTTCCGGAAGCTCGACTCCTAATTTTCGGTTAATCATGTCGACAACTTCACATGCAATTTCATATTCTAGCGGATATAAGCTTTTCGTTTCCACTAAAAACGGATTCTTTAAATCAAGGCCTTGCCTTAATCGCTTTAGCGTAAACGAAATATGATCAGTAAGTGCAACGTGAATATGTTCATTTAACGGAGCGTTGACTCGCTGTTTAATGTGCTGGATTACTTCGTTCATCAGCCCGATAAATTCTTCGTCAAGCTCCGGCAGCAATTTCTTATACTGTTCTTGTTCCCGCTCATTTTTTAAAATGAACCATTTTTCAACGGCACTTTGTTCAATATAATCCCCTTTTTTCTTTCCAAATCCAATCCCTTTTCCGAGCAATACTACTTCATCATACGTTGGATGTGAAGCAATTAACACGTTATTATTCAGCACTTTTTCCACACGAAAGGACTCTGTCACAAAGCCCCACTCCCTTAATAAAACGTTTGCAATATTATCATATTACGCAACGATCTCTCAATCGTCAATGAATAAATATGGATTTTTTCTTAACAACGAAATGTGAGTATATTCATTTTTCTCCCCCTATAATGAAAAGCATGTTACAATTGGGAAGGAAAGGTGGGAACAACATTGATTAAACTGATTGTCAGCGATTTGGACGGAACGCTGCTTGGATTGGATAACCACGTTAAAAAAGAAGATAAACTCGCCATTCAATTAGCAGTGGAACAAGGAATTGATTTTGCAATTGCATCCGGCCGAATGGATAATGAAATTTTAGAAGTGTTGCAAGAATTGGAACAAAAAGCGCATCGTATTAGTCAAAATGGTGCGTTCATTTACACAAAAACGAATTTGCCGCTTCATGCAGCGACTTTTTCCCCGCAGCTAGCGCAACAAATTTATCGACAAGCAAAAGAATTGGAAGCGATTGTACTTGTTTGCAATGAAAATACATATTTTATTGAAGAAACGAACGAAAATACAGCGGAAATAGAAAAACGTCTATTTTATGGGCTATATGAATGTCCAAACATCCTTGATTCCATCGGCAAAGATATTCATCCGTCGAAAATTACTGTATTAGCAGCAAATGAACAAATTGTCGAATTCGAACAAAAAATAACGCGTCAGTTTGGCAATCACATCGATACGTTTATTTCAGAACCGAACTGTCTTGATATTATGCCAAAAAACATTAGCAAAGGAAATGCGGTTCGCACTTTAATGGAACATCTTCGCCTGCAGCCGAATGAAATCGCTTGTTTCGGCGATGCGTTTAACGATACTCCAATGTTTCGTCTAACCCCTTACAGCTTTGCCATGTCTCATGCTCATCCTAATGTAAAAAAAGAAGCACAATATGTGATCAATTCAGTAAGTGAAGGGATACACATGATTCTTAAAAACATTCCTACACCAAATATGATGCAATAAGAGCTGGCTCACTAAAAAACGCCAGCTCTTTTTTCATATTTTTCCCTATTTAGATTCATACTATGAGTAGTCGTGCAAACAGGAGGTTTACTATGCCATATATTGTAGAAGATGGCGTTCGTCTTTACTATGAAGAGATGGGGAGCGGTACACCAATTTTATTCATTCATCCACCTGGAATGGGTCATATCGTTTTCCGTCATCAACAATCTTTATCAAGCCACTTCCGCATCATCATGTATGATATGCGCGGCAATGGGAAAAGCAGTCCGTCGAATCGTCCGATTACGATTCCGCTGCTAGCTGATGATATTTGCCGCTTGCTCAATACACTTCACGTAAAGCAAGCGATTATTTGCGGCTATTCTAACGGTGGATCCATTGCGTTAGAATTTGCCTTACGCTATCCTCATAAAGTAAAAAAGCTCATTTTAATTGGCGGATTCTCTGAAGTATGTACTGCTTTATTGCGTTATGAATTCTTGCTTGGCATTTATGCAGCAAAAATCGGCGCTATTTCTTTACTTGCAAACGTATTAGCCAAATCGCATGAAAAAAATAAAAAAGGACAACAAGAAATAAAACAATATGTGCGATTGGTCAATAAAAAAGATTTAGTAAACATGTACGAAAAAGGGTTAACATATTCCTGTACGGAGCGCCTTCCATTGTTGCGCATGCCAATCCTTCTTATTTATGGCGCCAGAGATTACTATATGCATCCATATGAGAAGCTGTTCAGGAAAAATGTACCCCATGCGAAAATCATCTATATTGAAAACGCACGCCATCAAATTCCAACCAAACATCACTGCGAATTAAACGGGATTTTGAAGACATACTGTATAACGTAAAATGGAAGAAGGGAGGAAAAACAATGTCAAAAAAAGGGCGGCAAAATAAAGTAAGCCAAGAAGTAGCTAACCCAACCGTTTCTAAAGCAGAGGCGGAGATGGCAAAAGATAGTGTTGATACGGCAAAACAAGCGAAAAAAATCGTTCGTGAAAGAACAAAGGAGGCACATCATTCGCCTCCTTCATTTTTGTTACTCCGCCTGTATAGCGGCTTGCTTTCGCATGAAAATCGCCTTTAATAACGGAGGTGCGCATTGCTACAAGAACTACTACACAAAAACAGTAAATAAATCAGGCGACAACAGCTTTGTCTTCAATCCAATTCCAGCAATAATCAGTGTTGCTTCACCACGGGAAACCATTCCGGCGACAACAGAAAGTAAACCATTCCAAGAAAACCTAGCGAATTTTGCTCCCAACGCGGCACCGGCCAGTTTTGTTAATACGGCCAAGCACTTAATCCAATCATTAGCTAAATATGCCAGAGTGCGCCAAAAAATTCGACGGCTCCCACGATAAAAAAATTGACAAAAACAAAAGATAAATTTACGATGATAACAAACTATTTTAGTTACAAAAAGTTAGTTAATTATCCTTTTAAATCGCATAATAAAATGGAGGGAACAACATGGGAAATGCTATTCATACACCCGCAAAAGACTTTTTTACTGTCATTAACGAGCGGCAATCCACACGAAAATACGACCCGAATGTTTCTATAAGTAAGGAAGAATTGCGAGAAATCATTGAATTGGCGGGAAAAGCACCGTCAGCATGGAATTTGCAGCACTGGCATTTTGTTATTATTCATGGAAAAGAAGCGCAACAACGTTTATATCCAATTGCCTATCACCAACAACAAATTGTCGACGCTTCTGCTGTCATTGCCGTATTAGGTGATTTAGAAGCAAATAGAAACACCGATGCAGTATATGATCCGTTAGTAAATGAAGGGGTAATGTCTACAGAAATAAAAGAAAGAATTGCCCAACAAATTGAAGCAGCGTACAAAAATAAAGAATACGTTCGTGACGCAGCATTTAGCAACGCCTCGCTTGCAGCCATGCAGCTTATGCTAGCTGCGACGGCAAAAGGATGGGCAACTTGCCCAATCGGCGGTTTCAACGCTGAACAATTTAAACAAGAATTTCATATTTCTGACCGCTATATTCCAGTTATGCTCATTACAATCGGAAAAAGCATCGCCCCCGCCCGCCGTACAACACGGTTGCCTATTGAAGCAATTACTACTTGGGTAGAACGATAATTCGGACGCCCGCTTTGTTCAGCAGAAATGAAAAAAGATGACCAATGTCGTTTGGTCATCTTTTTTCATAAGCTGGAAAAGACAAATGCACGGTTGTCCCTTTGCCAACTTCGCTCTCTATTTCGATCGTTCCTTTATGTTCCTGCACAATTTTCATGCTTGTTGTTAATCCAAGTCCCATTCCTTTTTCTTTTAATGTAAAAAACGGTTCACCAATTTTTTGAAGCCGTTCTTTGGAAATACCGATACCTGTATCAGAAATCGTAATATGGATTGTTTGATTTTCCTTCCATACCCGCAGATGAATCGTTCCTCCATCCGGCATTGCTTCAATGGAATTTTTCATAATATTAATAAAAACTTGAATGATTTGGTTTTTATCCCCATAAATACATGCTTGTGGTATGTTGTTTTCTAACGATATATAAACATTGTTTAATGTTGCTTCATGTCCAATTAAATTGACCACATATCCAATCACATCGCTAAGAAAAAACGGTTTATAATCATGGCTTTGCGGTTTCGCCAACACTAAAAGCTCACTAACAATTTGATTAATCCGCTCCAATTCACTCAATACAATGTTAATATATGTGTCGTTCACTTGCCGGGTTTCTTGCATGACTTGTATAAACCCCTTCATCGATGTTAATGGGTTGCGAATTTCATGAGCGATCCCTGCGGCAAGTTCTCCTAACACAGATAACTTTTCTTTTTTTAGAAGCAATGCTTCCGCCAGCTTTTGCTGGGTAATATCGCGGCCAATCGTTAGCAATCCTTTTCGTGCTCCGTTTTCCTCAAAAAGCGGAACTTTAATGACATCAAATGTTTTGGTTTCACCATCAGGAGTTTGAAATGATTCTTCACTGCGAGTTAATGTTCCTTTTTCCCAAGTTTTTTTATCCGATTCGATACAGCCTTGAAATGCCTCTTTAAAAAACGGAACGATTTCACCAAGTTCGCGATCTGTTTTCCCTTTATACTCCACGTTCTCTAAATGGTAAAGCCGTCGTCCAAAATCGTTTACGCGCAGCCAACGGCCTTCACTATCCTTAAAACAAACAAAATCAGGCATAGAGTTAATCAACGTAGAAAGCTGTTGCTCATTCTCTGCCGTTTTTTGCAACTGTTCGCTCTTTTTTAACATCTTATAAAGAAAAATAGCAGAAAGAAGAATAAAAACTCCGCCTTTTGCCGTACTAATCATTAAATACATATCGCGGTGAAAATGAAAGAAATGAAGTATGATATCGGTTACTATAATCCAACATACGCTAAATAATAAATAAAACATAATAATCTTCGATTTTGTGAACACGCATCATCGAACTCCTAACTTGCGGAATCATATTGAAAAAGCGGCGAAGCTAAAAAGAGCCCCACCGCCTTCTCATCCGCTGTGGTTTTACTATAATCATTTACATTTCGTGCACCCAATATAACAATTTATTTACAAGCATTTCTACATGTTCTTTTGGAACTGCTTTTGTCAATGATGATACTAACCGTTCTTTTAATGTTTCTGTTTCTTCTTCATAGCGGATCAAAAACGACCACTCAAGATCAGGAATGGCTACCACAATATATTCTTCTTTTTTATTTTCGTAAATGTAAACATTTATGGGCGTCCGTTCATCGAATAATACTGCTTTGCGAATTTTCATCTTGATACCCCATCCTTTATAGCATCTTACATTTCGTATATTTTAACAAATCAATGTCCACCGTTCAATTCAAATCGGTTTATAATTTTTCTTAGAAATGGATATTTATGCTTATTATTAAACAAAAGATGAACTTGATAATTATGTAAATTTTACTCAGCATAAATCATCTTTCTCGTCATTCCACCGTCAATGACAATATTTGCCCCTGTAATAAAATCATTTTCATCATCACACAAATAAAGACAAGCGCGCGCAATGTCTTCCGGCTTGCCGACACGCCCAGCTGGATGCTGCGTATGATCGATTTCCCGCAACTGTTCATAATCCCCTGTTTCAATCCATCCTGGACTGATGGCATTCACACGAATACGATCATCGGCAAGCGAAACGGCTAAAGCATGAGTCAACGATAAAATTCCGCCTTTCGACGCGGCGTATGCTTCCGAATTCGGCTCAGACATAAGCGCCCTTGTTGAAGCAATGTTTACAATCGCTCCGCCTGTTTTATTTTTGCGCATATATTTCGCGGCTTCACGTGATCCAAAAAAGACGCTTCGCAAGTTTGTATTCAGCACATCATCCCATTCTTCCACCGTTAACTCATATGGAGATTTCCATCTTGACACACCCGCATTATTAATTAAATAATGCAAACAACCATACGTTTCAAACGTTACTTTCATAAGGCGCGCTATTTCATCTATTTTTCGAACATCGGTTGGAACAAAACGAGTTTCGAGTCCTTTTTCCCTCAACGCTAAAGCGAGTTTCTCTCCTGCTTCTTCCGCAATATCAGCAATCACGACATTCGCTCCTTTTTCCGCAAACATCGTAACAATGGACTTTCCAATTCCATTTGCTCCTCCAGTTACGATAACCACTTTTCTTGAAAAATTCATCGTTTTTCAGCCTTTCTCTTCGTTTTTTTCTAACAAAAGTATACCATCAAAACTGTTTATAGTTATCTATTTTCTTCATCAAAAAAAGACCGCAGCAACATAGCGGTCTTTTTGGATGTTTACCGATATGGAACATAAGGAGCTGAGAAAAATGGACTGTATGGCGCCGCTCCACCGTAGTAAGGAGCTGGTGTATAATACGCTGTCGGCCCTGGCATTATTGGACCGCACATAGGAAATGGAACGGTTGGAGCCATCCCTGCGACCGGAAACATTGGAGACGGTGCAAACGTTCCTTGAGTCAGCATTGTCATTGGTGCAACAGAATCAGGATCTTCACTCATTGGATCTGTATCCCCCATCGTCGGGTTCGGTGCATTTTCCATCCCAAGCGGCATCGTTTGTGGTGCCATATCCGGGCCATCAAAACCGTCATCTGCAAACGATGGCATTGGCATTGCTTCTGCCATCGGATACGGACAGCACCAGGTCACAGGAGGACAGCCGCACATTGATGGAAAAGGATAGACAGCAATTGGCATTGGTGCAACAGGCATTTGCGCAGCAGGCATTTGTACAGGTGGCATTGGCACATTCTCCATTGGTGCAGCTGGCATTTGTACATTTTGCGGTGCATTGTTTTCTGGCCACTGCATGTTGTTCTCTACTCTTTCTTCTTCATTATGATTATGGTCCTGTTCATAAAAAAATGGATCATCCTTATACGAATTCCAGTGACTCATATTCCTCTCCCCTTCATTTTTTCATTAAGGTATGATTATGATACATACCCATCCATATTTTATGTGAAAACAAGCAAAGGGTGTTTGCCTTAAAAAAAATGGGTATTTATCCTAAAACACTATTGCGGTACCATAATATTTGTGACAACATTCATCGGTTGAGGTGAACAAACGGTGGATGAAAAATTAGCCGCTAAACTTCTCGATGAATTGCGCAATGGAACAATTTCAGAACTACTAGTAAAAAAAGAAGATTTTCTCACGTTTCGCAACGTTCTTGTAAAACAAAATGATTTTAAACATTTCCGTGGCATTGCTCAGCGAGGAGGAAACGTCATTTACCATTATCTCGAAAAACCTCGAAGCTAATCAATTAACGCCGATTTTCCAGTGCGAAAATCGGCGTTTTTTCTGTGCCGAAAAAATTTCCATACCCCCTATGAAACTAGCAATATCAACGGAAAACGCAATTTTCCAACATTTAGATGATGATAGAATCAAAAATCCTTGTTACTCTAGTAGCGAGTTAACAAGAAGGAGGGAATTTTATGAAAAAGATAAGGAAGTGGATGCTAGCATCCATTTTTTGTAGTGCATTTTTATTTGGAGGCCATGCTGCTAGTGCAGCTACAACTCATACAGTAAAACCTGGAGAAACGCTTTGGAACATTGCAAAACAATACGGCGTACCATTAAAACAGCTACAAAAACAAAATGATAAGTATACAGATCTATTATTTCCTGGTGAAAAGTTAGTTATTCCTAAAACAACGATTTCTGCAAGTGAAAAAGATTTATTAGCCCGTCTCGTTCACGCAGAAGCAAAAGGGGAACCATATGCAGGAAAAGTAGCCGTAGCAACTGTCGTGTTGAATCGAGTCGATCATCCTGATTTCCCAAATACGATTCGCGATGTTATTTATGAGCGCTCTGGCGGCCATTATGCATTCACGCCGGTACAAAATGGAACGATTAATCAACCGGCAGACCGTGAATCACGTCGCGCCGTTGAAGAAGCACTTGCTTTTCGCGGTTTAGGAAATGGTTCAGTGTACTTCTATAATCCAAAAACGGCGAAAAGCAAATGGCTGCGCTCTAAGCAGGTCACCATTGTCATTGGAAATCACGTATTTGCCAAGTAAGAAAGGAGCTTTGTCACAAGCTCCTTTCTTTATTAAGAAATGATAAAAAAAGAGACAAAGCCCCCTTTACTTAAAAAAGAAAATAAGGCAAACTATAACAAACACAGTAAATAAATAAAAAAGGAGAATGAATATGAAAAAAGCAAAAGTTGGCGACATTATCGAGTTTAAAAACGGATTGCGCGGAATCGTTGAAAAAGTCAATGAAAATTCTGTCATCGTTGATTT
The DNA here is from genome assembly GCF_002217735.1 of Parageobacillus galactosidasius. Classification (NCBI taxonomy): domain Bacteria; kingdom Bacillati; phylum Bacillota; class Bacilli; order Caryophanales; family Anoxybacillaceae; genus Parageobacillus; species Parageobacillus galactosidasius. The sequence goes on along the minus strand of NZ_NDYL01000001.1, from coordinate 977,869 downwards.
AACGTATATGGAAAATTATAGAGAATTGGATTTACAAGAACGGACCGTCGTCAATCATAAAAATTACAAAATTATTGAGTAAAAACGAAAACAGAGGCTGTTCTTTCACTTAGAACAGCCTCTGACTGTTTTATATAAAGATGCGCATTTTAGCGGTTATCTACTTTTTCCGGATATAAATCATGGTTCATTAAGCGATATTCCGCCATTTTTTCATACTTCGTTCCTGGACGTCCCCAGTTGCAATACGGATCGATCGAAATGCCGCCGCGCGGCGTGAATTTCCCCCATACTTCAATGTAGCGCGGCTCCATCACTTTAATTAAATCGTTCATAATAATATTGACGCAATCCTCATGGAAATCGCCGTGGTTGCGGAAGCTGAATAAATACAGCTTCAGCGATTTGCTTTCGACGCATTTTTTATCGGGAATGTAGCTAATGTAAATCGTCGCGAAGTCCGGTTGTCCGGTTTTTGGCCTCTGTTTTAACAAACAGGTGGACTATATCTTATTCTTATTCAACTGCGATATTGAATAAGAACCCTTGCGCTTCCACCATAATGATGTATATTACATCATCATGGTGTACTCTACTCTCTTCCTCCAACACTACTCTTACTCGCTTCATGTTGGAGTGATTTCGATAGTCTCTGCACCTTCCTCAAATTTAGAGAACATTTGGATTTCCTAGTCTCCTGCATTCCCCCTAAATTTGAGGCTTGGCTCAGGGTTGGAGAAATAAGGTTCTAAGAGATAAAGAAGTTGGTTTTCTTCCCAGTTTCTAATAGCAAAGTTATCTTGCTTATGAATATGTTGATGGCAGGAAGGACATAGGCATTTATAAATTTTATCATGATGTTGTTTGTGAAAAATATGCATTTGAGTTATTACGGACATCGTATTTAATTGATTAACTTGGCTTAAATAAAAGCAAATGGCATCAAAAATTTTAGTAAAAGACAAGACATGATGGCCATTGCAGGCTATTGTCTTTTTACCACAAGATTCACATGTATAATCTCTTTCAATAACAATATGCTTATTCCATGTATCCAATACATATTGTTTTACATATATACGATCAACTTCCTTATAAACATGTGAACTATAAAATCCGCCTTTCCAATTTGAATTTTTTCGTCCTTTTTGCCTAGCAGACAAATTTTCCTTAAAACTGGTCGACCTCTTCACATTTTTATTGGAAAGCGAAATCTTATTTTTGATTTTTTGTGCTTTTTCCACCCCATGAATTTCTTCATACCGTTTATTTTTATACATGATCTCCGCTTTCCTCTTATTAGCAACGGAATAACTGTGCTTTTTTCTTTCTACAATATTGTTCCAAATTTCAATGCCATACCACTGAATAATTTTTTCTTTTTCAGAATGTTTGGGAAGCCCATGAATTTGACGCCATCTGTCAACACTAGACCAATCAAGCCCCCATTCTTTCGATAATTCATTAATACTTTTTCCCTCATAAATAAACTGGCTTATAAACCACTCTTTATCTCTCCAAGGAGTTTGCGACAATACAAGCACCTCCACGAACATAAGTTCTTATTGCTTGTATTGTATACCAACTCCCATACTATTTCTACTATTTTCTCCCTTATTCTCTTCCCCTGAATTCACAAGGTTTAGCCGACAGTGTCACCACTGAAGTGTGCCCTCATTGACACAAGCTCGTAAACTCCGGACAATTGAACTTCACGAAATAATCGCGGTCAGGATGTTTGTTTTCGAATACTTCCAGCACCTCTGGGCTGTATTCGAATAAATATTTCGTCCCTTGGTTTCCTAATAGCGTAAGATCTTTTAACTCTTCTTCTTTTCTTCCTGCCATCGTTTTTTTCTCCTTTCCTAAATTTATATTTACACGCCGCGCTTGTTCCCCCACAACAGGGTGTGCAGCTGCGGCAAGACGCGCACGTCGTTCAGCTCGTTCGACTGCGCCACTTTTTCCACGAGCCACTCCAGCCTTGCCAAAAGCTGCGTGCGCAGCGCCGCATCATCCGCTTCTGCTAGATCGGCATTGCCGACTTGCAAATAAAACGGGATGTCCGGGTAGCGTCGGTGCACCTTTTTCGCATAGTCGAAATCGATTTCATCGAACACGACGACCTTTAAGCTCATATGAGACGCCCTTCCCGCACCCGCCAACTTTCCCACAATGTGATCGAGCATGGCAAAATCGGTATCCATCCCTGAACTTGGCGGTTTTGGCGAAATGGTTATATCATCGATATGATACAGCCAATCTTGCCAGCGGCTTCCTTGTGTTTCGACCGCAATGCGGATTCCTTTATTTTTTAATAATACTACAAGCTCTTCAAGCGCTTGAATGAGAACTGGATTTCCTCCCGAGATCGTCACATGGCTGAAGCGGTCACCGCCGAGTTCATACAGCCGTTCCCAAATTTGCTCCGCCGTCATTTGTCGGATTTCCTCTTTTGCCGACCCATCCCATGTAAAAGCGGAATCGCACCAGCGGCAGCGGTAGTCGCAGCCGGCGGTGCGGACGAACATCGTCTTTTGCCCGATCACCATTCCCTCCCCTTGGATCGTCGGTCCGAAAATTTCAAGCACGGGAATTTTTTTTGCCATGATCATTTCCCCGCTTTCGGCCGATAAACAACATAGCTTGTCGGCGTTTCCCGCACGAACACTTGCAAACACTTTGGCTTGTTTGGCATTGTATCAAGATACGCTTGCACCGTTTCATAGATTTTTCGAGCGATGACCTCGCTTGTCGGAAAATCGTTGCTGTTTTGATCATTGAACCAATCTTGATGTTCGTTCATTAACGAATGATCCAGTTTCCCATGAATAAGCTTTTTCAACTCTTGAAAATTTACTAAAAAACCTGCATCGTCGAGTTCATCTCCTGCCACCGTAATGTTCACGGTGTATATATGTCCATGCATGTTTGCGCATTTTCCCGCTTTCTCATGAGGAATAAAATGCGCGGCAGCAATATGCATATCTTTATTCAATTCGTATCGGTAATTGTGAAATACTTGCGGATAAAGTTGATGTATCATAATTGATTTGCCCCCTCCTTTTCTTTCATATACTCTTCAAGCCCGCGTCTTCGCAACACACAAGCCGGGCATTCCCCGCAGCCGTCAGCAATGATGCCGTTATAGCAAGTTAATGTTTTCGTCCTCACAAAATCAAACGCGCCGAGCTCATCGGCGAGCTTCCACGTCTTCGCTTTCGTCAGCCACATCAGTGGCGTATGAATGACAAATTGGTAATCCATCGCTAAATTCAACGTTACATTCAATGACTTAATAAATATATCGCGGCAATCCGGATAGCCGCTAAAATCCGTTTCACATACGCCTGTTACGAGATGACGCGCTCCTTTTTGTTTTGCAAGCACCGCGGCAAACGACAAAAACAATAAATTTCGCCCATCGACAAACGTTGATGGCAATTGCCCTTCATTTTGTTCAATGGCAATATCACTCCGCGTAAGCGCATTTGGCGCTAATTGATTTAATAGCGACATATCCAATACCGTATGTGGAACACCAAGTTCCTTCGCAATGGAAGCTGCCACTTCAATTTCCAGGCGATGACGCTGTCCGTAATCAAACGTCACCGCTTCTACCTCGTCAAATTGCTTTAGCGCCCAAAATAAACATGTCGTGCTATCTTGGCCGCCGCTAAAGACGACAATCGCTTTTTCCTTTTTCATTTTTCGATGCACTCCCTTCCGATTTTTCCAGAAGAAGAGGCGTTCTAAAACAAAAAAGCTATACCCCCTAAGGATATAGCCGTCCCTAGTTTTTTATAGAGGGTTGTTCTAGAAACCTCTCCCGTACGTTCGTACGGAATTTTTCTTCTGTTTTTTCCTTTTAAACTATACCACATTCAGCTTTTGGATTGCATTATTTTTTTTATTTTATTCGCTGCCTTCACATATATGTATAAAGCAGGAATATAGAAAATGACGAAATACAGGCCGATCGTAGAGGTCCATTTGTTCAACCGTTCGATTTGTTCTTTTTCTTCGAACCACAATGTCCCGATAAATAAGAATAACAAAATCACAGGAACAAAGCGGCGCTGCTTGATGGAAAACAATTTTTTCGCAACGCGCGAAGCCGACCATACCGCAATGCAAATAATTGGAAATACTACCAGCACATAAATGGAAATGATAATGTACTCCATCCTTTCAATAAACGGCACTGCTGGAATTTTCGCCAGCGTTAATGTCGGCCAAGTGATATGCTGAATTTGTTCTTCATTATAGAAAAGAATCGAGACCAGCATAATACTTAAATAGATGAGGGTCGTAAACGCACTTCCCCATTGCGCCCATTTATGAGATTTTTCCGGCTGTTGGATAAACGGGTAATATACCATCAGCATTTCCATTCCTAAATATTGCAGCGACATTGCTTTCGCACCCGCAAAAATCTCACCGATCGAATGGTCAAACACCGGCAGCAAATTGCGATAATGGGCATATTCAAGCGGGAAAAACAACATTGGAAAAATGGTGAGCAACGGAATCACGACGCCCCAAAAACATACCCCCGTGACAACGCGGAATCCTCCTAATACGGTGTAATAAGCCAGCGCTAAAAAAATAAGGCTGAACTGCCATGCCCCCATCAGAGGAAACATCCAAATTTTAATAATCTCAATATACGTTTGCAATACCGTAAACGCTAATAAAGAGAAATAAACAAGCAAAGCGAAATTAAAGACAAAGCCGATCCATTTGCCGAAATAGCGTTGGTGTATAGAAACGATATCTTCAGCATCAGGGGAATGAGCGAAAAGTTGATACATGATCCAAATTAATAAATGGGCAATAATTCCCGTTAGGATAACAGCTATCCACGCATCGTGCCCCGCCTCTTTCATCACCAAGCGTTGAAAACTAAGCATTCCAATTCCCACTTGGGTGCTATTAATGAGAAAAAACACCAAAAAGGGCGAGATAAGGAATCGCTCTTTCATTGCTTGATTCATAAAAATACCTCCCCATCCGCTCGCGTCACTCACCGATCCCTGTTTGTATAATGTCGACAGTTACATGCGGCTTGATTTCTAAATCTTTATATTCACGATAAAACTCGTCTGCATTCCAATTCCTTGTTTCGCTGCGGACAAATTCGCCAATGCCAAGCGGGTCAATCTCTTTTTCTTGAAAATAGCGGAGCAGGCGGCGAATATCGCGCTCGATTTCATCTTCCATCTTCTTTTTCACCGTAGAGAAAATATTTTTATGCGGCATATCGAGCCAAGACGGATAATCTCTGACAGAAGCGTGAATATGAACAAAAATATGTAGAACATGGCGGTTCCCTTTCCTTTTCCACTCATATTTGGATGTCGCAAATAAATTTTCGAGCATCACCCGGTCCTCGCCTTGTTTTCCCCGATTCCCTACTTTTAACTGATATACTCCTTTTTTTGTTTCATTTAATAAAATTTTTACCAAAAATGAATCACGCAAACTCACTTTCCCCACATATTTTCCATCTTTAAACAATGCAAGCCCTTCTAATTTCACAAAATCCCCCTTTTTCTCAAAATAAGGCAAAAACGGATCGCTTCCTTTTGAAAAATAGTTATATAAAAACAAATGTAAATTCGTTTTTGGCAAATTCATCGAACGGACATTTTGTTCGACTAGATTAGGCAAGTACAGCGTATCGCTCAAAGTAGTGCTCGCCGTAATATCCAATAGCTCACGTGCGCTTCCTGACGACACACCTAACAGCAAATGGCTTCCCACTTTATTGTTGCGGGCCAAACTATGGGTGATTTGTATAATTCCCCGTTTGGCAAATTCTTTGCCAAATAAAATTAAACGAAGCTGCCCTTCCTCAATCGGCAATGCCGACTTGGAAGAAAGGCGGGGAATTAAATCATACACCGTTGACGAAGATGTCGTTAATAAATTCGGCTTTGTCATCGGTCCTTGTTTAAACGTCGGATATACCGCCGTTCCTACATATTTTCCGTCATGAAAGTCATAGCCCATTTCTTGAATAATTTGAATTTCATCAATAACGCGCGAGCTTTTGCAGCCGGCAAGTAAAAAGACCGATGCGGCAATGACCAGAAGCGGCTTCATATTCGACCCCTTTCTTACTCGTCGATATCGTCTTTTTGTTTCGCTTTCGCCGGATTATAGCGGAACAAGGAAAGCGGGCGAAGAAACGTTGGTCGCTGCACTGTTTGGCTGTATGAGAAACGGATAATACTATCTTTGAAATTGCGAATGCGCAGCGGATAAAACGGAACTAAATATGGATTGCCAAATGATTGCAGCCTTCCTAAATGAATTAATAGGAAACAGACGGCGAAAACAATTCCGACTCCGCCCCAAAATGTCGCAAATAAAATAATGGGAAAGCGGATGAAGCGAATTGTATTGGACATTTTAAAAATCGGTGTCGTAAAAGAAGCTAAAGCGGCAAGTGAAACGATAATGAGCATGATGGTGCTTGTCAGCCCTGCGTCCACCGCAGCTTGTCCGATCACAATACCGCCGACGACCCCAAGCGACTGCGCCACTTTTGTCGGCAGGCGCGCGCCCGCTTCGCGAAGCAGTTCAATGGTGATTTCTAAAAATAACACTTCCAATACCGGCGGAAACGGTACGTTAGAACGGGAATAGATAATTGGTCCAAGCAAATCTTTCGGAATCATTTCATAATGGTACGTTAATACCGCAATATAAATCGGCGAAGCCAGCACGGAAATCATAATGCCAAAAACGCGAATCAGCCGGACAAATGATCCAAGAATCCATGGTAAATAATAATCTTCCGGTGAAGTAAAAAAATCGAAAAAAGTCGACGGGCCGATGACAACATATGGCGAACCATCGCAAAGAACAACAACTTGACCAGACGCAAGCGCAGAAACGGCACGGTCAATCCGTTCCGTTGAGATAAAAAGCGGAAACGGAGAATTCGAGTTATCGGAAAGCATTTGATCGATAAGGGAATTGTCAAGAATAATGTCAAAATGGATATTTTCGAGTCGCTGGATCACGGTTTCGATCGTCTGCTTATTCGTAATTCCATCGATATACGCGACAACCACTTTTGTTTTTGATATTGTACCAAGCTCCATTTCCCGAAACACTAAATTGGGCGTTACGATTTGCCTTCTGATTAAATGTAAGTTAGTACCAATGTTTTCGATAAATCCCACTTTCGGTCCGATGACACTAAATTCATTTTCTGAATCATTGTTTGACCGCAGCCCTAAACTTTCATTTGCTATATTAATGAGTGCAACACGGTTATCTGTCTTTTGTAACTGAACAGCCACAAACCCTTTTAATATTTTTTCTTCGATCATCTGCACATCGTTCGTTACTTCAATCCGCTGAATCGGTATGATCTTTTGCAAATCTTCCAGCTTTATATCTGGATTTTTCGGCACATCATTTTGCAGATGGCAGAGAACGTGTTGCTGCAGCACTTTCGGGTCCACTAGCGAATCAAAATAGTAAATGGCAAGCAAATGACCGTTTACGGCAAACTCGACTGTAATGAAATCACTAGATTGACGCAGCTTATTCAATAATTGTTGCAGCGTTTTTTCCCCACCGTTTGTCTTCGTTTTTTTAAAAAAGGAAAAAATGGACATAATGATCCCCTCGTACTTGCCGTTTGAGGGATAGTCTTCCAATCGACTGTTGGTTTTATTCACTTCCTATTAGGTGTTGATATATCTAAATATTGTGTATATATTGAAAAAAGGAACAAATACATAGGAGGGAAGCAACAATGAGACATCTGACAAAACAACGGCGAGCGAAACAAGCGCTAAAAAAAGCGGTAGAGGTGGCAGAAAAGCTGCAACAATACATAGACAACACCCGTCCGTTAGAGGCGCAGTTAGATCATATTCGTTCGTTTTTGGACAAGCAGCTTGGACAGGATGAGTATTTTCTTATCGTAGATGAAACGGGATACAGTCTCGTTCATACGAACCGCTTGCGGGAAGGCAGGATTTTTTCGGATGAAGTAGGACAGAAGGCGGCAAAAACAACAAAACCGCTTTTGCAAGTGTATGAACGGGATACCGGGGAAGTGCTGATCGATGCAAGCTGTCCGTTATGGACAGATCCTAGTGGAAAGCGCTTTAATTTGCGGATGGGACGATTAATGCACCACCCTTATTTACCGATATATTTTTCCCTTCTCTCCATCGTCCCGGCTGTTCTCAGCCTGCTTTTCACTACTATTTTTTCCTTATCCGCGCTATGGATGTGCACTATGACCATTACCATTGGCCTTATCTTCAGTTTTTATTTTTATCATTCACTCATCATTGAACTGCGCCATTGGTATAGCGCCACCCGCTCCGTTTCCTCTGGGAACTTGCAGACAGAAGTGCGGACAAAGCGAAAACGAAACGAATTTCATCAAATCGCTTACGAACTTAATAAAATGATTTTAGGCATCCGTACGATTATTACCGAGCTAGCAAAGGCGGTCAAAACGGTCAATCAAGTCAGCGAAAAACAGCAATTGGAAACAAGACGGCTTTCTGAATCGTCTGATGAAATCGCGGCAGCGATGGAAACATTTCGCGAAGGCACAAAACAGCAAACGGTATCAGTAGAACAGGCAAATCATTTCGTCATGCAGATGGTAAAACGGGTGCAAAACATGCAAGAAGAAGTAGAACGCGTCGTTTCACAGGCGAAAAGCGCTCTCACATCGATGAACGAAGGAAACCGTCTCATTGAAGAAACAAAACAAAAAATGGATACCATGCAACAAGAAATAAACAAAACAACCGCATTAATCCATGCTGCAGCGCAAGAAGCAGCCAACGCCCAAGACATGATTTCGTCCATTCGTACGATTACAAAACAGACGAACTTGCTGGCATTAAATGCGTCGATTGAAGCCTCGCGTGCAGGAGAAGCGGGAAAAGGCTTTGCCATCGTCGCCCAGGAAGTTCGCAAGCTCGCCGAAGATACGAACACATTTGCCGCTCAAATTTTAGCTTCGTTGCAAACGATGGCATCAGTACTCCAAGATGCCGTGCAGGCGGTGCAAGAAAATGAGCAGCATGTCGAGAAAACAAAACTTTCCTTATGGAAAACGGGAGAAACGTTTACATTATTTCAGCATATGTTCACCCAATTAAATGAGCTGCTGCAACAAAATAAAATACATGTCGAATCGGTAACGGTGAACGGACAAAACCTTCAGCGGCTCATTGGCGATATTAACGCGATTGCCAGCGATTTTACAAACATGGTGCAAGAAACTACCGCCGGATTAGAACAGCAAACAATAGCCATTCACGAACTAGCTAAAGAAGCAGATGTTTTGCTTGCATCCGTCCATGAGCTAGAAAAAATCATACAGCGCTTTCGCTAATCATCAACAAAACAGCCGTTTTTCCACGTCAATGCGGGAAAACGGCTGCTGTTACGGGCGCGGTACTTTGCGCACCCATAATAGAAAAAGAAATGCAAAACTGATGTAGCCAAATATCGGATATAAAAATGATAAGAGCTCACTGTAGCGGAATAAGCTGACCATATACAGCACGATAAACAACACGGCAAAAAACAAGACGTTAGGAATAGAAACGAGCGTGCGCGCCTGCCGCTGCAGGCCAAAAATGCCGCCGATAATAGACGTAAAAATTTCCCCGTAAATCACAATGATATACACCCAGTAAAAAACGGCGAAAAACGAACGGATCACTTCCGCCATCGGGATATCGTAATTCATTGCATATGGAAACGATAAGAGCACAAAATGGCTGCTTAATAAAATGCCGGTAAGCAGCAGCCCGCCAAGCACTGCGCCGCGCCGCACCATGCGCTCATCTCCCGTCTCGCAAGCCAGCGGCACAAGCACAGGCTGCGCCATCGCCAAATTAAACGCCGCATACGAAAAAGGGGAAAGAAAGGCTTTTAATGAATAGTCTGCCGCTTCCAGTTTCGTTTCACACAATTCTCCCATGGTAATCAGCTTTCCAAACGCAATGGCGCTAAATAGCACCATCATCGGAACAATCAAGGCGTTTACTCCAAATAGCCCTTTTATATCGTACATCATGACTAACAGCGATAAACATAACGTCGCCACAATTCCGATCTGCCGCGGCAACCCGAGCTGTTCCTCAAACACCGCGCCTGCGCCGGCCATCATCACGGCGGTGACTCCGACAATCATCACCGTCATCATGATAGAAATAACCGGGCTCATTGCCCTGCCAAATAAATAGCGGTTAAACTGTTGATAAGAGGCGGCCTTCACTTTCCGTGCCATCACCATCATGCGCGCGCCGCCCCACGTAAACAAGATGCCGCTGATGATAATGCCAATCGTTCCGGACGTTCCGTATTGGGTAAAAAACTCGATAATTTCTTTTCCAGTAGCAAACCCCGCGCCGACGACAGTGCCGACATAAACGGCGGCGATTTGCCAAGCTCCTGACCACTTTCCAGCCACTTCTGCCATCTCCCTCTCCTTGTCCACTATTCACTCCCATATATATGCCGACATAGTTCAATAAAGACGAGATGGCAGTAAAAAAGATGCCACTATAGGGCATCCCTTCATTGCACCGTAATTTGCTCTACTTGATGTTCGTGAAGTTGTTCCGTTTCTACATGAATTTTTACAGAATATGTCCCGTTTTCTTGAAACGACGTTGCTGCCTCGTATTGGCCTGCTTGTTTTTCGCTTGCTTCGATAAACAGGTGCTTTCCGTTATCTTTCCACACTTCAAAACGAACGGTAGCGCCTGCAAGCGGCTTGCCATCATGAGTAATATGTACCGTTAAATGCGCTTCTTTATTTACGGAAAATTGTTTTTCATGAAGCATCATCATGACATCGGCATGATGGTGTTCATCACCGTGATGTTCCTCTGCATGATTTTGCGGCTGATCGCTCGGTGTGCCAACAACGATATCTTTTTTCGGCATATTATGCATATTTCGTGCTGTCACGTGGCTAATGACCGAATACGTCCCCGGCTCGGTAAACGTCTTTTTCACAGAATATTTGCCATCACCATCATTTTTGGCAGTTAACATCTCGCGCTTCTCGCTTCCATGTTTCCACACTTCAAACTTCACTTCATCCGCATCATTCACTTTTTCCCCGCCGTATGTCACGATACAAGAAAGTGTCGTTTCCTTATTTAATTCAATATGATCCGGTGTCTGAAGTTGAACTTCAAGCATTGCCGGCTTTTCCTCTTGCTTTTGCTGGCTGCAGGCGGCAAATAAAAGCAATATTAACATCAATGGCAAAAACAGCGAAAGCTTTTTCATTTTTTTTTACTTCCCCTTTGCTCTATTTTCTAGACTTAACTATACCATAACTTTTTCTTATCCGTACATTATTCACTATTCCTTCAAAAACATTTCACGGTTACAACAAATTTTTTTGTAAAAAACTCTTGAAAGTCAAAGATAGTCAAAGTATAATAAAATCAGAAAGTCAAAGATAGTCAAAGTCAAAAGAGCGAAAAAGGAGGTTATGCCTCATGCTTTGTCAAGTATGCCATCAAAACGAAGCGACGGTATTTGTCAATTTACAATTTAATCATGAGAAAAAGCAAATGCACCTTTGCCACGAATGTTATGAAAAACAAAAACAAGAGCTGACTATTCCGATCAATTTCGGTTTCGATAATTTCTCGTCATTCCCATTTGACGATTTCTTTATGAACGGATTTTCGCCAATTTCGGAAATGGATACGCCATCAGCAAATATGGCACAACCATCCAAACCATCCAAATGGAACAGAAACGGTAAAAGAGGCGGCGGTTTCTTAGACCAATTTGGCCGCAACTTAACACAGCTTGCGAAAGCCGGTCTGATTGACCCAGTCATCGGACGCGATAAAGAAATTGAACGCGTCATTGAAATTTTAAACCGCCGCAATAAAAACAACCCGGTATTAATCGGGGAACCAGGTGTCGGTAAAACAGCGATTGTCGAAGGACTCGCCTTGAAAATCGCTGAAGGGCAAGTTCCGGAAAAACTATTAAACAAGGAAGTATATTTGCTTGACGTCGCATCGCTTGTTGCGAATACAGGCATTCGCGGTCAATTCGAAGAGCGGATGAAACGGCTCATCGCTGAATTGCAGCGCCGGAAAAACGTCATTCTCTTCATCGATGAAATTCACTTGCTTGTCGGCGCCGGTTCGGCGGAAGGTTCGATGGACGCGGGCAACATTTTAAAACCAGCGCTCGCGCGTGGAGAATTGCAAGTCGTCGGCGCTACAACGTTGAAAGAATATCGCCAAATTGAAAAAGACGCTGCGCTTGAACGCCGTTTCCAACCAGTTATCGTGCATGAACCAACGGTCGAAGAAGCGATTACGATTTTAAAAGGGATTCAGCCGAAATACGAGCAATTCCATCATGTGAAATATACGGACGAAGCGATTGAAGCGTGCGTCAAATTGTCGCACCGTTACATTCAAGACCGCTTCTTGCCGGACAAAGCGATCGACTTGTTAGACGAAGCCGGCTCCAAAGCGAACTTGCGCCTCGGTCCGACAGATGAAAAACAAATTCAAGAACGCCTTGCGCAAATCGCCAAAGAAAAAGCAAAAGCAGTGAAAGAAGAAAATTTCGAACTGGCAGCGAAATTGCGCAGCGAAGAGTTGAAATTGGAAAAACAATTGCAAAACGGCGTAAACCAAGAACGCCCAGTTGTCGATGTTGCTGATATCCAACGCATCATCGAAGAGAAAACAGGCATTCCTGTCGGCAAACTGCAGGCCGATGAAAAAGAAAAAATGAAACATTTAGAAGAAAACTTAGCGAAAAAAGTCATTGGCCAAGAAGAAGCGGTCAAAAAAGTCGCCAAAGCAATCCGCCGCAGCCGCGCGGGATTAAAAGCAAAACACCGCCCAATCGGTTCGTTCTTATTCGTTGGTCCGACTGGCGTCGGAAAAACGGAGCTGGCGAAAACGTTGGCAGAAGAGCTATTCGGCTCAAAAGATGCAATGATTCGCCTCGACATGAGCGAATACATGGAAAAACATTCGGTATCGAAATTAATCGGTTCGCCTCCTGGCTATGTCGGTCACGAAGAAGCCGGCCAGCTTACAGAAAAAGTGCGCCGCAATCCATACAGCATTATCTTGCTTGACGAGATTGAAAAAGCGCACCCAGATGTGCAACACATTTTCCTTCAAATTTTAGAAGACGGCCGTCTCACTGACAGCCAAGGACGCACCGTAAGCTTTAAAGATACAGTCATCATCGCAACAAGCAACGCCGGCGTGACAGACAAAAAAATTACGGTCGGATTTGAAAAACAACAAACACAAACAAGCATTCTCGACTCATTAAACGCATACTTCAAACCAGAGTTTTTAAACCGTTTCGATGCGATTATTGAATTCAAATCGTTGAAAAAAGAACATATGCTGCAAATTGTTGATCTCATGCTTGACGAAGTAAAAGCAGCAATGCGCGAACAACACATCGACCTTGACGTTTCGCAAGCGGCGAAAGAAAAATTAGCCGAACTCGGCTACCATCCAGCATTCGGCGCTCGTCCGCTCCGCCGCGTCATCCAAGAACATGTCGAAGACAAAATCGCCGATGTGCTGCTGGATGAAAACGATCAAGTCAAAGCGATTCGCATCGATGTCGAAAACGATGCGATTGTCGCCAAACCTTTGCATAAACAAACCGCCTAATCCCTTAATGGGAAAGGCGGTTCTTTTTTTGCCCATCCTTATTCGCTTGTACGTTATCACATTATTCCAGATTGAAAGATAATTACAAATTAGATGCATACCTTTACATGGAGTGTCGCACATGTCAAACTTAATGTCCTGCGAAATAAGTAATTAAAGTCGCCCCTTTCGATAGAAAACATGCCTGCAAAAGCTCCACGTCATAACGATCCTTTTATGAATTATAGGGAAAAAACCTACTTTACTAATGAGGCACAAAGGAAACACGCATAAAACGGGAAAGATTGTTAAACAATAGTAGCGCTCAACAAAGATATATTATGAGGTGATGGAATGAAAGTATGGTCTAAGTTTTTAATCTGTATATGTTTGCTATTTACGTTTCATTTACCTGTTCAGGCGCAGAAAATTACCATTCCAAAACAAGCAGTAAATATCCAACGTGCCGCAAACTTAAAGGATTTAGTAAGCGGCTCAACATTCATTGCTTATGGTTGGTTCGATACTTCTTTCCAGAAACAGCAGTTAAATAAATCTGTACAAGGGGGGAAGCTCGTTAATTTTGTACAAAGCTTTCATGTCGACAAATATTTAAAGGGAACCGGCGGCAAAATCATTAACGTGTTATCAACCGGGATTGAACCCCTTCCTGATCCTTTACATCCTCTCAACAAAGTTTATCCAGGACCGATGGCTGAGGGCCGATATGTTTGCTTTCTAAAACCTGTTAAAGGAACAGAATTGTATACCATTGTCGGGGGATGGCAAGGAGTCTACCCTGTTTACGAAGGAAAAACCATTTCCTTGAAAGAAGAAGGCTTTCCAGAGTTAAATCAATTAACGCTTAGACAATTCGAAGCAAAAATCAAATCCCGCTAAATATCGTACACAGAAAAGATAGGCGGCAAGCCTATCTTTTCGCAATAGATGTGGCAAATTTATTCATAATAAAACAGAAAGTAAATAAATTTCTCTTTGTTTTTAACATAAGTAAAATCAATGATATAAAAGTCTTGATTGATTTAATTCAACAGTTTCCTCAACGAAGATAAATTAGAGCTTCTTCTATGTTTTTTACTTTAATAAAGGAAACATATATTTCAGTTGAGTAGAAATGATTCTTATCAAGTAGTTTTTTGTACATCATTTGTATGGTAAAATATTATTTTTAGGATAGTTCCGACATGTTTCTGACTTTCCACTACAATTTCTCCACCGTGAGCTACTACTAGCTGATGAGCTATTGCCATTCCTAATCCGGATCCACTATCATTATCTTGAGTATTCCCGCCTCGATAATAACGATTAAAGAGGTTTTTCACTGTTTCTTCATCCATTCCTATTCCATTATCTTCTATAGAGATAATCGTACGTTGATGGTTCGATTCAACTTTGACTTTGATTTTTGTCCCAGGCTTATTATGTTTTACTGCATTAGTCAGTAGGTTATCTAATATTCTCATAAACCACTTTAGATCGATCTCAAGAAAGATGGTATCTTGAGCACTCTCAAAATAAATTTCTTTATCTTTAGCTTCGGTCGTTGTTGAAAAAGTAGAGAGGAATTCTTTGATTAAAGATACGATGTCCGTTTTTTCTTTATTAATAGGGAGAGCATTATTTTTCAGTCTGTATGTTAGATTTAGATCTTCAATTAACTCGCTCATATACACTGCTTTCTCTTTCATGATACGTCCCATTTCCATTATTTCTTCCGAAGACCATTGATATTGGTTAGACGCTAATAAAGCAGAAAAACCATATAAAGAACTCAATGGTGTCTTTAAGTCATGAGAAAGACCAGTAATCCATTCCTCTCGAGTTTTCTCCATCCTTCGCTGATTTTCTTCATTTTGCTGCAAAGTCTTAGACAAAGTATATAAAGAATGGACAACCTCTTTAAATATTTTATAACGCTTATGTAAGCTCCCTTTCTTATTTAATATTGGTACCCTCCCTTTTTTGTCCTTTGGTTCCATGAAATTCCCTTTTGACATATTATTAATCCATTTCATCATATAAAGCAATGGTTTACCGAACTTCTTACCATACCAAATTGAAATAATAATAGCGAATACAATAAGTGTACCGAAGACAATAAGAAAGCTCTTCAAAAAAGAGGCACTAATGATACTATCGGTAATGTGGTCTGGACTGTAATAGGGATTGTAGGTGCCCACTAAAAAAATCCGGTCTTTTTCTTTGAAATAATAACTAGAAATGTCTACTTTAGAATTCCAAGGTCTTTTTTTCATTGACAGAATCTCTGTATAGGTAAACTTTAAGTTTGGAGGCGCATGATAGCTGTATACCACATTTCCACTTGCGTCGTAGATTTGAATCCATGCATCATTTTTAACTAAGTACTCTTTAAAATCAGTATTGATATTAGGAAAGGAGTTTGATCGTAACAGTGTGTTTAAGATCTGTTTACTTTTTAATGGCTCTCCATAAATGATAGTAACTTCTGAAGAATTTTCTTTCTCTAAAATCCAATAATGGATCCGAAAATTGTTTAAATCCATGGATAAAATGTCTGTAAAACTATAGCGTTTTGGCAATTCTTTTGGTGTATTATATTCTCCGATCACATAACCTTTCGAATCGACAACTTGTAGCCATCCCCCTTTTTTCTGAATAGATTCCTTTATACTCTTATTTATAACTGCTTTGCCATTTTTTATTGTGATTGCAAGATCTAAATACTCTTCACTCACCCTCGCAAAATCAGACTTCATTTCCGATTCCAAAATAAGAAGAGATAAAAAAACGAAAGAACCTAAGATGAATAGAAGAATAAAACATAACATGAGGATAAAATGTAATACAAAATGCAAGGTTAACCTTTTACTTAGGCTCATGGTTGCATTTTCTCCTCAGTAACTAATTTATAACCTATCCCCCTAACAGTTTTTAAGTATTGTGGATTGCTTGGATCCTTTTCAATTTTCTCTCTAATTTTTCTAATGTGAACCATGACAGTATTATCGTCAGTCAACTGATCATTCCCCCATACCTGATAATAGAGTTGTTCTTTTGTAAAAACTTGGTTAGGATGTTTGCAAAAAAAAGCAAGGAGTCGGTAAACCTGGGCCGAACAAGGTACAGGTTTGTCTTCAACGATTAGCTCAGCTGATGTCAAATTAAGCTTAAAACGTCCAAAATCTAAAATTTCTGCTTGTTTTTCATTATTCTTTGAAAGATATCGTTGTAGTTGTGCCTTTACTCTAGCAACCACTTCAAGAGGGTTAAACGGCTTTGTGATGTAATCATCACATCCATGTGCAAATCCTGTTAATTTATCAAGATCTGATGATTTAGCTGAAATGAAAAATAAAGGGGCATCACATATTTTCCTAATAGCTCGACATATATCTAAACCCGACATATCCGGAAGCATAATATCCAAAATGATAAGGTCAAATTTTTTTTGCTCAAGTAGACGCAACGCATCCGTTCCATTTGTACAAGTATGTACAGATGTGAACCCTTCTTTGTTTAACACGAGCTTAAGCATATTAAGAATGGATTCTTCATCATCAACGATTAAAATTCTTGAATTTTCCATAATACTAACTCCTTTACAATTTAAGAAAATGTTAAGGTGCCGTTAATAAGGAAATAAACTACTTTTATTATACTAAAAATTGAAAGGAGTCAAAAAATTGAAAGGAGTGATTGGTATGTGGACGATTTGTTTCCATGAGTTTAAGGGACTTTTTAAAAGTATTAAATCCATTATTATCGTTGCCATTATTTTTGGAGTTACTTATTGGACGGCAGATTTAATGACAACCATAACAGATCGGTTAGATGTCAACACGGGTAAGGATGGATATGCTACCGGTATCGCATCTATTGTATTTTTATTAGGGTTTCTTTTCATTTCAAGTTTATCACACGATGTCATCAACCGAGAAGTGAGTACACGAACAATGAGGTTTCTTGTAACCAAAACTTCTCGGGTTAAAATCATTATTGGTAAATATTTAGGGATTTGGCTGTTTTGGTTTTTTTGTATTTTTACATCCTTTGTTTTAATTGCATTCGTATCTAAAAACTTTTTATGGTGGGGCATCTTAGAATGTATGGGGTTTATTTCAGTAGCAATCGCCTATAACCTTGTTTTTTCCGTTATCTTTCCAAAACCAGCGATAACCATGTTTTTTGGTGTTGTTTTTGCCTTGGCTTTTCCAGTGTTAAGTTTTTTGGTAATCCATTCAAATAACGTTTTCATTAGTTGGTTTAAATTCTTTACTCCTTACTATTATGCTTTATTAGGTGATTTTTACATATTGGTAAATTTTGTTTATGCAATTGGGTTATTAATGCTTGGAATTGTGTTGTTTAACAGGAGGGATTTGTAATGAATGTGATAGAGGCTGCAGGGATCACGAAGATTTATGGATCCAAAACAGTGGTAGATAATGTAGACTTAAAGGTAAAGAAGGGGGAAATTTATGGTTTTTTAGGAAGAAACGGTGCCGGTAAATCTACATTTATCAATATAATTACTGGTATTATAAAACCTACCTCCGGAAGCTTTAAGTTGTTAGATGAACCAAATTTAAAAAAAGTTAAGCACCGTATTGGGGTTTTACCTGACTATTCAACCTTTTATGACTCATTAACTGCTATAGATCATTTAAAATATTACGCAAAAATAAGTGGATATAAGGTTTCAACAGAACATTGTGAATACATTTTAAAACGAGTCGGCTTACTGGAACATGCCCATAAAAAGGCTGGAAAATTTTCATTTGGCATGAAGAAAAAATTGGGAATTGCTCAAGCTATTATACATAATCCGGATTTAATCTTTTTAGATGAGCCAACCTCTGGTATTGATGCGGAATCTGGTTTGAATATTCAAAAATTAATTGTAAATCTACAAAAAGAAGGAAAAACAATTTTTATGACTTCTCATAACCTCCATGAAGTGGAAAAGATTTGTACAAGAATTGCCATCATGAAAAATGGTCGTATTTTGAATGAAGGAACATTAGAGGAATTAAGATCCCATTATATGTCTTCTATTCATGTGGATATTAAGCATTCGCCATTTCCACAAAAAGAATTAATTTTAAAGTTTCTAGAAACTGTTGGCCGTGACATCAAGACAACAGAAAATAGGACTTCTTTAGTCGTAGACTCAGAAGAAAAAATCCCCCTGATTATTCGGGCATTCACCAAACATAAAATTGACATATATCGAGTTAATGTACATGAACCTTCTTTAGAGGAAATCTTTTTAAACGATAATCTAAATGTGGTCGCTAAATAGACCTTAGTGCTTGCTGATGGAAAGTCGAAACAATTGAGATGAGAAGCTAAAAAATTTTAATTTGCACACTAATTTCTCAATTAGCCCTTCCTATCACCAAGACTGCTTAAGAACCATTTATTACTTACAAAAAACACACATGAGGAAAAATCTAACGACGCAGCTTGTTTTCTTAATTAATAAACTTATGAATAGCTAGAGAAATTGTTTTTTTTGACCATAAGTTAATAACAACGATTTTAAAAATTAAGCTATTAGTGAGATATTAATAATGAGAATGGAGGATTCTAATGAAGTTCTTATTAGATATCGTGTTTTTGATAGGAGCGCTAGGTACAATTGGTAGGTATGTTGGAATTGAGTTTTTCAAGGAAAACTCGACATGGTTTCTAATTTTGTTTGTAGCAGGTGGATTGGGCAGGCTAGTCTTTTCAATGAAAGAGCAAAAGAGTTCAGATGAAGTTAAAAACCAAAAGTAAGAGAATGTCTTTTTAGCATTTTTCCGCAATATAACTCTAATCTCATTTCATCCATCGATTTTTGCGAAATCCTTTTTTATAAGGTCGCCAAAATTATTTTCTGTGTATGTCACGCCTATTTTATTTACAAGCGTTTTAGAAATCAAAAAACAATTTTGCTTCGTCAGGAATATTATTAACAGTTCATTACAGGCTTGACATTAAGTATTCTCCAATTTGATGACTACTATCATTCTCATTTATTGTTTTCAATTCCTTTTAATATAGAGGAATTATTTCAAAGCAGAAGCCGGCTTCTGCACATCCTTTCGTTTCTTATTACGAGTTCGTATATTTCAATTGTATGCGTAATAGAATCTATTTTCATCCAGAGGAGCTCTATCTCTGGAAAAGTCGGAACTTTGTGCGCCAGATGCTTTAGTATCTAATACTAATAAAGGAAGCTCGAATCTAGAACATATCGGTTCATGATTTATATGAAACACAATATATATGCTTAATAGATATGAACTGAAAAGATAGGTGGAGTAGTCTCGAGATTTAATTTGGGATCATTTGTGCAATTAAAAGAATTTGCGATACCAAAGAAGGAGTTTAAAGTTGTGAATTACTTTATTACAAACTAAAATTGCTTGAGTCTCCTCAAAGAGAACAACGCAATTCATCGTACCTTCTTGTATTCGTTGAAGAAGATAGCTTTTATAAGGATCTAGTTTGCTTTTTCTTTTTTTCTCACTGACTTTACGTTCTGGAAGCTTGTCCCCCTTTAGATACTTACGAATGGTTTTCCGATCAAAACCTGTTTCTTTGGCAATCGCTGTTTGAGTCCAGCCTTTCTGATATAACTATCGAATCATAAAAAACTCCCCCTATCTTCAGCATCGTTTCTCCACTCCATCTAAGATGTTGTTTCGAAACGATTATCTGTTATTTTTGGGGAATTTTAAACCGCTGTTATTGGGAATTTTATCACCGTTGATTACAAAAAGTATCGGATCTTTTCAGAAAAGGCGATTGAAAACTGAATGAATCGTATAAAAAGCTCTCTGATATTAATCAGTCAGAGAGCTTTTTGTTTGTGAATTCTCAGTATTTTTAAATGAAAGATAATATCCATTATGTTGCATTTTAAAGAAAGGATTTTAAAACTTTATTATAGTTTCTCTTTCACAGGAATCCATATTTCACTTTTAAATGTTGGTGAGCTTACATCTTTATCTGCATTCCATAAAATTTCTGGACCTTCTGTTTGTTCATAGTTTGAGGTTGGAAACCATTCGGAATAAATGCGTCCCCATACATCTTGTAGTGTATCAGGAAATGGTCCGATTGCTTCGAATACAGCCCATGTTGAGGCGGGAACTTCAAGTTGTGTTAGTTCATCTGGGCACTCCTTAGTCGTTGCCACTCCAATATAATGATCAAGCTCCCCTTTTTCCTCCATTCTGCCTTCAGAAAAGTTCGTGGATGCTTGAATCAGTCCTAAAGGCTCGACATTAGAGAGCTTTTTAAGTTTATTGATCTTTTCATCATCTAAGCTTTTCCACATAGAAGCAATTTCTGGATTAACCCCTTTGAAAATGATAGGAACTCTTTTCTTAATACCAACAATGCGAAATGCCTCTTTTTCTACAATTCGATAGTTCATTTCATTTCCTCCTTTAATGGATAAATGGAAGGTTATTCGTGGATAGGCTTTGAGTGAATGGCCATTATTTCTAGCTTCGGACGGTGTTATACCATGCAAGTTTTGAAAAGCTCTTGTAAAAGAATCTGGTGAGTTGTACCCGTATTTCATCGCAATGTCAATGACCTTTACATTGCTATCTTTCAGCTCAAATGCTGCAAGAGTAAGGCGTCTGCGGCGGATGTATTCCGATAGCGTAATGCCCGTAAGAAAGGAAAACATCCTTCTAAAATGATATTCTGAGCAAAATGCCCTCCTTGCCACTTCTTTAAAATCTATATCGTTTGTAAGATTTTCTTCAATATACTTTACTGCTTCATTCATATTTTTAAGAAAATCCATTTCGCTTCCCTCCTTTCTTTATCAATAGAATAACAGAAGTCGAAAAAAAACTTCCGACATTTCATGCACACTTATGTAGGGTTTCATCTTAATATTCGTGCAAATTAGTATATAGTTTGCACCAAAACTATATTGATGTTTCAAAGGAATGATTTCATTGAGAAAGAGGTATATTCAGCAGTCTCTTATTAAAAGGGAAAGGGGCTGCTGGATGCAAATATCAAGGATAAAAAATATGCGGATTTCCTTAATAGGAATCCGCAACGTAAGAATTGAAAGAAGCGATTTGATTTAGGTCCATCTGAAAATCGGATGTTTTTCTAATTTGGAGAATCAGAGCAGGTATTGATTTAGTAGAAAAAAACAATCTCCTCCGCTGTTTCAATATGTTCCAAGTTCATGACTTCCACGGTCTGATAGGCGAAATTTACTTGTTCGCCCCGTTGTTTCAGTTCTTCTTCCGAATGAAGTTGTTGTTTTGGGTCATCGGGGACATAAACATGGTCAATGGCTATTTTCTCGATGGGAAGATCCACCGCGCGAATGAGCTGGATGGCTGCGAAAATTTTTTCTCTATCTTCAGTGCGGTCATAGCGCAGTTGCATGCCATTGCCATATTGGTCTTCGGTCAAAAGGGTCATGGAATAGGCATGGCACCGGTTGTACTGGATCATTTCCACACATTCGAGTTCCGGTTTGCTGCTTTCCGGGTTGAACCCGAGGCATTTTAGGGCCGGCAGGATGTTGGCTGTTTTCGCTATGTCTTGTTCGATGAAAGAATCATCAAACAGGTCGATATTGTCCGCTGCCCATTGATTGCCGAGATCTTCGGGTGATTCATAGTTTCCATATAAGGATAAAGCGGCCCCATTTACAGAAATGGTGTCAATATAGTAATCGGTCCCGTTTTCGGATAAATCATTCTGCAGGTTTTTCAAAACGGGAAGCGCTTCGTAAAGCATGCGGAATGTATCCGAATCCGCCAGTTTCCGATCTTCGGGAAGCTCCAAGTACAACGGAGGATCTTCCGGTTTATGACCGAATGTGATTTGAGTAAACCCCAATTCCCGCAGCTCCTTAAAAAATCTGGAATCCGCATACTTCTGATCGAGTTCATATCGCTTTTTGACATTCTCATAATTGTTGCCGGATATTTTCCCAAACATGTTGATGTTTACATCGAATTCCAGATCCGTGCCGTCCGTGGTCCGAACCCGCGCGTCTTCAAAACCTGGAACGCCTTTGTTAGGTTCTGCTTCCCGGATGACTGCCACTTCTATTCCGTGTTTTTCCTTTATGTATGTTAAAATTTTTTCGTTGGAATAGCCAAAGTCGTCCCCGATTTCCTGAATGCCTTTTATCAAAAGAAAGACAAGGGCGAGAAACAAGAGAAGCAGCGCTGCGAGAAACCCTCCGACCACGCTTGATACAGCAATCAATGTTTTCCTCTTTTTCTCCAAATCGGTTCACCGCCATTCTTTTGGATTCGGAAGCCATGCAGCTGGTTTAATTTTTTCGATAGTTAATAAATAAAGGTGAATAAGGATGGACTTTCCGATAAACTCAAGGAATCATTCACATGCTGTCAACGTTCTTCATCATTTTTTCCAATTTTAATATAATTCTCTCTTATGATGACATAATATGATGGTGTTGTAAAACCTGACTATTTATGAATAAACAAAAAGGAAATAGGGATGCTTTTGTTAACAGGGCTATTCCCCATTTCCTCTTTGTTTATTTTTTTGTCTACAAATTTATATTGCTTGTACTGCTAATTCTATAATGACAATTGCTATAGTTGGAGGGATAATGATTTCCACACTATCTAGCACAATATGTTTGGCATTGTATCATAATCCGTAAGTTAGCAGGGAATTCATGTCCTACGTTTTTTGTAAATTATCTTTGCACCAGAACCAAAAAAATTCCCACATGCCCGTGACGGTGCTTTACCAACACCTCATCGGTCAGGAGGGAAATCCGCCCCAAACAAGGGACACGGGTCCAAGGCTGTTTTTAGATATTTTCTTTTCGCCGGAAATACAATAGACCGCCAAAGAAGAAAATGAGGAAGCTGCCGCCGGCCACTGTTAAGACTTGTTCCCATGGGACAAAGAATGTATCATTTTTTGCATCTCCGGATACATACATCATCAAGAATGGCTGTGCCCAAGGGTATAACGGTCCGAATTTTTCTGAGTTTACCGCCAAAATGGCCGGCAAAGTGAAAATGACGTTCACGGCAAAGGGCGCGGCGAAACTTTTAAAAAGCATCGACATCCACAATTGCAAAGCAAGAAGCGGGAATGTCGCGATCCAGCCGCCAAAAATGCTTTTCCAAAGGAGCATCATAGGAAACGGCCCATCGGCCTCCTTCAGCACTCCAGAAGTCCAAATAGCAAGCAAATAGAGCAGTTGAATGGCCAAGGCGATGAGGACGAGGATCATATATTTGGCGAGAAATACCCGGGTTCTTGTCACCGGCATGGTCGACAGTTGCTTCCACCCCCCGCTTTGATGTTCGTACCGGCAGATGAGGCCAGCCAAAATGCCGGTTGCGAGCGGCAAAAAATATA
This sequence comes from Parageobacillus galactosidasius, assembly GCF_002217735.1. Lineage (NCBI taxonomy): Bacteria > Bacillati > Bacillota > Bacilli > Caryophanales > Anoxybacillaceae > Parageobacillus > Parageobacillus galactosidasius. Next base: position 953,801 of record NZ_NDYL01000001.1, on the reverse strand, counting down.
AGGCGTAAAGAAGCGTAGTAAACGTGATCAAAAAATCCCATAAAAATGTTTTTTCGAATCCGAATTTGTCCGGCTGGAGCGTCAGTGCATAGAAAAACGTAATGAATGGACCAAGCAAAATGGCGGCAAAGACGAATTTAGATTTTCTTAACTTAAACCACTCCGACTGCAAAAGAGAAATCATTTATTTCACATCCCTTCGAGCAAAATCCAGCATCCCGGCGATATAAAGGACGATACCGACACAAATGCCTAAAGCGACATTGACGAGCGGTTCATCCCATTGGTTTTGCAACGATGGCCACTTCCATGGCAGCCAATCCGGCAACTTAAAACTGTATGTGGCAAACAAAAATCCAACCACTCCGAGAGAGATCGGAATCCCCTGATTATTGCTTATGGTTGCTACCCAAAGGTGCAAAGCCAACAAAGGAAACGATGCAAAATACGGGTAGAAGCTGAATTTGGCGATTTCCACGTACGGTATGGCAGAACCGAGATCCAAATAAATACCTAGAAGCAATGTGAAAAAGAATAATAGAACCGAAGCGACAGCCAACAAGAACGCCAATACCGTGAATTTGGCCAAAAACACTCCCATTTTCGATACCGGCAAGGCGACAAGTTGCTTCCAAGCATTTGTTTCATTTTCGATACTGACTGAAAGGGATGTCAAAATGGTGATCCCAAGCACCAGTGCCGGCGGTGTGAAACTGTTGACATTGTGCAAATAAAACAGCCAGTCATCATCGCTTCTTTGAAGGAGCCATTCTCTCCTGCCGGGGACGAGCTCGTAATTGAACCACTGCAGCAGGACGACACCAAATGGACCTAGGACGGTCAAAAACCATAATCCTTTCCGTTTGATTTTCAAAAAATCGGTCGCAAGCAGTTTCGCGATCATCTGTCGTCACCACCTGCGGTCATCTCTAGGAAAATGTCTTCCAGTGATTGATGTTCTTCTTCTACCCGGTAAACCGAGTATCCTTCATTCACGAGGATTTCGACCACTGCGGCGATCGCTTCATCTGACTGTTCATACAAATAAATGATGTTATCCTTATAGTCCGTTTTTATTCCTTTTGCCAGCAAATAACGGTATGCATTGTTGGCGTCACTCACCTTTAATCGGATTTTCAGTTGGGCTTTTTTGCGCATTGCTTTAATGGAATCTTGGAAAATCAGCTTCCCCTTCGAAATGACACCGACATAGGTCGCAACTTGATCGATTTCAGAAAGCAAGTGGCTTGAAATCAGCACGGTCATGTCTTTTTCTTTCGGTAAACGCTTGATTAAATTCCGCATCTCAATGATTCCCGAAGGGTCGAGGCCGTTTGTCGGCTCATCCAGAATCAGCAATTTTGGATCGTTCAACAATGACATCGCAATCCCCAACCGTTGTTTCATCCCAAGAGAAAAGCCTTTTACCTTTTTGTCGGTTGCTTTACTCAGGCGAACAAGCTCCAGGACTTCGTCAATTTTCTCTTTGGGAGAGCCCAAGATTTTCCGCATGGCTTCCAAATTTTCATAGGCGGTCAAGTGGGAGTAATAAGACGGGCTTTCTACCAATGATCCGATATTCCGAAGAATCGAAATCCGATCTTTTTTTAAGTCTCTGCCAAAAATCCGGATCGATCCAGCTGTTGGTCTCATGAGACCTAGAAGCATTCGGAGAGTCGTCGATTTCCCTGCTCCGTTTGGGCCCAAAAACCCGTATACTTCCCCTTTGGGAATTTTCAGGTTCAGGGCACTCACGGCGATCTCCTCTCCAAATCGTTTCGTCAGATTATGAGTTTCGACGATATATTCCATCTTCCATCACCTCGCAATAACATCATAGGAATAGAAGGTTAAAACGAGGTGTCGAGACAGTTTAAAATTTGTTTAAAAACAAAAAAGGAAAGGAAATGGATTCCTTCCCCGGCTTTATCTATAATGAATGATTTTTACGACTGTCCCGGTTTCCGATGATTCGATTTTCCAGTCCAGCCCCATCTTCTTCACCATCAAATCCACGATGGCAAGCCCGACCCCCGCCCCTTTTTCGGAGCTTTTGTGCCGGAACCCTTTGCCGCGGTCAAGCACGACCAATGCGTCATAAGAATCAGTTCTTTCCGTTTTCAGCCCGATATATTTTCCGTCCTTGGCGTGGCGGATGACATTTTGAAACAAATTGTCAAAAATCCGTTCCATCCAAAGTGGATCGACGTTCCAATGTTTTTGTTCCAAATCATCCAGCTGGACATCTATAGAAAAACCTTCTTTTTCAAAAACCGTATACCAGTTGGCGATAAAGGAACGGGCAAGCCGGACCACATCCGTCGGAGCCGGTTCATATTTCAATTTTTTGGCGTTTAAAAGTGTATACGCCATCAAATTCTCGATCAATCGGTCCATTTTCGCAACCGACTGTTCGATCGTGTCCACCGCTTGTCTTGCCAATGGAGTTAAAGCCTCTTTCCCCAATGTATAGGCATGCGCCCGGATTTTGGTAAGCGGCGTACGCAAATCATGGGACAGATTGGCGATCAGTTCTTTCCGCAGCTGTTCCTCCGCTTCTTCCCGTTTCCGGCTTTCTCGGAGCTCATTCACCATTTGGTTGAAGGCCATCTCCAGTTGGCCGATTTCATCCTGTTTTCTCACCGTGATGGACACCGGTAATCCGTCCACGTTCCGTATCTCCATGGCATGTTGCAAATAAAGGAGACGTTTGCGGATCCCCAAGAAAAACAAATACGATACGGTCACAAATAACACGATTCCCGCGGGAACGATGAAATACATAAAATCGGTGTTCACTTCGGTAAATGCGGGTTGAAGCAGCTTCCTCTCAATTTCAAAAACGACGAATCCATAGGATGCATCATTTTGTGGAAAGGCAATGACCGTAAAGGGGTCATTGTCATAACGCGCCTTGATGAAGTTGGCGGTATAGGCGGCATTCCAATGTTTCGGAATATCCGCAGCAAGGTTTCTCCCAGCGGCGAGCCGGCCTTTTCCGTCCACCCAAAACAAGCGCGCTTTCGGATAACGGTTTTGCCACTCTTCAAACATTCGGTTGATGTCTTCGCTTCCGGGGTTTTTGAGACTGCGGGCATCCTCGTGCCAGGCTTTTTCGATCTGCAACGTTTCCGGATCTTTATGGTCATAGACATTGAAGACCAAGAGGCTAGTTCCGATGATAAGGAAGTTGATGAAAAACAGGGCGGTTAAAATAATGGCCATATACTTTGCCGTAAGCGACCGCAATCTTTTTACTCTTTTCATTTTCTCACCCGATAACCGATCCCCCGGATCGTTTCAATGATTTCCGGATTTTTTGGATCTTTTTCCAGTTTTTCGCGAAGATAACGGATGTGCACCATCAATGTTTTATCCCCTTCAATATAAGGTTCACCCCAAACACCCTCATATAACTGCTCCTTTGTCAAAATTTGATTGAGATGACGAAGGAAGTATTGAAAAATTTGATATTGTTTTCCTGTCAACAGGATTTCTTCCCCCGTTTCATGATTGATGATGCGCATATCCTTTGTATGGATGGTCAAATGCTTCAGTTTCAGGATTTCATCATTTTTGTTGAAGCGCCGGAGCAAAACCTCCACACGGGCGGCCAACTCATCGGGGTGGAACGGCTTGGTCAGATAATCATCGGCGAAACTCAATCCTTCCACTTTGTCCTCGATGGCAGTCCGCGCTGAAAGCATCAAAATTGGCAGATGTGGATGCTCCTTTTTAATCCGTTTGCCGATGGAAAAGCCGTCCAGACCCGGCAGCATCACATCCAAAATGACAAGGTCGCAATGGGCAATGTGCTTTTCGACCTCTTCTCCGGACCGAAGCCAAGTCACATGATGCCCACGTTCCGTAAGGTTCATGGTCACCCAACGGCCGATTTCCTGTTCATCTTCTATGTATAAAACTCGTTCCAACGTTCTCCCTCACTTTCTTTCATAATCTTAACTCTATATTAACCAATACTTGTTTGACGTGGTTAATCCCTTTCTACTTGTTTGTCGCATTGTTGTAAAATAAGGGATTAAACACTCTTATTTTTTTGTCGTTGTTATTTTAATGCTTTGTAATTCTTTACTAAGTAGAGAGGTAATGAGATTATGCAAGGATTAGTTTTAGTTGGTAGTGCTATTAAGCCAGAAAGTGTTAAAGTACAAACACCTTTGGAAAACCCTGCTTTAGCCAATAAGTGAACAAGATTAAACAATATCGTGGCTTTGCAGACCATGAATTAGAAGTAGTAGAGTGAAATTTTATAAAAAATTCGTTTGATAGGACAATTGCTAATGCAACCTATTAATTAATTTTTACTAGACATATAATTTAAATTATATATCCAACAATCTCGCCTTTTTCGTAATATACTTGTCATATAATGCTATTTTTTAACCGAATATGCTTTAATGGTGCCTTTCCAAACTCACCGTATAAGTCAAAGGGTGGGAAAGATGCCAAATGAGTATACCACCTACCTTAAGGAAAAAGGAGCTTCCCCTAACAAGATCATCTCCTTACGAACAACTTGAATATTTACATATTCATCCGGGCGATTACGTCACGCCAGCTGACATCCGTAAATAGATTAGTCGTTTCGACACTGTCTCACAACCAAAAAATCATCCACCCTTGAACTGACGAATTGGGTGGATGATTCCCGTCCTACTGCCGCTCCCCTGAAGGGAACCGTCTATGCATGACCGGAATTGTTGCAGCACTTCGGTCTTATTTTATATACATGATTAGCACTAGATAAAGGTTTATGTTCACTAAGAATTAGGCGTTTTTTTCGCAAGACCGTTCATTAAAAACTGAATCGTCCGTTCCATTTCCGCTTCATCATCCCATTCATAATCCGGCAACACGATAAACCGCGTCACCAAAAATCCGGCAATCGTCGTGATCGTCATGCGGATGACCGAATCAACGGGAATTGCGGCAATTTCTCCTTTCGTTTGAAAATATTCCACAATTTTCTTAAATTTTTGATATACGTGTACCGTAAAAACGCGCTGAAGCTGTTCCTTAATCTCCTCATGAAACGCGATTTCCTGCCAGAAAACGCGGATCGCCGGCAAGTATTTTTTCACAAATTCATAGCGGTTTTTCAAAAGAACGCGGATGAACTCTTCATAGCTTTGATACTGACTATCGAACACTTCTTTGACAAACTCTTTTGCTAAAAATGGGGCGACGGATTGAAATAGCGTCGGAGTGACAATCGCCAGCAGCAAATCCTTTTTCGTTTTATAATGGCGGAAAATCGTCCCTTCCGCCACGCCCGCCTTCTTGGCGATTTCGCTTGTCGAAGTGGCCGCATAGCCTTTTTCGGCGAACATTTCAATCGCCGCTTCTAAAATTTTGATTTGTTTTTCACTAAGCTTCACATCTTCCTCATTTAGCTTCAACAGTTCTTTCAGCCACTGCTGCTCGTTCATTCTTTATACTCCTTACAATTTTCGATATTTTTTTAATGCTACTACATTTAATATCATAAACAATACAGCAAAACCAAGTAAAACATATACGTCTTTGGCAATTTCGTTCCAGCCATTGCCGCGGATCATAATTTCCCGAAGCGCATCCGCTCCATACGTCAGCGGCATGACCACGCTTAACGAACGAAGCCATTCGGCCATCGTATCTAAATTAAACAAGCCAGAGAAGAAAATTTGCGGTACAACGACAAGCGGGATAAACTGCATCATTTGCAGTTCATTATTCGCAAAAGCGGACAGCAGCGTTCCTAATGTTAACGCGGTCATCGCCAATAAAAACGTAATCAATAACACGTAAAGGAAAGAACCTTCCATCATCATGTCAAGAATATCAACAGCAAACCAAGCAATCAAGCTCGCTTGCAATGTCGTAAATAAACCAAATCCAATAATATAGCCAGCGACGATTTCAAAGCGTCGAAGCGGTGTCGCCAGCAAGCGTTCGAGCGTTCCTCCCGTACGTTCGCGGAGGAAAGAAACACCGGCGATTAAGAAGACGAAAAAGAAAACGAAAAAACCAATTAACACAGGACCGAAATTATCAAATAGCGCCATATCTTCTGAACCGTGCAAGTACGTTGTTTTCAATTGCAACGATCGTGTTTGCGGAGCTAATTCTTGAAGCGCTTTTTGCACAGTCATAAGCACCGCTTTATTAACAGTAGGATCGCTTTCTTCTAACGTAATTTCCGGTGCTCCTTCATCCATTTCGATAAATGCATCAATTTGCTGTTTTTCTAGCTGTTTACGAGCTGTTGCTTTCGTAAGTTCTTTAACATCAGCATCGTATTTCGCTAACTTCTCCACAACAATTTCCGGAACGTTTTTATTAACGGCAATCGCTGGTTTATACTCCTCTCCATTAAACACAAGATTCATTAAAAATAGCACAAACATGGGAGCCACAATCATTAACGCAAGCGTTCGTTTATCACGGAAAAACTGGCGGATGATGCGTACCACAATGGCCCAAACTCTCATTGCCGTGCACCTCCAAAATATAAAAATGCTTGTTCAATAGTTTGTGAGCCCGTCTCTTTCTTTAACTCTGCCGGACTTCCGACGGCAATAAGACGGCCATCGCGAATCATGGCGAGGCGCTGGCATTTCTCGGCTTCATCCATGACATGGGTTGTCACTACAATCGTTGTTCCATTTTGGCGGATTCTGTCTAGTTCCTCCCAAATTGCCTGACGAAGCACAGGATCAATGCCAACCGTCGGCTCGTCTAAAAGCAGTACCTCCGGTTCATGCAGCAAAGATATCGCCAGCGACAACCGCCGTTTCATTCCTCCCGAATATTGATGGACGGGCTTTTTGATATGGTCTGTCAGATTGACAAGCTCCATCACGTCATAAATGCGTTCTTTTTGCTTTTTTCCTTTTAGCCCATAAATCGAAGCGAAAAACTGCAAATTTTCTAATGCCGTTAATTCGCCATATAACGCATCGGACTGTGCCATAAAACCGATTCGCTTCATCACTTGAAGATTCGGCATCTTCGTATTTAACACATGAATGGTTCCATGAGTAGCTTCGTCAATGCCGGCAATCATTTTGACAATCGTCGTTTTTCCCGCTCCCGAAGGTCCAAGCATCCCGAAAATTTCTCCTCCGTATACGTCAAGCGATACGTCTTCAATAACCGTCTTTTTCCCAAAACGCTTCGAAACATGTTCCATACGAATACACGGCTTCCCGGACACAAGTTCTTCCTCCTTTTATAGTGAGTGATTACTCACTTATATTTTATATGATATTGCCTATATTTTGAAGTGAGTAATCACTTATTGAATGATATTTTTAAAGCTGCCTTTCGCCTAGGCAGCTTATTTTATGCGAAATATTCAATGCTTTTCCATCCATAGCACCATTCCGTCAGCTTTTTCCCACCGATATCAACGACTTCCTCAGCGATTTTCTCGCCTCCTAGCCTCTCGTAAAATCGGCGCGACGGATTATCGGCAAGCACCCACACGACCATAGAACGAATCCCATCACGTTGAAAATCATCCACTAGCGCTTTGACAAGCTTCGTTCCGTATCCTTTCCCTTGCGCTTCTTTCAACAAATAAATCGCGTATATTTCCCCTTCATACTCCGCTTCTTTTCCTTGTGTGGAGCGGTTTTTACCTCCGGAAATAAATCCGCATACGTTTCCATCTTCTTCAACGACAAAAATATAATGCTTCTGTTGCTGCAATCCTCTTTTCCAAAGCTGTTCTTTTTCGCTTACGCTTAATTGCGCCAAATACTCCGCAGGCACAATCCCTTCATATGTCGTTTTCCAGCTTTCGACATGCACGATGGCGATGGCGTGCGCATCATCGAGCGTTGCTTTGCGAACATTCATGCCCCTTCCCCCAATTCGTACTATATTTGCTCCGTTCACTACATATTTGTATCATTTAACAATTTCTCAATATCCTGCTTAAGTACTGGAATTTTATTGGTTACCACACCCAAACGATACGGTAATTGACAGAAAAATAGCCGTGGATCATCATATCACGCACACCTGCTATCTTTCTCCACTCAATCTGTGAATTCTTCTGCCTTATTTCTTGTGGAATGTTTTTCGTCGCTTCACCAATCACCAATATGTTTTTAATAACCGCATCACATACAAGTTCATTATCTAAAAAAGATTCATAATCCATATTTTTCGTATACTTTTAGATTTTATCGATCGCCATAAGAATATATTGCAAAAAAACCTTAGGCTCCCTCGGCATATTGAACATCCTCCAATATATATGGTTTTAACGCAGGTTTAATGTCATCCAGTATCACTAGGTCGACCGGTTTATGAAAATGATCTTCTAAGAAAATTTTTAAATCCATATAATGGTCAAATGTGATGGCGGAAGGCTCAAACTCCACCAAAATGTCTATATCGCTGTCAGCTGTTTGTTCATTTCTGCTATAAGATCCAAAAACGCCGATACGTTTGACTCCGTAGTTTTCTTTTAATAATCGAAAATTTTGTGATAAAAAACGAAGGATTTCTTCTTTTGACAACATAGTTTTCCCGGCTACTAAAATCATAAAAATCGACTCATCGCGATGGAACCAGCAAAACAGCTTGCCGCTCAGGAAACACCTGAGTTCCATCAGGAAGAGAATCCTAATGTCTCACCTGCTGTGAAAGACACCCCGTGGCTCGCTGTTAGCGGCGGCACCTGTCGTGCACCATTCCTTCCATCGGTCAGTACACAACAACGATTTTAGTAACCAGGTCTACACCTCCCATTATATTTTTCCTAAAAGATAAGGAAGAAATCTCGCTTGATTTCTTCCCCCCTTAACTATTATTTCCATCTATAAGCTCTGATCGTCAACACTATTCAACCATCCCTCGATCTCACCAACCACCGATTGAACGCATCCGTCTTCAAACGGCGAAATGAGGTTGGCGGCGCGGACCAATTCGGTAAACGGCTTGCTTCCGCCTTGACGGCATAATGTCAAATAATCATTCCACGCCTCTTTATAGTTTTCACGCGAACGTTTCCAAAATTGGAACGCGCAAATTTGCGCAAGTGTATAGTCGATATAGTAGAATGCGTTCGTATAAATATGGCTTTGCCGCTGCCAAAAGCCGCCGCGTTCTAAATAATCGTTGCCGTCATAGTCTCGTGTCGGCATATATTTCTTTTCAATCTTCCGCCATGCTTGCTTCCGTTCCGCCGGCGTCGCGTTCGGATTTTCGTATACAAAATGCTGAAATTCGTCCACCGCTACGCCATACGGCAAAAATAATAAAGCATCGCTCAAATGATAGAATTTATATTTTTCCGCATCTTCCCCGAAGAATAACTTCATCCACGGCCATGTGAAAAATTCCATGCTCATCGAATGAATTTCGCATGCCTCCAAGGTCGGCCAGATGTATTCCGGAATTTCGAAATGGCGGCTTTCGTACACTTGAAATGCGTGCCCCGCCTCATGGGTAAGCACGTCGATGTCTCCGGATGTGCCGGTAAAGTTCGAGAAAATAAACGGCGCTTTATAGTTTTCGATATAGGTGCAATAGCCGCCGCCTGCTTTTCCTTTTTTCGCAACGAGGTCCATTAGTTCATGATCGATCATATACCGGAAAAACTCGCCTGTTTCCGGTGACAGTTCTTCGTACATCTTTTTCCCGTTTTCAATAATCCAGTTTGCGTCCCCTTTTGGCGTTGGATTGCCGGTTGGAAAAACAAACGCTTCATCAAAATATTTCAGCTTCTCGACACCGATGCGCGCCCGCTGCCGCTCGCGAAGCTTCACAGCAATTGGAACGATATGCTTTTCGACTTGTTTGCGGAATTTCGCAACCATCTCGGCGTTGTAATCAGTCCGTCCAAGACGGGCATAACCGAGTTCCACGAAGTTTTTAAATCCGAGCTTTTGCGCGATGGCGGTGCGCACTTTCACAAGCTGATCGTAAATTTCATCGAACTTCTCCTCATGTTCTTGGAAAAAGGCAAAACGCGCCTCACTCGCCCGCTTGCGCATCTCGCGGTCCGGCGATTCGACAAACGGCTGCAGCTGCGCTAACGTCCGTTCTTCCCCTTCAAAGAAAATTTTCGCCGAAGCGACTAATTTCGTATATTCGCTCGTCAGCTTATTTTCGAGCTGCAGATCTTCCACAACGTCCGGAGAATACGTTTTTAATTCTGTCTCGGCGAGCGAAAACAACTGTTTCCCCCATTTTTCTTCAAGCTGCGAACGGAACGGAGACGAAACAAGCGCACGGTAATAATCGTTCACAAGCCCTTTAACAATTGGCTCGACCTCATCGAAAAAGTCTTGCTCCTGCTTATAAAACTCATCGTTCGTATCAATCGTATGGCGAATATAGCAAATTTGCGCCATCGTGCTGAAATCGTTGCGAAGCTTATTAATTTCCTTCATCGCCTCGTTTTGTTCTTCCGCGTTGCTTGCCTTTTGGAACGATTGCAGCGCCTGTTGAAATGATGCTTTCAGCTTCTCGATATTCGGCCGTTCATAACGAAACTCAGAAAATTTCAACGCAATCCCTTCCTTTTCTCTCGTTTTCCTTATCTTAGATTGTATTCCATTCATACACGGAAAATCCTTTTTTTCGATTACAAAAGGTTGTTGACGAAATTTGTCGAAAGAACGTATAATAATAACACCAATTGAATATTTTTTCTTTCTCATCCACATAGACGGGATACAGGCTGCAATGAACAAGAGTTGTAGAAACGAGACGCAAAGAGCCAATGAGGAAAGTTGCCGAAGTTTGCGTCGGACTCTGACGCCGTAGACTGGGCCTGTATCCGAACATGCATCGTTGCAACAAACGATGAAGCACTATCGATTGGAAGTTGGATGCGGATGGCCACATGCACCCGTTGAAAACTTTGGGGTGTATTTTTTTGCGAAAAAAGCTAAAACTTAATTATCGTCAGGAAGGAGCTATCCACTTTGCAACAGCAAAAACTTGGATTATGGTTATTAACGGCGCTTGTCGTTGGAAATATGGTGGGATCGGGAATTTTTATGCTGCCGCGCTCGCTAGCGGAAGCGGCAAGCCCGCTTGGTGTCATTTTCGCGTGGTTATTAACGGGCGGCGGTGTATTAATGACCGCGCTCGTATTCGGTAATTTGGCGATTCGCAAACCGGAACTAAACGGCGGGCCGCAGATTTATGCGAAAGAATTGTTTCCGAAAGGCTCGAACATCTCGATCCTATCTGGCTTTATGTCTTCATGGGGATATTGGATTGGCAACTTTGCCGGCAACGTGGCGATTATTACGACGTTTACCAGCTATTTATCAACGTTTTTTCCAATTTTAACAAGCAAACAAACGTTATTTTCCATCGGTTCTCTTGATGTAAAGCTTGGGAACTTGTTGACGTTTCTTATATGTACCGCATTGTTATGGGGAATGCATTTCATCATTTTGCGCGGCATCGAAGACGCGGGAAAGCTAAACTTTGTCGCTACCGCGGCAAAAGTGCTCGGATTTTTCCTATTTATCATTATCGCTTTATTTGCGTTTGAAAAAAGCAACATTGGCTCGTTTGTTGCCCCGCGTTATGATGATGCAGGGCATTCGATTGGATTATTAAGTCAAATCAAGAATGCGGCTGTATCGACATTATGGGCGTTTATCGGCGTCGAATCAGCGATTGTTTTTGCATCGCGTGCGCGCAAACAAGCCGATGTCAAGCGTGCGACAATCCTTGGCTTGTTGATTGCTCTTGCGATTTATATCGGCATTAGCATCCTTGTCATGGGAGTATTGCCGCAAAAAGAACTCATTCAATCAGAAAAACCGCTTGTAGATGCCATTGTCACGATTTTAGGCCCAAGCGGCGGCTACGTTCTTGCCGGACTAGGATTGATCAGCTTGCTCGGCTCCACGCTCGGTTGGGTGTTATTAAGCGCTGAAGTGCCGTATCAAGCGGCAAAACAAGGTCTGTTTATTCCAGCATTTTTAACGGAAAATAAAAAGAAAGTGCCAAGCTTTTCTTTAGTTCTTTCGAATGGATTAGCACAAATCTTTATTTTTTCGACGATTTCCAACTCGATGTCAGCGGCGTTTGACTTTGTCATTTACATTGCGACATTGGCGTATCTTGTCCCGTATTTTATCGCCTCTGTCTTCCAATTGAAACTGGCGCTGACCGGCGAAACGTACAAGGAGACGGCGCGGGGCCGCATCATCGATGGGGTGATCGCTGCTTTTGCGACTATCTATTCCATCTGGGTCATCATCGCCGGCACCGCGGATATCAAAACGTTTATGCTTGGAGTCATCCTGCTTCTAAGCGGCATCTTCTTCTATCCGCAAGTGAAAAAAGCGGCACAGCAATCAGAGGAAACACAAAAAATGTCGGCATAATGAGTACGGTGTCCTAGCTAGCTTGTCAGGAAAATGTTCAATGTCGGTTCGTTTGAACAGCATTCACAAAATATGGCGATTGGACACCCCAACTGGGATCATCATAAATTATCTCCTCCTTTTCCTTTTACAGCTTATCCTTTTTTCAAAAAATAAGTGGCTGCAATAAGCAGCCACTTATTTTAGACGAACAGCTATTCTCTTTTTGCACCGTATCCCAGCTTTTTCAATAACGCAATCGCCTGTTCCTTTTCTTCAGGAGTCAAGCCGGAAACGGTTTCGTGAATCGTTTGCGCATGCTCTGGGAAAACCTTTTCGATAAACGCTCTTCCCTTTTCCGTAATCGAAGCATATGTGACACGGCGGTCTGTTTCACATGCTTTTCGCACAATTAACCCTTTTTGCTCCAGCTTGTCTATTACATATGTAATGCTGCCGCTAGCGAGCAAAATTTTGCCGCCAATTTGCTGCAACGGCTGATCCCCTTTATGGTAAAGCAATTCTAAGACCGCAAACTCCGTCGGATTCACGCCAAATGATTGAATCGACTTATTCACTTGATCGCTGACAGCTCGATATGCTCTTGATAATACAATAAACAATTTTAGCGATTGTTCAATGTCTTTCTCTCTCGTCATCCACAATCAAACCCTTTTGTCGGTTAAATTCAACGTCATTGTCAGTATTTATATTCCATCATTCTCTTCTCTAAAAATATTTTCTTATTTGCATTATACTTGAAATATTAAACACGGTGCAAATCTTTTTTTGTGGACACCTTTTCCCCCGTCAAGCGAGATACTCGCTATTTGGTTATTTTTGTTTATTATTATATAGTATATGAATAAATTATTTTTAGTGCTTGGGCGGTTATCACCTTTTATTTCAAAACGCATATAAAAACACTAAAGGTACGGAAAGGAGGATTTGATGAAACAAGTATTCATTGGGAGTATACTTTCCGCGTTATCCACTGGATTAGGTGCGATCCCAATTTTATTTTTGGCGAAATCGATTACTCACCGCTGGCGGGACATATTGCTGGCGTTTTCAGCTGGAATTATGATGGCGGCTTCCATGATGAGTTTAATTCCTGAAGCATTACAGGCAGGCAGTTTTTTCACTTTAACAATCGGGTTATTTTTTGGAGTCCTTATTTTAACCATTTTGGAAATGACGGTTCCGCATATTGATTTAGAACATACAAAAAAAGGAATTCAGTTTGATGAAAAAGCGATGCTCATTATTGCAGCCATTACGTTACATAACATTCCAGAAGGATTGTCGGTCGGGGTCAGCTATGCTTCGAACGTATCGGAAACAGGTAATTTAATCGCGCTAGCCATTGGATTACAAAACGCTCCGGAAGGATTTTTAGTCGCGCTTTTTTTAATTCATCAACAGATTGGAAGATGGAAGGCATTTATCATCGCTACACTTACAGGAGCGGTTGAAATCGTGACATCACTTCTCGGATTTTATTTAACATCCTTTTTTCGCCAGCTCGTCCCGTATGGCCTTGCATTCGCCGCAGGTGCAATGTTGTTTATTATTTATAAAGAACTCATTCCGGAAAGCCACGGGGATGGAAATGAGCGGACATCTACCTATTCGTTTATCATTGGCATATTATTTATGATTTTTTTAGTAGAATCGTTTTAATAAAAACACCCCCCTGCTTGAAGAAGACAGGGGGTTATTGCCATTACTGGCCTACTTCTTCTTTTTCTTCATACGGATGGGCGACCCAGCCGGACGGATCGATAAACAGGCGGACAGCGACGACTTGGCGGTCATCCATTAAGGTGAAATAATGCGGGTTTCCTTCCGGCACAGAAATAACATCGCCAGCTTCAAGCTCGACATCAAAATACCCTGTTTCGCTGTCCCCTTTGATGATAAAAATACCATGGCCAGCAGTAATAGCGCGCACTTCGTCTTCCGTATGAATGTGCACTTGTTCAAACTTTTTCAACAGTTCATCCAAATTCGGCGTCGCATCCGATAAGGCGACGATATCCCAAGTTTTGTAGCCTCTTCTCGCCGCCAAATCTTCAATTTCTTCTTTAAACGTCGCCAAAATTTCCTCTTTTTCTTCGTCGGTCAATACATATTTGTCGCGCAAATGTTCCGGCAGTTTGTTAATGTCCCAATGCTCGTACAACACGCCTTGTTTGTTTAAAAAGCTGCGGACATTTTCTTCTCCTTCAATCACTTCTCCCGTTTTTCTCACTTTGATTACTGCCATTGGAATTTCCCCCTTCATCAATTTTTATGGTTTAACAACCGGCTGCACGGCGGTCTGCTTTAGGAGCAGCCACTTGACGTGCCAGCTGAATAAAAACTCCCATGCTTCTAAAAACTTCTTTGCCTCAAACGCGTCTCTTCCCCATACGGTGATGCCGTGGTTGCGGATCAATACCGCACCGGCATCGCCGTTTACATGCTTGGCAAATTCCTTCGCAAGCGTTGGAATATGCGCGTAATTCGGAATAATCGGAATGCGGATGACCGCATCTTCTTCCCAAATCCCAAACGCTTTAATAATTTCCTGGCCGGAAAACGCAACTTCTCCGTCATCTCCGTACAATTCGGAGATAACGTTATTGTCGATCGTATGGACGTGGAGACCGCAGCCCGCGTTCGTTTTCTTGTAAATTTCCACATGCAAAAGCGTTTCGGCGGACGGCTTTAAATGCGTATTCTCCACTGGATTTCCAGAAGCGTCGACAAGCAAAAAATCTTCGTCTGTCTGCTTGCGTTTGTCTTTGCCGCTCGCCGTGACTAAAAAAGTGAGCGGGTCATCGGTTACTTTGATCGACAAGTTGCCGCTTGTGGCAAAAAACCAATCGCGCGCCGCCAATTCCGCTTTTATCTCGGCAAGCTCTTTCCATCTCTTCACAAGTAAACTCATGACTTCACCTCCATCGTCTCCAGAAAATGAATGACATCGAAAAACGTTGTAAACGGCGTATGCGGAATATCTAGTTCTTGGCATTTTTGCAGCAAAAAGTCACGGGCGATAACATGATCCGCCAGCTTTGCCACTGCTAAATCGGTGATCGAATCGCCGATGACGATATGAAAGGCATCAGGCTTTGTCAATTTTCGAAGCAACGACGGCTTGCAGCAGCCGCAGCCGTTTTGACACTGTTCATCACATGAATGCGGCCATGTAATGCGAATTGTCTCTCCGCTGAAATCAGAGCCATTGCAAAAGATGCGCTCTTTTTCGATGAGCCCTTCTAAAAGCGGATAGACAAAAAAGTCGATGCCGCCGCTTATGACATATAGCGAAATATCACGTTCCTTCGTAAACGCGACAAATTCGCGAAACCCATCACGGATGCGGGCATTTTGTAAAATGAAATCGACAATCTCTTCTTTCCAACCCGATGGAAGAAGGGAAAACATCGCGCCAACCCCTTCTTGCACCGAGATGCGCTGTGATAATATATCGTCTTTTAACGTTTCCCACTCCGGCGGCGCAAACCGTTTCATAATCGCGATAATGTTGTCATTGTCTGTAATCGTCCCATCAAAATCACAAAATATGATTGGTTTTGTCATGATGTCACCTCTACTGCGCCCCATAAGTCAATCGCCTTTCGCAATGCCTCATTTTCGCGCGCTGCTTCATGAAGCGATTTTCCGGCAAGAGCCGCATCGATCGCAGCGCGAAATGCTCTGCCGCCGCCTGTCGCTCCGTCTGGATGTCCGTGTATGCCGCCGCCTGCATTGACGATGCTATCTATGCCAAAATCGCGGAACAACAATGGCACAAGCCCTGGATGAATGCCAGCTGACGGAACTGGGAACGACCGTTTAAACGGCTCCTTATCATTCGTCAACTCCGCGGCAATGCCAAGCGCCTCTTCTTTATCAAGAGCAACGCTTCCGTATGGCGATGGAAAAAGCACAAAATCTGCACCAACAAGGCGAAGCAATTTGCCAAGCAGCAAGGATGCTTTTATTCCGTAAAACTCCGATGGAGTAAACGCCCCGCTGAATGCCGGATGAGCCATGATCGGAATGGTGATCTCATCATCTTCTCGCAACCCTTGGAGCACATCCAAACCGTACGCAAATACGTTAAATAACAATACATCGGCTCCTAATTCGACTGCGCGTTTTGCTTTCTCCTTCAATTCGAACGTTTTTCCAGTCAAGTTCACCGCATATAACGTCCGTTTTCCTGTCTTTTCGTACACTTCGTTTAACACCGCTTTTCCAGCCGTAATTCGCTTTTCAAACGGCGTTAATTCGTTTTCAAACAAAATTTCATCGTCTTTAACGAGATCGACCCCGCCGAGCGCTTGTTGTTTCAGCTGCTCGGATAAGTACGTTAAATCGCGGCCGATCATCCCTTTAAAAATGCTCATCAGAAGCGGACGTTCATATGCACCCACTTTTTTGCGGATTTCGTCAATGCCAAAACGCGGGCCAGGAAACTTTCTTTTCCATTCGTCGGAAAACGTTAAATCTAGCAACCTCACTTCTCCATCCAGCGACAATTTGCCAAACACCGTCGTTAAAAGCGCCGGAATATCCGCGCTAAAGTTTAAGCTCGGGTATGCAATGCGAACGATTCCACGCTTCAATCGCTTTCCAAAGTAACGGTTGGCGCGTTCGTTCTCCTCGAGTTCTTGTACGCTTACAACTACTCCTTTATGCTTGCGCAATTGTTCCTGCTCAAGAAGCGGCAAATCCGTCCACGAACCAACGGTCAACCCAAGCGCAATTCCTTCCGCCTTTTTCTCTAAATCTTTTTCATCGTGAATAAGATATGTGGCAATTACTTGACTCATGATCATCCCTCTTTCTGTTCATCCATCAAAAAAACCTCTTCATAAGAAGAGGCTTTATTTATTCACGCTCTTCTTATCTCTCAGCGTTTCCGCTGCAAGAATTAGCACCGTGCTTAACCGTCGTTAAGCCGGTTGCCGGGCTTCATTGGGCTTGTCCCTCCGCCTGCTCTTGATAAGAATGCTTGCAATATCGTATTCACTTTTCAAACTATTCGCGCTCGAAAATTTAATTTGAATTATGACAGTATTTTTTCGCTCTGTCAATCATTTTTTAACCCATTTTAGAAAAGACCAAGCTTCGCAATCCGTTCCGCCGCTTCTTGCAGGCGGGATTCGCTTGTTAATAACCCAACTCGCACATATCCTTCTCCATGCTTGCCAAATCCAATTCCCGGCGCGACAACGACATGCGCTTTTTCCAGCAAATAATCGGAAAAACGTTCCGATGTCCATCCGCTCGGCACCGGAAGCCACGCAAAAAATGAACCTTTTGGGGCGTCGACATCCCAGCCAATTTGCCGCAACGCGTCAATAAGCGTATTGCGCCGCGATTCATACAGTGCGACAAGCTCTTCCACGCAGCGCTGCGAAGAAAGCAATGCGGTTGCCGCCGCTTCTTGAATGGCGCCAAACAAACTCACATATAAATGGTCTTGCAGCAAGTTAATCGCCGCGATCACGCTCTCATTTCCAACGGCAAACGCCACGCGCCAGCCCGCCATATTATATGTTTTGGAGAATGTATAAATTTCAACGCCAATTTCTTTTGCCCCCTCTGCTTGAAGAAAGCTGACCGGTTTTTTTCCGTCAAAGCCAATCGCACCGTAAGCAAAATCATGAACGACACAAATTCCGTGTTTTGCGGCAAACGACACCGTTTCTTCAAAAAACTCCTTAGAAGCGATCGCCCCGGTTGGATTATTTGGATAGTTTAAAAACATGATTTTTGCTTTTTCCGCAATACTCGCAGGAATTTCATCATAATCAGGCAAAAACTGATTTTCCGCACGCAATGGCATCATCACCATTTCCGCGCGCGCCAGCGCAATCCCCGACCAATAATCCGGATATCCCGGGTCAGGCACGAGCACAATATCGCCTGGATTGGCTAAACATTGCGGGATCTCCACAAGACCCGCTTTCCCGCCAAACAAAACCGCCACTTCTTTTTCCGGATCAATGGCAACGCCGTATTCGCGCTCATAAAACTTAGCAACGGCGCGTTTCAAAAAGGAATACCCTTGAAATGGCGAGTATTTGTGATATTTTGGGTTCGCCACCGCTTTTTGCATCGCCTCCACGATATGCGGTGGAGTCGGCTGGTCGGGATTTCCTTGCCCTAAATTGATGATGTCATGCCCCTCCGCCATTTTTTTTGCGACTTTATCGACAAGCGAAGCAAAAAACTGTTTTGGAAGGCTCTGCAATAACTCAGATAGTGGAAATTGTTTCATCGCGTTAACACCTTCTCAAAAATTTTCTTGAAATTCTAGTGAAAAATCATATATCGTAAAAATCAAAATGTAAAGTAAAATTTTTTCGAGGTGAATGTTCATGACGATAAAAATCGCATGTCTTCAGCTAGATATCGCTTTTGGCAATCCTAATGAAAACGAACGGCGCGTTGAAAGAGAAATAGAAAAAATTTCAAAAAATCACCCAGATATTATCGTCCTTCCTGAACTATGGACGACTGGCTATGACTTAACCAGACTCGATGAGATTGCCGATGAGGGCGGTATGCGTACAAAAGCGTTCATTCAAAAACTTGCCAAGTCGCATCATGTCAATATTGTCGCTGGATCAATTGCCAGAAAAACAGATCGCGGCGTCACCAATACAATGTACATCGCCGACCGAAACGGTATCATCGTTGGCGAATATAGCAAACTCCATTTGTTCCAGCTGATGGATGAACATCTTTACTTACAGCCAGGGGAAGAAATGGGATTGTTCACATTAGAAAACACTCAATGTGCAGGCGTCATTTGTTATGACATCCGCTTCCCAGAATGGATTCGCGTCCATATGGTCCAAGGGGCGGAAGTGTTATTTGTCGTCGCCGAGTGGCCGCTTCCTCGCCTTTCGCATTGGCGTACACTGCTTGCAGCGCGCGCGATTGAAAATCAATGCTACGTCATCGCGTGCAATCGCGCTGGAAGCGATCCAAACAATGTCTTTGCCGGTCATTCGCTGGTGGTTGACCCATGGGGAGAAATCATTGCAGAAGCAAATGAAGAACCTTGTACGTTAATGGCACAAATCGATCTTCAAAAAGTAAGAGAAGTGCGAAAACAAATCCCGATTTTTGCGGACCGCAGAGCTAACGACTACATCGCTGCAGAAAAAAATTTTTTAAAAAAGAGTTGACAAATCATTTCGTGACCATGTATGATTCGTATCAAGCATAAAACTTCAAAATTGCCAACATAGCGAAAATTAAAAAATTGAATATGCTGACACACTCTTATCAAGAGTTGGCTGAGGGAATTGGCCCAATGAAGCCCAGCAACCGACCGTAATACTATCGTGAGATAGGGCGCACTTTTTGGCGCCGGAAGTTCGCTACTTCCGCAGGGCACGGTGCTAAGTCCAACAGAAAGACTCGTTCTTTCTGAAAGATAAGAGGTGCGAAGATATGGAATCTTCAAGCCTCTTTCTATGCAGAAAGAGGCTTTTTAATTTACATGAAGGAGGGAGTTTTACATTATGCCAGTTTCTCATCCAACGGTTTATGAACCATTAACGGAACAAGGCGCAATCTCTTTGGCGGTCCGTCTCGGTCTTTTTCCGGAAGGAACACCGCTTGCCTGCCGCGAAATTGGCGATGGCAACTTAAATCTTGTTTTCCGCGTTGTCGATCAGCAAACAAAGAAAGGAATTATCGTAAAACAAGCGCTCCCGTACGCAAAAGTAGTCGGTGAAAGCTGGCCGCTCACATTAAAACGCGCTGTTATTGAAAGCAATGCGCTGCGCACATTCGCAAGCTATGTTCCGCAATACGTGCCAAAAGTATACTATTCCGATGAATCTTTGGCAATTACCGTTATGGAAGATTTATCTCACTTGCAAATCGCCCGCAAAGGGTTGATTGAAGGAAAAACGTATCCGCTTTTATCGCAGCATATTGGCGAATTTATCGCAAAGACATCGTTTTACACTTCCGACTTTGGCATGAATCAACAAGAAAAAAAACAATTGGCGCAAAGTTTTGTTAATCCGGAATTATGCAAAATCACCGAAGACCTTGTATTTACCGATCCGTTCTTTAATCATGAAACGAACAACTTTGAAGACGAGCTTCGCGATGATGTAGAAGCGCTTTGGAACGATGACAAGCTCCGCTTAGAAGTCGCCAAATTAAAGCGCAAGTTTTTAACCGAAGGAGATGCGCTCATCCACGGTGATTTGCATACTGGAAGCATTTTTGCCAGCGATGAAGAAACGAAAATCATTGATCCAGAGTTTGCGTTTTATGGCCCGTTCGGTTTTGACATCGGCCAATTTTTCGCAAACTTGCTGTTAAATGCGTTGTCCCGCCCAGAACAACAACAAGAACCGTTATTTGCTCATATCGACAAAACTTGGGATGTATTTGCGACAATCTTTTCTGATCTTTGGCGCACTCACAATGTAGAACCATATGCAAAAACAGAAGGATTGTTAGAAGACGTGCTGCATCACACGTTTATTGACGCGATCGGCTTTGCCGGATGTGAAGTCATCCGCCGCACGATTGGATTAGCACATGTCGCTGACCTTGATGGCATTGAGGATAAAGAGGAACGCTTACAAGCAAAACGTTATGCCCTTCGTCTTGGCAGAAGCCTCATTTTGCAACGTGAAACATTATCTAGCACTAAAGAAATCCGTTCCCTTTTCGCACAAACAGTGCTTGCAGCAACGAATTAACACAATGAAAGGAAGAACCATAATGGCAGAACCATTCGCAATCCCGCGCTCTGTGGAATGGAACGACACTCATATTACAATTTTAAATCAACAAAAGCTACCATTAGTGACGGAATATTTGGAATTAAAAGATATTGAAGATGTACGGGACGCAATCGCCACGTTAAAAGTACGCGGCGCACCGGCGATCGGCATTACGGCTGCTTACGGCCTCGCTCTTTCTGCACAGCAATATGAAACAGAATCACTGGAAAAATTTAAAGAGCACGTGCGAAAGGACCGCGACTACTTAGCAAGCTCTCGTCCAACCGCAGTGAACTTGTTTTGGGCATTAGACCGGCTTGTTTCCAGCATCGCCCACGTTTCCTCTGTTAACGAAGCAAAAACGACGCTCATCCATGAAGCGATTCGCATTCAAATTGAAGATGAAGATGTATGCCGCCGCATCGGAGAGCATGCACTTTCCTTATTTCAAAACGGCGACCGCGTTTTAACCATTTGCAATGCTGGTTCGATCGCAACCGCCCGCTATGGCACGGCGCTTGCTCCGTTTTATTTAGCGAAAGAAAAAGGGATGAATCTTCATGTTTACGCGTCGGAAACTCGTCCGGTCCTGCAAGGAGCAAGATTGACGACGTGGGAATTGATGCAAGCGGGGGTAGACGTCACTCTTATTACCGACAATATGGCGGCGCAGACGATCAAGGCGAAAAACATTACCGCTGTCATTGTCGGCGCCGACCGAATTGCCGCCAACGGTGACACTGCCAACAAAATCGGCACCTTTGGACTGGCGCTGCTCGCTAAAGCGTTTGGCATTCCATTTTATGTCGCCGCGCCATTATCGACCATTGATTTAGCAACCAAAACAGGGGAAGAAATTCCGATTGAAGAACGCAATCCAGAGGAAGTGACGCATATCGCCGGAACGCGAATCGCTCCAGAAGGAGTAAACGTTTATAATCCAGCGTTCGATGTAACACCGCACGACCTTATCACGGCCATTATTACCGAAAAAGGGATCGTCCGCGGCAATTATGAAACTGAACTGCCAGCACTGTTTGCAAAGGAGGCTCGCCATGAAGCAATTTAGACTTAACTATTTAGTCGCATTTCTTTTTTCCATTATCGTCATCCTTAGCGGCTGCATGAATGAACAAGACGCCGTCAGTTCGAAACCGGCCAAACAAGAAAACAGCACGGCCGAAGAAGCAAGCGAAACAACAGCAGCAACAACCGAACAAGCAGATATCCCTGAAGAATTAAAAAAACCAATAAAAATTGCCGCCATTATGCAAATGTCGATCGGCACGTTTTCTTCTCAGTATATCGCTGGCGTAAAAGAACAAGTGCAAAAATTTGGCGGCGAAGTGCAAATTTACAATGCGGATAACGACTTAACGAAAATGGCTTCCTATGTCGAAACAGCCATTACGCAAAACGTCGATGCGATTCTATTAGATCACGGACGCGCTGATGCGTTGGAAGGTCCGGTGAAAAAAGCAGTCGAAAAAGGCATTCCTGTTGTCGCATTCGATAACGATTTAAACATCCCAGGCGTAACAGTGATTGACCAAGATGACTACAGCCTTGCATGGAAAACGTTAAAAACATTGGCCGAAGACTTAAACGGCGAAGGAAACATCGTCACCATTTGGGTTGGCGGATTTACACCGATGGAACGTCGTCATGTGATTTACGATGCGTTTAAAAAACGCTATCCGAACATCAAAGAAGTGGCGAAATTTGGTACGGCCAGCGCCAATACCGCTTTAGACACACAAACGCAAATGGAAGCGATTTTGAAAAAATATCCGAATAAAGGCGATATTGACGCAGTGTTTGCGACTTGGGATGAATTTGCCAAAGGCGCAACGCGTGCGATCGAGCAAGCAGGACGCAATGAAATTAAAGTATATGGCATCGATTTAAGCGATGAAGATTTGCAAATGATGCAAAAGCCAAACAGCCCTTGGGTCGCTACAACAGCAACGGATCCAGCCGAAGTCGGTCGCGTTCAAGTTCGCTTTGCGTATCAAAAAATTGCTGGCGAGAAAACGCCAAACATTTATTCACTAGAACCGCATTTAGTCAAACGATCCGATTTGCCTAACCAACAAGTTTCGATGAATGAGCTTCATGAATACATTTCCGGCTGGGGGCAATCAAATGTTGCCATTTCCCCTTGGATGAAAACATTGGAAGCACAGGTGAAAAACAAATGAACGGTCTTTATATGAACAATATTTATAAATCGTTTGGCACGGTAAACGTATTAAACGGCGTGAATCTCCATGTACAAAAAGGAGAAGTTCACGCCCTTTTAGGGATGAATGGAGCTGGGAAAAGCACATTGATGAAAATTCTCGCCGGCGCCCTTTTTCCAGACAAAGGCACGATAACAATAGATGGAGAAGAGCGCCGATTTTCTTCTCCTGCTGATGCGAAAAAAGCAGGCATTGGATTAGTTGTTCAAGAGGTCGATACCGCCCTGTTTCCATCGCTGACCGTCTATGAAAATATTGCTGCTAGCGACATCGTTGATACAAAACAAAAGCCTCTTCTTTCATGGAAACAGCAAAAACATCGGGCCGCAAAGCTTTTGCGCCAAGTTGGTCTGTCGATTTCGCCGAACAAGCTTATTCGCGAATGCACCTTGCATGAAAAACAGCTCATCGTTTTAGCAAAAGTGCTCTCCTCATCGGCCCGATACATTATTTTAGATGAGCCGACCGCCGCGCTCAGTGAAACAGAGACGAAGCGGCTGTTTACAATTATCAACGATTTAAAAGCACAGGGAGTTTCATTCATTTATATTTCTCACAAATTGAAAGAGGTAAAAGAGATTTGCGACCGCGTCACCATCTTGCGTGACGGAAACGTCGTCCACCATGGCGATGTTTCCACCCTTTCACTAGAAGAAATGATTCAACATATGGTTGGACGCGCTTATACAACCGTGCAAAAAGAAGCACGCACATACAGTGATGACATTCTTTTCAAAGTGGAACAGCTGCGCATCGCGAAAACAGGCACAACCGTCGATTTGGAAATTCATAAAGGGGAAATCGTCGGCATTGCCGGACTTGCTGGAGCCGGGAAAACCGAACTCGCCGAAAGTCTAATCGCCCATACAAAAGCGACGGGAGAATGGTGGATCGATGGAAAGCGTTATACGTTCTCCTCGCCAAAAGAAGCGATTGCGGCTGGAATCTGCCTTATTCCGGAAGAGCGGAGAAAACAAGGGCTTTTCTTAAATGAAACAGTCCGTACGAATCTTACGGTTCGGCTATTATCATCATTAACAAAGTGGCAATGGGTGTTGCAAAAGAAAGAAACACAAGTTGCTCAACATTTAGTGGATGTATTACGAATTCATCCGCCTTTTCCGCAAGCGGTTGTCAAACAGCTAAGCGGCGGCAATCAACAAAAAGTCGTCATTGGCAAATGGTTAAAGACAAACGCTGATGTATTCATTTTTGATGAACCGACAAAAGGTATTGATGTCAACGCGAAACAAGAGGTATTTTCGATCATCCGCTCCCTCGCCGATGAAGGAAAAGCGATTTTATATTTAACGAGTGAATTTCAAGAACTGCTCGATATCGCTGATACGATTTATATCATGGTAGGCGGACAGCTTGTTAAACGTGTTTCCGCGCGTGATACCACCTATGAACAATTGATTTATTACTGCAGCGGAGGTGATTTGGATGGCACAGCCAGCCGTTTCGATCGCCAAGAAAAAGCAAGCGCCATCTCTTCTTGAATTTTTATATAAGCATGGCACACTGCTTGCCATTCTCGTCGTCATTGCTTATTTTGGCATTACTCTTGATCGGTTTTTTACGTATGAAAATTTCAGCGATATTTTACGATCTATTTCCATCGTCACACTCGTCGCTATTGGCATCACCTTTTCTCTAATTGTGGATGGATTTGATTTATCTGTTGGTTCGACCGTCAGCCTAGCAACGATCGCAAGCGCCGCGGCACTCGTATTATACCGCCAGGAAATTCTAGTGACGTTGCTTGTTCCGCTTTTACTGGGAGTCGCCGTCGGCTTATTAAACTCGTTATTAATTGTGAAATTAAAATTGCCGGATTTACTGGCTACATTGGCGACGATGTATGCGATTAACGGCGTGCAGCTGACGTACACGAAAGGATTTTCCATTTACAACGACATGCCGCTTCCAGACGGAGGAACGGCGCCGGGCAAATTCATTCCTTCCTTTTTATTTATCGGTCAAGGGGAAGTATTCGGCATTCCGTTTTCTGTTTTATTAATGCTAGTGGTCGTCATTGCTGCTCATCTATTTTTAACATATACCAAACCAGGAAGATTGTTTTATATGACGGGAGAAAATCGGGAAGCAGCACGGCTTTCGGGAATCCCTGTCAATCGCTACCGCACTTACGCTTACGTGATCAGCGGATTTTTTGCCGCGCTCGGCGGGATTGTTCTCGCTTCCCGCATCGGAACAGGACAAGTATCAGCAGGAGCCTCCTTTTTAATGGATGGAGTAGCTGCCGCTTATATCGGCTTTTCCGTGTTTGGCGCGGGAAAACCGAACGTCATCGGCACGCTGTTTGGCTCGATTTTAATGGGGGTTCTGCTCAATGGACTAACGATGATGAACGTTCCGTATTACGCTCAGGATATCATTAAAGGGGCTATTTTAGTCGGGGCGCTTGCGTTATCGCACATGCAAAAAAAATAGGAGCGTTTCCCCTTCTTAATCATAAACAAAGCTATCATTGCCGACAGTTGACGAGCGAAAAAAAGATGGCAATGATTAAAAGCCGGCCCAATTGCAAAAAACAAAGTGTACTACATCTAATTTGTTACATCACGCAGGCCGTAAAAAAACTAGAAGCAAGTGCTGCTTCTAGTTTTTTTATATCGTCCGATACCGTCTTTCCAACTGTAATAATCGTTCTTTTACATTTGTCCGGTTGCCAGCATATCCCGTAAGCGAACCATTTTTTCCAACCACTCGATGGCACGGAACGAAAATAGCCAGCTCATTTGCTCGATTTGCCTGTCCAACCGCCCGCACCGCTTTCGGGCGGCCGATTTTTTCAGCAATATCACTGTAGCTGACCGTCGTTCCGTACGGAATTTCACAAAGCGCCTGCCATACTTGTTCCTGAAATTCCGTCCCTTTCCATTTTAAAGGCAAGTGAAATGCTTTCCGTTTGCCATGAAAATATTCGTCAAGCTGTTGTACAGCGTTTTCTAATAAAGGAGAATTGCTTTTTATCATTTCATATTGTTGACGGAGCTGCTGCCAATCTTCCTCAAAAAGTTCAACACTTACAATCGCCTCGCCGTCGGATATAACGTAAATACAGCCAAGCAGATCTGACTTATATATGCTGTATTCCAGTTTCATGTTCATCCTCTTTCTCCACTCGTTCAATCGGAAGTGTGATATGAAACGTCGTACCAACGTCAACTTCACTTTCCACATCAATTTTTCCTTGATGTTCTTCAATAATTTTATAACTAACCATCAATCCAAGTCCAGTACCGCGTTCTTTCGTCGTATAAAACGGTTGGCCAAGCTTTTTGATTTTATCTTGCGGAATACCGCAACCTTGATCTGTAATGGAAATGCGGATATGACTATCATCAAGCCGATTAATTCGAACAGTAACCTCCCCGCCTTTTGGCATCACTTCAATCGCATTTTTTAATATATTAATAAACACTTGCTTCAATTGGTTCGGTTCGCAATAAATGAATGGGATATGCGGCGCGAAATCAGCGACAATTTGCACGTTATGCATCGTCGCTTGGGCGCTAATTAAATCGATCGTATCTTGCATGATTTTGCATACATCATTTTGTTGATATTGAATCGCCTGCGGTTTAGCAAGGACAAGAAATTCGGTAATGATCGATTCGATTCGCTTCAGTTCAGACATAATAACATTAAAGTACATGGAATAGTCCTCTTTAATACTTCCTTGTAATAATTGGATAAATCCTTTTAGCGCCGTCATCGGGTTGCGGATCTCATGAGCAATGCCCGCGGCAAGTTCCCCTACAACATTAAGGGTATCAGATTTTCTTAGCTGCAACTCCATTTCTTTTCTTTCAGTAATGTCACGCAGCATAATCATTCCTACACCTGGGATGATTTCCTTCTTTAGTGAAAACTCTACAATTTTTTGTTTCCCGCCATTTGAAAAATCCATCTCCGCATACGCTTCTCCCAAACGATCACATTGTTGAGCCAATTTATAGAAATGTTTCCGTGCTTTTTCCGGGATAAACGCTGTAATCGGCCGATGAAGCAATTGTTCTTTCGTTGCTTGAAAAATTTCACAAGCGATCGGATTCACATCTAAAATGTGATAACCTTCTCCCCATAATAATATTCCGTTCATAGAATGGTCAAAAATGCTGCGGAATTTTTGTTCACTCTCGCGCAGTTCCCTTTCCATTTTTCTCCGTTCTGTAACGTTGCGGAAAATAGTCAAATGATAGCCATCAATCGCTCCTTGCTTCATCGTAAACTCAAGTTGTTTATCTTGTCCATTTGGCATATGGAATGTTAATTCGTCGCGGATTTCTCCTTTTATGCGGAACTCCGCAAATACACGCTGTACTTTTTCATCATCGTGGTCAAGGAAATCAAGCAAATTTTTCCGAACAAGTAAATTCAGCGGCAGCTCAAACGTCCGGCTTGCGGCATGATTTGCGTTCAAAATATGCCCCTGGTCATCCCAAATCAAAATCGCCTCATGAGCTTGTTCAAAAATGGCACGAAATCTTTCTTCACTTTTTTGCAATTTTATTTCCATATTCTTCCTCTCAGTGACATCTCGCATAATCGCCATGTAAAAACCGCTATATACGTTTGATGTCGTTGTAAGTTCAAACATTTTTACCGTACCGTCAAAACGGACGAGCGACAATTCTCCTTTTGCCGTTCCTTTTTCTTTTAATTCAGCAAGAAGGCGCACAAAATCATCGGCACATTCTTTAGAGATAAACTGCTGAAACGATAATTTTAACAGCTTCTCTTTTTCTAAGTTTAAACTCATGCAAAAAGCAGGATTTACATCAATAAAACGGCCAAATTCATCGAAAATCACAATGCTATCTACCGCGCGGTTAAACACATCTTTAAATAGAAACTCATGAATAATCCGCTCTCTCTCAAGTGCTTTGTGAGCGGAAATATCACGCATAATTACTAAATCAAATTCGTTAAACGCGTCTTTTTTCATTGAAAACTCAATATGTTTCACTTTTCCGTTCCTTAGCTTTATGAGCAGCTCATCGCTAAATGAGCCAAATTTATGTAACATTGATTGCTGAAACATTAAAATATCCGGAGGGACTAAGTCAAGAAACATCGTCATC
The DNA here is from genome assembly GCF_002217735.1 of Parageobacillus galactosidasius. Taxonomy (NCBI): domain Bacteria; kingdom Bacillati; phylum Bacillota; class Bacilli; order Caryophanales; family Anoxybacillaceae; genus Parageobacillus; species Parageobacillus galactosidasius. The sequence goes on along the minus strand of NZ_NDYL01000001.1, from coordinate 925,329 downwards.
TTTTTTCCAATCAATTCATATTTCTCCATTTCGAATAGTTGACATGCCGCTTCATTCACATCCACAAATTCGCCATTTTTATTAAAAATGACAATCGCATCCAAAGATCGCTCAAAAATAATTGAATAGCCATTTAACCGTTCTTTTAACCGTCTATTTTCTTCTTCTAATGACTTTACATCCACTACCAAGCTTTGTTCTTCACGGGGAGAAAGGCTATTATTCATGTTTATCCCTCCTTCTCCAAACCATATCAAATTATTATATATTCTCTGCCGAAAAATTTACTCCTTCCGTTTATTCGAAAAATTCCATGAAAATAAATTTTTCCAATGTTCGACAAGTTTTTCTTCTTTTTCTTTTGTCTAAAATATGTTATATTAAAATGTTGTTTTACAATGCTCTCGTAAAGGGGTTTATTTCGATGAATATTATTTGTACGACATTAAACTCGAAATATATTCATACGAATTTAGCGATTCGCTACTTAAAGGCATACGCCCAGCCAGAGTTTGATATAAAGCTTGTCGAATATACGATTAAAGATCCGGCGATGAACATCGTGACCGACCTTTATCGAAGAAAACCAGATATTATCGGATTTAGCTGCTATATTTGGAATATCGAAGAAACCATTAAAGTCGTAAAAATGTTAAAAAAGATCGCTCCTGATATCACCATTGTCGTCGGCGGTCCAGAAGTGTCCTATGACGTGCGCGAATGGATGGAAACCGTGCCGGAGTTTGATTTTATTGTCATCGGTGAAGGGGAAGAAACGTTTAAACAATTTTTGATGGAGATGCATGGAGATCGCAACTTCCACAACGTCCACGGGCTCGCGTTTCGCCATCATGGGGACATCTTTATTAATCCGCAGCGAAATAAAATTCGCTTAGCCGATATGCCATCACCATTTCGTTTTCCAGAAGATATTCCACATTTACCGAAACGCATTACGTATATCGAAACGAGCCGCGGCTGCCCGTTCAGCTGCCAGTTTTGCTTATCATCGATCGAAGTCGGAGTCCGCTATTTCGACCGGGAAAAAATTAAAGAAGATATCCGCTATTTAATGAAGCATGGAGCGCGCACGATTAAATTCGTCGACCGTACGTTTAACATCAGCCGAAGCTATGCGATGGATATGTTTCAATTTCTTATTGATGAACACGTTCCGGGAACCGTATTTCAATTTGAAATTACGGCAGACATTATGCGTCCGGAAGTCATCGAGTTTTTAAACAAAGAAGCACCACCAGGACTGTTCCGCTTTGAAATCGGTGTGCAATCGACAAATGATGAAGTAAACCGGCTTGTCATGCGCAAACAAAATTTTGAAAAATTAACCCGCACTGTGATGATGGTGAAAGAAGGCGGAAAAATTGCTCAACATCTCGATTTAATTGCCGGACTTCCGGAAGAGGACTATACATCATTCCGAAAAACGTTTAACGACGTTTTCGCACTCCGTCCGGAAGAATTGCAGCTAGGCTTTTTAAAAATGCTTCGCGGCACCGGCCTTCGCCTGCGCGCAAAAGACTACGGCTACGTATTTATGGATCACGCACCATATGAAGTATTGCAAAATAATGTGCTTTCTTTTGATGACATCATCCGCATTAAACAAGTAGAAGATGTGTTAGAAAAATATTGGAATGCGCATCGGATGGATGAAACGATCGAATATTTAGTAACAAACGTATTCCCATCGCCATTTGATTTCTTCCAAGAATTTGGCACATACTGGGACGAACGCGGCTGGGCGAAAATCGGGCATCAGCTTGAAGACTTATTCCGCCGTCTACATGAATTTTTGCAGACAAAAAAACTGGATGAACTTCCAATCATTGAAGCGTTAATGAAATATGACTATTTACGCAATCAAAAACATAAGCCGCGCAAACCATGGTGGGAAGAAAAAACGGACAAATCGCTGCGTTCCTCGCTTTATCGCCAGCTGCTCGAACATCCGGAACAATTAGGGAATGAATTCGTCTCACTGGAATTGAATGAAAAAAAATTATTTAAACATACGGTCATGGAAATAATCGAATTTGACATCGGCCATTATCTGAAAACAAAGGAAATACGTCTGACCCCAACGGTGATGATTGCTTATTTTGATCCCATCCAATTGCAAACGAAAATTTTTTCCGCCCCGCTATCTTCCTTTTCAAATGCCGCAATAAAAAAGTAGGGTTTATCCCCATAGCCATCAAGTTAAGAATTTGATCTTTTTTCAGCGCCAAAAACATGGTATCCTTTCTAACGAAAATCATCGTTGGAAAGGATTGTTTTTTGATGGCAAAAAAGATGAAGGCATGGATAAAAACGATTCGTCAACTCTTCTCCTCTGAAGAACTGACCCGTCTGGCACGGAAAGTCGGATTCATTCAGCGGCAGCGTTCATTAACAGCGGAATATTTAAGGGCTGGAAATCCTTATTTGACCTTGACCGTGTCAAAAAGATGAAGAAGGAACGATTCGAATGCCACTTATATGGGACATTGATTGCCATTTTAGTCACGCAGACTCTTCTGTTCCAAGCACGAAGGTATTGGCATCAACGGGAGGGAACCGAGATCAGTGAATGGAAAGCGCTTAATATCCTCCAATCGTATTGGCATCGGTTTCTTTTGCATCCCCAAGCGATGGAAACCGCCCTTCCATCTCTCCTGTCTCTGTTAAGGAAACACGCGAGAAAAGACCGAAGGAAAGGAGAGGAAACGGTATCGGATCTTTTAAAGAAATTGGGGATATGGTAGTGTGGGTTATGGATATAAATGCCAAATAACCCTCTTCTTGAGGGTTATTTGGCATGCCCAGCATTTGGTTTTCTCTTCATCCTTTGATTGATTTTTCGAACATGCGTATCATCCTAAAAAATTTTATACCGCTAACTTGACGGGTATGGGGTTTATCCCTACTTTTTCTTTTTCGCTTTTTTCTGTTGTTTTCTCTCTTCCATTAGCTGAAGCGGCTGATGGGCGTTAAAATCACCAAATTCAAACGCCATTTCCTCGCGTGCTTCGTTATGTTGGCGTTCTCGTTTTTCTTCTCTCATCTTCATTGTCCATCTCCTTGGCGCGCTTTTTTCGAATTGCGGTTCGCTCCGCGGCTCATGTCTTCTTCTCCCGCATACTGCGCTGCAAATTCTGTATCCGGTAAGCTTTCTGTCGGCGTTTTGTTATTGTTTTTCGCTGCATTAAACTTCACTTTTCGCTTCATTACTTACTCCCCCTCTCATGTTTATAAGCGATTAAGACGATTTCTTCTCCTGTTTCTTCACGCAACCGTTTTTCCAGCTCTTGCACTTTTTTTAACGTCTGCTCTTTCAGGTCAGCAACTGGAAATGAACTGTTTTTCAACGGGCATCACCCTTTGCCATTTTTCTTATTTTCCCTTAAACACTGTACGGTTTATTCATAACCATATATATTTTTGCTCACACTATAATTGAGGTGATATCCACATGGATCAAGATAAAAAAGTCGAATCGCCAATTCTTGATGAGACAATGCCTCATCAAATCCATGCTCCATCATTTAAGGGAACTGGCATAAAAACACAGCCTCCATTTGTCAATAAATATGGTGTCGTAATCGGCGACAGCAAATATAACTCGCCAAATTCACCGCTGAATCACTGGAGTGATGAGATCGATCCAAGCATTATGGCAGGCGATGAATGGGTGCACCCGACAAACGACATCGGCTGGAATACAGAAGAAAATCGCGAGCTTCTCGAAGCAAAACGGCGGTCCCAAAGGGTTCCGTTTATGCACCCAAGCATTGATACAAGTTATGGGCAAGATTAGCCTATCATTTCGAAACAAAATTATTTTCAAAAAGCAAAAAGGGATATCCTCACTATTGTGATATCCCTTTTCCTATGCTTGCTTTACGGTTTTATGCTTTTTGTATACATGTTTCGCATCAGTAATCGTATCAAGACACCGCTTTACTTCAAAATTATGCTTCATGTTACTTTTTCTTTTTCTGGTTTAATCGCTACAAATGTGATGGCGCTTACCAGAAAACATAATGCAACTAACAGAAACAACAGCATGGATGTCTCCCTTTTCATCAGCAGCGCAGCAAGAGGCGGTCCCATAGCGACACCGATAAACCTTAACGAGCTGTAAAATGAAGTCACCGTTCCCCGCTCTTTTTTTCAATCCCTCCTGTAATAAGGGCATCCAAACACGGAAGCATCATGCCAATGCCAACGCCCACAAGCGAAAAAAGCGCAACCATCCACCAAAGAGATGGAAAGAATTTGATAACAATGATCGCCGCTCCAGCAAGCATCCCGCCAGCGGCAATTAACCATTTCATTAACGTTTTATTTTCGCCGATTTTCTTTCCTGTCATAAACGATGCCGCACAAAGCGCGCCAAGCGGAATGGCCAGCACCCATCCTTTTTTTATTCCATCGATGCCGTAATCTTCAAGACGGCTTGATAAGAAAAACAGAAACGCAAATAAAACGAGCATTAATAAACCGCCAATGGCAAAAATCGCATATAGCCAACGCCCTTCCCTTTGAAAAATCGTTTTTACATTTCGTAAAAATTGCCGAAATGGAAGAGGATGCTCCTGTTTCGAAGGAGATTTTACGCAAAAAAGCATCATCGCAAGCGAAATAACACAAAACAGCGGAAACGCGAAAAACGGCAAAAACCAGACGATGCTTGCAAACATCGCACCTAATATAGGGCTTAATACTTTGCCAAACGTATTTGCTGTTTCAATTGTCCCTCGACAGCTGCTTGCCTCGCTGTCATCAGGAAATAAATCTCCAACAAGCGGCAGCACAATCGGAAATGCTCCCGCTGCTCCAAGCCCTTGTAGCATCCTTCCCACAACCATCATCGCGTACGGTTCATTCATCTTCCATGATGCCCATCCCGAAATAAGCCCTCCAATAGCCGCCAGCAATAAACTTGGAATAATCACTTTTTTTCTCCCCATCCGATCACTCATATATCCAGCGATTGGAATAAAAAATAATTGCCACAACCGAATACATCGTAATGAGTAAACTCGTTTGGAATGAAGTAATATGTAATTGCTTTTCGATGATCGGCAACACCGGTATTAACATCGAATTTCCAAGCGTCATCACTAGCGAAATAGAAGCAAGCGATGCAATCATCCCCCCTTTTCCCGCCGATGTCCTTGCCTGTTTCGGCATTTGCTCTATCCATTCCATCTCCATACCTGCCTTTATTTATGTTACACGTTTATGTTTATCATTTCCGTTTTTTCATGAAGCATACAGTGCAAAAAATCTTGCCTACAATGAGGCAAGATACATATTCTTCCATTTTCTATAATAATAATCATTTACTCCACACAACTTTCTCATCACAAATTTATACCAAACCTACCCTTAAAAACCTTTAATTCCCATTATACAACTATTCTAATTCCATATACTAAACATGCAACACATTTTAAACATGAGGAGGCTGAAAACAATGGCAAGATCAAGCAATAAATTGCTTGTTCCTGGAATTGAACAAGCGTTAGATCAAATAAAATATGAAATTGCCCAAGAATTTGGCGTACAATTAGGAGCAAATACGGTTTCTCGCGCAAATGGCTCTGTCGGTGGCGAAATTACAAAACGGTTAGTCGCACAAGCACAAAGCCAACTTTCCGGATCTGCTTTCCAAAAAACCGAATAAAATGGCGATTAAAGCCGAGTGAATGGACTCGGCTTTATTAATCGTTTTTCTCATTTTTATGTATATTTTCCTTTTCATGTTGACCACGTTCGAATGATTTTTCGAAGTTCTTGTCATAGTCTCGTTTCCAATGATGCTCGTCCTGTTTATTGTTTTTTTGATGATGTTTCCAATGATGATCATATGAGGATGAATGATTGCGGTGATGCTGGTTCTGGCTATCGCTCTTTTTTGGATAATGTTTCAGGTGGCGATCATCCGATCGATCGCTGTTATGATATTTATTATTTTTTGCGGATGATTTATGATTTTTGCCATTTTCATCCTGTTCCTTATCATTACTTTTTTTTTGTTCATCTTTTTCCTCGAATGGATATTTCTTTTCATTACTATTATTTTCTTCCCGTTTCTGTTTATCTTTCTTTTGCAATGAATGGTTGTTCCCTCGATTCTTCTCATCTTTTTCGTTTAATGAATGGTTGTTCCTCCGATGTTCCCCCTTTTGATTACCATTATCTTTATTTTTTTTCTGATTCTTCTCATCTTTTTTGTTTAATGAATGATTGTCCATTGGATATTCATTCTCTCCATCATTTTGTTCCAACGGTTTTTCTAGTTTTTTCGCTTTTGTCGACTCTGGTGAAACCGTCTTCATTTTTTGTTCAATTTGCAGCAGTTTTCCCGTTGTCACTCCCTTTTTTACCGCTTTATTTCGTACTTCCATCGTGCTTTCTTCTGTCTTTACGATAATGTTTTTCTGCTGATACGAATGTTGGATTTTCTTTAATTCTGTAGAAAGCTCCCGTGAAGATGCAGCACGGTATTTTCTCTCCACCGCTGTAATCAATACTTGACCCCCTTCTTGCAAATATCCTTTTTGCATACTTAATTCAATAATTTCCATGGTAATATCAACAAACTCTTTTTTCTTCCAATGAGAAAGCTGTGAAACAATCCTTTTTCCTTCCTCGTTGTAAGCCTTTAATTTTAACACTTTTAGCTGCTCATCCACTCCAACTTCGATGCTTGGATTAATATCAATCGACATGTAAGCGTACACTTCATTAGAAGGAAAATGAAATAATGTTGTAACTAAAAGTACCACCGCCGCCACCAAGCTTGTTATGACATATCGAAATGAACGACGACGAACAATGGGCCTTTTTATCACCTGCGCTTCAATCTCTTCTCCTATTTCATAATCTCCATCTTTTTTTACTTGAATAAATTCCCCCTCAGTCGTTAATAATGTGACAAACTCTTCGTCTAATTCTAATACGATCCCTTTTTTCACGATGGAAGCACCCCTTTTATATAATCCTTTAAATAAACATAATCCCCAGCTAAAATAATCGCCACCGCAATAATATATTTTCTATTTCTCTCTATCGTTTTGCGGCTTACTTCGGCAATATTTTGCAGTTGTTTAATCGGTAATTGCTTTTTTCGAAAAAGCCATTCGAGCATTTCCTCATCTTCAACTAACAATTTAGCGATATTAATCGCATTTATTCGCGCATCTTTATGTTTTGGCGACTGTTCGATAAGGTCATGAAAATAAATCCCAAATTCCTTTAACACTTGTTGATAATGAATAATTTCTTCGCGACGATGTTCTTGCTCCACTTGCTTGTAAAATTCATCCATGGATAATTTCGTATCCAAGTATGTTTGGGCTGAATTTTCCTCATCTTCATTTGTATGTAAAATAATGTTCTTCTCTTTTGCTTCTTTACGAATGTAATCGATTAAGCGCCTTTTAATAAGCAGTTCGGCAAAAGAAATAAACGAACCTCCTTTATGAGGTGCGTATTTTTCAATGGCTTCATTAAATGCGATTAAACCGATGCTTAGTTCGTCATCCCCTTCGTGAATAAATCGTTTGCACACATTTGAAACCGTCTTGGCAATAAAAGGTTTATATTGTTGAATTAATTGATTATGCAATACTTTATTTCCTTGTTGAATTTCATGAACTGTTTGCTCAATCGTTCTCTCCTTCTTTAATGAAAATAATATGCTAAACATGGATTCCACCCCATTTGTTAAAGAGACGAACTAGCCTCCCTAAGGATATCATTCGTACATGTTAGCGTAATTTTGATCGTCATTCAATCGGAAATTTGTTACATTTTTCTTATTAAGACTCCTTTATTAATAAGAAAAAAAGACCTTTGCCATTAGGGCAAAGGTCCCTCTTAGCCATTTATTATCCTGATTTTTTCCTCTGTTGCTTCTTCTACATTATTCAGCGTGCTATGTTTGCGTCCATATAAGAAGTAAATGACAAGGCCGATTGCAAGCCATGATACGAAACCAATCCACGTCATTGGAGGAAGCTGAAGAACTAAATACCCGCAAAACGCAACGGCCAATAATGGAATAACTGGAACGAACGGAACCCGAAAGGCGCGTTTTAAATGCGGCTGCGTTTTCCGTAAAACAAGTACGCCGACGGAAACGGTAATGAACGCAAACAATGTGCCGATATTTGTCAATTCTGCAAGCTTATTTAAAGGTATCACTCCCGCAAATACCGAAACAATGATTCCTGTAAGCCAAGTGTTCACATATGGCACCTGCCGAACTGGATTCACTCTCGAGAATACTTTCGGAAGCAAACCGTCACGGCTAATTGCGTAAAATAGACGAGTTTGTCCATATAGCATAACAAGCAGCACCGTCGTAATCCCAGCAATCGCTCCTAACGAAATAAAACCGGCAACCCAATCTTGGTTGATATAGCTTAACGCAAAAGCAACAGGATTTTTTACATTTAATTGATCATACGGAACAATTCCTGTCAGTACAAGGGAAACAGCAATATATAACAAAGTACAAATAAATAAAGACGCAATAATTCCTATCGGCATGTTTCGCTGCGGATTGCGCACTTCTTCCGCCGCGGTCGAAACCGCGTCAAAGCCGATATATGCAAAAAAGACAGTTGCAGCGCCAGTTGCTACTCCGGAAAATCCAAACGGCATAAATGGCGACCAGTTTTCCGGTTTTACATACCATACACCGACAGCGAGGAACAATAATACGACAGCGACTTTAATCACAACCATAATCGCATTAAAACGGGCAGATTTTTTTACTCCAAGATTCAACAAAAATATAATGAAAAGAATAATACAAATTGCCGGTAAATCGATAAATGTTCCCTTTGCCGGATCATATGCGTTTGTCAATGCTTTTGGAAGCTCAATGCCAAATCCGGAAAGCAGTCCTTGGAAGTAACCAGACCATCCAACCGCCACTGCTGAAGATGCCACACCATATTCTAAGATTAAATCCCATCCTAAAATCCAAGCGATTAATTCCCCAAACGTCGCATAACTATATGTGTAAGCGCTGCCAGACACCGGCACTGTTGAAGCGAATTCCGCGTAACAAAGCGCGGCAAAAACGCAGGCAAGACCAGAAAGAATAAAGGAAAGTACAAGTGCAGGACCGGCGTGTTCGGCAGCGGCAACTCCCGTTAATACAAAAATTCCTGTACCAATAATAGCACCAATGCCGAGCATCGTTAAATCAAATGCTCCTAAATCTTTTTTTAAAGAGGCGCCTTTTCGGCCAGCTTCGTGTAAAAGCATCTGGATCGATTTTTTTCGAAACAAATTCATAAGATGTCTCTCCTTGTCGCTTTTTGTAGAAATTTGTTGAAGAGTACAATACAATAAGGATTTTACGCTATTCAATAATTTTTGTAAAGTTAGAAAATAACAAAAACAGCAAAAAAATTTTGCCATTTTAAGCGTTAAAGTTATAAATTTTTTCGCATCCATAATCCAAAGATATACAAAATTTATAATTTACAAATTTTTCAGATAACTATATAATAAATTTGTGACAATTTTATGAACAATGAAAAGGAGGCGCATTGTTTCAATTTATTATCAAATAAAAATTAAGGGGGGATTTTCATGGCTGTGCAAGAGCGTTCTTTCGAAAACCGCTCGGCAATTGATTATAGCCAAATTGCTCAATCTTCATCTTTTCAACATCTCATGCGCGCAAAGAAAAACTTTATTTTGCCAGCAACGCTATTCTTCTTCGTGTTTTACTTTGCCCTTCCGGTTTTAACGTCTTATTCTAACGTGTTAAATTCTTCTGCGATCGGCCCAATTAGCTGGGCATGGGTGTTTGCATTTGCGCAATTTATTATGACATGGGCATTATGCATGCTTTACTCTAAGCGCGCAGCAAAATTTGATGAAATCGTCGAGCAAATGAAACAAGAAGCGAAAGAAGGAGGAAACTTGTAATGCATGGCTTAGCCTTTTTCCTCTTTTTAATCATTGTGGCTCTGACGCTGGTCATCACTTACTTCGCTTCAAAAAGAACAAGAACAACGAGCGAGTTTTACACAGCAGACAGCAGCTTAACAGGCTGGCAAAACGGTTTGGCCATTGCCGGCGACTATATGTCTGCCGCCTCATTCCTAGGAATTGCAGGAATGATTGCATTATTTGGATTTGACGGCTTTTTCTATAGTATTGGCTTCCTTGTTGCCTATTTAGTCGTTCTTTATATTGTCGCCGAACCGCTGCGCAACCTTGGAAAATATACGATGGCTGACATGATTGCAGCAAGGTTTGATGACAAAAAAGTGCGCGGTGTTGCCGCGCTGAATACGATTTCCATCTCCATTTTTTACATGATTGCTCAGCTTGTTGGAGCTGGCGGTCTCATTAAGCTATTATTAGGGATTGATTACGTTTACTCTGTCCTCATTGTTGGCGTACTCATGACGGTTTACGTCGTTTTTGGCGGCATGACGGCGACGAGCTGGGTGCAAATCGTGAAAGCAGTCTTGCTAATAGTTGGTACGTTTATCATTTCGATCATTGTCTTTGCGAAATTTGATTTCAACCTCATAAAAATGTTTAACGAAGTAAAAACAGCCACACCACTGGGCGAAGCATTCCTCAACCCTGGCAATAAATTTAAAGATCCGCTTGATACAATCTCATTAAATTTAGCACTCATCCTAGGAACAGCAGGGCTTCCACACATTTTAATCCGCTTCTTCACAGTAAAAGATGCACCAACTGCTCGCAAATCGGTCGTCTATGCCACATGGATTATCGGAATCTTTTACGTATTAACGATTTTCTTAGGATTTGGGGCCGCGGCCTTCGTTGGTTATGACAAAATTGTCGCCGCAAACCCTGCTGGAAACATGGCAGCTCCATTGTTAGCCGAAGTGCTCGGCGGTGATTTCCTATTCGCGTTTGTATCGGCAGTCGCATTTGCCACTATTTTAGCTGTCGTTGCTGGACTTGTCCTATCAGCCGCGTCGGCATTTGCTCATGACTTTTATAGCCATATTCTTCGCCGCGGTGAAGCAACGGAAAAAGAACAGATGGTTGCGGCGCGCTGGGCGTCTGTTGGTGTATCCGTTTTATCCATTCTTTTAGCGTTATTCGCTCAAAAAATGAATGTCGCTTTCCTCGTCTCATTGGCATTTGCTGTTGCCGCGAGCGCCAACTTGCCGATTATCGTATTAACGATTTTCTGGCGCCGTTTTAATACAACAGGAGCTATTGCAGGAATGCTTGTTGGATTATTCAGTGCGTTGTTGCTCGTCTTCTTTAGCCCAAACGTTTGGTCACCGGAACCGGGAGCTGCTATTCTTGTCGGTGAACCGCTCTTTAAACTTGCAAACCCTGGTATCGTTTCAATACCATTAGGATTCATCGCATCGATTGTTGGCACACTTCTTTCCTCGAAAAACGCCGACAGCAAGAAATTTGATGAAATTCTTGTGAAAGCGAATACAGGAATAAAAGAATTAGCAAACTAATGCAATGAATCATTCTGCTGGATTGGAAAGAGCGCATCCTTTCCAATCCAGCTTCTTTTTACTCTTGCCACTATTTGTGTTCTTATTGCCCTATTTCAGTTATCCGCGGTCTATCCAACAAAGTCTTCTTTAATTTGCAATAAGAAAGCCCGAACACTAAGATTCATGTTCGGGATGAGAAGTTAAGCGTGGTACATCTTAGCATAACTTGTATAAATATCTACTTGCTGCCGATCGACATCATAACCGATGCCCGGCTTTTCCGGTACTGTAATCGTTCCATGATGAACAGTGACTTCAGGAACGATAATATCTTTCGTCCAGTAATGGGAAGAAGCGGCTGTATCACCAGGCAACGTAAAATTATCTAATGTCGTAATGGCAATATTGTGTGCTCTTCCGACACCAGCTTCTAACATGCCGCCGCACCAGACAGGAATATCGTTCTCCTTACAAATATCGTGAATACGTTTCGCCTCCGCCAATCCTCCGACACGGCCAATTTTTATATTGATAATTCGACAACTGCCAAGCTGAATGGCTTTCCTTGCATCTTCAGCGGAATGAATGCTTTCATCTAAACAGATTGGCGTATTTAACTGTGCCTGCAATGTTGCATGATCTACGATATCATCAGGAGCAAGCGGCTGTTCAATCATCATTAGCTGAAACTCATCTAGCGCCTTTAGTCGATCGATATCTTCTAATGAATAAGCAGAGTTTGCATCGACCATGAGCGGAACATCTGGAAAACGACGACGAACTTCCCGAACAACCTCAACGTCCCATCCGGGTTTAATTTTTATTTTGATGCGCCGATACCCTTCTTGTACGTACCGTTCGATAATACGCAATAGATCATCGATGCTTTTTTGAATCCCAATGCTTACCCCTACTTCAATACGATTCTTATTTCCACCGAGTGCTTTATGTAACGGCAGTTGCTGTCTTTTCGCAAATAAATCCCATATTGCCCCTTCTATCGCCGCTTTTGCCATTTGATTTTTGCGAATGACGGAGAAACGTTGCCGCAACTCTTCTGGGTGAGCAATTGGCGCTTGAAATAAAAGAGGCAATAAAAAATCTTCTATCATATGCCAATTCGTTTTTACGGTTTCTTCATTATACCAAGGTGAAGGGAAGGCCACCGATTCCCCCCATCCTGATAACCCATCTTCATCCATCGCTTCCACTAAAATAAACTCCTTCTTTTGAAACGAACCGAAACTTGTGGTAAACGGTGACTTTAGTTCCATTTGTAAGTGGCGCAGTATGACTCGTTTCACTTTTATTCCCATAAAAAATTCCTCCTCATTATAGCGGCAATTCGTTGCGCTTAACGCAAACATAGTACAAAACAGGCTCACCATCTTTTCGAAGTATATGCGCAACGGCCCATCCTTCACGGAAGAGGCGAACAAAAACATCACGCGTCTTATAGCGCCAATCAAGCGCTAATTCATGATCTGTCTCTTTTAATCGTTGAAACTGAAGAGGAATAGGCACAAGCAAAAACGGATAGTCATGATGAATAGGTTCCTCTTTCCAAATCGCTTCTGGGTCACCGGTGTTGTTTTGTTTCCAATCAAGCACCATCTTTTCTGGCGACCACTTCAGTCTTGAAAAAAAGCGGCCTCTCTCTTGTAAATATCGGCTCCCTAGAAGCCACTCCACAATAAATCGATCCGACGGTAAATGCTTATTTAGAGCATCATCCATTTCACCGTAACAATTTTCGATATACTGTGAGCAAATCGCTCCTAACTTTGCAATGTTAAGATAGCCGTTTCTGCTTTGGAGCGGATCGTATGTCCAACGAATCGTACGATATCCCTGCTTGATTGCTTCTTGTGCCTGTTTCATTTTTAACATATAACCTATTCCTTGATCACGAAATGGTTCAGCAATCCCGAGCATATGCGAACAAAGATACGTTTCCCCATCTTGATATCCGGGAAAACTATACACAAATCCGACCATTTTTCCATCAATAAAAGCACCGATAATAATGCCGCCGTTTTTCGCCACCGTTAACGTTTGATGGGTAGGAATTGGGCTTGTTCCCCACACTTCCGCTTCTAGTAGCGCCATTTCTTCAAGTTGTTCGATCGTGTCAATTTTTTGTAGTGAGATACGCACTTTCTGTCTCCCCTCGTGATGCAAAATGCTCAAACGTTTCCATAATGACTCTTGCTAATATTTCAATACCAGATAATAAATCTTCGCGGCGGAACGTCATTTGCGGATGGTGCAATCCCGGTTTTAAATCACAACCAAGCCCTAGCATCGTCGTTTTTAACTGTGGTTTCATCAATGAATAAAAATGGAAATCTTCCCCACCTGAAGTGACTACTGGCGGCAGACATTTTTCTTCTCCTAACGTAGCAACAATGGCACGCTCCATTAGTTGCTGTGCTTGTGGATGCGGCCGCGCAGCGGCAATACGAACTCCTGAATAAAGCTGAATATCCGCATCATAAATAGATGCAATCCCTTTCACCACGTGATTCAATCCTTCTACCAACTGTTCCATCGCCTCGTTCGTTTGCGCTCGCAAATCAAGCGAAAATTCCGCATGATCTGGAATGATGTTCGCATTTTTTTCTCCTGCGTGAAATCTTGTCATTTTGATCGATGCAGGCACTTGTGGATCAATATGGATTTTGCTCAGCTCTTGTACGATCGCACTCCCAACTTCAATGACATTGACTCCAAGGTGCGGTCTTGCCGCATGCGCGGCAACTCCTTTAATTTCTCCATCAATGCATTGCGCTGCTCCGTGCAAAATCGCGGGAACAGCATAACCGCTTTTTACTTCTTGAATCGGCCGCAAATGAACACCGTATAAAAAGTCAATATCATCGATAACTCCTTTTTCCAAAAACTTCAATGCTCCTGTTCCTTTTTCTTCTGCTGGCTGAAAAAGAAACTTCAATGTTCCAGGCGGCTTATAACCGATGCGATTAAACAGTTTAGCAACCCCTAATACCATTGTCATATGTGCATCATGCCCACATGCATGGTTTGCTTGCCATGCTCCATTTACTTCTTGCCAAAGCGCATCCATATCGCTGCGCAATCCGACTGTAAACGGCCCGCTGCCGATTTCCCCAATCACTCCTGGACAATCGGAAAACGTGTTGGCACGATATCCTTCTTGAATCAGTTGCTGCTTAATAAACTCCGTCGTTTTCCACTCTTCCCAACTAACTTCCGGATGACGATGAAGGTGGTCAAAAATCTCCCATAATTCTTCCTTCATCGCATGAATCATTTCTCTCATTATGCTCTCCCCCGATGATATATTTGCAAACAATGGCGAAACATCAAATGTGCTTCGAAAATAGTTGTTACACATATTATAATATTCAAAAAAAATGTTGCAACCTGTGCAAGTTAATTAACGAACAAAAAACGGTTTATGTTCATAACAGCAACACAAAAAAATCCTACCTCTCTTTGTAGAGAGTTAGGATTTCCACTTCCGTTTGACAAGCTGATTAATCACTTCAGAAAAAATCAATCCCATGGCAATCGCTCCAGAAATCATAAACGCTTTCGCCGCGAGCGATATCGCCGTATTGTAGTCGTTGAAAACGACGTGGCGCATTGCTTCAAACGCCAATCCTCCTGGGACAAGCGGAATAATTCCGGAAACACTAAAAATCGTAACTGGCGTCTTATATATTCTTGCAAATATGGTGCTGATCATCGCAACAAAGAAAGCCGCAATAAACGTAGCGGCAACACCATTTAATTGATGTTCGGCAAATAAAAAATAAATCATCCATCCAACCATTCCGACAAATCCGCTATTGATTAACAATTTCTTTGGAATGTTAAAAATAATCCCAAACGCTGCTGAAGCAATAAAACTTGTTAATATATGTTGTATGATCATCCGCAATTCCCCTTACGATTAGCCAATCGACAAAATAAGCGCAATACCGGTGCCGATCGCGAACGCTGTTAAAAATGCTTCCGCACCTTTAGACAACCCAGCGAGAAAATGTCCTGCCATTAAATCACGCACCGCGTTCGTAATCACTAGTCCCGGCACTAACGGCATGACAGATCCAATAATGATTTTATCTAAATTCGCCCCCAACCCAATCGCAACAAGAATCAAGGCCAATCCACCGCTTATAAACGATGCAAAAAATTCAGCGAAAAATCGTATTTTCACAAGACGGTGAATCATCTCAAAACAATAAAATCCTGCTCCTCCGGCAAGAAACGAAGGAAAGAAGTTGTTCCATCCTCCAAACATGACAGCAAAACATCCGCTGGCAATCGCCGCCGCTGCTACTTGCTGCGAAAGGGAGTAAGCAAACTTTTGTTTTTCCACTTCTTTTAACTGTGTATATGCCTCATCCAGTGATAATTCTCCATTGCTGATGCGACGGGAAATATTGTTCACAAGCGCGACTTTTTGCAAATCTGTCGAACGTTCCACAATCCGAATAAACTGCGTGGAATTCATTCGATCAATCGAAAAAATAATTCCTGTCGGCGTGACATAACTGTGCGAACGGGGAATGCCAAAGGAAGCAGCAATACGCATCATTGTATCTTCCACACGATATGTTTCCCCGCCGCTTTCGAGCATAATTTTTCCCGCAAGTAGACAAAGGTCTACAATATCGTTTGTACGGTCATGGTAAGTCGGCATTCTCTATCTCTCCATTCATGCTTCATTTGTGATATTACAAAAAAATATAACGCTAGACAATAGCCGTTTTACACACTTGATGCTTTCATGCCAAGAAAAGCAAGAAGCAGACCGAGTATATAGCTTAATGCAAGATACAAAACAAACATTTTCCATTGCTTATGAATATAAAGAGCCATACTTTCTAGCTTGAATGTGGAAAAAGTCGTAAATGCCCCCATAAATCCTGTTCCGAAAAGAAGCTTCCACGAATCATTCCATCCTTTTCCTATAATATATCCAAGCAAAAAAGATCCGATTAAATTGACTAATAATGTAGCAAGCGGAAAAGAAGAAGGATACTTCTGTTTGATCCAATTGCTGATGCCAAAGCGCGCAATCGCGCCGAAAAACCCTCCGATCGCCACCAGTGCGCTGTTCCATAACATAAGATCTCCTCCTTATTCCGCCGCCTCTTTTTGTGCATGCAAGCGGCCTTGTCCAAGGCGAAATCCGATCCATGCCATAAGCAGCCCGCCGCACATGCTGAGGAAAACGTAGAACAACGCTAACTCTAAATGAGACGTGTGAAGCAACTGAACCGTCTCGACGCTGAACGTCGAAAAAGTCGTAAACGATCCTACTAATCCCGTTCCTAGTCCTGTCACAACATAAGGAGGAAGATTGCGCAGCCGAGGCAAATAAGCAGTCAGCCATCCTAACGCAAAACAGCCAATTATATTGGCCAGCCATGTTGCCAAAGGAAACAACCCGTTCCATAAGGCCCCCACAAACAATCCTAAATAATAGCGAAGCAGCGCGCCGACAATGCCGGCAAGACCAACGACGACATAAATCACGAACAATACCCCTTTTCCTTCAATTTATCCAAAAAACAAACTCCTACCAATAATTGATTTACTGGTAGGAGTCATCAGCCCGAACGATAGTTTAGCGAACTCCATCGCCTATTACTCTGTCCGTTATTATAACAAAAAGATATCTCATTGCCAATTTGCGCAGTTTCTCCCTTGGCTGTCTATGTTTTTACCAGCCATCTGTTTTTTTCTTCTTATTCTTCTGCACTGATCACGTATGGAAACATTTATTGTGACAACCCCAAACTTTCGTCATCATCCTTCTTCGTTCATCACCGAACTTATGACTAGTTACTCTCCTTACTTTTCCATCTTTCTATGTCCCTGGAACGATTCTTTTTCCCTTTCTCCTTTTTAGGCAAAAAAGACGGATTTCAATAATGATTAGAGGATACGATGCTCAAATAAGAGCATATATCCTCTTTTTTTATGCATACATTATATATTGATGGTGTTGTTTACGAAAAGGTTTATAAACTATAGGCACATAACATAACTAATATGTGCTTTAAGTTTTTATATTTAGGGCTTGATAAAGACCTCTTCTGCCTTTTATAACGAAATGGTCATCCCTTTTCCGTTCTCCACCGCTTTTTTATACACTCCCATGGCGACGGCAAGATCGAATGAAGCGACACCGACACATTTGAATAGAGTGATCTCTTTTTCATGTTGCCGGCCGCTTTTTTCGCCTGTTACCAATTCGCCAACTTCAGCGTCGATTTGTTCAAACGACCATCTTCCAGTGTTTTCCGCCTGAATAAGTTCGCCTGCTTCGTGCTTGACTCCCTCCTTTGTATCCACGACAATGCGGTCCGCTCGAATAATCGTTTCTACGTCCAATTCCTGCATATGTGGAAGATAGGAGCCAATGGCATTAATATGCGTCCCCGGCTGCAATGCCGTTACCGAAAAAACTGGAGTTGTCGAACGTGTGCTGCAAATAACGATATGCGCTTGACGCACCGCCTCATCTGCATTATCCATCACATGGATCGTCCCTTGCCACTCGGGATGCGCTTCCTGAATATATGCCGCAAATTGCTCCGCTTTTTCTTTCGTTCGGTTATAAAGAAACAATTCTGTAATCGGTCTTACAGCGAGCATCACCGCTACTTGTTCCCGCGCCATCGCTCCCGTTCCAATGACCGCAAGCCGGGAAGCGTCACGTCTGGCTAGATATTTCGTGGCAATGGCACTGACTGCTCCTGTACGAAGTCGTGTTAAATACGTAGCGTTCATCATTGCCAAATGCTCGCCCGTTTCCGTGTCTGTCACCACAATCACCCCTTGCGTCGTCGGTCTCTGGCGCTCCGGATTATGCGGGAAAATGCTTACAACTTTCACCGCTGCCATCTTTGTTGCAGCGCTCGGCATATAAAGCACCGAGGCATCGTGCTCTGAAAAATTCAACACGGTACGCTCTGGAATCTGAATATTCCCGTTTCGTTCCTCGCTCAAAATAGCCTCAACATCAAGAATTGCATCTTCCATCGTATATAGTGATTGAATTTCTTTTTCCGATAAAATAATCATCATGATTTGCCCCCTTGATAAAAAACGGAACCGCTTATGCGATTCCGCTTTCGTTTGTTACATCTTGATCTAAAACCTCATTTTTACGATCGCGCACAACCCAAACAGCGATTAAAGAAATAATCGAGGTAATGATGATATAAAGAGCGACTGGAACATAAGAATTGTCATATTCCGCTAACAGCGCTGTCGCAATAAGCGGAGCCGTTCCGCCCGCAACCGCGGCGCCGATTTGATATCCAAGTGTAATCCCTGTATAGCGCACGTTTGATTTAAATATTTCGGAAAACATCGTCCCTAACACAGCAGTAATCGGCGCCCAAATAATTCCAAGTCCAATTACCGTCGCGATAATCATCAGTGTTACTGAGCCTTGCTGCAGTAACCAAAAGTACGGAAACGCATACAATATCATTAAAATCGTTCCACCGATATAAAGCGGTTTGCGTCCAATTTTATCGGACCAGCTGCCCATGACCGGAATTAAAATCGTCGTGATCACAGTCGCAATCGTTACCGCATTTAATGTAGCGGTTTTCGAAAATCCTAGATACGTTGTCGCATAAGAAACGATAAACGTTCCAAAAATATAGAATGGAGCTGTTTCAACAACTTTTCCTCCCACCGCGATTAACACTTCTTTCCACTGTGTCTTCAACGTCTCCAATAACGGAACTTTCGCAATTTCTCCTTTTTCTTGAACTTTCTTAAATGACGGTGTCTCATCAATCCCTTTGCGAATCCATAATCCAAAAAAGACAAGCAGCGTGCTTAGCAAAAACGGAATCCGCCAGCCCCATGACATAAAGGCATCATCAGGCATCATCGTCATTAATGACATGACAAACGTTCCAAGCAACAGTCCAATCGTCACACCCATTTGTGGAATGCTGCCGAAAAATCCGCGTCTTTCTTTCGGAGCATACTCAACCGCGAGCAACAACGCGCCGCCCCATTCACCGCCAAGGCCGATTCCTTGCACAAGGCGAAGTAAAATTAATAAAATCGGCGCCCATACACCTATTGTTTCATACGTCGGAAGAAGCCCCATCCCCGCAGTTGCGAGTCCCATTAAGCTTAATGTGAAAATCAATGTCTTCTTCCGTCCAATCTTATCGCCAATATGGCTGAACACAACGCCGCCTAACGGGCGAATAAAGAAGGAAAGAGCGAATGATGCATAGGATAAAAGCAGCCCTACGGTCGGATCTTCGCTCGGGAAAAACAACTGATTAAATACAAGCGCAGCGACCGTTCCATACAAGAAATAATCAAACCATTCAATCGAACTCCCGACAAGACTCGCTACTAGCACACGACGTGATACTCCCTTATCCACCGTTATTCCCCCATTCTTTGTTGTCCCTAACAATAATATTTTATCGTTAATATTCAGAAAAATAAAATAAAAAAATTCTTAAACTGCTTACTCCATCGTCTTACGAATATGTTTCGAAATCATCACTACTCTGTTCCTGCCGCCCGGCATTAATAAGCTTCGAAATACGGGCAAATCCGATGAAGCAAAGCCCGTATATTCCCCAACTGATTGCTTGCCTAAGAATTCTTGCTTTATCAAACGCTTCAACGCCATAACGAACAATCAGCCAAGCTTTGATGGCAGCAAGAAGCAAATCTCGCAATGCAAAAGCCAATGTTATCCATTGAAACAAAGATAAGACGTCTTTTTGAAAAAACCGCTGTTTCATCACTTGACGGTTTGCTCCCTGCATCTCCACAAAGTCCAGCGAGATATAAAGAACGATTGGCTTATTCGCCGCCATCGTAGCCAAAAACAAAATCGCCAATGCCACCGAATAATATACTCCGTTCCATAACATTTGCAGCGCAGAGCCGGCCAGCACGTCTAACAGCGTTCCGATGACTAAATTAGCGATCATAAATATGCCAAAAAAATTGATTCTTCTAATGGAAAAAAAGCGGTATACGGTGTACACCATGCCGGGAACGGCGGAGACGAGCATCGCATAATAGTCGCCGATGTGACCGCGCGCCGCATGCCAAACAACCAATGGAAAAATAATATAGCATACTACATCAAGCAGCACTACTTGCTTAGACATTTGCTTTCCACCTATCTTTCGTTTTCCTGCTCCATATTTCGCTTCCCATCCATGTAATTCCTGCAAAAAATATTTGGCTAGTTTGCCTTTTCGCGAATAACAGACAGCGCATTCGCTTGCACATAAACCGATACGCTCCCCGAGCCGATATTTTCCCCATCGGCATGCAAAGGAAGAAGAGAACTAGTATGTATGTGAATGTGTTTCCCGGCAAACACTTTCACTTCCTTCATTTTTGTATGCCCTCCCCAAAAAACCGTCACAAATAACAGCAATATTTTTAACCGTGATATTTGATCAACGACAATGATATGGAACAGGCCATCATCTGATTTTGCGGACGGCGCTATTTTCATTCCTCCACCATAATAGGGATGGTTCGATATCGTGACAAGCCAAGTCCGCTCAAATAAATGCTTCTCCCCATCAATCTGCAAAACTACTTTGGCCGGCTTGTAGAAAATTAATTCTTTCACTAAATAGAACACATAGACAAATTTGCCAAGAGAAAGACGGTTGAACAACGACTTTAGTTTGGAGCGGTTTACTTTTCGCGAAATTTGCGCATCAAAGCCGCAGCCTAAATTGTTCACAAACATTCCTTCTTGTACATGTGGTCCTGCAAATTGGCCAATATCATAGGTAGAAAAACAATGCTTTTTCAGTAATAAGAGAATGTGCTCCAACGCTTTTCGAGGATGATTCGGAATGCGGATGCCGCGCGAAAAGTCATTTCCCGTGCCTGCTGGTATATAGCCAACAATACCGTGCTTAAATGGAAAGACACCGTTTGCGATTTCATGGACCGTGCCGTCGCCGCCGATGGCAATAATGGCGGCAGTTTCGCTCGTACTCTCAATGATTTGCCTGGCAATTCGTTTCCCATCACCTTGCTTCTCTGTAAAAAATACTTCATATGAAATATGTTTTTGGCGAAGAACTTTCTCTAATCTTTTCCATACCTTTTTGCACCGCCCATTTTTCGCCGCTGGATTGACAATAAAATAAAGTTTCATCCTTTCTCCCCCATAAAAACTCCGTTATCGATTTTTCTCAAGGATGCTGTATGTTTATGTGCATATACATTAAATTAACGCTATTGTACATTATTTCTTTAATTTTTATGAAGTAATATCCAACAAATTTACTGCATGCGTGCCATCCTTATCTATCACTTCGAGCTTTTAAATCTAGTTTTGCAATATTCCCATAATAATGTAAAATGATACAATAAACACATAGTTATTTGATAATTTAAAATTTTAATTGAATAAATATAAAAATATATGGTAGTATGGTAATAATCTACAAACCAATAAGCTACCGTCTATGATCATGCTGCATCATTCATCATCAGAAGGAGGAAATGCCTATGATTGTAACAAAAGAAAACTTAAATCCGTATGAAATCGTCAAAAAACAAATTGAAACAGCTGCAGCGAAACTAGGTTTAGAACCGCACATCATTGAAATTTTAAAAAGACCGATGCGAGTTCTCTCCGTATCATTCCCTGTCAAAATGGACGATGGTTCCATCCGAGTATTCGAAGGATATCGCGCTCAGCATAACGATGCTTTAGGCCCTACTAAAGGGGGAATCCGCTTTCATCCTGATGTTACGCTCGATGAAGTGAAGGCATTATCGATGTGGATGTCATTTAAATGCGCTGTCGTCGGACTTCCTTACGGCGGCGGAAAAGGCGGAGTCATCTGTGACCCGCAAACATTAAGCCGTGGGGAATTAGAACGAGTCAGCCGCGGATTTATCGAAGCCATTTCGCAAATCATCGGCCCGGATAAAGATATTCCTGCGCCTGACGTTTATACAAATTCGCAAATCATGGGTTGGATGATGGATACATATAGCCGCATCAATCAATCTTTCTCCCCAGGCGTCATTACGGGAAAACCGCTCATCATCGGGGGATCGAAAGGAAGAAATGAAGCAACCGCGCGCGGTTGTGTCATTACGATTCAAGAAGCGATGAAAAAACTTGGACGTCCGTTAAAAGATGCAACCGTCGCGATTCAAGGATTCGGAAACGCGGGAAGAACCGCCGCCAAACTGCTTGCAGAACTGGGATGCAAAATCGTCGCTGTCAGCGATTCCAAAGGCGCTATTTATGACCCGAACGGATTGGATATAGCGAAAGTAGAACATTTGAAAGATCATCACGCTTTGCTCGACTACGGTGCGGAATATCAAATCGATCCTTCCGCTTTATTGGAACTGAAAGTAGACATTTTAATTCCTGCCGCTTTAGAAAACGCGATCACATCCAAAAACGCTGACCAAGTTCAGGCGAAAATCATCGCAGAAGCGGCAAATGGCCCAATCTCTCCGGATGCAGACCGCACTCTCACAGAGAAAGGAATTATCGTCATTCCTGATATTCTTGCGAACGCAGGCGGCGTAACCGTATCCTACTTTGAATGGGTGCAAAATTTAATGAACTATTACTGGAGCGAAGAAGAGGTGAACAAAAAATTAGCAAACATCATGGTGCAAAGCTTCCACGCCGTTTATGAAGCAGCGGAAGAACATGAAACCGATTTGCGCACAGCCGCTTACATCATTTCGTTAAAACGAATCACAGAGGCGATGAAAGCGCGCGGCTGGGTATAAAAACTAGAAGCAGTTTTGAAACGAAGCCTCACTTGGGGGCTTTGTTTTTTCTGTCTCTATTATTCTCTTTTCAACAAAAAATCCGAACTCGTTTGTGAGTTCGGACCGAATTTCTGTTATTGTTGTTGCTGTTTTATATCCTCCCCGATAATTTTCACCTCTAATTCAAGATCAACGCCGAATTTCTCTTTTACCGTCTTCCGCACCATTTCAATGGTTGCAATATAGTCGGAAGCGGTGGCGTTGTTTTTATTAATAATGAAACCAGCATGCTTC
The DNA here is from genome assembly GCF_002217735.1 of Parageobacillus galactosidasius. Taxonomy (NCBI): domain Bacteria; kingdom Bacillati; phylum Bacillota; class Bacilli; order Caryophanales; family Anoxybacillaceae; genus Parageobacillus; species Parageobacillus galactosidasius. The sequence goes on along the minus strand of NZ_NDYL01000001.1, from coordinate 901,774 downwards.
GTCGATACTTCCGCACCGCCGACTCCTTTTCCTTGCAGGCCGCTGTCTTGAATAAGTTTGCCCGCAAAATAGCCAGGAGGTCGTTTAAATACACTGCCGACAGACGGATACTCAAGCGGCTGTTTTGATTCGCGCTGGAACGTTAAATCGTCCATTTTTTCTTTAATTTTTTGCGGATCGCCTTTTTTAAGCTGAAATACTGCCTCTAACACGATATCATGTGTCTTGCTAATAATGCTTGTTCGATAACCGAGCTGCAAATCATCTTTTTTCAAAATCTTACATTCTCCTGTTTGTGTGATAACCTTCACATGATCAATCACGTCTTTGACTTCTCCGCCGTAGGCGCCCGCATTCATCATAATCGCGCCGCCGATAGATCCCGGAATGCCGCATGCAAACTCGAGCCCCGTTAAGCTATGTTCTAGCGCAAACCGGGAAACGGCTTTAATATCGGCGCCGCTTTGGGCGATGATTTTTTCCCCTTCCACTTTGATTTCTGTAAGATGTTTTAATTGCATCACAATGCCGCGAATGCCGCCGTCACGCACGATGACGTTCGACCCGTTGCCAAGCAGTGTAAAAGGAAGCTGATATTTTTCTTTTAACCGAACGACTTCCATTACTTGCTCATATGTTGTTGGCCAGACAAGGAAATCCGCCTTGCCGCCAATTTTGACTAATGTATGATATTTCAGCGGTTCATCCCGCAAGACATTTTCTTTCCCGCAAATTTGCACTAATTCTTGATAAATCATTTCATTTGTATACATTGCCTTTCCCTCTTTACTTTTTTATTTATTTTTGTGAAATACGTATATCCGATTCTAATTTCATCTCGACATTTCCTTTTATCGCTCTTGATATCATGCAGCTTTTTTCTGCTTTTTCCGCAAGGAGCGCTGCTTTTTGGACCTCTTTGTCCGTCGCTCCAGCAGCCAATGTGATCGCAGGACGGTGAATGATCGTTTTGTACGTAATTACTCCTCTCTCTACTTCCACAATTCCTTCTGATTCCATTGTAAGTTCATTAACCGGAATGGAAGAACGTTCTAACATCGCCGCAAGCGTAATTAAATAACAGGTTGCTGCTGCGCCTAACAACATTTCGTCTGGATTTGTTCCAATTCCTGGTCCATCCATCTCCGGCGGAATGGATACTTTCGTCTTCAACTGGCCAGCGTCAATAAAGCCGCTGCCATTTCTTCCGCCAGACCAATTCGCTTTTAAGAAAAAATGATGTTGTTCCATTGTAATCCTCCGCATCGTGAAAAATCATCCAACGTCATACGCTAATCCATCGTCCGCGTTTTCACGACGGAACGCCATTTCTATTTTACAATAAACGCTCCATTTTGGTAACGAGCAAAATCTAATAATTCTTCCCGCTCCTTAGCAGCCAGTGAGAATCTATTTTTCGCATGGTAGAATAACGAAAATAACCACTTTTCTATATCCATATGCGTAAAATAGATTCATTCCAACGAGAAATGAAAAAAATTGTTACATCTAAAAAGTAAGCAGGAAATTTGAAATAATGTGCAAGCAATAGTAAGATAATTGTCGAAACCGTTTACAACAAGGGGAGGGCATCAACTTGAAACAGTATCTGGAACTAAATAAAAGTTTTATTAATGGTGAGTGGGTTGAAGGATTAAGTTCGAACTCTTATAATATTTTAAACCCGTATGATGATTCTGTCATTACAACAGTTAAATTAGCTACAAAAGAACAAACACAGGAAGCTTTTGAAGCGGCGCAGCAAGCGCAGAAAAAATGGGCGAAATCTTCGGTAGAGGAAAGAAAAGCGGTCATCCGGAAAGCATTAGAGTATTTTAAAGAGAATAAAGAAGCAATTTTAGAGACCATGGTAGTAGAAACAGGCAGCACATATATAAAAGCGGAAATGGAATATCAAATTACGTTAGATGAATTAGTAGAAGCGGAAAAAATGACAGAAGAGATTTATACGTATAGAGAAGTTCCTTCTCCTATTGAAGGAAAAACAAATCGAATTTATCGATTGCCGCTCGGAGTTATTTCATCGATTTCTCCATTTAATTTCCCGTTATTTTTATCGATGAGAACCATTGCCCCTGCGATCGCATTAGGTAATGCGGTCGTTCATAAACCGGATTTGAAAACCGGCTTAACCGGAGGTTCGATTATTGCGGCAGCGTTTGAATATGCTGGATTGCCTAAAGGTGTACTCAATGTGATTTTAACGAATTCGAGAGAAATTGGAGATGAAATGTTAACAAACCCTCATGCTAAGTTGGTCAGCTTCACTGGATCGACAGAGGCAGGAAAGCATGTCGGAGCTGTCGCTGGTGGAGCTTTAAAACGCGTTGCATTAGAATTAGGCGGAAACAGTCCGTTTGTCGTGTTGAGCGATGCTGATGTAGATCGCGCAGTGGATGCAGCGATATTCGGAAAGTATCTACACCAAGGCCAAATTTGTATGATCGTGAATAGATTCATTGTTCATAAAGATTTGTATGATGAATTTGTACAGAAGTTTGTGGAGCGGGCTAAAAACTTGCCGTACGGAGATCCGCGCAATCGTGAAAATGTGATTGGTCCGATCATCGACCAACGTCAGTTAGAAAAAGCACTAAAGGTAATTGAAGAAGCAAAAGCAGAAGGAATTCCGTTGGCATTAGAAGGAAAACGCGTAGGAAATATATTAACGCCATATGTATTTGTAGATGTGGATAATGATAGTAAGTTAGCTCAAACGGAAGTGTTCGCACCGATTGCGATCATGATTAAAGCGGAAACGGACGAACAAGCGATTGAATTGGCAAATGAAACCGAATATGGTCTAAGTTCGGCTATATTTACATCTGATCTTGAAAAAGGAACAGAACTAGCTTTAGAGATTGATAGCGGAATGACGCATGTAAATGACCAAACGGTTAACCTTCAATCGAATACACCATTTGGAGGAACAAAAGAAAGTGGATTAGGCCGTTTTGGAAATCCATGGATTGTAGAAGAGTTTACAGTGACAAAATGGGTTTCCGTTCAACATCAATATCGAAAATTTCCGTTTTAAGGAATAACTATATTAGTAGAGGATATATGCCCTTTATTGAGCATATATCCTCTTTTTTCATAGAACGCGTCGCAAAACGCATAACGGATGCATAAAAAATAAATCGCACCCCATCTTGCTTAATCCCTTGCGCAGAAACGTCTTGTCTCAACTTGAGAAGATGGGGTGGGGCGTTGTTTGGATATTTTCACCGTCCGCCATCCGATAGGTGACAAGCGGAAAAGAGGGGAAACAGCTAGGAATTTATCATATTTTATATGCCGAAAGTGACATTGGAAATGGTATTATTCGATAATTCTTATTTTGAATTTGTTGCCATCATCGAACCCAATAAAATAACTCCCCTCAATTGCTCCCATCTCGTTTTTCTTAAAACAATCTTTTATATCTTCTACTATTTTCTCTAAAAGTTCTTCTTTATGATTTACTCCATATACCTCTAAACTGTAACCACTCATTTCAATTCCTTTTGGTTTCGCGCTAACAAACGTATTATTCAATACTTTGAATTCCCCTTCTTTATAACCTATCATACCGTTACCCGACTTTATGCAAGCTAAGTTGTATTTGAAGAGTATATCGGCTAACTCTTTCATAAATACTGAACTCATCTGCATCCAATCCCACCCCAATCGCATAAATAATTTCATCCCGCCGCCGCATGGCTCGGCGTCTATTATTAATTTGTCAGCTAGTCCATCCCATGTAATCGTCTTGGTCTTGTCCAATGCCATCATTGAATCATCCTCTGATGCGTTTACGGCAATTGTGCATATACCCGTCCGATCGCTGTTGCAATTCCTCTAACTGTGCCAACTGTATCGCCAATGGTGCACAACGGATTACGCCAGCTTTCCTAGAAGAGAAGCGCGGCCGCCACCAACGTTTTCATCGACTTTCTCCCGACAAAACATGATACTCTTTCAACATATCGTGTTAGCAATCCAATGCTACTTCGATATGTTTGAACACATCTTTTTTAAGCTCCGTTGCGGCCGCCTTTTCATCCACTTCAATAACATATAATAAGCATGTTCTCCTTTATATTCTTCCGCATGATCACTAGTACAAAGCAAAATGAGACTATCGACTATGTTTTGTCCATCTTCTAAAAACCTAGATGGAAATGTAATTTCTTTGTTGCTCCGCATCTCTCACACTTATTTTTGCATTTCTTACGAACAGCTTTTTGGTACCGGTATCCCTCTTTTCTCTTGTGGATTTTTCAGTATGTATTATCGGAAGTCCATCTTTTAAATTTCCGAATGATTAGCATGCTCTTGCAGAAACAACACCGCAACAAAGCTAGGAATGGCGTCGCAGAACGCACATATTACCTGCATTGTTGTCCCCTAGTGTAAAACGTGGAAACAAAGGATGATGTATAAAAGTTTGTGTAAAGCATTTTGCTAGAACAAAAGAAAAAAGGTAGGGTATTCTCTGATTGGACCAAAAATCTTAGAGAAAGGAGAACCCTACCTATGTCTGAAAGAAGTATACCGAATGTCGACTGGGCAAATCAACTGGAAAGTGTCATTCGTCAATTTGTGAAAGAAAAATTAGAACTGATTATGCGGGAAGAAATCAAAAATTTCCTCGAAATCGAACAGGCTGGAACACCGAATAGGAGAAACGGCTGCTATCTCCGTTGTGTTCGGAAAAAAGATCAATTCGAAATGGTGGAGGACCTGAAACTCATTTATCGTTCTCCGAATAAAGAAATCGCATTGGAGATGTTTCAACAGTTTCAATCCAAATAGTCTCACAAATACCCAAGGGAAGTCCAATCGTGGGCAAATGAGTTGGATGTCCTTCTCATTTATGGACTATCCAAGCAGTATTCGAAGTGTGATTTATACAACGAATGCCATCGAACGAACGATCAAGGAGATTCGGAAACGCCTAAAACCGATGAACAGTTTGAATAGTTTAGAAGCCGCAGAAAAAATCGTGTATTTGACCATTCATTAATGAGAAATGGGCAGGGCGAAAGTTGCGAGGATTTGCCGAAGCGCAGGAAGCCCTCGAGCGAATGTTTGAAGAACGTTATTGTTAACCAAATACTGTAAATAAACAAAATAGAGGGATTCTCCCTTTCCACACAGGAGACTGAATATTCAGTCTCCTGTGTGGAGAAAATCAGTCCCCTATCAATTCAAATCCATTTCAGAGAAACCCTACCCCATTTACATTACACAAAATTCTTGACGGTACCGACACAGTAGACACATACTGCGACATAGGGGGATTTTAAGAATTCTTTTTGATGTTACTGTCCAGCTTCTTTGAGCAATAAAAGCAGAATAAGCCAACAGCTAAACTTAAAAAGGCTGGTACAATGGCATAAACGAAGAAGATTGTCCAAATAAATAGGTATCCACTAATTGCAAATATAAGCCAACTGGTAATAAGTAAAAAACTAGATAAAAATTCTTTCATAAATATCACCGTCCTAAGAATGTAACTTTATTCTATCATAGGACTATCCATAATATTGGAATAACTTGTTGCACAGTTCGAAAAAACAGTGTAACAAAACACTATTTAAAGATACTAAACCTACATTGTATTCCACTAGATAATCCGAATACTCATTATTCTTAACCATTTCCCCCCTTTACTGTAATATTTAATTTTACCTATTTTTATAATTTTTGGAAATATGACCAAATATAATGTGCGGCATTATATATAAAACGATTGATATTAAAGTGCTAAAAATTGTTTACCTGTACTTGATATTACAGAGTAAGGTGGCATTTTATTCAGATGCCCTTTTTCAACTAACGGGAGCTTTAGTTTAATAAATGGTGAACGTGTTGCAAAACGCATAACGAATGCATAAATGCACATAAAAAAATCCACCACCTTGGAAATCATATACAGTGACCAAAACCAACTACCAAGGGGTGGACACTATCATGTTTTCCAATTTAAACAACGAACATACATGGTCTGCCGAGGGAATCATTTTATCTCATGTGTTAACCACAGCGAATCGAAATGATGCGGCAGTGGCACCAGAATTACTTGTTTCTTTAAAGAAGTGGGATATCGAATTGGTATTGGGCGATGCCGCGTATGACAGCGAAAAGGTTCGCCAAACAGCTGAGCAGTCAGGAATCCTATTCAATTTCCCCTATCAACCGCCGCAATAGCAAGGAACGGAAAGATGCCTATGGCCGGGTTTTTCCTGTCTTGTTGAAAACGAGGTTTGGCCAATGGCTGTTTGGGCTTCGCCGCAGGATTGAACGGGTATTTAATGAGTTAAAAAGTGATGGGGTGGAACAGCCGCAATGGTATGGATTTCATCGATATTTGCTGCATGTGTTATGCTGCATCCTTATGCATAACTTGAGTTTTTACTTTAGTTTTGCAACACCATCTGTTATTAATATAGTTATTAATATAGTTCACGGCCTACTTCATGCTCATGCCAGTATTTTACTACACAAAAAAGCATCGTTTCAATGCATGAGTAAACGCTTATGTCATGAAAACCTTTAAACAACTCTGAAAGCTTATACACATCTTCTCATTAGAAGAAAATGATCAAATCACACTTGAAACATTTTCTGCAATAATAATGAGCGAGTGGAATTAATAAGTGAAAAAATGCAAATACAGAAGAATGACTCAAGGCTCACGTTTAGAAAAAAACGAGAGCCTTGAATCTTTTAATTAATTTCCCTAAAAAAGTCATATATCATTCAATCTTTCTTCAAGAAAATCGCCCGATTGTTGAAGCTTGCTTTTCATCTCATACTCATATACTGTGGGCTATGTAAAGTGCAAAAATGTATCTCATAGCATCAAAAACATTTCCTTATTTTTTCCTTCAAAGATCTCTCACTTTTCGAAATAGATGTTTTACAAAAATTTTAATCACAGTTTATTCAAACGAAACTTTTTTTATCATTCACCGTAAATGAAATTGAATGGATAATTTTCCAACTTAAAGGAGAGAACAGTATGGAAGTACAGTATCAACAAATCTCACCTAGAGCGATGAAGGTACGCAATTTAAACGAACTTATTACATCACTCATTGCCCTTGTCGTTATAACTGGACTTTATTTTTGCACAGATTATTTTAACTGGTGGAGCTGGCTACGGTATGTTTGGATCGCCCTGTTTGTCATTACTATAATTGGTATTCCGTGGACCTATTTTGTAAGTTCACCGATATACTATAAAACTTTTCGATACGGGTTAACGGATGATTTTTTATACATTAAAAGCGGGATTTGGACAAAAGTGGAAGTTGTAGTGCCGATGACGAAAATACAATCAATTGAATTGACTCAAGGCATCATTATGCGAAAATATGGTGTCCGCTCAATTGAAATTAAAACTATGCAAGGTGGCGTTACCATTCCACATATTGAGGAAGAAGTTGCTATAAAGCTCCGCGATGATATTTCGAAGCTTGCCCGTTTAAAGGAGCTTGATGAAGTATGACGTTTCGCTATTCCAAGCTAAAAATATTCTATGACCTGCTAGACCTTATCAAAAGCAATCTGTTTATACTTTTCATTTTATTCCTAAATTCGGGTAGTAATTCTATGTTCATGAATATTGTGCAATGGGGTGCGATTGCGGTTTTCGGATTCAGTTTCCTGTTTCGCATCTATGAGACATTATTTACTAAAGTTGTATTTGCCGAAGATGGCATTCATATACATAAGGGCCTATTTTCTAAATCAGAGCAATTTATACCGCGTGAAAAATTTGAGAATGTGCAAACGAAGGCAAATGTTTTGCAACGATTATTTGGCGTACAATCGATCACAATGGAAACAGGAGAAGCAACTAGCGATGTGACATTGGAATTTGTAAATAAAGTGGATTGCATCAAGATAGAGGATTATGTTTTACGAAATGGGAATCAAGAGCAGCATGCTGAGGAAGCCATCAATGAATCTGAACGTCAAATTCTTTTCACCACTACCATTCGTGATATTTTGAAAGCTTCCCTATTGTCCTTCAGTTTTTTAGCCATCATTCCTATTGGCTTAAATATATGGTCAGATGTACATCCAGAGAAATACATTAATGTAGACAAGGTTATGTCTCATCTTTCAGGATGGCTGCTCATCTTGCTAGTCTTACTTGCCGTATTAGCAGCTGTCGGTATCGGCGTCTTTAAAACGTTTAATAGCTACTATCAATATACCATTTCAATGGACAATGAACGCATTTATGTACAAAAAGGCTGGCTTTCTAAGCAAAGCTTTTCCATTCGCAAAGACAAAGTACAAGCGGTCATTTACAAACAAAACGGCTATCAAAAGTTGCTCGGTGTGACAACAATTAAACTTATTTCAGCAGGGGAAATTTTGCCAGGTGAGGACCAAAACATTAATGAATTTTTCCCGTACTTACCAACGGAAAAAGCACATGAATTAATAGCAATCATGCTGCCAGAATTTCAACTGCGTAGCATGACACATTATGCATCCCCTAAGGCAAAAAAGTTGATTTGGCTTCGACCACCAATTTTTGCAAGCCTCGTTGCTGCCACTGGATTTTGGAAACCCATTTTCTTTGTTTTTGGTGCGATTGTGTTGGTGTTTACTTATATCAATCGTATTCGAGAATACCGTAATACAGCGTTTAAGTTAGAAGATGCGCATGTACAGCTTCGCTCAGGTGCCTTTACAGTAGAAACACTCGTAACGAAACGGGCAAAGTTGCTTGAATTGCAATTTGAGCGTTCTTTGCTACAGCGAATTTTTGATGTCATGAGTGTAAAACTAACAAATCGTGCACACCCGGTTCACGTAACAACGTTATTAGATATCGATTCTTCTCTACAGCCGTTGATCACATCTTGGTTTGAAGCGCGCACAAAAGATGTGGAGATTGATCCACATTCACAGTACGATTCTTTAAAGCAAGATGCTTGTCCGATTCCTTCTTACGTTGAAGTTAATAGCAAATAAATAGCATGCCAGCAGCATATTCAATTATGCTGCTTTATTTATGAAAAAACATAATTTATATTTATTTTAATAAGAAAGCGGCTAATCAAATCGATGCCCCGTTATCAAAATCAAACTAAAAATGCTTCGGCACCAAAATGGCACCAAATATAATTTGGACACCATTTTGAGTGCCCTGCTATAAAAAGCAAAAAGCTTGAAACCCTTGATACACAAGGATTTCAAGCCTCTCGCTCTAGTGATTCCGACTGGGCTCGAACCAGCGACCTCCACCCTGTCAAGGTGGAATTTATTATTTTTATATGATTTTAAGTAGTTTTATCTAACCTTAAAAAACCTTATTAAATCAATATTTTATTGATACTCATAGAAATTAAATTCTTATTTGATTATATCATTTTTTATCTTTTTTCACCTATTCCTCCGCCAAAATCCACACCAAATCCTCCAATTAATACGAAAAGCAAATAAAAAACGAGACTGTACATCATCCAACCTCGTTTGTACCATTTAACCATTTAAGAAACACAGTTTTGCTTACTCTTAATTGTCTTCCAATTTTAACAACATGAAACTGCCCGCTATTGAGTAATTCATATGCATTTGTTATACCAATTTGCAGGATCTCCTTGATGTCTTCTGCAGTTAAAGTAATTGGCAATTCATCTTCATTTTTATACATACAATCTACCTCCATTCGGAGGTCAGACGTATTTTAATTAGTGTTTTAAATAAAGTGTTCTAATCGATGTTTCCAGTAAAGGATGTTGATTAGTGTCTTGAATTAAAGTGTTTTGATTGTTTTTCTTATTGCTGACCTTCTTCGTTTTTTTTTTGCAAATATTAATTATTTACTGTAGATGAGCAAATTCGCTAACATAAATTTACAACCAAACAAAAAAAGAGACATGAACCCGATTCCTTGATTAGAATAGATGTGTCACCAAAACTATTCACAAGGAGGTTCATGTCTCATGAATAGTAACGGGCGCTTGGCCCGGCAATGCGGACACTGTGTCAGAAGAGGGAAGTCGTTTTCTTTTCCACGCTCTGCATACGTTTGGACGTCAATGCCAAAGTCATGAAATTGAATCACGTCCTCCTCCCCCTCCTCTGAACCGATGGATTTTCTCTTCCGAAATAATTCACAAAAAATTTAGCACATTCTTTCAGAAAAGGGGAGAGGGCTTTCTGAAGGAATGTGCAAAAAAATGGCTCTTTTGTTCCGAAATAAAGTGATAATTTACAGTAATTGCTGCGCCGTAATTTTCTCTTTCATGAGTACTTGCTTGACGGCTAATTTCACTTTAGCGTAGACATCTCGACGGTGAGGACTCGTCCAGTCTACGGCTAATTGTTTCTTTAATGCTTTGACAACCTTATGGATTAAATTAGAAACCTAAAAATAAAATGGATACATTTCTTTCCAAAACAAGAGTGGCTCTAAGAGATAGACCCTCTTGTTTTTCTTTTAAGTGTTTTAATTTTTTAGCATCTAGAACAAAATCAGTCCTCCGTATCACTATTATTTGTGATATGGTTCGCTAAATTTAGTAAGTATAAATATTATTTTGATAAAAACGGATCATTTTCAAAATTTCCGGTTACTAAATTGCGTAATTCCATTAAGTTATCGGCAAAAGTAAATTTTTCTTTATTTTTTGATACAGATACCGAGTGTTGTTCAGCGTAATACACTGTTTCTAAATAATAACCTCCATTTTTTTCATCTTCTAAAACGAAATCATTTTCCATTAAATAGTTTAAATGTTGACTATTTAACCATAAATAATCATGTATTGTAATGTCACTATATTCACTCAAATCCATTTTATAACCTTCTATTTTACCGTAAAAGTAACAATTCCAATCAGTCCACTCCACTGGGTCATAAAAATATGAATTATATGTTTTTACACCACTTACATAATATAAAATTAGTACTGAATCACTTTTTTTAATTAGATTATTAAAGTCTTCTTTCTTAATATAGAAACGTACTACCGTTTCTTTATTTGGATTCTCTGACGGAGGTAAGATCACTCTGCTTTTTACTTGAATATAAAAATCTTTTTGAGGCTCTTCTTCCTTATACGTTTGTATCATTTTATTTGTAACGTGAATATCAAAACCAAAATCAATTGGTAATTTGTATGCCTCAAAACCAAGTAAAAAAAACTTACTAATTACTTGATATTCAATACCCATCCCCAGATAATACCTATATTTTTCTGTGTTAAACCCCATATAATATCACCTGATTAATATATTTTCGGCATTATTATACTTCATTCGAAAGCGTAATAATTATATTTTGGTCTAAAATATCTATGTTAAGTACAGATTGATTTTCCGACACATGCAAACCGTTTCGATCATTCTTTCAGTCGACTCAAACATTTTGATTATGTCGATTTTTCAGTGTGAACTTATATAGATGTCTGCTTTAATTATAAAATATTTGTTTTTGGTAATAAACGGTAATAGAATCAATTTTATTGCAGTTGTTTTCTCTTTGAAAAACTTATTCTTCTTCAAAGTTTAAAAGGTATGTGTCATCGATTATATAAGGTAGTGGCTTTTTTATCTCACTAGCAGATTTACCGTCAGAATATAAATTAACTACAATAATGTAAATTTCTTTGTCCCCTAATTTTACTGATTTTATTGGGCTATCGTCATTTTTTTCGAAAGATAAATCTCTTTTATCCAGATTATATATTAAAAGATAACCCGTAGGCTTACCGTAATCTATTGCATAACGGTATGCTTGTACCAATCCTTTTCTGATGTATGCCTTATCATAACCTTTTTCTAAATTAAATAGTTTCACCTCTAGAACCATTGGATCATTGGTTTCAATTAAACCAACTAAATCAGAACGTCCGCTAGGTGAATGTGGTGTTGAAAATGGATAATCAATTCCTTGGTTATGCAAATACTCCTGTAAGTCTAAGGTTAAATTTTCTTCACCGCGTTTTGTATCACTTTCATAAATAGAGAAAAGTCTATCTTTATGAAACCATTCAGTACGGTGCTTATACCTTAATAATAAGTATAAAATTGTACTACCATCTTCAATTTGTTCACAGATATATTCATATAAAGGTTTGAAATATTGTTGTGCAATCACGCGACAACGATCATCAATACTTCTGCTTGGTGTGATATTTAAGAAAAGGGTGTCTAAAACACTTAACTTATTTTCTGAAAAAAGTTTCATTAACGAGTAACATAAAGCAATTTTTTGAATATAGTCGTTCGGATACTCTATAAAGCGTCTATGTCTTCTTTCGTCACCTTTTAAATAGGATTCAATGTCAAAATTTAGTTTTTCTATCTCATGAATAATGGCACTAAGTAAAGAATTGGATTTTATAAAATCTAGAAAAATCTTAATTTCTGAATAGAAATTTTCTTCCCGTGCATATAACACACTATTGGCTCTATTACTCAATTTGAATTTTATATTTTCTAAAACTGGATTCATCTTATTTTTCACCCCACTGAACTATCCTTTGTGATATTGTTACCAGTCATTTTGTCTTATTCTCTTATCCATCAATATTGCAAACAAATAGGACGGAGCCTGCAAGTGCTGTACAGGTACAGTATTTTCTAATGGTACATATTTCAGCGCTTCTTTAAAGGTGTTTTTTGATATTGAGCGATTAGTTCTGCTCAACTCAATAGTATTTCCCTTAACTTTGTACGTAAACTCTCCTCCACGGATTTGCTTAAAAACTTGCCCTTCACATCCCTTGATTCGTTCCCATACGGTTTCAATCATCCTATCCCCCCTACTAACAAAAAGTTTAAAAATATGTTGAGTTCATACTTTAATTATAACCTAATACCCAATTTCAGGAAATTTCAAACAAAAATATGAGCGTTCCATATACTCTCTGAGAATGCCAATGGTTGATAAAAAGTCCCCTCCATACCTCTACCTTTTTCTGCTAAAATAATTCTATACGCTTTAAGGGGGTTTTGTTATGCCAGTGTATAAAGATCACTCCATAAAGAAAAGAGAAAGTTGGTATTATGAATTTGTTTATAAGAAAAAAAGATACAAAAAAAGAGGTTTTGCTAGAAGAACTGATGCAGAAGCAGCGGAGAGACAGAAAAGATACGAATTGCAGCAAGGAATATCCATTCAAGAGTCAAAAATTACTGTAAAAGACTACTTTAAAGAGTGGTTGAGCAGAAGGCATAATCTTTCTCAAAATACGAAAAAACTTTATAAAACCTTTCTTAACAATCATTTAAATTTTTTTGAAAATGTACAACTAAACGATGTTACTCCTTTAATGGTTCAACGATTTATTGATAGCCTTCATCAGAGATATTCCAGCGGTTATGTAAAAAGAATTTACAGCATACTACGGAAAGGATTAAATGATGCTGTTAATTTGGAATTGATTCGACGAAATGTCGCCGATCAGATTGAAAAACCGCGTGAACAGAGAGAAAAACCAATTGAGGTATTTACAGTTGAAGAATTAAAAGAATTTATTAAGATAGCGGAAAAGACAACTCGCTATGCCATTGCCTTTAAAATTCTGGCTCATACCGGAATGCGGCGCGGAGAATTACTCGCTTTAACGTGGGACGATATTGATTTTGAAAGAAAAACAATCAGAATAAATAAAACACTTCTTAAACATCAACGAACGATTCAACACTCTACAAAAACGAAGCAATCTACAAGAGTCATTGCTATTAGCAACTATCTTGTGGAGGAATTGAAAAAACATAAACAAATACAAGAAATTGAAAAAGCAGAGAACGAAAACTATGAGGACAACAACTTAGTTATTTGCACAGTAAACGGAACAAGTGTGTATGTAGATAACTTAACACGGGCATTCCGAAATACTTATAAAAAGATGAAATTAGAAAAGGATATTACATTGCACTCATTAAGGCATACACATGCAACTTTGCTGTTACAACAAAATGTTCATATGAAGGTCGTTTCGGAACGGTTAGGACATGCGAGTATCAAAATGACAATGGATACTTACTCTCATTTGCTTCCAAGCATACAAGAAACAGCAGCCGAAAAATTCGAGCAATTGTTTGAGGAGGAATAAAGTTTTAAATCAATCACTCCAAAAATCACACCAAGTCACCAAAAACACCAAAAATAACGAATGACAACAGAAATAAAAAATCCCTTGAAGCCTTGTGGCTCAAGGGATTTCGCTCGATGATTCCGACTGGGCTCGAACCAGCGACCTCCACCCTGTCAAGGTGGCGCTCTCCCAGCTGAGCTACGGAATCATATTCTGTTGAACACATCTATTATTATATGGATATGCCTGATCTTTGTCAAATACTTTTTTAAAAAATTTTCATCTAGCGATTTTGGGTGTCAATCTCTATACAGCATTGTCGCGTACAGGCAATAGGGCAAGAACGATCATAAATCCCCGCTTTCAATACATCATTATGTTATTTAGCGCTCTATATTTATTCCTTTGATCACATGATTATATTATCAGCAGAGACATTTCATTTGACAGAATAAACGAAAAGGTATGCGCGAGGCAGCTTCTTTTGGCGCATACCTTTTTATTTTATCGTGCTGAAACAGTGGATGATGATGTTTCTTTGACATATGACAGTGCTTGCTCGAAATCAGCAATTAGATCGTCAGCGGCTTCAAGGCCGACACTAAGACGCAGCAAGCCGTCCGTGATGCCGCGCCGCTCCCGTTCTTCTTTCGGCATCGCCGCATGTGACATTTTGGCAGGATACGATAAAATCGATTCGACTGCTCCTAAGCTGACGGCAAATACAGGGATGCGAACATGCTTTACAAACGTCCGGACCGCTTCTTCATCGGCAAGGCGGAACGATAATACCGCGCCAAAGCCTGATGCTTGGTAGCGCTGAATCGCATGGCCCGGATGATACGTAAGCCCTGGATAATACACTTCTTCCACTTTTGGATGGTTTGCTAAATAACGGGCGATGGCAAGCGCGGATTGCGACGATTGTTCGAGGCGGACGTGCAGCGTCTTTAATCCGCGCAACACAAGCCATGCGTCTTGGACGCCGAGCACCGCTCCGAAAGAGTTTTGCAATTTGTACAGCTGTTTGGCAAGTTCCTCGTCTTTGACAACGGCAAGCCCGGCAACAACGTCGCTATGCCCCGATAAAAATTTCGTCGCGCTATGAAGGACGACATCGACACCAAGATCGAGCGGACGCTGCAGAGCGGGAGTCATAAACGTATTATCTAAAAACGTTAAACAGCCATTTGCCTTTGCAAGCTTCACAATCCCGCGAATATCGGTCACTTTTAAAAGCGGATTCGATGGGGTTTCAACGTAAATGACTTTTGTATTCGGGCGAATATGGGAAGCTACTTCATGCAAATCGGTCATATCAACGAACGTATATTCAATACCAAAGCGGCTCAATACCTCGGTAATCATTCGGTACGTACCGCCGTAAACGTCTTCCGTCACAAGCACATGATCGCCTTTGGACAAGAGGAGAAAAGCGGTGGAAATCGCCGCCATTCCGGATGAGAAGGCGAAACCGCGCACCCCGCCTTCTAACGCCGCAATCGTCTCTTCCAACGCTTCGCGCGTCGGATTGCCTGAGCGGCTATAATCATATTTGCCGAATGTATCAAAATCAAATTGATGGAACGTGGAAGCGTGCTGAATCGGCACACTGACCGCTCCCGTTTGAGGATCCATTTTCCATTTATTATGGAGCAGTTTCGTTTGAAAAGATATGTGTTGTTCCATCTCCCTACACCTCTTTCATACTTTTTAACGCTTGCGATAAGTCAGAAATTAAATCTTCGACATGCTCGATGCCGACAGAGAAACGAAGCAGCCGGTTACAGACACCGTTGGCGATGCGGATTTCTTCTGGAATATCGGCATGGGTTTGCGTTGCTGGATACGTAATAAAACTTTCAACTCCACCTAAACTTTCGGCGAATGTAATTAATCGTAAACTTTGCAAAAAGCGGTTGACCCATTTTTCTTCGCGCAAACGAAACGATAACATGCCGCCTCTTCCCGGGTATAATACATCAGTAATATCTTCATGCGCCGCTAAAAATTCACTGATTCGCTTCGCGTTTTCTTCGTGCTGTCGCATCCGAAGCGCCAGCGTCTTCATGCCGCGAATAAGCAGCCATGAATCAAACGGTGAAAGCACAGCGCCAATTGCGTTCTGATATTCCGCAAGCCGCTTGCAAAGTTCCTCCCCCTTCGCAACGACGAGACCTGCCAACACATCGTTATGGCCTCCTAAATATTTTGTTGCACTATGGATGACGATATCGGCTCCTTGCTCGATCGGACGCTGAAAAACTGGTGTGTAAAACGTGTTGTCGACAATGAGAAGCAGTCCATGTTTTTTCGCAAATTTTGCCACTTCAGCAATGTCCGTTTCCTGCATTAACGGGTTCGTCGGTGTTTCTAAAAAAATCGCTTTTGTTTTTTCAGTGATGTAGTTCTCTACTAATCGTATGTCGCGAAAATCTACATAATGAAAAGACAAGCCGTATTTTCGCCAGCCGCGTTCAAATAAACGATATGTACCTCCATATAAATCGGAGGAAACGAGAAATTCATCCCCGCTTTCAAATAACGCAAGAACCGTCTGAATGGCCGCCATGCCCGAGCTGAACGCGTAGCCTTGGTCTCCTCCTTCTAGCTTTGCGATCGCTTCCTCGACGATTTTCCGCGTCGGATTGCCGGTACGAATGTAGTCAAATCCGGTGGACTTCCCGATTCCTTCATGACGGTACGCGGTCGAAAAATAGACGGGCGGATTGACCGTTCCTGTGACCGTGTCACTGCGGTTTCCGATTTGCGCCAATAACGTTTCCATTTTCTCCATCTGTATCTCTCCCTCTTCTATAAAATAAAAAAAGTCTTCTAAGAAGAAGACTTTTCCATACGTCGATCAGTGCTTCTTCTTATCTGCCGAATTGAAAAAATTCAATTCGCTGGATTTAGCACCTGGCCAAACGTTTGGCTGGTTGCTGAAGCTTCATAGGGCCAGTTCCCTCCACTTCTCTTGATAAGAATGCATCCTTCACTATTCATTTTTTCTGATTACTAAAAAATGTACCTCATTTATCGTAAGTTTGCAAGAAATTTTTTAAATTTTTCAAATTGACACGTTGTTTTTATACGTTGGAAAAACTCCCGGCGCTTTTTTATGTAAATATTCATCATAATCTGCTGTGTTTGTTAACATGTTTTTACAAAAATATGGTACAATAACAGGTGAATCTGTTTTTGTTGGAGGATCCATCATGGCATTACAAAAAGGGACAATGCATGATTACACTATTTATAGCGATGAGCTGGATGAGGAAATAACGCTGCTTGCCTATTTGCCAAGTTCGTTTTCCCCGCTTCATAAGTATTCTCTTCTTATCGCTCAGGATGGGAAAGATTATTTTATGTACGGGAAAATAAAAAGCGTTATTGAACAACTGATGGAAAACGGCGAGATTGACCGCACCATTGTCATCGGAATTCCATATCGCGATGTTAAGGACCGCTATGAGAAATATCATCCAAACGGAAAGAAAAACAGCCGTTATTTGCGTTTTTTAGCACATGAGCTCGTTCCGTTTTTAGATCAAACGTTTCCTACGTACCAAATCGGAAAAGGACGCGCGCTCATCGGCGATTCCCTTGGCGGCACTGTATCACTAATGGCAGGATTATTGTATCCGCATACATTTGGAAAAATTGCGATGCAGTCGCCATATATCGATGAAGGAATCATCGAACAAATTTTACAATTTACAGAACCATCATTATTGCAAATTTACCATTCGGTGGGCACAAACGAAACAGCAGTGAAAACGACGGACGGAAATGTGCGCGATTTTATCACTCCAAATCGAAAGGCGCGTGAAGCGTTTATTCAAAAAGGATTTTTGTATGAATACAACGAATTTGATGGCGGTCATGCATGGACATATTGGCAGCCTGACGTTCCGCGTGCAATCGCGCATATCCTTTCTTTGTAAACACTACTATGCTCTTCGGAATTTTGTTATAATTAAGTACTACTTATCATAAGGAGGGGTTTTTATGAAATATGGTATTGCTTTATTTCCTTCGAAGCGAATACAAGATTTTGCCAATTCCTATAGAAAGCGTTACGACAGCCATTACGCCCTCATTCCGCCGCATTTAACCTTAAAAGAGCCTTTTGAAGCTGACGACCAGCAAATTAAAGAAATTGTAAAGGAACTGCGCAAAATCGCCGCTGAAACAGACGTCATTCCGTTAAAAGTGACAAAGTTTAGCTCATTTTATCCAACAAGCAATGTTATTTATTTAAAAGTGGAGCCGAACGAAACGCTCGAGCGTCTCCATGAACGGCTTCACAGCGGAATCCTTGCTGATAAGTCAGAATACGTATTTGTCCCTCATATTACCATCGGCCGTGATTTGCCAAACGCTGAATATGCTGATGTATACGGACAATTACGGATGCAAAAAGTTCATTTTGAAGAAACGGTTGACCGCTTCCACCTTCTATATCAACTGGAAAACGGCTCATGGACAGTATATGAAACATTTCTTGTTGGAGGAAAGGAACAAGAGTAATATGAACGTAGCAATCGGAACAAAAAATGATACATCTTTATACAACGATGCCTTGCTTGTTCGACGAATCGTATTTATCGAAGAGCAGCATGTTCCGGAAGAAGAAGAAATTGATGAATTTGAGCAAGAAGCGATGCATTTTGTTTTGTACGATGGGGAAAAACCGATTGGTGCCGGCAGGTTTCGCACGATCGATAACGGTCTAGGCAAGATCGAACGAATTTGCGTTTTGCCGCAATATCGCGGCAGTGGGGCAGGAAAGCTGATTATGGAAGCGATTGAGCAGTTTGCAAAAAAACAAGGTGTCCCAAAAGTAAAACTGAACGCGCAAACACATGCGGAGCCATTTTATCAAAAACTTGGATATCAAACCGTTTCCGATGTGTTTATGGATGCTGGAATCCCTCATGTAACGATGGTAAAATCCCTTTAAGACCGTATCAAACGATGGTACGGTCTCTGCTCATTTTCTGCAATCCATAAAGAATAGTTGCGTACACTGTTGTTACATAAGCGGTTATGCTGTACGTATAGCAGCCAAGAGAAAATACAATTTCATTTCCAATTCATACATAAGCCGTTCGTGACTTAGTCAATCATTTTCACGCCATATCATATTTTGCTGCACTAGTTTTTTTATATCTTCTGTATATTGTCCATGCCCTACAACAGCACGCTTCATTCGGAATGAAAGCAATCATTGTAACGTCTATTCCTTTGCGCATATTTTATTTCCTTTGTTTACTATTTATATTATAGATTTTCAAGACCGTCTTTTTGTAATTGATTCGCTTTAGTTGCCAATATTCATTTTTTCCTAAGGAATATAAAGAACAAAAGGGAGCTTCGATTCCGAAGACTCCCTTTTGCTTACTTTTTGTTATTCAACATGTTAGCAATCGTACTAAAATCAAGCTGTTTTCCGTTTTGAATGATCGTTTTGACGATTTGGTCTTCTAGCTCTTTTGGCACTTTCCGATTGGCGATTTGCGCGACGCGTTTGATGACGTGACGCACTGTTTTTTCGTCTTTAAAATTGGCATTTTGCAAAGAATTGGCTAATTCGAATACGTCTTTCATATTTACACCTGTTTTCTTTTCGATATTTTTAAAAAACTGATTATCCATTTACCAAATCCTCCTTTTCCTCTTATATCGTATGAATTGAAAACCAATAAGTGCATACATCAGAAAGAAAAAGTACGAGCTGCCCGTCGAATAGAACAGCCCGCACCCATTACATGACATTAGTATACAAACGCAGCACCGACAATAATTAACAAAATGAACAACACAACAATCAACACAAAGCTACTGCCATGGCCGAAACCGCCATAGCCAAAGCCTCCATAGCCGAAGCCTCCGTATCCTCCGAAACCGCAGCATCCAAAGCCCATAATGGTGCACCTCCTTACGCTTTGTTACTTTATCGTATTCATCATGCTTGCAACTGGTATAGGCGTATATGGAAATCTATTCCCCAAATATCCGAAACAGCTTCGAAAACTGGTTTTCTTTTTTCGAAAACCACTTGTTCATATAATCCAAGTTTCCTTGGACGCCTTTTAAAAATTGGTTATTTAACTTCTCAATTTCCTGTATTTTTTTATCGAAGTCTCTTCCCCACTGTTCAAACAACTTAATAAACTGCTCATGTCCCTCTTTTTTAGAATTCGCCCACGTTTCCAGCGCTTTTTCCAACTCGCGGCTCATCCTATCCCCTCCTTCCTTACCATTTGTTTATGCAATTTAGGGGACAATGTGCCAAAGCATATAAATTCTTTTTTTCCACAAAAATGTGATAAAGTATAAGCGGACACTACTTCATTCAAGGGGGAAATTCTATTGAAAGAGCTCCAAACGACAGAACAATTCCAAGAGGTCATTTCGGGGGAAAAACCGGTAATTGTAAAGTTTTATACAACATGGTGCCCAGATTGCACAAGAATGAACATGTTTATCGATGATATTGTTAGCGAATATTCGCAATACGATTGGTTCGAAATTAATCGCGACGATTTTCCAGAGCTTGCTGAAAAGTACCAAGTGATGGGCATTCCAAGTTTGCTCGTCTTCCGAAATGGGGAAAAAATTGCTCATCTCCATAGCGCCAATGCGAAAACACCAGAAGAAGTAAAAGAATTCTTGCAGTCATTAACCGTATAAATTTTTGCAAGCAAAAAAGCCGCTTGTCGGGTGAATATTCCCTAGCGGCTTTTTCCTACTTTGTATTTTGCGCTTTTGTTCAAAGAACAGAAACGCTTTTTAATTGCCGATGGCCGTCTTAGAAAAATTTTGCTTTCCAATACGTCTGTTAATACTCAATATCTTCATAATCTTTCGGCTGGTGGGTGACATTGTTTTCGTTGTACATAAATTCAATCGATATTTCTTCATCGGTGGTGCTTGCACGGCTGTTTTTCTTTAATTCCAGTTTAATTTCTTCGTCTGTCGTCCGAATACGTTTTTTTTCCATTTAGTATATGCCTCCTTTAGTTTCGTAAAAATGGCTCCACTTTTTGCAATAGTTTCTGCATTTTTTCAGCGTTTGTCTTATATAGTTCTTTTGCTTCCTTTGACTCTGTTTGCAAAGCGAATAATTCAAAGTCTGCCTGCACTTTTTTGATCGCCGCTAGCAGCAGCTTTTTCTCTTGCGGCTCAGGAATTTGGATTTTATCGTCATACAAGTCGAGTGTCAGCTGACCGTAAGAGTCTACTTGGCCTAAAAACACATTCTCGATCGCCACCCCTTGTTTATCCAATTCCTGTTTTAGCCAGCCGCGGTTCAGCCCCATCGTCGCAAGCGGCTCATCTAAAATCATGCCGTCCATAATTACTGTTTGCGGCTCCTTTTCTGACGGAGGGTTTGGAAATACGTCCCCAACGGTTAACGGCTGTTTTTCCCGTTTCAATAACACGTTTAACTCGCCGTTCGGCTCAAGCACCGCAAATTCCACATCTGCCACACGAAACACATCTTTTTTGCGAAGCTGCTCGAGCAATTCATCGGCGGTATATTTTTCCCGTTTTAAATTATCTTCTAACACTTTGCCGTTTTTAATAAAGACCGTCGAATTGCCTTCAACGAAGTTGCGGAATTTTTTATTTCGCAGTGAAAGACGGGAAGTAGCTACCGGGAATAACGCCCAAATTAAAATACTTGTAATTCCTTCCTCCAGACTAATACTTAAATCCATTGACATTGTTCCCGCAATGTCGCCAATGGTAATGCCGACGATATACTCAAAAAACGAAAGTTTTGCTAATTGTTTTTTTCCTAATATCCGTGTAATGATAAACAACCCAATTATAATAAAAACCGAACGAATTGCTACTTCTAACCATACTGGCATCGATCATGCTCCTTACTTTCCATGATATTGAGGCTCCTCCAATTCCAGCTTGCCGATACGCTTTTTTATATCTGCAATAATTTCCTCTGTCATCATCATCGCCTCATGGAACGTTCTCTGCGCCTCTTCATCTTGTGAAATGAGAGCAAGCCCTTGCAGTCCGGCATGAATGCTCTTTAAGCTCGCTAGACTTTGTTTTACTTGCGAGGCAACGGTCATCGCTTTTCCTCCTTATCCTTTTGGTCGGAATAATAGTGCACCGATAAATCCAAATACAATTGCTGCCGAAATACCAGAACTTGTGACTTCAAACATTCCCGTCAGCACTCCAATAATGCCATGTCTGTCCGCCTCTTGAAGCGCCCCATGAACTAGCGAATTCCCAAAACTGGTAATCGGAATTGTTGCACCAGCGCCAGCAAAATCAATGAGCGGCTCATATAAACCGAAACCATCTAAAATGGCGCCAACGACAACCAGCGATGTCAACGTATGGGCAGGAGTCAGTTTGAACACATCCATCAAAATTTGTCCAATAACACAAATAAGCCCACCGACAACAAACGCCCAAAAAAACATCGACATCATGATTCATCACCTCCATACTCAATCGCCACCGCGTGAGCAATGCAAGGAATCGTTTCGTTTTGCTGGAACGAAAGCGGCGATAGAAGGGCGCCGGTTGCAACGACGAGAATTCTTTTCAGCTCTCCTCGTTTCATTCGGTTTAACAAATGCCCGTATACGACAGTGGCAGAACAACCAGCACCGCTCGCTCCCGCTAATACGGGCTGACCTTCTCGGTAAATAATCAATCCACAGTCTTGATAGCGATCTTCCTCTACATTCACTCCGTGTTGACGCAATAAATCGAACGATATTTCATGTCCGATCTTTCCTAAATCCCCGGTGACGATCAAGTCATAGTAAGAGGCATCAATTTGCATATCGCGCAAATGTGCTTCGATCGTATCTACTGCCGCAGGTGCCATCGCTCCACCCATATTGAACGGATCGCTCAATCCCATATCAATGACCCGGCCGATCGTCGCTGATGTAACACGCGGTCCATCGCCGTGAGAGCTGATAAGCGCTACACCTGCCCCGGTGACTGTCCATTGGGCGGTTGGCGGCTTTTGCCCACCGTATTCCGTTGGATAACGGAATTGCTTCTCTACCGCCGCATTATGACTTGACGCACCTGTCAATATATAGTCTGCCCCACCGTAATTCACAATAAAAGCACTTAACGCCAATCCTTCCATCGAAGTAGAGCAGGCGCCAAACACCCCTAAGTATGGAGCGCCAATCGTTCTTGCCGCAAAACTAGTCGGGGTCATCTGGTTAATAAGATCTCCGGCAATTAGAAACTGCACTTTCTCTTTTTCTATTCCCGCTTTTTCCATCGCTTTGAACATCGCTTCTTCCAGCAGCACTTTGTGCGCCTTTTCATACGATTCCTCACCGAGCCACAAATCTTCATGAAGCAGATCGAAATCGTCGGCGATGCGGCCGTTTGCTTCGAACGGCCCTCCAACAGCCGCCGTTGACAAAATAGTCGGTTTGTTTTCAAATACCCATGTCCGATGCCCTTTTAGCATTATAAACCACCCCATTTCGTTGCGATCGTTTTCACTAATGCAACGACAAAGGCGGAAAACGTACCAAATAAAATAACCGACCCTGCCAGCTTAAACATGTTCGAGCCGACCCCAAGCACAAATCCTTCCGTCCGATGCTCAATCGCTGCCGAAATAACGGCATTCCCAAAGCCTGTAACAGGAACAGCGCTGCCAGCCCCAGCAAATTGCGCAATCCGGTCATACACTCCAAGTCCGGTTAAAATCATCGAAATAAATACCATCGTTGCTACGGTCGGATTTCCCACCGTTTGCTCCGTAAAATCAAAAAAGTACATGTAAAGATACGATATCGCTTGCCCAATGGTACAAATTAGCCCGCCAATAAGGAAAGCGCGAACACAGTTTTTCAAGACAGGGCGTTTCGTTTCTCGTTCTTTCTCAAATAAATGATATTCTTGTTGTACGGGAGTAAGTTTTTTTCGTTTCTCGTTTGCCATGGTGCCACCCCTTACGTGAGCTCTTCGCTTAATTGTTTGATCTTTTCTATTTGTTGATCCACTTTCCGTTCATTCCATTTTTTATTTCCTAATTTGCCACGCAGCTCTTCTGTTTTCCAAAAAATTTTTAAATCACTCGATGAAACAATTTGATAATTTGGAAATAAACGTATTAACTGACGATCAATTTCTTTTTCGATTTGTTTGCGATAAAATCGATGCATATGCTTTATTTGATAAGCAACGAGCAGTTTATTGCTTGTGTTTACAGCAACGACATCTTTTATATCATCTCTTTCCTTAAGATGCGCAACTGCTTGTTCTGCCGCTTGCTGATTGATGGTAGCCTGTTGCGCTCCATTTGTATTTATTTCCATGAAATCAGATCCTTGCATCGACTGCTGTTTTACTTTGTTTTCATTCGCACAGCCGCCCATTAATATGCCGATAACAATCGTCATCATCAACCATTTTCTCATTCTCATCAACCCATCCATTTATGTATTTCGTTCGAAAAAAGGTTGGTATATAACCAACCTTTTTTCAACATCTTTGGAAACTCGATCTCGCTGCAAAATAGCATGTGTTATTGTTGTTTATATTGAGGCTCTTCGTTTTGAATTTCTTGCACGCGAGAGTTGACTAAATCAACGATCGCTTGTGTTTGTTGCGCTGCTTGTTGATAAAGTTGTTTTGCTGCTTGGTTTTCCGTTTGTAATGCAAATGTTTCGAAACTTGCTTGAGCTGATTTTAAACCTGCTAATGTTTGTTTTACTTGAGTTGCAACAGTCATGTTTATTCCCTCCCTAATATTGCGGTAGTATCGATTACAATTGTTAGAATGGATTTTTTTGCAGAAAAATATAATTGTCATTTTTTACAAAAAATTAGGCTGTCCATAGAACCGGACAGCCTTTTCTTTATACTTATTTTTCTTCCTTCACTTTGTCAGAAAAACCGCGGCCAAGAGATGGGTTGTTAATAATCCCTGCGATGACGAGAATGCTTAAAAATGCTTCATACAGACGCTCGTACTTCCCTAAATCGATATCGATGCCAAATGTTTGCAGCGCCAAAAAGATAAAAGAACCGATGGCAAGCCAAAGACCATAGTTTTTAAAGCGTTCCACTTACGCTTCCCCCATCCATTTTCACCAAATGCTTAAATCCAGGAAAAAGGTCTTCTTTCCTCTTCATGATCATCATGCTTATGATCATCACGCGGTGATTCTTCATGAACATCTTCAATTGCTTCTACATCTTCGCGATGCGGAAATAACCACGGATCGCGAATGCGTCCTTTTGGAACTATTATCACATCGTCAGCATGAATAATTAGCTTATCGACATGGATAACACGAGATTTTTTACGACCAGACATCCCCATTCCTCCTTCCTGTCGACTTGTTGCATTGTTAGACTATGCAACTAGGCAGATGAAGGTATAGGCATTTTTCACAGTTTATCCATTATTTCTTTTTATTGTTCTGCCGCAGCCACATCCTCCTGCCCGCTTCGCAGCCGTCTTTTTGGAAGAATACACTCGTTTTGCCTTAATTTGCTGTGGTTGAATTCCTTTTTTCATCGCTATAACCTCCAAGCTGTGTAGTGTATTATTAGTTTATGTGGTGCGGAAAAAATATGTTTCTCCTTTTTCATCACGTTTTGATGTTTCGGATATAATTGGCATTGGCCAAAAAACTGTTGTCGAAAATCCCGTAAACATTCCATGATGTTGCAATGATTTCTTGCTTTGCGCGTATTAATCAATACTTTATCATAGATACAAGAAAACGAGCGGGAGACCTTTCTTTCCCCCGCTCGTTTTTATGAATCCCATTTTTCCACTGCCCATTCGATGAAAGAGGCGCCCCCAGCAATCGCCAATATCATAAGGAGTGGATGAAATATAATAGGACAGAATATGTTGCCGATATAAAGAATAGCAGCACACCAAATTCCTGTACACCAATAGCAGCTCAGCAGTTCCCCGATCCAATGGCACAGACCGCTTCCTTTAATATGCAAAAATGATTGTACCGTTCCATCTGGTAATGTTTCTTCCACAATTTCATGAAACGGCTTCCGTAAAAAAGCAGTAATCGAATCATACATGATCAATCTCGTTAACCGAAATGTCCCTAAAATAAAAAGAAAAAGTTCAGTAGCGGTCACGATGTTCTTCTTCTCCCTTCTCAGAAAAACCAATTAACGTAAGGGAAACGACCTCCTTTCTTGGAATCGCAACCTCTCCGAAAGCAGTATCCATGATAATTTCCGTTTTATCATATTCACGGATGATTCCTTCTCTTTCTCCGTCCGTACTAACGAGCTTGCATTTTATATTGGCAAGATGCTCTGGGAGATTGCCTAAAAAGGACAGCTGTTCCTCTAGCGACATTTGTTGAAACTGCTTTTCTTGCTCTTGGACAATTTCTTCATGTCCCCATTCGTTCTCATGCTCCGTTTTTTTCTCGACATCCTTTTTGCTTTTAAACGTTTTCTGCATGTAAGAAACCACACGCTCCAGCTTCGGCTGCACGATATAAAGAAGCGGCTCATTTTCCACCATATCCCGCCGTTTCATCGATAGTCCCCTCCTTTTTCAACTGTTGCCTTATATATGTATGCTGTTTATCATAAGAATTGCCAAGAAGTTACCCAAAAAAAACAAGCTGCTCCTTTTCTAGGAACAGCTAATCCGATTTATATAACGTTTTTTCGATCGCTATCACCATTGCTGGATGGGAATGATCGATGATCCGGCTCTAATTTTTCATTTTAATACCCTAAAATATGGTACCCAGAATCGACGTGGATAATTTCCCCCGTAATGCCGCGTGACAAATCGCTAAATAAAAATAGTGCCGCATCGCCAACTTCTTCTTGCGTCGTCGTGCGACGAAGCGGAGCGCGTTCTTCGATTTGTTTTAAAATCGAGTTGAAGTCGCTAACCCCTTTTGCCGATAACGTCCGAATCGGTCCTGCTGAAATGGCATTGACACGGATGCCGTATTTTCCTAAATCGTTTGCTAAATATTTTACACTTGCATCAAGCGATGCTTTTGCTACACCCATAATGTTATAATTTTGTACCACACGTTCACCGCCAAGGTATGTTAATGTGACGATGCTTCCGCCTTCGGTCATCAACTCTTTCGCTTCCCTAGCAACAGCGGTTAATGAATAAGCGCTGATGTTATGGGCAAGCAAAAATCCTTCGCGGCTTACATTCATATATTCTCCGCTTAAATCTTCTTTGTTTGCATATGCAATACAGTGGGCAACCCCATGAATGACGCCAACTTGCTCCTTAATTTGTTGGAAGCATTGGGTAATTTCTTCATCTTTTGTCACATCACATGGCAAAAGAAGAGAGTTTTCATCCTCCAGCGTATCAACAAGAGAGCGAACCTCTTTTTCAAAACGTTCCCCAGCGTATGTAAACACAAGACGAGCCCCCGCTGCGTGCAAAGACCGCGCAATTCCCCATGCAATACTGCGTTTATTCGCCACTCCCATAACCACATATGTACGTCCTTTTAACGATAAATTCATCCGTCATCCTCCTATATCCATTAAAATTAATATTTGTTATTAGTACCTAGTGTTAATTTTATTATATGATAAGTCTCACAGAAAGTAAATGAGTCAAAACTCTTTGCAAAAATATCGTAATTCGTTAATATGGTATATGGTATGTTTTTATCATGATGGAGAGGGTCATAATATGGAACAAGATCGGCTATCACAACCAAAGCTTGATTATAATTTGTTGTTTATTTTGTTTTTAATGGCGATTGTTAGTGCGATCGCTATTCATAGCGCACAACCAACTTTGCCGGAAAAATTGCAGAATGTCAATTTTGCTTATAAACAATTGCAATGGTATGCGATTGGAGTTGTTGTTATCGCATTAACGATGATTATCGACTATGATCGTTTTTTCCAAATCGCGTGGTATTTATATGGATTTGGAATGCTGCTGTTATTGGGTCTTGAACTTAACGTTCCTGGAACAGTCACCATTAAAGGAGCAACAAGCTGGTACTCTCTTCCAGGCGGGAACTTTCAGCCATCTGAATTAATGAAAATTTTTATGATTATCGTTCTTAGCCGCATTATCATTAACCATCGCGAGAAATATCCGGAACCGACCATAAAAGATGACTTTAGGCTGCTTGGCAAAATCGCCTTAACTGTTTTGCCGCCATTAATATTGCTAATGAAGCAACCGGATTTAGGAATGTCGATGGTGTTTGTTGCCGTTACCGCATCACTTGTGCTCGTTTCTGGCATTCGCTGGCGCATCATTCTCGGAATTGTGTTTGCCGGATTGATGGCCGTCGCTATTCTTGTATTTATTTTCTTCCGATTCCCTGACTTTTTCCACAAATATATTTTAGAGGAATATCAGTTAAACCGTTTTTATGGATGGCTTGCTCCTTATGAATATTCCAATGAACAGGGCTTCCAGCTCATTCGTTCCCTGCTTGCGATTGGATCTGGAGAATTGTATGGAAAAGGATTTGGCAACATTCAAGTATACCTCCCGGAAGCACATACCGACTTCATTTTCGGAATCATCGCCGAACAGTTCGGGTTCATTGGTGCAAGTGTTGTCATTTCACTGTTTTTCCTTCTTATTTACCGCATGGTTCATATTGCTTTAGAAAGCAATGATTTATACGGAAGCTACTTATGCGCCGGGGTCATTGGAATGATTACATTCCAAGTATTTCAAAACGTTGGAATGACCATTGGACTTTTGCCAATCACCGGGCTTCCGCTTCCATTTATCAGTTATGGGGGAAGTTCGCTTGCGACTTATATGTTAGCCATTGGACTTGTTTTGAATGTCCATTCACGCACGAAAAAGTTTATGTTTTCTTCCGAAGAATAAAAAGCCGCATGATCAGCGGCTTTTTATTTTATAATAATCATGCGCATTCATTACTTTACTAAAGGAGAATGAAGCGATGAAAATCGATATCATTGGCGATATTCATGGATGTTATTCAGAGTTTGTAAAGCTAACTAAAAAGCTTGGATATGAATGGGACGACGGCATTCCCCTTCACCCAGATGGGCGGAAACTCGGCTTTGTCGGCGACTTAACAGACCGAGGCCCACAATCGTTGCAAACAGTAGAAGTTGTCTATTCCCTTGTCGAGCGCGAGTCAGCTTATTATGTCCCAGGGAATCATTGCAATAAACTGTATCGCTTCTTTTTAGGAAGAAACGTCCAAATTACGCACGGTCTTGAAACAACTGTCGCAGAATATCGCGCATTGCCGCCAAGTGAACAAGCAATGATTCGAAAAAAGTTTATGAGGCTATATGAAGCCGCTCCGTTATACGCGCAGCTAGATAACGGCCGCCTTATTATTGCCCATGCCGGCCTTCGTCAAGACTATATTGGAAGAAATGATAAAAAAGTTCAAACATTCGTTCTTTATGGTGATATTACCGGGGAAACAAATCCCGATGGAACACCTGTCCGGCGAGATTGGGCAAAGCGTTACACAGGAAGCGCATGGATTGTATACGGTCATACACCGGTGAAACAACCTAGAATCATTAATCGTACAATTAATATTGATACTGGCTGCGTATTCGGCGGAGCGCTTACCGCTTTTCGATATCCTGAAATAGAAACCATATCGTTTCCATCTTCCTTGCCATATGTGCCGGAAAAATTCAGAACGTTCGATTGAAAATGCCGCTTATCAGCTTACTCGTTCCATCAATTGTTTCATATCATCAGGAAGCGGGCAAGAAAACGTATATATTTGCCGCTTGATCGGATGGAAAAAGGAAAGCTCTTTGCTGTGCAACGCCTGGCGGCTAATTGCTTCCCGGCTTCCGCCATACAATTCATCCCCTGCAAGCGGGTGGCCAATATGCGCTAAATGAACACGAATTTGATGCGTGCGGCCTGTCTCTAGCTGGAGCGATACGTATGTATATTCACGAAGCCGCTGTAATACGCGAAAATGAGTAACGGCCCGTTGACCATCATCGCGTACTTCCCGAGCAATAATGCTATCGCTTTTGCGGGCGATTGGCGCATCAATCGTCCCCTTGTCTTCCGTTAAACATCCGTGACAAATCGCTTCATAACGCCGCGTTACTTTTCCTTGTTGCTGCAGCGTGGATAATAAATGATGAATATGACGATGTTTTGCGACGAGAGCAAGGCCGGAAGTATCGCGATCCAGTCTTGTTACAACATGAATCGTCGACTCTAACTGTTGCTTTTGGTAATGATAAAGCAATGCATTAGCAAGCGTGCCGCCCGGATGCTCACGCGATGGAATCGTTGCCATAAACGGCGGTTTATTCACGACCAAAACATATTCATCCTCATATACAATATCAAGCGGAATCGCTTCCGGCATCATCCCTTCACTTGGGGATTCTTTTGGAAATAGTACTCGCAATGTTTCTCCACAACAAAGACGATGACGAACAGTGACTGGCTGTTCATCCACGAAAATGGCCCCTCCATGGAATTTAATGTCTGTTAATGCCGTTTTCGAAATGCCTTGTTCCTTTAAAAATTCCCGGACAAGCTTCCCTTCCTCTTTTTCCGTAATCGTCCAAGTTAGCGTAAAACGCGACAATGTTTTGTACCTTCCTTTACTTCCTATTTATTCTAATCAAACAATGGAGCGAAATGGGTTAATCAGCGATAAATGAATCGCGCACTCGCTTCCAAAATGGAAACGGGCGGAAACGAGCAAAACGAATTTTCTCCTGTGCGACGCGACATTGAATCGATTTAACGTCTTTATGCAAAAGCGATAAATGATCAATCGTAATTTGAAAATCGACATTGTTCACTGGCTTTAATATACATGTATGGTGCGCAGGAAGTACAAGCGGTGATCCAATCGTGCGGAACACCCGGTTATTGATGGACGCCATCTCGGTTACTTGTATCGCTTCGAGTGATGGGTGTAATATCGCGCCGCCTAGCGCTTTATTATAGGCGGTGCTTCCTGTCGGCGTAGAAATGCATAATCCGTCACCGCGAAACGTTTCAAATAAATCGCCTCGGATTTCTACATCGATCACGAGCGTGCCGCTGACGCTTTTTACTGTGCATTCATTTAAAGCGAGATATTTTGCTTCCCGTCCCCCGTTTATGTAGCGAATAATCACTTCTAACAACGGATACTCCACCACTTGGTACGGTGTTTTCGCAATCGCGATGACCAGCTTCTCGATTTCTTCAGGCACCCAATCGGCGTAAAATCCCAAATGTCCGGTATGAACCCCGACAAACGCCGTTTTATCTAAGCGGCGACAATAACGATGGAACGCATAAAGCAATGTTCCATCACCGCCGACAGAAATGACAATATCAGGTTTATCTTCATCATACTGTAAATCAAAATCAAGTAAATATGTTTTAATTTTTTGCGTAAGTGCGTTCGATGTCTCATCCCCTTTGGACGTAACGGCAAATTTCATCGGCGCTTGTTTTTCTTTCATCGTTATTCCCCTTTTGCATCCTGTTTTCGCGAAAAAGCTGCTTGCGCTTCTTGAATTTCAAAGCGAATTTTTGACATTTCTTCGTCCAAACGATAAGCTGCTTCTGCAGCGCGCTGCAATCTTACTTTAATATCTTCAGGAAAGCGACCGCTATACTTGTAGTTTAATGAATGTTCAATCGTTGCCCAAAAATTCATCGCGAGCGTCCGAATTTGAATCTCTGCCAAAATTTTCTTTTCCCCGCAAATCGTTTGCACCGGATAGCGGATCACTACATGGTAAGAGCGATAACCGCTTTCTTTTTTTTGGCTGATGTAATCTCGTTCTTCCACAATTTCAAAATCGTTCCGCTTCCGAAGCAATTCGACTACCGTTTTAATATCATCGACAAATTGGCACATCATACGAAGTCCGGCAATATCTTGCATTTGTTCTTCCAATTTATCAAGAGGTATATTTTTCTTTTGCGCTTTATCCAAAATGCTTGCGACTGGCTTTACTCTTCCGGTAACAAATTCTATTGGCGAATGCACCCCTAAAATTTCAAATTGGGCGCGCATTCCTTTTAGTTTTACTTTTAATTCTTCCACCGCTTGTTTGTATGGCGCCAAAAATAAATCCCAATGTTTGACCATCATACCACCACCAATTGTTATGTAAGAAAAATTTCTTTTACCGCCTGTTCCATCTGTTCTCCGTAATTGGCGTTTCCATCAATATTTTCAATTAAATATGTTAGCTCTTCCTTGAAATGGGTCAGTTCCATTTCGATCGTTCCACTTTGCAAAAAGATAGGTGTACCGTCTGTTAATACTTGTTTGATGTCCATCCAAAACTCGGATGGAATCGCAACATAAATAAAATCTTCATCCGTTTCTAATATATAAATAAACGCAATATTGTCTGAATCAACAAGCATATGATTTTTTGGTCTTGCTTGTTCAAGCGAAAATGGAGGATGATCGCAGATTAGCCATAATCGCTCATCTCGTTTTTCTACTTTTTCTACGACTAATTTCTTTTGCATGCCAAATCTCCTTCCACATAAACAGTCCTTTTTTATTTTACCATAATCACCCTATGCATAATAAATAATTGATATTCAACAATAAACATCCGATAATAAAATTGAAATGGATACAAAGGGGAGAAAACATGAACCAAGAAATAGAAATCGAATTTAAAAATTTATTAACAAAAGAAGAATTCGACCGAATTCGCCAAGTGTTTCATATCGATGATCATGCTTTTGAACATCAAGAAAATCATTATTTTGACACACCGCAATTTTTGTTAAAAGACAAACGAGCAGCACTGCGAATTCGCGTAAAAAACGGCAACTACACATTAACGTTGAAACAAACGACAGCACAAGGGGTTTTGCTTGAGACGCATGAACAGCTTACAAAAGAAGAAGCAGACGCCCTCTTAAATGGCACTGCAATGGTTCAAGGCCCGATTGCACAAATTCTTCAAGAAATTGGCGTTCCGCCTGAACAACTACGACATTTTGGCACATTAGCCACCGACCGAGCACAATGGATGTACAAAGGCGGCACACTTTTTCTTGATCATAGTCATTACCTACAAACCGATGATTATGAGTTAGAATATGAGACTAAAGATGCAGAAAGCGGAAAACAACGATTTTTACAGCTGCTTCATTCTTTGCATATCCCAATTCGGCCAACAGCTAATAAAATTCAACGTTTATATATGAAAAAATATAGAGCGGAGGAAGAGCGATGAACACTCCTGCACTAAAACTATTGTTGGAACTTCAGGCATTGCAAAATTTATCTACCAATCGTCCAAACATCATAAATCAAAATAACACATGGTCATTTGCGCAGCTATTCCATCAATTGCTGTCAGAGCAGCAACCAATGTTGCAAGTCCCTGAAAATCCAAATGTGTCAACACCATCGGCAGAAAAAACATCTTCCTCTAAACATATGGATGGAAATATTGATACATTAATTGCACAGGCTGCGGAAAAATATGATGTTGATCCAAAGCTCGTTCGCGCTGTCATTCGTCACGAATCTAATTTTAATCCAAATGCGCGCAGCCGCGCCGGTGCGGCTGGACTTATGCAGTTAATGCCAAGCACCGCAAAAATGCTTGGAGTAGAAAACCGTTTTGATCCAGCCCAAAACATCGAGGGCGGGACAAAATATTTACGAATGCTGCTTGACCGCTATAACGGCAATGTCTCGCTTGCACTTGCCGCATATAACGCCGGTCCCGGAAACGTAGATCGTTACGGGGGAGTTCCACCATTTGCCGAAACAAGAGCATATGTTGAAAAAGTGCTCAACACATACTACTCATAATATTTATTCAAGTCACTTTGTTTGAGATAAATAAACTTCATTGTTAAAATAGCAGTAAAATAGTCGTACACAATATCTAAAAGGAGTATTCACAATGGCTGAACAATGGCAAACACTTTATGAGGCGGTCGGTGGAGAAAAAACAATTACAAGGCTTGTGGAAGCTTTCTATAAACGTGTTGCTAAACATCCTGATTTAATCCCAATTTTTCCGGATGATTTAACAGAAACGATTAGAAAACAAAAACAATTTTTAACACAATACTTAGGAGGGCCGCCACTTTACACAGAGGAGCACGGACATCCAATGTTGCGGGCACGTCATTTGTCATTTGAAATTACTCCAACTCGCGCTGAGGCATGGCTTTCCTGTATGCGCGCGGCGATGGATGAAATCGGTCTGTCTGGACCGGTGCGCGAACAAATTTATCATCGTCTCGTTTTGACTGCTCATCATATGGTCAATACCCCAGACAATTTGGAAAGAAAGGAGCATTCCCTTGAATGACAAATTAGCTGGGAAGCCGACCCCAGATTGGTGGTATGCTTCCCAGCCTCGCAGCAACGAGACAAAGCCGTTGGAAATTTATTTGTTTATCGATCCTTTATGCCCTGAATGCTGGGGGCTTGAACCTATTATCAAAAAGCTAATCATTGAGTATGGTCGCTTTTTTACATTGAAACACGTGTTAAGCGGAACATTGGCAACGCTGAATATGCGGAAACGCCATAAGCCAGAAACGATCGCCAAAGTGTGGGAGCGGACGGCGTGCCGTTCGGGAATGTCTTGCGATGGAAGCCTATGGCTTGAAAATCCAATTTCTAGCCCATTTGCTCCATCGATCGCCATTAAAGCGGCGGAATTGCAAGGCAAACGCGCAGGAATTCGTTTCTTACGCAAATTACAGGAATTATTGTTTTTGGAAAAGCAAAATGTATCCGATATTTCCGTGTTAATTGATTGTGCAATAAGCGTTGGATTGGATGTGGATGAATTTGTTCGTGATTTACAGTCGTCAAGTGCGTCCAAAGCATTTCAATGCGATTTAAAAATTACATCAGAGATGGATGTAAATGAAATTCCAACACTCGTCTTTTTTAACGAAAACATTGAGGACGAAGGAATTAAAATTTCCGGATGTTACCCTTACGAGATTTATGTCGAACTCATTCATGAATTGCTTGGCTTCCATCCAGAACCATCCCCTCCTCCCCCGCTCGAGTCATTTTTAAGCCATTTTAAATTCGTCGCCACAAAGGAAATTGCAGTTGTTTATGATATGACTATAAACGAAGCGGAAAAAGAGATGAAAAAACTACAGCTGAAACAAAAAGTGGAAAAAGTACCGGTAAAGCATGGAACGTTTTGGCGCTATATCTCAGAAGAAGAATAAATAAGGAAAAGCCCGGCTGAATGCCGGGCTTTTCCTTGTTGCCAAGACAACAAAGGGGATGGGAGAAATTTTTCACGGTCAAACAAAGGGGTATAAGGTTTTTGTGACTTCGTTCACGATATTATCTTAACAAATTAAGGCGAGTGTTGACAACTACTTTGTGCTTTTGTTCACATTATTGTCATAAATATAGAAGAAAGCATGTTTTCCTTTGCTTTGTTCATATAAATGAAATGAATCAAATTAGGAAGGTGAAAAAAGGTGAAGAAACACATCACTCTGTTCATTTGGGGATTGGTTGTGCTTATCGCCTTTTGTTTAAATTTGTTTGGTCTTATGCATCTTATTCCACTGTTTATTACGATGCCACTTTTATTTGTTTCCATTTTTGGCTTTTTAGCAACTTGGAACAGCCGCAACCAATTTAAAGGATTTTATCAAAAGCGAATGTGGCAATAACTCCACATTCGCTGTTTTTTACGATAACATCTGTTCCATTTCATCTAGTTTTTCTGCGAATACTTGACAAGCCTGCCGGATCGGTTCCGCGCTCGTCATATCTACTCCCGCTTTTTTCAACACCTCAATTGGATAATCGGAGCTGCCTGCTTTTAAAAACTCAATATAGCGTTTAACAGCCGGTTCCCCTTCTTCTAATATTTGTCTGCTTAATGCGGTGGCTGCGCTAAACCCTGTGGCATATTGATAAACATAATAATTGTAATAAAAATGTGGAATCCGCGCCCATTCTAATCCAATTTCCTTATCGACGACAATATCATCACCGAAATATTTTTTGTTTAATTCGTAATACATGGAAGTCAATGAATCAGCTGTTAACGCTTCGCCTTCCTGCGCCTTCATATGGATCATATGTTCAAACTCTGCAAACATCGTTTGCCGAAAGACCGTGCCACGGAACCCTTCTAAATAATGGTTAAGTAAATATAATCGTTTTTTCTCATCATCGATCGTTTTTAATAAATAATCACTTAATAGCGCTTCGTTGCATGTCGATGCAACTTCAGCAACAAAAATGGAATAATCTCCATACGGATACGGCTGCGTTTTGCGTGTGTAATAACTATGCACAGAGTGGCCAAATTCGTGGACTAATGTAAACAAATTATGGACGTTATCTTGCCAGTTAAGCAAAATATATGGATTTGTTCCATATGAACCTGATGAATAGGCACCGCTTCGTTTCCCTTTATTTTCGCGCACATCTACCCATCGGTTTTCGAGGCCCTCTTTGACGATGCCAATATATTCTTCACCGAGCGGAGCAAGCCCTTTTAACATGTATTCTTTCGCTTCTTCATACGTTACTTCCATTTTTACATCTTGCACAAGCGGAGTATATAAATCATACATATGAAGTTCGTCAAGTCCAAGCGCTTTTTTGCGTAAACGGACATAACGGTGCAACAGCGGCAAATGTTCATGAACCGTTTCGATCAAATTATCGTAAACACTTTCAGGAATATTATTGCTGCTTAATGCCGCTTCTCGCGCTGATTTATAACGGCGAACGCGGGCAAAAAAGTTATCTTTTTTCACCGCTCCGGCGAGAGTGCTAGCAAACGTATTCTTGTACTTTTCGTACGTATCATATACCGCTTTAAACGCATCGCGCCGCACACGGCGGTCTGTGCTTTCCAAAAAGCGAATAAAACGGCCATGTGTCACTTCCACTTCTTCCCCATTTTCATCAATAATCGTTGGGAATGTTAAATCCGCATTATTCAGCATGCCAAATGTAGTCGAAGATGCTTGCATGACTTCCGCAGCTTGGGCAAGGAGAGCCTCCTCCTCGGCAGACAATACATGCGGACGCTGACGGTTAATTTCGTCTAAAGCGTGTTCATACAGCTTTAATTCTTTTTTCTCTTCTAAAAATGAACGCAACTTCGCCTCATCGATCGCTAAAATTTCCGGAACGATAAACGCCATCGCACTAGACGCTTCGCTATAAAGGCTGGTAGCACGGTCATTAAGTCCTTGATAAAAGGCATTTGTCGTATCTTGGTCGTAACGCATATGCGCATATGTATATAGCTTGCCGAGACGCATCGATATCTCATCTTGATATTGCAGCGCTTCGTATAACGTATCTGCTGATTCTCCCAACCGCCCTTGATAGTCCGATAATTTCGGAATCATTTTTTTCACTGCTTGGAATTCTTGCTCCCATGCTTCATCCGTTGGGAAAATGTCCTCTAAACGCCATGTTTCTTCTACAGGAATTTCACTTCGTGATGGCAACGATTTTTTTGTTTTCTTTTCTTCCATTTTGCAAACCTCCTTTTGGAAAATTATATCATAAATCATATTCACTTTTTTACTATCATTTCCTTTTTCGAGAAAATAAATGTTTGCTATCACTTTCTTATACAATATTTTTGTTAAGTTCCAATTTATTTATATAATGGTAAAGTGATGGCTCCATTTTCATCTGCTCCATCATTTGTTGATCCTGCTGTATTACTTCATCCATCGTCTTTGGAAAAGTAAATTCCTTTACTAAACGAAGGCTTTTGCGGCTTTCCCATTGAAAATAGCCTAACTTCGTAAGCAATTGCAAATACTCATAAACTGCTTGCGTATAGCGTTGTCCCATTGCGAGCGGCAACTGGCGAGCCGCAAGCCGCCCCGCTGCCATTCTTTCATCAATAAAACGATAAATGGAATGTATAGAGACATGTTTGCTTTCTGATTGCATAAATGGGATTAACACATATGTTTGCCAAATAAATGGCGGTGTTTCAAACAAATAGCCGTGCGGCAGCGGCCAGCCTGCTTCGGTAGGAAAAAGGGAAGGAATAATGCCAAAGCGATAAAAATCAGAACAAATAAGCCTTGTGATCTTATTCGGATATGACGTGAAAGTGAGACGCCATTGTTTTTTACGGCAAAGCCAATCATTCCAAAACGATGGTGGCAGTGAAACAACCGGAGATGATAGCAAATCGGAAAAAGAAACCGAATGCAGAGGCTTGACAATGGGAATCGCAAATGTATGGCGAACAGAAAACGGAATCAAATGAACGAGGCGGATAAGACGTTTGGTTTCCGAACAATAGTAGAAAAGGAGCGGGCGAGGAACAAACGGAAAATGGTGGGCAAACATCCATTGAAATCGGGGCAATGCCAAGTGGTATATGGTCCGATATCGCAAATGATGTGCTCCAAGAATCCAAATTGGTCGAATTCCTTTTATGCGATAGGAATCATTGCGTTTTTGAAACAACTGTTCACTAATGGTAGAGCATTGATATTCCATCGCATACAGGAGGTGGTTATGCGCAACAAGGATGTCTGGACGTTGTTGAATCGATGGTAAATATGGTTCCAATTTTGCCCGTATGTTTTGACGTTGAAGCCAGGAAAATAGATCTAACTTTCCTGTTAAATGACGTGTTGATTCCGACTCATATTCATATGGACATGCGGTATCTTTTTTATGCGCAAAATGTGGAATGCGGCGACTGCCGAGCTTTAATACCACTTCCCGCTTGCAGGCAGGACAAAAAAACGCTTCCCTCCTCTTTAACTGAACTAATTCCTCCTTTGTCCAAGTCTTAGCCAGTGAAATGAATTCTCCATTCCGCAACAAGGCAACAAGCAAAATGATCACATCCTTTCATCATCCTTTCTAGTTTATTCGACAAAAACAGTCTGGTTTCCTATTTTTTATACAAAATTCCTTAAAAATGATAAACACCCGGTACAATTC
This sequence comes from Parageobacillus galactosidasius, assembly GCF_002217735.1. Lineage (NCBI taxonomy): Bacteria > Bacillati > Bacillota > Bacilli > Caryophanales > Anoxybacillaceae > Parageobacillus > Parageobacillus galactosidasius. The sequence goes on along the minus strand of NZ_NDYL01000001.1, from coordinate 862,761 downwards.
CGGGTGAAATTTTATAATAAAGGAGATAATAATCTTGATACAGATTCAACAACACGAATGGATAACGGACGTTGTTGAAATGTTTCATAATCAATTGGACTGGCTTCTTTTAAATCTTCAAGAAAATCAGCAACAAGTTTTTTTGTACTATCCGTATGATATAAAAAAGCGTTTACTTCGAAATTGAGATGAAAGCTGCGCATATCCATATTAGCTGTGCCGATTGATGCTAATTCCCCATCAACGATCATGATTTTACTATGCAAAAATCCTTTTGAATATTCATAAATTTTCACACCTGCTTCCAACAATTCCGGGAAATAGGATCGTGAAGCATAAAAGACAATTTTTTTATCTGGTCGTTTCGGTGCCAAAATGCGGACATCAAGCCCGCTTAAAGCAGCGATTTTTAATGCTGTTAGGATATCTTCATCAGGCACAAAATACGGCGACGCAATCCAAATCGATCGCTGAGCAGACGTAATCATTGCAAAATATAAATGCTTAATGACTTCCCATTTCTGGTCAGGACCACCCGCAATTAACTGAACCCCCCCCTGACCGTCATAATGAACGAGCTCTGGAGATAAATATTCCGGTGTCAATAACGTTTTTCCCGTCATATAATACCAATCTTGCAAAAAAATAAGCTGTAGCGTCCGGACCGCTTCGCCACGAATCCATAAATGCGTATCGCGCCAAAAACCGAAATATTTATCTTTTCCTAAATATTCATCACCGATATTCAGTCCCCCGACAAAGCCAATCGTTCCGTCAATCACAATAATTTTTCGATGATTGCGGAAGTTAATGGTGTTGCTCAAAAACGGCAAACGAACCGGTGAAAAAGGAATCATTTCTACCCCGGCATCGCGCAGCTCTTGAATATACGTTTTGGATAATTTCCAGCTTCCTACAGCATCATAAAGAAAACGGACATGAACTCCTTTTTTTGCTTTTTCTATTAAAATCGTTTTTAGCTTCTGTCCAACTTCATCATGGCGAACAATGTAATATTCTAAATGAATATGGTGTGTCGCTTTTTCCAGTTCTTCAAAAATAGTAGAAAATGTTTCTTCGCCATTCGTCAATACCCTTGTTTCCGTCGCGAGAGAAACCGGGCTTTTTCCAATTCGATGAGCCAGCTGAAGCAGCGGACGTTGGTGTTCTCCAATCGGCATCTGTTCTATCGCCCACTCTCGCTGTCCTTGAAATTTTAAAAATGTTTGTTCATCGAGCATCGCCTTTTTTTGGAAAAGCCTCTGCTTTCGATAATTTCTTCCAAACATTAAATAAAAGAAAAATCCAATTAGCGGGAAGCTTCCGAGCACGACAAGCCACGTGATTGTATGGGCAGGCTTTCTGTTTTCGAGAGAAATAACAAACGCAATGAAAACAACAGAACAAGAAATTAAAATACTAAGCCCACCAAGCAGCTTCCCTTCCCAATAATCATTGGTCAAAAATAAAAAAGCCGCTACAGCCAGGACAAAAATAATAACCCTTAACGTATTTCGCAATGAAATTCACCTGACCTATTTTCTAAACTTTCCCGCCGAAGAAAACGCCGATTTCAGCAGTTGAAATCGGCGGCTACTTTAATGGAAAATATTGTTTGATCGCCTCTAAAGCATTGTCGCGAATAATCTCTTTTCCATATTCCTCTAAACGGTAAATCGTAACTTGCGAATCCATTCCATATTCTAGAAGCAAGCTCAAAATGTTGTCCATTTCATATTCGGTGTAATCTTCCTCATTAAATTGGACAAATAAGTAATATCGATCTTCAAATTGGAAAAGACGATTGTCAAGTCCTGTAAAGTTAGCACGATGTGCAAGGGCAATCAAATCTTCGATATCTTTAAAACAAATAGTAAACTGAAGGATTTCCTTATCATTATCGTCGGCAAACGATTCATCATTGCGTACAATATGGAAATGATGGTCAAGCAGTTCTTCAATTTTTTCATCAACTGGGACTGGAAAATCGCGCAATTTTTCTTCCGGAAGCGGAAGTTCCAATTTGCTTCCATCTTTCGATAATTGCGCTTTTGTGACAAGCACTTCTAACCCTTTATCCAATGCTTGTACTTGAATCCAAAGAGGGCCCTCAAGCGAAAAATCGCCTTCGCTATGAACCTCATCCATCATTTCCCAAAATAATTCTTCGCTGCGCTCACGGTTATACCAAATTTCTTCCCGGTCAAAACCACGTTCTTCTATATCAACATAAGAAATATAAAACTTTACTGTATGTTCATTAATTCGTTCTATTTCCATATTGCCGAACTCTCCCTTCCTAAAAAAAGAATAAAATTGAAGGGACTTTTACCCCCAAAAATTCTATCTTAAATACAAGATTATGTCTTGTACTTTTATTTTATGATAAAAATCGAAAGATGGGAAATAAAAAAACCAAGTTTTTAAAAATTGGGTATGAAATAAAACATGCCCTACTATAATGATGGTGAAAACAAAAGAAATGAGGGACATGCATGGCTGGCGAATATGTGACATCCATTCTTCTCATCATTGGCATTGATATTATTCTTGGAGGAGATAATGCTGTTGTTATCGCGTTAGCAAGCCGCAAGCTGCCGGAACGAAAACGAAATATCGCAATTTTCGTTGGCACCGCGTTGGCCATTTTCATTCGCATTCTCTTAACAGTAGGGATCGTGATATTATTAAAAATCCCTTTTTTGCAGCTAGTCGGCGGCTGCATTTTGCTTTGGATTTCTTTAAGATTAATGGTTCAAAAAGAGGAAGCGAGTGCATCTATTAAATCGGAAACATCCCTTTGGAAAGCGATATGGACAATTGTGACTGCTGATATTGTGATGGGGTTAGACAATGTTCTTGCGATCGCTGGAGCAGCTCAAGGTCATACTTCTCTCGTTGTGTTTGGTTTTCTTTTTTCCGTTCCCATTATCATTTTAGGCAGTAAACTAATTCTTTATGCGATGGAGCGATACCCTTTCCTCATTTATATTGGCGGAGCTCTGTTAGCCTATACCGCCGGAAAAATGATCAGCGAAGAACAACAAATCCGCTATTTATACGACAGCGCTGCTGCATGGAAACCGATGTTTCCATTTATTACAGCGACATCAGTCGTTTTGCTCGGTTTCATTATCAATCGTAGAAAATTGCATCGTTGGACATAAAAATATGGATCGGCTGCTCAATAAAGAGATGATAAAAAACTTCTACATGGCGGGCCATGTAGAAGTTGGTTCTCCTCTTATTCATTAACGAGACGTTGCGCTTGACGAAGTTGATATGCTCGCACTTTTCGCGGCAAGAAACGGCGAATTTCGTCTTCATTGTAACCGACTTGAAGCCGTTTTTCATCAATAATAATCGGTCTGCGTAAAATTCCCGGATGTTTTTGAATAAGTTCATATAAATCTTGAAGCGGCAACGATTCGAGATTGATGTTCAGCTTTTGGAAAACTTTTGATCTTGTTGAAATAATCTCGTCTGTTCCTGTTTCCGTCATGCGTAGAATTTCTTTAATCTCCTCAATCGTTAACGGTTCGGAGAAAATATTGCGTTCTACATAAGGAATATTATGTTTTTCTAGCCATGCTTTCGCTTTTCGGCATGACGTGCAACTTGGTGAAGTATACAATTTCACCATATTCTCACTCCCTTTCAACAAGGATAACCTAACCTTGCCTTCTATATCAATGGAACGAACTAGCTAAACTCTGCAGCTACAAAACATGGTAATTTGAAATAACTCTAACATAATACATTATACAATAAATATATAAATAAAGATATAGTTTTTCAAAAAAGTCATCTATTTTCTAGGTTTATTTTTCACCGCTTCTTCCAATAAAAAGAAAAATCACTTACAATAAAATTAGAGCGATTGTCTGGGGGAGAGCGTTCATGACACAATATGTTATGGATTATATCATCGTTTTCGTAATGATTGTTGGCATCACTGCGTTAATGGGAGTCATCGCGAACGGCATTGGCGAAAAAATTTTCGGCGGTTCGAAGCGAAAAGAACATGTAAACGAAACAAAACGTACACAAGCTGGCTGGAATTTAGTCGGCGGCAAAAAATAAAACGATCTCACAAATCGAGATCGTTTTATTTATACATCGATTGATATGTTTTATATTCTGCTTCCGAGCATAATACGAAATGCCCTGGAGTAATTTCACGAAACTCCAATTCCTCTCCTTCTTTATAATTATGCTGCGACGGATCATAAATAATCCGTTTGCGCGTCCGCTCTGTTTCCGGGTCAGGAAGCGGGATTGCCGATAATAGCGCTTTTGTGTAAGGATGGATCGGATTGCGGTACAATTCCTCCGCATCCGCAAGCTCCACCATTCTTCCAAAGTACATAACGCCAATACGATCGCTAATATATTTCACCATCGACAAATCATGAGCGATAAACAAATATGTCAAGCCTTTTTCCCGCTGCAACTTTTTCATTAAGTTCACCACTTGCGCCTGAATCGACACATCCAACGCAGAAATCGGCTCATCGGCGATAATAAACTCTGGCTCTACCGCTAGCGCGCGGGCAATCCCGATACGCTGGCGCTGGCCGCCGGAGAACTCATGCGGATAGCGATTGGCATGCTCACGGTTTAAGCCGACTGTCTCAAGCAGCTCATATACGCGCTGCATGCGTTCTTCCTTCGTTTTCGCAAGACCGTGAATATCGATGCCTTCAGCGATAATATCCGCAACGGTCATTCGCGGGTTTAACGAGGCGTATGGATCTTGGAAAATCATTTGCATTTTTCGCTTTAATTCCTTTAACTCTTTTTTTGATTTTTTTCCATGAACGCTCACTCCGTTAAACAGCACTTCCCCTTCCGTCGCCTCATATAAACCGATAATCGTTCTTCCTGTCGTCGATTTGCCGCACCCGGACTCACCAACAAGCCCAAACGTTTCTCCTTTGTAAATATCAAATGTCACTCCATCTACTGCCTTTACCACTTCCCCTCTGCCAACGCGAAAATATTGTTTTAAATTTCTCACTTCGAGGAGTTTTTGTCTAGCCACGAGGTCCTCCTCCTTTCCGAGCAACAATTTGCGCAAATTTAGCCATGCGGTCGCGCACGATTTGCGGCGGTTCTACTTTTGGCGCATTTTCATGGAGTAGCCACGTCGCTGCGTAATGCGTATCCGAAACTTTAAACATCGGTGGTTCTAATTCATAGTCAATTTTTAGCGCATATGGATTTCTTGGCGCAAACGCATCGCCTTTCGGCGGATTCAATAAATCCGGCGGCGTGCCTGGAATCGAGTAAAGCTCCATATCTTTATGATCAAGGCTTGGCATCGAAGCAAGCAATCCCCATGTATATGGGTGCTTCGGATTATAGAAAATCTCATCGACTGTGCCGATTTCTACGATTTTTCCAGCGTACATGACCGCCACGCGGTCAGCCATATTGGCGACGACACCAAGGTCATGTGTAATGAAAATAATCGACATTCCTAGTTTCTTTTGAATATCTTTCATCAGTTCCAGGATTTGTGCCTGGATGGTTACGTCTAATGCTGTCGTCGGCTCGTCGGCAATTAAAATTTTCGGGTTGCAAGCGAGAGCGATCGCAATCACGACACGCTGGCGCATCCCGCCGGAAAACTGGTGCGGATATTGTTTTATGCGCAGCTCCGCATTTTTGATGCCGACAAGCTGCAATAGTTCAACCGCACGCTTGCGCGCTTCTTCTTTCGAGATTTTCTGATGTTTTAAAATTGCTTCCATGACTTGTTTGCCAATGGTCATCGTTGGGTTTAACGATGTCATTGGATCTTGGAAAATCATTGAAATTTTTGCACCGCGAATGTTTTGCATTTCTTTATCGGAAAGCTTCGTTAAGTCTTTTCCTTCAAACAAAATTTCTCCTTGTTTAATTCGGCTCGGCGGAGTTGGCAATAGCCGCATGAGCGCTTTCGAAGTCACCGATTTTCCGGACCCTGATTCACCGACAATGGCCAACGTTTCTCCTTTATATAAATCGAAGCTAACGCCCCGGACCGCCTGCACTTCGCCTGCATGTATGTCGAAGGAGATGTGTAAATCTTTCACTTCCAATACTGTAGATGAGCAAATTCACTGACATAAATTGACAACTAAACAAAAAAGGAGACATGAACCCGATTCCTTGGTTAGAATAGATGTACCACCAACTATCCACAAGGAGGTTCATGTCTCATGAATAGTTTATGACGCTGCAAAGCAAGATATTCCCATTGATGTGATCAAAAAACAGCTCCGTATCGCGTAAGGGGTACCCTGTTTGTCTCTCTAACCATGGAAATTATTGTAATGAAAAATGCTCATCTACAGTTCCAATATTTTCTCCATGCTCTCCTCTCCTTCCGTCCATTATTTGCGCATTTTCGGATCTAGCGCATCGCGCAGCCCGTCTGCCACTAAGTTAAAGCTCAAAATTAATAAACTGATGACAACCGCTGGAATGATCATCATATGCGGATAGGTTTGAATCGATTTATATCCTTCGTTGACTAATGAACCGAGCGATGCTTCCGGTGGACGAATTCCAAGACCGATAAAACTTAAAAACGCTTCGGTGAAAATCGCGCTTGGAATCGTAAACATCGTTGTAATAATGATTGGACCGACGACGTTCGGGATTAAATGCTTAAAAATTAACCGGGAGTTGGATGCTCCTAGCGTACGGGCCGCAAGCACATATTCCATATTTTTTAATTTTAAAATTTGTCCGCGGACGATCCGTGCCATCGTCATCCAGCCAGTGATGACCATAGCCAGTGTAATCGAAATGATCCCCGGCTCAAAAATTAAAATAAACAAAATGACGACAATTAAGCTCGGAATACCGTATAATATTTCAATAATCCGCTGCATAATGTTATCGACGCGACCTCCGTAAAATCCGGAAATCCCGCCGTACGCAATTCCGATGCACAAATCGATCAGCGCAGCCAATAACCCGATGTAGAGAGAAATTCGTGTTCCATACCAAGTTCTTGTCCATAAATCGCGTCCTAAATCATCTGTTCCAAACCAATAGTATTCTTTAATGCCTTTCTCTTTATATACATCAACGCCGTTTGCGTCTTTCCCGTCTAGATTGAGCCAGCTAATATGCTCTAAAACAGGAACTTTTGGCGGCAGTTTCGCATGATTTAAATTTTGTTCTTTATACGTGTGCTTGCTCGTCATCGGAGCGATAATCGCCGTGAGTGTTAAAATAATAATCATGATTAATCCAGCTATGGCTGCCTTATTCTTCCGTAAACGAATCCAGGCGTCTTGCCAAAATGTCAAACTTGGGCGGGTAATTTTTTCATGTTCACTGACATTCGGTGAAGCGGGTTGAAACAGATCTGGTGAAAGATTTTCATAGTTTAGTTTAGCCATCATTTTTTCCCTCCCGCTAAACGAATACGTGGGTCGATGACACCGTATAGCATGTCAACGATAAAAATCGCCAAAATAAGCAATGCGGAGTAGAACAACGTCGTTCCCATAATAACAGGGTAATCGTTTAATTCGATCGAACGAACAAATTGTTCCCCTAATCCAGGAACTGCGAAAATTTTCTCAATAACAAGCGTTCCCGTCATTAAGTTGACGACCATTGGACCAAGAATCGTAATAATCGGGATGAGCGAGTTGCGGATTGCATGTTTCACAATCACTGCGGCATTGCTAATTCCTTTTGCTCTTGCCGTTAAAATATAGTCAGAGCTTAATACTTCCAGCATTTCCGTGCGCATAAAGCGAGCGATATTGGCAATGACGCCAACCGACAATGCAAGCGTTGGCAGAATCGTATATTCAAATCCTTCCCAAAACGCGACTGGCAGCCATTGCAATTTTACGGCGATAAAGTATTGCAAAAACCCGGCAAGCACAAACGATGGGATGGAGATTCCTAATACGGAAATAACGGTTGCCGTATAATCTCCCCACGTGTTATGGCGAATCGCCGCAAAAATGCCAAGCAACAGGCCAATAATAGTACCAAGTACAATCGCCTGAAAGCCGAGCTGCGCCGACGGTCCGATTCGTTCCCCGATTAACTCCGTTACGGGACGGTTATCATATTGGAACGAAACGCCTAAATCCCCTTTTAATAAATTGCCTAAATAGCGGACATATTGCACTGGAACCGGATCGTTTAATCCGTATTTCTCTAAAATAATTTGCTGCTGCTCTGGCGTGAGTTTTTCTTGGTTTTGCAATGGTGAACCGGGAAGCAATTTCATTAAAAAGAACGTCACCGTCGCGATAATAAATAACGTAATGACCATATACACAATCCGTTTGATCACATATCGCGCCATTGGAGCACCTCCTCCAACATAATAATTAGAATCTTCTCCTTTTTTCGACTTTTTTCGCCTTTTCAGGCAAAAGGAGAGTATATGCTTTTCACATATACTCTCCTCAGCAATTACAATTACTACAGAACTATTACTCGATATATGCCCATTTATAACTATAATCTCCGCCAAATGGGTGAGTAACAATATCTTTTACGTACTCGCGCTGTAAGTACGCTCTACCACGTTGATAAAGCGGCGCGATCGGCATTTCTTCAAACAAGATTTTTTCCGCTTTTAACATTGTATCCCAACGAGCTTGCAAATCGCTTAGCAACGTTGTTTTCGCATCTTTAATAAGCTTGTCATACTCTGCGTTAGACCAACCAGTTTGGTTGTGCGGGTTGTTTGTCACCCAAAGATCGAGGAATGTCATTGGGTCTTGATAATCCGGGCCCCATCCAGAGAAGGATAGGTCATATTGCATGTTGCTTTCTAACTCAAGCTTTTGTTTGAACGGTTGTTGTTTAATGTTGACCGTAAGGCCAGGCAAGTTCTTTTCAAGCTGTTCTTTTAAATATTCGCCAGTTTTTTTCGCGGTATCAGTATCATAGTTCAACAGCTCAATCGTAAATTTGTCTTTGCCAAGTTCTTTTTTCGCTTGTTCCCATAATTTTTTCGCTTCTTCTACATCGTATTTCACTAAATCACCGTTTTCGTCACGGAAATCTTTTCCGTTTGGACCTTCAACGAAGTCTTTTGGAACAATATAGTTAGCCGCAACTGTACCGTTGTTTAAAAGCGTGTCAACAAGCGCTTGTTTGTCAATCGCCATCGCGATTGCTTTACGAGCATTCACGTTTTTCAACAATTCGTTTTTCGTGTTCATGCGCAGCCAGAAAATAGATGGTTCAAGCTCTGTATGGAAGTTTTTATCGTTTTTATATTTATCAACAAACTCTGCAGTGAGAATAACGCGGTCTGCTTTTTTCGTTTCGTAAAGGTTTACAGCTGTTGCAGTATCTTTTACGATTTTGACATTGATTGTTTCTAGCTTCACGTTGTCTTTATCCCAATAGTTTGGATTTTTCTTATATGTCCATCCTTGTTCATGTTTCCATTCGCTTAATACGAATGGACCGTTGTAAAGCGTCGTGTTTGCTTCCAAGCCATATTTGTCGCCTTGCTCTTTTACGAATTTTTCGTTTTGCGGCATGAACGATCCAAATACGGTTAAGCTGATGAAGTATGGAATTGGGTTTTTCAATTCTACTTGAAGCGTATAGTCATCTACCGCTTTTACGCCAAGCTGGTCAACTGGCAATTTGCCTTGGTTGACTTCTTCCGCGTTTTTAATGTCATACATAATGTAGGCGTATTCGGAAGCTGTTTTTGGATCTAATACTTTTCTCCACGCAAATACGAAGTCATGCGCCGTTACAGGGTCGCCGTTCGACCATTTTGCGTCTTTGCGAAGTTTAAACGTGTACGTTTTGCCATCTTCGCTTACTTCATAGCTTTCCGCCACACCTGGAACCGGCTTGTTGTCTTTGCCTAAACGGTAAAGACCTTCCATCACATTGTTCAACACGATAAACGATACTTGGTCTGTCGCAAGCGCGGAATCAAGCGATGGAATTTCGGAAGTTTCCAACAAGTTCAACACTTGCTCTTTCTTTTCGGCCGGCTTATTTGCGGTGCCGCCATTGTTGTCTTTTGCTGTGTCGTTGTTGCCTCCACAGGCCGCTAGAAATGTGGTTACAGCCAGGAGAAGCACAAGAAACAATGATAGCTTCTTCTTCACTAAAAAGTCCCCCCTTAATGGTATGTAACTTATTAAAAATCTTCTGAATGTTATGTTTCAGAAGATTTTGCTTACCAACTATTATATATAGTATTAGTATATTTGGAAATAATTTTTTTATTTTTTTGAATAGAAATTTTCTAATTTTTTTGTTTTAGGCAACTATACAGTTACTTTGAATTTTAATGATATTTTCACGAAATGTAAACAAAAAATTTTCACCATCTATCTAAGAAAACGCTTACAATATAATGTTTTTCGACAAATTTAGAATTCAAAGTATACGAATATAGGCTTTTTTAAGAATTTATATTCTTTTCTTAATATAATTCCTTTAATAATATCTTCAAAAAGTTTATATTTCTAATTGGCTATGGAAACAGAAATCTTCGGAGTTTATTTGTGATACAATTAAACTGAAAATTTAGCTGGGTAGCGTCAAAAGTTTTATGAAAACTCCACATCCGCCATCCCATGGAGCATCGTAAGGCATCCTTGGAGCCGGATTCGCCCTTGACTAACACCCGCCAAAGGTGTGAAAGGGACGTCAAGGGCGACGGGGACAAAAAAGAGGGCATAGGAAAGCCGCCCTTGCCCTTACCGAATTTTACCTTTGACGAGGTTCGGTTGGTCAAGGGTTCGCTTCGCCGAATCCGGCTGTTCTTCTGATCCATGGGCTCCGGCGGACAAAAAAGTTAGGCTGCCTCTTGTTGGAGGAAATCTTGAGCCATGGCGATCAGCTTCGTCCACCGGGCCGGCATATGGGGCAGGTCGGCGAGCTCCGGGATGACGACAGGAACCCGGCCTTCGAGTGCACCGTGCGGGCGCAGGAAGTTGAAATACGCCACAAACAGCGTGACAAAGGAGACCGAGCCTTCTTCCGCGCCAAATCCGTGAGTCGGCCGATAGTTGCCTTTAAACGTCCGGTTGAATCGCTCGATGATTTGTTTGAGCGCGCGGAACTCTTCGGACACCGGATCCTCATTGGTCAGTCCGATCACTTGGCGGACGTCAAACGGAATCCCATGCTGGGCAAAAAAGTGCTGCGCCAGCAGGTAAATGGGATTGCCGTCGACGACGAACGACAAATCGTCCGGGATGGACGGCAGCTTTCGCAGGACGTCATCGATGGCCCGGATGGCCGACAACGCATCCCGGTGGGGAGAGACGCGATACGACAACACCACTTTTTTCACGGCATCAAACATAAAAAACAGGTAATGCCAGCGTCCTTTCACGCGAATATACGTCTCATCCCCACAGAACGAGCCGGACAGCTCGTACGGGAACTGGTCGACAAATGGCTGAATCATGAGCGCGACGCTATTGGCGTAGTTGAGTACCGTCTGATGGGAGATCGACACGCCATGCACATCCTTCATGATTCCGGCTGTCTGTCTGGAGGACATCCCATAGTTAACGTAGTACGTCAACACGAGTCCGAGGGTGTGCGACGACACCGCCAGACGAGACAAATCGACCTTTGGCTTTTTCGGCGACGATGGGGCCAATGGTTGAAAGTCAAACAAAAACTCACGGAACAGATACCGCACCTTGAAGGCTTGAGGGTTCTGCTGGAACCGTTGGCGTTCTTTTTGGCTCATCCGGCGAAGGTTCTTTTGGTAAAACGGGCAGTCGTTGTTCTTGCATTTGTAGATGTAGTAGTCCTTGCGTTCTTTGATTTTCTCAAGCGTTTGGAAGCAGTGCGGGCAACGAAAGACTGCTTGCTTTTTGAACCGATTTCGATGGTTGAACCGGCATTGGCACACTTTGCATTGGTACTGCCCTTTTCCGCCGTTGTTGGCGTACAGGTAGGATGACGGCGCCTGGCAACGGGGACACGTCAACGAATCCGGAACACGGTGTTTAGCGTTGTCCCGGCGTTGGATCGGCGGCAACGGACGGCCGTGCCGGGCTTCGTAGTCGGCTAAAAGCTGCCGGTAGTCGAGTGTTTCTGGGACAACGATGATGGGAAGGTCATCGACTTGAAGTTTTCGGTACGGTTTTCGAACCGGTTCGTCCATGTCTTTGCGGCTTAAGGATTTTCCTAATAAGGCACCAATTAAATAGACAATGATTTGATGTTGGGACTTGATTATTTCGAGCAAATAGGCTAATAATTGAGGTAACAAGCTTGTCACTCCTTTGTTTTGGGTGTTGGGTGTGGGGTTACCTCAATGATGGCCTAAAACAACGGGGGTGGCAAGCTTTTTTTATTCTAACCGTTGAAACTCAATGAAAAACAGTGAGTGTGGAGGATAAACTTTTGACAATACCTTTAGCTGTTTAGGGGGCATAAAATGAAGGCAATTGCTAGAAGTACATGCCTGCTTACGGCAGCCATGTTAATCATTAGTTTCTTTATCGTTCTATTTCGGGGAGAATGGACGTTTCTTTCTTTTGTCAATGTTACGTTTTTGCTTTCGCTTTTGCCTCTCGTGATCGGCGGGTTTTTATTCGTGTATGAACAGGGTTTTTTTAACGGTTTTGCATATGGGTTTCGGAAGCTGCGCAAAGGCAGTTCGAAAGCGAAACGTTATCTAGCGGAGCTGCAAGGAATATCCGCTGAGCAGCCGGTTCATCCCCAAAAATTCGCCATTACGTATCCTTTCTTGTTTTCAGGACTTATTCTGTTTCTCTTGATGATTGCCGCCGGATATGCCATACGATAAAGTTGCAGCAACTATCGCATTGTTTTATAATATAAAGCAATCAATCATATGAAACATGCGATGAGAAAGAAGAGTACATATTGCGATGCCTTCAGAGAGCTTGTGGGTGGTGCGAACAAGCGGCTAGCAATATGGAATGGGCTTTCGAGCATCCGGCTGAATGAGCAGTTGGCTTTAGTAGGCTTTGGACGTCTGCCTTACGTTATCAAGGCGCCATGCATATAAAAAGCATGGGCAAAGTGATTGCACGTCATGTGCAATAACTAGGGTGGCAACGCGGTCCTATCGTCCCTAACTCTCAGGGGGTAGGGCCTTTTTAAATTGATAAAAAAGGAGTGGTGTTATGAAAACGAGCTTTTCAGGAATTCAGCCAAGCGGCGTCATTACGCTTGGTAACTATATCGGAGCAATGCGGCAATTCGTGGAATTGCAGCATGAATACAACTGCTATTTTTGCATTGTCGATCAACACGCCATTACCGTTCCGCAAGATCCGGAAGAACTGCAAAAAAACATTCGCAGCTTAGCCGCTCTTTACTTGGCGGTCGGCATTGATCCGAATAAAGCTACTTTGTTTATTCAATCGGAAGTTCCTGCCCATGCCCAAGCGGGTTGGATACTGCAATGCATTTCTTATATCGGTGAACTAGAAAGAATGACTCAATTTAAAGATAAATCGGCAGGAAAAGAAGCAGTGAGCGCCGGGCTGCTTACCTATCCTCCATTGATGGCTGCGGATATTCTCTTGTATAAAACCGATATCGTTCCTGTTGGAGAGGACCAAAAACAACATATTGAATTGACGCGCGATTTAGCGGAACGATTTAACAAACGGTATGGAGAGATTTTTACGATTCCAGAACCGCGCATTCCAAAAATCGGTGCACGCATTATGTCACTTACGGATCCAACGAAAAAAATGAGCAAATCGGATCCAAACAAAAAGTCGTTTATTACACTTCTTGATGATGCCAAAACGATTGAAAAGAAAATAAAAAGCGCTGTAACCGATTCTGAAGGCGTCATCCGATATGACAAAGAAAATAAACCGGGAATTTCCAATCTCCTTAACATTTATTCGATTTTAGCCAATAAAACGATTGAAGAACTTGAACAAGAATATGCTGGGAAAGGATATGGCGTATTTAAAGCTGATCTTGCCCAAGTAATTATTGACACCCTTACTCCGATCCAAGAAAAATATTACGACTTGTTGGAAAGCAGCACGCTTGACCAAGTGCTTGACCAAGGAGCAGAAAAAGCAAACAAAGTAGCAACGGAAATGCTTGAAAAAATGGAACAAGCGATAGGGCTTGGAAGAAGACGCTAAAACAAATAATAAAAGCAAGCCGAACGATGGCTTGCTTTTTTATATGTTTTATATGCTTATTAAGCTTTCCTATGCTGACTCTGGCAGAAATATCATTCATCATTGCGACTTTATTTTTCTTAATTCACTTTTGGCTCCTGTTCCATTTCCCAAAGCTTTTCAAAAAACGGCTGTCCTTTAATTAATTTTTCGCATAGCTGCTCATGTTTGTCGGACCAGCCGTATTTTGTCTCTTCGTATAAGTGCTGCCATGCCTCTTCAAACGACATTTTTTGAATATCAGGATATTTTTGCGGCGCCCATTCCGTATACCAGTAGCGTACCTCTGCAACGTTTTTCGTCAAATGAAGTTGGTCAAGCGCCATAAATAAAAGTTGTTTAAGCTGTCGTTCCTTTCGTGTAAGTCCCATCATCCATTCAGGGGAGGGCGACAAAATATGATACTCTTTTTCATGAGCAGGCAGCGGATATGGTTCTTCTTGATGTTCAGCGACCATTTCGTATACTAGCTGCTCCTGTCTCGGAATAAGGCGGCTTTTCCGAATCGGAATGTTATAACCAATCGTATCAACAGCAAGAATGCCATAACCGTCTGTAATGACAAAACAATAATCAAGCTGAATGCGTTCATGATTTTTTCGCACATATGCTTTTTGGTATACGTCTTCAAGAAGCTGCTTTGGGATTTCCGATAAACTGTTTTCAATATAGTTGAATAGCGCAGAAGACACTTTGAGAAGCGGTACTTGATCGAGCAGTTCCACTTGATCATCTTTCCGCCATTCATGGAAATGACATACGTTGTATCCGTTCTCTTCCCCTTCAAACCAATTGACCCAAACATCATGCAGATACAGCATACGATACCCCTCACTTCTAAACCTATTTGTCCATCAGTATAGGCAGAGGGGGCGAATTTTATTCCATACTACCCTTTTTTATCCATTACTCTTCTCGGTAAGGGAAGTATAAGCTTCCCCACATTAGTAAAAGTCCTATTGGTAATAAATAACATTCTACTCTTGTGCAAATATATGAAAAATATTCGCTCCATCCCCGCTCTGGCGTCATAATGTTTAAATAAGCAATAACGGTTATCCCGCCAATGACAGAAACTCCAAAACCGACTAAATAAATAAATATGCGAATCATCGGGTCCCTCTTCTTTCTCTTAACTTGTCCATCTTATTTTTACATATATGAGCACCCGATGATCATCATGACTATTCCTTTTTCTCTGACGAAGCAAGATGCAACATCTGTTCTGAGTCAATGCCCATTAACTCGGAAAAGCGAGCACCATGTTCAAGGCAACGACGGACTATATAATATCCCACTGCATAGCCAAGCATGACTGGATAAAAACCGAGACCATAGAGAAGTCGAGAATATAACGGATGTTGTGGTAAAATTGACTGATATGGTGAAACATATCGTTTCCAAAAATGATCAAGTTGTTCATCTGAGTAATAGGTCGTCCAACTTGCTTGATGACTCTTGCCAACATAACGGCCAACAGCATTTTCGGCAAGTCCTTCTAGTACGATCGCGTCTAAAAGTGTAACGCCTTCATCTTCCTTTTTTTGTTTTTTCAGGCGGCAAACATGATTATACTCATGTGTGATCAATGCCTCGATTTCTTTGTCCGTATGATGCGGTAATAAAAAAATAAGCAATTTATCGTGAAAAGCGACTCCGCCTTTACTATTAAACTCACGAGCCAATTTTCGATTATGTGTGTCTGCTGGAAAAAGAAAAAGAGGCACATCTGGACCGTTCCATTCCTTTTTTCGCTTCTCGTAAACCGCCTCGACTCGTTCCCATATGTTTTTTTGTTTCATTTGCTTAATCATTTCTCCGATATTTTTTGACGGTTGATACATACCGTAACGCACGAGATAAAGATAAATATCACGTGCTCTGGCGTTTGGAAAGTAGGAAGTTAGATGTTGGCATAGCCGAATAGGATTGTCATGCCATTCATCGAGCCATTGGTCGGTACGAATAACAGGCATCTTTTTCACCTCTTTTTCCGTTTTTTCTATCGTATGACGGAAAAGAAAAAGAGGTGAAAAAAGGCTATCTCTCTTCTATCGAGATAGCCGTTTTCCATTATTTTGTATATTTTTTGAAAATCAACGTTGCATTATGTCCGCCAAATCCAAGAGAATTGCTTAACACTGCGTTTACTTCTTGCTTTCTTGCCTCATTTGGCACATAGTCCAAATCGCATTCCGGATCAGGAGTTTCATAGTTCATCGTCGGCGGAATCATTCCATCTTTAATCGCTAATACGGAAAATATCGCTTCTACTGCTCCAGCCGCTCCTAACAAATGACCGGTCATCGATTTTGTCGAGCTGATCGCAAGCTTGTATGCATGGTCGCCAAACACTTCTTTAATCGCCATCGTTTCATATTTGTCATTGTATTCCGTACTTGTACCATGGGCATTAATATAATCAATCTCTTCCGGATTCATTCCCGCATCCGCCAACGCTTGGCGCATCGCGCGAACACCGCCTTCTCCGCCTGGAGCCGGCGCAGTAATATGATATGCATCCCCTGTCGCACCATAGCCGACAATTTCCGCATAAATCGGCGCACCCCGGCGCAACGCATGCTCTAGCTCTTCTAATACGAGAATGCCGGCGCCTTCACCCATGACAAAGCCATCCCGATTTTTATCAAACGGACGGCTTGCCGTTCTTGGGTCTGGGTTCGTAGATAATGCCGTATTTGCACAAAATCCGGCTAACGCCATTTTCGTAATCGGCGCTTCTGTACCGCCAGTAATCATTACATCGGCATCGCCGCGTTGAATGACTTTGAACGCATCACCAATGGAATTTGTCCCTGTTGCACAAGCAGTGACCGTACAAGAATTGATTCCTTTTGCACCTAGAATAATAGATACTTGCCCTGCTGCCATATCCGGAATCATCATCGGCACAAAAAACGGGCTTACGCGACGGTAGCCGCGTTGTTGGAAAATTTCAAACTGCTGTTCAAACGTTTCCATTCCGCCGATGCCAGATCCGATCCAAACGCCGACTCTTGCCGCATTTTCTTCTGTAATTTCTAATTTTGCATCTTTTACCGCCATCAACGAGGCAGCGACAGCATATTGCGTAAAACGATCCATTTTACGTGCTTCACGTCGATCCATAAAGTCTTCCGGATTGAAATCTTTCACTTCTGCTGCTACTTTCGCCGGGAATTCATCTGGATTGACACGAGTAAGCACCCCTATTCCCGACTTGCCGGCAATAATGTTTTTCCATGTTGTTTCCACATCGTTTCCAAGCGGTGTTACTGCACCAAGACCTGTAACAACGACTCGTCTTTTTTCCATCGCTTCCGTCTCTCCTTTTTATCCGTATTGAGCTGCTAGCGGCCCCAACGTAAAGCGATTGCACCCCACGTTAATCCGCCGCCAAATCCAACCATAATTATGAGATCATCATCTTTGATTTTACCTGCTTCCAATTCTTCGACAATAGAAATCGGAATGGAAGCCGCTGAAGTGTTTCCATATTTTCGAATAGTTGTTGACATTTTCTCCTCCGGCAGTTCAAGACGCTGCCTTGCCGCCTCGACAATGCGAATATTCGCTTGATGTGGAATGAGAAAATCAACGTCGTTTTTCGATAATCCCGCTTTTTCTAAGACGTGAATGCACGATTCACCCATTTGACGAACGGCAAATTTAAACACTTCTCTACCGTTCATTACGATATATTCTTCTTTATATAAATGTTTTCCTCCTGTTCCGTCTGCACCTAATTCAAACGATAAAATACCACGTCCCTCGGAAACAGGCCCCATCACGACCGCACCAGCACCGTCGCCGAATAGCACTGCCGTATTGCGGTCATTCCAATCGATGATTTTGGATAATTTTTCAGCTCCCACTACCAATATATAACGATATGCACCATTGTCAATAAATTGGCTTGCTGTGACCATTCCATAAATAAAACCGGCACATGCCGCGCTAATATCCAATGCTGCTGCTTTTACCGCTCCAAGCCGTTCCTGCAGCATGCAGGCCACAGATGGAAATGCCCTGTCAGGAGTTACCGTTGCTACTAAAATTAAATCAATATCTTGCGGAGAAATTTTTGCGTCCTCGATCGCTTTTTTCGCTGCAAAATATGCCATATCGGAAGTATCCATATCATCAGTGGCTATTCTTCGTTCTTCAATTCCCGTTCTCGTCCGAATCCATTCATCAGACGTATCCATCATCTTTTCCAAATCAAAATTTGTTAACACCTTTTCCGGCAAATACCGACCGATTCCAATAATACCTGCTCCCACACTGAACATCTCCTTTAGTAGTATATAACCAATTATTATTACTTGGTACTAATTTTATCGGAAATAGAAAAAACGCGCAATAGAAATATGTAACACATGTGATTTGTCTAGTCACTTCTTATTTTTTTACATACAGTGCTAATAAAGATAAAGAAAAGGAGGCGGTGTTACGATGGATGATAAAGAGCAGTCAAAACAACCTAGCGAGCAGTTAGATCGTTTTTCCCGTTTAATGTTCGGTCCCTTTCCTCCACGATCTCATCAATCACATGATAATCCAGCTGCTCGTACGGAGTCTTCTTCACAGCAAGACATTGATTTTATGCAGATCATTCAAAATATTGATACGCTGGTCGCTTCGTTTGACCAATTAAAACCATTGATGAGAAAAATTACTTCTTTGGTAGATATGTTTAAAAAATAAGAGGCGTCGTTAGACGGCGCCTCTTTTATTATTAACTCTTAATAACTAACAATAATTCCTCTACCGTTCCGATCGTCAATAGAGGAATTCATGAAAGCTCATTATATTGTTGAAAAAATTGATCGATCGCTTTGCCAAATTGGTACCGTTTTTCCGGCAAACAATAAATCACATGAACGTTATGGTTAGTCGTCCTCATCCATTGCTCATATTTTCGACAATGTAGAGAGGATGGGTAAGGAGTAATTCCTGATAATTGCCATATTTTTATTGGAACTTGATGCGGAACAAGCAGCAGTGAAGGAACCGCTTTTTCGGCATTTGCCTCGTCTATATCGTATGCAAGCGCTATTTCTCTTGCCATTCGCTTATAAAAAAACTTATTTTCCTTTTCATACTCAAGTTGAGCGCGTAAATCTAGACAAGGGCTTAACATCACAATCGCGCGGATTTGCTTTGGCATTGTTTCAAGGAGCTGCAAAGCCACAAGCGCTCCCATTCCTTCCGCAAGAATATAAATACGATTGTTTAATATTTCACTTTTTAATACGTAGTAAATAAGTTGCTTAGCCAAGCGTACGGCTTTAGGGCTTCCCCAATGCCGGCCGTATAAATGAGAGTAAAAAATGGTATAACCATATTCGAGCAACTCGCAAAGAAGATGATGGCGTCCTTTGTGCTCTATCCAAAAACTTGTATGTTCATTAACAAAATGATTCGTATCGCCAATAATAAAGACAGCAAATCCGTTTGGGCGCTCTGGCAAATGAATGATACACCACTGATCGTCGAGCTGAAAAAATCGTTGTTGAATCGTCATTGATATCCACCCTTGCTTTTACGATGCATAATTGTACAATATACAGTATGCGGAATGAAAAAAAAAGTACGGGTATATGCCTAAAAGATCAAGTTGTGGTAAGATAAGAAAAGGAAGCTAGAGAGATTGGGGGGAAGAAGCATGCGGCTTTTTTGGACGTTTTTCTGGACGTTCCTTTTAGTGCAAATGGCTACATACGTCATTGGCTCTATGCAAGGAATTCCATATAATTTTTCAACAGGGGCTTTATTAGGGGCGATCTTTACTATTTTGGTTATTATTGTAGCAAGCTTGATTCCTGATGAACCGATAGAACACCACTAAGAAAAACTAACAACAAGGCTGTCCTAAAATGAAGGACAGCCTTGTTTCTATTATTGGACTTCTACAACAATTTGCCCGTTCCGGTAATCCACTACAACTGTGCTGTAGTCTTTCACACGTCCGGCGACAATTTCTTTTGCAAGCGGTGTTTCAATTTGCTTTTGCATAAATCGTTTTAACGGACGCGCCCCGTAAACCGGGTCAAATCCAGACTCGGCGATATATTCTTTTGCTTTATCTGTCAAAGAAAGCGAAATATGACGGTCGCTAAGCCGTTTCGCTAATTCATTCGCAAACTTTGTCACGATTCCTTTTATTTCATTCATGGTTAACGGCTTAAATAAAACAATGTCGTCGATTCGGTTTAAAAATTCCGGGCGGAAATGAGCGCGCAATTGCTGTAATACTTGCTCACGCGTCTCTTCTTTAATCTCTCCATTTTCCGTAACTCCTTCTAGCAGTAAATGCGACCCGATATTCGATGTCATAATCACAACCGTATTTTTAAAATCAACGGTACGTCCTTGCGAGTCAGTAATACGCCCATCATCCAGCATTTGCAATAAAATATTGAACACTTCTGGATGCGCCTTTTCAATTTCGTCTAACAGGATGACGGAATACGGTTTGCGCCGCACCGCTTCCGTTAGCTGTCCTCCTTCTTCATAGCCGACATAGCCCGGAGGAGCTCCAATCAAGCGAGAAACAGCATGTTTTTCCATATACTCGGACATATCGATGCGGATCATTTGTTCTTCACTGTCAAACAACGCTTGTGCGAGCGTTTTTGCTAGTTCTGTTTTCCCGACTCCTGTCGGTCCTAAAAAGATAAAGGAACCAATCGGACGATTAGGATCTTTAATGCCAGCACGCGCCCGCAACACCGCATCAGCAACAAGTTCAACCGCTTCATCTTGACCGATGACTCGTTCATGCAGCAATTCGTGCAGACGCAATAACTTTTCCCGCTCTCCTTCGACTAATTTCGTTAACGGGATTCCCGTCCATCGCGAAACGATTTCCGCAATTTCTTCCTCTGTTACTTCTTCGCGGAGAAGACGGCCTTCTTGACTATTTTCATTCATTTGTTGTTCAAGCTGCTTTAATTGTTTTTCTAACTGCGGAATGCGGCCGTGACGAAGTTCTGCTGCTTTATTTAAATCGTATTCATTTTCCGCTTCTTCTAATTCCCGCTTTGCTTTTTCCAGCGCTTCGCGAACGTCACGCACGCGCTGGATAGCTTCTTTTTCCTGCTGCCATTGCGCTTTCATACTGTTCGCTTTTTCCCGTAAGTCAGCCAGCTCTTTGGTGAGCGCTTCAAGACGTTCTTTACTCGCTTCGTCTGTTTCTTTTCGCAATGCTGCTTCTTCGATTTCCAATTGCATGACGCGGCGCATCACTTCATCCAGCTCCGATGGCATGGAATCCATTTCGGTACGGATGGTCGCACATGCTTCATCGACTAAGTCAATCGCTTTGTCAGGCAAAAATCGATCCGAAATGTAGCGATCGGCCAATGTCGCCGCCGCAACAAGGGCACGGTCATGAATTTTTACACCGTGATGAACCTCAAACCGCTCTTTTAAGCCGCGCAAAATCGAAATCGTATCTTCCACGCTCGGTTCTTCGACAAGAACTTGCTGGAAGCGCCGTTCGAGTGCCGGATCTTTCTCAATATATTGCCGGTATTCGTCAAGTGTGGTTGCACCGATGCAATGCAGCTCGCCGCGCGCCAACATCGGCTTTAACATGTTGCCCGCATCTATCGCTCCTTCTGCCCTTCCGGCACCGACAATCGTATGCAATTCATCGATAAATAAAATAATTCTCCCTTCGCTTTTCTTTATTTCATTCAATACCGCTTTTAGACGTTCTTCAAATTCGCCGCGAAACTTCGCCCCGGCGACGAGCGAACTCATATCTAAAGCAAAAATCGTCTTATCCTTCAATCCTTCCGGAACATCTTTGCGAACGATGCGTTGCGCCAATCCTTCTACAATTGCCGTTTTCCCAACACCCGGTTCCCCGATAAGCACCGGGTTGTTTTTCGTTTTGCGTGATAAAATGCGAATAACACGGCGAATTTCGCTATCACGACCAATGACAGGATCAATTTTTCCCGCTTTCACTTCAGCGACTAAATCGCGGCCGTATTTTTTTAATGCTTCATATGTAGCTTCTGGATTTGAACTTGTCACGCGCTGATTCCCCCTTATTTCCGTCAATACGTGCAACAATGAAGAACGGTTAATGTTGTAACGATGAAAAAGCCGTCCGATATCATCGGCCTCCGATGTAAAGGCAAGCAGTAAATGCTCAACAGAAATATATTCGTCTTGCATATTTTTTGCTTCTTCTTCCGCTTTTGTCAACAATCGCTGCAGCCGTTGGGACATATAAAGGTTTTCCGCACCAGCCCCAAGCACTTCTGGCTTTTTCTTTAACAACATTTGCAGTTCATGAGTGAATGCGTCTATATTAACTCGAAGCAGTGTGAAGATTCTTCTCGCAAGCCCTTCTTCTTGCTGCAATAATGCGAGCAGCAAGTGTTCGACATCGAGTTGCTGATGATGGCGCCGAATGGCAATCGATTGAGCCTCAAGAAAAGCCTCCTGCACTTTCTCCGTAAACTTATTTGCGTTCATCGACTTTCCCTCTCTTTTGACCTTTTTTGACCTTTAAGTATATTATAGCGGATGCCGACTTTTCTTTTCAAATAGAAAGCCACTCCAATATAGGAATGGCTTTGTAGTGGGGAATATACGGAACCGGGATGACGGCATTTCGCCGTTGCCCACAGGACGTGGGCAGCCTTTAGGCGAAATTGGGCCGCCTCCGCTTTTCTTTATTATGGTTTTCTCTTATATGTCCAGTGGCGATTGTGATTTGATGTTTCCGGGAACGTATCTCCTGCTTTTAGTTTTATTTTTTTTGGATTTTTGACGTTATCACCTGTTTCGCCAATTTCAATATATATACCGTTGTTCGGCGCTTTGTCGCCTGGTTGGAAATGGCGCTGTTGTCCCATTGCAGCATCCCCCCTTATCCGAAGTATATTTTTATCATTCCCGTCTGTTCCTTTGTTCATAACCATACAAATAATGGCTGCATGAAAAAAGCACCGGCATATCTCCGGTGCGATTTCGTCATAATAACGATAGTAAAATCGCCTTCTGTACGTGAAGCCGATTTCCGGCCTGTTGGAAGACAAACGAATTTGGTCCATCAATCACATCGGCTGTTACTTCTTCATCGCGGTGGGCTGGCAAGCAATGAAGAAACATATAATCAGGTTTTGCATGTTTTGCTAATTCGCAATTGACTTGAAACGGTTGAAACACCGCAAGACGCTGCTCGCTTTCTTGTTCTTGCCCCATGCTCGTCCATACGTCTGTATAAATGATGTCCGCGTTGGTGACCGCTTCGACTGGATTATGCGTGACTGCAACATTCGCTCCTGTTTGTTTTCCAATTTGCATTGCCGCATTTACATACTTCTCTTTTGGCTCATAACCAGCCGGGCAAGCGATCACACAGTCCATGCCAACTTTTGCAGCCGCAATCATAAGCGCGTGTGCGACGTTGTTGCCATCACCGACATAGGCAAGTTTCAATCCTTTTAACGTGTTCTTCACTTCATAAATCGTTAATAAGTCAGCCAGCGCTTGACACGGGTGATCATCATCGGTCAGTCCGTTAATAACCGGAATCGTCGCATATTCAGCGAGCTCCTCCAATTTTTGATGAGCGAATGTGCGAATCATAATCGCGTCAACATATTGCGATAATACTCTCGCCGTATCGGCGATCGTTTCTCCTCGTCCAAGCTGCAAATCATTGCTATTTAAATAAAGCGCACTACCACCGAGCTGGGTCATTCCCACCTCAAATGATACTCTCGTGCGGGTGGATGGTTTTTCAAAAATCATCGCTAACGTTTTTCCAACAAGCGGAGTATACAATTGTCCGGCAAGCTGTTTTTGCTTTAATTCCTTGGCAAGTGTCAACAAATAATGAATATCTTCTGTTGAAATGTCCATTAATGTTAAAAAATCTTTTCCTTTTAATGAAACGACTGTTTTCATACAATCACCGCTTTCTCGATTTGTTTTTTCTTTTCAAGCCATTCTTGAATGGATAAAACAGAAAACTTTTTCACACCGACCGCTTGTAAAAAGAGACAGAACGTTTCGATTTCTGTAAACGTCATAATTTGCCGGGACAACGCAAGCATTCTATATTGGCTGTTTCCGTCTTTTTGCAAATCTAAAAACGCTAACGCTTCCTTTCGTTTTATCCATTCGGAAAACGGTATGTCGGAAACAATGATTAATTGTTTTTCCTTTATAATTTGAAGAAGTTCATCGCTTATTTCACCGTTCACATAAATTTCTCGTGCTTTATGTTTTTTTGCTAAATACGAATAAAACGCCTTTGCCGCCGCTTCTTCCATTGTTTTTGCAATGCTGATTCCTTCTCCCGTCGACTTCATTTCTGGTCCAACAAGCGGATCGACTCCCGGCAATTTATATGTCGAAAATACCGGATATTTTAAAACAATATATGGCAAGCTCGCCAAACGCCGCTGTTTTTCGTCAATGACATCGCTTAAACATTTCCCAAGCAATAATTTTGTCGCAATTTGCGCGAGCGGTATGCCTGTTGCCTTGCTGACGATCGGAACGGTCCGGCTTGCGCGCGGGTTCACTTCCAATACGTATACCTGATCGTTGGCAATGACATATTGAATATTCATAATGCCTTTAAATTGTAATTTCTTTACAATTTTTTCGGCGTACGTAATGATTTTGGATTGTTCTTCATCCGTAATCGTTTGCGCTGGCAGCATTGCATAGCTGTCTCCTGAATGTACTCCAGCCTTTTCCACATGTTCGATAATCGTCGGAAGTAAAATATCGTTTCCATCCGCAACAACATCGACTTCTGCTTCTTTTCCGTCTAAATATGCATCGATCAGCACAGGGTACGTAATTATTCGCTGCTCTAGCAGCGCGCATAATTGTTGTTCATTTTTCACAATGAACATTCCTCTGCCGCCAATGACATAAGAAGGACGAAGCAATATCGGATAACCGATTTTTTTGGCGTTCGAAATAAGTTCTTCTTCGTTATTTGCCATCATTCCCGGTACGTGCGGAATATCCAATTCTTCTAATAGCTGATAAAAACGATCACGATCTTCAAGCTGGTCAATCACATCATAAGTGACGCCGAGAAGAGTGATATTCGCTTCTTCGAGCCCTTTCACGAGATTAATTGCCGTCTGTCCTCCGAACTGAACAATGACTTTTTTAATCTGTTCCGCTTCTATCACGTTCAACACTTCTTCTAAAGTAAGCGGCTCGAAATAGAGACGGTCAGCCACAGCAAAATCAGTGCTGACGGTTTCCGGATTATTGTTCATCAATACCGTTTCATATCCTTCTTCTTGAAGTGCGTACACACTGTGGACAGAGCTGTAATCAAACTCGATTCCTTGCCCGATTCGAATCGGTCCTGCGCCAATAATCAATACTTTCTCTTTATCGCTTTTTTTCCGTTCATCTTCGCCGAAATATGTCGAATAGTAATAATCCGTTTCTGAATGGAATTCTGCCGCGCACGTATCGACCATTTTATATGCCGGAACGATGCCAAGTTGTTTTCGCTTTTCTCTTACGTCTTTTTCCTTCACGTTCCATACTTCCGCTAAAAACGCATCAGAAAACCCTTTTTCTTTCAACAGACGGAACGTCGATTCATCAATATGTTCTAAGCTCGTTTCTTTCGCTTTCTTTTCTAATTCGATCAGCTGATAAAACGAATGCAAAAAGAAACGGTCGATTTTTGTTAATTCATATACGGTATCGATCCTTTCTCCGCGACGGAACAATTCGAGAATCGCAAAAAAGCGGCGATCATCTTTTCGAACAAGCAGTTGTTTGAGCTCATCATCTGTATGGGAAGCAAGTTCTGGTAAATACAATCCGTTATTCGCACCTTCTAATGAGTAAACCGCTTTTTGAAACGCTCGTTCCATGTTGCGGTCAATCGCCATCACTTCTCCCGTCGCTTTCATTTGCGTGCCAAGCTGGCGATCGCCGAAAGGAAATTTATCAAACGGCAAGCGCGGAAATTTTACAACGACATAATCGAGTGCTGGTTCAAAGCTTGCGTACGTCGTTTTCGTTACTGGATTAAGAAGTTCCGCCAATGTATAGCCGACTGCTAATTTCGCGGCTATGCGTGCGATCGGGTATCCCGTCGCTTTCGATGCAAGCGCCGATGAACGGCTGACACGCGGATTTACTTCAATTAAATAGTATCGTTTGCTAAACGGATCTAGCGCGAACTGAATGTTGCATCCTCCAATGATACCGAGCGCCGAAATAATTTTGATGGCTGAAGATCGCAACATTTGGTATTCCTCGTCCGTCAACGTTTGCGATGGAGCAACAACGATAGAGTCACCGGTATGGATGCCGACGGGATCGACGTTTTCCATATTGCAAACAGTAATGCACGTATTCGTATGGTCGCGCATTACTTCATATTCAATTTCCTTATATCCAGCTACGCTTCGTTCAACAAGACATTGCGTAATTGGACTTTCCGCGAGTCCTTTTTCGACTAGATCAATAAATTGTTCCATCGTTTCTGCGATTCCCCCGCCCGTTCCTCCGAGTGTATAGGCGGGGCGAATAATGATCGGAAATCCGATTTTTTCGGCAAAAGCGACCGCTTCATCGACACTCGTAATAATTTCACTCTCCGGAACTGGTTCGCCTAATTCATACATGAGCGCGCGAAACGCTTCGCGGTCCTCTCCTCTTTTAATCGCTTCAATCGGAGTTCCGAGCAGTTTCACCCCATATTTTTCTAAAATTCCTTCTTCATGAAGCTGAAATGCTAAGTTTAGTCCCGTCTGTCCCCCAAATGTCGCCAATAGCCCGTCTGGTCGCTCTTTCGCGATAATCGCCTCCACGCTATCCACCGTCAACGGCTCAAAGTACACGGCATCGGCATGAACTTCGTCTGTCATAATCGTTGCCGGATTGTTATTCACTAAAATAACGCGGTACCCTTCTTCTTTTAAGGCAATACACGCTTGTGTGCCGGAATAGTCAAACTCCGCCGCCTGTCCGATGACAATCGGACCGGATCCGATGATTAAAATCGATTGCAGCGATGTATCTTTAGGCATATACTTTCTCTCCTTTTACTACCGTTTGCAAAAACTCGTCAAAAATATGGTTCGTATCGCTAGGACCTGGATGCGCCTCCGGATGATATTGCACCGATAAAATTGGTTTGTGGCGGTGTACTATTCCTTCGACGGAACCGTCATTGACGTTTGTAAATCGGATATTAAACGGGGTGTTGGCTAAACTTTCTTTCTTAACCACATAACTATGATTTTGTGATGTCATAAACACTTTTTGTTTTACCGTATCATACACAGGCTGATTTGCTCCCCGATGGCCGAAGCGAAGTTTTTCCGTGTCTGCGCCGTATGAAAGCGCCACTAACTGATGACCTAGACAAATCGCTAACGTTGGATAATGGTCAATAATTTGGCGAATGTTTGCTAACTGCTTGGAAAGTTGTTTTGGATCTCCTGGACCATTGGACAACACGATTCCATCCGGCTTCATTGATTCGATCATTTCAAATGAAGTATGGTACGGAACGACGGTAACCTTGCATCCCCGCGCTACCAATGACTGCAAAATCGATTTTTTGTAGCCAAAATCGATTAATACGAGATGAGGCCCGCCGCTTCCGTATGTTTCGATTTTCGCAGTCGACACATCATGAACAGGAAACGGGTTTTCATGAAATGCCGCCGTGTTACATGACGGTGAAACAGTAAGTTGTGCCATCATCGTCCCTTCATTGCGAATTTCCTTTACTAATGCACGCGTATCAACATGGGAAAGCAACGGAATATTCCATTGCTGCAAGTATTCCTTTAAGCTGTATTTCGCTTCGTAATGATATCCTTTGCTGCTCGCTTCATATACAATAACCGCCTGTACATGCGGGCGCTTGCTTTCAAAATCATCTGCGTTAATCCCGTAATTTCCGATTAACGGGTACGTAAACACGATGATTTGATTCTTATAAGAAGGATCGGTTAATACTTCTTGATACCCGGTCATGCCGGTAAAAAAAACGATTTCTCCGCTCACTTCTTCATTTGGAAGCGGCGATTCCAACTGTCCGACAAATGTCTTTCCGTTTGCTAAATGCAAATATGCTTCCATGAATGACACCTCATGCTCGAATTTTTATTTATATTACAGAATTTTTATTCACCTATTAAGGATAAAGACGCAGCTATCGACTACTTCGTAGCTGCGATTTTTTCTTTCTGTATTGTTTGTTTGATAATGCCTACCGCTTGATCTAATTCTTCTTTTGAAACGACTAGCGGCGGCAATAGCCGAATCACATTCGGACCAGCTGTTAATACAAGCAGTCCATTTTTGTGAATAAATGGGATTAGTTTTGTAATGTCCTCATCACATTCAATGCCAACTAATAACCCAAGTCCCCGAACTTCTTTTACTAGCGAAAATTCGCTTAATGCCTCTTGAAGCTTCGTTAAGAAATACGTTCCTTTTTCTTGTACGTCTTGTAAAAAGTCAGGCTGAAAAATCGTTTGCAACGTCGCTTTTGCGGCTGCCATCGCGATTGGATTGCCGCCAAATGTCGAACCGTGAACCCCTGCGGTAAACGTATCTTTCAAAAACGCTTTGCCAATCATCGCACCAACTGGAATGCCGCTTCCTAACCCTTTCGCACTTGTAATAATATCCGGTTCGATATCAAAATATTGATAGGCAAATGGTTTGCCAGTGCGGCCGATGCCGGTTTGCACTTCATCAACAATCAATAGCGCGCCGTATTGCTTGCAAAGCTCAGCTATTTTTTTCAAAAACGCTTTATCGGCCGGTCTGACTCCACCTTCTCCTTGAACAATTTCCACCATTACCGCCGCAACATCTTCGTTCATTTCGTTTTCCAGTGTTTCGATATCATTAAACGGCAGATGGATAAATTGTGGTAAAAGCGGGCCAAACCCTTTGTATACTTTTTCTTGTCCTGTGGCCGACATCGTCGCAAACGTCCGTCCATGAAACGATTGCTTAAATGTAATGACTTTATGTCGCCCCGTATGTTTGCGCGCTAATTTTAATGCCGCTTCGTTCGCTTCCGCGCCGCTATTGCAGAAAAACACATAATCGCCGCAGCTATTTGCCGCAAGAAGTTCCGCTACCTCTTCCTGAAGCGGAATGGTAAATAAATTAGAAACATGCCAAAACCGCTCAAGCTGTTCTTCGATCGCTTTCTGCACAGCAGGATGACGGTGGCCAAGATTACAGACGGCGATCCCGGAAACAAAATCCAAATACTGTTTTCCGTTTATATCGGTAACCGTCGTCCCTTCCGCTGATTGTATACAAATATTCCAACGGTTATATGTCGGAAATAACGCTCCCATTAATAGACCCCCACTTCGTTTCGAATCGTCGTTCCATGCAATTGCCCGTTTTCATAAAACGGTGTTTTCCCGCTTACGATCATCACTTCATGAAGCGATTCCGATAACGCGGCAATCGCTGCTTTTACTTTCGGAATCATTCCTCCTGTAATAATCCCTTCATTCATCATCCGTTCAATCACATCGATCGTTGCCTGTTCAACGATAGAACCGTTTCGCAAAATCCCCGGAACGTCCGTCACAAATAGCAATTGCGCCGCCTTGATCGCTTTCGCTACCGCCCCCGCTGCTGTATCGGCGTTAATATTATATTTTTGGCCATCCTTATCCGCACCGATCGGTGAAATGATCGGAATGTAACGTGATTTTAATAGCTGATGAACAAAATCGGCATTGACATTGACGACTTCCCCAACGTATCCGAGCTTCGCTAAATCGATTGGCGCCGCTTGCAATAAACAGGCGTCTACACCGGAAACGCCCACGGCAGGCAGCCCATGCTGCCGCAGCAATGCCACAAGCTGCTTATTTACCTTTCCTGCTAAAACCATTTCTGCTACTTCTAGTACTTCTTTTGTCGTTTTGCGCAAACCGTTCACAAATTCACTCGGCACGTTTAGCCGTTTTAGCATTTGTCCGATTTCCGGTCCGCCGCCGTGAACGAGAACAATGTTCATACCTTGTGCGTACATCTCTTGTAAACTTGTAAAAAACGACGGCGACAGATCACTTAACACGCTCCCTCCACATTTGATGACAATCGTCTTTCCCATCTCCCTCTCCCCTTATTACGTGCGATAACTCGCGTTAATTTTCACATAATCGTACGTTAAGTCACAGCCCCAAGCAACTCCTGTTCCGTTGCCGAGATGAAGATCTACTTCAATGATAATCTCATCATTTTGCAAGTAGGCTCTCGCTTCCTCTTCGGAAAATGGCTGCGGTTCGCTTCCTTTTAGCATGACAATCGGTCCCATCGAAATATCGACATTGTCCGGATTCACCATTGCATCTGCGTAGCCAATTGCACAGATAATTCTTCCCCAGTTTGCGTCAGCACCATAGACCGCCGTTTTTACTAAATTAGAGCCAACGATTTGTTTGGCGATTTTTTTCGCATCCTCGTCCGTTTTCGCCCCGTTCACGCGCACTTCAATGAGCTTCGCCGCCCCTTCGCCATCTTTGGCGATTTGTTTCGCTAAATCCTCACATGTTTTTTTCAGCGCTTCATAAAAGTTTTCCCAGTCTGGATGATCCGGCGTTAATTCCTTATTTCCGGCAAGTCCGCTCGCCATAACGATTACCATATCGTTCGTGGACGTATCTCCATCTACCGTAATTTGATTGAAGGATACATCTGTAATGGAACGAAGCGCTTCTTGCAATACCGGCGAAGAAATATTGGCATCGGTCGTCACAAACGCGAGCATGGTTGCCATATTCGGATGAATCATTCCCGAACCTTTCGCCGCGCCTCCGATCGTTACCGTTTTTCCGTCAATCGTTGTCTGATAACAAGCTTTTTTCATGACCGTATCAGTCGTTAAAATCGCTGTTTGAAACGCCTCCGCATTTTCCGGCAAGTCGCCTGGCTCTAATTTTTTCATTCCTTCCCGAATTTTCTCCATCGGCATAAATTCACCGATCACACCAGTGGAGGCGACCGCAACAAGATGCGGGGCAATGCTGAACTGTTGTGCGCATAATTCTCTCATTTCATACGCATCTTTTAATCCTCTTTCTCCCGTACACGCATTCGCGCATGCGCTATTGACGACTACCGCCTGCAATTTTTGCTCGGCCGCGATGCTTTGTTGCGTTACTTTCAGCGGGGCGGCTTGAAAATGGTTTTGTGTATAAACCGCGGCACAAGATGCTGGCACATCGCATACGATAACGCCCAAATCTTTTTTCGCGTAACGCAAACCGGCATGCACGCCTGCCGCTTTAAATCCTTTTGGAGTTACGACCGTTCCTTCCGCAATATAAGAAATTTTCGTTCCATGCTTTTCTTGCTTTGCGATCACCATCGTTTGATCTCCTTCCTTATGGATAAATCGGTGCTAACATAAGCCCGCTTTCTTCATCCCAGCCCATCATCACGTTCAAGTTTTGAATCGCCTGTCCTGCCGCTCCTTTGACAAGATTGTCGATGACGGAAACAACGGTAACTCTTCCCGTACGTTCGTCATAAGCAACTCCGATATCGCAATAGTTGGAGCCATACACTTCTTTTGTGGCTGGGAATTGTCCAGGCTTGCGAACGCGGACAAATTTCGAATCTTCATAACTTGTTTTATATAAATCTAGCAATGTCTCTAACGACAGCTCTTTCTTTGCTTTCGCATAAATCGTTGCCATAATTCCCCTTGTCATCGGAATTAAATGTGTGCTAAACGTAATCGGCTGAATGCGTTCATTCCAAGCTTTTAGCATTTGTTCGATTTCTGGAATATGTTGGTGAGAATTCACTTTGTAAATTTTGACATTTTCATTGACTTCTGAAAAATGGGTATTCAGCGAAGCTTTCCGTCCTGCTCCCGACACCCCGGATTTTGCGTCAACAATAATAGAATCTTCTTCAATCAACCGTTCTTTGACAAGCGGGGCTAAACCGAGCAGCGTAGCGGTCGGATAGCATCCCGGATTGGAAAGAAGCTGCGCCTTTTGAATGTCCTCTTTATTCCATTCCGTTAATCCGTATACCGCCTGTTGCAAATAGTGATCGGAAGCCGTTTGTCGCTTATACCACATTTCATATACCGATCTATCTTTCAAGCGAAAATCGCCGGATAAGTCAATCACTTTAACTCCTTTATCAATCAACGTTGGTGCAAGTGTGCTAGAAACGCCTGGCGGAGTAGCAAAAAAGACGACCTCGCATTCATCTGCCATTTGTTCGACATCGATTTTCTGAAGAATCGCTCCCTCTATTTCGCCAACATGCGGGAAGCTTTCGGAAAAATGGATGCCGTCTTGTGAAGAAGAATAAAGCGAACAGTGATGAACATGTGGATGATGCTGTAAAAATCTTAATAATTCTACACCGCCATACCCGGTCGCACCAATGATTGCAATATTCATGACAAGCCTCCTTGAACGAATTATCTTTCATGTAATTACCATTATAATACTGTATAAAAATAAAATCAAATGTATATTTAATTATTTTCTAAATATTTTTTAATCGTTTTTATAACTATTTCCGCAAAACACAATATTTGTTTCATGGAAAAAGTGTATTATACTCGGACACCTGTACATCATCGGACACACTAAATAAAAAAACGAGGTGCGTTCACTTACATACCTCGTTTTTATGAGTAAAGGACGATCATGGCAATAAGAAAATAAGCGGCGTTGGCAATTTCTAATATTCCTAATTTCATAATCGGCAGCGATTTGCCATATAAATAAACAGCCCGAACAACACTTGGCACATAGGCAAGAACAAATAACGGGTACCCGATGACAACGAGCGCGATCATTAATATTCCATGGTATCCCCATGACAACCATTTATACATCGGGTTTTTCTTTTCGCGAATCATTGTTTTTACGTAAAAGGTACTTCCGAGGAAAAAGAGAAAACAAAAAGCAGCTAGTTCAAACGCTTCTATCGTTAATTCCTCGCGCCCAACATAAAAGCTGGCAAGACCAGCAACACAAAAAACAATGATTGCCGCAACATCATTCCAAAAAGCACGTTCCTGCTTCCGTTTGGCATAAGAAAGATTAATTAGAAAGAACGGAAGCATCGCCGCTCCAAAATAAAATAAAGATGGCACATACCATAAACAAATAGCTAATATCACAGCGGCAATGGCAGTGTAGCCGTAAAACGACCACATGTACTCTTGTGTGCGTTTTAATTTTACCGCCATCAACAACGGATATGTCGCCAAGTATAAGAAAAACCATCCTACAAATAACGGCAGATGAAGCCATGTCAATCCGCCTGCATATGCGCCTAATACAAACGGAATGATCAGCATTGCCCATGCGCCATGTTGTTTCGGAACAATCCACTTTTGTTTTTGTCGGTTTTTCATAGATCTCATCCTCCGCTTACCGGTGGGATAAAGGCAACGATATCACCTGGCTGAAGTGTTTGATCATCGCGGGCATATTCCTCATTCACCGCGACCATCACTTGTTTCAGATCAATGTGATAACGCTTTTCTACTTCCTGCTTTAATGCATTTACCGTTTTGGGAACGTCAGGAAGCACCATACGCTCCTCTCCAATTGCTTCCTGTAAATGCGCAAAAAAGAGAAGTGTGATCATTGTAAATCCTCTCCTTCCGGCTTTCCTGTTGGATACGCTTTCGTCCCTAATTGATTGCCAACCCATTCCGTTCCATCTTCCCAATGTTCTTTTTTCCAAATCGGAACAATTTGTTTAATGCGCTCAATCGCATATCGGTTTGCCTCATACGCGTCGTTGCGGTGCGGCGACGAAACGGCGATGGCGACAGCGATATCGCCGATATCCAGCCTGCCGATTCGGTGCGTAATCGCCACTTTCGTTTCTGGCCATTTTTCTCGAATCTCCTCCCCGATTTGTTCTAGCATTTTTTCCGCCATCGATACGTACGCTTCGTATTGTAAAAATAAGGTCCGCTTTCCGTTTGTCCATTCGCGCACCGTTCCCATGAACGTGGTCACCGCTCCGGCTTCGGGGCGCATTACTTTTTTTACCACATTCTCAATGGAAATCGGCTTGTCCGTAATCATAAAAAGGCGTTCCTTCATTCGTTTTTTCTCACCTCATTCATTAACCAATGTAAATAACTTTCCTCATCATCGATGAAAAATAAAGGATATGGAATGAAAGATAGCCGCGAAGAAGATTCCCACGTAATAACGGCAATAATATTAGACAACTGTGACAGCGAATCCCAATCGTCCTCGTTTCGCAGCATCACAACCTTTTTATATGATTCATGTTTGTAGCCTTCGACAAGTACGAAATCAAGCGGCAAAAGTTCATATAATGATAAAATTTGCGCTAGCGGCCATGCAGGCTGCCATGCGTGAAGCTCGAGCAAACCGCCGCCTTCCACTGAAACGGCAACTGCTCCCGCCTGCTCGTGGCGCTTTGAATCCGTATAGGAATCGTTTCTTTCAGGATAACCGCCGTGTCCGTGATGTTTCACTGTTCCGACACGATATCCTTCGGCTGCCGCGATTTTTATCCATTTTTCAATAAGCGTCGTTTTGCCGCTATTTTTATAGCCAACCACTTGCCAAACGTTCATATGTCACTTCCTTCCTCATCTTCTAGCAGCCATACATCGACGGTATCCCCTTTTGCAAATCCTCGCGTCCCTCCAGGCAGCACCATCAGCGCATTTGCTTTTGCCAGCGATGTGACTATATTCGATTTATCTGTCCCAACAGGCGACACGGTTAACCGGCCATCTTCGACCGCCACATAACTTCTAACAAACCGGGTAAACGGATTCGGTTTAGGAAAGTCTGCCATCAACGTTGCCGTCGCTTTCCGTAAATACGGTTTTGGCGAAAATAGACGCGTCCGTACGGCCGGACGTACAAACAACTCATATCCAACGTAACATGCCGAAGGGTTGCCAGATAGACCAAACAACAGTTTTCCATTGAGCTGCGCAACCGTCGTCACGCTTCCCGGACGCATCGCGACTTTATTAAATAACACTTCTGCCCCAAGGCGTTCATAAATGGCCGGCAAATAATCGTAATCTCCAACCGAAACGCCGCCCGTTGTGATGAGAAAATCAACTTGTGGCAGCGCCTTTTGTATTGCTGTAAAACATGTATCCACATCATCGGCTAATTTTCCAAAATAAACTGGCTCCGCGCCGCTGCGTACTACTTGCGCCTGAATCATATAGGCGTTGCTGTTGCGAATTTTTCCGGGAACGAGCGGCTCAGATACGTCCAAAAGCTCGCTGCCTGTCGCGAAAATGCCAATTCGCGGTTTTCTCGCGACTTTCACCCGAGCATACCCGAATGTCGCTAACAATGCTTGCACTCCTGGATTAATAAACGTTCCCTTTGGGACGAGCACCTCTCCTTTTTTCGCATCTTCTCCTTGGAACGAAATGTTATCTTCCGGTTGAAAGGGACGTTTGATCGACATATATGTTTTTCCGTCTCTCTCATATTGTTTCGCTAATTCCAGCATGACAACCGCATCGCATCCATCTGGAATTTGCGCCCCCGTCATAATGCGCACCGCTTGAAATGGTTGAACGGTCTTCGACGCTACTTGTCCCGCTCCAATCGTTTCAATCACTTCAAATTCTACGGGATTGTCAAGCTTTGCTTTTGCGGAATCAACAGCGCGTATCGCAAAACCGTCATATGGTGACCGGTCAAACGGCGGAACGTCATGGTCAGCGCGCAATTCTTCCGCCAAATACCGTCCATATGCCTCTTCTAATGAAACCGTTTCCACTTCTCCTGTTCCTGCATACTTCATGACTTTTTGGATTGCCTCTGTTACCGGAATAAGAGTTCGTCTTTCTTCCATGATTTTATCCCTCTTCCTGTATATTGGTTTCCATTTATGCATCCTTATTCCAAATGTATTGATATTATCAATCTTTCTATTCATTTTTTCAACTATATAAGTTAAACTTGAAAGTCCTGCTTCTTGCAGAAGATTAAGTTTGTAATCCATCTTGTTTTCTATTGTACGGAAACGAAAAAAATTCATTTGTGAGATTAATCACATTTTCTGGCTTCCTTTGCAGTTCAACATGATTTGTTCAAAATCTATTCATAAATATATGTGTGATATGCATCACGACATAGAAATAGAAAAGGAAATATACTTAGATTGTAACGATTTATAAAAAATGGAGGGGCCGATCATGGAAAAACGATTTACAGAACAATCGATCATCGGTGATATCGTAGCACAGTTTCCAAAAGCAAGCGATATTTTCAAAGCATACAAAATTGATTTTTGCTGCGGTGGACAGCGTCCGTTAAAAGAAGCGATACAAGAACGAAACTTAGATGGCAAAGCGATACTAGAACAATTAAATACTCTTTATGCACAATCACTTGAAAAAGATGAAAAAAATTGGTCGGAAGCTTCTTATAGTGAACTGATCGACCATATTATCCAAAAACATCACCGTTACCTGGCGGAAGAATTGCCTAATCTTAGCCCTTACGTAACAAAAGTGCTTCGCGTTCATGGGGTGCATCACCCGCATCTAGCACAAATTCATAAGTTGTTTAACGAGCTGAAAACAGAACTCGAGCAGCATACGATCAAAGAAGAAACTCATGCTTTCCCGCTTATTTTACAATTTGAAGAAACTCCGACTCCAGAAAACAGAGAAACGATGAAACAAGCAATTCGCGAACTTATCAATGAACATGATGTTGCTGGCGATATCATCAAAACGATTCGTGAGATTACAAATGACTTCACCCCGCCAGAAGATGCATGCCGGACGTACCATCTTGTCTACAACCGATTAGAAGCGCTAGAAGAAGATTTATTGGAACATATCCATTTGGAAAATAACATTTTATTTCCGCGTGTTCTTCATGAAACAGAAGCATCCCAATAAACAACAACCGGACTGCTCCACATAACGAGCAAGTCCGGTTTGTTTATCCGCCAATATAAGACATTTCAATTTTTTTCCTCGTTTTTGCTGTTTGCTCCGTTCGTTCATCCGAGTAGCGGTCTGTCCGCATGTTCCATGTCGATGCAATCATTTTCTTTATTTCTTCTTTATCGGCCCCGGAACGCAGTTTTTCTTTTAACGAAACACCGCTTGCAGCAAACAAGCACGTATATAGCGTGCCATCGGCGGAAATGCGCGCCCGAGTGCAGCTTTGGCAAAACGATTCGGTCACCGAAGTGATAAAGCCGACTTCCACGTTCGTGCCAACATAGCGGTAGCGGCTTGCCACCTCGCCGAAGTAGGCTTTTTCCACCGGCTCAAGCGGATGCATTTGCTGCAGGCGTTCATACATTTCTTTTTTCGTTACCACATGGGAAAAGTCCCATCCGTTTGTCGTGCCGACGTCCATATATTCAATAAAGCGGAGGGTAATGCCTCGTTCTTTAAAATAGTTCGCCATCGGAATGATTTGCGAGTCGTTCATTCCCTTTTTGACGACCATGTTCACTTTAACGCCAAGCCCGGCTTCCCGCGCTGCTTCAATCCCTTTTAACACCGGTTTGACCCCGACGCCAACCCCGTTCATCTTTTTAAATACTTCGTCATCTAACGCGTCCAGGCTGACATTGACGCGCTTGAGCCCCGCTTCTTTCAAACGTTTTGCCCATTTCACTAAATGAATCCCATTCGTAGTAAGAGCGATATCGCGAATGCCGGAAATGTGCGCCAGCCGTTCTACTAATAAGTCTAAGTCGCGTCTTAACAGCGGTTCTCCCCCGGTGATGCGAATTTTTTCCACCCCAAGTTCCGCAAAACTTTCCGCAAGCAGCCCCATTTCCTCGATCGTTAATAATTCGTCTTCACGCAAAAAACGGAAATTCGGTCCGAATATTTCTGCCGGCATACAATATACGCATCGGAAATTGCACTGGTCTATTACTGAAATGCGCAAATCGCGAAGCGGACGGTTCCACTGGTCGACAATCACCGATTGACCTTTTCCCATACCGCCTCCTCCTTTCAATTGAACTTAAAGTTTGTCGCACATAATTAACCATGTAAATACCGCTGTTTTTTCCAAACAGAAAAAAACCAATGACCGATGGCGGAATCACAAGTGGAAGCCTCAGCACCGTTTCTATTACGATTTTCCCTTTAAACCGGTGGCATGCCATCCATTTCGCGATAACGGTTCCAAGTAGGACCACAATGACTCTGGAGATGAATGCCGCTTTTATCGACAACAAAATCCAATTATGTCAAAAACCTCTTTCAACAACACTATGACATTTTCCCATTTACTATACAAGAAAGATAAGAGAAATGTTGTGACGTTACTCACATTTTAACATAACAATCATGAAAACGGTTTCAAAAAATATTTTGTGACATCATTGTGACAATGATCACAAATACAACAAAATGTGATTTTCTTCACAACAAAACCAACCCCTTGTTTCCTACAATGGAAGTAACAACAAATCATTGAGGTGAAAAAAATGCTTGCAGCAAAAACGTTGCACAACCATGATCGCTTTGGCCATTTGCGTGAATTACTCCGTTCTGCGAAACATACAGTCAAAATACGAAAAGGAACATTTTTATTCCAAGAAGGAATGGATGCTGATGAACTATATCTTATTCTTTCAGGTAAAGTGCAAATGAGCAAAATTTGCGCTGACGGAAAAGAGATGTGTTTCCGCATCTGCGGCTCTGGGGAAATTATCGGCGAGCTAACATTGTTTACAGCAGAACCTCGCTATTTGTTAACAGCAAAAGTAATCGAAGATGGTGAAGTGGCAGTCATTAAAAAAGATGATTTAGAACGAGAGCTCCTCACCAACCCTTCACTTACTTATGAATATATGCAATGGGTCAGCATGCATGCGCGGCGGACACAAACGAAATTTCGCGATTTAATTATGCACGGCAAAAAAGGAGCGCTCTATTCCACGCTCATCCGCATGTGCAACAGCTATGGCGTTACGCTGGATAATGGAAGCATCCTCATCGACTTAACGCTGAAAAACCAAGATTTAGCCAACTTTTGCGGCACCACCCGCGAAAGCGTCAACCGCATGTTGAACGTGTTAAAACAGCAAGGTGTTCTTTCCATTAAAAAAGGAAAAATTACGATCCATGACCTCGACTATTTAAAGAAGGAAATTCAATGCGAAAACTGTCCGGTGGATATTTGTCGCATTGAATAAAAACACCCCTCCTTTTCGAATGGAAAAGGAGGGTGTTTTTAAATCTTCTTTGCACGCATGCGGCGATATACAACATAATGTCTATTTAAATACGTCAGCGGAACGCTCCAAACATGGACAAGACGGGTAAACGGCCAGATGCCAAACAGCAATAAGGCGGTAATAATATGAATTTGGAATCCTAACGGGGCATCGCTTACCAGTTGAGGCAGCGGCCGAAACGTTAAAATCCCTCGGAACCATGGGCCAATCGTATCGCGATAATCAAACGTTCCTCCTGTAGCGGTATATCCTACTGTATTGGTAAATCCCGTTAAAATGACGATGGTTAACAGAAACAATGCAAGGAAATCACTTTTGCTGCTGTTGCGGAAAATACGACGAACGCTTAACCTCCGCCATAGCAGCAACAGAACGCCGATGACCGTTGCGACTCCAGCTGCGCCGCCGAACCAAACCGCCCCGAAGTGATACATCTCATCCGTAATTCCGATTGTTTCATAAAATGGTTTTGGCACCAGTATCCCAGCTACGTGCCCGAAAAAAACAAATATAATTCCCCAATGAAAAAGAATACTTCCCCATCGCAGCCGTCTGCTTTCAAGAAACTCACTTGATTTTGCCGACCAGCCAAATTGATCTGTATTATAACGGTAAATATGACCAACGACAAATAACGTAAGCATGAGATATGGATAAATTACCCAAATAAATTGATCAAGTAAACTCATCAGGCGTCCTCCATTCATGTTCGTATTGTTAAGAGGCTTTTTTCTCCTCTAAAAATGAAACGATTCCGGTTACACAGCCATCCATGACAAGATAATACGGATTATTCGCTAATTTTAGTTCCTCTGTAATTTTATCAATGGTTGTTTTATGAATAAGAAGCATCTTCTTTGCATGCTCTTCGGGAGCGACAGACGCAAATTCTAAAACGACTGGCAAATAGTCTGGCAGCTCCTCATCCAATAGATCAAAACCGGCGTTGCGAAACTCTTCTTTTAGTTTTAAAAAGGCTTGGCCGCGCTCTTTCTGATCGCCAAATAGATGATAAGTTAAATACATTGTGGTTTTATCGCTAAAATCAAACGTATTCACATATATTTCGCATAACGTCTCTATTTCGTTTGTTGTTAAATAGTCCAGAAACTGCATAAACAGTTTCCGGACGCCTTCATTGCTTAGCGAAGAAATTTCATGGAATAATTGTTCATCACCAATCCACCCTTGTTCCGGGTACTGCAGCAAAATCGAAGCGATTTTAAAAATTTTCCGGTGCTCTTCCATCGATATCACTCCAATAAAATTGATGAAAGTTTTCCGCGTCATATCCCGAACAGCCGGAACAAGATTCCATAAATTCATAACCGACTGCTCCTTGTCCGTAAAACATATTGTCTGCCTTCTCGCGATGAGAAGATGGAATCACATAGCGGTCGGAATATTTCGCAACAGCGGAAAGCTTGTACATTTCTTTCACCGTATGTTCATCCATTCCCACTTTATCTAATATGCTCTTATCCGGTTCTTTCCCCAAGTTCACGGCGCGCATATAACTTCGCATCACCACCATTTTTTTCAACACCGTGCGAATCACTTCCGTATCTCCTGCTGCAAGCAAGTTCGCCAAATATTCAATCGGAATGCGCATTTGATCAATCGCTGGAAAAATGACGTGAGCATTAATGTCGTCCAATCCACCGTCAAATGCTCCCATGATTGGGCTTAGCGGCGGAATATACCAAACCATTGGCAATGTGCGATACTCAGGATGAAGCGGAAGCGCAATTTTTTGTTCCACCGCCAATTTATAAACCGGGGAGCGCTGTGCCGCTTCAATCCAATCATCGGTATATCC
The DNA here is from genome assembly GCF_002217735.1 of Parageobacillus galactosidasius. Lineage (NCBI taxonomy): Bacteria > Bacillati > Bacillota > Bacilli > Caryophanales > Anoxybacillaceae > Parageobacillus > Parageobacillus galactosidasius. The sequence goes on along the minus strand of NZ_NDYL01000001.1, from coordinate 821,544 downwards.
TGCTTCACGCGCCGCTTTGATCACTTCCGGATCATACGGATTAAGAAATACATCTAAGTGGGCTTGATATAAATCTTTTTCATCCTTAACCGAAGCAGCAGCCTCCACTTTATCTAAGTCATAAAAAACAATGCCGATATAGCGGAGACGCCCGACGCATGTTTCTGAGCAGATCGTTGGCTGACCGGTCTCAATGCGTGGAAAGCAAAACGTACATTTTTCCGCTTTATGTGTTTTCCAATTAAAATACACTTTTTTATACGGACAGCCCGTCATACAAAAACGCCAGCTTCGGCACGCATCCTGATCAACGAGCACAATTCCGTCTTCATCCCGTTTATAAATCGCGCCCGATGGACAGGAGGAAACGCATGGCGGGTTTAAGCAATGCTCGCAAATGCGCGGCAAATACATCATAAACGTTTGCTCAAATTCGAACTTCACTTTCTCTTCAATGCCTTTTATATTTGGATCGCTTTTTCCTGTCTCAAATACTCCTGCCAAGTCATCTTCCCAGTTCGGTCCCCACGTAATTTCCATATATTCACCTGTCAGCTGCGATTTTGGTCTGGCAACAGGCTGATGTTGTTTTTCCGGGCTGTTAATTAAATTTTCATAGTCATATGTCCAAGGCTCATAATAATCGTCAATCGGGGTCATGTCCGGATTATAGAAAATATTTAGCAGTTTATTCACCCGGCCGCCGGCACGCAGCTCGAGCTTCCCGTCTTTGAGCACCCATCCGCCTTTACGTAAATCTTGATTCTCCCACTCTTTCGGGTAACCGATTCCCGGTTTTGTTTCTACGTTGTTCCACCACATGTACTCTGCTCCGGGACGATTCGTCCACGTATTATTGCATGTAATGCTGCACGTATGGCAGCCGATACATTTATCTAAATTCATCACCATTCCAAATTGTGCCCTAATCCTCAAGCCAGTTCACTTCCTCTTTTTTAAGTTTGCGAATGATGACTTGTTCATCCCGTTGGTTTCCCGTTGGACCATAATAATTGAAGCCATAGCTTAATTGCGCATAGCCGCCGATCATTTGTGTCGGTTTTACATGAATGCGCGTCGGGCTGTTAAACGTTCCGCCGCGAAGTTTGCTGATTGGCGAGCCCGGAACATTAATATAACGGTCTTGCACGTGATACATAAACGCGACTCCGCGCGGCAGCCGGTGGCTGACAACCGCCCGTGCGATGACAACACCGTTGCGGTTATACATTTCAATCCAATCGTTATCGGCAATGCCTGCTTCTTCCGCGTCGTCTTTATTCATCCATACATGCGGTCCGCCGCGAAACATCGTTAACATCGGGAGCGTATCTCCATATGTGCTGTGATACGACCACTTAAAGTGCGGCGTTAAATAGCGGAGCGCAATTTCTTTGCCGCTTACCTTCGGACGATGGTCCTTTTCGTAGAAAGCCAGTTTTCGCAATGGTGCTTTAAACGTCGGTAATTCCTCGCCAAACTCCAGCATTAACTCATGGTCAAGGTAAAAATGTTGCCTTCCCGTTAACGTCCGCCATGGAATGAGCCGCTCGACATTGGTTGTAAATGGGGAGTACCGCCGGTTTCCTGTTTCGCTCCCGCTAAATACAGGAGTAGTTAACACTTGGCGCGGCTGTGATGTAATCGCTTGGAACGTAATGTGCTCTTCCGCCCGTTCTTCCACTAAATCTTTTAGCTTTTGCATCGTCTTTCTTTCCATCTCTTCCCAAGCTTTCAGCGCCAGCGAACCGTTTGTCGCGCTCGATAACGCCAATATCGCCTCCGCAGCGTCACGGTCGGTCAACAGGCTTGGACAATCTTTATACGGCCCTGTCAGCGAGGAAGAACCGGCCGTATCAAGCAGCCATTTGTATTCTTCATTGGCGTTCCAGCTGAGCCCTTTCGCTCCGATTCGTTCCTGAACAACCGGGCCGAGAGCCACAAATTTGTTGTACACTTCTGCATAATCCCTTTCCACGATGTGAAGCCGCGGAAAATTTACCCCCGGAACCGGGTCGCTCGCTCCGTCTTTCCAATCGTTCACGATTCCAAACGGCTGGACGATTTCATCTCGTGTATCATGCAAAAGCGGCGTTGCTACCACATCCTTGACTGGAGCGGAAAAATAGTGTTTTGCCATTTCCGAAAACGTCTTGGCGAGCCCTTTAAAGAAATCCCAATCCGATTTCGCTTCCCACGGCGGGGCAATCGCTGGATTAAACGGATGCACAAACGGATGCATATCGGTGCTGCTTATATCATATTTTTCATACCAGGTGGCTGCCGGAAGGACGATATCGGAATACAGCCCCGTTCCATTCATGCGAAAATCGATGTTTACCATTAAATCGAGCTTTCCTTCGGGTGCATCCTCATCCCAAACGATTTCGCTCGTCTTTAGCCCATCGTTTTGTCCGCTTAAATTTGCGTGATGTGTCCCTAACAAATGTTTTAAAAAATATTCATGGCCTTTTGCCGAGCTACCGATCAAATTGGCGCGCCAAACAAACATCACTCTCGGAAAGTTGATCGGGTCGGACGGATTTTCGATCGCAAACGTTAAATTTCCTTGTTTTATTTCATTGACCACATATTGAATCGCTTCTTCGTTTGTCTTTGCGTTTGCCTTTTCCACTAACGTGATGCTGTTTGCGTTAAATTGCGGATAAGATGGGAGCCACCCTAAACGAACCGCTAAATAGTTATAGTCGCCGCCATGCTGATAACGCGGCTGATCAAACAACGGAGAAATATGTTCGTCCATCTTTTGATCTTCGTATTTCCACTGCTCTGTTACAAAATAGAAAAACGACGTTCCGTTTTGCAGACGCGGCGGTCCTCCCCAGTCGCGCGCCATCGCAATCGTCTGCCAGCCTTCCAGCGGCCGCACTTTTTCCTGTCCGACATAATGCGCCCATCCTCCACCATTTACTCCTTGCGAACCCGTTAACAAAACAAGGTTTAAAATCGCACGGTAGATAGCATCGGAATGATACCAATGGTTGATGCCTGAGCCCATGACAATCATCGAACGACCTTTCGAATCGATCGCATTTTGCGCAAATTCGCGAGCGATTTGCGCCGCCGTGTTTCGATCAATGCCAGTAATCGCTTCCTGCCATGCCGGCGTATACGGTTTCGGATCATTATAATCGACAGGATAATCACCCGACAGTCCGCGGGAAACACCGGTTTTGGCCAGCAATAAATCAAAAACGGTCGTTACATACAGCGTATCTCCGTTTTTCTTGATTGCTTTTACAGGAACGCCGCGTTCTAGCACCGATTTTTTCTCTACTTCAAAATGCGGAATTTTAATCGTAACAATATCATCTTCTTTTCCTAAAAACGTTAATGCCGGATCGAGGCCGATTCGTTTATTGTCCATGTCATTGAGCTGCAAATTCCAATTCCCGTTATTTTCCCACCGATGCCCAATCGTTCCGTTTGGCACGGCAAAAGTCTGCGACTTTTCATCCCATACGACCGTTTTCCATTCCGCGTAACGCAGCGGCATGCCGATATCGCTTGCCCGTAAAAAGCGATCTGCCACATAATCGTCTCCATGTTTTTTAAGCATGACTAAAAACGGCAAATCCGTATACCTTTTCACATAATTTGTAAAGTAATCTATTTGCCGATCGACATAAAATTCTTTTAAAATGACGTGCGTCATGGCCATCGCCAGCGCCCCGTCCATTCCCGGCTGAATCGGAAGCCAGTTGTCGGCAAATTTGACAAACTCCGCATAATCCGGGCTCACAGCGACCACTTTCGTTCCCCGGTAGCGCGCCTCTACGTAAAAATGGGCATCCGGAGTGCGCGTCTGCGGCAAGTTTGATCCCCACACGATCATGTAGCTCGAATTAAACCAATCAGAACTTTCCGGAACATCCGTCTGTTCGCCCCATATTTGCGGGGAAGCAGGCGGAAGATCGGCATACCAATCATAAAAACTAAGCATCGCTCCGCCGATTAAATTTATAAATCTCGCACCGGCGGCATAGCTTACCATCGACATCGCCGGGATAGGTGAAAAACCGAAAATACGGTCTGGTCCATACTTTTGAATCGTATAAATAAGCGAAGCCGCAATCATTGTGTTGACTTCATTCCAATTCGCGCGGATAAATCCGCCTTTTCCGCGTGCGCTTTTATACCGTTTTGCCTTCTCGCGATCTTCCACGATCGATTTCCATGCGGAAACAGGGTCTCCTTCTTTTTTTAATGCTTCTCTCCATAGCTTTAAAAGCGCTCCGCGCACATACGGATAGCGGACTCTTAGCGGGCTGTATGTATACCATGAAAAACTTGCTCCTCTTGGGCAGCCGCGCGGTTCGTATTCCGGCATATCCGGACCTGTAGTCGGATAGTCGGTCTGCTGTGTTTCCCAAGCAATAATGCCGTCTTTCACATGCACCCTCCAACTGCAGGAACCAGTACAATTCACTCCATGGGTTGTGCGAACTACTTTGTCATGCTGCCAACGACGGCGGTACACTTTTTCCGAGTCGCGACCATACGGTGATACCTCGGCATGGCCAGCGTTTTTTTCGGATTTGCCAAAATACTTTAGCTTTTTTAGCAGCGGCGAAGGTTTCTTATTCATGTCAGCATGAAGCTCCTTCCTTTGCTTTATTGGCTAAAATAAAAATTTTTCTTCGTCGTCACTATGCATACGGTTAATATGCAAAAGCGCGTGAAATCGAGTGAGTACCTCTTTATCAATTCGTTGCGCTAACAATTGTTTCACTTCTTCAATTAAATATCTCATTAAATCATGGTCGCGCTTTAACATCGCCACTTTTTCAAACAAATTGTGGTCTTCCTCTACTTTTTCTTGATAAAATCCTTCTTCTTCCGCCTGCGCATGGGCAATGACTCTCTTTTCCCAATGCTCCACAAGCGCATCAGCAATCTCGCCAAGATGCTCCTGACGCCCATCGTTATATAGCTTCTCAAGCAGCTCAGTCAGATGTTTCGCCTCGGTAAATGCCCCTTCATGAATGGAACGATGCGCCTCTAATTTCCGTAAAGATGGACCGCCCATTTCACCACCTCTTTCCCCTGCTTAAATAAATTAAACCTCTATTAGCATATGTTTCCTATCTGTTCCGTTTATTATTCAAAAAATAAAAAAGGAGAGTTTTCATCTAACGAGTTCGGTTGTTGTCAACAGTATCCAAGATGTTGAACCCGATTATCAATTTCATAAAGATGGATGTATTGTGGAAGATTGTACGCCTTTTAACGAACCAAAGGCATTCTATAAACGTGGAAAAAGCACAGGTGAATCACAAAGATGGCAATGTAAGACGTGCAAGAAGTTAATATATTACCTAACCGTAAGCAATCTATCACATACAATCAAAAACGAAGTGATATTCTTCTTTGGTTTACAAAGTTATTGTTAAGTCGGGTTCCGATTACCAGAACTTGCGAACTTTTGGAAATTGGGAGAGGTACCTATTACGAATTTGTTTATCGAAGATGTTTGGAGTTTTTGGAACGGCACGAAACAAAACCGCTTCAAAATATGCAGTTTAAAGAAATGTGGCTCAATAGATAAAATGACTTATTTCCTCAACAATGTTCGGAAAAAAGGAATGGGTGGCAGCCAGTATGACGATTTAAAGTCAATTCCCAACCAATGTGGTGATTACTGCCGATGTCTTCTCAAGGTATGTGTTCCGAAGTGATGTGGCATTTGATTGGGATATTTCATTGAGGGATATTGCCCTTGATACCGTTCTTTTAAAAGAAAACCCCCTAAATGAATTTGCTAAGAAACACGCTCGCATTCCGAAATATTATCATTATCCGATGCCTACATCTAAAAAATGACAAACAAACTTATGTCGAGTATCAAGCCGAATTAGATAAAATTGAACGCAGAGCCAAGTATATTGATGGATTACACATAACTTATACAACGATTGCTCATTATTGGCTCATTAAACAGCTTGTAAAGGCTTCAGAATGGCGTTTTGTGACGGATAAAGACAATTCATTGATGACTTCCCTTTGAAAGGGATTTGATATTTTATAAGACCAAATCACCACGCGATTTGTTTTTTTTATTTTTGTTGAAATATCAATATTTTTTGACGAAATCCTTTTTAAGGATTTTGGTATTTTATGTTAAACTAAATATATAGATTAATCAGAAAATTAACAAGAGTAAAATGAACCCATAAGGGGGGAGTGTATGAAAAAGTTTTTAATTACATTATTAATATTAATTGCGTTAGGCATTGGGGGTTATTTTGTTATTGGACTATTTAGTGCTAAACCACCTTTACCAACCATAACTGTTGGAGAAAAAAAGGTAGAAGTGACACAAGGTTCGTATTGTTGGAATGGATTACTTAATTCTGTTTGTATTGATACAAGTTCTCCGCCAGAACTCATTAAAAATCAAGAACTAAAACCTGTGGTTATACCATCAAATTCCCAATTGAAAATAGAATTCAAAGACGAGCCTAAAGAAAATACATTAGTAGTAAATAGATGGCTTACAAATGAAAAAACAGAAAATGTTCCAATAAATGATAATGTGATACTATTACCAAAAGAAAAAGGTGTATATGTGTATGATGTTTCAGCAAGATGGGAAAAGGGAGATTCAAGTTATGCCTTCGTAATTGAAGTGCGGTAGTAACCTTTTAGTAACAGTCTTAATTGAACAAGTCAATATAATTTTAGTTTAAAACGCTTGGAATAAGCCCAAGCGTTTTAATATGCCTTTTACTTTGTTAAATGTGGTTCGAATTTTGTGCTAATTACGCTGTTATTTGTACTGTTTTTTGATTTTGTACTTCTGAACCGAACCCGTTAGTTTTCATCTCTCCTTTTTAATGTTGTGTGATGCACATCACTTATCTTTTTCTATAATCCTTTACAATAGATGAAGAAGCTCTCTTGTAGCGGCATGCCGTTTCTCGTTTGGCAGAACGGGAAACGGTTAGTGTCCGCTTGTTTCTGTACCGTCATCTTCACCGGTCTCCGTTACTTTTAATATCGCTACGGCTCCTTTTTGCGCGTGGTTGAATTGGTGCGTAACGATCGGATACGTTCCCGGGCGTGTGACGGTAAATTCAACGACCGCGCCGCCGCTAGCCGGAAGCATCACTGTCTGCAAACCTTTTAGATGGTTGTTTGGATTACCGTCGATATACACATCATCCAAAACGGTTCCAACGACATGGAATGAGCTGACTTCGTTCGGACCAACGTTAAGGATGTAAATTCTAACTTTGTCGCCGACTTTGGCAACGAGCGGCTTCTCTTTTAGCGTAAATGTATCTCCGTTCGTATTTCGATCGCCTGCTTTTAACGCTTTTGCCGAAAAAACAACATAGCTTGGTACCCCGTTTTGGAAATCATCCATGTCATTATACTTGTACCACTCGTTTTGGATTAAGACAAATTCGCGGTCCACTTCTTTATCGGTCGGATAGCCGTTTTTCGGCTTGACGATAATCATCCCATGCATGCCGTTGGCGATATGGGCGAGCACCGGCTTCGTGCCGCAATGGTACATAAATACGCCTGGGTTGTTCGCTGGGTACGTAAACGTTCCCGACTTATTCGGCATGACGTCGGCAAAATCTTTCGACGGCGAAGCGTGGACGGCGTGGAAATCCATGCTATGGGGCAGCGATGGGTCCATATTTTTTAACGTAAAATGGAGCGTATCTCCTTCATTGACGACAATGAGCGGTCCAGGTGCTTGACCGTTGAACGTCCATGCTTTATAGATTTTTCCTTTATCGATTTCGATGTCAGTTACTTGTGCAGTCATCTCGATTTTGACATCATGCGGACCGATGCGTTCCATTTTCAATGGAACCGGTTTTTGGTTAAGATCTTTATGGGCAGCGATGACGTTTGAACTTGCGTGATGCTCTATCTTTACCGTTTCTTTCGTCGCCTCTTTCTCCCCGGCACCTTCGTTTCCACAGGCCGCTAGTAACGCTGCCGTCGCTGCTACCGCCATGAATGTGTGAAGTTTGCCTGCCATGTTCCTCCCTCCATTTTTATCAATCCTTACACTTTAAGAATAGTGCGTTCTGTTTCTCATCCTAGTGATTCGTATCACGTATCATGGCCGATGTTTGAATAGTTTGTGAATTGTTGAACAATGTTATATATTAACGTTAGAAATCATTTCGGTAGGGAAAATGATGGATTGAACGATATACGTTTTACTTAAAAACATGCAAATAATCAGAAATCAAAGCTCCATATTAAAAAAAGCAGATCGCTTGAAACGACCTGCTTTTTGTTACGGTGCATATGGTTTTGTCACTTTGCCCACTTTTTTTCCGAAGACGACGCGGTTAAGCAGGAAGCAAACGAGGGCAAACAAGCTGAGAAGAAGAAAGCCGAGCACGTAAGAACCAGTAGCATCTTTCACTATTCCCAGCAAAATCGGTGGGAAAAAGCCGCCAAGTCCGCCCCATGCGCCGACGATGCCGGTGACAGCACCTGTTTCTGCAGGGAATAGCTGCGGAACAAGCTTAAAGACCGCACCGTTTCCTAATCCGGACATAATGGCAATAAACAAGCATGCGACTGTCATCACAACAATATTTTCCATTCCAAATACAATGGCAAGCGCTCCAATCGTAATTCCAGCATAAACGAAATTCAATACCCGTTCGGCACCGATTTTATCGCCGAGGTTTCCGCCAATCGGTCTCGCAAGTGTCGCAATAATGGTAAATCCAGCAGCGCGAAGCCCGGCATCCACCGGAGTTAAACCATATAAATCAATGAGCAGCGATGGCAAATAAATGCCGAATGCAACAAATGCACCAAATGTAACGAAATAAAAGAGAGATAACGTCCACGTATGTTTATACTTCAACACCGATAACGAATCAAGCATCGTTTTTTGCTGCTTAGGCTTTGGCATATCCGGAGTAAAGAACCAAACAAGAAGGAGCATGATGACAACTGGGATAATCATTCCCCAAAACGCCCATTTCACTCCAAACGCTGCCGCGATCGAAGGAACCAAAAAGCTTGCCACCGCTGTTCCAATATTCCCCATCGCGTTAATGCCGAGTGCTGTTCCTTGTTTTTCTGGCGGTGTTAAGCGCGATACGAACGTAACAGAAATGGCAAACGACGTCCCTGCCATTCCGATAAAGAACGCCCAAAACATTAACATTGCATATGAATCAGCAAAACCCGCTCCTATTAATGGAATAATTATGAACAATAGCAACAACGAAAATAATCGTCTGCCGCCAAATCGATCCGTCCAAATCCCGAGCGGAATGCGCATAATGGAACCAAGCAAAACTGGAATCGCAACTAAAATGCTTTTTTGTGTCGATGTTAGTCCGTACATTTCTTGGAATGTATTCGCCAACGGAGAAAATACAGCCCATACAGCAAACGCAAACGTCATCGCCAACGTTGTAATCGGCAAAAGGGCTTTTTGCTTATTCATCACGAAAATCCTCCTTTTTGTTCACAGCCATATAACTAAATTCACCTGCTTTTGAGTACATCATACGCAAATGAAAAAAAAATATTTGTGAAGTTTATCACATTTTTTTATAGTGTCACATAATTGTAAAAAGTTGATTTCCATCTTTATCGTGTCCTGTTTATTTTAATGTCTAGAAAATTATTTCAGTGAACTCGTAAATAAAAAACTGGCTCCCTAATAAAAGAGAGCCAGTTACCACTGTGATTAAGATAAATGTTTTTCTTTTTGTCGCAATGCTTTTGGAATGTATACGCAATACGGTTCGCTTTCTAAGTAATCACCCGTAACTGCATACGCCCGCGAGCGCGATCCGCCGCAAACGTAGCGGAATTCGCATACGCCGCATTTTCCTTTATATTTATCAGGATTGCGCAAATCTCGGAAAATCGGAGAATTTCGATAAATTTCCGCGAGCGGCGTTTCCCGGACATTTCCTGCTTTCACCGGGAGCAACCCGCTCGGATATACGTCACCGATATGAGAAATAAAAACAAATCCATTGCCATCATTGACCCCTTTTGGCGCACGGCCAAGACCATCGACTTGTCCAGTTAATCCCTTCATCAACACGTCTTCATAGTTAATTTCATCGCCCGAGATTTGTTTTTCTCGCATTTTCGCCTGCAACACGACACGGCGGTAATGCTGCCCTGCTGTCGTTTTTATGTCAAACGGGACGCGCTTGCTCGTTTCATAAAGCCAACGAAACACTTTTTCATGTTCCACCGGCGAAATCATATCTGACTCTTTTCCGCGTCCTGTCGGCACAAGGAAAAAGACGCTCCAAAGCACACATTTTAGTTTTTCAACCAACTCTGCCATTTCATCAAGCACATGGACGTTATATCGGGAGATGACGGTATTAATTTGCACTGGAATATCAAGTTCATGTAAATATTCAATCGCTTTTATAGTCAAATCAAACGAACCGGATGTCCCACGAAAACGATCATGAATTTCCGCGTTTGGCCCATCTAAACTAAACGCCCAACGAGAAAGGCCAACTTCCTTCGCTTTCCGAATCGCTTCCTTTGTCACGTTCGGCGTCGCACTTGGCGTCATTGAAACATGAAGTCCTTTGTCAATCGCATATTTGGCAAGATCATATACATCTGGGCGCATGAGCGGGTCCCCGCCAGTAAACACGAGAAGCGGCTGATCCATCTCATATATATCATCAATTAACTTTTTCCCTTCTTCGAATGTCAATTCGCGCGGATCGCGGTGATATTGCGCTTCCGCTCGGCAATGAACACATTTTAACTGACATGCCCTTGTTAGTTCCCAAATCACAATAAACGGATTTTCGTTAAAGTCCCTCACTACTATCCCCCTCCTTGTTCTCATTGTACTGCATTGGAGAGGACACTAATGTGATAAATATCACAAAGTGACTTATGTCACAATATCGTCAAACTCATTCGGCGTGTTTACATTGCGAAAGACGATCTCATCTTCCCAAAAATCTTGCTCGTTCACATAGTGGACATGGCAATGGCGAAAAAGCGATTTCATCCTATTATCTTGTGCCTGTAGAAGTTTTTCGATCTGCTTGCATGTTCGCCGATGATATATGCCAACTAATGGCTGAATTCGGCCGAAATGCGCACAGATAATCGCATCAAACTTCTCGTTCGCATATTTAGCAAGTTTTGCCGCTGCTTCTGGACGCATATACGGCATATCGCACGGAAGCACAAATATCCATTCCGCCTCGCATTCTTTCATGACCGTATAAATTCCGGCAAGCGGCCCTTGGCCACGATACCGTTCATCGTCCATAATCACTTTTTCCGCCGTCTTTTGTCGAAAACAGTCTATTAGCGAAGGATGGCTAACAATATAAATATCCTCTACTACTGCGCGTAACGTTTCCACAGCAATTTCAAAAAAATATTTTCCGTTAAATTTGGCAAACGCTTTCGGGCTGCCAAAACGCCGCGACTGCCCGCCGGCAAGAACCACTCCTGCCATTTTGTTCATTCATTTTTCCCCTTTCACCAAAATCTTTGTTTTACTGTACCATGGAAGCAACAAAAAAAAAAGATTCCCATCATTCTTTCGGGAATCTTTTTTAGCATTCATGTTTATTTTTTGCCGATTGCGACTCGCCAAATTTCTGGTCCTTCTTCCAAGTACTCCCAAGTAAATTGATCTGGACGTTCCATCATAAACTGATAATGCAGCGGACGCGGATCATGGTCATTCGTTAATTCCATCACTTCACCTGGTTTTAAGCTATCGAATAAGCGAAAGATCGCAGGGTGTCTTTCTCTCGGCTCATAGTCAGGTGCATGAATTTTTGCGGCAAATTGATTCATACTTATTGCCTCCTTTATAGTATAATTAATTATGTATACATCATAATCATTTCTGTCGTTTGTCGTAGTGACGAATATCACAATTGATGGATGAAAATTCTCAATGCCTGTGAAAGGAGAAATGATGATTGGAAGAGCTTGTTGGCTTTTGTTCGCAGTGCGGCAAACCGATACATTGTTTTCATGGTTTCTTAAACGGCGTCATTTGCGACGAAAAAGAAACATTATACTGTTTTCAATGTCACGAGAAAAAAGAAAAAATGCAGAAAACCTAACAATAAACAAAATAGAAAGCGCTATCATAGAAAGATAAAAAGAATCACAGCTATTTGTGCTGTGATTCTTTTTTGTTTATTCTTCTTTTGTCAGATCGGCGACCGGAAGCGCTTCTCCCTCGCCGTGTGTCGGTTTACGCAAATGGAATAGCGCTTTTACGCTGAACCCCATAATCACGATGACACCAATTAAGAAAATCGTATCTGGAACAGCACGGATCAGATTCAAGTTTTGCACAATATCTTGTTGTAAAAACTCTGGAGAGCGAGATGCCCAATAGCCTTTTTCAAAAGCTTCTTTAATTTGCAGAATGCCGACTGGCAACAACGTCACTGCAATCATCCCTGCAAGCCCGATATTGAGCATCCAGCATGCAAATTTTAATAATTTATCGTTCCATGCTTCCGGTTTCACGATATTGCGCAATGAGTAAAGCAGCACGGCAATACCGAACATTCCGTAAACACCCATCATCGATCCATGGCCGTGGGCTGGTGTTAAAAATTGCCCGTGTTCAAAGTAGCTGACTGCCGGCAAGTTGATAAGGAATCCAAGCACACCCGCGCCGACTAAGTTCCAAATTGCCGTAGCAATTAAGAACCAGAATGTCGATTTATAAGGGAAGTTAACCCCGCCGTCGCGCATCATTTTATACTGTTCATATGCTTCTAAAATCAGCAATGTAAGCGGAATGACTTCGAGTGCTGAGAAGACGGCGCCAAGCGCGATCCATATTTCCGCCGAACCGTTGTAATAATAGTGGTGGCCGATACCGATGACCCCGCTGCCAAGCAAAATCGTAAATTGGAAATATAATGCTCTTACTGTAGATTTTTTTGTAACAAGTCTCAATTGCACTAACAAAAAGCCGATAACAACAACCGCAAACACTTCGAAAATTCCTTCTACCCACAAATGGATAATCCACCAGCGCCAGAAATCTGCCATTGTAAAGTTCGTGTCTGGCTTAATAAAGAACGCAAAGATGTAAAAGAACGGCACCGCAATTGCAGAATAGAACAATAAGTGAATTAGTCCGCCTTTATCACTTTCCCGCTTTAATCCGCTCTTAATGCCGCGGAAGACGATAAACAGCCAAATAAGCATACCTACTACTAAGATAATTTGCCAAATGCGTCCAAGCTCAAGATATTCCCAACCTTGATGGCCGAGCAAGAACCAGTTGTTTCCTAAATATCCGTTTACTCCAAGCCATTGGCCGATCATGCTGCCGCCGACAAGAACGACAAGCGCCCAGAACAAAATGTCAACAAGAAGCCCTTGTTTTTTCGGTTCATGTCCGCCGACAAGCGGTGCGATAAAAATCCCCATACCTAACCATGATGTTGCAATCCAAAAAATTGCTAGTTGTAAATGGTAACCTTTTGCAATGTTAAACGGCAGTAAATCGTGAATCCATTTGATGCCGAAAAAGCTGTCTGGTTCTACATAATAATGGGCAAGCAACGCGCCAAACATCGATTGAACGAAAAACAGCACGGCTACGATTGTAAAGTATTTTGCTGATTTCGCTTGCGAAGGGGTTAATGGCTGCTTGCGCAAATCGATAACTGGAAACTGTCCTTCTTTATATGCTTCTTGCATGCTCAATTGATAACGATAGAAGAAGTACAAAATAATCGCAACAAATAAAATTAAGATGGTCACACTTGCACCGCTCCACCACATGGCGGAAAACGTCATTGTATTTCCTGCATCTTCGTAATAAGGCCAGTTGTTGGTGTACGTAATATTGTCACCGATACGCGGAGTGCTTGATAACCAAGCTGTCCAGAAGAAGAAATCGGCAATTTGCTGAATTTGATCGCTGTCCGCAACCCAAGCGCGATTTGTTTTTGGCATATCCGATTCTTTAATCAACCCTTTTTGCAAGCCCCAACCATCACCGTTTGTAAATACATCGCGGTAATAGTCACGAACTTTTTGAAGCCCATATACTTGTGCATCTGTTAACACAAGCACATCGGTAACCGGATTGTAGCGGTTTTTCCGCATTTCTTTAATAACTTTATCCCGAACGATTGTTTTTTCATCTTTGGATAGCTCAGAGAATGGCTTATCATACAGTTCTTTTGCTTTATACTCTTGCATTCCTTCCGTATAAATCTTCAATGCTTCTGCTGTATAATCCGGCCCCATGTAAGAACCATGTCCAAGCACTGTACCGTAATCCATTAATCCGTATTTCTGGAACACGGACTGCCCACCGATAATTGTTTCTTTCGTCATTAATACGTCGCCGCTTTCGCTTCGGACCTCTTTCGGTCTTGGCGCCATTTCTTTAAAAATCCAGTATCCGCCAACTAGCAAGACGGTAAAACTGATCAAAATGGTAAAAATTAATATAGATTTAAGAAAACTATTTTGTGTTCGACGTTCAGGACGTGGAGACGTACGAACCGATCGATTAATTTCCATAAATAACCACCTTCCTATCATTAAATTCGCCTTCATTGTAACGCTGCAAATGGGATTAGAATGTGAGGTACGGCAAACGTTCGCTATGATTTTCATCACTATGATTTACGTCACAACTCTTTTATGGAAAATGTTATAAAATTAAGTTGGAGGAAGCATTGTTCCTTCTTATTGCTTAAAACAATACGACTATTTTTTTATATATAAATTTAAGGAGAGATTATCTATGACAAATAATTGGATGAAAGAGAGATTAAAAAGCGTTCCGCTTTTCCGTGAATTATCCGATCATGAGCTTGAATCGCTTGTGGCTATTTCTCATGTGCGCGTCTATAAACCGCGGACGTTTGTATTTATGCAAGGAGACCCGCTCGAGCGTGTCTATTTCATTCATTCCGGGACGGTAAAAATTTATAAAACCGATATGAGCGGGAAAGAACAAATCATCTCGATTTTGCAGACAGGCGAAATGTTTCCGCATACCGGTTTTTTCTTAAAAGGTTCGTACCCTGCGCACGCGGAAGTCATCGACGAAGCGACGTTAATTGCGATCCCAATCGCTGACTTCGAACAAACGTTAATTTGCTATCCAGAGGTATGCATTAAATTATTTCGCGTCATGGGCGAAAAAATCGTTGACTTGCAAAAACGTTTAGAAGAACAAATTCTTCATAACACATATGAACAAATTATTATGCTTCTGTTGCGCTTAACAAAAACAAATGCGGTACCGCAAGGGAAATTTTACCGTTTGACTGCTCATGTGACGAATCGAGAGCTTGCCAACATGATCGGCACCTCACGGGAAACGGTAAGCCGAACGCTTAGCCAATTAAAGCGAAAAGGATTGATTGATATTAATGAAGATGGATTTTACCTTATTGATAAAGAAGGATTGGAAAAAGAAATCTTTTTCTAATGGATGTGATAAAAATCACAACGCTTGAAAATGAAAATTACTATCATAAAAAACAAAGGAGGGATTTCGTTGGGAAAGATTGTAGAGTTGGATGTCCGCGAAGATTTACAAAAGAAAATCGAACCGTTTGAAAAAATTATGAACACAATTAAACCGCTTCAAGCGGGGGATACGTTTATTCTGCATGCGCCGTTTAAACCGATTCCGCTTTTTCCGATTATGAAAGCAAAAGGATTTACGTATGAAGCGGAACAGATTGGGAAAAAACATTGGAAAGTCACGTTCGTAAAACAGGGGTGAGAACGATGATTCTTGACAATCGCGGGTTAGAGCCGCCGCAACCAATGATGAGAACATTGGCGGCGTTAGGGAAACTGCAGCCTGGAGAAACGTTAACCATCATTAACGACCGCCGCCCGATGTTTTTATACGAACAACTTGATGAGCTTGGCTATAAATACGAAACGACAGAACGCGAGGATGGCAGCTTCCAAATTACGATTACAAAAGGATGACCATCATGATTCCAACAAATACTGCATATGAAACAAATATTCGTCTTCCTTTTTTATTTATCTTGTTTGGTGTCATTGCTTTTGTTGCATCACAAACAGTCGCACTCATTGCCGGACCAGCCATGGTAAACGGAGCGTTCCGCCTGCCGATCGTCTGGGCGGCGGCGCATTTCGCCGTGCTCGGTTTTGCGCTGATGGTTGCGATGGGAGCGATGTACCAGCTCGTTCCAGTTGCGTTTTTGACACCAATTTGGAGCGAGCGGTTAGGATTTGTACAATTTTTTATTACAGCAGCCGGAATCGTATTATTTTCTGCCAACTTAGCGTTTAATGCGCACTTCGCCTTTTTCCCAGGGTTGTTGCTTGTGCTTGGCATCATGCTCTTTCTTTTTCAAATGGCAATGACATTGCGGAAACAGGCGAAAAAAAATATTATGACATTGTTTGTCAGCTCGGCACTTGCTTGTTTATTATTTACGATTGTCTTGGGACTGACGCTTGCCTTTCATTTTTGGAGCGGCAGACAAACGATGGATCATCTTTTTGCTTTAAAAACACATATCTTATTTGGCGTGTTCGGCTGGTTTACTCTGCTTATTATCGGTTTTTCCTATAAAATGGTGCCGATGTTTTCTCTCGCGCATGGGTTTTCGATGACGTTGGCGCGATATGTATACATCGTTTATATGACGGGGCTTGCCGTTACATTTATCAGCTTTTTCATAAATGGACGATCGGTTTTCATCTCCGGTGCTGGGCTTTTATTTATTGCATTCGCACTATTCGCTTATCATATATGGTCGATTTTGCAAAAACGGATGAAGAAAAAACTGGACCGCCCATTTCAGTTTGCTTTGCTTGCCATTGCGATTGCCTTTATCCTGCACGGGACAGCATTTATTTTATCGTTTTTCGGCAATCTTCACGGAATTGCGATTGTGATTTACGGCTATATACTTGGCTGGATTATGTTAAGCATCATCGGCTATTTATATAAAATTGTTCCGTTTTTATGGTGGACGCACCGCTACAGCAAAAAGATCGGCCAAGAAAATGTGCCGACGTTAAAACAAATGATGAATGAGAAATGGACTGTTGTTCAATGTGTATTGTTTATCATTAGCGTTATCGGTGTCGTAGCTGCATTGACTGTTTCCAGTCCGACGATATTTTATGCTGCCCAAGGTGCATTGACATTGTTTTCTCTTCTCTTTGCCGGGACGATTCTTTCGGTTTTGTGGAAATAAAAAGGAGGCTATAATCATGGATATTCGCGAATTGGTACTTCAGCAGCTTCGAACGGTTATTGACCCAGAACTGGGGATCAATGTCGTGGATTTAGGGTTAATTTATGATTTGCAAATTAATGATGGAAACATATATATTTTAATGACGCTTACGACACCGGGCTGCCCGCTTCACGACTCCATCGTCGGCGGTGTGAAACGTGCGCTCGAACATATCGATGGAATCCGCGATGTACAAGTACAAATTACATGGAATCCGCCTTGGACTCCGGAACGAATGAGTGAAGAAGCGCTGCGGCAATTAGGGCATTTTTCATAACTTTTTTGGGAAAATGTCCCGTCCGCTTTTACCCCTCCGATAATGTTGTAACGGCTATGCCATAAGCATAGCCGTTTTTTTCTTACACATGTTTCGTAAACCATTTCACCGTTTCTAAAAACGCTTCCCTTGTCACTTTATGCCCTGCCGTATCATCGGAAATAAACTTCAAATTTTCTTCTTTTCCTTGATAAAGCGGTTTTATTTGTTCATAAAACTCATATGTATAAGAATAAGGGACAACTTGGTCGCACTTTCCATGCCAAATAAGAAGCGGACGGCCCGCTAATTTCTCCGGCTGTCTAGAAAGGTCATATTTCATTAATCGCGCCTTTTCCCGCTTTAGTTGTTCATCGGAAAGCGGAATCGCCACTCCCATTTTTTTGCCTGTTTCAATTAAGGCGTCAAAAAATGCTTCATACATTGGATTTCCCATCAGCGAAACGGCCGCTTTAATCCATGGATACACGGCAAGTGCGCCAAATGTGACAATCCCCCCCATCGATGTACCGGCAAGTCCTATCCGATCCGGCTGAATGAGATTGCGAAGTTCTAATTCCTCTTTGATTTTTTTAATTTCCGTAATCGTACGCGTCACAATATTCCAGAACGCCAATTGCAGCTCACGCTCAGATAAAGACGAATCTCGTTCACCGTGATGCAGCGCATCCGGCAAAATCACGCGGTATCCCGCCTCGGCAAGCAAGTACCCAAAGTGCAAATTATGTTCTTTTGCACTTGTAAATCCATGAATAAACAAAATAAACGGCAATCGTTCTTCCCGCTTTTCTTTTTTTACGACATGAAGCACAGGCACTTGGGCAACGGTTTCTTTTTCAATGATGACCATGATCCCAAAACTCCTTCATTCTTTTTTCTATAGTGTAACATGTAGACAAGAATTTTGGAAAAGAGTTACACTATATTAGAAAAGATCCAAAAAAACAAAATGATGATAAATATAGTAGTGACCTTAAACTCATGATCGTATATACTTTAAAAAAACAATGTAAAGGGAGTTATTATGAAACAATATTTAATTGCGTTGGATTTAGATGGTACGTTATTAAAAGATGACAAAACGATTTCCCCATTTACCAAAGAAATGATTTTGCGCGCAAAAGAAGAAGGGCATCTTGTCGTGATTGCAACTGGAAGACCTTATCGCGCCAGCAAAATGTACTATGAAGAGCTTGGACTCACAACGCCAATTGTCAACTTTAACGGGGCGTTCGTCCATCACCCTGCCGACCATTCATGGGGGATCCGTCATTTTCCGCTTCCGCTCCAAACCGTAAAAGACATTATTGAAGTAAGTGAAACGTACTCGATTAAAAATATTTTAGCCGAAGTGATGGACGATGTATACTTTCATGAACATGATGAAATACTGCTAGATATTGTCCGGCTTGGCAACCCGGCCATCGAAATCGGCGACTTGCGCTATGCATTAAAAGATGATCCAACGAGCATCCTTATTCATACAGACAAACAACATGTCGACCAAATACAGTCGTACTTATCCGACGTTCATGCGAACGTATTGCATCATCGGCGCTGGACCGAGCCATGGCATATCATTGAAATCGTTCGCGCCGGCGTTCATAAAGCGTTTGGACTCAAGCAAATCGCTGATTATTTCCATATCCCTAGAGAACGGGTCATCGCTTTTGGAGACGAAGATAACGATTTAGAAATGATCGAATGGGCAGGTCATGGCATTGCGATGGGCAACGCGATTGAGCCCCTCAAACAAATCGCCAACGATGTGACTGCAACAAATGAAGAAGATGGCATCGGTATTTATTTAAAATCAATGTTAAAGCTGTAACGAATTGCCTTATTACAATCCCCCCTATACGGTTACACTATCCATGACGCAATACTGCGTCTTTATTTTTTCAAGGGGGGAATACGTCTTGGGTAAACGAAATAAATCGAAACGCTTCATTCAACAAAGCGTCGATGCGGTAGAAAAACATGACGAACGAATCCCTTACCACATGACATACGCTGAAGCGGAAGAGCGCAAAATGCAAAAAGCGTTTGAAACGTCGCTTGGAGGCGAATAACGATGGGCAATCGATTGTTTCAAGAAGCGCGCAAAGCGGTCATGCAGGCAAAACAAGCAGCAAACGGCCAAGCGGATATCGACTTGGATCGCGCGATCGCCATAGCAAAAAACGCCTTATCTTCTGCCTATGCTCATTCCAGCTTGGCAGAAAAAGCGCAGTTGCGTCAATTCCAGGAAGAACTTGATCAACTCACTCAGTAAAGGTTGCGGCGCTCGTCCGCAACCTTTTTATAGGAAAGAAAAATTGTCTTTTTTCATCATAATCGCTACACTAAAATATATCTTATCTTAACTTTATAAGAGGTGGATGCAGTGTCGATTCAAATTATTACGGACAGTGGCAGCGATCTCCCACATTCTTATTTGCAGAAGCATAACATCGCGTTTCTGCCGCTTCTTGTCCATTTCAATGGCGAAGAATACGAAGACTTTATTACCATTGAACCAAAACAAGTATATGACGCGATGCGCAACGGACAAATCGTGAAAACGGCGCAAGCGAATCCGCTAAAAATGAAAGAACTATTTACCAAGTACGCAAAAGAAAACCGCCCTTGTCTATATATCGCGTTTTCCTCGCAATTATCTGGTACATATCAAACCGCGATGGCGATTCGCAGCGAAGTGCTTGAAGAATATCCTGAGTTTCAGCTAACGATTATCGATTCGAAGTGCGCGTCGCTCGGACAAGGACTTGTGGTGATGAAAGCGGCGGAACTCGCAGAAAGAGGAATGCCGTACAACCTATTATGCGAAACGATTGCTTCTTACTGCCGCCATATGGAACATATTTTTACGGTTGACAATTTAGAATTTTTGGCGCGCGGCGGGCGAATTAGCAAAACCGCAGCAATGGTCGGCGGCCTTTTAAACATTAAGCCGCTTCTCCATGTCGAAGACGGCAAACTTATTCCGCTGGAGAAATTACGCGGCCGCAAAAAAGTGTTAAAGCGCATGGTCGAAATCATGGGCGAACGCGGCGACGATCTGCAAAAACAAGTGATCGGCATCAGCCACGGCGACGACGAAGAAGCCGCATTGGAATTAAAGCAGCTTATTGAAAAAACATATGGCTGCACGCGCTTTTTCATCACCGAAATCGGCGGTGCGATCGGCGCGCACGCCGGTCCGGGCACATTGGCGCTCTTTTTCTTGAACAAATATATTGAGGTATAAGTCCTTCTTTTCCACGCATACTAATGGTGTACACCGTGGATAAAGGAGTGCACGCCAATTATGTCACATACAAGCGATAACGATAAAAAAGCACGAGACAACAACGCGAAACGCCATGAAAAAAACATGTTGCGCGAAAAAAACCGCCAGGCTGGGAAATTTGCGTACTCGAAGAAGACGGATCATTTATAAAATTCGGCTGTCCTTTTATACTGGACAGCCTCTTTTCTTTGCCGAGAAGACCCCCACCTCTAAGCGAAGCGTAGGTGGAGGATGAATCGGCATTTTTTGTTTTTTTAGTAATTTTAATAGTTGAAAAGCGTTCTTCTTCTGTCATAAATGAACGGAGGGGGGCTTGGGGCCTTTGAGCAACAACAGACAAAGGAAACAAAAATCCCCCACTTCCACCGGCCTTAGCCGGTAAGTGGGGATAGTTCAATTTCATTCCATCCGAAATTTTGCCATCACCTCATGCAGTTCATCCGTCAATTGTCTTAGTTTCGTTACTTTCTCCACCATTTTTTCAAACGCTGTCAGCTGTTCTGCCATCGAAGCGGCAATTTCTTCGCTGCCGGCCGCCGACTGTTCGACGACGGCGCTGATGCTTTCCACATTTTGCAATACTTTCTCCTCTAACTGTTTCGACATGATAACATCATCGACAAGTGCTTGAATATCGGCGGAAATGCCGGCGACTTTGTCCTCGATTTCGGCAAACGCCTTCGTTGTTGTTTCAATCGATTGCGATTGCTGCTCGGCGATTTTTACCGCTCGGGCAACGGTTTCGGAAACCGTGGAAATGCCATGCTTAATCAGCGAAACTGTTTCAAAAATTTGTTTTGTCGCCTGTGCGGATTGCTCGGCAAGCTTGCGCACTTCTTCCGCGACAACAGCAAATCCTTTCCCCGCTTCTCCCGCTCTTGCGGCTTCAATGGCCGCGTTTAACGCCAACAAATTCGTTTGTTCCGCAATATCGGATACCACCTTTGCCATTTGTTCAATGTTGGCGGCGTAGCTCGTAAATTCATTCGTCGCCTGTTCAATCGACAATGTCGCTTCATTGCTTTCGCGAATGAAGTGCATTTGTTGTTCCATCGCTTTTTGGCCATGTTGAATCGCTTCGACAGCCGTCTCGCTGTAATGTGCTGTCTGTTCGGTTCGCTCCGCTGTTTTGGCAAACGTATCATCCATTTTTTCAATCTGCTGTACTGCTTGCTGCAATTCTTCAGAGATGCTTTGCGCTCCAGCGGACAACTCATTGGTGGATAACGCAACTTGCCGGTTGATCTCCGTAAGCATTTTATTTTCTGTTTCGATTTCTTTTGCAAATGTTTCCACTTGTTGACTAACCACTTCTACCGAACGAAGCAGACGCTTCAACTCCTCGACCATTGTATGAAATGCCACATTTAATGCACCTAACTCATCGTTTTGTTTATAGTCAATGCGCTCAACAAGCAAATTGCCCCCCGCAATTTCGACCGCATTGTGGGCAAGCTGCTTGAGCGGATTCGTAATCGAGCGCGTCAGCCGTAGACTCATAGCACCTGACACAACGATGAGCGCGATGCTGCCGATGACCGCCGTCCAAATGACAAAACGGATTTGTGCCTGTAAATCACGCTGGAGCTCCTTGTAGTAATCATTCGTATACAATTGCAGCGTGTAAATATCATTGACCGCCCCTTCGATTCGCATCGCTTGCCGTCTTGCTTCCGATACATCGCGATGTTCAAGAGCGGCAAGCGACGCATTATGCACTTCGGCAAATTTTTGTTTTGCTTTTTCTAATAGCACGCGAAATTCCTTTTGTTTCAATGATTTTTCTAATTCGCCAATCAGCTTTTCTGTCGTTTCGATTTGCGCTAGCACTTCTTGCTTATTTCCTTCCGTCATATTGTAGGCGGCGTTGTTTAAGCTCTGCTTTGCCGATTTCATGCTTGCCTCGAGCTTTTCTATCGTCAGCAAAACCGGAACGATATCTTTATTCGTTGCCTGAATCGACAACATATTGACGATGATGAACCCCATCAATACGGTCGATGCGATAAGCGAAAGAAACGAATGAAGCCACAATTTTCTGCGAATTGTCATTCTAATCCCCTTTTCTGTATTACTTTGTCGCCACTTTGCCGTCCACAATGTTTTGTTTCCACTGTTCGAGCAGCTGTTGTTTTTGGTCATCCCATGGGATAACGCGAATCGGTGCGAGCCCAACTCCATCTTCCGCTAATCCAAGCTGAACAGTGCCGGTTGGCAATTCCCCTTTTTCCACGTATTGTTTTAACACGCGAAACAAGGCGACATCGACATTTTTGACCATTGATGTCACAACCGCTTTTTCCGCGTAAAAATATTGGTCGCTGTCAACGCCAATCGCATACACACCTCGTGCTTCCGCTTCCCGAAGCGCGCCAACTCCCGTAAATCCTGCCGCCGTATACACGACATCACTCTTTTGGTCGAACATTTCTCTAGCAATTTGGGCGCCGAGCTTGTCATTTCCGAAATCACCTGCATACACGATGTGAACGGAGGCGGACGGCTTCACGGCGTGAACCCCTTTTTCAAACCCCGCCGCAAATTTACGAATCAATGGCACATCCGCCCCACCGATAAACCCGAGGCGGTTTGTTTTTGTCACAAGCGCCGCCAACACTCCGGCAAGAAAGCTTCCTTCATCTTCTTTAAACGTAATCGATGTCACGTTTGGCAAATCAGAAACAGAGTCAACTAAAATAAAACGCTGCTTTGGATATTGTTTTGCCACTTTTTCCAAATCCTCTTGCACCATAAAGCCAAGGCCAATGACGACATCATTGCCATCTTTAATAAGCTCCTTCAATCCTTGTTCATACGTTTTCGTATCTTTCAATTCACGATAATCAAAAATGATGCCTAGTTCATCACGCGCTTTCATTAATCCGCGAAATGCCGAGTCGCTAAACGATTGATCTCCAAGTCCGACGTCCGACAACATAATCCCGACTTTGATACTATCTTTTTTCGTTACCGTCTCTTTCGTCGAACAACCAGTCATCATCAAAATAACCAATAACGCAATAACAAGATGCCATATACGTCTTTGTTTTTTCATTTGTTCGTCCCCTTCTTTTCATGGTGTCCATTATTGTTTATCGGCATCATTCTACATTTGTTGAGTTTTTTGCATAAAAAAAGCAAAGCTGTAATTGGCTTTGCTTTTTATTATCGCTTGATATACGTCCATCCATCTTTTTGATATACTTTGTCTTCTTTCATTAATCGTCCTAATGCTCGTTTAAAGGCGGCCTTGCTCATATGAAAGCGCGCTTGGATATCGTCCGGGTCGCTTTTGTCGTGATACGGCATCGCTCCGCCGCGGCTTTCTAAGTACGTATAAATGGCTGCCGCATCTTCGTCGATGCTTTCATGCTTGCGCGACAGTAAGGAGACATTGACCGTCCCATCCTCTTTGACGGCGATAATCCGCCCTTCCACTGCTTCACCGAGGCGCGGCGCGTTTCGCCACTGGGATTCATGTACAAATCCAAGGTAGCCGACATCAGAGATAAGGAAAGCTCCCACCTTAATCACGCGGTAGACGCGCCCGCGAATGTTTTGATTGAACGCTGATTCCGGCGCTTTCACGGCGATTTGTTTCATCGTTTCATCATCCGCTAGTTTAGCAAGCAGCCGTCCTCGTTTATCCGTTTTTAACGAACAATATAATTGATCCCCTCGCTTCGGCCATTGCGAGCGGAGCGGCGGCAAATCATCGATGGACACGAGCATATCTTTGGAAATGCCAATATCGACAAAGACGCCCAATTTCGGAACGATGTCGACCACTTCAACCCAGTCGTATTTGTGGTTCGTAATTTTCGGCATTTTCATGGTAGCGCACAGCTGTCCGTCGTGGTCATGATATAAAAATACCGTTGCCTCGTTGTCGACCGCAAGCGTTGTATTCGCTTCTCTTTTATGCAGCATCACTTCCTCCGTGCCGTTCGTCAAAAAGCAGCCAAACGGCATTTCCCGTTTTACCGTTAATGTCATGATTTCTCCAGGAATTAATCGTTTCATTGCAATCTCTTCCTTTGTCTATATTTTCACGCTTATTATTTCCCACTCCAATGGACAATTCTGCATAAAACACAGTTTTTCCCATCATCACAAGAGCACCTCCACGTCGTTCGGCTTCCCCTCCTTTTCTTGTTGTGTCCCTTGCCACATTTTACTATAATAAAATAAAAAATGCTGGAGGTTGTGTATGTCGAAAGAAAGTTCCTTTGATATTGTATCGAAAGTCGACTTATCGGAAGTCACCAATGCGATCAACATCGCGATGAAAGAAATTAAAAACCGCTATGACTTTAAAGGCAGCAAAAGCGACATTTCGCTAGACAAAGACGAACTCATCCTTATTTCCGACGATGAATTTAAATTAGAGCAGCTAAAAGACGTGCTCATCGGCAAGCTCATTAAACGCGGCGTGCCGACGAAAAACATCCAATACGGCAAAATTGAGCCAGCTTCTGGGGGCACAGTGCGCCAGCGCGCCAAACTTGTGCAAGGCATCGATAAAGAAAACGCGAAAAAAATCAACACGATCATTAAAAACACTGGCCTGAAAGTGAAAAGCCAAGTACAGGACGATCAAATCCGCGTCAGCGGCAAAAGCAAAGATGACTTGCAAAAGGTCATCGCTGCGATTCGCGAAGCGGACTTGCCGATTGATGTGCAGTTTGTGAATTATCGATAAGCGGATGAGGCAAGCCTCCATCCGCTTTTTGTTTTACAAGCAGAACGATAGAAAATTTGAAGGAGAAGCCAGCTGGCAAGCTCCCTATAATTCTTATAGCAAGAAAAAAACAGCTCATCTTTTGGGAAAAGCGAGCGCATGATATCAGGTACTGAAGTAAGCAGGCGGCCTCTACATGCTAACCACCGCCCAACGAGCACACCAAACACAATGAAGGCGAGTGCCATGTCGACAATCGGCTCGGCGAGTCGCATCGCTTCTCCTTCCCCACCGGAGCGGCCAAGCGCCGCAGCAATTAAAGCAAGACGGATAAAATGGTCCTTAATCCGTTATCGATATTTCTGGATGGTGAATATCCACGATGTGCGTCTTCACTGTGCCCCCGAGATGACGGCGTATGGAGGAAGCCAATTCTTCCAGCGCTTTGTAAAGAACCTCATTCCTTGTTTCATCAATCGATTCGATGCAAAGGAAGGCGTGCTTCGTCTGTTCGGTGAGCATCGTTCGTTGGGCTTCCCGCCAATTCCAGCAGCGGCATATGGCGCCCACGTCATCTTTATACACGATTTCTCCTTCATACGGCAGGTCGTTTTCCTCGCCTCCCAACGGGATGAACGGTTCATGACCATCCGCCAGCGCCAGCCGGATGTCGCCGACAAACGTGTCGATATCCTCCCCTCCGCATGGAAGCCCGTAACGCAATGAAACAGAATTATAAATATCCACAAGCGGGTTGATCGTTCGGATGTGCTGACCGTTTTTCACTCGTTTCAGCAGCGCTTCAACCGAACAACGCGCCCCTTTTTTCGTTTTGAATCGCCGAAACGCCTCTCGCCAAACAACGATGACGGGGTTGCGGCTCAATTCTTCAAACTCCAGGAATTTCCGCGCCTCTTTCTCCGCCTCTCGCAGCATTTGTTCGTAAACGCTGGCATTCTTGATGCCGTTGTCAATCCCTTGGGCAACGACCACACCGATTTTGGCGTGGGGAAATATGGCCCAAACATCGTCTTCAACAACAAAACGTGTCATCATCCACTCCTCCATTCTCTTACGGTTTTGAAGGGCTCGCCAAGGCGGAGAATAGTCCTAACAAGATATAGCAACAGCCCGCCACCCGGTTCATCACCTTCATGCTTCCTTTCTTGGCAGCCAGCCGTTTGCGGATGCCCGCGGCCAACATGGCGTACAAGCTGTCATTTAGCAAGGCGAGAACAACAAATATCGCCCCTAAAAGCAAAAATTGACCAGCCACCAATCCAGCAGAAGGCGAAATAAATTGCGGAAAAAAGGCAAGAAAAAAGAGCGCTGTTTTTGGATTGGTCACTTCGACAAATAGAGATTCGTAAAACACTTGCGCCAATGTTTTCTCCTTGGCCTTCGTGTTCGGGATTTCCTCATCCTTGGTGGAAGCAAAAAATAACGTTTTGCCTCCCAAATAGATAAGATAAACGGCTCCTAAATATTTGATCATCGTAAAGGCAGCCGCCGATGTCATCAAAATCGCGGAAACGCCCACGGCTCCAAGGACAACATGGACAGCGCCACCCAATGCCACGCCAAACACCGCTACAACTCCTGCTTTCGTTCCTTGACCGATGCTTCTAGACACAATGTACAATACCGCCGATCCGGGGACGATGAGCAGTGCCGCGGCTGCCACTATAAACACACCGATCGTCGAAAGCCCCATCCTCACATCTCACTCCTTCATTTTCTATTTCACTGCTGTTGCTTTTTCATCAGGGAAGCGATTCGCTTTTCGTTTTCAAATGGCATTTGCTCGAGTTGCTTGATGATCCGTTCTTGTCGGTATGCAGGATGATTTTGGCTTAACTTGGCTTTTCCCTCGATTCGCTTGATGATGATTTTGAAGGCTTGAATTCCTTTGTTCATGCCGGACAGCATCCCGGCATCGACCTCTGACAGCTGGTAACGGCTGCCCGGCGCTTCGTATTTTTCTACCATATCGTGCAGCGACTGCATGATTTCTTCTTCATCGTCGATCAACTCCACGTTCCCGTACACATGGACATTCACATAATTCCATGTTGGCACCGCCTGGTTCGTTTCATACCAGGAAGGAGAAATATAACAATGCGGACCGTGGAAAATCGCCAAGACCGTCTGACGTTGAATGTCGTTCCATTGCGGATTAGAACGGGCAAAATGGCCGTACAAACACGTTTTCTCCCGATCGAGCAACAGCGGCAAATGGGTAGCAAACAGCTCCCCTTGATGCATCGACACCAAGGTGGCAAAACTGTTCTCCTCGATCACCTCATAGACGACAGACATATCGTTGATGGCAAAATGCTTCGGAATATACATCAGTCCTCTCCCCCATCTTTTCAATTACAGCATTCCATTCTTCACAATGTATAATATAATCAAAACTGACATAAAAAAAGTGACAATAACAAAAAAATAAACATGTCAGGAGGATGAACATGAAGACGATCATTTTTGACTTGAAGGACGGCTCGCCTAAATACAAGCAAATCTACGAAAAATTGAAATCATTGATTGAACAAGGCGACATTCAAGCCAATGAGCCGCTACCTTCCATTCGCCAACTCGCCGAATCATTGAATGTCAGCCGGAACACAACTTTAATGGCTTACGAACAGCTGGTAGCGGAAGGATATATTCGCGCGGAAAAACGAAAAGGGTATTTTGCCAATGAAGTGGAACCTCTCTTCATTCCAAAAGCCCGCATTTCTGCACGCCAATCGGCAAGGGAAGCAGCAACGTCCGTTGTTGTCGATTTTCGCGCCGATACCGTCGATGCCGATCATTTTCCCGTTAAAGCATGGAGAAGAATTTCCAATCAAGTATTGACGGCCAAAGGATGTTTCCGCTATGGGGATCCGTTTGGGGAATTATGCTTGCGCAAGCAAATCGCCATCTACCTTCTCGAATCCCGCGGGGTGATCACAGAGCCAAACGCCATCATCATCGGAAGCAGCACGCAGCAAATGCTTCTCTCCCTTGGCTATATTCTAAAAGATGAATTCAACAGCGTGATCGTCGAAGACCCTGGTTATGACGGCGCCAGAGAAGCGTTTTTGTTTCACCGCTTTCAGCTGGAAACGGTGCCTGTTTCCGAAACCGTCATCGATCTTTCACCGCTCGAGAACAGGCGATCGCGGCTCATCTATGTCACCCCTTCACATCAAAGCCCGATGGGAGTCAGCATGCCGATCCAGCAACGGCACAGGCTCATTCAATGGGTGAACAACGTCGATGGCTATATTATCGAGGACGATTACGACAGCGAATTCCGTTACACGCAAAAGCCGTTTCCTGCTCTTGCTTCCATTGATTCCACAAAAGTCATTTATCTGGGCAATTTCTCAAAATCGTTTCTGCCTGGGATTCGCTTAAGCTACATGGTGTTGCCGCCGTCGCTTTTGTACCGTTATCAGCAGCAGTTTCGCCTTTTCGAAAGCACTGCGTCCATCCTCAGCCAATTGGCGATGGCCAAATTTATGGAGGAGGGGGAATGGGGCCGCCATATTAAACGCATGCGCCTCGTGTACAAACGAAAAATGGAGCATTTAACATCACTACTGCGAAAAGCATTTGGGGATATGATCCCCATTATTGGCGAACAGTCCGGTTTATACGTGTTAATCAAAGTTCATTCCGATTGTTCAGAAGAACAGCTACTTCAACGCGCCCTATCGTGTGGGGTAAAAGTGTATCCCACTTCGCGCTATTTTGTGAACCAACGGCCAGACCGACCCATGATCAAGCTCGGTTTTAGCGGCTTGTCGCTCGAGGATATTGAGCTTGGAGTAAAACTGCTCAAAAAAGCATGGTGTTGACGACGACTTCACGGAAAACGCCCCTCTTTTTACACAAGCTCACGGAATCCCTGTCTTGGCGTGTATTTTTGATCGGTTTCTAATGTCACGTTAATTTTAAATATTTACATTTTTTTGTTTTTTTTTGTATAATACACTTAAGTTTGAAAAAGAAAGGGGAAAGAGAATATGGGTGGAAAAAATCATAGACCAACGAAAGGACTGGCTATTACCACCGCTTTATCTGCTCAGTGCGCTTGGGCTATAGGGCAAGGCATTACTCATTTGTGGCAAGCGAATTCTGAACTAGAAAAACTGTAGTTGAGCAATTTTAATTACAATAATTACCATGTAAAAGAGACAAACAGGGTACCCCTTATGCCACGTGGAGCTGTTTTTTCACGGTATCAATGGGAATATTTTGTTTCGCTGCACGGTAAATATTCATGAGACATGAACCTCCTTGTGAATAGTTTTGGTGACACATCTATTCTAATCAAGGAATCGGGTTCATGTCTCTTTTTTTGTTTGGTTGTAAATTTATGTTAGCGAATTTGCTCATCTACAGTAGAAAAAGCTATTATTGCTGCCACCGGTGCTACAGATGCTACTCGTTTTGTACAACCAACCGGTGATTCAGTTGCACACCTAGAAAACTCCATATCGTTTTTACAAACTGCTATTCATGATATCCATAATATTATAGAATCCTACGATGACCTCCTCAAAAAATGCGTTGAACTTGAATATAAGGGAAATCCATTAGCTTCACAAATTAATAAATGGAACCTAAAAGATAAGCTGGAAAAGAACCTATTCTTACCACCGTCACAAGAAATGTGGAAGTTAGTCTCAGGAATTATTGAACAAGATAATCTTGTGAAATATTTTGAATGGGAAAGAGATTTATTTAAAAACACAATAAATCCTTTACAGGATCTTATCAAAGTTTTGGAGACTTGCAAAGAAGTAGCAAAAGTTGACCCAGAACTTTTTGTTAAATGTGTTGAATTTAATCAAATACCTTTACGCCAATATTTCTTCCGAGTATTTAATATGTGGTGCAAAATTGATATAGCTATTGAACTTTCCACCAGTATTTCTACAGAGCTTTTCTATCGACTGGAAGGACATGGTTCTCTTACTGTGGTCCCTCCTATTCCAACAAGTGACGACATACTAAAACATGCTCCGTCTCAAGTCCCAGCGAGTTGGTAATAATCCTTTCGGGTGGTCCTCAAGATTTTTCAAGACCACCCTAGCTTATTAAATGGAAAGGGTAGAAAAAAATGATTGCCGTGCAAGACGTAAACAAAATCTATCCGCCAAACCGCCAAGTATTACATAATGTTTCCCTTGAACTGGTTGAAGGGGATCGACTTATTCTTTTAGGGCCGAATGGAGCCGGAAAAACTACTTTAATAAGATGCATCATCGGGCTTACTGCACCAGACAGCGGCAGCATCTATGTCAATGGAGTAGATGTTGTCCGCCATCCAGATGAAGCGCGCGAGTCGATTG
This sequence comes from Parageobacillus galactosidasius, assembly GCF_002217735.1. Lineage (NCBI taxonomy): Bacteria > Bacillati > Bacillota > Bacilli > Caryophanales > Anoxybacillaceae > Parageobacillus > Parageobacillus galactosidasius. The sequence continues at coordinate 790,679 of NZ_NDYL01000001.1, read as the reverse complement.
CGGTCGTATTTGAAGAAGCTGACAACTCCTATTCTTATTTAACTGTTTTGGAAAATCTCTTATACTTCGGCTTGCTGAACAAATGGAGTCGTGCTGAAGCAAAACGAAGAGCCGAACGAATGATGGCCGTGTTGAATCTAACCCCATACGCTGAGCGTCTTACCCAAACCCTTTCACGTGGGATGAAACAAAAACTGGCATTTGCGATCGCCTTAATGAAAGGAGCGCCGTTTTTGTTCCTTGATGAGCCAACTCTTGGCCTTGATGTTGAGTCGCAACATCATATCCGAACCATGTTAACGGAAGAAAACCAATGGTGGAAAGCCGTTCTCATCACCACCCACGACATTCCTTTTGCCCACGCCGTTGGAAATAAGTTTGTCTTTATTCAAGGCGGAAAAATCGTTTGGAGCGGCACGAAAGAACATTTTTCAACTCCAGCCGACCTTGAAACTCATTTTTTGGCCGCTATTCGTTCCAACCTATCCGTCTAAGGAGGTGAGTCGGTTGCCCCTGCAAATCTTGAATGTAGTATTGGCTTCCTTTTTGAAAAAAAGGGCAGAGTATCGTCGGTATTGGTTCGATTTTACCGTTGGCCTTATCATTAAATTTGTCTTTTTTCTCGGTACGCTGTACGCAAGCCCGATACAAACCGGAAAGGAAGCGACGCTCAAACTGTTCGGTTTCAGCCTTTGGTACTTAAGCGCTCATTTGATCTCAAAGCTCGGCAACACGGTGATCGAGGAAGCGTATCTCGGCACGGCAGAGCAGGTACTTTCCACCAAGACTCCCCCATGGCAAGTTTTAATGGGCGTAGTGATCGCGGAAATCGCATTATCATCCGTGTGGGTAGTGCTCTTTTTCATCTGTGCGGCTTTGATGATTGGATTTTCCGAAATTCTCTCGGGAATATTATCCATGATAACGGAGATCGTCGTATTTGGCGGCGTAAGCCTAATCGGGATGACGGGAATCGGTGTGTTCATTTTAGGACTGTCCCTTCGCTTAAAACAAGTCGGAGCCGTTACCGAGGTGCTGCTTTATTATTTATTAATCTTCTCAGGTTTTTTTCTATCTTCAAATTTATTGCCGACAGCCTTTCATATTCTCAACTACTTTTCTCCCCTTTCTTGGGCCGTGCAAGGAGTGAATGAAGGATGGCCCGTATTCTTTCCTGCTCTCGGCATCTCGCTATTATGGCTGGCCATGGGCTCATTAGTCTTGAAGCAACAATGGCATTGGGCGAGAAAAAACGGAAAAATCGGAAGCTACGTATAAAAGAGCGGACGTTATCCCTCACATTTCGCACCCTTTCGGCGAAAATCGAGAGGATGTTTTCGCGACCATGCCGAATGCATCTTCGACAATCAAGGAAAGCAAAGGAGGTTTCATAACACGGACGTCTTGCACGAAGGGGACTCTCTTTATTACAACGCCGCCTGCGAACATCAATTTATGAACACAGGCAACGAAGAGTGCCGCTATGATCTGATTATTCACTCGCCTGCTTCGAAAACATGACCCATAGTCATGTCCGCCCAAGGCGTTGCTTTTTTTGCTTTTTGCCGTCACATAGAAAGAAATCACAGCATCGACGGCGAATAAAAGAGATGGCATTTCTTTGACGGAGGTGTGTGAATGAACATCGGCCAAGAATATTTGCGAGTGGTGCGCGCACGCTTTGTTGACATGAAAAAGACCGCCGAACGGGCTATGGACCAATGTTCGGAGGAACAGCTGTTCCATTGCTTTCATGAGGAGGCAAACAGCATCGCCATCATTGTCAAACATATGAGCGGAAATATGGTGTCGCGCTGGACAGACTTTTTGTCGTCGGATGGGGAAAAACCGAACCGAAACCGCGATGATGAGTTTATCAACGACTTCCATACGCGCAAAGAAGTCATGGCTTGCTGGGAAAAGGGGTGGTCTGCTTTCTTTCAGACGCTGAACGAACTGCAAGAAACGGATTTGTTGCGGACGTCACGATCCGCGGCGAACCCCATTCCGTCATCGAAGCCATTGAGCGGCAAATGTACCATTATTCGTATCATATCGGGCAAATCGTCTATATCGCGAAACAGCTGAACGCAAACAACTGGAAAACACTGACCATACCAAGAAATCGAAAAACAACATAGGCAACTCCTTATTCGAATCATCTTGCAAACGCCATCCGCCCCTCGGAACCGTCAGCCGATAAAGGCGGATGGCTTCTTTTTGTTGTTTGTTGTTCCTTCCCAATCATACCTATCGGGATCGCAGTCATCGTCTGGAAAGTTTCACAATGCCGACCAACAAACAAACCATCCCCACTCCCCACGCCAGCCCCACCTTGCCAAGAAGGAGGGAGATTTCTTCAGATGCCTGCACATGGGTAAGATCAAAGGAAATCGCCTTCAGCGCAAATGAAACAGCCAGAGACAGCAACAAGAAATGGGCCAATATCCACAGAAACGCCCGCCCCTCTCGATTCCTTCGCCAAAGAAAAACGATTGTCGCAACCGCGATCAACATCACAACCGAAAAGCCGCCGATGAGCATATCCATCACATTTTCTTCCATAGGCAAATGATTGGGCAACGTTCCCACCTCCTCTTTTTCATCATATCATGTCTTTCTATTCTTCTTCCCTGCGTCCGATCCCTTCTTGTATGTGAAGCCGCCCATGGGCTTCTTCGTTCCCGCGCGCTAGGGAAGCGGCGCAACCCTTTACGCAAACGCCAAGCAGGCGCCCATCTCCCTATTGCAGAGGGCGGCGCCTGCTCTGATTGTATAGATGCAATGTAAAGCTTTAACACTTTTCGTTTTTACCGGTCATTGCATCCGACTGTCGAGTGACCGAACAACGCCGCTTCCAGACCCATGAATGGGTCTGTGAAGCGAGTCGTTGTTCGGTCTTCCGTCACGCTAAAGCGTGACGGAGGCAAGCCTGTGGCTTGCCTTCGACAGTCAAAAATGGATAAGCCACTTTTTCCGTCAAGGATATGTGAAACGATTTCGTTGCATCTATATGGTTACTTTTGCTGCATCTTAAACTGCAAAAACAGTTCGTTGTAGTAGGCGAGCATGTGTTTCCCTAAGTTTTCGTACACTTCGAGATGCCCAGCTGAATCCAAATCGGGGTAAAAGCGCCGATCGCCCGCGATGTCTTTTGGCAAATAGGCAAGCGCCTTTTTATTCGGCGTCGAATAGCCGACATACTCGGCGTTTTGCGCCGCGTGTTTCGGGTCGAGCATAAAATTGATAAACGCGTGCGCTCCTTCGATGTTTTTCGCTGTTTTCGGAATGACCATGTTGTCAAACCATAAGTTGGAGCCTTCTTTCGGCACGACATAGTCGAGCTTGTCATTTTCGGCGATGATTTCCGCCGCGTCGCCCGACCAAACGACGCCAATGGCCGCCTCTTCATTAGCCAGAAGCAGCTTGATTTCATCGCCGACAATCGCCTTCACATTCGGCATGAGTCGATCGAGTTTCCGCTTTGCTTCTTGCAAGTGGGCTTTGTTCGTATCGTTAAGCGAATAGCCGAGGCTGTTTAACGCCATCCCCATCACTTCGCGCGCCCCGTCGACAAGCAAAATTTGATTGCGCAAGCTTGGCTCCCATAAGTCGTTCCAGCTTGTGATGGTCTTGCCGCCAAGCATCTCGCGGTTGTAGACGATGCCGACCGTTCCCCAAAAATACGGCACTGAATACCGGTTGTGCGGGTCAAACGGCAAGTTGAGGAACCGCGGTTCGATATATTGTAAATTCGGCAGCTTGTCGTGATCGAGCGGCAACAGCAAGTTTTCCTCGATCATTTTGCTGATGGCGTAATCGGACGGAACGGCGACATCAAACGTCGCCCCGCCTTGGGCGATTTTCGCCATCATCGCTTCGTTGGAATCGAATGTTTGGTAAATCACTTTCCACCCTGTCTCTTTTTCAAACTCCCGAATGAGCGCTGGGTCGATGTAATCGCCCCAGTTGTAAACGGTCACCGTTTTGCCTCCGCCGTACCCTTCCGCTTCGCTCAACCGGTGGGTGATGAACATGAGGACGAACGCCGCGATGAACACGGCCGCAAACCCTTGGACAAGCCGTTTCACCTACTTTCGCCCCCCTATCCCGTACATTCGGCCGCCTTTTTGGCTGAGCACGTAATAGCCGATGACAAGCAGCATCGTAAATAAAAATAGCAGCGTCGACAGCGCATTGATCGATAAGGAAATGCCCTGGCGCGCCCGCGAATAAATTTCCACCGACAGCGTCGAGAACCCATTTCCCGTGACAAAAAACGTCACGGCAAAGTCATCGAGCGAATACGTAAGCGCCATGAAAAAGCCCGCCCATATGCTCGGAGCCAAAAACGGCAGCACGACGCTTGACAGCACTTGCCAAGGCCCTGCTCCTAAATCTCTAGCCGCATCAATCAGCATCGGGCTCATTTCCTCGAGTTTCGGCAGCACCATTAACACGACAATCGGCACGCTAAAAGCAATGTGAGACAACAGCACGGACGTAAAGCCGAGCTTGATGCCGGCCACCGTAAACAGCAACAAAAACGAAGCGCCGATGATGACATCCGGACTGACGATCAACACGTTGTTGAGAGCAAGAAGGGCGTTTTTCGTCCGCTGCCGCTTGACATAGTAAATGGCGAGCGCTCCGATGACCCCGAGTATGGTCGCGACCGCCGCCGACAGCAGCGCAATGACGATTGTATTCAAAACGATGATGAGCAAGCGGTCGTCGGACAGCACGTCGCGGTACCATTTAAACGTGAACGATTGAAAATCGTGCATCGTCCCGCCGCTGTTGAACGAATAATACATCAAATATACAATCGGCGTATACATCACGGCAAACACGGCTAACAGGTACACACGTCCCCACCAATGCGTCCGTTTCATCGGCTTCCCTCTTTCCTTCCGGTTCCTGTCAGGACGACGATGACCGCCATCGCGATCATTAACACAACAGCGATCGTCGCCCCCATTCCCCAGTTTTGGGTGACAAGAAAATGCTGCTCAATGGCCGTGCCGAGCGTAATGACGCGGTTGCCCGCAATGAGGCGCGTAATCATAAACAGCGACAACGCCGGGATGAATACCGCCTGGCAGCCGGCCTTCACCCCGCCAAGCGTGAGCGGGAAGACGACGCGGCGGAACGTCGTCCAAGCCGAAGCGCCCAAATCGCGGGCGGCATCGACCAGCGATGGCGGCAGCTCCTCCAGCGCGTTGAAAATCGGCAGCACCATAAACGGAATAAAAATGTACACCGACACAAAGACAAAACTGAAATCGGTGAACAACAGCTGCCGCGGCCCGACGCCCAGCGCTTTCAACAAAGCGTTGGCCAGCCCGTACGTGCCGAACAGCCCTAAAAACGCATACACCTTCAGCAGCAAATTCACCCACATCGGCAAAATAAGCAACAACAGCCATAGCTGCTTGTGCCGCGTCTTCGTCAGCCAATAGGCGGTCGGATAGCCGATGAGCAGCGACACAAGCGTGATTAAAAACGCATACCAAAACGAATACGCCATCATTTTCAAATAAATGGGCGTCCACACGGATTTGTAGTTGGACAACGTCCAATGGCCGTCAAGATCCAAAAACGATTCATACACCAAAAAGACAATCGGGGCCACGACAAACAGCACAAGCCAAATGCCATAAGGGATTAAATACCAGTTCCGCCACGCCCGTTCCGTCATGCGTCCTCATCCTCCTTTTCGAGTCGCATGACGTGAATCGCTTCCGGTTCAAAACGAAGGCCGACCGTTTCCCCGACTTCGGCCTTTTTCGTCGAATGGACAAGCCATTCGTTGCCGTTTTCGTCATAGCCGCAAATTTCATAATGGACACCGCGGAATAAGAGCGAATCGACGCGGATGACGATCTGCCCGTCTTCCGGCGCCGCGAGCTCCAAATCTTCCGGGCGGATGACGACATCGACCGGTTCGTTTGGCGCGAAGCCGCGGTCAACACACGCAAACTGTTTGCCGGCAAATTCGACGAGGAAATCGTCGATCATGCGCCCTGACAAAATGTTCGATTCGCCAATGAAATCGGCGACGAATCGATTGACAGGCTCGTCGTAAATGTCTTTCGGCGTCCCAAACTGCTGAATTTTTCCTTTATTCAGAACAAAAATGTAATCGGACATCGCCAATGCTTCTTCTTGATCATGCGTGACAAAAATGAACGTAATCCCTAAGCGGCGCTGCAATTCACGAAGTTCATACTGCATTTCCGTGCGCAGTTTCAAATCCAAGGCTGACAGCGGTTCATCCAAGAGCAGCACCTCAGGTTCATTGACAATCGCCCGGGCAATGGCGACGCGCTGACGCTGGCCGCCGGACATTTCTTGAATGCGGCGGCGCTTATAGCCGTCTAAGTTGACAAACCGAAGCGCTTCCCTCACTTTCTCGCGAATGTCGGTTTCTTTCATCTTTTTCACGCGCAAACCAAACGCAACGTTTTCAAACACATCGAGATGAGGGAACAATGCATAGTCTTGAAAAACAGTGTTGACTTGCCGTTTGTTCGGCGGGACGTTTTGAATCGGCTTTCCGTGGAAATAAATCGTTCCTTCCGTCGGCTCGATAAACCCGGCAATCAGCCGCAAAATCGTTGTCTTCCCACAACCCGACGGTCCAAGCAGCGTATAAAACTTCCCGCGCTCCATCGCAAAACTGACATCATCCAGTACGGCTGCGCCGTCGTATTCCTTCGTCACTCGCTCGAAGCGGATGATTTCTCCGTTCACTTTCAGCCCCCCATCTTCTTGATGTTCACTATTCCTAATTAGAACATAGGAGAGTAGAAAGTGCAACGGAAAAATATGCTTTCCGCCATGTCGGCGACTAAAAAACAAAAAGCGGCTGACTATTCCGCAGAACAGCTTCCAATTTTGCCCGCAATGCGGAAAGCCGCTGTCTCATTGATCGTTTTTTCAAATTTCCTTGCTTCACCGTATTGAATAATTTCAAAAAATACATTAAATTATATAGTAATAGTCAAGACGAAATAAACAACCGCATACGGACATTCTTATCAAGAGAGGGGGAGGGACTGGCCCGATGAACTCTCAGCAACCTGGCGGAAGTCAAGGTGCTAAATCCAGACAGGCGAAACGCCTGGAAGATAAGAAGAGACGATACATAAAAAGTCTTCTTCTTATAGAAGGCTTTTTTCTTTTACTATCTTCATAGAACGGGGGAATGATCGTGGGGCTTTTGCAAGACTTAAAAGAACGCATCCTTATCGCCGATGGAGCGATGGGAACGCTATTATACTCGCACGGCGTCGACCGATGTTTTGAAGAACTAAATTTATCAAAACCGGAAGACATCATTCACATTCATGAAGCATATATCGCCGCGGGCGCAGAAGTAATCCAAACGAATACATATGGCGCCAACTATGTCAAACTTGCCCGCTACGGATTGGAAGATGAAGTGCCATCCATTAACCGCGCGGCAGTAAGGCTCGCCAAAAAGGCGGCGGGAAATAAAGCCTATGTGCTTGGAACGATCGGCGGATTACGGAGCATCAACAAAAGCGCCGTTTCCATCGACGAAGTAAAGCGGACGTTTCGCGAGCAATTATTTGTGCTTTTAAACGAAGACGTCGATGGCTTATTGCTCGAGACATATTACGATTTGGAAGAATTGCAGACGGTGCTTGCAATCGCGCGCAAAGAAACGGATAAGCCGATTATCGCGCACGTCTCCCTCCACGAAGTTGGCGTCTTGCAAGACGGCACTCCCCTTTCTGAAGCGTTGGCGCGCTTGGAGCAGTTGGGAGCTGATGTCATCGGTCTAAATTGCCGTCTCGGTCCATATCATATGATTCGTTCGCTCGAGGAAGTGCCGCTGCCGAAAAAAGCGTTTCTTTCCGCGTATCCGAACGCAAGCTTGCCGGATTATCGCGACGGACGGCTTATCTATGAAACAAACACCGATTATTTTAAAGAAACGGCTCTTGCCTTCCGTGAACAAGGCGTGCGCCTGATTGGCGGGTGCTGCGGCACGACGCCGAAACATATCGAAGCGATAGCAAACGCCTTAACCGATCGGACACCGATTACAGAAAAAGTCGTTAAACAACGTCATGTTCCGATTTCTATCCAAACAAACGAACCAAATGCCGCCCCGCCGTTGCAGGATATCGTACGTAAGCGGCGCTCGGTGATCGTCGAGCTTGATCCGCCGAAAAAATTAGGGATCGCGAAATTTTTAGAAGGCGCCAAAGCGCTGAAAGAAGCGAACATTGATGCGTTGACATTGGCCGATAACTCGCTGGCAACTCCACGAATCAGCAACATGGCGCTCGGCTCCATCGTCAAAGAGCAGCTCGGCATCCGCCCGCTTATTCATATTACATGCCGCGACCGCAATTTAATCGGCTTGCAGTCGCACTTGATGGGCCTGCATACGCTCGGCATCACCGATGTGCTCGCCATCACCGGAGACCCATCGAAAATCGGCGATTTTCCTGGAGCGACATCCGTCTATGATTTATCGTCCTTTGATTTAATCCGGCTGATTCGCCAATTTAACGAAGGGCTTTCGTATTCCGGAAAATCGCTCGGGCAAAAAACAAACTTCTCGATTGCCGCGGCCTTTAACCCGAACGTCCGTCATTTAGATAAGGCTGTAGAGCGTCTGGAGAAAAAAATTCAATGCGGCGCCCATTATTTTATCACCCAGCCGCTTTATTCCGAGCGGCAAATCGAAGAGGTGTATGAAGCGACGAAGCATCTTGAGACGCCGATTTACATCGGCATTATGCCGCTAGTGAGCGCGCGCAACGCCGATTTCCTTCATCATGAAGTGCCGGGAATTACTCTTTCTGATGAAATCCGCTCTCGCATGGCGGCATGCGCGAATGACCCAGTGCAATCTGCGCGCGAAGGAATCGCAATTGCCAAATCGCTCATTGACGCCGCTTTTGACTTATTTAACGGCATCTACTTAATTACGCCGTTTTTGCGCTATGAAATGACCGTCGAACTCGTTCGCTACATTCATGAAAAGGAACAAGCCGCACAAGAAAGGAAGGTACTCCATGGGTAACATCACACTTGAGCAACAGCTCGAAAAAAAAATATTAATTATTGACGGCGCAATGGGAACGATGATTCAAAGCGCGAAGCTCTCAGCTGATGATTTCGGCGGAGAAGCATACGAAGGATGCAACGAATATTTGACGCTCACCGCTCCGCATGTGATCGAGCGCATTCATGAAGCATATTTGCAGGCGGGAGCGGATATTATCGAAACAAACACGTTCGGTGCGACAAACGTTGTATTAGATGAATATCATCTTGGCCATTTAGCGCTAGAGTTAAATATCGAATCCGCCAAGCTTGCGCGCAAAGCAGCCGACGCCTACTCTACTCCCGAATGGCCACGCTTTGTCGCCGGTTCAATGGGACCGACGACAAAAACGCTATCCGTTACAGGAGGCATTACGTTCGAACAATTAGTTGCTGCTTACGAAGAACAAGCGCGAGGACTATTGCTTGGCGGCGTCGACTTGCTTTTATTGGAAACATGCCAAGACACCTTAAACGTCAAAGCCGGCTTTATCGGCATTTCCAAGGCGTTTGAAGCGGTCGGAAAAAAAGTGCCGATTATGATTTCCGGAACGATTGAACCAATGGGAACAACATTAGCAGGACAAACGATTGAATCGTTTTTCATCTCCGTACAGCATATGAAGCCGTTCGCGGTCGGATTAAACTGCGCGACCGGCCCCGAGTTTATGACCGACCATTTGCGCACGCTTGCTTCCTTGGCGAACACTGCTGTAAGCTGCTATCCGAACGCCGGGCTTCCGGATGAAGAAGGCTGCTATCACGAGACACCGGAGATGTTAGCGAAAAAAATCCAACGATTCGCTGAAAAAGGATGGATTAACATCGTCGGCGGTTGCTGCGGAACAACTCCGGAACATATTCGCGCCATCGCCGAAGCGGTCCGAGACATTCCACCGCGGCCGATTCCGAAATCTTTTGACGTTCATGCCGTTTCCGGCATCGATCCGCTTATTTACGATGAAACAATGCGTCCGCTGTTTGTCGGCGAGCGCACAAACGTAATCGGTTCGCGCAAATTTAAACGGCTCATCGCTGAAGGAAAATATGAAGAAGCGGCGGAAATTGCCCGCGCGCAAGTAAAAAACGGCGCGCACGTCATCGATATTTGCTTAGCCGACCCGGACCGCAATGAACAAGAAGATATGGAAAAGTTTATCCAACAAGTCGTAAAAAAAGTAAAAGTGCCGCTTGTCATTGATTCAACCGATGAACGCGTTATTGAACGTGCTCTCACTTATTCACAAGGGAAAGCAATCATTAACTCGATTAATTTGGAAGACGGCGAAGAACGGTTTGAAAAAGTCATTCCTCTCCTTCACAAATATGGTGCTGCCGTTGTTGTCGGAACGATTGATGAACAGGGAATGGCGATTCATGCTGAGCGGAAGCTGGAAATTGCCTTGCGTTCGCATGACTTGCTCGTCAACAAATACGGAGTTTCCCCGCATGACATTATTTTTGACCCGCTTGTGTTCCCGGTCGGCACCGGCGATGAACAATATATTGGCGCGGCCAAGGAAACGATCGAAGGCATCCGTCTCATTAAAGAACGGCTTCCGCAATGTTTAACAATACTTGGCATCAGCAATGTCTCATTCGGGCTTCCGCCGGTTGGGCGGGAAATTTTAAACTCCGTCTTTTTGTACCATTGCACGCAGGCCGGGCTCGATTACGCGATCGTCAATACAGAAAAATTGGAGCGATTCGCTTCGATTTCGGAAGAAGAAGTGCGGTTGGCTGAAGAACTGCTGTTTAACACGAACGATGAAACGTTAAACACGTTTATCCAATTTTACCGCGATAAAACGAAAGAACCAAAAAAAATAAAAACCGAGCTTAGCCTTGAGGAGCGGCTCGCGGGCTATGTCATCGAAGGCACGAAAGAAGGATTGTACGCCGATTTGGAACAAGCGCTGCAAACGTATTCCGACCCGCTTGACATCATTAACGGACCGCTGATGGAGGGGATGGATGAAGTTGGGCGGCTGTTTAATAACAATCAACTCATTGTTGCCGAAGTATTGCAAAGCGCGGAAGTGATGAAAGCAGCGGTCGCCTTTTTAGAACCATATATGGAGAAAAAGGAAAACAGTACAAAAGGAAAAGTGCTTCTCGCCACCGTCAAAGGCGATGTGCATGACATCGGCAAAAACTTGGTCGACATCATTTTAAGCAACAACGGCTTTCACGTCATCGACCTAGGCATTAAAGTGGCGCCGCAAAAGCTGATCGAAGCCGTTCAAGCCGAAAAACCGGATATTATCGGTTTATCAGGGCTTCTTGTCAAATCCGCCCAGCAAATGGTCGTCACCGCGCAAGATTTGCGGCAAGCGGGCATCTCGATCCCGATTTTAGTCGGCGGTGCGGCATTATCGCGTAAATTCACGGAAAACAAAATCGCTCCGGAATATGATGGAATCGTATTATACGCAAAAGACGCCATGGAAGGACTGGCGCTGGCAAATCAGCTGCAGCAAAACGAAATCGAATATACAAAAACAAAAAAGCAAGAAACGGAAACAGAAAAAACGACACCAACGGCTATTGCGGCAAAGTCGAACGTCTCGACCGACGTTCCCGTGTTTGTGCCAACAGATTTAGAACGCCATATATTGAAAGATATTTCGCTTTCGCATATTATTCCATACGTCAACTGGCAAATGGTATTAGGACATCACCTTGGGTTAAAAGGAAAAGTAAAACGGCTGCTTGAGGAAAAAGATGAAAAAGCGCTTATGTTAAAGCAAGTCGTCGATGACCTGCTTGATGAGGCCCAGCGCAACAACTGGATTACGCCAGCGGCGGTATATCAATTTTTCCCGGCGCAAAGTGAAGGAAACCGGATTTACATTTACTCGCCAAAAGACAAACGGACCATTATCGAAATGTTTGAATTTCCAAGACAGCCAAGAGAGCCATACCTTTGTTTAGCTGATTACTTGAAATCTACAGAAAGCGGACAAATCGACTATGTGGGATTTTTCGCCGTCACCGCCGGAAAAGGCATTCGCGAACTTTCGCAGCGATGGAAAGAAAGCGGCGAATTTTTAAAAAGTCATGCGATTCAAGCGCTGGCGCTCGAAATCGCCGAAGGATTAGCGGAGCTCATCCACCAAGTCATGCGCGACCGCTGGGGCTTTCCGGATGATCCGGATTTCACGATGGAACAGCGCTTTGCCGCGAAATACCAAGGGCAGCGCTACTCGTTCGGCTATCCGGCTTGCCCGAACTTGGAAGACCAAGAAAAGCTCTTCCGTCTATTGAACCCAGAAGAAATCGGCATCCATTTAACGGACGGATATATGATGGAGCCGGAAGCTTCCGTTTCCGCGATTGTCTTTGCCCATCCAGAAGCGCGCTATTTCAATGTGTTATAAAAAGCTGGCCCGATGTGGCCAGCTTTTTTATGCAATGTAGTCATCAATGATTGTTTGCCAACATTACATATTTCCCTGCCCATATCCCATACTAACGATGACAAACGATGCACAGGGAGGAATGGACAATGGTCACAAAACAACAGGCAACACTGCCGCCGCAGCACCAAGACCGCCAGCCAGGTCTGCAAACAGAAATGAACCCGCAGCCTGTTTCCGTGAGTGAACAATACAAAGCAAGCGGGAAATTACATAATAAAGTCACCATCATTAGCGGCGGCGACAGCGGCATCGGCCGGGCGGTCGCCATCCATTTCGCAAAAGAAGGTGCGGATGTAGCGATTATTTATTTAAACGAACAGGAAGATGCGGAAGAAACGAAGCGCCAAGTCGAACAAGAAGGAAGAAAATGCTTACTGATTGCCGGCGATGTCGGTGATGAACAGTTTTGCAAACAAGCGGTCAAACAAACCGTGGACCAATTTGGCAAACTAGACATTGTCGTCAACAACGCCGCGGAACAGCATCCGCAAAAAAGCTTGCTTAACATTACCTCGCAGCAGCTGGAAAAAACGTTCCGCACCAACGTCTTCGGCTACTTTTATTTGACGAAAGCGGCGCTCCCCTACTTGCAAAAAGGAAGTTCGATTATTAATACCGCATCCATCACCGCCTACGAAGGCAATGAGCAATTAATTGATTATTCCGCAACGAAAGGAGCGATCGTCGCCTTTACGCGCTCTTTGGCGAAATCTCTCGCCGGGCAAGGCATCCGCGTCAACGGCGTCGCCCCAGGACCGATTTGGACGCCGCTTATACCATCGACATTCACAAGCGATCAAGTCGCCACTTTCGGCTCCAACACTCCGATGAAACGGCCGGGCCAGCCGAGTGAAGTGGCTCCAAGCTATGTATTTTTAGCAAGCGATGAGGCATCCTATATTACGGGGCAAATGATACATGTGAATGGCGGGAAGATTGTAAATGGATAAGAATTATTAAAACGCACTTTAAACTATTAGCGAATAACACGTTATTTCATTGTTGTTGATAATTTTTCTAAATATTAATATTTTCGACAAACATTTTCGACAGCTTTTTGAACTTGTCGTACTGTAGCTTTATATAAAAAGCAGAATTTCTTATGATAATTTACGAAAGGGTTTCCTTTTCGAAAGAATATGGGAGGGAATAGTTATGAAAGCTGCTGTAGTGGAACAATTTAAGGAACCATTAAAAATAAAAGAAGTAGAAAAACCAACCATTTCATATGGAGAAGTATTAGTCCGCATTAAAGCATGCGGTGTTTGCCATACTGACTTGCATGCCGCTCACGGCGATTGGCCGGTAAAACCAAAACTTCCTTTAATCCCTGGCCATGAAGGAGTAGGAATTGTTGAAGAAGTAGGTCCAGGCGTAACCCATTTAAAAGTGGGCGACCGCGTTGGAATTCCTTGGTTATATTCTGCATGCGGCCATTGTGAATATTGTTTAAGCGGACAAGAGACATTATGTGAGCACCAAAAAAACGCTGGCTACTCAGTCGACGGAGGTTATGCTGAATACTGCAGAGCGGCGGCAGACTATGTGGTCAAAATTCCTGACAACTTATCATTTGAAGAAGCCGCTCCAATTTTCTGCGCCGGAGTTACTACTTATAAAGCTTTAAAAGTAACAGGGGCAAAACCAGGAGAATGGGTAGCGATTTACGGTATCGGAGGCCTCGGCCACGTTGCCGTTCAATACGCGAAGGCGATGGGGCTTAATGTCGTTGCTGTTGATATAGGTGATGAAAAACTTGAACTTGCAAAAGAGCTTGGTGCCGATCTTGTTGTAAACCCTGCTAAAGAAGATGCGGCGCAATTTATGAAAGATAAAGTCGGCGGGGTTCACGCGGCAGTTGTAACAGCTGTATCTAAACCTGCTTTTCAATCTGCGTACAATTCTATCCGCAGAGGAGGAGCGTGCGTTCTTGTCGGATTGCCACCGGAAGAAATGCCTATTCCAATTTTTGATACGGTATTAAATGGAATTAAAATTATTGGCTCTATTGTCGGCACGCGGAAAGACTTGCAAGAAGCGCTCCAATTCGCCGCGGAAGGAAAAGTGAAAACAATTATTGAAACACAACCTCTTGAAAAAATTAACGAAGTGTTTGACAGAATGCTAAAAGGACAAATTAACGGGCGCGTAGTTTTAACGCTTGAATAAGACGGCAAGAGTGTTCTTGCCGTCTTTTTTCTTGCAGCGACACTTTTTATATCGCCAAGCAAAATTCCTCCAGCTGTCGGACAATCTCTTTTCCAATTTCAATCGAAGCGGTAGCGGCAGGGGATGGGGCATTTAAGACGTGAATCGAACGGCGGCCGTGGACAATATAAAAATCATCTACAAGCGTACCGTCTTCTTTTAATGCTTGCGCTCGCACTCCAGAAGGACCTGGAAGCAAATCATCCTCTTCGATATCCGGCATTAACTGTTGCACGTTTTTCACAAACTGTTTTTTGGAAAAAGACCTTGCCATTTCTTCGATACCCTCTTTCGCATAGCGGGAGGCAAGCTTCCAAAATCCCTTAAAAAACAGAACGTCTTTTGTATCCTTGAAACTGAAGTCCGTTTTTAAGTATCCTTCCCGTTTAAAACTTAAAACGGCATTAGGGCCTACATCGACCGTTCCATCTATCATTCTCGTAAAATGGACTCCTAAAAATGGGAAATTCGGATTTGGCACTGGATAAATTAAGTTTTTTACCAAATATCTTTTCTCCGGCTTTAATTGATAATACTCCCCTCTAAACGGGACAATCCTTAAATCCGTTTGCATGTTGGCAAGTTTTGCTATGCGGTCGGAATAAAGCCCGGCGCAATTAATGTAAAAAGACGTTTTGATCGTATGTTGGTTTGTATCGATGACCGCTTCATCGTTTTTTTCCGTAATCGATTCCACCTTATGATCGAGGAGAATTTGCCCTCCCTTCTCTTGAATGATTTCCGCCATTTTCTCCGCTACTTTTTTGAAGTTTACAATCCCCGTTGCCGGAACATGTATCGCTTTTATTCCGTTTACATATGGCTCCAATTCATGCAACTCGCGCTCTTCGATCATCCGTATAGAAAGACCGTTTTCAATCCCTCTTTTATATAAATTTTCTAGAAGAACGAGTTCTTCTTCCTTATTTGCGACAATAACCTTACCGCACATTTCTGCGTCTATTCCATGTTCGCGGCAAAAACGATACATTACTTCATTGCCTTTTTTCGCTAATTTCGCTTTATAGCTTCCTGGCCGGTAATAAATGCCGGAATGAATCACACCACTGTTATGCCCTGTTTGATGGGCGGCAACGCTCTTTTCCTTTTCCAAAACAGCAATTGTCGCATTTGGTTTCCAATTTAATATAGCCATCCCAACGGCAAGTCCGACAATTCCTCCGCCGATAATAACATAATCGTACATCAACAGCTCACACCCTTCCATATATTGCAACTTCATTTATTGAGTCTAGCGAATGAATATGGTTTCCTATCCTAAAATAAAATTTATAATAAGATAAGCAAAAAATCGAATAAAATATTCAGAAAATAAAAAAATCCATACTCATGATGCATCCATATCGTAAATTCGCCACATAAAAAATTAGTCTCCAATCACTTTTTAGCGATTGGAGACTAATTTTTCATTTTCGATAATAATCACACGAAAACCGCTTCACAATCCGATGCGGAATTATGATGCGTTTTACCGGTTCGTTCGGGTTGACGATTTTTTCGATTAAACTTTTTGTTGCTTCATAACCGATTATGTTACACCAAAACCTCAAGTAAAATCGGCCTCACCGACATTCCTCTCTCGCTTTCATTTTGTTTCGAAACGGGAGACTCTTCTTTCAGAGTTACACGAAAAAGTAAAATAGTATAAATAATAACCAATAGTATATTTTTTAACACTATGTAAAAATAAAGTGCGTACTTTTAAAGATAAATCATACATAGTATACTCATCAGTGTGTAAGAGATAAAAACACAAAAAATACTACTACTTATACGACCAACAATAAACTTTTATGAGAGGTGAAGAATTCATGGAATTACAATTAGCATTGGATCTCGTAAACATTCCAGAAGCGAAAAAGCTGGTAAAAGAAGTCGAGGAGTATGTTGATATTGTAGAAATCGGCACTCCAGTTATTATTAATGAAGGTCTTAGAGCCGTAAAGGAAATCAAACAAGAATTCCCTCATTTAAAAGTATTGGCAGACTTAAAAATCATGGATGCAGCCGCATATGAAGTCATGAAAGCATCCGAAGCTGGTGCTGACATTATCACTATACTTGGAGTTGCAGAAGATTTGTCCATCAAAGGTGCCGTGGAAGAAGCTAAAAAACAAGGCAAAAAAATCTTGGTGGACATGATCGGAGTGAAGAATTTGGAAGAACGAGCGAAAGAAGTAGATGAGTTTGGAGTCGACTATATTTGTGTACACACAGGTTATGATCTTCAGGCAGTCGGAAAAAACTCTCTTGAAGACCTTGCAACAATCAAACGTGTCGTGAAAAACGCAAAAACTGCGATCGCAGGCGGCATCAAATTAAACACATTGCCTGAAGTCATTAAAGCAAAACCTGATCTTATCATTGTAGGTGGCGGCATTACTGGTCAAGAAGATAAACGAGCTGTAGCCGCTGAAATGAAAAAAATGATCCAACAAGGTGAATGAAATTATGAAGACTACGCAATATTTGGGTGAAATCATAAAAGAGTTAAATCGGACAGCCGATTTCATTGCTGATGAAGAAGCTGAAAAATTGGTAAATGGGATTCTCGAATCAAAGAAAATTTTTGTAGCTGGCGCAGGCAGATCTGGATTTATGTCCAAATCTTTTGCGATGCGAATGATGCATATGGGGTTAGACGCCTATGTAGTAGGCGAAACCATAACCCCTAACCTAGAACAAGATGACATTTTGATCATCGGATCGGGTTCAGGGGAAACGAGAAGTTTAGTTTCCATGGCTGAAAAAGCAAAAAACTTAGGTGCAACAATAGCCTTAGTGACCATTTTCCCTGAATCGACCATTGGACAATTAGCTGATATCATTGTCAAATTACCTGGCTCACCTAAAGACCAATCAGACAATGGATACAAAACCATACAGCCAATGGGATCACTATTTGAGCAAACCCTATTACTATTCTATGATGCTATCATATTAAGATGCATGGAGAAAAAAGGACTTGACTCCAATACCATGTTTAAAAGACATGCCAATCTTGAATAGAGTATAAGGGACTTTTGCTCAGAGAATCTTAAACCACTCAAAATCTTAAAACTATTCAAACTGAATTTTCAACTTAAAAACACGGGGGAAAGGAAAAAAGACCGCAGAGCTTTCCTTAAGAAACGCTTTGCGGTCTTTTTTATGAGCCGATTTTTGATCGAAAGATTGGATTCATGCTGATGCCAATCGGTGTGATCATATAGTATCAACCATCTCCAACAGTTTGACCATTACATTCTCTGCGTATACATGAGATCGCTCTCCCTCCATCAGCGGTACCTCGATTATCACCGCATTCCTAAAGGAGGTAATAAAATCGGTTATAGTTGGAGTGATCTTTTGTCAGAACTTTTTCAAAATCGATGATCACTCCTTTAAGTAGCTATGGAATAACACAACGAGAAAGGTTTAGAATGGAGATGATCATATCTTCATGTGTAAAGTTGTATCCATAAACATCTTATCCTTGAAGTAATACTTTTGGGAATAAGGATAGTAAAACATATTATGTTGTTAACAATAACCTACAACGTATACGCAGAAACTAAGGGACATTGTACAACATCAAGTACGAACTCACCTGTAAAAAGAAGGAGCTCGTCCTGGGAATAACTTCTAGGATCTCTCTCCCAAATAGTCAGCGGAGATTAACCTTTCATCCAAGTACTTTAAAAAGTCTGTTGCCTGCTATAATACATCAGTAAAAGCCTGTGATAAGGTTCATTCATTAACCTTGAAGAACGCAGCTCCTCGTTGTGGGTGTCGAGAAACGGCGCCCGAACGCAAGCGCCCCCGGCGGCGGGAACACCCGCTACCGGGGGCGCGTAGCCTTTGGGGGCTATTCTTGCAGGGGGGCGCAGAACTCTTCGTCGTAGTAGAGGTCCTGCCCAAGCTCCACCCGGCCGAAAAAGAGGGGCTGAGGCTCCTCGACCAGCTCCAGGCGGTAGACGGTGCTGACGTAGAAGGGGATATCGGGTTCCTTAACCGGCACCGGTGCCATGCGCGCCCAGTCTAGGGCTACAATGTCCTCCAACAGGTAGTCCTGGAAGGCACCCAGCATGTCAGTGATGGCAAAGCCCATGTCGAGAATGCCCTGCTGGATCTGCCGCCACTTCCGCCAAGAGGCCTCCAGGTAAGAGAGACCAAAGTAGCCCGCGGCACCGGGCCCACGCAGCCCCTCTGTGCAGCGGCTCAGGAAGAGCAGGAGGCCCTTGACGGTGTCGACCGGGTCCGTGAAGAACACATCAAACTGGCCACGGAGGTGAGACGGCAGCCCATCCTGTACGTCGTAGACCTCGGCGTGGACGTGGTCCCAACCACGGTCCCGGGCCACGTCACGGATGAAGCGGATTATGCGTTCGTCCACATCCAGGACGTAGATGCGCCGCGGCAACCCTGAGAGCGCGGCCGCAATGCTCGTGAGGTCGTCGTCGCCCAGTAGCAGAATATCGCGGCCCACCAAATCGCCTTGCTGGGCCATCAGGGCCAGTCGTCGCATGGTGGTCTCAGGCGTCACGTACCCTTGGTCAAAGTCGGGCGTCGCCTTGGGCCGCATGGCCACGATATCCTGGAAATCTGCAAGGACGCGATCGAAAAGCGGTCGCAGAACGATACCGCGCCCCGCGCAAGCCTCACAGCGTTGTTCGGCCACCCGTTCTAGGCTCAGAGTTTCCACCTTTCGACGCCCCGCCTCGGTAATCACGAAGTGATCACCGTCGTAGACCACCATCTCTCCCTCCAGGAGCGACTGCAGTGACTTCAGCACCTGGTGGGTCTGGGCTTTCCCTGCCCGCATCAGCTCCCAGTAGGATTTGGGACCGAAGTAGAGTGCACGAAGCAGAAGCGCGTCGATCCGACGAGTTTCCGCAGCAATACTGTTTTTTGACATAGGTACCACTCCTTTCGCTCTAAGAGAGTAAAGACCATTCCGCCCCGTCATCCCTTCGTTTTCAGCGAAGGAAGCGACGAGAAAACATACGTAGCGGCGGTTCAAACGTTTTTTGGAACGTTTGTCAGTTGCTTCTTAATATGGGTCTAACGAGCATCCGGCTACATGTCTTCGTTTTCTTCGTGACCATCACGATTTCCATTCAGAAAAACGGCTTGCACCCGCTCTAAGTCGTTGCCAACGCTGATAAACACATTTCCCAGGTATGCCTCATCAAAGCGCGCTCATTTTCCCTCCCCTGTGATTAACTCTTGCACGAACACGGGTAGCTGGAAAAGGGCTTTGTGCATTCTCGGATGATAATAGCGGGTATTGATTGGATTGAGCTTCGTCTCATCCACTTTCATTGGATCATACTTTTTCGAACCGATCGTAAATCTTCAACATGTTTTATTCCGTCGGTTACCTCTATTTTGACGCGTGGATCCTCTAAAGCACCTGCGATTTTAGGGAAATAGGTTTTGGAAGCTTCTATCACTTTGCCGTCAATCTCTGCCAAAGTAGCTGTTTTTACCGAAGAATGTTTCAAAATTTCGCGGATGGCCCCTCCATCTCCACCGCCAACGACAAGCACATGTTCCGGATTAGGATGGGTATTCATCGCCACATGGGTAATCATTTCATGGTATACAAACTCATCGCCATCGGTAGTCATTACCATGCCATCTAAAACAAGCATGTTGCCAAATTGGACTGTTTCAATTACATCAAAGGTTTGAAATTTCGTTTTTTCATGGTGTAAAGTGCAACGAATCTTGGTTGTGATTCCATGATCGGGAGTTTGTTTTTCTGTATACCAGAGTTCCATCTCCATCTGTAAAAGTCCTCTCTCCTTTATTCGAATTTTGATGCGTTATTTAAGATAAAGCATCCTTCATCTTTCATGTACCGAATAGCATTCTTGCTTCTTTCGATAGGGAAACGATAAAGGATGCCGCTAAATCTGGAAGAATTTTTTTAGGTTTCATAAGTATTACGTTTCTATAGGATTTAAATCGGTAATAGCGTTACGGTATCTTTCGCTTCCAGATTTTCAATCATTTCATACCAAGCCCTTGGCTTGTTCGATAAGACAGAATAATAACGTTTCAAAAACTTCACAACAAGATCCGCTGGAAGTTCATTCACGCTATCGTCCATCGGAAGAAAACAAAGATCGAGACCGGTTACGGCTTCTCCATCATTGTTCCAAGATGGATGGACATAAGGGAAGTCAAGCCGCTTATATCCCAAATGCGATAATACCTCACGACGAACATATGGATCCATCGGCTTAATCCCGCCAAATTCATAATGCTCTACCCGATAAGGATCATAAATTTCAGCGAACATGCCATATAACTGCTTTCCGTTTGCTGCGGCCCAGTTGTTCAAATCCTCTAACCGCTTTTTGGCTAAAAATCGACCAATCCCTAGTCCTGCTTGGCCGATAATGGTGAAATCTGTCATCGCGACATTTAAATCTTCATAATAGCGGTACTCTGTCGCACCTACTACCTCTCCTTCGTAAACAGCAACACACACACGAATTCCCGGATCTTCCAGAGGCTCTTTCCACAAATCGAATGCTAATACTTCTTCAGGAGGAAATACATTTTGCATCAATTGGTGCATTTTTTTAAACAAAGGGTCTTCAATACTCGTAATTCTGAGATATTCCATCTTCATCATTCTCCTTGTTAAAATTTGGATCTATAAAAAGGATTTTTCCATTCCATCAGTGCAGCATAATTGCACGATTCTTCATCCTCTAAATAGTTTGCCACCACTTTAACAGGTGTACGGCCACAGCGAAGCAGAAAGGTAATAACAGGATCCTTCAATTCTCCTTTTACTACAGCTTCGAGATATTGTTCCGCTGTCATCTTATGAGCTTTTTTATGATAGCCGGGCATTCTCCCTCCACCTAACAGCCGTTCTAATCCCAAATGAACAACTACTTCATACATGGATAACATCAGCCATTTTCCCAGCCCTAATTTGCGATAGGCAGGACGCACGCCAATATCAACAACATAGAGTGTATTCCCGTTTGGATTATGGTTACGGATATATCCATTATCCGTGATCTCTTCCCATGTATGGTCCGGATGGCTGGGATCAAAGTCAACAATAAGTCCCGTCATCGATCCCACAATTTCGCCATTCACCTCAACACATAAGGCACCCTCTGGAAATAGTGTTACATGGTTTTTCAGCTGTTCCGTATTCCACCATAATTCAGACGGGAATGGTGGAGGAAAACTTTCCTGTTGAATGCGGATTAAGCCAGGGAAGTCCTTTTCTTCATAATTTCGGATTACCGCTGGAACAGGACGATCTTGGTCAAAGACGTAAAACTCCTTTCGATACATTCTTCACCCTCCTTATAGAGCAGCTAGTCACATCTTATTTCCAATCCGGATAAAGATCCGTGCGTCGATCACGCCACGTGGTGACAGAACCGCTTTCGCGAACCTGATATAACAGCTCTAAATCGAGATCAGCGGTTACAATCATATCATGATTGATTTCTCCTTCTACCAAGATGCCGCGCGGAGGAAATGGGATATCGTTCGGTGTAATCACCGCCGCTTGCCCAAAATTTGCCCTCATGAAATCAACCGTAGGAAGGGAACCTACCGTACCAGTGGTGACGACATAAACTTGATTTTCGATTGCTCTCGCATGGCTGGTGTAACGGACACGATAAAATCCGTGACGATCATCGGTGCATGAAGGGCAGAAAATGACATCAGCCCCTTTCGCCTTTGCCATTCGAACGATTTCTGGAAATTCGATGTCATAGCAAGTCAACATCGCAATGGTTCCCTTGTCTGTTTCGAACACCTGCAAGCTTTCTCCAGGAGACATATTCCATTCCTTTACTTCCGTCGGAGTGATATGAAGCTTTGGCTGTTCGGCAACTCTTCCGTCTGGATAGAATAAATGAGCAACGTTGTATAATCGTTCGCCTTTACGGATGACATGGGTTCCTCCAATAATATGCATCTTTGTTTGCTTAGCCAAATTAATAAATAAAGACCGATATTGTTCTGTAAAATCAGGAAGATCTTGAATGGTCAAAGGTTGCCCTTGCTGGTTGCCAATAGACATTAGCTGGGTGGTGAAAAATTCCGGAAACAAGACAAAATCCGCCCCAAACTCTTCGGCTGTTTTAATATAATGTTCTACTTGTTTGGCAAATTCCTCAAATGATTGGATGGTATGAAGATGATATTGAACTGCTGAAACTCTCAGTTTCATAGTCTCCCCCTCTCTTGTTATCCATCTAGTAACGTTTCGCCCCAGTCAGTGGCGATACTGATATTATTAGACACATCATTCAATTTAACAAGTACACACTTTTGTGTTACATAGTGTGGAAAAGTATACTAAAAGAGGATAAACGAAAAAAAGGAGAATAAAAAAGAAGTCTGTAGAAACGATGAGGGGATGATAGAGGTGATGCTTTGTGATCTGCAACCACGTACATACAAAAAAACCAACGGACAGTGGATCTTTCATAAAGATGGTTGTCCGCTGGTTTTTTAACGTCTAATATAAACTTATTGCTTTCTTCATCTCTATATCGATAAGTGTGCATTTTCTATGAAAATTGCCTGCCTGTAAAAGTATATTAAGGAGGACGAGCAGGGAGTTTTCGAAGCTTTAAAGGAGGAAAGTTTTTTCTACTTGGCGGCCTCATTGATTTTTACTTGACCTTTGACAACAGTCTCCATATAGTTTCTGCCCCATTCATACATAGCATCAAGAATTGGCATCAGACTTTTTCCATGCTCGGTCAGTGAATATTCTACTTTTGGTGGAACAACAGGATAGACTTCGCGATGAACAATTTGATCTTCCTCCAGCTCTCGCAACTGGTTAACAAGCATTCTTTGGGTGATCCCCGGCATGAGAGCTTTTAGTTCACTAAACCGCTTCTTTCCCCCTTTTCCTAGATGCCATAAAATAAGCATTTTCCATTTACCGCCTATAACAGCGAGTGTTAATTCTTTTTCACAGTTATACGTCTTGCCACAAACGTGTCCCATCGTTTCACCTCCCATGTTTATTACAGCCCATGGTATACTCATTTTCACTTTATAATAATAAAACACATACTGTCAAATAAATGTTATACACATTTATTCACTCATAGCAGATGGCATTCATTTCTCTGGATGGTAAAGGTCTCTTCATGATACATTCCGTTCATTGTATCTGCATGCCTTTTATATCATTAGGTATATTTTTTTACACTATATTATTTTTTTATCACTACATGATAATAAAGTGCGTACTTCTCAATAAATTTTATACGCATTATACTAGCATCTGTAAACCAATTACGAGCACTGGAGGGAGCAGCATGAATCGTTTTACTATTCCACGCGATATTTATTTCGGAGAGAATGCTCTCGATGTTTTAAAAACGCTGGAAGGAACAAAAGCTGCCCTCGTCTTTGTTGAACTTTCATGAACGAAAAAATACAAGAACAAGACCTTCTTCCTGTTCACAAAAATACCAATTCTTGCAATGTAGTAAACCTTGTTACATCTGCTCTATCAGCTTTATTCTTTTTGAAAAATGTTTCAAAAAGACAGGGGGGATAACATTGGATTCGATGACCTTTGTCTTGTTTGGGGCAACAGGTGATTTAGCTAAACGAAAAATTTTCCCTGCATTATATAATTTATTTCTCGACCAAAAAATGCCTCAGTCGTTTTCCATTATTGGAGTAAGTAAAAGAGAATTATCCGATGATGAATTTCAAATATATGTGGAAAATTCGGTAAAAACCTTTTCTAGACGTTTGACAAATGACCGTTCCAAAATGGAAGAGTTTCTCCGTGCGTTTCGTTATACTTCTTTAGATGTAACGAATGCACAAGGGTATAAAAAGTTGCTCGAAATTGTTCAACAACGTGAAAAAGAATTGAATATTCCTGAAAACCGTATGTTTTACTTATCTGTTGCGCCAGAATTTTTTGATGTGATTACGTCAAACATCAAGGAAAGTGGATTAGGATCCACCAATGGTTGGAAACGTCTGATTATCGAAAAACCTTTTGGTCACGATATAAAATCGGCCCAAGATTTAAACGAAAAGTTAAGTCAAGCTTTCGAAGAAGAAGAAATTTATCGGGTGGATCATTACCTTGGAAAACCGATGGTCCAAAACCTTGAAGCTTTAAAGTTTGCCAACCCTGTGTTTCAAGCGATATGGAACAATCAATATATAGCCAATGTACAAATTACGGCAAGTGAGACGGTTGGAGTAGAACAAAGAGCAAGCTATTATGATCAGGCAGGAGCCATTCGCGATATGTTCCAAAATCATATGCTGCAATTGTTGATGATGACAGCCATGCACCTGCCAAAACAGATTAGCGCAAAAGACATCCGTAATGAGAAAAGAAAAATCATGGAATCTCTTCGACCAATACAGAAAGAAGAAGTAGGTTTACACGTCGTTCGTGGTCAATACGGTCCTGGAGAAATCCATGGTAAACCAGTTGTTGGATATAAAGAAGAACCTGAAATCGATGCTTCTTCAACAACGGAGACATTTGTTGCTGCTCGTTTGTGGATTGATGATGAAAATTGGAGCGGGGTACCATTCTATATCCGTACAGGTAAAAGAATGAAGGAAAAGTCCACACGTATTGTCATTGAATTTAAAAATCCATTAAAGGAATGGTACTTACCGAAAAATGAGAAAACAGCTCCTAATCTTTTGGTGATTCAAATCAATCCGAACGAAGGTGTTACGTTGCAATTCAATAGTAAAAATGTATTCAACAATGGAAAAATGGAACCTGTTCATATGCACTTTACGACTAATCAGAAAGAGGTACCCGAAGCCTATGAACTCTTAATTTTTGACGCTTTACATGGCGATTCGACTTTCTTTGCTCATTGGAAAGAAGTTGAACTATCTTGGAAATGGGTGCAACCTGTTTTAGAGGCATTTGAGGAAAATCTCCTTCCTCTTCATTCATATCGTTCAGGTTCGATGGGACCAGAAGCTTCTTATCAATTATTGAAAGAAGACGGATTTTATTGGCGGTAGGCAATCACTTTCAGAGCAAACTTGAAAACATAATTAAGTTGTCAATATGTGAAATAGGAAATGCATTATTCTACCAGTAAATCTTCTTTGATCAAGTTTTAGGAGGTAGTCAGCATGAGAGTCGGGTTAATCGGTTTAGGAAAAATGGGATTAAACTTAGGTAAAAATCTCATTGACCATAAGCACGAAGTAGTGGCGTTCGATGTAAATGCAAATGTGGTTGAAGAAATAAAAAAATACGGGGCTAAAGGCGTATCCAGTTTAAAGGATCTCGTTCTATCATTAGAAAACCCAAGAATTCTTTGGATGATGGTTCCACACACAGTTGTTGATTCGGTGATTAGTGAGATTACACCATTTTTAAGCAAAGGAGACATCGTGATTGATGGTGGCAATTCTCACTATAAGGAATCGATTCGTCGTTATAACGAGCTAAAGGAGATTGGAATTCACTTTATGGATGCTGGAACCTCTGGTGGAGTGGAAGGTGCTCGTAATGGAGCGTGTTACATGGTTGGAGGGGATTCTGAAGCTTGGAACATTGTCGAGCCTCTTTTCCGAGATACCGCTGTCAAAAATGGGTATTTATATACAGGAAAAGCAGGTAGTGGCCACTTCTTAAAAATGGTCCACAATGGGATTGAATATGGAATGATGGCTGCCATTGGCGAAGGATTCGAAATATTAGAGAAAAGCGAATTCGATTATGACTATGAAAAAGTTGCAAGAGTGTGGAATAATGGTTCGGTTATTCGTTCATGGCTCATGGAATTAACAGAACGCGCATTTTCAAAAGATGCAAAATTAGAGGAAATCAAAGGAATTATGTATTCTTCCGGTGAAGGGAAATGGACAGTCGAAACGGCTTTAGATCTACAAACTGCCACTCCTGTCATCGCCATGTCCTTATTGATGCGGTATCGTTCATTAGAAAACGATACATTTACAGGCAAAGTGGTAGCAGCTCTACGCAACGAATTTGGCGGACATGCTGTAGAAAAAAATGAGAAGAAATAAACCGTTATAAGCATTTGAAGCATCTCCAGAAAAAACTTTTAAGGAAATAACATAAAATCCCCTTTCAGACGTAAGGTCCAAAATGATCAATGGACATGCACAGCAAAATTGGAAGAGAAAGGAGAAGTGTTATATGGCTATCTCTTTTGATTACTCTAATGCATTACCATTTATGCAAGAGAATGAACTAGATTACTGTAGTTGAGCAATTTTCATTACAATAATTACCATGTAAAAAGAGACAAACGGAGTACCCCTTATGCCACATGAAGCTGTTTTTTAACGACATCAATGGGAATATCTTGTTTCGCTGCATCGTAAATAAACTCCACGAGGCTATGTCCTTTCTTCTTTCGAAGGAAGTCAAGCCCGGTAGAGAAATCGCTGTTGGATTCGACCATACTGTACACATAAGCGAGTTGCACCAAGATCCAATACCGTTTCACCGCCCGACGTTGACGAACGCGGTACCCATCGAGCTTCAGCTGGTCTTTCGCTTGTCGAAAAAAGCATTCGATCGACCAACGCTGGGCATAGTAGCGCAAGATCTCTTCATCGCTTAGCTCCCGGTCGGTGCTCAAGACGCAGTGAAGATGTTCAGGTGTCATCGGCTGATCGGCTTTCCAAGCCAACAACACAACGGCATCATCGAGACCTTTCAGCGCTCCCTCGTAGCTTTACCGTGCAGCGAAACAAAATATTCCCATTGATACCGTGAAAAAACAGCTCCACGTGGCATAAGGGGTACCCTGTTTGTCTCTTTTACATGGTAATTATTGTAATTAAAATTGCTCAACTACAGTAGATTATTTAAGCGAATTTGTAAAAGCAGCTCATCATATGCTTCATGAAAGGAAAGGTCCAGGATCGGATTTTCTCGGTTGGGTTGATTGGCCGATCCGCTATGATAAAAACGAATTTTCGCGAATCAAACAAGCTGCTGAAAGAATCCGGAATCATTCAGACGCTCTTGTGGTGATCGGCATTGGCGGATCTTATTTGGGTGCAAGGGCGGCTATTGAAGCATTATCCCATACCTTTCATAACCAAATGAACGATACGACACAAATTTATTTTGCTGGTCAGAATATCAGTTCCACTTATATCTCTCATTTATTAGATGTATTAGAAGGCAAAGATCTGTCTATCAATGTCATTTCTAAATCGGGAACAACGACAGAGCCTGCCATTGCTTTCCGCATTTTCCGTGATTACATGGAGAAGAAATATGGAAAAGAGGAAGCAAGAAAACGGATTTACGTTACTACCGACCGAACAAAAGGAGCATTAAAAAAGCTCGCCGATCAAGAAGGATATGAAACGTTCGTTATTCCGGATAACATAGGCGGGAGATATTCTGTGCTGACAGCAGTTGGGCTATTACCAATCGCTGTAGCTGGACTGAATATTGACCGAATGATGGAAGGGGCAGCATCAGCATATCATAAATATAATAATCCCGATCTTTTAACCAATGAGAGTTATCAGTATGCCGCTGTACGAAATATTCTCTACCGTAAAGGCAAAGCGATCGAATTATTGGTTAATTATGAGCCATCCCTTCATTATGTATCGGAGTGGTGGAAACAGCTGTTTGGAGAAAGTGAAGGGAAAGATCAGAAAGGACTCTTTCCTGCATCCGTTGACTTTACAACAGATTTACATTCCATGGGGCAATACGTTCAGGAAGGCCGACGCAATCTGATCGAAACAGTGCTGCATGTCAAGAAACCGCAAATCGAACTGACGATTCAAGAAGATCCAGAAAATATCGATGGATTGAATTTCTTGGCCGGTAAAACGCTGGATGAAGTAAACAAAAAGGCTTTTCAAGGCACGCTATTAGCACATGTAGACGGTGGAGTGCCTAACTTAATTGTTGAACTGGATGAAATGAATGAATACACCTTTGGTGAAATGGTATACTTCTTCGAAAAAGCTTGCGGCATCAGCGGTCATTTACTCGGTGTGAATCCGTTTGATCAGCCGGGAGTGGAAGCATACAAGAAGAATATGTTTGCCTTACTTGGCAAACCGGGTTTTGAAGATGAAAAAGCGGCTCTCATGAAACGGTTATCTAAATAACGTTTTCTTACTCGATATCATGGCTATCTTGAAATGTGACTCTACATCTAAACTACCTGTTTTCCTGAACTCTGCAGGAGACAGGTAGTTTCATTTTTCCTGAATTTGATTATAATCTTTTTCCGCATGTAGACCGTTTTCAGCAAGTAAAATCAGTATGTCTAATACAGATCGATAGAGTGTAGGTACATGTACTTTCCAATTTAAAAAAGCCGACTCCAAACGATCACGTGCAGGGTGATCGCTTGTGTCAGCTTTTTATTTCCGATAATAATCACACGAAAACCGCTTCACAATCCGATGCGGAATAATGATTCGTTTTACCGGTTCGTTCGGGTTGGCGATTTTTTCGATTAAACTTTTTGTTGCTTCATAACCGAGCTGGAAAATGTGGATGTCCACCGATGTCAGCGGCGGACGCGACATTTCCGCCAGCAGCGTGTTGTTGAAGCTGACGATCGAAATGTCATCGGGAACGCGCAGTCCCATTTCATCCAATGTCTTCAGCACGCCTAAGGCCATTAAGTCGTCGGCGACGACAAGCGCGGTCGGCGGATCTGCGAGCGAAAGCAACTCCTTCATCGCTTCCTGACCGCCTTCCTGCAGAAATTCTTCATGCATGATATAGTCTTCCCGATAAGGAAGCCCTGCTCCTTTTAATGCCGCCTCATAGCCGTGCAATCGGTCGACGGTCACTAAATATTTCTTATTTCCGCCGACAAAGGCAATTCGTTCGTGCCCTAACTCAATTAAATGCTGGGCCGCTTCTTTCGCCGCCCGATAGTTATCGTTGTCCACATGGGTGATTTGTTCTTCTTTTTGATGCGGCTTTCCGATAACAACAAACGGAAATTTATTTTTTTGCAAGTATTTCATCAGCTTATCATCGATGCGCGAATATAACAAAATCACCCCGTCCACGCGGCGGCCTTGAAGCATGTCGATGACTTCTTCATAAATTTCATCTTCTTCTTCTCCCGTCGACATTTGCAGCGCATATTTCTTCTCATGCGCCGCTTTGCTGATGCCGCGAATCACTTCTGGAAAAAACGGGTTTTGCAGCGCTAGTTCGGCAGCGCTCGGCATGACAATTCCGATCACCTGTGTCGCTTGACTCGCCAAACTGCGCGCAATAAAATTCGGATGATAGCCAAGTTCTTTCATTGCCTGTCGCACTTTTCGCTTCGTCTTCTCACTAATTCGCGGACTGTCGGCAATAACGCGGGAAACCGTGGAGGGAGCCACGTTTGCTCGTTTTGCAACATCTTTAATCGTGACGTTCATCTTTACTCCCCCATTGCTTTTTATCCATAGTATACGTTGTTTATCATGCTAGTCGCGCCTCATTATTCACTTTCAGCGCCTTTGTGCATGTAGAAAGCCATTTTTCTTTTTATTCTACGTCGTCCGTTTCGACCGCTTTTTGGCAAAATACAAAAACAGGGCAAATAATGCGTAAACAGCAACAAGCGCAGCAATAAACGGAATATTTATGCCTGTTTTATCGGCAACAACATAAAATTCCGCCGTTTCGCGATTGATAATAATATCATAGCCTTCGCTGTCGCTCCGCACTAAATCTCCGGCAAGCAGCCCGCGCAATTCTTTGCCAGGTGCAAGCTGTTCATTCGTAATATGCACTTTTTGCGTTTTGCTTGTATTATTAATCGCAATCACTGTTGTTTCCTCTTTATATTGCCGTTTGAATACAGCCATGCCGTCCTTCTCATACAGCAACGTAAAATCGCCTCGTCTTAGTGACGGAAGCTGCTTTCGCAGTTCCCCCAGCTTTTTGATATATTGAATAATTTCATCATCGGCACGGAAATTCATTAAGCGGCGGTTATCGGGGTCTTCTCCCCCGTTCATCGCAATTTCCGTTCCATAATACATAATCGGAATGCCAGGAGCTGAGAATAAATATGATAAAGCAAGCTTTGTTCTGGAAATCGGGTTTTGTTTGTTGTCCAAAGCGAGCTTCGTAAACCGGACCGTATCGTGGTTGTCTAAAAATGTTCCCAGCAAATACGGACGGTCGTAAAATGTTTTATTATACTCCCATACGTCATAAAGCGGCCGCAATGATTGATCCCGTTTCGTCAATGTCGTCGTTACCGCATTGTAAAGCGGGTAATCGATGAAACCGTCAATTCCGTATTTTCCGTAATCCGCAATATAGCGCGGATCATCGGCCCATACTTCTCCAAGCAGCAAGAAGTCTTTTTTAACTGATTTTACTTCTTTGGAAAACTCTTTCCAAAATGATTTTGGCACATGGCGAACAGTATCTAAACGATAGCCGTCAATATCGGTCTGTTTGATCCACCACTTTGCCGCATCAATTAAATACCGCTTCACCTCAGGGTTTTCTTGCGCTAAATCAGGCAGTCCGTATATCCATCCATTTTCTGCTTGTTTTTGGTCATTCCAGTCGAAAATTTCTTTTTTCTCATGAAACCAATCTTTCTTCGCTGGGTCGTTCAGCCATGGATGGTGGTAGCCGGTATGGTTGGCGACAAAATCCAGAATCACCTTCATGTTGCGTTTATGCGCTTCTTTCACTAACGTTTTTAAATCTTCCATCGTGCCAAAATGCGGATCGACTTTGTAAAAGTCTTGAATCCAATAGCCATGATAGCCGCCCGGTTCATTTTTAAAAATCGGTGTCAGCCAAATCGCCGTAAATCCCATATCTTTAATGTAGTCTAGTTTGGCGGTCACTCCTTTTAAATCACCGCCGTGATAGCCTTTTGGGTCATTGACATTAACGTCTTGGTCATTCGTCGGATCCATGTTGTTAAAGCGGTCGACCATAATAAAATAAATTGCCTCATCTTGCCATGTCCGTTCTTCTTTTTCAGCAGCTTGTACCGGAACCGCACAAAAAAGAAGAAACGGAAGCATAAATAAAGCGAATACTCGATTCCCCATTTCCGTTTCCCCCCCCTTTAATCGTAGTATTGTTTGCTTTATCGGAAAGGGGTAATACCATTCTTATCATAACGGTTATTACCCTTTTGTTCCACCTGCTGTTAAGCCAGAAATTAAATAACGTTGCAAGAATAAGAATACGATGGCAATCGGCGCAGCAATTAAAATAGAACCAGCGGCAAAACGAGTAAAGTTATTGGCAAATCGGTCGCTAATAAAGTTAAACAATCCGACTGCAAGCGTATATTTTTCTGGATCACGCAAAACGATAGATGGCAATAAGAAATCAGTAAACGGCGCCATGAAATTGAATAGGGCAACAACCGCTAAAATCGGCTTCGCCAGCGGAAGCATAATTCGGAAAAACACAGCCAAATGTCCTGCACCATCAATGCGTGCCGCCTCATCAAGCTCGCGTGGAATCGTGTCAAAATACCCTTTAACAAGCCAGGCGTTAAACGGAATTTGCCCACCGACATAAATGAGAATAAGTCCCCATAGAGAGTCTAAAAGCCCAAGCATATTTAGTAAAATATAAAGTGCGACCATCGCCATCAATGACGGAAACATTTGTAGCACAAGAAATAAATATAATCCCATTTTCCGTCCAACAAATTGGTAGCGGGAAAACGCATAAGCAATTAATGCTGTAAAAAAGACAGATAAAATAGAATTGGCAAACGCAACGAATAAGCTATTTTTATACCATAGCAAATAATCACTCTGCGGGCTTGTAAATAACCATTTATAATGTTCCAAAGACGGCTTTTCTGGAATTAACGATGCAGAATATAAGCTCGTTCCCGGATTGAATGACATGCTAATGGTCCAAAGAAGCGGATATGCGATAATAACAAACATAAATGCAATAAATAAATAAATCAACGTGACTTCGATTCGTGATTTTGTTTTTCGACTCATTAAATGTTCCCCTCCTCTTTAAAGGAACGTGTACGTCTAAATTGGTATAAAGCAAAGCCGCCCACAATCAATCCGATAATAATGGAAATCGCTGCAGCCATATTGTAGTTGTTTGTCGTAAACGTTAAATCATATACCCAAGAAATTAAAATATCGGTTCCTCCGGCATTTTGACCACGCACTGCCGGACCGCCATCGTTGAATAAATAAATAATATTAAAGTTATTAAAGTTGCCCGCATACTGCATAATCAAAAGCGGTGCAGTCGCATACAATACATGCGGCAACGTAATTGACCGGAATTTTTGCCAGCGTGTCGCCCCATCAATATCGGCCGCTTCATACCAATCGCGGGAAATGCTTTGAAGAACCCCTGTAAATAGCGCAAATACAAACGGAAACCCGAGCCATGTTTGAATTAAAATAAGCGCTACTTTTGTCCAAAACGGATCGGTCATCCACGGGATCATTACACCAAATGCGCTTAAAATATCGCGGTTAATTGCACCAAATTTATCGTTAAACATCGCCGCAAATACAAGAATAGTAACAAACGAAGGGACCGCCCAAGGCAAAATCAACACAGTGCGAATGAATCGCTTGAATTTAATGCGCGGGTCATTGACAAGTACTGCTAAAAACAACCCAAGCGCAATTTGTAACGTCGTTGCGACAATCGTCCAAACAATCGTCCACGAAAAAACGCTAAAAAATGTATTTTGCCAAATTGGCACGGATACTAAGTTTTTAAAGTTTTCAAACCCAACCCAATGCAACAAATGGCGCGGTGGAGAATTATATAAGTTATAATCAGTAAACGCTAGGGATACCATAAAAAGTAGAGGTAGCACGACAATAAATACCAGCATGACAAGACCAGGAGTGACAAATACATATGGAAATCCTTTATCCCATGCGTTTCTACATGATTCGATAAGCGACGGGAATGGCTCTCCCCGCTGCAGACGAAGCGCATCCTTGCGTGCGTCGACAATATTGAAATAATAGAGAACAACTGCAAATACAATGATAATGACAGATACTAGCCCTTGAATCAATAGAAAAATCGAATGATCTACCATTGGGATTTCTCCCAATGTAATAAGCCCCCATAACCCAATATTTAAGAAATTATAAAATGTTGTTAAAAACGCTATTTCAATCACGATAAATAAAATCCCTTTTAGATAACGCCGATTGTATAGTTGTCCCAAGCCTGCAAAAAGGATAGAAAGAATGACGGCGATAGTCGGATTATGCCGCACCTTTTTCTCAGACATGGTGAATCCCTCCTATGCGTGATAAGAATGGTGGATAGAACAGCTCTATCCACCATTCACAGCCCTGATTATTTTCCACCGCCGCTTGCAGCGATTTTATCTTGGATTGTTTTTACTGCTTCTTCTAATACTTCTTTCGGATTATCACCTTTTGCGATAAATTGTAAAGCGTTACCCATTGGCTCCCATACTTGTGACATTTGCGGTACGTTTGGCATTGGCTCTCCGTATTGAATTTGCTCTGCAAATCCGGAAATTAATGGGTTATTTTTAATTTTTTCATTTGTTAACGCTTTTTCATTTGCTGGCATTTCACCCGCAACTTCATAGTAATGAAGTGAATTTTCTTCGTTAGTCACAAATTTCATAAAGTCCGTCGCCCATTCTTTGTTCTTCGAATAAGCAGATAACATCCATGTTTTCACACCGACAAACGATTTTGGATGTTCGCCATTTTCTAATACTGGAAGTGGAGCAGTCGCTAATTTATCCCCTAACGCATCACGATATGTGGCAATGTTCCATGGGCCACTAATAACCGTCGCTACATTTCCTTTTGTAAATAAGCCGTTCATAATATCTTGGTTAATTTCTTTTGGAATGTATCCATTTTTAAACCAAGATTGAACAAGTTCGGCCCCTTTTACAGCTCCATCATTTGCCAACCCGATATCGCTTGTGTCCACTTTGCCATCTTTGTTATGGAACACGTAGCCTCCATACCCTGCAAAGAATGGATAGACAAAATAGAAGTTTGCTGCTTCCATCAAGAAACCATATTGGTCTTTTGCAGCATTTGTTTTTTCTTTCGCGATTTTCATAAGATCTTCCATCGTTTTCGGAGCTTCAGGTACTAAATCTTTGTTGTAGAATAGACCGTATGTTTCCACGACAAAAGGTACACCATAAGTTTGACCGTCATAAGTAACCGCATCAATTGCTGTTTTGTTATATTCGCTTTTTGCATCGCCAAGATCAACTGGATCAGCTAAACCTTGGAGAACAATGTCACCAATGCGGTCATGCGGCTGGAAAAACACGTCTGGACCTTTTCCTGCCGGACCGTCCAGCGCTATTTTTTTCGCTTGATCAAGCATGTTCACAGCGACCATTTCAATTTTGATTCCTGTTTTCTCTGTGTATTTTTTAAAGATATCGCTTAATGCCTGTTTTTGCTTTTCTTCATCATTTACCCAAACAACTAATTTTTCTGGTTTTTTTACATTTTCTGTTGTAGTTTCCTTTTTGTTTTCTTTCACTTGTTCGGTATCACGCTTTGGACCACACGCAGCCAAAACGCCGATCAGAAGAATCATCACCATAAACAATGAAACAACTTTTTTCATATATCCCCCTCCTAAAAGTTAATTCACTTATAGCGCAATCGCTTGTATTAGGAAATCGTTTGCACAAAACTACAAAAAAAGAGTAAGTTATCTATGAAAACGATTGCACCACTCACTTTCATTATACCGTCTATTTTTTATTTGACAAGTTTTTTTCAATAAAAATTTGACTTTTTTGTTCAATTATCCTACTCTTTAAGTACAAAAACATATTTACGTGCAAACGATTGCTCTTGTTAAAGGAGTGGCAAAGAAAATGTTGAAAGAAGCCATTTATCATCGTCCAAAAGATAACTTTGCTTATGCGTACAATGAAAAAACGTTACATATTCGCCTTCGTACGAAAAAAAATGATATCGAAACCGTTTACCTTCTTTATGCTGATCCGTATGAATGGGTAAACGGCGTTTGGCAGCTGAACCGTGCTCCCATGGTGAAAAGCGGGTCAGACGATTTGTTTGACTACTGGTTTATTGAAGTTGTTCCTCCATACCGCCGCCTTCGTTACGGGTTTGAATTAACAGCAGGCAGTGAAACGATAGTATATACGGAAAAAGGTTTTTACAACGAGGCACCAACAGATGATACCGCTTACTATTTTTGCTTTCCTTTTTTAAATAAAATCGATGTATTTCATGCGCCCGAATGGGTAAAAGATACGATTTGGTATCAAATTTTCCCGGAGCGCTTTGCAAATGGAAATCCGTCTTTGAATCCAGAGGGAACGCTACCTTGGGGAAGCGAAGAACCGACACCAACAAGTTTTTTCGGCGGCGATTTTGAAGGGATTATACAACACCTTGATTATCTTGTTGAGCTCGGTATTAACGGCATTTATTTTACTCCTATTTTCTATGCGCCATCTAATCATAAATATGATACGATAGATTATTTTGAAATCGATCCACATTTTGGAGATAAACAAACATTTAAAAAACTTGTTGATCTTTGCCATCAAAAAGGAATAAGAGTGATGCTAGATGCAGTATTTAATCATTGCGGTTACTATTTTGCACCGTTTCAAGATGTACTAAAAAATGGTAATAATTCAAAATATAAGGATTGGTTTCATATTCACGAATTTCCGTTACGGACAGTCCCAAGACCAAACTACGATACGTTCGCATTTGTTGAGCAAATGCCAAAGTTAAATACGGAAAATCCTGAGGTAAAGCAGTATTTATTAGATGTAGCAACATATTGGATTCGCGAGTTTGATATCGATGGATGGCGATTAGATGTAGCAAACGAAGTAGACCACCAATTTTGGCGAGAATTCCGTCAAGCGGTGAAAGCAATCAAACCGGATGTTTATATTCTCGGAGAAATTTGGCACGATGCAATGCCATGGCTTCGAGGCGATCAATTTGATGCTGTCATGAATTATCCATTTACGAATGGCGTTATCCGCTTTTTCGCCAAAGACGAAATCCGTGCTGAACAATTTGCTAATATAATTATGAACGTTCTGCACTCTTACCCAGCAAACGTCAATGAAGTCGCTTTTAACTTGCTTGGCAGTCACGATACACCAAGAATTTTAACGACATGTAACAATGACGTACGAAAAGTCAAACTGCTATTTTTATTCCAACTCTCTTTTACCGGTTCTCCATGCATATACTATGGTGACGAAATTGGTATGACAGGTGGGCAAGATCCAGGATGCCGCAAATGTATGATTTGGGATGAAAGTAAACAAAACCGCGATATATTAGAACATGTGAAAAAACTCATTTCGCTTCGCAAGACTCATCCTGCTCTTGGAAGTCGAGGAAATATTACATTTATTGATGCAAATAATGAAACAAATCATTTAATATATACGAAAACATACAAGCACGAAACGATTTTAGTTATGATCAACAATAACAACAAAAATATTGAAGTCACGGTCCCATTGTCTCTTAAAGGAAAACGGCTAACGAACTTATGGACAAACGAGCAATTTGCTGTAGAAGCAAAAACATTGCGTGCAAACATTCCTCCATACGGTTTTCTCCTCTATCAAGTAGAAAATTGATAAAAGGCGAGAAGGAAATATCCTCTCGCTTTTTTTTACGTGCGATGCACAGTACGGCGATATTCTGTCGGTGTAACTCCTTCTATTTTTTTGAATAGTCTTGAAAAATAGGCGCCATCTTCAATTCCTGCTCTCTTGGCAATCGCTTCAATCGTTTCATTCGTTTCTGCCAACCATTTTTTTGCTTTTGACAAGCGATAATAATTCAAATATTGCACAAAACTCATGCCAATTGTTTTTTGCATGCAACGGGTAATGTAGTCAGGATGAAATCGTAATGATTGGGCGAGCTGCTGAATCGTAATCGGTTCAGCATAATGCCGTTCGATGTAAGCAACCGCTTCGGCACACACTTTTTCAGAAGCGCTTGGAATATGCAGCTCCTGTTTTTGCAATTGCCAAATGAATTCAACAAAATAGAGTAATTGCTTTAATGAACGATCTGGATCTCTCTCCTCATTCAGCTCGACTAATTGTTGAAGCAATTGTTCGATGCGTTCCCTTTGCTTTACTTTCGCATATTGCCGTATCCAAAAACGATATTGAACCGACTCGACATATGTTGCTTCCCTCTCAATGACATTTTGCCAGCTTAACGACTGTTTTGGAACGACGTCATATCCTCCTTCGATCGTAAAATGAAGCCAAACTAGTTGTGTTTCTTCCGTGCAAGGATAATGCCCGTAATGCTCTCTTCCCGGAATAAGAATAAGATATTCTCCTTCTTTTACAGCAAATTCCTTGTTTTCTTCTGTCATATATAAGCATCCCTTTTTCACATATAACAAATCAAACACAGAAAACGTCCGTCGAAAATGTTTTTGTCCTTTTGGAAATACGCTTTCTGCCCCTTTAATAAAAATCGGAAACGGCGGAAAAGAAAATGTTATGTATTCCATTCCAAACATCCTTTCACATGTCGGAAATATACAAATCAAATCGCTCTTTTCTCTTCTTATTATGCAATAAACTAGATAAACTTGATATAGTTTTAAAGTCGGAATGATTAAAGGAGTTGTCTTGATGAACACCGATCAGAAAAAGCTTTCCTTATTTGCGCTGACATGGCCGATTTTTATTGAAACGCTATTATATATGGTCATGGGAAATGCCGATACATTGATGCTAAGCCAGTATTCGGATCACTCTGTTGCCGCTGTCGGCGTAGCGAATCAAATTATTGCTGTGATTATTGTCATGTTTAATTTTATTGCCTTAGCCACTGCCGTCTTAGTGGCGCAATATTTGGGGGCTGAAAGAAAGCAGCATGCAGTGGAAGTTTCGCTCATCTCTATCGCTGTTAACTTTTTGTTCGGCCTTGTACTTAGCAGTGTGCTATTCTTTTTCGGAAAGCCAATTTTATATACGATGAAACTATCGAACCATTTGCTTACAGAGGCGAACGACTATTTAATGATCGTCGGCGGATTTTTATTTATTCAAGCGCTCATTATGACCATTGGAGCTATATTAAAAAGCTATGGTTTTACCCGTGAAACGATGTACGTAACCATCGGCATGAACATACTGAATGTGATTGGCAACTACTTATTTATTTTTGGACCGTTCGATTTTCCAGTATTAGGAGTAAAAGGGGTGGCAATCTCGACAACCGTCAGCCGTCTCATCGGATTGATCGTTATCTTTTCTTTATTATTGAAACGGACAAAAATGCCATTTTCATTATCCGTTCTTCGTTCTTTGCCATTTCATCATATCCGGGATCTATTGAAAATCGGAATTCCATCCGCTGGAGAACACTTGGCGTACAATACGGCGCAAATGCTTATTACGTATTTTATTACTTGGCTTGGAGCAGAAGCGTTGACAACGAGAGTATATACGCAAAATATTATGATGTTTGTTTTTTTATTTGGCATTGCGATAAGTCAAGGGACGCAAATTCTTGTCGGCCATCTCGTCGGGGCCGGACGCTATACAGAAGCATATACACGTTGTTTAAAAAGTTTGCGCAGCGCCATCGTCATCTCGATCACGATGGCATCGATTAGTTTCATTTTCTCAAGACAGCTGCTTTCATTGTTTACAGATAATGAACAAATTATCGAAACAGGCCGATTGCTTCTCTT
This sequence comes from Parageobacillus galactosidasius, assembly GCF_002217735.1. Taxonomy (NCBI): domain Bacteria; kingdom Bacillati; phylum Bacillota; class Bacilli; order Caryophanales; family Anoxybacillaceae; genus Parageobacillus; species Parageobacillus galactosidasius. The sequence continues at coordinate 751,229 of NZ_NDYL01000001.1, read as the reverse complement.
ATTGACAATAGTATTAGAGCCCGGACGTTCGTTTAATCTCGTCATCATTAGTTCACTGCGGGCAGCTGGAGATGTTAAATTTCCAGTATATATGGGGATATTGTCCATGTGGGGCGTTAGTGTTGCCATTTCCTATTTTCTCGGTATTGAGGCTGGTTTAGGACTGATTGGGGTATGGATTTCCTTTATTGCTGATGAATGGCTGCGTGGATTGCTGATGTTATGGCGTTGGCGTTCGAAAGTGTGGATGAGAAAATCACTTATACCAAGCATAGAAACTGCATAGACAAAAAGAGCTGCGACAAAGGCAGCTCTTATTCTTTTATGGTAATGCCGTATTTTTGGAACCAAACATGCACTTGACCAAGATACGCCAATAGTTGTGGTCCTGTCATTAACTGTCCAAACCAAGGCGCTTGGAATGATTTTCCTTCTGTTTCCACTAACTCTTCTAATTTTTTCGCATCAAAAAATTCATAAAGAATCGATGAGCGGTCGTGCAATAATTCTTTTACCCAATTTTTTACTAGCTTCGTATAAAGCGGATGGTGGGTTTTCGGATACGGGTTTTTTTTGCGATATAACACTTCCTCTGGTAAAATTCCTTCCAATGCCTTGCGCAAAATGCCTTTTTCGCGGTTGCCGTACATTTTCATCTCCCAAGGAATATTCCAAACATATTCTACTAACCGATGATCGGCAAACGGCACGCGAACTTCCAAACTCGCGCCCATACTCATGCGGTCTTTTCGATCCAAAAGCGTTGTCATAAACCAAATCATGTTCAAATAAAACAATTCGCGCCGCTTCGCATCTTCCGCGCTTTCCCCTTCCAGTCTTGGAACCTCCGCGATCGTTTCACCAAAGCGCTTTTGTACATATTCATCCAGCTGCAATTTCTTTCTCCAATCTTCTTTTAATAAATCCATCCGTGCCTCTGTCGAACGCATCCAAGGGAATCCGTTCCGCGCTAAATCGTCAGGACGGTGAAACCATGGGTAGCCGCCAAAAATTTCGTCCGCACATTCCCCGGATAAACTAACGACAAAATCTTTTCTTATTTCTTTGCAAAACCATAGCAACGAAGAGTCCACATCCGCCATGCCTGGGACATCACGGACGATCACCGCTTCCTGTAAATGATGAAACAAATCTTCCTGACTAATGACACAATGATGATGGACGGTTTGGAATGTTTTTGACATTAGTTCAATCCAAGGCGCATCGGCATTTGGCTGAAAATCATTTGCTTTGAAATATTGGTCGTTCCCTTCATAATCAATCGAATACGTATGAAGTCGCCCTTTTCCTTCCTTTTCAAACGCCATTGCGGCAATGGCAGTAATGGAACTGGAATCAACCCCTCCTGATAAAAACGTACAAACAGGCACATCAGAAACAAGTTGGCGCGTAACAGCATCGATAAGAAGAAAACGGAGTTTTTCTACCGTTTCACCGAACGAATCTCTATGCACATCGCTTTGAACATTCCAGTAACGCCATACTTTTATTCCTTTACGGGAAAACGTTAGAGCATGCGCTGGGCGCAATTCTTTCATTCCGCGAAACACGCCATGCCCTGGTGTCCGTGACGGACCTAATCCAAACACTTCTGCTAGTCCTTCATAGTCCACTTCTGCTTTTACTTCCGGATGTGCCAAAATTGCTTTCATTTCTGAGCCAAACAAAAGACTATCATGGACATGCCGATAAAAAAGTGGCTTCACGCCAAGTCGGTCCCGCGCTAAAAATAGCTGTTCGCGCTGTTCATCCCAAATCGCAAAAGCAAAAATTCCGTTAAAATAATCAACACAGTGCTCTTTCCACTCTATATAAGCGTTTAATAATACTTCCGTATCCGAATGCCCTTGGAATGTATACCCCTTTTTTAATAGTTCTTTACGAATGTCTTCTGTATTATATAATTCTCCGTTATAACAAACGGTATAACGATACCCATTTTTCATTCTTGTCATCGGCTGTTTGCCGCCTGCTGGGTCGACCACGATAAGCCGCTTATGTCCAAATGCGGCATGTTCGCTAAACCAAGCATTCGTATCGTCAGGTCCACGTTTCGCTAATGTTTCTGTCATTTTAGAGATAATCTCTTTTTCCATTCGCAAGTCGCGCTGAAAATCAACCCAACCGGTGATACCACACATACGAACCAATCCTTTCTTGATAGATAACAAAAAAGCTATTTTTAACATAACACGTCCCGAACGCCATACCTTTTCTTTTCCTTAGCTAAGCCAAGCTATCTCGCGCTTGAGGGATTTTATCATAGTTCTTCCCGCCTTCGCTTTCTTTTTAATTTGGCATTCTCCGTATTGGCATGATTCCATTTTATGCAGCACCTCTCATTTCGATGAATTGTCCGATTGTAAGAACGATGTGAATAAATGGAAGACAATTTGGCAAAACAGGAAATAAAGGAGGAGGAAAAGTGAACATCGAACATCGTCTTCAATGCATAAATGAACAAAAACGCGCTTATATACAAGGAACGATTGAATTCGTAAACGACGAGTGGATCTTTTTTGATGAAGAAGATGAGGAAGCATCATTACTTGAGGAAATGACAGAAGGAAATATAGAGATTTTCCGCCATGGTCATTGGATGTGCGGCCAATTACAAAAAGACGGGATGGTCGATATAGGGATCGAAGTTTTCCCGCTTCAAAGCGGCGAACACGTCCGTTTTCGAAAGCGGCTTCCATACGCTTATCAACAATGGCTCGAATCGCTTTCGGATAAAACGTTTTTTCATTTTGTACAGTGGCTAAATGAACTCGGCTTTTCTTTATACGATTGTTTATACTGCTATAATGGATTGTTATTTAAAAAATATTCTGGTGTTAATTTTATTATTTATGATAATACTGAATTCATTAGCAACGTCCAACATTACTATGAGCGTGGAGATACATATAAAGACCGCTTTGAAATCACATTTAATACCGGAAAACGGTTTATTTGCGCGCACATCGGATAATGGGGAAAGAGTTGTTTTCTTTCCCCAATTCTCTATTTGTGGCTTACCGTCATATATGTTGACAATTCTTCTGCGGTTACCGGACGATACAATGCATATCCTTGTGCGTGATGGCAATGCAGCATTTTTAACAATTCCAGCTGCTCGACCGTTTCCACCCCTTCGGCTACTGTTTTTAGCCCTAATCCGTGCCCCATCGTAATAATTGCCTTTACGATCGCGATATCCGAAGAATTTGTATGCATTTGCTCAACAAATGAACGATCAATTTTCAATATGTTTACTGGTAAATTTTTTAAATAACTAAAAGAAGCGTATCCACTTCCAAAATCATCAATAGCAATACCGACACCGAGCTGCTGTAATTCTTTCATTACTTGAATACTGTAATGAAGATTACGAAGCATAGAGTTCTCCGTTAATTCTAAATGTAAGCAATTTGGGGAGAGCTGCGATTGCTCTAGCGCCTGTTTTACATCATCAATAAAGCCTTCATGCTGAAATTGTCTCGCCGACACATTCACAGAAACGAAGAGTTGTTGATTCCATAATTGCTGCCATTTTTTTGTTTGTTTGCAAGCCGTTACTAACACCCATCTTCCAATTTCATGAATGAGCCCCGTCTCTTCTGCTAGTGAAATAAATTCATTCGGTCTAACAAGTCCTAGCTTGGGATGGCGCCAACGAATTAATGCTTCGTTTCCGACAATAACACCTTTATGTATATCAATAATCGGCTGATAGCATAGAAAAAATTCTTGATTTTCCAGTGCTTTTCGCAAATATCTCTCCATCTCTAAACGGTATAACGTTTCTTCATTCATTTTTGCAGAATAAAATTGTATTCGATTTCCCCCACTCTGTTTTGCTCTATTTAGGGCGATATCAGCATTTTTGAGCAATGAATGTTTATCCACACCATCGTTTGGATAGAAGCTGATTCCAATACTTATAGTGATAAAAAATTCTTTGTTTTCATATACAATCGGCTTCATCACTTCTTTTGAAATGTGTGCTGCTGTTTTAAACACTCCTTCTGAATCGGTGCGCTCTGTTAAAAGTAAACAAAACTTATCCCCATGAAACCTTCCTAAATACGCTCCAGCTGGCAAAACATGCTGAATGCGCTGAACGACTTGTTTTAAAATTTCATCTCCCGCATAATGCCCTATACTATCGTTAACTAGCTTAAAACGGTCTAAATCGATGAATACGACTGCTAGCTTCCTATTTTTTTGCTTCGCCTTTTCTAACTGTTCATCGATGATTTCCATAAACTTTGTCCGGTTTGGAAGATGGGTATCCGGGTCATAATACGCTAAATATGAAATTTTTTCTTCCGCTTTTTTTTGTTCGGTAATATCTCTTCCAATCCCGTAAATGCCTACTTTTTTCCCATCAACGATAATTGGAACGTTTTTAATTTGGAATAATAATGTTTCCCCTGATTTTGTAGGAATCTCCAAATTATAATATTGAATTTTTCCACGCAAAGCTCGATAAAAATGTCTGCTAACACGAGGTACATCATTCGGATGCATGTATTTTAAAGCGTTCGTATGTAAAATTTCCTCTTTTGTGTAACCTAGAATTTTCTCGAAAGCGGGATTCACGTTCGTAAAATTCCCATGTAAATCAGTAGAATATACAATATCTGTATTATGTTCAAAAAGTGATTGTGATATTTGTACATGAACGCGAAGCCTCTCCATTTCTCGAGAGGAGGTGGACATTAAATTCGCTAGCGTCATCACCCCTTGAAACATCTCAGGAATAGATAAAGAAACGGAAGCACTGCTATTCTCTCCGTTCTGATTTCCCTCCGATAACGCAAGCATGCTAAAAGTGGCTGAACGTATATCTCTATCCTTGATCACCAGTTCTACAAATATAAATGGCGTAAAAGTAGGAGCAACTTGCTCCAGCGTTGTCGTTATTTGCTCTAGCACTGGATATGCATAGCCTTGTACGGCGATGCTACGATAGAAAAAAATCGCTTCCGTGTATTTTTTCGTCAATTTGTTTAATTCATCGGATATAGTCCAAACCAATGACGTTAAATGAACGTAGCTAAACTTAACCTTCTCCCCTTGATGGACGTAACCGTTTAGTTCAATAGAACCATCCTCATTTACTTTAACGATGGATAAACATTCTTTATGGCCATTTTTCTCAATAATGAACGGAAATTCCGCTCCTGAAAAAGGCAATCGATCGATAAATTCCTTTCCTAAATAACGTTGCAGCAATTTTATTGCTTTTTTTCCATCAAGCTCGTATAACTTATTTCCGCTGCATTTCGTTATTCGAAAAGCAGTGCCAACTGGTTCCCATAAAAACGGATGTGATGATTGAACACGAAAAGCAGAACCGTTAAAACTAATTGCCAGCATACCGCCAGTGACAAATCCTTCATGCGAAAACAAACGCTCTCCTTCATTAATTCGCCCGGCAATCACAACCGTTTTTTCATTTGCTAGTGGTATATGGCGAATAAGGGAATGAAGATTGCTATTCTGGTCAGTAAATAAAAGAAGAAGATTTGTTTCTTCCGTTATAAGCGTATCCGAAATATATGTTACAAGCTCAAGTTCATTTGCAAATTCTTCGTATGATAATAAAACAGAGTGAACGCTAACTTTTTCGAACACAGTAAAACATATAAAAAATTTGTCATCGAAACCAAAATGTTCGCCGTATGTGACGCCAAATAGCTGCGCTTGTGGAAGATAACGCTGAAGCAACCCAATCATTTTCCGAAGTTCAAGCTGATCGACTTTATTGGCTGCAACTTGTACAAAAATATGTTCATATTGGGCAAGGTGGTGCTGTGCGATAAAGTCATACAATTCTTCTGTATTATGACAATGTAGACGGTACATGTTCATTCATTTTCACCACTCTTATGCGAATATTTAGAAAATTTACAAAACCCTCTCTCTACTAACATATCATATTTTTTCTATCAGAAAAAGCGGCAACTCCACATGGAATTGCCGCTTATTTCAAAAGAGATCAAACCCCAGCGGTAACATGAATCCTAAAAATAGAACGAGCACGAATGCGACGATCCATTGAATCCATGCAACATTCGTATTTTTTCCTTTTTTCATGCCGCTTAAAACCATCTCCATTGCCCCGATTAACCATAGGCCAACAATAGCTTTGATGATGTATAATATGGAAATCGAAGCAATGCTATGTAATAAAAGCCCCCCTGTTATCACGGTGAAGATGTAAAACAAACGAAGTGCCATTTGTACAATTTTTGCTTTCGAAGCCCCCGAGCGTTGCAATGAAACGGCGATAAAAAACAATATAACGGTGATTAACCAACTTGTAATATGTGCATGTGTCATGCCATTTCCTCCTTTTTCACATATTCATCCCCATCATAGCATGCATCAATCAGAAAAAACAAACTTTATATAAAAACTATTTATCTCCCCTGCTCTAGGAGGAAAGTCAACAGGTTCCTGTGTGCTACAGAGCTTCTGCCTTCGCATAAACACTCGCTCTAATTCCACAAGACTTTCATGAGCAAGGAATCCCTCCGCTCTCCCGGTTTAAGACTCTTTTCATCATTTACATCGTTTAACATCCCTTTTTTTGTTATAATAAAAAATAGCGCAAAAATTCCATAAATCACTAGGGAGGAACACGCATGAGCAAAACCACTGAAATTATCCGCTTAACAGAGCAATATGGCGCGAACAACTATCATCCGCTTCCGGTTGTTCTTACTAAAGGAGAAGGGGTATGGGTAGAAGACCCGGAAGGCAATCGTTATATGGATATGTTAAGCGCTTACTCAGCCGTCAACCAAGGGCATCGCCACCCGAAAATTATTCAAGCACTAAAAGAGCAAGCAGATCGCATCACATTAACTTCGCGCGCGTTCCATAATGATCAGCTAGGCCCTTGGTATGAAAAAGTCGCGAAATTAACCGGTAAAGACATGGTTTTACCGATGAATACAGGTGCAGAAGCGGTAGAAACCGCTTTTAAAGCGGCGCGGCGCTGGGCGTACGACGTTAAAGGCGTAGAAAAAGATAAAGCGGAAATTATCGTTTGTGAAAACAATTTCCATGGCCGAACGATGGCAGCGGTATCAATGTCCTCTAGCGAAGAGTATAAACGCGGTTTCGGACCGATGCTCCCAGGCATTAAAATCATCCCATACGGCGATGTGGAAGCATTAAAGAAAGCGATTACACCAAATACGGCAGCTTTTATTTTTGAGCCGATTCAAGGCGAAGCAGGGATTAATATCCCGCCGGAAGGCTTTTTGAAAGAAGCGTACAATGTATGTAAAGAAAACAATGTTCTTTATATTGCGGATGAAATTCAATCTGGCCTCGGCCGTTCTGGAAAAATGTTTGCTTGCGACTGGGAAAATGTCGTTCCAGATATGTACATCCTCGGTAAAGCATTAGGAGGCGGCGTATTCCCTATCTCTTGCGTAGCAGCAAACCGCGACATTCTCGGCGTGTTTAATCCTGGCTCCCACGGCTCCACATTTGGCGGAAACCCACTTGCATGCGCGGTATCCATCGCGGCGCTTGATGTCATTATCGAAGAAAAATTGCCGGAACGTTCGTTGGAATTAGGGAACTATTTCATCGAAAAACTGCGTGAAATTCAACATCCAGACATTAAAGAAGTGCGCGGAAGAGGACTGTTTATTGGTGTGGAACTTCATACTTCCGCCCGTCCATATTGTGAAAAATTAAAACAAGAAGGGCTGTTGTGCAAAGAAACGCACGATACCGTCATTCGTTTTGCTCCACCGCTCGTTATTACAAAAGAAGAATTGGATTGGGCAATAGAGCGGGTGAAAAAAGTGTTTGCTGGGGTATAACAGTGAAACGGGGCTGGTGAATAATAGAAACGCCCCGTTTTTTCTTACTCTCCAATTTTATTTCTTAACGTTCCGATTCCTTCGATCGTAATTTCCACAACATCTCCCGCTTGTAAAAAGCGCGGCGGCTTCATTCCTTTTCCGACTCCCGCCGGCGTTCCGGTAGCGATAATGTCTCCTGGTTCCAGCGTGATTCCGCGAGAAATGGTTTCAATAATCGTTTCGACGTTAAAAATAAATTGCTCTGTGCTCGCTTTTTGTCTTATTTCTCCATTCACTTTCGTCTCTATTTGCAGCTTATTTGGATTTTCAATAAGTGATTGATGGACAATCCATGGTCCCATTGGACAGAATGTATCCAAACTTTTTCCAAGCAAATATTGTTGATGCCGTTCCTGCAAATCACGTGCCGTAATATCATTGATAATGGTATAACCAAATACATAATCAAGTGCCTCTTCTTTGCGAATCGCCTTTCCGCGTTTGCCGATCACAACAGCAAGTTCTCCTTCGTAATCCAATTCGTCTGTCACATCAGCGTGGCGCAAAACCGTTTCCTCATGTCCGATCACCGTTGTCGGCACTTTGGAAAATACAATGAGGTGCTGTGGGATATCCAACTTCCCTCCTAGTTCGATGGCATGATCTGCGTAGTTTTTTCCAATGCAAAAAATATTTTTGGATGGGCGCGGAATCGGTGCCAGCAAACGAACATCGTGTAAATCATACATATATTGTGTAGACGGGTTTTCTTTTACCCATGCTGCAATTTCATTTACTCTATTAAGAAACTCATCTCCTAACGCGATACACTCCAACAATGACGACGGAAGCGTCATGCGCTTTTGCATCGCCTGCTCGGCAAGGTGTAAATGAACGACCTTCTCACTCTCCTCGACTATACCGACAAATATTTTATTATTACGCTGTGCTGTAACAAATCTCACCGTAAAATCTCCTTTCTATTTGAATTAATATGTACTTGTTTACAAAAAACCTACTATTTGTTTAATTTTGTCTAAATTAGTAAAATTACTACTTATTTTAGCGAAAACCTTTCTTTTTTCGTCGCTATATGTATAATAATGTTTAGCTTCTTTTCTTCCATTCACATTCATGGCTTTCGTCGTAGGTAAAAAGAATTGATCATGGCGCTTAAGTAGTTTTTTCTTAAAAGCTTCATTACAAAAATGAATCGAAAAACATGATCTTAGTGACGGTGAATGCAATGGTGATTTTAATTGAGGAAAAGCGGCAACAAATGATCGAATTAGCATTGACGTATGGATTTACCGCCAAAGAAACGATCGAGTGCAGTCAAGAACTAGATGAACTGATTAATCGTTATTTGCGGGAAACAGCAACGATCGAACATTCTTTCTTACCTGTCCCTCCTCAGTAATGATTGTGAAGGGGGACTTTTTTATTTGCGAAAGGGTTGTCTTTTCCCATAAGTTACAGACCGCCATATCCATTCGAGCGGACCGATCCGAAAAAACTGAAACCATTTTTGGCTTCCTATCAGTTGTACACCATAAATAAGAAATACGAGCATACTTCCGAAAAACATGCCGATATGTCCATACCATCCAAATCCATAACTATAAAACAACAGTGTACAACATACTGATTGCAACAAATAGTTAGTGAGCGACATCTTTCCGATATGATGGAAAATGATTAGTTTTCGCCGCCATTTTTCCTTTTGAAATAATAGAATAATAGCTGTGCCATAAAAACATGCTAGCGCTGTTCCTCCAAATATATTTTGAATATACTCGGTGAAATAATTTTTCACCGTAAAGTATGGCAACAGCTTTAGAAATATTCCTAATAGAAGTGACCATAATGCAATTTTTTTAATTACGGAAATGTAACGTTCTGCTTCCTCCACCCATCGTTTTTGTGCAACATATCCCCCGAACAAACAAAGAGGCAACACCGTAAGAACCGTAAATAATAATCCTCCTGAACCATTGGCGTACATCCAGTCATTCCAGCGTTGCCAAAAAATATCGGACATAGACCCGCTTTGATAATTGCGCATCGCTTCCATCGCCAGCTGGATGCTGCCATTTCCTGTTTCTTTTGTTCCTTCTAAAAACATAAGCATTCCAAATAACAGCGCCATAAATAAGTGAGGAATCAAAAAGCAAACGAACGCTCCAATCATCCATGTGCGCGGCCGTGCTTGAGAAAACAGAAGCAATATTCCTCCAGCGATGGCGTATGAAATTAAAATATCGCCAAACCAAATCAAAAAAGCATGAACAATCCCGAACATAAGCAGCATAGCCAGCCGGCGTAAAAATGTTTGAATAAATGGAAGCTGTTTTTTACGCAGCCGATCACGAAACAGTATCATGCTAAAGCCAAATAAAAATGCAAATAACGGATAAAAACTTGCCTCGCAAAAAACGTCAATGGCCGCCATGGTCCAATCATCGAGCCGGCTATTTGTCTTCATGTTTCCATACATAACCGGTGATGAAAAATGAGGCATGTTCGCCATCAAAATTCCTAATAGGGCAAAGCCGCGCAGTACATCAATAACCAAGATCCGCTCGTGATTTGCCTGTTTGTCCATTTTTTCTCCTTTCTTTTCACATCGACCGTTTGACAGAAAAAAGGCTCCGCATATGCGGACGCCATTTTTCTTTAATTAACATAACGGCCTGTTTTCCCAACAGAATCCCAATACTGTTTACGTAAATGCACTTTTTGAATTTTTCCTGATGCCGTTTTTGGCAATGCATCGACAAACGTTACACCAGTAATCGCCTTAAAATGCGCCAATTTTTCCCGTGAGAAGGCAATCAATTCCTCTTCCGTCACTTCATGGCCAGGCCGAACGACAACAAACGCGTGAGGCGTTTCTCCCCATTTTTCATGCGGCGCAGCGATTACTGCCGCTTCCAACACCGCCGGATGTTCATATAAAACGCCTTCTACTTCAATGGAAGAAATATTTTCCCCACCGCTAATAATAATATCTTTTTTCCGGTCGACAATGTCAATGTATCCATATTCATCTACTGTTCCCATATCACCAGTATATAACCAGCCATTGCGGATTGCCTCCATCGTTGCCTCTGGATTTTTCCAATACCCTTTCATCACATTGTTGCTTCTTATAATGACTTCACCGATCGTTTTTCCATCATGCGGCACTTCATCACCATACTCATTCACTACCTTTACTTCACAACCGATCATCGGATACCCCGCTTTTGCTTTCAGGCGATATTGTTTTTCTAACGGCAAATCACGCAAATGGGAGCGGATCGTGGAAATCGTGTTAAGCGGTGAAGACTCTGTCATGCCATACACTTGGGTGAACTACCCCCACTTAATTTCTAGCGAAAATTTGAAGTGGGGGCTTCCAAAGAAGTTTGACTGCTTCAAGCAATCCTTATTCTTTGAGGCGTGTCCACTTCGCCGCTAGAGCATAAGACACTCAGGTCTACAGCTTTACTTTTCTTTAAGATGTTTAATGCGCCATTGACATCAGCATTAATTAGTTTGCCAGACTTTGTTCGATACAAGCCGCGCTTAATACGTTTGCCGCTGAACTTATATTCTTTTGGATTGTCGGCATTATATTCAGGAATCTCATCGCCGTCAAAAAAGCTGGCTTGAGACGTATAGGATTCTTCCTGTTTCAAGAATTCAATGCCGTAAAATTTACAAAGATATTCTAGTTTTTCTTTTATGTTACCGAGAGGAATATTGACAAAGTTTTGATTTGTCTTTTTTCCTAGATTCATATTGCGCTGCCATGTTTCCGCATAGCCAATGACAAGTTTGCCAATTTGATTTTCAATACAGTAGTTTATGATGTAACGGCAAGTCTTGTTGATATAATCATTCACTTTATTATTGCGATTCATAGCAAGCAACGCCTGTTTACGAGTGGTGCCTTTGATTTTTTGCTTATCTTTAATGCTTTGAAGTCTGGCATTTTCTTTGTTAAACCATTGATTAATACTTTTTAATCTCCGACGTTGTACATGTTCTTGGCAATATGGCACAGTTCTCGAAGAGTCAAGTATTCTTCTTTGGTCAAACCATTTAGCTGTTGTTTGATACAAAAATACATTTTTTCACCTCCCATCTAACTATATGATACTATATTTTACTGAATCTATCCTATTTTCAGCAAAATATAGTTAAGGCGATTCATCTCCCACTTACTCCGCTTCGCTTCGTTGAAGTGGGAGTCTTCTCGCCTAATTAAGATAAAACGGCGCTCCCCATCCGTTCACATGAAACATCGGCAATATATGCAAATACGTATCTTGGTCGGAAACGCGGAGATGATGCATCGATATTAACGCGTGAAGATAATTATTACGGTGTGTTAACATGACACCTTTTGGATTTCCCGTCGTTCCGCTTGTGTATAAAAGGCTACATACATCGTTTTCGTCAATGTCCGGACGATCAAACGACGTGCTAGGATGCTGCGCTAACCATTCTTCGTAATCGATTTCATCTGTTTCTTCATTTTTTTGATGAACAATAATCGTCTTTACGGTCTGCAGTTTGTCCTTAATTGGTGCGATGAAATGATATAAATCTTGATCAACAAATAACACTTTGCTTTCACTATGATTTAAAATAAACAAATAATCCTCCGGCCTAAGGCGAGTGTTCAGCGGGACCATGATCGCTCCAAGCTGAAATACACCGTAAAATCCTTCTAACATTTCAAGCGTATTTGGCGCCAAATATGCGACCCGGTCTCCTTTTTCTACCCCCAATTGTTTTAGACCGTGAGAAAGTTGATTCACACGCTCATTTAATTGTTTGTATGTAAGCGTGCGACCAGAGCAAATCATTGCTGTTTTGTCTCCATACAGTGAAACGGCTCTATCCAAAAATTGTGTTAATACTAATGGTACGCTCATTATTCCATCCCCCGTAAAATATTTTAGAAAATTCACAATTATATTATACATAATTTTTTATTATTACACCATATCTTATAAAAAGAAAAAGATGGCCTTTTTTTAATCGTGACCATCTAATTGTTTCCACGCACTCCTGCATCTTTTATATCAGGGTCAAACGTATTTGTTACACTGCAAAATGTATTTGTCTGCAAAAAATCGCCTGTATTTGCTCCCCCCCGCTCCTGAGTTCGTTTTCGCTGTACTTTTTGGAGCGATTTGCAGCACATCTCCCATATTTACTGTCCCGTTTCCGCTTACACTCGTCACTTTAACTCCCCCGATAATCGTCGCCGGCATATCCATTCTCCTTTTTATATTTTTATATATCATATGACAAAAAAATCGATTCGTCTGGACATCCATCGTGCGTTTAACTGTTTTGTCGCTTTTTCATACACTAACAGTAAGCATATAAAATAAGGAGGTAGAGCGCATGCCATCCTTTATTGGCGGCCCAATTAAAATTACTCACGTTAGTGGTGACGGAACGGTTAATTTTGGGGATGTGTTACAAATTGCACCAAAAAGTACACTTAAATCAAATACTGGCTCTGGCGGCAGCAATAATGGCGACTTTTTACAAACAAATACGTTCGTCAGCTTTACAAACACCAGCGATCCTGATGTGAATGACTCCAATACTACCGCAAATAAATGAACCTCTCCCACCTTCATTCCATTTAGAGGTGGGAGACTTTTTGGGAAAAATCTTAAAACGCTCACGTTTTTGCCGCCGCGCCCATACATTATCATAAGAACAAGAGAAAGGTGCATGCGTTATGCCAGCATTTGTCGGAGTTGTTAAGTTAAACAGTATCGGAAGCAGCGGCGTGTTTCACATTGGAGACGTGTTTGCGATTTCGCCACACAGTGTTGCCAAAACATTTGCCGGTGCCGGTTCATTTAATACAGGAGATGGCTTGCATATTTATAACTATTACAGCAATACGAATATAAACGATGCGGACATCGCGGATGAAAATGTAGTAGCTAACGCCTAAAAGGGGGAGAACCAATGAATTTTTATATTAGCCAAAGTATTTGCATTTATCAATTGAAAATAGGTTCTGTTATGAACTCATCCGTACTGCAAATCGGCAGCGCTGGCAGCATCCAAGCGCTTTCTACACTAACAAACACAGGAGGATTCACGAAGCCTGCTCCACACGCTACCGCCATCGTTCCATTGGCAGGAGGAGCATCTAGCAGTCCTCTAGTCCCGCTTCATTCAGCAACTCGCTAAAAAAGCATGAAAATAGTGATGACAACAAAAGGCCGTCCATATATTGAAATAAGAAGGGACTTTGGAGAGGATGATTTCAACATTATGTTCCTATATGACTATTTTGCGAAACTGCGGCGCTACTTGTCATGGCAAACAAAAAAAATACAATCGTTAGAACAGCGGCTTCTCCTCCTTGAAAAACAGCTAATAGAACTTCAACAACAACCGCGTACAACCATTGAACGAATCGAATATAAATTTGACCAATTAAAAGTAGAAACATTGGAAGGGACATTAAATATTGGCATTACTCCCAACGGTGTTGGCAACACTATCGAAGATTTTGCCGTTCAACCTGAAAAAACAATAGTTCCAAAGCCGGAACCAGTCTTATTCCGCACCATTCAAGAAAAAGTTCATGCTTATTTAGAAAAGGAAGCAAAGGAAACGTTAAAGAAATTGGAAGAACAATATGCACTTCGTCTTGATGACACGTATCGACATTTTATTTTGCAAGACATCGCTCGACAAGTGGACGAACGAATCCATTTTTATTTACAGCAAAAAATGAATAACGGATACGTCCCTGCATCGGACAATGATAAATCGGTCGAAAACGAAATTTTTCAAAAAGTAAAGATAGATATTGAACAATCGCTTGACCTTTTTCTAAAACATTTACCAAAACAAGGGGGAGAACAATGAACTATACAGTGATTAACCGCGATATCCATGTTGGCGATATTCACTTAACAGCTATAACAAGCTCCGCCATTTTTTTAGTTGGAGATGCAGATGTTATTAATCTCGCTTCCACTTTCGACACGCCGCCGGAATCGTTAATTATCGGTCCATTCGTCCCACTCGCTCCAAGAGGAGAATAATCATGAAACGAACATCGATGGTAGAATATTTTCATGGAGAAACAGTTGTTTATAGTTCTGTTTTACAAATCGGTGATTCACGGGAAATTACTTCGCGTTCTCGCGTTTTAGCGGTTCAACGACAATATGAATTATTTTTCGGGGGCGAAGGAGAAGAAATTTTTCCTATCTTTACAAGACCAATTCCCAAATTGCAGCCAAACAGCAATGATATTTTCATTCAAACCCTTCATCAATCTCCCGTTATTTCCGTTCGCTCCATTCGTATGTTAGCGGTTTCCACTTCTTCCGTTGTTCATATTGGATCGACTTCTACTGTTGATGCGGAAGCAAGAATTAAACATATTCGTCAGCTTGCTCCGGATTCTTCATTGCCTTCTATGACAAATACAGAAACCACTTCATCAATAACAAAGGATGAGAAATAATGCCTTCTGTCGTCGGACCCATTAAAATTAATACTGTCAGCAGTGGAGCAGTTGTGCAAATGGGGGATTGTCTTTATATCGCTCCAAAAGTAGCCACAAAAACAATGGCTGGTTCAGGAGGATTTAATACTGGGGATTTTATCATTACAAACAACGGCATCAGTTTAACAAACACGTTTGACTCCGATACGTTTGACAGCAATGTTGCTGCAAACAATTAGCAAAGCAGCCACTCCTTTTCAGGAAATGGCTGCTTTGCATTTTTATTAGTAAAAGTTACATGACTTCTAATCTAACTCTTGTTCCTCGCCCAGACGGTTCCGCCGGCTCAACAATAAGCCGCTTCGGCAGGCGGGAGCGAATTTCTTGCACATGACTGATTACCCCGACAGAAAGCCGCTGCGAATGAAGCTTTTCCAGTGCAGAAATAACCGTATCAAGAAGTTCCGCATCAAGCGTGCCAAACCCTTCGTCCAAGAAGAAAAACTGAAGCGGATATTCCCCACGCAATTGAATTTGTGCTGATAACGCCAATGCGAGCGATAATGATGTTAAAAACGTTTCTCCTCCTGATAATGTTGTCACTGGACGCTTTACCCCGCCATTGGCATCATCGCGAATGAGAAACCCTCCTTGTGAGTCGACTTCCAATGAATAGCGCTGTCTTGTCAACGAACTTAATCGCTCGGAAGCTATTCTTGTCACTTGAATGAGTTGTTCTTCCGCCATAAATTCGACAAAGCTGTTTCCCTTTAAAATCGACTGCAAATGTTTATAACGATCCATAAGAGCGGCTAACTCTTGTTGTTTTTTCTCTAATTCCGTAAACCGTTTATGTTTTTCCGTTAATTCTTCCACTTTGTTTTGCGCGGCACCCACTTGCTGCATGGCTTCATCTACTTGTTGTTTTATTTGTTCATATACAGTCTGCAATTGTTCCCATTGTTGTTGATCAATCATTTCCCCACCGATCGCTTCGGTCAGCTGCTGAAGACGATGCTGGGCATGTTGCACTTTCTGCCAATAATGTTTGATTTGCTGTTCCCACTCGAGGCGTAATTCTTCTGCCGCCTTTGCTTCTTTCACTTCGTTTTCATCGGCAAATGTTGTTTTTTTCAATTCATTAAGCCAACGCAATTTCGCTTCTTCGTACCGTTCTTTTCCTTCTTCCAACGACTGCTGTATCGCTTTTACTTCCGTTTCTAGAGCTTGGTATTGTTTTTGTGCCTGCAGCCATCTTTGATATGCTTCTTCTTCTTCTTTTTTTAAGTAAAGCAGCTGTTTTTCCACTTGAAGAAGTTGCTCTTCTACTTGCTTTCCACCTGCTTTTTCCATTAACTGCTGTTTATAGTCATCTGCCAGTTGTTGTTTAGCCTTCCACAAGGAAACAAGGCGGACTTTTTCCGTTTCCAGCTCTCGCTGCTGTTGGGCTAATCGCTCTTTTTCATTTAATTTAGTTTCAAGAAACGGAATGCTGTCATCGATTCGTTTTTGCAATTGCCGAACGATTTCTTCATGTTTTCGCATTTGGTTGCGGAGCGCTTCGATCGTATCAAAAGAAAAATCAGTATATTTTTCACGCCAGCTTGCTTCTAATTGATTGTATTCATTGAAACGATATTCCCGCTCCGTTTGTAATTCTTGTACATCTTTTTCTAGCAATCTTAATTCTTGCTCGATGGCTTGCTGTGACGATTCGGCATCACGCCACTTTTGCAGCGCCTGCTGAAGGGCTTCTTTTAATTGCAAACAATCTTGTTGAAGTGCTTTCACTTCCACGGCAATATCGATATCTTCTTCAACCTTTAATTTACTTACGTCGAATCGTTGGAACGTCCACTCATTTCCAATAAATTGCGCCAATTGTTCAAGCTGTGCTTTTAATGTGTGCAACACTTGCATATAAGTTTGTCCTTGTTTTACCTGCTGTTCCAATATAGCGATTTTCCCGCTGCTAACATTATTGTGCTCATATACATACGGATTCGGATGTTCGCATGACCCGCAGACAGGACATGGTTCTCCTTGGCGAAGTTGTTTAGCAAGAATTGCTGCCATCTCTGCAGTTTTCGCCTGCTCCGCTTTTTCGCGTTCTTGCTCGAGCTGTTGTTCATACCGATACAACCGTTTTTCTAACTGCCATTGTCTCTCACAGACAGAATGATAGACTTTCTCTATTTTTTGGAACAAAACGTGCAATTTTTCTTTTGCCGTCTCTGCGCGCTGTCTTCTTTTTTCTCGTTCCTTATTGGCCTGCTGTTGCGCTTTTTGTTTTTGTGCCAGCCGTTGTTGAATATCTTGAAGCGCATCTGTTATTCTTTCAATTTGCTGTTTTTCATCGTATGCCCGCTCAATCACTTCCTTTTGCTCTATAGAAGCTGCATATTTTTGCAGCTCTGCCTTTAACATTTGTTGTTTTTCCAGCCCGCGTTCATACAACTTTGCTGCTTCCTGCCATTCGACAAGCTTTTTCCGTTCTTCTTCTTCTAGCAAATGAATTTGTTTCCTCATTTCGTTTAATTCTGTTTCTAACGCATGGATTTGAGCCGCTAACTGTTTTGCTTGGGTGAGCTGTTCTTTTTTTGCTAATAAATGAGGTTCGGAAGCGGCCTTTTCTTGCCGAATACGTTCATAACGATGCATCGCTTTTTCATAAAGTTCTTTAGCTTGTACGAGTTTTTTCTGTAATTCCTTTTGTTTCTCCTCTGCATTGATCACAAACCGGCGCGCTTCTTCATACTGTTCGAGATATGGCCACATTCGTTCCGCTTGTTCCGCGCGTTCTTTTCTATTCTCTAATAAGCGAATATGTGATTCTTCACTGGCAAGGCGCGCTAGTTCGGCTTCAAGTTCTTCTTTTTCCCTTTGCCATGCCCATAACTGTTTCGTTCGTTCCATCGTTGCTTCCATATCATGTAATTCTGCTTTTCGCTTTTGCAATAACTCTTGTAATGTTCCTAACTCTTGTTTCGCGCGTTCAAGCGCTTCTTCCGATGCATCTCCTAAACCTGTCTTCTCAGCGATCACTTCATTTAATTCATTAGAAATGGCAGCGAGTTTTTCTTTCAATTTTTTATTTAACTTGTCTCCATATGGTTCCAAATGAAAAAGGCGCTGTAGCATCTGCCGTCGTTCGGCGCCTTTCAATGATAAAAATTCGGCGAATTTCCCTTGCGGCAGCACGACGGCGCGCGTAAAATCTTTCATCGTTAAACCAAGCAATTGCTCTATCGCTTTATTGACTTCCGTCAACTTATCCGCCAACACAACGGTTTCTGCGCCAACTTCGATAAGCCGGCATATTCCGCTTTTTAACCGCCATTCATCGCTACGTTTAAAGCTGCGCTCTACCGTATATCGCTTCGTGCATGTGGCATTTTCTAATTCAAACGTAAAAGAAACGAACAGTTCATTTTCCGCATGATTCATAATTCCTTGCGTATGGTTTGGCGCACGTTCCACACTGCCAAATAACGCAAGTGTAATCGCGTCTAAAATCGTCGATTTCCCGCTTCCAGTTGGGCCGAAAATGCCAAAGACGCCACCTTCGCATAATGATTGAAAATCAATCGTTTGTTTCTCGCGAAAACTGTGCAAACCCGCTATCGTTAATGAAATCGGCTTCACTCTTCCGTCTCCCCCTCTTCTTCCTGTTCCGCCACCAGTTCTAAAAATAATCGGACAAGCTCGTCGTCCGCCTTGCCGCCGCCTGTCTGGCGCTCATAAAAACGGCGGAACATTTCTTCTAATGATAATTGCTCTTGCTTCCGATTCTCTATATGCTCTTCTTTTTCTGGAAAGACAGGACGGATATGCACAAAACCAGAATGAAGCTTGCGCAATCGATAAATTTCCTCCATGGATAACGGCTGTGAAAGGTGAATTTCCAAATCAATCCATGCAGATGGATCTTTTCCTTCTTCACACCAGCGATATACTTGGGCAATTCCTTCGGTTGCTTGCCACCTTACTAACGGTTTGCCAGAGGACAACGGTATTTCGGAAACTATCGCTTTTTCCCTTGGTTTTACATCAACAATCGTAACAGATTTAGCGTATCCCGCTTCAGAAAAGCTATATGCAAGCGGTGAACCAGAGTAACGCGCCGCCGTTTCAGCACGTTTTACATCTTGCGGCCGATGCAAATGGCCAAGCGCGACATATTGAGCTTGTTTTGGCAAACTAGTAGCAGCTACTGTGTAAGCACCACCGACTTCAATCGGCCGTTCCGAATCGGATGTACTTCCTCCCGCCACATAAATATGGCTCATTGCGATGTTTACCGTCTTTTCCGAAAACGAAGCGGACATCGCTGCAAATAGATGGCGAATGCGCTCGTCGTATCGGTCACGCAAAGAAATTTCGGAATGTTCTTTGGACAGCAATTCTGCTAAACGCGATTCAGAAGGATACGGGAGCGGAGCGAGCATCATCGTTTCATTTCGCGCTGGCACTTCAATGCGATAGACGGTCGTATCCGGCCACCCTAGCAAAAGGATGCCGTAATCGGCTACTAATTTCCTAGCAGCGCTAATCCGCTCCGGATGGTCATGGTTACCGGCAATAACAGCAACCGGACGTTTTCCTTTATCTGAAAGGCGGGCAAGACTTTCGTAAAACAATTGTTCAGCTGCTGCCGGCGGATTAACAGAATCAAACACATCTCCCGCCATTAACACGACATCAATTTTTTCTTTTTCCACGATGTCGACAAGCTCATCAATAAATTGTTCCTGTTCCGGCAGACGGCTTCTTCCTTCCAGCGTTCTTCCTAAATGCCAGTCGGCTGTATGTAAAATGCGCATACGCTTTCCGTTCCTTTCTTTCTAGAAAGTATTCGGAAAAGAGGAGATCCTCTTTTCCGTTTCTAGTTTCTATATGGAAATAAGATGTGAGCCATCAAATAAATATAAATAACATTCATCTACATTGATTTTCCAAATTTGTTCTACAGCGCGACGGTATAACTGCATTTGTGTTTTATAGCGGGATATTATCACCTGTTTTGCTTCATGCCAACCTCCTGCGAACCGATTAGTTACGGTGTCTGTTTTAAAGTCGATTAATACAAGTCCTTTTTCGTCAGCAAATAAACAATCAATGACGCCTTGAACAAGAACTTTTCTTTCTTCGCCAACACCATCTTCATATACTTCTTTTGCCGGCAGCGCCAAGCTAAACGGCACTTCACGATACACTTCGTCTGCGGCACGTAGGCGCTTGCCGATTTCTGTGTCGAAAAACGCAACAACGCTCGAAATATCGATCGCTTCCGCCTGTTCGTGTGTTAGCAGCTCCATTTGAACTAATTTGGCTATTTGTTCACGAACCGTCTCTTCCGTAATTGGTGCTGTCAAATCGACTTGCTGCATCACAATATGCATTGCCGTTCCTTTTTCTGCCGGTGTCAATGTTTTCTCTCTCATAAACATTGGACGCTCAAACAGCGGTGTGGAAAATGAATGAAGCGGCATTCGGTCGGCATTTTCCCCAAAAATTTCACGATGTCGTTTTAACTCAGATACCGTTTGCTTCGCACGGACAAGCATTTCTTTTTCATATGCGTATTCCCACGAAAGAAGGCGATCAACCTCTTCCTTCCATTCCCCCGCGTTCGGAACACGCTCTCCTCGTTTTAACGCGGTGATTATTTGCTCATCCATCTGCTCGGCTTCTTTATCCACGTCATACAATTGGCTCGCCGGAATGACTTCCATATGCCAAATAGACGGATGGGAAGCGATTTTCTCACATACATAGGACAAATCACCGAAGTTTCGCCCGTCACGATGGCGGATGAGCGCTCTTCCGATCCAATCTAAGTAACAACGCGCAGAAGCACGGACATCATCCGGCAAAAGCCACTCTTCTTCCATCGCAGTGCTTTTCCATTTTGCTACTTCTTTTTCCGCATCTTTCACCGCTGCGATTAAATATAGTTTCTCTTTTGCCCTTGTTAACGCAACATATAAAATTCGCATTTCTTCCGCTAAAAAATCGAGCCGTTTCTTCTGTTTTATCGCGATTTGCGGCAATGTCGGATAGCTGATGCGCAGCTTTGGATCTACAAATCTCGCCGCAAACCCGAGTTCTTTATCAAGCAAATACGATTCATATAAGTCTCGCGTATTAAACGGACGCGATAGCCCTGCAATAAAAACGATTGGAAATTCAAGCCCTTTGCTGCTATGAATCGTCATAATGCGAACAACATCTTCTTGTTCGCCAAGGGAGCGGGCCGCACCTAAATCATCTCCGCGATTTTGCAGGCGTTCAATAAACCGTAAAAAGCGAAACAATCCTCGAAATGACGTCGTTTCATATTGCCGAGCTCGGTCATAAAGCGCGCGCAAATTCGCTTGTCGTTGTTTCCCGCCAGGCAAACCACCGACAAAATCGTAAAATTGCGTATCCCGATATAGCTGCCAAATAATATCCGCCAACGAACGCTGACGCGCCATTGTCCGCCAATGTTTTAGCTGTTCGTAAAACAGGCGCAATTTTTGTTGCAACGCTGCTTCTTCTTTGTCATCCACCGTTTTAGTCAAAAATGACACCATCGCCTCATAAAACGTGCCTTTTTTCTCATGAATGCGAATAAGCGCTAATTCATTTTCATTCAAACCGACAATTGGAGAACGCAAAACCGACGCAAGCGGTATGTCTTGATATGGATTATCGATCACTTTTAATAGTGACAGCATGATAGATATTTCTGTCGCTTGGAAATATCCAGAAGATAGATCCGCATACACCGGAATACCTTGCGCGCGAAATTCTTCCATTATTTGCGGAGCGGCCGTCATGGAACGGAGAAGAATAACGATGTCTCGATACATGGCGCGACGCATTCGTTTTGCTTTGCGATCGTAAACGTGAAACGGCTCGGAGACGATTTCCTTTATTTTTTTTGCCATCATGCGCGCTTCTAGCTGTGCTGCTGCTAGATCATTCGTGTCAAACTCCCCGGTTTCTTCGTCGTCTTTGCTATTTCGGTCAATAATGATCAATTCCGGCACTGCCTGCTCATTGTCCGGATAGTCAACGGCGCCATATTTTAATTCCGCCGCTTCGTCATATTCCATCTCCCCGACTGTTTCGCTCATAATTTGTTTAAAAATAAAGTTCGTTCCATGCAAAATTTCCGCGCGGCTGCGAAAGTTATTGGATAAGTCAATTTTCATTCCCGATTGCTTACCGTCTGCCGTAAACCGTTTATATTTGCTTAAAAATAACATCGGCTCCGCCAAGCGAAAGCGATAAATTGATTGTTTTACGTCACCTACCATAAATAAATTTCCGGTATGTTCATTTCCTTTTGTCACAAGCCGCAATATCGCTTCTTGCACCATGTTCGTATCTTGATATTCGTCAACAAGCACTTCAACAAATTGAGCGCGATAATCCAAAGCAGCGTCAGACGGAAGCCATTGTCCGTCAGTTGAATCTGGATGACGCAAAATTTGCAAACAATAATGCTCCAAATCCGAAAAATCGACGATTCCTTTTTCACGCTTGCGTGCTTGAAACATTTCCGTAAATTGTTTTACTAACCGAACAATCGTTTCAACGACCGGTTTCATCTCCCGCATATGGCGAAGCCATGTAGTCGGGCGGAGAGAAAATACATTGTCCCGCAACGATTCCAATTTCTTTTTCGCTTGATCGCGCAATGATTTTGCTTCTTCCACGAGCTGCGGATCGTATTCGTCGCCGCGGCACGATTTTAAACGCGATAACGACAACGACTTCATCGCTTCATATAGCTCGTCCCATGAGCGGTCTAACAATGCTTCTAAATGGGCGATAAGCTGCAAATCATCGCGATAATTTTCAGCTCGCGGCAACGGCCCTCCAGGCAAATGAGCCAGTTGTAAAGCTCTTGCAATAAGGCGTTTTGCCGCTGCCAATTCCATCTCTACATATTTTCTTAAGTAAGAAATATACGGAAGCTGCGTTAATGGAGTATCCTCGTCTATGTCATACATCGCAACAAGTTGGTCAAGCCATCTATACGGTTCCGGATGCGACCGGGAAAATTCATAGATAGCCAAAATCATTTCTTGCAGCTCAGCGTCGCTCCGGTCCCCTGTATAACGGTCCACCACTTCGAAAAACAGCTCGTTATCGGCTTTTCCGTACTCTTCTTCCAAGAGTTCTTCCATCACTTCTTCTTTCAGCAATTCCATTTCCGTATCATCAGCAATGCGAAATACGGGATCAATATCGATCAAATAGTAATATTTGCGAATAACGTCCAAACAAAAGGAGTGAATTGTTGAAATCGAAGCGCGATTCAACAAACTAAGCTGTCTGCGCAAATGGAGCGAGTTTGGCTGTTTATCCAGCTCGCGTTCGATCGCCTCGGCAATTCTCGTTTTCATTTCGGCCGCAGAAGCGTTGGTAAACGTCACAACAAGAAGCCGGTCGACATCAATCGGGTCTTCTTTCGCCGTAATTTTTTGGATAATCCGTTCGACAAGCACCGCTGTTTTCCCTGATCCTGCCGCCGCTGCCACTAAAATGTCTTGGCCATCCGCAACAATAGCCTTCCATTGTTCATCCGTCCACTGACTTTCCTTCGGTTTCGGACGAAAAACGATATTCATTTCAGTCCTTCCCTTCTGAAAATTTTTGAACAATTTCGCGGTTTTCTTCCGGAACTAACAAGCGATAGCGATTATTTGAAAACGATTCATCAAACTGACAAACCGACTTAAATGCACAAAACTCGCAAGGCGTCTGTTCATTTAACTTGTATGGCGAAATGTCGACGATTCCGTCGACGATTTGAATGCCAATGGTTTGAAACAGCTGGCGGATATGTTGGCGAAGACGCGAAAAATCTTCTTCACTGACCACCGATGAGCTGGAATGAATAGCGCCTTTTTTCGTAATTTGGGCTGGAACGATTAACGACCATTTTCCTTCCTCCATTTGCGTGTCCATCAAGCGGATTGCTTCCACATCCCCGAGCAAAAGCCCGCGCATTTTAAATTGTTCCAACAGTTTTCGTTCCACTTCTTTTTCATCATAAAGGAGCTGATCGCTTTTAATAATTGGATTGTGCACATGGAAATAAAGAATCCCGGCCGGAAAAGCTTCCTTGCCGACTAGCTGTTCTGCATAAGTGAGCACAATGTCCAAGTAAGTGAGCATTTGCAGCGCAAGGCCGTAATATACTTCCGTTAAATTCAGCGTTTTGGCGCTAGATTTATAGTCAATGACGCGCAATAGCACTCCCCTTGAACTTTCCGCTTTATCAACGCGGTCAATTCGTCCGACAAGCTCCATCACCGTACCGTCCGGAAGCCGGAACGTAAGCGGTGGAAGCACGCCATTTGGTCCAAACTCCAACTCAAGGCCAATCGGCACAAAACTGCTTGCTTTCGCGTGCTCACTTAATACATTCGTTGTCCGCGCAATAACGTTTTGCAGCTTTCGTTTCATATAATAGTAGCGATTGGAACTAAGCAATATTTGCTGCTGAATGAGCGGTGCGATTTGTTCCACCGCTTCCATTGACAGCTGCTCACACTGCTGTTTGGACAAATGGCGCCAATCAATTTTTGCTTCGCGAAGGCGGTCGGAAATAATTTTCAGCGCAGAGTGAAATAGTTGTCCAATGTCAGGAGCATCGAGCCGAAAAACAGCCCGTTCCTTTAACCGTAAGCCATGGGAAACAAAATGGGAAAACGGGCATTTTTGAAATTGCTCCATGCGCGATACGCTCGCCTGAATTTTTTTGCCGTACAATCGCTTGCTAATTTCTTTTTTCAACGGCGTTGCCTCATTCGTATAAAATACCCCTGCAATCGCTTTGCGCGCGTGACTTCTCCATTGTTGATCACTTACGTAAAAGTTATATACATCCCACCAAAGCGGCGCAATCGAGTAATTCCGTTTCCATGCTTGCAGTTGTGTTACAAGATATGTTAACGTCGCACGCGGAACAGTGACAAATTCATGTTGTTCCGCAAACGGCGCATCAAGCGGATCATTTCCGCAGACACGCTTTTGCAAATTCGGGAATAAATCAGTAAGATGCTTAATAATGATCGAAGGAGAGAGCGCTTTTCCTTCTTCATTTGCCAGCGGATAGGTCACATATAGCCGCTCGCTTGGACTCGTTAATGCTAAATAAATGAAAAACGGTTCATAAAATAATTGTTCTCTTCCTCCTGGAGCAACTCTCGTTCCAAACTGCTGTAAAAGTTCCCGTTCCGTTTCCGCCAGCAATCCGTCTTCTTTTGCTTTCGCCGGAATGATACCTTCATTTACGCCAATAATAAACGCGCATTTTACATCAATAAGACGAGAACGGTCTAATTGGGCAATAATCACTTGGTCCATCGCGGGTGGAACAAGCGAAAATTCGAGACGGTCAAGCCCTGTTTCGATGATTTTCGCAAACTCTGCTACCGGTATCGATTCATCTCCTAACATTTCTACATATTGGTTTAATAAATCAATCACCGCATTCCATACTTGCTCATGCTGTCTTGCTTCCATCAACCTGCCTTGTTCTTCCGCTTCTTTGCTCATTTTTTCTAGTTTTCTAGGAATTTGCAATTCTTCTAAGAATAAATAAATCGCTTCACAAAGGCTTTTTCCATCTTTCGCTCTACGCATTCGGCGCTCTAGCTTAGAGAGCGGAGCTGCAATTATATCACGCCATTCGTTTAACTTTTCTTCGTATTGCTTTTCCTCATCTGTTTGCGGGATGGATAATCCTTCTAATGCCTGGTAGCGGCGGTATGTCCAACGTTCACCATTTGTCCATTTTTCTCCTTTAATTCCGTATGCGAGAACATAATTTTCTAGCTGGTCCATCGCTTCTCGCAACGCAACGATATCTTCTTCCACTGGAAATAATAAATCGGTTTTAATGGCGCGAAATACCGATTCATAACGCCAGCGCGATGTAATAATTTCCATGCTGGCCCGCAGCAATTCAATAAGCGGGTGATGATGCATCGGCTCTTTTTCATCCATAAAATAAGGAATATGAAAATCATAAAAAATGGTTTTCACTAAATCGCGATAATCTTCCGTATTGCGAACAATCAAAGCAATATCACGATAACGATATCCTTTATCACGCACAAGATGAACGATTTCTCGAGCAATCGCTTCGATTTCCGCGCGGCGGTTTGCCGCTTCATACACATTAACCACCTCTGTCTCTTCTGAATAGACAACCGCGGGGCGCTCATGATAATACGCTTCAAGATGAGCAAGCGCTTTTTCTTGATGGCGCATATTTCTATCTAAAATCATGGTTTCTTCGATGGCAACATCATTTAAGAGCGCCATTTGGCGAATATCATGATAAGTTTTTGCCGTTAAATAAAATAAATGCAATTCATTTGGCAATCGGTCATCGTAAGGCGCATCTACTGTTAATGCCACAGTAACACGTTTACAATGAATAAGCAGCTGTTCAAGCACCATATACTCCTGTGGTGTAAATTGGTGAAACCCATCAATATAGATTTCTGCATTACGCAAATAGCGGGATTGCGGGATTTTTTCGGAAAGCAACCGCAAATAATCCTCCGAATCTATGTAATGGTTCAATAAACTTCTCTCTAGTTCCTCATAAATGATGGATATATCGTTTAATTTATCGGCTAACACCTTTTCAGCCGGCTTTTTTCCTTGTTCCGTCATCGCTTTTACATGTTCGCGAAGATGCTGTGGGGTAACACAATAACGTTTACATTCTGTAATCATGTCGTGAAGCTGTTTGATAAAGCCTGTTTTATCAACGGCGCGGCCAAATAATTTCAATTGTTGTTTCTTTTGTTCGACAATTTTTCGAATCATCATCTGCATTCCGATATCATTCACATGGTATCGACTCATTCCGCCAGTTTCCTGCAAAATACGCCATGCTAACCGTGTAAAGCTAAAAACTTGCGCCCGGATCATTCCGCCTAATCCTGGTGTATGTATTAACGCATATTCTGATTGAAACGTCATTTGCTCTGGAACAAGATAAATAATCGGATTCCCTTTTGGCTCTTCTTTTAATTTACGACGAATTTCATTTAAGCACGTTGTTGTTTTTCCACTTCCCGATCTTCCTAAAAGAAATCGAAGCGACATCGATATCACCTTCATTTTCTATTATTTTCTTCATTTTAGCACATATGTTCGTATTCTGGAAGAAAAAATAGTATTCACGAGCTATACCGCATCGATGAATACCTTTTACGCGAACTACCCGCCACTTCACTTCGTTTGAACTCAAGCGATTTGAAGTTTTCGCCAAGCGATAAACTAAAAAACCGTTTTACACTTCCCCTCGTTCCAAAGGCGTCCGTTCTTCTATCATTTTATAGCCATGCGTTTACTGCCGCAAATAGAAATTCATTTCCACTCCAAACAAAATTTTTAAACTATATCAAAATCGGACAGAAAATTGTTGAACAGGCCAATAGCGCAAATCAACTTTTCCTACTACTTGACTTATTTTCACGAATCCGAAATGCCGGCTGTCCCAGCTGCTTAACCGGTTATCGCCAAGGACAAAAATATATCCTTCCGGCACTCTCTTTTTCCCTGTAAGTTCTTCCAGCGTAAAATCTCCCGTCAACTTTCCGCCAATCAATTTTTGTTTATACGGTTGTAAATACGGTTCATTGGTTTTTTTTCCGTTAATATATAGCACATCATTTTTATATTCAATTTGATCACCAGGCAGTCCGATCACGCGTTTTACGTAATCTTCCTTTTCGTTCGCATGAAAGACGACAACATCAAACCGATGAATATCGCCAATTTGATAACTTAGTTTATTTACTATCAACAAATTTCCTTCTTGCAATGTCGGCATCATCGATTTCCCCTCCACCATATAGTTGGTGAAGCAAAGAAACCGTAATACCAAAATAAAAGTGAGTGCACCTCCGAAAAGAAATGACCTGCGCCACCGCCGTCTCTTCTCCCCCATGTTCCAATCGCCACCTGCCATTATCCATCTCCCTCATTATACCGTTTTTCAGTTATCGAAAACTTCGCTTCCACTTTCTTTCCAGCATACCATAACATTGCGATAACAACCGCTATCGCGACTGTACGCAACGGCTGTTTCACAAGCGCGGCAATATCATATCCAATAAAACTAATTGTAAAAATCATTACCATCTTTCCCAATAATACGGCTAAAATAAATTGCTGCTGGCTTATCCGGGACAACCCTGCAACAACATTGACGACCGCTGATGGAGTAAACGGAAAACAATATATTAAAAACACTGGGCCAAAACCATGACGCTCAATCCAGTGCATAAACTGCCTGACTTTTCGATGGCGGCTTACAAAACGAAAAAAACGCTTTTGTCCAATTTTTCGTGTAAGCCAAAAAACGAGAATGGAACCGAGACAGGCGCCGATCCACGAAATAAGGAAACCTTTCCACAAACCAAATGCTGCCGCATTTGCCATAACGAAAACAAACATTGGTAAAACAGGAAAAAACGATTCCAACAACGTTGCTGCAATTCCTGGGAACACTCCAAAGGAGCGATACTGCTCCAGCATGGATAGTGCGTTGTCAAGGGTAAACCATTGTTTGATTGCTTCGATGTCCATTTATACTCCCCATTCATATTATGCTATATATTTATTTTACACACTTCTAAGGGGAATTTGAACTAATCTTTATGGATATGAATGATCAAAACAATGGAAAATGATTAAATAGTAATAATAGTAATGAAAAAATAACAGCTGCAAGAGCCGTTTTTCTCCCACTTACTTGCGATGAAGAAAATCCGCTGAAGTGGGAGATTTTTCGGCTTTTTAAAAAACTATTGCTGCAACCACCCTTTAGAATGATTCATCCGAAACACATACTGCAGTTTACGTTCTCTTGCTTCCATTCGCTCTGTTAGTTTCGTTCTGAGCTGTGCCGTACGATAAAGTTGATTGACAAAAGAGTGGTAGGAAACATCAAGTAAAATACTTTTTTCGTTGGTAAAATAGACGATTGTTTGATCATTTTTTGTGGGCTCATATTTATATACGTGAATGTGTGATAGCCAAACACAGCGGGGATCACTAGGGGAAATCGTTGGGAAAACATAAATTTCGTTGAGCGGTTCGATTGCGATCGGCGCTTTATGCGTAATGCCGATGACAGCTCGGGTGCCTTCTTTTCTGCCTCGAAAACTAGAACCATAATAGTCGCAGCTGCGTTTAATAATATCAATTGGCCTCATTTTAACAATATACTCGCCATCTTCTTCCACAACTTTTGCGTAGAAATTACCATGTAAGTGATGCGGTAAAACCGCCATGGTATAGCGGCTAATAATAAATTTATTCAGGACGATAAACTCATTTACTTTCATTACAAATTTCTCTCCTCTCTTATACATTGTACCTAATTCCATCATATCATTAATAGTTATATTTTTCTATATTTTCAAAAAATAATGAACAATTTTTATGATGAAAATCACGTTAAATAATAAATCCCATGACCAAAGTCATGGGAGAAAGGTGTTTTTAGAATGGCTAATCTCTCGCGAACTCTTCCACTTATTAATGGAATGAAAGCGGAAGAGGTTCATGAATTATGAAATGTTTGCCGAATTTCTTCTTCCGCTAAATATTCATTTGCTTGTTCAATAGCTGTATGCTCGCCAATCGAACCTCCAGCATATGTTTCCTCATTCAAAAATGCCTGCTGAAAATGAAAATCTGTACTTATGCGAAACTCTGGATGCAACGTTGACTCAAATGGCATTTCTCTTTTTTCATTTTCCTTTTGCATATGATAATCGCCTCCCATGTTTAGGATGTGTTAGTATTTCCAAATTATACAAAACTAGAAGGCATGTTGTTATTTTGTAATATTTCATTGGGAAGGCAACCATAAAAAGCGATCATATGATTCTCTAGCATATTTTTACAGGAATATGTATACTTTCTTGTCTAATTTTATCATTTCTATATATCACTCGATAACAAAAGGGCACGCTTATGTCAAGCATGCCCTTGTTTCTTCTATATGAAATCCCCCATTTTTCCCTTATGCTGTCGTAAATTGTTCTTCTTCTGTCGAACCTTTCAACGCAACTGTCGATGATTGACCGCCGGAAATCACTTGCGCTACTTCATCGAAGTAACCAGTACCCACTTCGCGTTGATGTCTTGTTGCCGTGTAGCCATATTTTTCTGCTGCAAATTCTGCTTGTTGCAATTCTGCATATGCCGCCATGCCGCGCTCTTTGTATCCGCGTGCCAATTCGAACATGCTGTAGTTTAATGTATGGAAACCAGCGAGTGTAACGAATTGGAATTTGTAGCCCATTTTTGCGAGTTCTTTTTGGAAGTTTGCAATCGTTTCGTCATCCAATTTTTTCTTCCAGTTAAATGATGGCGAGCAGTTGTAAGCGAGCATTTTGCCTGGGAATTTTTCATGAATCGCTTCTGCGAAACGACGCGCTTCTTCTAAGTTTGGCTCGCTTGTTTCGCACCAGATTAAATCCGCATACGGCGCATACGCTAAGCCGCGAGCAATCGCTTGGTCAAGCCCTGCTCTCGTGCGGTAAAATCCTTCCGGTGTCCGTTCACCAGTAATAAATTCTTGGTCACGAGGGTCGATATCGCTCGTAATTAAATCCGCCGCATTCGCATCTGTACGTGCAATCAACACAGTCGGTACACCCATGACATCTGCTGCAAGACGTGCCGCAATTAGGTTACGTACCGCTGTTTGCGTTGGAAGCAACACTTTTCCGCCTAAGTGACCGCATTTTTTCTCCGAAGAAAGCTGGTCTTCGAAGTGAACACCTGCTGCACCTGCTTCAATCATCGCTTTCATCAATTCAAACACATTTAATTGACCACCAAAACCTGCTTCTGCGTCAGCAACAATCGGTACGAAATAATCGATATCTCCGCTTTGTTCCAAATATTGAATTTGATCGGCACGTTGCAATGCTTGATTAATCCGTTTCACCACATGAGGTACGCTATTGGACGGATATAAGCTTTGGTCTGGATACATTTGCCCTGCAAGGTTTGCATCTGCCGCTACTTGCCATCCGCTTAAATAAATCGCTTTTAAACCGGCTTTCACTTGCTGAACTGCTTGGTTTCCAGTTAACGCCCCAAGGGCATTGATGTAATCTTCCGTATTTAGCAATTTCCAAAGTTTCTCTGCTCCGCGACGAGCTAATGTATATTCAATATCAATCGAGCCGCGCAATTTAATGACATCTTCTGCGCTATAAGGACGAACAATCCCTTTCCAACGCTCCTCATTTTTCCAACTTTCTTCCAATTGTTTTACACGTTCTTCAAAACTAGCCATTTCTCTTCCCCCATCTCTATTGTTATAATACATTATCGTTTTGTACGTTGTTATTATATAACAGAATCACAAAAAAGAAAACAGTTTTTTTTAAATTTTTTAAAAAGAATTTCAAAAAGGAAATCTTTTTTGCTTTGTCACTGTTTTTTCCGTAAACCGGCTGAATGAACATAAAAAAATCATAAATGGCACGCATAACACCCACGCATACAGCCACCAGCGCCTTTCAAAGCGGCGAAGGAGCCAATACAATACTGTTGCAATCAACATAAACAGCACCGTATCAACAAAAAAATTGGTCAGCTCATCCTTCAACCAACTTGATACCGATTGCGTGCTAATGCCATATGCGCGGGAAAGATGATAGCCGACAAAATTTAGAGGAAGCGAAAATGCCGCCACAATGAGGGATAACCAAAATACATATAGGACGGATCGAAGCGTAAACCACTTTGTTGCTCGCTCCACCCACGTTTGCAACGCTTTAGCAACACCGAGCGACAAGAGACAAAAATAAATTAGCCATTCGTACGGAACGGCGAGAAAAAATAAAAGATCCTTCCACCTCGAATATTCTTCGCTTAACATTTGCTCTCTTGATGTTAAAAATGTCGACGGATCGGCGCTCGTTCCTTTCCACTCTGGCGGAATCGATGTATCAGCAACAAATAAATACCATGCCATTCCTATTCCATACAGCACATAAACGAAGAGTATCCAACGAACGACTTTTTCATTACTTGCAACCTCCTTTTTAGTAACCAACACTGCTATTTTTAGTGTAATCAACTTCGCCATAATTAGAACGCCAAAGAACTGTCACAAATATCATCCGTATAAATGACTATTTTCCTGTATGATAAACATAGGAGAGTGATAATGGTGAAAAAATTGTATTTATCGCTAACCATCTTGTTTATTCTTTGTGTTGGTGCCGGAGCATTTTATTTCACCGTATATCGGCAGGCAAAGATGGAACTGCCTAGCGATGTTGTAATGGAAACAGCATGGGGGGATGAATATCGTTTTAGTGATATGAAACCGAAAGTTCGCTTGCTTGAATTTATGTATACAAATTGCCCGGACGTTTGTCCAAATACGACATTTCAAATGACAAAATTACGCGCAAAACTAGAAAAAGAGCACGTGTTTGGGAAAAATGTCGAGTTTATTACGATTACCATCGATCCGAAGCGGGATACTCCGGAAAAGCTGCAAGCATATGCGAAATCGTACGGAGTCACCAACGGCAATGAAGGCTGGCTGTTTTTGCGGGGAAATGAAGCAGATACAAAAAAAGTCGCCGATGCTTTTGATTTCCAATATCGCGACCCTGGAAACGGCATGCTTGTCCATACGACGTTAACCTACTTATTAGATGAAAACGGGCGCGTTATTGAACAATTTGGCATGGGAAAAGAACGATTTAACGTACAGGAAGTTTATGAGACGATTATGGACGAAATAAAATAAAACAAGGAACATCCTAGTAAAAAGCTTCAGTCTTGTGATGAGCTGAAGCTTTTTATTTTATATATCAAACTGTTCACAAGACGATTGCTTGTTTCCTGCGCTCTCTGCTTTTATCAACATATGAGTGTCAACCGAAGCACTCTTATTCTGTTGCCGCCACTCCTACTCCATCTACCTTTCCATTTTAGCAATAAAAAAGGTAAGCACATATTAGGAACAGAAATATGTTTGGCTTACCTTTTTACTGCGTTCATCATTCTATTGACCATTTATGCAAGCAGCGCATAAACGCTCAACACCGCCACAGATACGAGAACGACAATGATAACGTTCGCGCCGAGCCATGCCGCCACAAATGCGCTTATAAAGCCAAGAATGCCAAACCAAATATCTTCATGGATGAAAAAGATTCCTGGAACGATAAGCGCACCTAACGTCGCATACGGAACGTTTTTCAAGACACCTTGCCAAAACAGCGGCAGCTTGACGCGCTGAAACACGACAAGCGGAAGCATACGCGGAATATATGTCACAAGCCCCATACCGATAATCATCCAAACGATCGCGCTATTCATCTTGTTCCGCCTCACTTTCTTTCGCGAAACATTGCACGGCAATTGCTGACGCTAATGTCGCAATCACAATTGACCACCCTTTGGAAATATGCAAGAGAAGCATGCATAGCGAATTGATGACTGCGGCCATTCCCGCAAGCAAAATGATTTTTCGCTGCTTTTTCAACGCTGGAACGAGCAAACCGATAAACATCGCATATAGAGCGACCGACATGCTTTTTTGCAAGCTTTGCGGCAAGCTGTCGCCGACAAGATAACCGATGCCCGAATTCACCACCCAGCTGCCGTATGACATCAAAATAAGTCCAAACATATAAGAGGCGGTCACGGTCCCTTCTTTCATCGCCGCCACGGAAAACGTTTCGTCCGTAATGCCAAATGCATAGAGCGCCTTTTTCCAAAGAACGTCCGGTTCCGCTTTTTCATTTAACGAAGCCGACATAAGAAAATGGCGAATGTTTAAAATAAACGTTGTCAACACAATTTCAAACATTCCCGTGCCAATGGAAAGCAAGTTTAACGCAATGTACTGGGAAGCTCCAGCAAACACAATAACGCTCATCAGCACCGTTTCCGCGGGCGTTAATCCCGTTGTTTTCGCGAGAAACCCAAACATCAGCGCAATCGGCATATAGCCAATCGCAATCGTCACCCCTGCTTGCACGCCTTGGCGAAACGGCGATGATTTTCCCGCTGCCAATGTCGTTTCCACGATGAATCCCCCGTTTCTGTCTAGCTTTACGTAATATTATCTAAAAATTGTTTATTTTTTGCAATAATCAGTTCATCATGATTCGATGGGGATATATTAGAACTGCGATCTCTCCTTCACAGATTCCCAATCTCTTGTTAAATAACGAAAAAGCATCAATCAAAACGGCGGCATGTCTTTCTATATTCCAGCAATGTTTTATAGGGGACATATTGATGAAGATGGGTATCACCTTAGTAGAAAAAAAGAATTGCTATAAGCTGCTCTTTTTTGTTCGTGATATACTGATAATAAATTGAATTTTCACACTTCTGAAAAAAGGAGCTGGAACCGATGACGTTAAAGCTGTACGTACTAACGGAAAAACAATTTCTTCCCCGTCATGAAGTAACCTATCCAATGGAAGAACGGGGGCTGCAGTTTGGCGATGGGGTTTATGAAGTCGCGCGCATCTATCAAGGAACGTATTTTTTGCTTGAGGAGCATATCGACCGCCTATACCGTTCTGCGGCGGCGATTCGCCTTTCTGTTCCTTTTGACAAAGATGTGCTGATGGAAAAGCTGGAACTGCTGCGGGAAATGAACAATGTGAAAGAAGACGCGATTCTCTATCTTCAGGTGACAAGAGGGAGCTTCCCACGCAACCACGCGTTTCCGGCCGAGAATCGTCCGAATTTGTACGCCTATATTCGGGAAATGCCAAGAAAAATACGAGAAATCGAAAATGGAGTGCGTACGATTTTAACAAGAGATGTCCGCTGGGAATATTGCTATATTAAGAGTTTAAATCTTCTACCGAACGTGCTGGCAAAACAAGAAGCAACGGAACGCGGGGCGTTTGAGGCAATCTTTTACCGAGACGGAGATATTACCGAAGGCAGCTCCTCAAACATTTTCCTTGTCAAAGACGGAAAAGTTTACACCCACCCAGCGACAGAGCGCATTTTAAACGGCATTATCCGCATGAAAGTGAAAGAATTTTGCGATTTATTTCACATTCCATTCGTCGAAGAAGCGTTTTCCATCGAAGATATTGCCCAAGCGGATGAAATGTTTTTAACAAGCACCACATCAAGCATTATTCCAATCATCCAAGTCGAAGAGCAACTCATTGCCGACGGGAAGCCAGGAGAGGTTACAAGAAAACTTCAAGCGGCATATGAAAAAGCGGCGGGGCTTGCTGTCAAAAACGCAAAATAACAAAGCGGGGAATCGTTCCCCGCTTTTCTATTATCCTAGCACGGCGCGGTCGCTAGCGAATTGGCTTCCGCGGATGCGCTGAAATTCTTGTAATAGACGTTCAACCGTCAATGATTGCTTTTCTTTGCCGCTCGCTTCGAAAATAATTTGCCCCCGGTCCATCATAATCAGACGGTTGCCCAAGCGAAGCGCTTGTTCCATATTGTGCGTAACCATTAATGTCGTCAGTTTATATTTTTCTACGATTTCTTTCGTCAGCTCCGTAATTAACTCTGCACGCGCTGGATCAAGCGCCGCCGTATGCTCATCCAAAAGGAGCAAATCCGGTTTCGTAAATGTGGCCATTAAAAGCGACAACGCTTGGCGTTCTCCTCCAGACAATAGCCCGACTTTCGCGGTTAAGCGGTTTTCCAAGCCAAGATGAAGCGTCTCGAGCGTCTCACGGAAAAAATCGCGCCGTTTTTTCGTCACCCCGAATTTGAGCGTTCGCCGCTTCGTGCGATTATAGGCAAGCGCCAAATTTTCTTCAATCGTCATATTCGGCGCCGTACCGGCGAGCGGGTCTTGAAACACGCGGCCGATATAGCGGGCGCGTTCATGTTCCCTCAGTGCCGTTACATCTTTTCCATTAATCCAGACAGAACCAGTGTCGGGGAAGAGCCGGCCAGAAATAATGTTCATCATCGTCGATTTTCCCGCGCCATTGCTTCCGATGATCGTGACGAAATCACCGGGAGCTAATGTTAAGTTAATCGGCTGCAACGCTACTTTTTCATCAATCGTTCCCTCGTTAAATACTTTTGTAATCTGTTTGAGCTTCAGCAACGCGCTCCCCCCTCTCTTGCGCTTGTGTTTTGCGCTTTTTGCTCCGTTTTTCTTTTTGCGCTGCGACAATGTTTGGAACAATGAGAGCAACTATTACAATAACCGCCGTAATGAGCTTTACGTCTCCGGTTTCCAAAAACTGCACACGCAAGGCAAGCGCTAAAATGATGCGGTATACAATCGCTCCACCGATGACCGCTAATGTCGCACGCGCAATCGTACGCGCTCCGAACAACGCTTCCCCGATAATGACCGAAGCAAGCCCGATGACAATCATGCCGATTCCCATACCGACATCGCTAAACCCTCCATATTGCGCGACAAGCGCTCCCGAAAAAGCAACGAGCGCATTAGATAAGCCAAGTCCAAAAATCGTCAGCCAATCGGTATTGGCGGAGAAGCTAGAAACCATTTGCTTATTGTCGCCCGTTGCGCGCAGTGCTAAGCCAATTTCCGTTTTCAGCAACTGATCAAGAAGCAGTTTGATAACTATGGCAACAAAAGCCATCGTCACGAAAATCGCCCATGTGCGCGGTACAAACCCGGCAAAAGAGATCATGCTGTTGATCGCTTTGTCTAGCCCTGCATTTTGCCATGCTTCCGTCATCGCCGTCATTACCGTGTCTTGCTGTAAAAGCGGAACGTTCGAACGCCCCATAATCCGCAGATTGATAGAATAAAGTGCAATCATCATTAAAATTCCCGATAATAGCGGATTAATCTTCCCTTTTGTATGCAATATTCCGGTGATCGAACCAGCAGCAAACCCGACTAACAACGCGGCGGCAGAGGCAAGAAACGGATTCGTTCCGTTAATAATAAGCACAGACGCCACCGCCGCCCCGGTCACAAAGCTTCCATCTACCGTTAAATCAGGAAAATCTAAAATACGAAACGATAAATACACTCCTAACGCCATAATCGCATAAATAAATCCTGCTTCAATCGCACTAAAAATCGCTGTTGACATAATGCTCCCGTCCTTTGAAAGTACATCCCTCCTTAAAGGAGGGATGCACTATATTTATTCAATATATTCTGCAATGGAATCCCATTCTGGGTTAAGCTCGATGCCCATATCTTTTGCCGCTTTTTTGTTAATAAGCAGCTTCAACTTCTTCGGATATTGCACAGGCAGATCAGATGGTTTTTTGTCATCTTTAAGAATTTGTACAGCCATCTCTCCTGCTTCATATCCAATGTCATAATAGTCA
The DNA here is from genome assembly GCF_002217735.1 of Parageobacillus galactosidasius. NCBI lineage: Bacteria > Bacillati > Bacillota > Bacilli > Caryophanales > Anoxybacillaceae > Parageobacillus > Parageobacillus galactosidasius. Next base: position 713,552 of record NZ_NDYL01000001.1, on the reverse strand, counting down.
AACCCGTAAGCGGCAAACCCGCCGCGTTTCACCGAATCTAATTCACCGGCAAACAATGGAATATCATGGTCGCTTGCTACTTGGATCACCGACTCGAGCGCGGAAACAACCGTATTATCCGTAATGATGTAAATGCAGTCCGCTTTGCCGACAAGTGATTCCGCTGCTTGTTTCACCTCAGCCGTTGTCGATACAGAAACAGGAACAATTTTTAAATCTGTTCCTTTCATCGCCTTTTTGACGGTTTCGACTTGCGCCACTGAATTTTGCTCTCCAGAGTTATAAATCATGCCGACGCGATTTCCTTTTACGTATTTATCAATAAACTGCACTGTTTTCGGAATCGCATCAGGATGCGTATCGGTCGTTCCAGTGACGTTCCCTCCAGGTTTTTCTATTGATTGTACAAGCTGTGCTCCAACCGGGTCAGTAACAGAAGTAAACACAATCGGAATATCTTTTGTCGCATTCAACGCTGCTTGAGCGCTTGGAGTGGAGTTAGCAAAAATTAAATCAACTTGATCGGAAACAAAATTATTGGCAATCGTTTGGTTATTGTTCATATCTCCTTGGGCAATTTGTACATCATAGGAAACGGACAGCCCCTTATCTTTCAACGCTTGCTTAAATCCTTTTAACGCCTCGTCCAATGATGGATGCTCCACAATTTGTGTTACCCCGATGCGATATGTTTTCTCTTTGTTTCCTTCACTTTTACTTGTTTCTTTCGCACCGCACCCGCTCAATAATAAAAAACTTGCCGAACATAACATTGCGATTTGTTGAATCCTTTTTTTCATCATCCCATCCCCCTAGCAAACAATACTTTATCGCTTTTATACTTTTTAGCTTTTATGCATTAAATTATATAAATTTATTATTCTATTTTCAACTATATATTTTAAGAAAAAAATAAAAGTACCGAAAATTCGGTACTTTTTACAACTTCGATGAGAGTTCTTTTAATGCACGCCGCAAAATTTTTCCTGTTGTATTTTTCGGCAATTCATCTAAAAACTCAATGGAGCTTGGAACTTTATATTTTGCTAGATGCTTGCGGCAGTATTCGATGAGCATTTCCTCCGTTAATTGCGGATTTTTCGAAACGACAAAACATTTCACCGTTTCTCCATAATCTGGATCAGGCGCGCCAACTACAGCCGCTTCCACTACATCTGGATGACCGTATAGAACTTCTTCTACTTCACGCGGATATACGTTATAGCCGCCAACGATAATCATATCTTTTTTCCGATCGACAATGTAGAAATATCCTTCTTCATCCATTCTTGCTAAATCTCCTGTATAAAGCCAACCGTCACGAAGCGCATGGGCTGTTTCTTCCGGCATTTTGTAGTAACCTTTCATGACGTTCGGACCGCGGACAACTAGTTCGCCGACTTCTCCGACTGGCACTTCTTCGCCAAATTCGTTCACTACTTTGTTTTCGACATTCATAATGCTTGTTCCAATCGATCCAGGTTTTCGCGGACGATCGAGCGGGTTAAAGCATGTTACGGGAGATGCTTCCGACAATCCGTATCCTTCCGAAACGATCACTTTGAATTTTTTCTCAAAGTTTTTCAATAACGCCACCGGCATCGAAGAACCGCCCGAGATGCAGAGACGAAGCGTACGGAAATCGTCCGCGCTTCCGCCTTCATATTGGTACAGGAAGTTATACATCGTCGGTACACCTGCAAAAATCGTTGCTTTTTGTTCCCGAGCAATGTTGAAAATTTTCGCTGGACTAAACTTTGGAACAATAATCACCGTTCCGCCATTCATTAGCGGTGCATTCAGCGCGACGGTTAGACAAAAGACATGAAACATCGGCAATGTCGCAATAACACGATCGTTTTCATTGATTTTTAAATAATTGGCAATATCTTGAGCGTTGCTATATAAGTTTTTATGGGTCAACATTGCTCCTTTTGGTTTTCCTGTCGTCCCCGATGTATACAAAATTACCGCGGTATCATCATCCGCCAACTTCGGTCCTTGGAAGTTCACATCACCAGATCGAAGCACATCTGTAAACGATTTCATTTGTTCCGGCAAAGAAATTCCTTTTTCTTTTCCTTGCGGAGTTTCGCAAATAATCACATGTTCTAGCAGCGGCAAGCGTCCTTGCATTTGTATAAACAACGGAACGAGTAAGTCCAAGGCAATAACCGCCTTTGCATCTCCATTCATCAAAATATAGCTGATTTCATCGGGTGTATAAATCGGATTAATCGGAATAACGGTTGCTCCTAACCGCAACGCTCCGTATAATCCAATCACGAAATATGGTGAGTTTCCGATTAACAAGGCGATGTGGTCACCTTGTCGAATTCCCATGTTATACAGGCCGCTAGAAAACTTGGAAATCGCCGCATCTAACTCTCCATATGTACAACTTTCACCTTCAAACCAATACGCTTCCTTATTCGGCAATTGATCTGCTACCTCTGCCAGCCGCGATGATAAATTCACCAAAATCCCTCCCCCATAAAAGATACTGAATGAATTATCATTCATTTTATAATTTAAAAAATTCTAACTAGATTTTATTATAAGAAAAAAGAAAAAAGAGAGCAAGAAAAAGCTTGCTCTCCTAATTGAGTCACTGTCGTTTGTTTTTCCAGAAAACATTTTGATTGGCTGAATGGGGGATAAACTTTTTCTATTTTTCCCACACTAGTCCTGTTTTCGCTAACTGCACTTTGCCGGAAAACACTGCATTTGCCTCGCTGACAAGCTGCGTATGCTCTCCAAAATGCGGCAAATGGGTTAACCATAGTTCCGTTACGTTTGCATCACGGGCAATCATTGCTGCTTCTTCGCTCGTCATATGGCCGGCGGGAGCGGCGTTTTGCCCGGCGTAAAAATTGCATTCACAAATAAGCAAATCCGCATTTTCAGCAAACGGCGCAAACTCCGGTAAATAGCTAGAATCAGCCGTATAAACGACCGTTGCATCTCCTGCTGTAATTCGCATCGCATAACAAGTAACTGGATGCACTGTCTTCATAAAGGTAATGTGAAACGGTCCGACTTGAAGCGATCGTTCCGGATCATAAGCAACCGCTTCGGTAATCCCCTCATGCGCTAGACGGGCAAATTCCCCTTGATCAAATGGGTGCCCGTAAATCGGAAGCACTGGCAATTGTACTCCAAGATTCTTTTTGATCAGCCGCGCATATTGCAATGGACCGATATCCGCGACATGGTCATGATGATAATGAGATACGATTACCGCATTTAATTTTTCGACAGATACATAATTTTGCAATTTCGAAAGCACGCCGCTTCCACAATCCACTAACAAGCGAAATTCGTCATGCTCAAACAAATATCCGGAGGTTGCTTCATTCGCTGCTGGAAAACCTCCCCAATAGCCAATAACCGTAACTTTCATCGTACTCCTCCTTATGTACTCATCTGTTATCATCATACATAAATTTAGTGGACTTTGCATCTTTGGCGAAATTTGTTTTAAAACAGTTATTGACAAATCACATTCTGTTATAATACAATACAAGTAACAAAACAACGGAGGCGATCGCAATGTTAGTAAAAGTGTTAGAATTTTTCAAAAACCTACCGCCAAAAAAATGTGTGCAATGCGGCAAAGAAATAGAAGAACAGCATGAATGCTACGGAAACACATGCACTAATTGTTTAGGCGTCGTTTATCATCAATAACACGAAAAACGTTTCTGTCTATATACGTAAAGGTGCTTCTCTCTAGAGGCATCTTTAATTTTTTTTGTATGGATCGTCATTGAATCTATATGTGTCCGCGCTGCTTCATTCATAAACGTTGAACGTAGATGAAAAAAGCTTCCAAAGCATTACGCTTCGGAAGCTTCGTTCATCTGTTTATCAAACTGACGTTTATGCTGTGCAATAAAGTATAAAATTGTTCCTACCATGAAAATGGCAATAAACAAGGCTAAAACAGCTGCGTTATGCCACATAAACGCAAAATCTCCACTAGAAATAACCGCTTTAAATCCAAGCACCGAATATGTCATCGGCAACCAAGCATTGAAGTATTGCAATACGTCTGGAATCAATTCAAGCGGGAACGTTCCAGCACTTGTTGTAAGTTGCAAAATTAATACAACAATTGCAATAAAACGCCCCGGATCTGCCAACGTCGTCACTAGGAATTGAATTAACGCAATAAACGTAATGCTTGTGATCATCGTAAATAGTATAAATCTAGGAACACTTTGGACATGAATGTCTAATGCTCCAAGTAATACGGCATCTGCCAGCAATGATTGGATAATCCCAACGGCTACTAAAATGCCAAATTTCCCAATAAACCAGCTAAATCCTGATTTTGGCACGTCCGCTGGTTCACGCAATGGAAACACAATGGACAAAACAAGGGCGCCGACAAACAATCCTAGCGATAAGAAGTATGGTGTAAATCCGGTACCATAGTTTGGCACATGATTCATTTTTTCATTTTTCTTTTTCACTGGATCGGCAAACATTTTATAAGTATCATCATTTGCTTTGACATCACTCGCTTTTTTCGCGCCATCAGCTAGTTTATCTGCCAACTCATTCGATCCATCCTCTAATTTTTTCATTCCACTTACAAGCTGATCAGAACCGTTAGCAAGTTGATTCATGCCGTTGGAAAGCGACACAGCGCCATTTTCAAGGTCATTCATGCCATCGGCAAGCTTTCCGGACCCATCCGCAAGCTGATGCGCGCCATCTTTTAATTTGTTTGATCCTTGGGCGAGCTGATGCAACCCAGAAGACAATCGATCACTTCCCGCGACTAACTGATCAACACCATTTTTTCCTTCTTGTAATTTTTCCCCAAACACTGTTAATCCTTGCACTACTTCCGACTGGCCGGCAACAAGCGCGTCAGCACCGCTTGCTAATTGTTGCTGGCCTGCTAAAAGCTTTTCGACTCCTTCGCTTAACGCAAGCTGACCATTATGGAGCCTAGAAGCTCCCGCAGCAAGCTGATCCGCACCTGTTTTTAATTGACCGGCACTATTCGATAACTGTTCCATTCCTTGAGCGACTTGTTTGCTTCCTTCGGATAGAGGAAGTAATTGTTCTTTCAGAGTTTGTAATTGCATTTTTTCTTTTGGATCTGTTGCTTGTGCTGCTAACGCGTCCAATTGGGCTACCGCTTTCTCCAATCCTTGGCTTACTTGGACAGCGCCTTTATTTGTCTTCTCAGCCCCTTGCTTCCATTGTTCCATCGATGCGGAAAGCTTTTGTGCTCCATTTTGTAAATTCTGCGATCCTTGTGTTAATGGCGGAATGTTTTCTTTCATTTGTTGCATTCCATCAAGCGATTGATGAAGACCGCCGGACAGTTGTTTCGCACCATTCTCCACTTGTTTCGCGCCAGCTAATAGTCGTGAATGGCCGTCCTGCATTTTTGTAAAACCATTTTGCAGCTGATAGAGCCCGGCGTTTAGCTGATTAGCACCTTCGCTAGCCGATTGCAATCCATTTTCAAACGTAAGCGATTTTTCAGCGAGCAGTTTTAAGTTTTTATAAAGCTCATTAGCACCATTTTTTGCCGCATGCGCTCCTTTCGCTAATTTTCCGCTTCCTTCTTTCGCGGAATGCAGACCGCTTTGCAGCGAGACACCGCCATCATTTGCTTTTTGAATGCCGTCATGCAGCTGTTTTGCACCTTCGCTAGCCCGATCAAGTCCTTTCGCCATCTCGCGGATATTTTCAAACATCGCTTCCGCATACGTTTCTGTCACCGTATTGGAAACTTCTTCTTTAATCTTCTCTACGGCACTATCGCCAATTTGCGCCGATAGGAAGTTAAATCCTTCGTTTGGCTTATAGATGAGTTTCATCGGTTTTGGATGTTCATTCTGTAAAGTCGTAGCATTTTCCGAGAAATCTTCCGGAATTTCAATGGCCATATAATACTTTTGATGTTGCAATCCTTTTTCCGCTTCTTTTTCAGAAACAAAATGCCAATCAAATTTCTTGTTTTCTTTCAGCTTTTCTACTAACTTATCGCCAATTTCCAATTTTTCACCGTTCATCGCTGCTCCTTTGTCGTTGTTCACCACAGCAACAGGCAATTTATCCAGATGAGCGTATGGATCCCAAAACGCCCATAAAAACATTCCACTATATAATATCGGAATGCATATAACAGCAATAATCGATATCAATGTCTTTCGATTACGAAAAATCGCATGCGCCTCTTTCCATAATAATGAGAGTCCTCGCATTTTCTCCCTCCTCTATACAATTGACCAATTTGTCCATTTGGTCATTTTTAAGCAAAAAAGAGAAGGACTATCTATTTCGACAATCCTTTCAAAAAATAAAGCTCAAATAGTTCAGCAATTTTTTCTTTCGGCAGCGGATCATGATCTTGCTCCCAATCGACAATTAATGCGATATATACTTTTAACATTAAAAACGCTGTAATTTCAGCATCGCAGTCGCGAATTTCTCCTTTTTTTATAGCGATTTCGATTTTCTCACGAATGTAATCGATAATGGCCCAATCTAATTTTTTCATCACTTCTTGGACTGCCGCCGTTCCGACATTGCGCACCTCTTGAAGAAGCTTCGCCGTTAATTGATGCTGCTGGCGAAACTCTAAAATGCGATACAGGGCGCGATGCACGTTTTCCGAAAAGGGACGATTGGGATCCATCGCTTGCTCCGCTGACTTTTTTATTTCTAAAATAAGTGAAGAGATAATTGCATCCAATAAGTCTTCTTTGTTTTTAAAAAACGTATAAATCGTGCCTTTTCCGACATTGGCGAGCTTCGCTATTTGCTCCATCGTTGTTGCCTTGTAACCAAATAACGAAAACGATTTAGTAGCCGCTTCAATGATTTGTTGTTTTCGATCAATAGACATTTCCCTCATCCTTCGAATGACTAAATGAACAATTTGGTCATTACGTCTAAAATCATAACATATTTTTCACAAAAAAGAAAGAGGTTAACTCTTTTTAGTTAACCTCCGCAAACTTTCGATGGCTCACTTGCAAATAATCGAGTACTTTTTTTACCGCTTCTTCCCCTTGGGCAATGCAATCCGGCAGCCCTAATCCTTCGTACGAACTTCCCGCTAAAAACACACCTGGAAGCTCAGAGTCCATGTGTGCTTTTATATTCGCAAGCCGCTCTTTATGGCCTACCGTATATTGTGGCATCGCCCTTTTCCATCGCGAAATAACGAAAAATTCCGGACGTCCCGTAATACGCATAATTTTGTTTAAATCATCCAGCACGACGCGGACGATTTCGTCATCTGACTGTTCGACAATTTCTTCATCGCCAGGACGGCCGACATAGCAACGCAACAGCGCTTTTCCGCTTGGTGCGGTATGCGGCCATTTTTTATGTGTCCATGTGCAAGCCGTAATCGTATAATCATTGCGGCGGGAAACGACAAAGCCCGTTCCATCAATATCTTGTTCAATAGCGCTTTCCGGAAAGGCCAATGCCACGGTTGCTACCGACGTCGATGGAACTGATTGAAACGGCGCGAAAAACGGATAATCAGCAAACATCGCTGGTACAGATGAGTGCGGTATCGCGACGATAATGCTATCTGCTTTCCACACTTCTCCATTGCTTAAACGCAAACGATATTCCGTTCCTTCGCGTCTAACGTTTTCTACCCGCACCCCTTTCATGACACTGCCTTGTTCCAATCGTTTTTCCAATTCATCGACTAACGATTGCAATCCCGTTTTTAATGTTTGAAACGCGCCTTTCCGTTGTTTTGCTGCTTTTGGCGTCGTTCGTTTTGCACCTCGCACAAGGCTGCCGTATCGCTGCTCCAATTGAAAGAACTGTGGAAATGTCGACATTAAACTCATTTGATCAATATCGCCTGCATAAATGCCAGATAACAGCGGCTCAATTAAGTTATCTACCACCTCATCGCCAAATCGGCGGCGGAAAAATTGCCCTAATGATAAATCGCCTTCTGTTTTTGTCGGCGGCAAAATAAAATCAAGGGCAGCACGCAGTTTTCCCAGCGGAGAAAACAGCCCTGTCGTGATAAACGGACCGATTTGTGTCGGAATCCCCATGACGGCTCCGCCTGGTATCGGATATAGCTTGCCGTTCACTAAGATGTACGATTTTCCTGTCGCGTTATGAACGATCTCGTCTTCTAGCCCTACTTCCTGCACAAGACGAAAAGCGCTTGTTTTCCGAGCCAAAAACGAATCAGGACCGCGCTCAATCACAAAGCCGTCACGTATCACTGTTTGCACTTTGCCGCCTAAGCGATGGGTCGCTTCTACAAGTTTACATTCAATAGGAAGCTGTTGTTCTTTAATTGCTTTTTGCAAATAATAGGCAGCGGTAATTCCTGTTATTCCGCCTCCGATGATCACAACCGTACGTTTTCCGTCACTCACTGTTCATCGCCTTCTTTATCAAAGTTTGATCCGTTTTAATACAACTGTTGCCAATGCATCGATGAATTTTGGATTCGCATTCGGCATTTCTGGTCGATAATAGTTTGCCCCGATTTCTTCCGTTACTTGTTTACACTCAATATCGTTATCGTACAACACTTCCAAATGATCGGCGACAAAACCGACTGGAACATAAACAAACGATGTATATCCTTTTTCCTGATGCAGCTGTCTCGTTAAATCTTGTACGTCTGGCCCTAACCAAGGCTCTGGTGTGTTGCCGGCACTTTGCCAACCTACCGCATAATGTTTTACACCTGCTTTTTCCGCAATTAGTTTAGCTGTTTCTGCAAGCTGCTGCGGATATGGGTCACCAACTGCAATAATTTTTTCCGGCAGGCTATGCGCTGACACGATAAGCACTGCTTTTTCGCGTTCTTCTTCGGTCATGGACGCGTATACTTCTTTTACTTTTTCCACCCAATAATCGATAAATTTCGGTTCATCATGCCAGCTGTCAATCGTATAAATCACCGGTCCTCCTAATTTTTTTGCTTCCGCTTTTGCCCGTTCATTATACGATTGAATGCTAAACGTTGAAAAATGCGGTGCAAGCACAATGCTCACAGCTTCTTTTATGCCATCTTCATGCATTTGGCGAACGGCATCTTCCACGAACGGCTCAATATGTTTTAATCCTAAGTACATTTGAAACTCAATGTCATCTTGAATGTCGTTAAGCCGCTTTTCCAATTGTTTTGCTTGTTCCAGAGTAATTTTTGCCAATGGAGAAATTCCGCCAATCGCTTTGTAGCGTTGTTTTAAATCTTCTAATAATTCCTCGGAAGGTTTTCTGCCATGACGAATGTGCGTATAATATCGTTCAATATCTTCTTCATTTATATGGAGTTCCGTACGCCATCACTAATAATCCCATTTTCTTTTTTGCCATCTTTACTAACACCTCTTATTTTCTTGACGTATAGTCATGGATAAACGCCGTTAACCGTTTTAACGTTTCTGGCTGAATCTCCGGAAAAATGCCGTGGCCTAAGTTGAATATATATCCTGGTTGTTCCATGCCTTCGTCCAAAATTTGTTTCACGCGTTTTTCAATTACTCCCCAAGGAGCAAGAAGAACTGCTGGATCTAAATTTCCTTGAAGCGCTTTTGTAATCCCTCTTTCCCGCGCCTCGCGAATCGAAAGCCGCCAGTCGAGACCTATGACATCGAGCGGCAAATCGTTCCATTCCTTCGCTAAATGGCTCGCGCCAACCCCAAACATAATTAGCGGAACGTTTTCTTCGCGAAGCTCCGCAAAAATGCGCGCCATTGTCGGTTTAATAAATGTGCGGTAATCGTCAACATTCACTGCGCCAACCCATGAATCAAAAATTTGAATCGCATTCGCGCCAGCACGAATTTGTGCCTTCACATAGCGAATCGTCATATCAGCAAGCTTGTCCATCAGAGCAAACCACGCTTTTGGTTCTGCGTACATAAACGCTTTCGTTTTATTGTAGTTTTTCGATGGACCGCCTTCAATCATATAGCTCGCAAGCGTAAACGGCGCACCCGCAAATCCGATGAGCGGAACATTTAATTGTTCAGTCGTCAGCAGTTTGATGGTTTCCAATACATATGGCACATCTTCTTCCGGATGAATTTCTCCAAGTTTTTCTACATCCGCAAGAGAGCGGATTGGATTAGCAATCACCGGTCCAACCCCTGCTTTAATTTCTACATCAACACCAATCGCCGGAAGCGGGGACATAATATCTTTATATAAAATGGCCGCATCCACATGATATTGTTCGACCGGCAATCTTGTTACATAAGCACAAAGCTCTGGTTGATGGGTAATTTCAAATAACGAATATTTCTCCTTAAGCGCCCGATACTCCGGCTGGGACCTTCCCGCTTGTCTCATATACCAAACCGGAACATAATCTGTCTTTTCGCCGCGGCAAGCGCGTAAAAATGTATCATTCTTTTGTTTTGACATCCTCATCCGCCTTTCTTTCATTCAACATCGATAGATCTATAAAAGATAAAAAATTTTTCATCAAAGCAATTGTATACAAAGTTACAATTATAACTATACAAGGTTCTTATGACAATGTATAGCAATGGGGGGAAACTGTCAAAAAATTGACGATTTATTTTCGTTTGTTACTGACTTTCTGCACAATACCGCTTCGTTCGTCTGATTTCAGAAATAAATAGCCAGTCATTCCGTTTTTTATACTTTTCATGGTTATATCAAAAAATCATTCGTGTTCCTTTATTATTATATCAAAAAAGCTGCCTCGCTCACTCCTACGAGACAGCTTTTTCGTCAATGTTAAATCAAAAACATCGCTACAATGGTTGTCACAACAAGTCCAATCGCCACCGGAACCAAGTTTCGGCGCGCCAGCTCAAACGGGTCTACACCGCAAATAGCTGCCGCTGGAATAAGCGCCCACGGAACAAGCGTGCCGCCTCCAACCCAAATTGCCGCAATTTGTCCAAGCGCAGTTAATGTCGCGGCACCGCCGCCAATCGCTGTCGCGAATAAATGAGCAACCGCCCCCGTTAACGAAATACCAGAAAATCCTGAACCATCCAATCCTGTGATTGCTCCTACAATCGCTAACGTGACCGCTCCAACTCCATCGCTGAGCGGTACGACATGAGCGAGCGCAATTCCTAGATCGTTTACAATTCCTTGCGATAGTTTAGGCAAGTGTTCTCCGATGATTTTGACAAACCCTGCGTCACCGAGATAAAAAAACGCCGCGATCGGAATGACTGGTCCAAACACTTTAAAGCCAAATTGAAATCCTTCGATTAAATAATTCGTAATTTCACTAAAACTTTCTTGTTTATAAGCAAAAATGGAAATAAGAATTAAAATAAAAATCGCTGTTCCACCGATTAACGCAGTCGCATCTCCACCTTGCAGGCGCAAATAAAACATTGCGATGACATCTAGAACAAATAAAATCGGAATGATGATCGCCAACATATTTTTCGCTTGATTAGACAACAATTGTTTTGCCTTTTCGATTGCCTCATCCGCTGTCGCCGCTACTTCATTCGTTTCATTAGCGAAATGGCCCCTTTTCATATCACGACGAAGCAATAGAAAGGCAGCAACCGTAGTAACAACTCCCATCACAAACACAAGCGGCACGCTGGCAGAAATGACTTCGGAGACAGAAAGACCAGCGGCATCTGCTGTCAGTTTTGGCGCTCCTTGAATAATAAAATCTCCTGATAGAGCAATACCGTGACCAAACAAATTCATCGCCATCGCCGCTCCTAACGCCGGCAACCCAACACGAATGGCCACAGGCAGTAACACTGCACCCATTAACGCAACTGCGGGAGATGGCCAGAAAAACCAAGAAATGATCATCATCAAAATCCCAATCGTCCAATACGCCCATCCCGGAGTGCGGATAAACCGGATAAACGGCGAAATCATCACATCATTAATTCCTGTTGTTGTCATCACTTTGCTCATTGCCACAATAATGGAAATCACTAAAATGGTTGGCAAAAGCTCTGTAATCGCGTAAATAAAGCTATTAAACACCCCGCTGATCGCCGCGCTTAACGAATGGGTCGCTGTAGCGGCTAACAAAAAGATCCCGATAATGCAAATAAGTGATGTATCTTTTCGTGCGATCATAAATCCGATAATAAACACGATAAACGCTAAGTAAATCCAGTGCAGCACCGTTAATTCCACACCCATTTATATTCTCCTTTCCTATATGCTTTCCATTGTTAAATAGGACATTTTCCCAACATGGATGTACTACAGCATATGAAAGGAGAATAAAGGTGTGAAACACTTATATACAAAAAACCCCCGCTTATTCATTCGAAAAAGCGGAGGTAAAAAACCGTTTTATCTTTCTTGAACGACCGAATAGACTGTTATATAAGATGGACGCGGAAATATTTTTTGTTGAGATGGTTTTTGTTCTTCTTTCCGCTGCTCATGCGCTTTTGTGAACGCTTTTGAACGCTGCCAATTTTCAAAATGCTCTTTTCCTTCCCATAATGTCATAATGATATACGTGTCATTAGAAAGCGGACGCAGTACGCGAATCGCAACAAATCCAGGTTCATTTTCAATCAGTCTTGCCCGCTGCACAAAGCGATGCTCAAATAGCGACCGCCCTTCGTCGGTCACCGGAATATTATTGCATACAACAAACGCTCCGCCCAACTCACCAACTGCATCGATCACCTCATAACGGCGCGGCTCTTTAAACACCGTTTTGCCATCTGTTTCATGAATCAAAACAGCATCTTCTTCCCTTTCCAACAACAACATCGTTTCGTTCGCATGCGTGTCTTTCACTTTTTGCAAATAATCCGTTGTTCCTGTTGTGATATACATCTTTTTCATATTTTTCCCTCCCGCTTGCGACGTTTGGAAAGATAATGAAACAGTAGCCAATAACTAAAAACAGCTCCTGCCATCCATGACGCGCCCCATATCCAGCCAGCATAAAGCAGGAATAAAAACAAACTGAAAACAATGTTTTGCACCATTAATAAGAAAAAGAGAAGGCGGCATAATGCCTGTTTCCGCACATCGTTTGGAAGCGGATATAATCGGATCAACAAGTTTGTCCGGTGATGGTCGATCAATGCGAATAATTGAAAGCCGGTGATGTAAAGAAAAAATAACGACGCGGCGATTTTTCCGTATTCGGATGGAACAATATAAAGAAATAACAATCCGATTGCGATTAAACGGATATAAAGACCTAAATATCCGCCCGAACGGATGAATGTTCTTGCGTACAAATAAAGAAACGTATTTTTTGGATGATATGGAATCATAGAAACTAGAAAATCAAGCCAGCGCCGGCGTTTCGCCTCCTCTTTCCATTGTGGAACATCGGTAAATAAATTGGCGATACGGTAAAATGTGCGCACCGCACTTGTTTCTTGTTCAATGAGCCGCTCCCATTTCCATCCTTTTCGCTTTGTTGCTTGCACCAAATAAACCGTTATGCCTGCGATGATGGCACATAGAGCAAGTAAAAACAAAACCGAAGCGTGAACAAGCAAAAAGTAAACAAAAAGAGCATTGACCCCAAACCGTGCGACCATGCTAAGACGATGGGCAAGCGGTTCAATAAAATAATTTCCTTTCCAGCTTATAAACAAATTCCATCCTTTCAAAACGAGCAACACGAAAAACAGCAGCCATAAAGAAACATCGGAAAACTTCCGGTGAAGCGGCGCAATTGCCAACCATACAAGAAGCAGCCCATATCCCTGCAAAAGAAAACTCAGCAAAAAAGCCCGTTGAATATATGGACGAAGCTTTGTCTCAGACGGCAATAAAAACACGATATCCGCTTCTTGAAATAACGTGCGCAACGAACCAAACGTCAATACGAAAGAAAAAATCAGTGCGGCAATGATGGGATAAGGAAAATGCGGCGGAAGCGTTTGTACCCAACGATGGTAGGCGACCGCCCCTAGGCCAATGCCAATGAGCAATATAAACAATAGATGATCGTTCAACATATAACGTAAATAGCGCCGCATTTTTCGCACTTCTTGATAAAGGCGGTCGTTCCATAGTTTTTTTCCATCCATCATACGCTTTCTTCCTTTGTTAACGCAATATATAGTTCATCCAACGTTGCCGCTGGAGAAGAAAATTGTTCACGCAACTCCTCGAGCGTTCCTTTCGCCCTTACTTTTCCGTTATGCAAAATGACAAACGAATCACAATATTTTTCTGCTGTCGCCAAAATATGTGTCGACATTAAAATGCCCGCCCCTTTTTTCTTCATTTGCTGCATTTGTTCAAGCAAAGAATGAATCCCTAACGGATCAAGGCCAAGAAACGGCTCGTCAATGATATAAAGCTCTGGCTCCACTAAAAAGGCGCACATAATCATGACTTTCTGCTTCATTCCCTTGGAAAAATGAGCGGGAAACCATTTTAACCTTTTCTCCATGCGAAATTCTTTTAATAACGGCGGAAGACGCCGTTCGTATTCATGTTTTTCCAATCCATAAGCCATCGCCGTTAATTGCAAATGTTCCTCCAATGTCAGTTCCTCGTACAAAATAGGTGTTTCTGGTATATATGTAAATTGCGAACGATATACATCCGGCTGTTCCGAAAATGTTTTTCCGTTAATCGTAATCGTCCCTTTCCTCGGTTCCATCAGCCCAATAATATGCTTGATCGTCGTACTTTTTCCCGCGCCGTTTAGACCGATTAAACCAACTATTTCCCCGCGATCGACGGTAAACGAAACATCTTCGAGCACGTTTTGCTTCGTATATCCCCCGTATAAATGTTGAACTTCCAAAAGCGCCATCGCCTGCTTCCTTTCTATTCATAAATTACGGATTACATTTTCATTTTATCAAAGCAACAAATACTTTCCAAAAATTATCTCTCTCCTTTTTGCATACATCCTTTTTTCTCGGGCATGATAAATAGCGAAGAGGGGATGAGGAACAGCGCAAATGATGAATCATCCACTTGGAAATGAGGTGTTCACGAAAGACACACTTGTCGAAGTAACACCATTGTAATGCAGTGAGGAAGCGCGAAACTCCTTAAGTAAATGAGGTGTTTGTGAAAGACAAGACCATCGTTCCATTGCTATGAAGCAACGAACCTCTATGTAAGAGCTTAAAGGGGATGGTCATCTTGAACAAAGGAAAACTCACTCTTTAACAACTTTTTTTGCAAATGGGGTGTTCATCAAACGCCATTTTGTTTGAATAAACCCTCTCCCCTTTTCACTAAAGCAGGATGTAATCAATACAAGATTACATCCTGCTCTTTTTATGGTAAAATGGAAGAAAAAATAGGAAAGGTGGCTTTTTCTAGTGAGTGAATGCATTTTTTGCAAAATTGTAAACGGAGACATCCCAGCGGCAAAAGTGTATGAAGATGAACATGTATTGGCGTTTCTCGACATCAGCCAAGTAACGAAAGGGCATACGCTTGTCATTCCAAAAGTACATAAAGAAAACATTTTTGAACTCACTCCAGATGTTGCAAGCCACGTCTTTACCGTTGTTCCAAAAATCGCAAACGCGATCAAAAAACAATTTTCCCCAGCCGGCTTAAATTTACTAAACAATAACGGTGAACAAGCAGGGCAAACTGTCTTTCATTATCATGTTCACTTAATCCCTCGTTACGGCAAAGGAGATGGATTTGGCGCTGTATGGAAATCCCATGCAAGCGATTATACGTTTGACGATTTACAAACCATTGCCGCAACAATTCAAAAAGGATTGGAATAAACAAAAGGAAGCGATTCTTACCCGCTTCCTTTTGTTTTTGACCGTTATTTTAACACATCTTGCAAATCTTTATCTTCAATCTCCACTTTTGCATCTTTTATCAGTTTTTCTACTTTTGATTGTACTTTTGCTGGATCCAATTTGCTTTGTTTTACTTCGAATTCGATTTCCTCTTTCATTTCGTTAAACGGCTTTTTCTCCTCTTTATCCGTCACTTTGATGATATGGTAGCCATAGTCTGTTTTCACCGGATCGCTCACTTGTCCAACTTTTAACTTATAGGCCGCATCTTCAAATTCTTTCACCATTTTTCCAGGTCCAAACCAGCCTAAATCGCCGCCATTCGGTGCTGACCCTGGATCTTGTGAATATTGTTTCGCAAGCTTTGCGAAGTCTTCTCCTTTATCAAGCTTCGCTTTAATTTCTTTTGCTGTCTTTTCGTCTTTTACTAAAATGTGGCTCGCTCTAATTTTCGGTTTATAGTTCTTATAATAGTCTTTTAACTCTTTATCCGTTACTTTTATATCTTCCATTGCTGCTTTTTGCCGCAAAAGATCCAGTTTCACCATATCCCGGATCGCTTTTTCTCCATTTTGCTGAACGGCTAAATCATATTGCGTTCCATACATTTCTTTTAAGTTCTCGATTTCTTTATCGATTTCCTTGTCCGTCACTTTATATTTTTTGCTTAATACTTTTTCATGAACAAGGTCACGAATCACTTCCTTGCCTACGCGGGCCTTCATTTCATTATAAAATTCTTCTTTTGTGATGTTGCCGTCCTTTGTTTTTACAATGACTTCAGAATCGCCGTTATTGCAGGCCGAAAGCCCAAAAACAGCGGCGACGGCTGCAACGATCATCCATTTTCTCATTTGTTCCACAACTCCCACACCAATTTTTTGACAAAAAAAATTACAACAATAACTATAACATATTTTTCATAAAGAAAAAAACTTTTTCCTTTTAGTCATACGCCCATACATGTGTTTTTGCCTTACATATGATGATGATGAAGCATCTGAGGCTGAATTGCTCCTTTTTGAAAGGAGGTGTTACAATGGGCGCACCTTATGCAGGAGGCTTTGCGTTAATTGTTGTGTTGTTTATTTTGTTAATTATTGTTGGATGCTCATGTTTATTCTAATAACCCCTTCCCCTTGTCTACAACACATCTACAAAAAAGCTGGCAGCACAAGCTGTCAGCTTTTTTCTATGTAAATAACACTTCAAAATAGGAAGAAATTAATAAAATCGTAATAAGAACGTTGATTGTTCGAAAAACACTTGGTTGCTTTTCTTCTGGTATTTCCCTTTGCGCGCAAAGGCGAGATGTTAATTGATTAATAAGAAATAAAATAATGACAGCAAGGGGTATAAAGTACACCGTCAAACCTGTTTCCCCTCCTATTCATAATTACTCATTTACTTTACAACGTTTCTTTTTATAAATCAATATGATTTTTACAGAAAAACTCTTCTCCCCTGAAAAAAACTTTTTTATTGGTTGTTTTTCATAAATTAGGTAAAATATACGTAAAAACTTGTCCATTATGTTCGGCAAAAGGAGCGCGCATATGGGAACACTAGAGGAACGAATCGCCAAATTGGAATTCCATCGATCGTTGTTAATGGAAATGGTCGATGAAACAAAAAAACCGTTTTATTATCTTGTTATTAAAGCAAATTTAACAAAAGAAGAAGTAGATGAAGTGCTTGCCCTTTGCGAACAGTTAAGCGAGGAATATGAAAAACAAAAAGCGGAAGGGCTGACGATTTTCACCCCGCTTCTCCTTCATTTCGCGGGAATGCTCCATCCTAGCCTTCCGCTCGAACAGACAGTTGACGCTCTCCTTAAGCAGCAAATGTTTGTCCCCCTAATGACGGAATTGAAAAAGTTAATGAAAACCGTTAGCTAGACTGACTTGTTAGCTCCTTTTCTTTTTCTTGCGATTTCGCGTTTCGTTTCACTAGTTTTCCATCTTGTTCCACGAAATCGTTTTTAATGTTTTCAAACGCTCTCTCAAAAATTTCCATAAAGTCATCGCCATAAATGTTGCGGATGATACACATCATTTCTAAAATTTCTGGAAACTTTCCATATAGCTCGCGCAGCGGCAATGCTCCGTTAAACACCGCGTTTTGCGTTGGATCATACGATTCCATTAATTTCAATAATACTTCTTCTCCTTTTTCTGTCAGTTCAATGTACGTATTGCGTTTATCATCTTGTTTTTTCGAAAAGGAAAGCAAGCCTCTCTCTTCTAATTTTTTTGAAAAATTAAACGCTGTGGATACATGCATCACTCCAAATTTTGCAATTTCCGAAATCGACGCCCCTTTAAAATGATATGCAATCCATAAAATATGATGTTCGTTAATGTTTAAGTCAAATGGTTTAATCCATTGCTGCCAGTCTTTTTCGATCGATTTCCAAAGCGCCTTGCTTAACTGAGCAATTCGTTGGCTAAATAGCATCGCCTCTTTTATAGAATAATTTTGCTCTGTCGTTTTCATCGTTCCACCCACTCTTTCCTCACCGTGTTTTTTACTTTCTATTATGCCAGTAAAATAAAAATTAATAAAGATAAAAATGTTTAATTTTTTTATTTTTGTGACCATTCCCCGCCGTTCATAGCTGTAAGTTAGCCAACATATAGTAAGCATAGGGGGAGAAAGCAATGATATATATGCAATCGTTTTTTTTTATGATTAGTTTCATATTTTTCTGTCTTTTCATAAATACTCTTTTTTCATTAACAAAAGCGAAAATGTATCCACCAAAAATAGTATTAAAACAGCGTGCTTTCAATTATATTGGAATAGCATTTTTTTGCTTTGTCACTGCTTGGCTACTCCGATATGTATAGCGTGATAGCAAAAAACCCGACCAAGATGATGATCGGGTTTTTTGCGATTGTTACGCATGCGCTGTAATGTTCATCCGCTTAAAAATGGACGAGGCAATTGGATAGATAATCACCATCACAATCGTATTAATCACAGCCGCCGGCAATACAACGGTCAGAAATAAAGCAGAAAAAGCTGCCCCGCCTGGCAATCCGACCAACAAAAGCGCAGCGGTTAAAAAGATCGTGCCAGAAATGATCGTGCCGACCGCTGTTAATATTGCGGCAGAAATCACCGTTTGACCATACTTTTTCAAAAGCAACACAAACGCGAAGAATACAAAAGCGGTAATCGTTTTGTCAATGATATTTGGAACTTGTCCCCCCGGGAATCCTGTTGTCATCGCGGAAATAATGCCTGTCACAACTCCAACAAGCCCCACTGCTTTAACATTCGGAAACAACAAAATAGCCAAAAACATCATTGTCAGCATCATGTCCGGCTTCATCCCAAAGAAAATTCCTGGAATGACCGCGTGCAATACCGCACCAATTCCGACTAACAATGCCAATGAAACTAGTACTCTCGTATTCATGCTCATCTCTCCTCATCTATTCTTTCCTAAGCTCCTCTAATAGTGCATTTGCACCTATTACGAGAATCTTTCTACCATTATATCACTTTGCAGTATGAAAGTGAAGTAGAAATTTTCAGTTAAATTTCCGATAGAAATCATTCATAAATTCCGCTAACGCTTCACACGCTTCAAGCGGCACGGCATTATAAATCGATGCACGGCAGCCCCCAACAGAACGATGGCCGGCTAGTCCAACAAATCCTTTCTCTTTTGCCTCCGCCAAAAATTTCTTCGTTAATTCTTCATTTGGCAGCCTAAATGTCACGTTCATAAGCGAACGGCTGTCCTTTTCCGCATGTGGGGCATAAAACCCATTGCTTGCATCAATCGCTTCGTATACGACAGCCGCTTTTTCTTTATTGCGTGCTTCGATCGCTTTCACACCGCCTTCTTCCTCGACCCATTCGAGCACAAGAGAAAGCATATAAATCGCAAACGTTGGCGGCGTATTGTATAATGAATTACTTGAGCTGTACGTGCGGTAATCGAGCATCGTCGGCAAGTTATCCGGAATGCGCTCCAATAAGTCATTGCGGATAATTACCACCGTCACGCCGGACGGCCCAAGATTTTTTTGCGCCCCCGCATAAATTAATGCAAATTGCCCAACATTGATTTCCCTGCTTAAAATATCGCTCGACATATCGGCAATAAGATCAACTGGCAAATCCGGGAATTCATGCCATTGTGTGCCGAAAATCGTATTGTTGGAGGTAATATGTAAATACGCTGCGTTTTCGGAAAGCTGAATGTCTTCCGGATGCGGAATGTACGTATAATTCGCTTCTTTGCTTGATGCGGCGATATGAGTTTTCCCAACCTTCTTTGCCTCTTTCAGCGCTTTTTCCGACCACGATCCTGTTAACACGTAATTAGCGACATGGTCTTTTCCAAGCAAATTCATTGGCACCATCGAAAACTGCAGGCTCGCTCCGCCTTGTAAAAACAAGACGTCATGGGTATCAGGAATGTTCATCAGCCGTTTCAGCCGCTCTTTGGCGCTGTTGTGCACCGCATCGTATTCTTTGCTGCGATGGCTCAGCTCCATCACGGACATCCCTGTATTTTGAAAATTAAGCAATTCCGCTTGCGCCCGCTCTAATACCGGAAGCGGCAACGCTGACGGTCCCGCGTTGAAATTATACGCCCGTTTCATTTTTTCATCCCCCATTTTATTTCTTTAATGAATAAGAGAGTTAATATTATCCTAACACGAATTCCGAAAAAATAAAGGGAATTTTTCAAAAAATAAAGTCCTTGTTGGCTACAAGGACTTCGCTTGCTGGCGCCGCTCCCGCTCCTTTCGGATGCGCTCCATATAAATTTCTCCCTCTTTTTCAATAAATGCTTCATCGATTTCTCTCTCTTTCGCTGCTGTTCTTACTGCCATGTAACCGCTAAAAATAATTCCCGCAACAACTAAATAAATCCACCATGGCATGCTAAGCATTAACATCCCCCTTTTTCTGGCTTGTCTTACTAAACTATACGCACAAAATCAATGATCTATGCATAAAGAAAGAGGCGGAAAATACCGCCTCTTTCGTATTGTGCAATGCTTATTCTTTTTTTTCTTTGCTTGCTGCTTTCAGGGCTTATGAATAATGCAAGAAGCCCACTGCCTTAGCCGTTGGGAAGAAGGCTTTATGATGTCCCCCCTCTTTCTTGCATTAAAACAGAAGAGAAAATTGGTTTATAAAATGAACGATTCTCTAATGCATAAATTCGTTCCGTAAACTCACCCGGCTTTACTTTTTCAAGCGCCCGGTCGATCATATTCATTTTCGCATCCAAATTGTCAATGTAATGAAGAATTTCTGCTTCTTTCACCATTGGCGGCTTCGGACTGCCCCATTCCGCTTTTCCGTGATGGGAAAGCACCATATGTTGCAGCACGATGATTTCTTCGCCGCTGATGCCAAGATGTTCAGCAGCTTTGCTGATTTCGCCTACCATAATCGGAATATGTCCAAGCAGCTTGCCTTCGAGCGTATACGAAGCGGACACTGGGCCAGACAGCTCAATTACCTTGCCAAGGTCATGTAAAATCACGCCAGCGTATAATAAATCTCTATTCAATGACGGATATAAATTCACAAGCGCTTTTGCCAATTCTAACATCGACACGACATGGTACGCCAATCCGGAAATAAATTCATGGTGGTTTTTCGTCGCCGCCGGATAGTCAAAAAATTTCTGTTCGTATTTTTTTAATAAATAGCGCGTAATCCGCTGAATATTTGGATTTTGCATTGCAAATATGTATTCTGTAATTTTTTCCATCATGTCTTCGCGTTTCATTGGGGCCGTCTCGAGAAAATCGGATACACGGACAGCATCCCCTTCGTGAGCGAGACGAATCGAGCGGATTTTCAGCTGCATTTTGCCTCGGTAATTATGAATGTCGCCCAATACTTTAACAATGCTTTCCGGCACGTAGACACTTTCATCTTCCGGAGACACATCCCATAGTTTCGCTTCAATATCTCCAGTTTTGTCTTGCAAAATCAATGTTAAAAACGGTTTCCCGTTACTAGCGATTCCTTTTGTCACCGATTTAATGAGCAAATACACATCGACTTGCTCGCCAACCTCATAATGAACAATTCCTTTCGCCAACCTTTTCCCTCCGTTTCCGTATTTGCGTATAGTTAAGTATACCACATGTGTGCAAAACACAAAAAGAAAACCTTGCCTTAGGCAAGGCCTTACTTTTTCGTCAATTGCACCGCTTTTTTCATATCTTTCAGTGAACCAGATTTTCCGTACATGAGCACTCCGCCGCGATACACCTTCGATCCGAAAAAGGCAAGCAAGCCAATCGTAGCGATTAATAAAACAAGGCTGAGCACCACTTCCCAAAATGGAACAGGCAGTAACCCAACACGCAAAAACATAATCATTGGCGCGAAAAACGGAATGAATGATGTCACCGTAATAAAGGACGACTCTGGAGCGTTTAAGCCAAACATCGCGATCATAAACGCAGCAATGACAACAATCATCACCGGCATAATCATTTGCTGTACGTCTTCCACGCGGCTGACGAGCGAACCAAGCACGGCAAATAATGTCGCATATAAGAAATAGCCTAAAAGGAAGAAAATAATCGCATACACAAATGTCGAGACAGGAAGATGATCAAAACCGAGAAATTTCCACAATTCTTGCCCGCTGCTTTTCAGCGCTGTGAAGCCAACCGCAAATAAAATCGCAAACTGTGTTAAGCTAAGAAGCGCAACCCCTAGGATTTTCCCGAACAGCTGCTGGATCGGGTGAACGCTTGATACCAAAATTTCCATGACGCGCGACGACTTTTCCGTCGCCACCTCTGTGGAAATCATGCCGCCGTACATGAGAACAAACATGTACATCGCAAACAGCAGCACGTAAACGAGAACGCGCGCCTGATTCAACTCTTCCTCCGTTTTCGCGTTTTTTTCCAATGCCACTTTTTCAAACGGAACCGGTTCATATAGCTGTGCAATCTGCTCTTGTTTAAGACCGAGTTTTGCTGTTGCCAGCGTTGTTTTCAGCTGCTGGAGAGCTTGCTCAAGCTCGCTTGACGTATCGTTGTCGGCAATCGTGTTCGCGTAATATGCTGCTTTCGGCAGCTGCTTCTCATCAGCGGAAACTACGAGGAGCGCATCCCACTTGCCATTGCGGACGGCCTCCTTTGCCTTTTCTTCCAGACCGGTCACCTTCTTTAACTTGAGATCATCGTGTTTTCCCTGTTTTAGCTGTGCCTCAAGCGGTTCGTAAAACGCTCCCGTTGTATCGATGACCGCCACCGTTGTTTTTTCATCCTTTGTAAAAAATTCAATAATATGCTGGATGTTGGCCATCGCAAAGACAAAGAGACTCGTAATAATCGTTGTGATGATAAACGATTTCGCTTTCAGCTTTGTCGTATACGTATGCCAAAGTACAATCCAAAACTTATTCATACGCCGCACCTACTTTTTCAATGAAAATATCGTTTAACGAAGGCTCTTCTAGCGCAAACTTGCGAATAAATCCTTTGTTGGCAATATGGGAAAGAATTTTTTGCGACACGTCTTCGTTTTCGATTTGCAAATGCACGCCTTCCGCTGTCCGCTTCATTTTGACAACCCCTGGGAACTCCGCCAGCTCATCAAGCGGCATATCAGCATGAATAATAATGTTCTTTTTGCCAAAAGACCGCTTCACTTCTTTCAATGATCCGTATACGACCGGCCGACCGCGGTGCATAATGCAAAGATGCTCGCACAACTCTTCGACATGCTCCATACGATGGCTCGAAAAGACAATCGTCGTTCCATTGTTTTTTAAATCGATGACCGCTTCTTTTAACAGCTCGACATTGACCGGATCGAGCCCACTAAACGGCTCGTCTAAGATTAATAGCTTCGGCTTATGCAACACGGCGGCGATAAATTGAATTTTTTGCTGATTCCCTTTCGACAGTTCCTCAACCCGCTTGTCCGCGTACTCCGGCACGTTAAACCGTTCAAGCCACGCTTCCATTTCTTTTATAATCGCTGCTTTATCCATGCCGCGCAGCCTGCCTAAATAAATAAGCTGATCTTTTACTTTCAGTTTCGGGTACAGACCGCGCTCTTCCGGCAAATAACCGATGAGATGGCTTTTCGAGTAGTCGATTTTTTCTCCATTCCACGTAATCGTTCCTTCCGTTGGTTCCAGCAAGCCTAAAATCATGCGAAACGTTGTCGTCTTTCCCGCCCCGTTCGCGCCAAGAAATCCGAACAAGTTTCCTTCCGGAATCGTTAACGTGACATCGTTGACCGCAGTCACTGTGCCAAACCGCTTTGTCACATGCGCTAACTGTAACGACATTCTCACTCCCCCAATTTTAGATAAAATTTCCACTAAATCATACACGTTTATCATAGCGAAAAGTTTCATCATTTAGAAGGAATTTTTTTAAAAATAGCAAAATAATAATATGAATCACCATTCAGCAAAGGGGGGGACTACTATGCCAACATATATATTAACAGCATTCGACAAAAGTGGAGAAAAACTGTTGGACGAAACGTTCGAAGCCGCGAACGATGAAGAAGCAAAAAAAATCGGCGAACAAAAATTGCGCGAACATAACTGCCACGATAAAACGCACCGCTGTGTAACATCAAGCGGAAAGCTGATTTTATTCCACCGTTGACACGAATAAAGCCCGGTTGCCGAAAGCAATCGGGTTTTGAACAGAAAGGACGGGAAAAACAAGGAAAGATATGCATAAAACGCAGCAGGCGGAACAGCTTCACCATGATGAGGACAAAGTCTTTGCACCTACCGAAGACTTACAAAGGATCGAAGGAGGCGTATGGAATCAAAAGAGCTTTCGCCCGGATTCACGAGAACATCCGCTGGAAGCCCACTGCTTTAGCTGTGGGAGGAAGGCGGGGTTTATATTTTCAGTATATATTGAATTTTTCGTTCAATATAAGTACACTGGATTTAGAAAGGTAGGTGAATCAAGAATGCTCTGCACTCTCAAGATTAAATTAATGCCAACTCTTGAACAGTTTCATGCGCTGCTGGAAACAATGAAACGGTTTAACCAAGCATGCAACTATATTAGCGAGATTGCTTTTCGCTCCAGAACCTTTTCCAAAACGAAAATCCAGCGTCTTTGACAGACCGTCAAGGGATCAGTTTTGTTGTCGAGCTTGTGGGTACGCTGCCCCTGCCGACAACGTGGCTGCGGAAAACATCCGCAGGGCTGCTGTCAACCAGCCGAACGCGGCAGCCAATTAGGCTAGTTGCAAGCCCACGGCTTTAGCCGTTGGGTAGTTGACTGCTGTGATCCCTATCCAAACAACGTTTCCAGCATTTTCAGTTTTTCGTTCGTGTAATGGACAAAATTTTCGTTATACACCTTCGGTTCTTTCGGATTGGCAAAGCGGGTAATTTTTCGAGTCTTCGGATCGACAAACTTGCTGGACGCGCCGCAGCCAAGCCCGATAATCGACTGTTGTTCTTCCATAATCATAATGTTGTAAATGCTTTCTTTTCCCGGCAAGGCATATCCGACGTTTTCGAGGTTGCCGAGAATGTTTTTTTGCCGATACAAATAGTACGGAACATAGCCGTGCCGCTTCGTCCACTCTTGGGCCGCTTTCATCATTTCGCTGATTTCGTCGCGGTCGGCGACTTTGTATTTCGCTTTGTTTTTTGTCATTTCCGACGCTCGTTTAAACGAAAGCGTATGCACCGTTAACGACTCCGGCATGAGTTTTTCCGTTTGCGCCAATGTATAGGAAAATTCTTTTGTTCCTTCCCCCGGAAGCCCGATAATTAAATCCATGTTAATGTTGTTCATGCCCATCTCGCGAGCGAGATGAAACTTTTCAATCGTTTCGTCTACCGTATGGTGACGGCCGATTGCTTTTAGCGTTTCCTGAATGTAAGACTGTGGGTTAATGCTGATGCGATCGATGTTCCACTTTTTAAGCACATTCAGTTTCTCTGGTGTGATCGTGTCCGGACGCCCCGCCTCGACCGTGATTTCGCGGACACGCTCGACATTTGGGAACGACTGATACATTTCCGCATACAGCCGGTCCATTTCTTCGGCGGTGATGCTTGTTGGCGTGCCGCCGCCGTAATAAATTGTCGTAATGTTGATGCCGCGCTCTTTTAAAAAGCGGCCGACTTCCCGCATTTCGTAATGCAACCCAGCTAAAAAGGCATCGACGGAACCTTGGCGCCCGCCAATCGCATACGCTGGAAACGTACAATACGCGCATTTCGTCGGGCAAAACGGAATGCCGATATAAATGCTTACTTCATGGGCGAGGTCATATAAATCTGGCACGACTGTAAGCTGGCGGTCGACGATTTCCTGCATCAGCTCAATTTTTTCTTCTGTTACTAAATAATCATCGCGAAGCTGACGGTGCGCTTCCTCTTTTGAAAGACCGGAACGCAGCTTTTGATGCAACAGTTTTACCGGACGTATTCCTGTCAACACTCCCCATTGTTGAATCAGACCGGTATATTGCTGCAATAACGTCAAATATACATGAAACACCGTATATTTTATTTGTTTGAAACGATCTTTCTCCTCAAGATAGCCGGATACGTCTTTTTCATGATCCGCTTCATATTTATTTCCCGTTAATTTTTCCGTCAATATTCCATGCACATGAACACGCTTGTCGCCGTTTATCGAAAGCGCAACTGCTATATCTGCGTCGTGAACCGATTCAAATACCAGCTCATATTCTTCGAAAAATAATCCTGTGATTACCTCCAACGGACGTTGAAACCGCTCGACATCATGTAATCCTTGAATTTGAACGCGCAATGACATCACCTTTCCCAGTCAAGCTTATTTAAGTGTACAGAAGGCAATTCGCTCTCGTCAAGTAGCGAGATTCGCCAATGAAAAAGCTGGGACCATCCATCCCAGCTTTCCTTTTATCGTTTTATTTTTAATTTCCGCAGAAATTCCGGTCGCAGCTGCTTGCGGAAATGTTCTTTAATCATGTAGGCGACACCGAGCTGTTCGTTCGAACGTGTCACCCAGTCAGCTGCTTTTTTCACTTCCACTGGCGCATTTCCCATTGCGACTCCTAGACCAACAGCTTCAATCGCTGGCATGTCGTCGAGACCATCGCCGATTACAACCATTTCTTTTAAAGAAATCCCTAAATGATTGCCAAGGCGCTGCAATCCTGCGAGTTTTGACACGCCCTGCGGTACAATTTCCATCTTTTCGTTTGGGTGCATAATCATATCAATGGTCGGGAACGCTTTTGCTAATACCGACATGGCCTCATTCCTTTCTCGTTCGTTGGCAAAATAGACATCGATTTTCGGAACAGCCACTGGTTCATCCATCAATATATTGCCGAGCGAATCGACAAACTGCGTCGGATAAAAAAACGGATCGCCTGATGATAACACCGTTTTTACGACTAAATTTTTTTGCACTTTGTTCCGATTGCCGATCGAATAGCGCTCATGCATCAATCGAATGTTGCAATTGTAATTTTCAAGCACCTGCACAATGTTAAATGTCCGTTCTTCTGGAATAAGCGCTTCAAATATTTTTTCCTTTAGTGATTTTCCGATTATTGCACCTTGAAACGTGATCAATTCGCTATCCAATTTTAACGCTTTTGCGACTTTCCGTGCCGCGAGCAAATTTCGGCTCGTCATTAACGTCACGTAAACTCCTTTTCGTTTCACATATTCTACTGCTTCTTTTGTTTCCCTTTGCAGGCGGCCGTTGTTTTTTAAAATCGTTCCATCAATATTGAGAGCAAGCAATTTGTACATCGCTGTCTCCCCCTTTTCGAAAAAGTTGAATCTTGCCCCTCTTTGCGTTCGGCGTTTTTTTCTTTTTGAATTGTTTCGCCTCCGCTTTTCTTCCCTGTCTAGCTTCGGCTCGCAACCGCTCGGGGTCAAATAACCTTCGCCTTCGGGGCGACAAGCACCCCTGCAGGCGAAGAACATTTGCCCGTCGCGGTTAAGCAGCTCGCCTCCGCTTTTCTTCCTATCACTTCATAGCTATGATAAAACGGACAAAAAAAGAACACCCAATACGAGTGTTCACATTTATTCTGCGAATGAACGATATAGTTCCTCTAGCGGTTTCATCGTGATTTGTTGAATATCGGATAATACCATGCTCATTCGTTGTTCAAGCGTCATCAGCTGGGCAAGCTTTTCGTTTTGCTGGGTGAGCGCCATCGCTTTTTGCGCTTGCTCGATTTCTTCCGGTAAAATTTCAGCACCAGTCATCTGTTTTTCATGAAGGCGCATTTGCAAATTGCGGAAATTCGTAAATAGGCGATACGCGGTTTCGTCGCGGCGCACCGCTTCGTACGCCTGCTTTAATTGTTGAAAATCACTGCTTGTACGGATTGCCTGCTCCAGCTGTTCGGCAAGGACATAGAGTTGATTGGACATAAAAAAGCCTCCTATAAAAAAGTAACGTATCACTATCATAACGTATGCGCCGAGAAAAAGCGATATGACTAACAAAAATTTGATAATCCGGACGGAACAGCATTTTGATTTCAAGTGTGTTTGTCACTCCACCGACCATCAAATCATCCCATGTTTCTCTCCTTTCACGTATGTTTTGCAATCACCAATATTAGGCGAAAATCATACGATACGATATGAAATAGAGTTTGTGTAACGAAAGCACAAATGAGGGAGAACAATGAACCACCCCCAAGCTATCGCCGTAATGACCGAAATTTTTCATACGGACTCACATGTTCACTTTGGATCCATACATGAATTTTGCAAGGAATTAGCGGAATATAGCAAGCAACATCACCTAACTTTATACGTTACATCTTTATCGATGTATTTAGAAAATGAACGAATTGGCTATCAGTGGATCAATGGAGAATGGACAAAAACGGAAGTACCGCCTGCAAAAGTGATCTATAACCGCATTCATTCACGAAAAACAGAATTAACCAGCTTATTTGAACGTCTTATCCAAAAGCTAAAAGATGAACATGTTCTTATGTTTAATCACCGTTTTTTGCATAAATGGGAAGTGCACGAATGTTTAATGAGCCATCCGTACTTGCATCCGTATTTGCCAAAAACGGAGTTATTCACAAAGAAACAAATGCTCGACGACTTTCTTGAACAATTTCCTGTCGTTTTTATTAAACCAATTTACGGCAGCCAAGGACGCCATATTTTGCGCATTGAAAAAACGGAAGGCAAGTTTCGCTTTGACTATTCCACGTTCATGAAAGATACGATGCAACAATATCCTTCTACTTCCGCCCTGTTTGCGGTCTTGAAAGAACGAATAAAGCTGGCATCCATCATTCAGCAAGGCATTGCCCTCCAGACGATGGAAGGACGTCTCGTTGATTTTCGGCTATCATGCCACCGCATTCATGACAGCGAATGGCGCGTAACATCCGCTATCGCACGCGTCGCCCAGCAAGAACAATTTGTCGCCAATCTTGCCCGCGGCGGGGAAATCGTTTCAATAGATGAGGTATTGCGGAAATGGTATGAACAAAACAGAGCGTTCCAGCAAAAAATGCTGTTAAAAGAAATCGCGCTCGAAACAGCTTCCGTATTAGCAAATGAAGCCGACGGATTATATGGAGAGTTCGGCATTGATTTAGCGATCGACCAAGAAAACAAACCATGGATTATCGAAGTAAACACAAAACCATCCAAACAGACCGATATGGCAATGTCAAATCGCCTTATTCGGCCTTCCGCTAAAGCGATTATTGACTATTGTTTATCGCTTATCGAGCAAAAGGAGTGAGTAAAATTGATTTCTCTTGGATTTGTCACCGTCTATGATCAACAAGAAGTAAAGTATTCCACAGAAGTTGCCAAGCGGGCTGATCGTTATGGCATTACCGTATACCGCTTTACCCCTTTTGATATTGACCCGTTAACGGAAAAAGTGCGCGGCCTGCAATTTGATAACACCAAGCAATCATGGATAGAAAGCACTTTTGACATTCCCACCTTTTTATATGACCGTTGCTTTTATCGTGCGGATGACCGCTCGAAAAAAAGCAAACCGATCGTACAATGGTTAAAACATCGGCCAGATATTACATTTTTAGGACACGGATTCCCAAGCAAATGGGAATTGTACAAGAAGGTCATTGAACATCCATTGCTTTCCCCGTATATTCCCAAAACAGAACGTCTTCAATCCGCTATGGATGTACTGCACATGATCCAGAAAGAAAAAGCCGTCATTTGCAAGCCTGAACACGGCTCGCGCGGCAAGGGCATTTATGTCATAAAACAAATGAAGAACTTACTTCATATTTTAGATGCAAGTGGTCAAACAATTGCCCATATCAGACGAGAAAACGATTTGCAACGGTGGATTAATGATTTGCTTCAACACAACTCATACCTTATTCAGCCGTTTTTGCCGTTACAGACGAAGAAAAACGAGCCGTTCGATATCCGTTTTCTCTTCCAAAAAAACGAACGAGGCAAATGGAGCGAACGAGGCAGAGCGGTGCGAATCGGGCAGCCTGGAACAATGATTGCCAACGTCAGTGCCGGCGCTTCCATTTTCGATTTTTCGGAATGGATCAACCAAGTTTCTTCCCCACAACGCCTTTTTATTACCGATGGAATCGAAACGATTACAAACGTGTTGCCATCCTACTTGGAAGAGCAATTTGGCCCATTGTTTGAACTAGGTCTTGATCTCGGGATTACTGAGGAAGGCGCTGTATGGATCATTGATATGAATTCGAAGCCAGGCCGAAAAATTATTACTGCACTCACTCCTGAAAACTGTGACGTCTACGAAGCACCGCTTCGCTATTGTCTGTTTCTCGCAAACGAGGTGAATATCTCATGAAATATACATTAACGATACAAGAGGCGGAAGAAAATACGATTTATCTTCCGCCCGATATTTCGCTCTCCGGGCAAACGATGGCCGCGTTCGGAAGCATGTCCACCGCATGCTGCTTTGTTTCGTCCCCGGTTTTAGACAAACATATCGTTATCACAAACGATGTTGCCAAACGCTTACAAATCCCATTTTCTGCCGATATTCATCTATTTCTCACTGAAGACACCGTCCATCTTGGTCCGCTCATTGGCATTTTTACCGCAGGGTTTACGAAATCGCCGCTTCGTCCGGTGGGAAAACGGAGCTTTTTCTTTGCGAAACTGCTTTCACAAGAGAAAAAAGTCGGCGGATTTGCTTTTGTTTTTGGCGCTCATCATATTCATTGGGAGAAAGGAACGATAACGGGGTATTTTTATACAGAAAACGGTTGGGTCCAGCATGAAGTTCCGTTTCCTACCGTTATCTACAATCGCTTGCCAAACCGTCGAATTGAAAACGATGAAACATTTCAAGCAATTAAAGAAACATTAAAAAAAGAATACGGAATCCCTTGGTTTAACGAAAACTTTTTTAATAAATGGGAAATATACCGTCTGCTTGAAAAACATCCATTATCCAGGCCGTACCTTCCAAACACGTCTTTTTATCCTACGATCGAGACCGCCGATCAATTTTTAAAACGTTATGGCGAAGCATATTTAAAGCCCGCCAACGGCAGTCTCGGTTTAGGTATTTACCATCTTTTGAAGAAAAACACGAAGTATGAATGCCGATTTCGAGATGAACATGGAACTAACCGGTCGCAAACCTTTCCAACGTTATCATCTTTGTGGGAAAACGTTTTTTCACAAAAAAAATTAGATTCATATATTATCCAACAAGGGATTCGCCTCATGGAAGTCAACGGAAGAAAATTCGATTTTCGCGTTCATACAAATAAAAACGAAGAAGGGGTTTGGCAGGTGAGCGCGATCGCTGCAAAAATCGCAGAAAAAAGAAGCGTTACGACCCATATTAACAATGGGGGCATCGTAAAAACGATCGAAGAAATTTTCCCAGACCGAAGCACTCGCAACCATATCATAAGGCAACTTCATGACACCGCTCTTACCCTAAGCCGTTGTCTTGAGGAACAGCTTCAGATGAACATTGGTGAAATCGGATTTGATCTTGGAATCGACCAACAATATCGGATTTGGATGTTTGAAGCAAATTCGAAGCCGGGACGATGCATTTTTAAACATCCGAAGCTAAAGCGATATGATGAACTAACAGCGATGCTCTCTCTTGCGTACGCCGTTTATTTAAGTAAAAAAATAATTGATGAACCAGAGGCGTTATTCACATGACGATCATTTGCTACAATGAAAAAAAACAACAATGGTTTCATCAAGATGAAGGCCGTACCTACGTTTTTGGATACCAACATCCATTGTCTTTTTCTAACGAATTGCCGTCTTTTTCGTTTCACGTAAAAGAACAGCGGGGAAAAGTAGGACCGCTTGTCGGCATTATGATTAGCGAATCTTCCATTCCCGCTTTGTTAAAACGAAAAAAACGATATATCGAGCTGATCACCACTTCCTTGCAAGAAGCGGGAAGTATCGCTATCGTTTTACCATTTAGCTCTATCTATGAAAAATTCGTTCAAGGATATGTATTCGTTCGCGGCCTCGGACAGTGGGTGCCTGTTACCGCCCCTCTTCCCGACGTTTTTTACAACCGAATCAAAAGCAGATCAGAAGAAAAAACAGACGAATTCCAACGAATCATCGAATTTTTAAACAACCTTTGCATTCCATTTTTTAATCGTTCTTTTTTTACAAAGTGGGAATTATACGAGACATTACAAAAAAATGACCAATTGCGCCCGCATTTGCCAGCTACGCTTTTAGTTCATGATACGGACGATATACGAAAAATGCTGCAAATACACGGAAGTGTATACGTTAAACCAAACGAAGGAGCAAAAGGAAAAGGGCTGTTTCGCTTAACTTCTTCTCCTTTACAAACACACATCCTTTACGAACAAATAAATGTTCGAAAAACACTCACTTCCCTTGACGAACTCACTCCTCTTTTTTCATCGAAACGCTACATTGTCCAACAAACAATTGACGCTGATACATGGAAAGGAAATCGGTATGATTTGCGTGTTCTCGTTCATTATCACCACGGCGCTTATGCAATCAGCGGCATTGGTGTGCGGATGGCGCCAGCGCAACAACTGACAACACACGTCCTAAACGGCGGAAAACTTCTGCCGTATTCCGAAGTGAAACATCGGATCGATGAAGCCCTTTTATGTAACCTAATTTCCGAGTGCGGGAAAGAAATGAGCAAGCATTTCGGTTTTATTGGCGAGTTTTCCGCGGATATTGGCCTTAGCAAAGATGGACAATTGTACATGTACGAACTGAACGCCAAACCGATGATTTTCGACGAACCGGACATTCAACATCATGGTGCCAAACAGCTTATCTCCCTATTTGATGAACTAGCTGGTTTTTTATCATCGTAAAAAATAGCTGGCTATATTGAATGGCCTGCTGTAATGAGTGATCTGCCGCTTTTTGTGCAGCTCCCGATAACATCTCACTTGCTTTTCGACACAACATTCCTTTTTTTAATTCATTGGAACAAAGCGCATACAACAGTTCGGAAACCGAAGCTGTTACGATCTTTTCACTGTCGCTTTCTTCATATGCCCCGGCAAGTAAATAGTGAATATATTGCCATAGTTTATATTGACGTGTTATATCCTCTAAATACAGAATAAATTGTTGTTTCCACGTTTCATCGCTCACTATTTCTGCCATCTGTTCTGCTAGTTGCGTTGATGTTCTTGTTATGTACAGCAGTTGTTTCACCGTGCGTATCATTGTGTTCCCTCCTTGCTTGTCCTGCTTTTTGACATATATATGATGAATACGAATAATCTATGCTTTTATAATACAAACTACAAAAAACAAGGAGGGACGCATTATGACGGAACGAAACAAACGGAATTATCAAGATTCCCAATATGAAGGACGCGATGAACACTATATGGATATCGACCGTATGATCAATGAGGGATTGGCAGGGGGCTATGTCCATGGCCACGGTGATGCCGTAAACATCGAGGAAGCGCGCGACTTAGCAAAAGAAGAACCTCCTCATGAAACAACGTAGCCATTCAAAAACCGATTTTCCTTTTTATTGGGAAAATCGGTTTTTCTTTTTGTATAATAAGTGAAAGGAATCATTCAGATGTAGAAAGGAAACATCGCCATGCTCAAACAGCTAAAATCCTACTATAAGGATGCAATCGTCATTAATGAACAAGTAGCCGACACTGATGCATATGAATGGTTTTATACAAAAGATGGAGATAAAATCGGAATTTGCAAACAACGTCTATCGAAACAGGAAAAACAGCTATTATCGATTTTTCTCACGCCGATTCCCGATGTCAGCCGTACGATTAGCGATGAAGAAATGGCGTGGCATCGTTGGGTCACGCATGGAGATTCAACGTTGCTGCAGCATTTTTCCTCCCAGTCCCCGTATTATCGCTTTATTCATTTTTTCATAAAAGGTTCTGTTGTCAACAAAGATGATTTTTTCGATGTCATCAGCGGGTTGTTTTCCGAACATATTATTATCGTTTGGGAACACGACTACCGAGGTGTCATTATTGAAAAAAAACAAAAACCAACCCTAGATCCTTTGCCGTTTGCTGAAATTATTGATACATTATCTACCGATTTTTATATCACCATTCATCTATTTATCGGGCACATCCATCCATATGGTGACCATCTTTATGAATTATTTTGCCACGAAAAACAATGTTTCCAGCTAGCACAAACGTATATGCCAACACAAACGGTATATCAGATGGAAGATGTGATTCCGCTATTGCTTATCCATGGTTCCTCGGAACTTGAAATGATCAAGAAGTCGCTTCCTTTTCTCGAAACATTGGATGACGAGTCACTTCATATCATCAAAACGTTTTTTCAATGCAATCTAAACGTTTCCTTAGCGGCAAAAAAGTTATATATGCACCGCAACAGTTTACAATATCGCATTGATAAATTTATTGAAAAAACAGGAATCGATATTAAACATTTTAAAGGAGCTGTCGCTGTGTATTTAGCAATATTATTACAGCAATATGCGGACAATTGAACTACAGTAAAGCCAGGATCACCATACGAGGCAAGCGCATAGTCCATCTATTCGTCATCTTGCCTGAAATCTCCCTCTTTTTTTGTGCATGTTGTCCATTTACGAATTCTGCTATTTTCGGTACGCTTAAAGCAGTTGAAAACGTTTTCTAATAGGGGGGAGTGAGAATATGGCAGAGCTTCGTTTAGAGCACATTTATAAAATTTACGATAACAACGTAATCGCTGTAAAAGATTTTAACCTACATATTAAAGATAAGGAATTTATCGTCTTTGTCGGTCCATCCGGCTGCGGCAAATCGACAACATTGCGAATGATTGCCGGTCTTGAGGAAATTTCAAAAGGCGACTTATATATTGACGGCAAGCGCATGAATAATGTCGCGCCAAAAGACCGCGATATTGCGATGGTATTCCAAAACTACGCGCTTTATCCGCATATGAGCGTTTACGATAACATGGCGTTTGGCTTAAAATTACGGAAATTCCCAAAAGCAGAAATCGAACGCCGCGTCCGCGAAGCAGCGCGCATTCTTGGCCTTGAACAATACTTAGATCGCAAGCCAAAAGCGCTTTCTGGCGGCCAACGACAACGGGTGGCATTAGGACGCGCCATCGTCCGCGACGCAAAAGTATTTCTAATGGACGAACCGCTTTCGAACTTGGATGCAAAACTTCGTGTGCAAATGCGTTCCGAAATCGCTAAATTACATCAGCGTTTAGAAACAACAACGATTTACGTCACACACGATCAAACGGAAGCGATGACAATGGCAACACGGCTTGTTGTCATGAAAGATGGTGTCATCCAGCAAGTCGGCACACCGAGAGAAGTATATGAAAAACCAGAAAATATTTTCGTCGGTGGCTTTATCGGCTCTCCAGCGATGAACTTCTTAAAAGGAACATTGCAAGATGGCAAGTTTGTCATTGGTAATATTACTATTAGCGTTCCAGAAGGAAAAATGAAAGTGCTTCGTGACCAGGGCTATATTGGTAAAGAAGTCATTTTAGGCATTCGCCCAGAAGACATCCATGATGAACCACTCTTCCTTGAAGCATCGCCAAATACGAAAATTACCGCCCGCGTTGAGGTAGCCGAGCTGCTTGGTGCAGAATCGATGATTTATTCCAATATTAATGGACAAGAATTTGTCGCACGCATCGACGCCCGCACAGAAATCAAGCCAGGCCACCAATTAGACCTTGCCTTAGATATGAACAAAGCACACTTTTTCGATATCGAAACGGAAAAACGAATCCGTTCTGCGGATGAAAAATAACGATATCGTTCCCCAAAATATTGCACAGGCTCTAGCGATGATGCTAGAGCCTATTCTTTAATAAACCGCACTTCTTCGTGACAGCAATGCAGACAATAAAAAAGATGCACACATTCGTGCCGAATCAATGTCTTCGGATACCCATCGACCAATTTCATCATATCAATATCCATATACGGGCTGTAATCATCAAAATAATCCGTAATTTTTCCTTGATCCACCATTTGCTTCTGACAGCGCGAACAATGCACTGCCACATTACGTAATCCGTTGCATAGCGGGCAAATGTTCATGATGTTTCCTCCTACTAAAACAATACCTTATTTTACATATTCCCTAATATCCTCAACCATAAAACGTCAAAAATTACCATAAAAAAGAAATGAATAATGAAAGAAAAACGTCTCAAACTATTAGTACCATTAGCAAACAATATATTGGGTTCAGCCTAGTTTGGCGGCATGCTTATAACAGCATGCGTGCTGGTGCAAGTCCAGCGAACCCAGCCATTAAAACTTTAAACAAGGAGATGACCACAATGGCACGTAACAACAATTCTAACCAACTACTAGTCGCTGGTGCGCAACAAGCAATCGATCAAATGAAGTATGAAATCGCTCAAGAATTTGGTGTAAACCTTGGCCCTGACACAACTTCTCGCGCTAACGGTTCTGTTGGCGGCGAAATTACAAAACGCCTTGTAGCAATGGCGCAACAACAAATCGGCGGCCAATTCGGCACTCGCTAATAAAAACTTCATATACATGGCTTAAGCCCCAGGCGTCTTGCCTGGGGCTTTATCTTGTTACTCGATGAGTTGTAAAAATTGTTTTGTGCGCTCATGTTTCGGAGAAACGAGCAGCTGTTCCGGTGCTCCTCTTTCCACGATGATTCCCCCATCCATAAAAACCACTTCATCGGCTGCTTCTTTCGCAAACCTCATTTCATGAGTGACGACGATCATTGTCATTCCTTCATTCGCCAAACTTTTCATGACTTTCAGCACTTCACCGACAAGCTCCGGGTCTAACGCTGATGTTGGTTCGTCAAACAGCATGACTTCCGGTTCCATGGCGAGCGCCCGTGCGATCGCGACACGCTGCTGCTGCCCTCCAGACAGCTGAAATGGATAATGATTGGCTTTATCTTTCAGCCCCACTTTCTCCAACAATGCCATCGCTCTCTCGCGTACTCGCTCTTTCTTTTCGCGCTTGACCGTCACAGGTCCTTCCATGACGTTTTCAAGGGCGGTCATATGGGGGAACAAATTATAGCTTTGGAACACCATTCCTGTCAGTCGGCGAAATTCATGAATCTCCCGCTTCGTCACAGGCTTCGAAAAATCGAGCTGTCTATTCGCTATCGAAATTTTCCCTTTCGTCGGCGTCTCAAGCACGTTTAAACAACGCAAAAATGTCGTCTTCCCTGAGCCTGATGGACCGATAATGACCACTACTTTCCCTTTTTCCACCGTAAGATCGATTCCCTTTAATACTTCTACGTCTCCAAATTGCTTATATAAGCCTTGAACAGAAATCATCATCGTATCTCCTTATCGCTATCGTGCAATGTAACGATTTAAACGCTCTTCGATTCGGTTTTGCACAATTGATAGTAGAAAGCAAATAATCCAATAAATGATTGCCGCTTCAGTATATAACAACAAGAATTCGTAGTTCGTCGAGGCAATTTCTTGCGCTTTGCGAAACATTTCCGAAACGAGAATGAGCGATGCAAGCGATGTATCTTTGACTAAGCTGATAAACGTATTGGACAACGGTGGAATCGACACACGCGCTGCCTGTGGAAATATTACCCGGCGCAACGCTTGCCCCGATGTCATTCCTAACGAATACGCCGCTTCCCACTGCCCTTTCGGAATCGATAAGATAGCGGCGCGAATAATCTCTGAAGCATACGCGCCGACGTTTAACGAAAAACCAATGATCGCCGCAGAAAACGAAGGAATCGTAATGCCTATGTTCGGCAGGCCGTAAAAGATAATAAACAACTGGACAAGAAGCGGTGTTCCGCGAATGGCGGATACGTATATTCTCGCGATAATTTCTAATACTTTTACTCCGGAAATGCGCGCCAATGCCGTGGCAATCGCCAATATTAATCCAATAGTAAACGTAATAATCGTCAGTGGAATCGTATAATACAAAGCCCCCTTCACCAGCGGGAGAAGGGAACTCTGCGCGATAGATACTAATCGGTCTACCCGTTCAGGGTCTGCTAGCACATTATTTAGATACATCTTCACCAAACCATTTCTCGGAAATTTTTGCGTATGTGCCGTCTTTTTTCATGTCCTCTAACGCTTTATTCACAGCTTCCACTAACGTTTCGCTGCCTTTGCGGAACATAAATCCGCTTTGAGAAGCGTCCTTATGCTTTGCCACAATTTTAATTGGCGCGTTCGGCT
Source organism: Parageobacillus galactosidasius (assembly GCF_002217735.1). Classification (NCBI taxonomy): domain Bacteria; kingdom Bacillati; phylum Bacillota; class Bacilli; order Caryophanales; family Anoxybacillaceae; genus Parageobacillus; species Parageobacillus galactosidasius. The sequence continues at coordinate 675,146 of NZ_NDYL01000001.1, read as the reverse complement.
TTTGTTTTAGGAAATCAAGAACGGATAGATTATCGTTAATGGTAACGTCCACCCTCTTGGAGCTTAACAATTCAACCGCTTGATTAAATCCTTCCACACCAACAATTTGAGCGCCATACGACCGCGCTAAATCCGCATAGTTGCTTGTCATCGATTGCGCTGCTTTTAGTCCTTTTATGTCTTCAAATTTAGATACTTTATTGTTATCTTTATGAACGACTAACACCGCCATAGAAGTAATGTACGGATCAGAAAAATCATATTTCTTTTGCCGGTCCCGGCGGATTCCGACTTCATTGGCAATCATGTCAAAACGTTTTGCGTCCAATCCCGCGAACATCGCATCCCACTGTGTTTCCATAAACACAGGCTTGACGCCGAGACGCTTCGCTACTTCTCTTGCCAAATCCACATCAAAACCGGTTAACTTTCCGCTTTTATCATGAAACGTAAACGGCGGATATGTTCCCTCTGTTCCAATGCGCAATTCCCCCGATTTTTTCACCTGCGCTAACAAGTCGGTTTCTTGCTTGCCCGACTTTTCCTTGGATTGCTGATTGCCGCATGCGGCCAACAACAAAATCGAAGCTGTCAACAAAAGAAGCAAACTTTTGAGAAAAAATCTTTTCATATATTTTTTTAACCTCCATCATTCCGATTGGTTTTTAGCGACATATGTCATAATAAAAAAGTTTGTATAAGATGTCAATAAAAGAGTATAAACGACAAAACAAAAAACGGAGCTTCTCGCTCCTTACATATTTTCCACTAACGGCGGCTCATTTAATGAAACAAGTACTTTCCTAATTCTGCGATTTTCGACTTGTCGTACGGTTAAAGTAAGCGGACCATAATGCAGCGTTTCGCCGACATTCGGCACGCGTTCAAACATTTCAAATATCCAACCGCCTAACGTATGGGAAGAGCTTTCCGGTGCATCAATTTTCATTATTTCGCAAAATTCATCAAGCGGAAGTTCAGCGTTAAATTCATAACTGTTTTCATCGATTTGTTGAATATTTTTTACCGCTTCATCATGCTCATCCCATATTTCTCCAACAATTTGTTCAATAATGTCTTCAAGCGTAATTAATCCTGCTGTTCCTCCAAACTCATCAATGACAATTGCCATATGCACTCTGCTTTTTTGAAGTTCCGGCAACAAATCAGAAATTTTCATTGATTCCACGACAAACAGCGGCTTGCGTAATAACGCGCGAATGTTTATATCTTTTTGTTGTACAAGCTCACTAAAAAAGTCCCTTTCAGATAAAATACCAATCACATTATCAATATCTTCCTCATACACCGGTATACGGGAGTACTTTTCTTCAAGAAAAACATCTCGAATTGCTTCGATCGGCTGATTTACTTCCACAGCGACCATATCTGACCGTGGCGTAAAAATTTCTCCAACTAAAATTTCATCAAAATCGAGCGAACGGTGAATTAATTCTTTTTCTTTGTTGTCAATAATGCCTTCTTCTTCACTTAAATCAATCATCACTTTAATTTCCTCTTCCGTTACTGCTGGAACAACCGTTCCATTCGTAAACCGTTTCGCTACGCTCTCTTTTACAGCGTTAAATAATGTCGTGATGGGTGAAAGCAGTTTCATCAATGCGTAAACAATTCCGGCATAACGAATCGATAGCGATTCCGCATGCTCTTTCGCAATCGATTTTGGCAAAATTTCACCGAAGATTAAAAGAAGCACGGTCATGACAATAATCGCAGCAATAAGACCTGCACGCTCCCCAAGCATCGTTGTCGCAATATCTGCTAAAAACGCAACGGCAACAATACTTGTGACTCTGTTTGCAACAAGCACCGTCAATAAGACGCGATCTAAGTTTTCCATAATGTAATTTACTCGCTTGCTGCCACGGTGATTTTCTTCCACATAATTTTTCAAGCGAATTTTATTCGCTGAAGAAAATGCGGCTTCCACCGAAGAAAAGAAGGCAACTAACACGATACAAAGAAAAAACCACCCTAACAGACTCAGAGGCAACTCTCCCAAAGAATCTTCACTCTCCTAAATAAAAAAACGTACTTTGTTAGTATTTTAGTATTATCCATTGTATTTATTACATTATATCAAATTTTTCACAAAAAGCCTATTCGCAAAACGCCTATCGTCTAAAATATAATAAAACTGCAGGATGATCCCTGCAGCTTTTTATGACTCGATGATGATTGAACCGATAAAATATATCAGCACAAGCAATGAAGCAATGTTTAACGTTACGGATAATTCCTCCATAAATGCCCCTCCTAACGATAATCATCCCCATTGTTATGTTAACACAATAATTTTCTCAATACGTAAGACATTTTATACAACTTTTTGACAAATCCATTTTTTCCCCTTGCATTTTATTGTCAACTACCCAACGGCTAAAGCCGTGGGCTTGCAACTAGCCTAATTGGCTGCCGCGTTCGGCTGGTTGACAGCAGCCCTGCGGATGTTTTCCGCAGCCACGTTGTCGGCAGGGGCAGCGTACCCACAAGCTCGACAACAAAACTGATCCCTTGACGGTCTGTTTCGACAAAACGAACCAAATTCCTGCTTGGGAATGAATTTTTTAAACAAAAGCAGAGAGCCAATCTATGACCCTCTGTTTCTACAAATCTCGACATATATCGGGGCGTGACAGGCACGCTGCACATGTAAAGCCCTATATGTATTTATGCACCGCCAACCTCTGTACTTTTAAACCGCCATATACACTTTGCCAGCTGTTGATACATACCTCCCAATACTACTTATGACCTCCCTCTATAAATGTTGATATATCAACGGTTGTAGCCGTTTCAGGGGTGTCAAAAAAATATTTTTCGACAAAGTTTCTAACATTATTTCTTAAATATGTGTATATCTTACATTGATGGGGTACGCTTCGCGGCCACTACTGGTTAAATTTGGTTGTAGTGGGGGAAGCGTATGGGATGCACCGTGGATCTCTGCATCGCTGATGATGACGAACCCTCCCATGTCTCTTGGCATCCTTGCGCCTACATTCCTTCGTTCGGTCTAGTCATCAGGCAGAGGCTGGCTAAGCTCCTTTAGGGACTCAAGGTCGAATGGATGATATCGCGCCAGCTTCTCCGTGTCATCCTTGTTGTCTAGAGAATCGAGACTATAGGCATCAAGCAGCCGTTTCGAGGCCAAAGATGTCCTCAAAGCCGCTGGATTTTCGTTTTGGAAAAGGTTCTGGAGCGAAAAGCAATCTCGCTAATATAGTTGCATGCTTGGTTAAACCGTTTCATTGTTTCCAGCAGCGCATGAAACTGTTCAAGAGTTGGCATTAATTTAATCTTGAGAGTGCAGAGCATTCTTGATTCACCTACCTTTCTAAATCCAGTGTACTTATATTGAACGAAAAAATTCAATATATACTGAAAATATAAACCCCACCTTCCTTCCACAGCTAAAGCAGTGGGCTTCCGGCGGATGTTCTCGTGAGAAAGGTAATACTTATTACTCTATTATAAAAAAGGCTAATCGACAATCCTTTTGGCAAAGCTACAAACACAAAAAGAGAGCTTCTCATAATAGAAGCTCCTAGCCTAAATAGCGATAATAAATCGTTTTTGCCTCTTGAATATCCTTTGTCCCATGAATGAGCGCGCGTCCGTCTTGAAAGACAACAAGCCGTCGCTCTCCAAGCGATACAGAGACAAGATACGGGTTGACATCTACGGGCAATCCTTGTTTGACAAATAATTCAGCCAGCTCTTGCAAGTTGTAGTTTCGAGGCGCAGCCGGGCGAATTTGTACGGAATTTCGTCCGCATAATACCGCTGTTTTTGTCTGTTGATCATAAGAAAGGTACGGATACGATGGATGAGTGCCGCAAGTAGGGCAATCTTCTTTTTTCACTTGATCAATGCGAATCGCCGTATGCTGATTTTTCCATAAATCAAACGACACAAGTTTATTGCGCAGCGCCGCCCAATCTTCAACAAGAATTTTTAATGCTTCCGTTACTTGATAGGCGACGACCATTTGCACAGCAGGGCTGATAATTCCTGCTGTATCACATGTCAAACCGCCTACTGGCACCGTTTCGAGCAGACAGTGAAAACATGGGGTCTTCCCTGGGATAAACGCGTAACTAATGCCATAGCTTCCGACACACGCGCCGTGAATCCACGGGATGCGATATTTATACGCAGCATCGTTAATAATCATACGTATATCAAAATTATCTGTCGCATCAATCAAAAGGTCGGGCTTTCGCTCTGCAATAAGCTCTTCAAGCTCTTGTGCCGTTACATCGCCGACGATGGCATCAATTGCGACATCAGAATTTACCTCTTCAAGCCGCCGCTTTGCAGCAATTGCTTTTGGGATACATTCTTTTGCGTCCGCTTCGCTATATAATTGCTGACGTTGCAAATTGCTCCATTCGACATAATCGCGGTCAACAATGGTGACTTTGCCAACGCCTGCCCGCACAAGCGCCTCTGCATTTCCTGTTCCTAGCGCACCCGCACCAATAATGAGCACATGTTTCCGCATAATCTTTTTTTGTCCTTCTGCGCCAATTGGCGCAAATAACTCTTGTCGAGAATACCGTTCAATCAAACAACACTCATTCCTTCCATTGGACTGCTTGCTGTTGCGTACCGTTTTTTAGGAATTCTGCCTGCCTCATAGCCAAGACGTCCGGCTTCCACAGCAAGTTTCATCGCTTTTGCCATTTTAACCGGATCGGCTGCACCAGAAACAGCAGTGTTTAACAACACACCATCAGCCCCTAGCTCCATTGCAAACGCCGCGTCCGCCGGGCTGCCAATTCCAGCATCAACAATCACCGGGACAGTTGCCTGTTCAATAATTAAGCTTAAGTTTAACGGATTGACAATGCCTTGTCCGGAACCGATCGGCGAAGCCCCCGGCATAACCGCATGACAGCCAAGCTCTTGCAGACGTTTTGCGAGCACAACATCATCAGAAGTATATGGAAGAACGATAAATCCTTCTTCCAACAATATCTCTGTTGCCTTTAACGTCTCCACTGGGTCTGGAAGCAATGTTTTCTCACAGCCGATCACTTCTACTTTTATCATATCACATAATCCCGACGCTTTGGCGAGCCGAGCGATTCGCACTGCTTCCTCCGCCGTTTTCGCCCCCGCTGTATTTGGAAGAAGTTTATATTTTGTAAGATCTAAATTTTCCAAAAAATTAGGCTGGTTTGGTTCAAAAATGTTCATGCGTCGAACAGCAAACGTTAAAATTTCCGCACCTGACACTTCCACTGCTTGCTTTTGTACTTCCAAGTCTGGATATTTTCCTGTTCCTAGCAACAATCTTGATTGAAATTCATATGGCCCGATTTTTAACATATCAACCGCCTCCTACAAAATGAACGATTTCTACTTTATCGCCATTACATAATGTTGTTGTTTCATATTGCTGTTTTGGGATAATCGTTAAATTTACTTCGACAATCGCAATTTTATTGTTTAACTGAAAATGGGCAAGCAAATCGCTAACCGTTTTCACTTCATCTGGAACATGAATCGATTCGCCGTTAATAATGAGTTCCATCACTTCCCCACCTTTGCTTGATGTCTTGTAAGTGAAAATGGAGCAAGGTCGACCTCGCTTCCTTTTCCTTCAATGAGATCGGCTAATAATACGCCGGTGATCGGACTTAACAAAATTCCGTTCCGGTAATGACCTGTCGCGATCCATACATTCGGATAGCACGGATGCTCCCCTATGTATGGCAAGCCATCGCTCGTTTGCGGACGGATGCCGCTCCACGCTTTTTCCCATTCCGCATTTTTCATTTCTGGAAGAAGATGATGCGCACGTTCAAGCAAACTCATGATTCCATGAATCGATACTTTTCGGTCAAATGTGTGCGGTGTCGAAGTTGCCCCTATCAACAGGCGATTTCCTCGTTTTGGAACGATATAACAACCGTTTTTCGCAAATAAGGTCGCTTGAATTAACGGTTTTTCTGTTTTTACAAGAAGACATTCCCCTTTGACTGGATACATCGGCAACGATATGCCCGTTTTGGCAAGAACACGCGAAGACCATGCTCCTGCCGCAATAACCACAACATCGGCTGCGATCGTTCCATGATTGGTGCGAATCATGTATGAATGATTTGCTTGTTGTAAATCGATGACTTCCGTATACTCATGCCACTTTGCTCCATAGGCAATCGAGGCATTCGCAAAAGCGGCAGCGAAATCAGAAGCGCTCACTTGTCCGTCTGATGGGATGTACATCGCGCCCGCTAAATCGCGGGAAACATTCGGCTCTATTTCCGCTGCCTCATCCATCGACAGCCAGCGTACTGGATAATCGGTATGCTGCCAAAATTCGTAATGGCGACGGAGGGCCGCCGCTTCTTCCTCGGTCACCGCCACTTTCAACATGCCTTTCTGTACAAGCCCAATGTCGATTCCGGTGAGTTCCTTTAATTCCTTCGCAAGTTCAGGAACCATCTCCCTGCTTTTGAGAGCGAGAGGAATAAGCGGACTCTCTTCGGAAAATTCAGACTGCGCTCCAAGCATTCCTGCCGCCGCGCTTGATGATTGGCTCGCAATCCGCCCTTTTTCAAGCACACCGACGCGAAAATGACGTTTCGCCAGCTGAAAAGCAATAGAAGCGCCAATAATTCCGCCGCCGACAATCACAACGTCGTAATGGTAACGTTCCATTTAAATCCCCTCTTCCCTTTTCTGCTAACGATTTCTTCCTCGTTCATGCCATTTTCTCTATAATTTTTTTAAGTTTCTTTGCTTCGCCAACAGGATCTTCAGCAAAAAATACTGCTGACATGACGGCAATCCCGTGCGCACCAGCTTTCAGTACTTGTTCTGCATTATTGGAATGGATGCCGCCAATCGCGATAACAGGAATATTCACGTGATTGACGACACTTCGCAATGATTCTATTCCGCGCGGCGGTACCCCTACTTTGCTTCCAGTAGCAAAAACGTGGCCGTATATACAATAATCAGCACCGCTTTCTTCCGCTTCCATCGCTTCCGCGATCGAATGAACCGAACAACCGATAGACAACGAAGGAAAATGATGTTTTACTTTCCGCACAGACAAACTATGGTGCGCAAGCTGGACTCCTTTTACTCCAAAAACCACCGCCACATCAATTCGGTCGTTCACGATGATTTTTCTAGGCGGCACTCCTTGCTTGATTAACGCTGTAAGAAACTCGGAAATTTCCCTTGCTGTTTTCATTTTTTCCCGCACATGAATCGCGTCTACATATGGATGAACGCGGGCGCAAATCGCAACGAACTGGTCTAAAGGCTGTTTTCCTGTTGAAATGATATGAAGTTGTCTTTCCATTCTGATCCCTTGCTTTCTACCGCACATCTTCCACCGGAATGTACGGATAATAAATCCCGGCGTAATAAGCCGCTGCTGTCACCACAATCAAAACAGCAACAAGGACGATATCATATTTACTAAACCCGATTTCATAATAAAACGTACGCTCTGCGCTGTTGGAAAAACGCTTTGCTTCCATCGCAACAGCGATGCGCTGGGCACGGCGGATGCTTTGTGATAAAAGCGGAATCGCATACCGCTTCATTTTTTCGAACAATCCGTTATGGACAACCCCTCGTACTTTTAACGCGTTTCTTACAGTTTGAAATTCCTCGATCATAATCGGAATTAAGCGAACGCCTGCTAAAAAGCTGTAAGCGTATTTTGGCTTTAATTTTAACTGCTGCATCAGCGAATAAAATAAGCGGACCGGTCTTGTCGTTAGGGAAAACAAAAGCCCAAGGAGCGCGAACGAAAGCGCTCGAAATCCAAGATGCATTCCGCGCAAAAAGCTTTCTTCCGTCACATGGATAAGCCCCCAGCGAAACCATGTCGTCGAACCTTCACCAAACAAAATCATCGATGACGCGGTCGACACAAATACAAGAAAAAACGGCAAAAACAATAGCAGCAAAAACCTCCATGGATAGCCGGTATACAGTATAAATAACAAGAGAAGACCGAACGAAAAATTGATTAAAACATTTGGGTTGTGTACGAATAAAACAACGATAAACAACAAAATGAGCACCATAAGTTTTAAGCTCGGATTCGTATGATGCAACCATGTTTCTCGATAATGAATGTTCCATTTCATCATCTATACCTCCCTACACGGACAGCACAGCCGCTTTGGATGGATGAGGAGAAATCCGTTCATCTTTCACCAGCTGCCCGTCTTCAATCACCCATCTTCTTGTGGCAAAATATTTGACAATGTTCTCATCATGGGTGACCATCATAATCGTTGCTCCTTGCTCGCGATACGATTCCAATAACTCAAGCAGCGCAAACGTATTTTTTGCATCTTGCCCAAACGTTGGTTCATCGAGCAGGAAAATTTGCTGTCCGCTTACGATCGATGCAGCCACACTTAAACGACGCTTTTGTCCCATGGAAAGTTGGTATGGATGCTGATTTTGCTGTTTTCGAAGGTGGAATCTCTGCAGAAATTGTTCGACCGTTTCCGTAATTTCCGCTTCTTCTCGTTTTTCTAAACGAAGCGAATAAGCAATCTCCTCTCGTACAGAATTAGTAACAAACTGAAATTCCGGATTTTGGAAGACAAATGCAATCAAACGATGAAGCTGTTTTAACTGCTTGCTGTCTTTTCCGTATAACTCATACGTCCCGTCTGTGCGAATGAGCTTCATCAGCGCATGCAAGAGCGTACTTTTCCCAGCGCCGTTTTTGCCGGTAATGGCAATCCATTCTCCTGCGCATACGGTCGCTTCTTCCACGCGTATTTTGACATCGCGCAGGCGATAGCCTTGGAACTCGCGAAGGCGGATAATTTCCTCTTGGCGAACATTCACTCGCTGGCGTTGCCGCTTCGCTATATATTCATCCCATACACCGGGATACCAAATTCCTTGTGAAGCAATGATATCTTTGTAATCGGAAAACACCGTTTGCGCTTTATCATCAGCAATGATCTCGCCGTTATCATTAAATAAAATAATCCGATCGACAAAATCGAGTATATGATCGATTTTATGTTCGACAATGATGACCGTTTTATCATGGGCAATTTGTTTCACCGTCCGCCAAATCGCTTCCGTTCCTTCTTCATCAATCATTGCCGTTGGTTCATCCAAAAACAGTACATCTGGATCTAACGCCAATACGGAAGCAAGGGCGAGCCGTTGCTTCATTCCTCCCGATAGTGTATGAATATCGGTATGCGGCTCTACAAAAAGACCAACTGTCTCTAGCAGCTTCTCGATCCGCTCTTTCATCTCTTCGCGCGGCACACCGATATTTTCGAGCGCAAAGGCGATTTCTTCATCGACAAACGGCATGCAAAATTGCGAATCGGGATCTTGGAAGACGTAGCCCCAATTATCGGGAAGCTGCACTCGCTCTGCTTTCATCGGAATATCGATCGAATGCGGAATCAAGCCCGACAGCACTTGCAACAATGTTGATTTTCCGCATCCGGATGGACCGAGCAACAACACTTTTTCTCCTTCGTAAAACGTGATCGATAAATCTTTAAATAACAATGTATCTTTTCCAGGAAATTTCAAGCGCAGCCGTTCAACAGATGCTATCGGTTTCATCGGTTCACACGCCACCTTTTTTAACGATCAAGCGCATCGTAATCTTCTTTCGAAGCCGGGCGCAACATTTGCGTCACACCAGTTTTTTCTAACGCTTTTACTAAAGAAACGGCAAAAACACCGGCAATCACCACTGCGCCAATAAAGCGGGCAATAAGGAATAATGCCAAGTTCCAAGGAGCCAGCGATTCAATATACCCTTTATAAAAATCCATCACAAGCGAGCCAATCGTCGCACCAATCGCCCCTAACGACACGACCAATGCGTCAAACCGTTTATAACGGAACGCAGCAAACACCACTTCCGCCAAAAGCCCTTGAACGACTCCGTAAATAAGCACCTCTAGCCCCCACTCTGAGCCCATAATAAATTCTCCAGAAGAAGCAGCAATTTCCGCTAACAGCGCAACACCTGGCTTGCGGATCAGCAAATATGCCACCGATGCGGCGATAAACCACATGCCGTAAATCAATTGATCAACATGAAACCCAAATGGCTTAACAAAGTAATAGAGAGGTCCCCAAATTTTATAAATGATCCCAAAAACGACAGAAATCACGATTGTCGTTAAAATATCAACGAGCTTCAATCCTTTAGTTGCTGACATGTTCTTTGATCTCCTTTCTTGCTGATGGCCATGTTTCTAAGCGATATGCCATCTCCCAAAATTCGTATTCATATTCACTGCTAATAAGAAAATGCTGTTCCATCCGTTTGCGATCGGATTCGGTGACTGCTTCCGCAATCGCATCCAAACGGGCGATTTGTTCTTCTACTAAGCTGCGAAACCATTCGGAGCTATATGTTCCAATCCATTTCTGATAGATCGGCTCTTTCGGCTTGCAGTCCTTTAGCCTCTCGCCAATCTCATAATAAAGCCAGTAGCACGGCAAAATCGCTGCAATCACATCACCTAAATGCCCTTCGTACGCAGCCCGGTACATATGCGACGTATACGCGTATGCGGTCGGCGCAGGAATAAATGACGCTTTTTCTTCCTCCGTGATCCCAAGCAGCTCGGAAAACGTTTCATGCAAAGATAATTCTGCTTCACATGTGCTTTGGGCATGATGCGCCATGCTCGCGATTGTCTTTGCATCTGGAGACTTCGCTGCCCCAATTGCCTGGACTCTCGCAAAATGGTGCAAATAATACTCATCTTGCATCACATAATAGCGAAAACGAGTAAGGTCTAGCGTTCCTTCCCCTAACTCTCTCACAAAAGGATGGCGAAAGCTTGCCTGCCAGATCGGATCGGCCTTTTTCCGCAATTCCATCGCAAATGACATCTTTATCTCTCCCCCCTCTTTTTATAAAAAATAAACACCACTTCCTTTACGATGCGTAAAGAAAGTGGTGTTGCACACATAGTCGTCGAAAAAACACAGAAAAACCCACGACTGCGCCACTCCACTTCCCTACGCTGGTATTACCCAGATCAGGTTCTAAGGGTCTCAAAGGCACACTTTGATCTCAGCCTTTCTAAAGGCCCCCCTAGTGGATTGCGTCCAATATAAAAAATTTTCCCTTGTTTGAATTTATCATATCACGGTAAATATCATTGTCAACCCTTTTTTTACTATTCCACGATGACTGCTGTACCGTATGCCAAGATTTCCGACGTATTCGCCATAATTGCCGCTGTAGCGACTCTTACGCCGATTACCGCATTTGCTCCTTGGCGTTTCGCCTCGTTTATCATGCGTTCAATCGCAATTTTTCTCGCTTCGTCCATCATTTCGGTATACGCCTTGATTTCTCCGCCGACAATCGTTTTCAGACCAGCCATAATGTCTTTGCCGATATGTTTTGACTGTACCGTATTTCCTTGTACAAATCCGATATACTCTTTTATTTGTTTTCCTGGTACATAGTCCGTCGTTGCGATAATCATCACAATCCCTCTTTTCTTTTCATCTATGCTTATCGTTATTCTGTTTAGAAGAAAATAGTCCTGCCAAATGTCGACAAACTTGCCTGCGTTGCGTCTTTGTCCGCAATTCTGTATCATAGAAAAAGCAAACGACTATATCATAATGGAGTGGAGAACGTGGCAAACGTATTTTTAAAACGAAAGCGAAAAAAACGGCTGGAACAAGGACATCCATGGATTTTCCAAAGCGAAGTCGATTATATTGAAGGAGACTTTGAACCAGGCGATTTTGTGGACGTATATAATCATCAACGCTACTTTTTGGCAAAGGGCTATATTAACCCGAAATCGCAAATCATTGTGCGCGTTTTGACGCAAAATCCTGATGAAGAGCTAAATGAACAATTTTTTGTCGACCGAATCCGCAAAGCATGGGAATATCGTGAGCGAATGATTCCCGGCGTTCGCTCATGCCGCGCTATTTACGGTGAAGCTGACTTTTTACCGGGGCTGATCGTCGATAAATACGAAGACGTGCTTGTCGTTCAAATTCTTTCCCTCGGGATGGAAAAACGGAAAGACTGGATTTTGCGCGGTTTGCTTGAAGTATTTAAGCCAAAAGCGATTTATTTGCGCAATGACGTGTATGTCCGCGAGCTAGAAGGGCTAGAGCAAGAAAAAGGCTTTTGGTATGGCCAGTCGGAAACGGAAGTGCTGATTGAAGAAAACGGCGTCAAATATATCGTCGACATTGAAAACGGGCAAAAGACGGGATTTTTCTTCGACCAAAGACAAAACCGAGCGGCGATTAAACCGCTCATTAACAGCGATACAACAGTGCTCGACTGTTTTACCCATACTGGCTCGTTTATGCTCAATGCGTGCTTATATGGTGCGAAACACGTCACTGCGGTCGATATTTCCGAACACGCCATTGAAACAGCAAAACGCAACGCCGCACTCAATGGCTTTACCAACGTCGATTTTGTCGTCGCCAATGCATTCGATTATTTGCGCGAAGCGGTTCGCGATGGAAAGAAATGGGACGTTGTCATCATTGACCCGCCAGCGTTTGCGAAATCAGCTCAAGCCGTTCCGAAAGCGCTGCGCGGCTATAAAGACATTAACTTAAACGGCTTAAAGCTTGTCAAAGATGGCGGCTTTTTCGTCACAGCGAGCTGCTCGTACCATGTTCACGCTGATTTGTTCCAAGCGATGATCGAAGAAGCGGCGTTTGATGCGAAGAAAATTTTGCGGCAAGTGTACTGGAGCGGCGCCGGCTACGATCATCCAAAGCTGCTTGCTGCCGATGAAGGCGACTATTTAAAATTTGCCATTTATGAAGTGCATTCGCGCAGATAGCTAAATGGTTCCATTTTCTAAACAAAAAAACGCTTAGGACTGTCATACAGTCCTAAGCGTTTTATTTTTTATGCAAAATATATAAGTAAAAGCTAATAGAAATCAACACGGATAGTGCGGCAGTTATATAAATGCTAGAGTAACCGAACCAATGGCCAATTTGCCCAAAAACCATCGCTCCTACTCCGACCCCTAAATCGAAAAAGGCGAAAAAGGTCGCATTTGCCATTCCTTTTCGGTTTTTTGCCGCTTTTTCCACAGACCATGCTTGCAGTGCTGGCTGCACCGTTCCAAACCCTAGCCCGTAAAGAATCGCTGCGATAAACAAAATCGCATTGCTTGGCAGCCAAGCCAACAATAACATTGCAATGAAAATCAGTGCAGCACCTGGTATAAACACCGCCTGATGGCCTTTTCTATCATACAACCGGCCGGCAAACGTTCTTGTTACCATTAACGCAAGCGCATATAGCAAGAAATACCATTGGATTCCTGAAATTCCTTTTTGTGCAGTATATAGCGGCAGAAATGAGGCAATTCCTCCAAATGTCACCGTAAGGAAAAATAGCAAAATTGAAGGCTCTAGCGCGCTTTTTTCATAAATATCCCATTTATTACGCGCTTGCACTTGCGGCTGTCCGATTTTTTTATATGTAATATTCGAAGCAAACAATAGTGACGCCAAACCTAAAACGGCACAAATCAAAAAAAGATGGCGGAATGACAACATTCCGGCGAGCAATAACCCCATAGATGGCCCAAAAGCGAGCGCTAAATTCCCTGATAGTCCATAATACCCCATTCCTTCGCCTCTCCGGCTGGCAGGGATAATGTCCGTGGCAATCGTTCCGGAGGCAGTAGTCGAAAACCCCCACCCAATGCCTTGAATAACCCTCATCATAAACAACAAAAAAATGCTCGCAATAAAGCTGTACGATCCGACCGAAAGGACAAAGATCGCAAGCCCTAGCAAAAATACAAAACGCCGCCCCTTTGTTTCTAACGCATGCCCGGCAAACGGCCGCACCATTAATGCCGCAAATGTGAAAATCCCGACCACTAAACCGATCAGCTGGTCATTGCCGCCAAGATGCTCGACAAACAGCGGAATCGTCGGCAATGTCATTTGAAATCCAAGAAAAACAAAAAAATTAGCTAAACAAATAAGTATAAAATCTTTTGTCCAAATTTTTTCCTTCGTTGCATCTATGATGTTTTGACTTTGTGGTTCCCCCACCGCAAACTCCCTCCAATCATTCATTTTAAACCGAACACTCAATACAGTTTAGTGTAACATAAATAGATAAATTTTTTATGTAAAAAGCTTATTGGAAATTTATAAAAATATGTTCAGCTTATTTTTTCGCTATCATTCATAAAGCCAATTTCCCCCAATATATCTCCTTATCAAATAAGCCATATCCTGCTCGCTAGGATAACATTGACCAATCTGATATATTGCTTCTCCTTCTGTTAATAAGGCGGCGCAGCAATTTCAAGCATAAGTTTCCCATCTTATAATGAGATAAAAAAGCTGCCCGTCTAGGCAGCTTTTAGTTCCATCCTTTGCGTTGTCGCAACGAAGCAATTTGCGCCGTATGATGTTTGCCGTGCCATGCGTGCATGGCGATTAACACATATAAAGGGACGTTCTCTTTTGTACCTTCATGATAAAAATTCCGCTGAAAATCATCGCTGCTCATCGACTCTAGCAGATGCGCCCACCGCTCGTGAAGGCCTTCGAGCAATTGCAGCGATGGCTCGATATATAGTGAACGAGCTTCTGTCGTCTTTGCCCAATCATTTTCCTCAAACGGTTTAATCGAAGGAACATCTTCCGTCAATGTCCATTTTGTGCGCAAAAACGCGTTCATGCTTGCATCGGCGATGTGATGGACAACTTGTGCAACCGTCCACCCACCATCTCGATACGGCGTGTTCAGCTGTTCTTCATTTAATCCGCTGACCGCCTCCCGCAATTTTACTGGTATTTGGCGAATATCAGAAATCCACTGTTTCGCATCTTCTTCGCAAAACGCAGCCGGTGCTTGAAATTTACCAATCGGGTAGCGAATTTCATCCATAATTTTTTCCTGGTTACTAAAATCTATAAAAATCGACTCATCGCGATGGAACCAGAAAACACCGCTTGCCGCTCAGGAAACACCTGGGTTCCATCAGGAAGGGAAGCCCAATGTCTCACCTGCTGTGAAAGACAACCCGTAGATCGCTGTCAGCGACGGCATCTGTCGTGCACCATTCCTTCCATCGGCCAGTACACGACAACAATTTTAGCAACCAGGTCTACACCTCCTTTTCTTACATATATTCTATAATCCATAGAAAAATCCTGCTTAATATGAAAGGCATATCATTACTCCCTTGAACCGGATATAATTGCCGCAGGCGAAGTTTACAAAAGGACAGTACAAAATAATTTGACAAGCCCTGCCTGGCATGATACATTTAGTTTGAAAAAAATCAATATTCTTAAAAAATAGAAAATTATAAAATTAATAGAGCTTATGAGGGGGATGACGAAAATATGACGAGGCAAGCAATCAAGAATGCTCTCAAGGATGTTCTTGACAAAGTTTTGGATAAAGCTGTAGGCAGGGCTGGAGGCGTACCAGGAGTGGTTGCAATGATAACTGATCGCGAGGGCAACATCTACGAAGGTGCAGCCGGGGTGCGCGAACTCGGAAAGGAAACGCCGATGACCACCGACACAGTGTTTGCTCTTTTCTCGACCACTAAAGCCATCACCGGCACAGTATTGATGCAATTGGTCGAGGAAGGAAAAGTCAGTCTCGACGATCCAGTCAAAAAGTATGTTCCTGAGATTGCCGAGATTAAGGTTCTTGAGGGGTTTGACGCAGACGGGCAGCCTAAATTAAGAGAACCTAAAACCGACATTACGATCAACATGCTGATGCTCCACACGGCTGGCTTCGGTTACGAGTTCTTCAGTCATGAGGATCGCAGATATCGCGAGCAAAAAGGAATACCTTCCATCCTCACTAGTACCTTTGACTCGATTAAGAGTGTGCTGCTATTTGAGCCAGGCGAACGATGGAACTATGGCGTCAACATCGACTGGGTTGGCAAAGTTGTCGAAGCCGTACGCGGCAAGCGACTGGGTGAAGTAATGGCCGAGCATCTTTTTGCTCCTCTAGGTATGACCGACATCGGATTCACGCTAACGCCGTCGATGATGGAACGCCGCGCAACCATCCACAGTCGCGCAAAAGACGGTAATATCACACCACTGCCTGATCTCATCCTGCCGCAATCTCCTGAAATGGACATGGGAGGACATGGTTTGTATGCCAGCATTGGTGAGTATATGAAATTTATCCGGATGATCCTGAATGACGGTGCGGGCGTAATCAAACCAGAAACGGTCGCGCAAATGGCTCAGAACGGGCTTGGCGCATTGAAGAGCGGCGGCTGGATCTCGTCCGATCCATCGCTAGCTAATGACGGTGAGTTCTATCCTGGCGTGCAAAAATCGTGGTCCTATACATTCCAGGTAAACGAAGATCCTACCCCTACAGGTCGTCCAGCAGGCCAATTGATGTGGTCTGGTCTAGCCAACCTGTTCTACTGGATCGACCGTAAGAACGGCATTGGTGGATTTTGGGCTTCTCAAATATTCCCATTCCAAGATACAGCTTCATACTTGGGCTTCATCGAATTCGAGTCAGCGGTCTACAGTACATTGAAGCGTTTAGGCCAAATTACCACTTGATCTGAGAGTCTAAAACTGAAATAGCTGTTCAGAATCAGATTTGCCGCCTCCGCATTCACTCTCTTGCTTTCACTGTTGCTAGTGGCAAGCGCCAGTTCTTCCACACCGAAGCAAAATAAAGC
Source organism: Parageobacillus galactosidasius (assembly GCF_002217735.1). Classification (NCBI taxonomy): domain Bacteria; kingdom Bacillati; phylum Bacillota; class Bacilli; order Caryophanales; family Anoxybacillaceae; genus Parageobacillus; species Parageobacillus galactosidasius. The sequence continues at coordinate 658,428 of NZ_NDYL01000001.1, read as the reverse complement.
TGCCGAGAAATGAACGGCAGCTTTTGTCTATTTCAGCAAATATACGCGTGCTTCATACGGTTTCAGCTTAAAGCGTGTTGCGTTTTTATGCGGTTTTACATCATAGTTTTGCAGCACCAAATTTTCTGAGCTTAATCGAATGCCATCATATCGATACAGCGCTGGTTTATCGCTTAAATTGACAATAACCACCGCTTTTTCGTTTCCAAGCGTTCTTGTGTACGCATAAATCGTCGGATGCTTTTCTAAAATCAAATCGTACGTTCCATAAATAAACACTTCGTTCTCCTTGCGAAGCCGAATCATTTTTTTGTAAAACTGAAGGACGGAGTTCGGGTCGCGCAATTGCGCCTCGACGTTAATGGTCTTATAGTTTTCGTTCACTTTCATCCATGGCGTTCCCGTCGTAAACCCCGCGTTTGGCGCGTCGGACCATTGCATTGGGGTTCGCGAATTGTCGCGCCCTGTTTTCCAAATCACTTTCATAATTTCTTCATGGGAGCGACCCTTTTCCCGTTCGATTTGATACATTCTTTTAATAGCAACATCATTGTAGTCTTCAATATTCGAAAATTGGACGTTCGTCATCCCAATTTCTTGTCCTTGATAAATAAACGGTGTTCCTTGCATCAAAAAGTACATCGCACCAAGCGCCTTCGCACTTTCGGTAAGGTACTCCTTATCATTTCCCCATGTCGAGACAGAACGAGGCTGATCGTGGTTTTCTAAAAACAATGCGTTCCAGCCGCGGTTTTCCAGCCCTTTTTGCCATTTTGTCAACGTGCGCTTTAATTGGCGCACATCCACTCCGCCATTCGTTCCTTTTTGCCATAACCCTAAATGTTCAAACTGGAAGATCATATTGAAAATGCCGTTTTCCTCACCGACCCATTCTTCCGCGTCCTCGACGGTAACGCCATTCGCTTCTCCAACCGTCATAATGTCATAATGCGCAAACGTTTGCATTTTGAGCTCTCTTAAATAATCCATAATCCCTTCTTGGTTCATATGGCCAGCAAAAGACGGGACATAATCTAGCCCTTTCGGATTCGGCAAATCCGGCAATCCCGGCTTTTTCTTAATATGTGAAATGGCATCCACTCGAAATCCATCAATTCCTTTATCCAGCCACCAATTAATCATTTTATACAATGCTTGGCGCACTTCTTCGTTTTCCCAGTTTAAATCCGGCTGCTTTACATCAAATATGTGCAAGTAATATTGATCAGTTTTCGGATCGTACTCCCACGCCGATCCGCCAAAGATGCTTTCCCAGTTGTTCGGCTCTTTGCCATTTTTTCCATCACGCCAAATGTACCAATCCCGTTTCGGATTATCCCGTGATGAACGCGATTCAATAAACCATGGGTGTTCGTCGCTTGTATGGTTAATGACTAAATCTAAAATCACTTTCATGCCGCGCCGGTGAATTTCCTCGAGCAATAAATCAAAGTCTTCCATTGTCCCGAATTCTTCCATAATCGCATGATAATCGCTAATATCATATCCGTTATCGGCATTTGGCGACTTGTAAATTGGACAAATCCATATGATATCGATTCCAAGGTCTTTTAAATAGTCAAGCTTCTCGATAATTCCGCGAAGATCTCCAATTCCATCGCCATTTGAATCCATGAAGCTTCTCGGATAAATTTGATACGCGACTCCTTCTTTCCACCAAGCTTTCTTCACGGCTGTATCCTCCTCTTTTTGTGCATACGTTTTCACTATTAACTGTACACTACATGATGCCAATATACAATCTTTTTTGCAAAAAAGAAGGCAGCCTTCTTTTGTATACATAGAAAGCTGCGCTTTTTCTATTCTTACTCTGTTTTGGAGCGATTCGCCTCGTAAATTTTTAAATTATGGTACGCCAATTTTAACAGTGGCGTTTCGATTTCGTATTGTTCCGCCAATGAAAGCAAATATCCTTGCAAATGATCCGCTTCAATGAGTTGTCCTTTTTCCATATCCCGCTGCATCGATGATTTCATCGTCGCTTCTATTCGGTTTAATTGCGCCAGTTGTTTTTCTTCGATATCATCGGCAATTGGTGCTCCATGAGCCCGCATCACGGCCGCAATCTCTTTTAGCAATCCGAAAATAATTTCTTGTCCGTACTTTCCAGAGCGAATTGGTCCAATCGGCGCTCGAAACAGCGTCGTCACCCCTGACATTGTCGCGATAAATAAATATTTATTCCACATATCTGTCGCAATATGCTCGCTTAAACGAAAACGGGCGTTGCAGCCGGAAAATAATTGTTCCAACGCAAGAACGCGCTCCGTCCGCTCCCCGGACCATTCCCCAAATCGAACATCATGGGAAGCGCTTGTTTGCGCGATTTCTCCATGCTCATTCAGCGTTGTTTCGATAAAACAAAGCCCTCCTAACACGTTTTCCTTTCCAAACTCATTCCAAAGTATTTCCATATGCGCCATGCCGTTTAACAGCGGTAAAATCATCGTTTTTTCTCCAACATACGGTTTCACATCGCGAATCGCTTCCGGCAAATGGTATGCTTTGTTGGAAAAAATGACGACATCAAACGGCTCGGCTTGCTCACCCGTTACAAGCAGCTTCGGAGACAGCACCGCATCGCCGTGAACGCTATGAATCACTAGTCCCTTCTCTTGCAGCTGCTTTTTTCTTCGCTTGCGAACAAGAAATGTCACGTCCACTCCTTTTTCGAGCAATCTTCCGCCGAAATAACCGCCGACTGCGCCTGCACCGACTACAAGTATACGCATATATTTATTCCCCCTTATAAAACAAAAAGAAAGTTATTTTTCTTATGACAAAACAGTCAACTACCCAACGGCTAAAGCCGTGGGCTTGCAACTAGCCTAATTGGCTGCCGCGTTCGGCTGGTTGACAGCAGCCCTGCGGATGTTTTCCGCAGCCACGTTGTCGGCAGGGGCAGCGTACCCACAAGCTCGACAACAAAACTGATCCCTTGACGGTCTGTACGAATGGTTTGAATCCATGCTTTCATTTGTTTTTCCATGAAAAAAATCCTTTCTAACGTGGAGTGTTCGTTAGAAAGGATACCATGTTTTTGACGATGCACAAAGACCAAAATTCTTAACTTGATGAGTATGGGAATAGTTTCCCCTTTTTATGTCAGCAACAGCGTGATACTTTTCCGCCTTTGCCGTTATAGCGCGCTTCCTGCACTTCGCAGAAAAACTCTTTTCTTGATTTTATCGGCTCTCCTGGATGATGTGTTTTCATATGTTCTACATATTTCTCGTAGTTTGGAACACCAACCAGCAAATCAAGAAATTGCTTGCGGTAGGAAAGAATCGTATGAAGCCACTTACGCATAATGTTTAACCTCATTTCCTCCATCTCTTGGAATATAAGGTGCTTCTTTCAACGGTACATGTTTGTTTTTCAATACTTTTATCCACATATTTACTGCCGAAATCAACATGGCAATCACAACAAGCATGAAAATCGCGCAAAGCGTTGCATCAATGTAGTCGTTCATAATGATTTGCCGCATTTGTGCTTCATTGGTTGCAGGTGCTAAAATTTTACCTTGATTTAATGCATCTTTAAAGGCATTAGCATGAGCTAGAAAACCGATTTTTGGATTGCTATGGAACAGCTTTTGGAATCCTGCCGTCATCGTTACCACTAAAAGCCATGTCGTTGGGACCAATGTCACCCAAACGTAAGCTTTTTTGCCCATTTTGAATAAAACCGTCGTTCCAAATAAAAGCGCAATTCCTGCCAGCATTTGGTTGGCAATACCGAAAAGCGGCCATAATGTATTAATGCCACCCAGAGGATCGACTACCCCTTGATATAGGAAATATCCCCAAGCAAGAACACACAGCGTCGTCGCGATAATATTGGAAACTAGCGAATCTGTTTTGCCAAGCGGTTTGTAGAAAGTGCCCATAATATCTTGAATCATAAAACGGCCAACGCGTGTACCCGCATCAATCGTCGTTAAAATAAAGAGCGCTTCAAACAAAATCGCGAAATGGTACCAGAAGGCCATTAATGCTTTGCCGCCGATCACATTAGAGAGAATGACAGCCATTCCGATCGCTAGTGTCGGCGCTCCGCCAGTCCGCGATAAAATCGTTTGCTCGCCGACATCTTTCGCAAGTTCCGTCAGCATGTCAGGCGTAATTGTAAATCCCCATGAAGACACGACTTTTGCTGCTTGCACAACATCTTGCCCAATCACAGCAACTGGGCTATTAATCGCGAAATATACTCCAGGAGTTAATATACACGCAGCAATCATTGCCATCACTGCAACGAACGATTCCATTAACATGGCTCCATAGCCGATCGGGCGGGCATGGCTCTCCATCTCAATCATTTTTGGCGTTGTACCGGACGAAACAAGTGCATGGAATCCAGACACCGCACCACAGGCAATCGTAATAAATAAGAATGGGAATAAGTCACCAGCAAACACAGGACCAGTGCCGTCAACAAATTTCGTCAGCGCCGGCATTTGCAAGTCTGGAGCAACAACTAAAATTCCCAGCGCTAAACCAACAATCGTCCCGATTTTTAAGAACGTACTCAAATAGTCGCGCGGCGCAAGCAGCAGCCACACCGGCAAAGCAGATGCGACAAATCCGTAAGCAATCATTAAAATCGCGATCGTTTCACCTTTCAATGTAAAGATTTTCGCTAATGTCGGGTGCTCCGCCACATATTGTCCAGCGACAAGAGAAACAAGAAGCAGAATAAATCCCATTAATGACGCTTCCGCCACACGCCCTGGACGAATAAAGCGCATGTAAACTCCCATCAAAATCGCAATTGGAATCGTTGCGGCAATAGTAAACATTCCCCAAGGGCTTCCTACAAGCGCTTTTACTACTACCAATGCTAAAACAGCTAATAAAATAATCATGATTCCTAAAATACCAAGCGATGCAATGAACCCTGTAACCGGGCCAATTTCTTCCTTCACCATTTCGCCAAGCGATTTGCCATTGCGCCGCATAGACGCAAATAAAATAATAAAATCTTGGACAGCACCGCCTAAAACAACGCCGATAATAATCCAAAGCGTGCCAGGCAAATATCCCATTTGCGCTGCTAAAATCGGTCCGACAAGCGGTCCGGCGCCAGCGATCGCCGCAAAATGATGGCCGAATAATACCCATTTGTTTGTCGGCACATAATCTTTTCCATCATTAAACACTTCCGCAGGCGTTTTGCGACTGTCATCAAGTTCAAATACTTTGCGAGCGATAAATTTACTATAAAAACGGTATGCTACCGCATACGTACAGACAGCCGCGACAATCAGCCAAATCGCATTTACCGTCTCGCCGCGGTTCAATGCAAGAACGGCAAACCCTGCCGCCCCAAGAGCGGAAATAAGCCCCCAAAGCAAGACCGATTTTAATCCTTTCACGTCTTTTCCCCCTTTGTTGTTTTAATAATATTATATTAACTATTCTGAAAAATTCAAAGAATATTTTCTAAATATTATAAGGATAAATATTTTTATAGTCGTTTTATCACCATATCTTTTTTACTCTGAACATTCCTGCCTAATATTAATTTGTTGAATTTTGGATAACTGTTTTATTATTCCAAAAAGTATAAAGTAGTTTTATTTGTTAAAAATGTAATATTAAGAAGATAATCATGAGTTTTTTGCGCAATGATTATATCTTCTTTTTTCGATTGCAACAACAAACAACACAAAGCAAAGGGTTAGGAAACGTGAAGGCAATAGAACAGTTAATGTGGAGCATTGCATTGCCTGGATTGGGCCAACTTCTCAATAAAAAATACTTCAAAGGCACTTTGTTTATTTTGTTGGAATTTCTCATTAACGTACAATCGCGATTCAATGAAGCAATTCGATTAAGCTTTTTAGGGAACAACAAAGAAGCGATTGATGTCGTTGATTTCCAATGGTTAATGTTCTATCCATGTTTATACTTTTACGCCATGTGGGATGCGGTAAAAGATGCGGGAGGTGGACAGTCCCCCTACTCCTTTCTTCCCTATGTGTTCTCTGCCTATTTCGTCACGATCGCTCTTATGTATTCCGCACATATTAAAATTTTCGAAATCGTTTTCGGTCCTATTTGGCTTCCGATGCTTTTTGTCATTCCAGGGGTATGCATTGGATTGTTGCTTCAATTTTTGTTGCTAAAATTTCAGACTTCTCGGAAATGAGAAATGCTTTCCTATTTGAAAAGCATTTCTCATTTTTTCATGTCTGTATAAAAAGTAGTTGAATTTTCCATCGTTTTATTATATGCTTGTACCATCAGCAACAAAAACACTATATATTGTGTCATATATCTAAAACCACAACTAAATATAGTATGAAAACCGCAAGCAATGGTGTCCATCCGGACTTAATAGGGAATCTGGTGAGAATCCAGAACTGCCCCCGCAACTGTATGTGTGGACGAAATGGAACATCCACTGTATGTGAAAGCTCGCTCGGGCGCACATACGGGAAGGATCCAGAGTAGGATGAAGCACGAGTCAGGAGACCTGCCTTGCTTGTTTGCGTTTCATGTTCTCCGGGGAGCGAGAAGATGAAACGATGGTTGGAAAGGGCTTCTCTTGCCTTTTTTATACTGTCGTTTCGTCCACTCGACCCGAGTGGATTTTTTTATGGAAACAAGGAGGAGAAACTGATGGGACTACAGGCGAACACTATCATTATTACTTCAGAAAACGGGCAAACTAAACCATTTTCTCGCGAACGTCTTATTTCCTTTATCCGCGATATAACAAAAGACTACCCGCATCTACAGACTGACGGCTATATGGAACGCATCATCCGCATCATCGAAAGCAAAGATGCGCTTTCTGCGGAACAAATCACGAATTACTTAATACTTGAAGGCCTTTCCTATATTAGTGAGACAGAACCAGAATGGACGTTTGTCTGCGCTCGCATCTATTTGCAAAAGCTATACAAAGAAGCGGCCAAACAACGCGGATATGACGCAAAACAACGCTACGGCAGCTTGTACGAGTTGATTACAACGCTTGTTTCTAAAGGCGTGTACGATCGCTCTCTTCTTGATGATTACTCAAAAGAAGAAATCAATGAGCTTGGAAAACTTATTGATCCAGATAAAGATAAGTTGTTTACATATATCGGCCTTCGCACGCTCGCGGACCGCTACCTCGCCCGCGACTACGACCGCAACTTGTACGAACTGCCGCAGGAGCGCTTCCTTATCATCGCAATGACGTTAATGGCGAAAGAACCGAAACATCGCCGGTTTACGTTCATTCAAGAAGCGTATTGGGCGCTAAGCAACTTATATATGACCGTCGCCACGCCAACGTTAGCAAATGCCGGAAAAAGCTACGGACAACTTTCAAGCTGCTTTATCGATACCGTCGATGACAGCTTGCAAGGCATTTACGACAGCAACACAGACATCGCCAACCTTTCCAAATCCGGCGGCGGAATCGGCGTCTATCTCGGCAAAATCAGAAGCCGAGGCAGCGATATCAGGGGGTTTAAAGGCGTTTCGTCCGGAGTGATTCCATGGATGAAGCAGCTTAATAACACCGCCGTCAGCGTCGACCAATTAGGGCAGCGCAAAGGTGCGATTTCCGTTTATTTGGATGTTTGGCATAAAGACATTTTCGCTTTTTTGGACGCAAAATTAAATAATGGCGATGAACGAATGAGAACACATGATTTATTTACGGGCGTCTGCATCCCAGATTTATTTATGGAGCAAGTAGAAAAACGCGGCGATTGGTACTTGTTTGACCCCCATGAAGTGCGCAAAGTGATGGGATTTAGTTTGGAAGACTTTTATGATGAGGAAAAAGGCAGCGGAAGCTTCCGCGAAAAATATTGGCAATGCGTTCAAGAAAAGAGCCTTTCGAAAGAAAAAGTGCCAGCGATCGAAATAATGAAAAGCATTATGCGCAGCCAGTTAGAATCCGGCACACCATTTATGTTTTACCGCGACGAAGTGAACCGGAAAAACCCGAACGCGCATCTCGGCATGATTTACTGCAGCAACCTTTGTACAGAAATCGCGCAAAACCAAAGCCCGACCGTCGTGGAAAAACAATATACGAAAGATGGAAAGATTATCATTGAAAAAATCCCGGGCGATTTCGTTGTTTGCAATTTGTCTTCCATCAATCTTGCCCGTGCCGTCACCGACGATGTACTCGAGCGGCTCATCCCGATCCAAATGCGCATGCTCGATAACGTCATTGATTTAAATAATATCCCGGTATTACAAGCGAAATTCACCAATCAAAAATATCGCGCCGTCGGACTTGGCACGTTCGGCTGGCATCATTTGCTTGCGTTAAAAGGCATTCGCTGGGAATCAGACGAAGCAGTTGAATACGCGGACAAGCTGTACGAAAAAATTGCCTACTTAGCGATCAAAGCGAGTATGGAGCTCGCGAAAGAAAAAGGAAGCTATCCAGCGTTTCCGGGATCTGACTGGCAGACGGGCGCTTATTTTGATAAACGCGGATACCGCCGCAACGACAACGTCGACTGGGACACGCTGAAAAAACAAGTTACCAAATACGGCATGCGCAACGGCTATGTGATGGCGATCGCGCCAAATGCTTCGACGTCGATTATCGCCGGCAGCACCGCCAGTATCGATCCGATCTTTTTAAAAGTGTACGCCGAAGAAAAGAAAGATTACAAAATTCCAGTTACCGTGCCCGATTTAAACGCCGAAACAACGTGGTACTATAAATCAGCTTACCATATTGACCAGCATTGGAGCATTAAGCAAAATGCGGCGCGCCAACGCCATATCGACCAAGCGATTTCGTTTAATTTTTACGTGTTGAACACCATCAAAGCAAAAGAGCTGTTGGATCTTCATCTCACCGCATGGAAGTCAGGACTAAAAACAACGTATTACGTCCGTTCTACTTCCAGCACGATCGATGAATGTGAATCATGCGCAAGTTAATGCCAAGGGGGAATAAAACATGGCACATCCATTAACGAAGCGGATCATCATGGACCCAGAAGCACCAAACCGCTCTACAAGAATCATTAACGGCAAAAGCTCAAACGTCCTAAATTGGGATGATATCGCCTATCCTTGGGCGTACGCCAAATATAAACGAATGCTGGCAAACTTTTGGACGCCGTTTGAGATCAATATGTCCCAAGACGTCAAACAATTTCCGAATTTAACTGAACGCGAACAAGACGCGTTTTTGAAAATCATTGGGCTTTTAGCGTTGCTTGACAGCATTCAAACGGATTACGCCGGAAGAGTCGCCGATTATATCACTGATTCGAGCATTAACGCGCTGATGATTATGCTTGCGCAGCAAGAAGTCATTCATAATCATTCATATTCTTATGTTCTTTCAAGCCTCGTGCCAAAAAGCAAACAGGACGAAGTGTTTGAGTTTTGGCGAAACGAACCGATTTTGCGAAAGCGAAACGACTTCGTCACAAACGGCTATAAAGAGTTTGCTGAACATCCAAATGTTGAAAACTTGCTAAAATCGATCGTGTATGACGTTATTTTAGAAGGTCTGTTCTTCTACTCCGGCTTTGCCTTCTTTTATAACTTGGCGCGCAATCAAAAAATGGTCGCGACAAGCACGATGATTAATTACATCAATCGAGACGAACATATTCATGTCGATTTATTTGCAAAAATTTTCAAAGAAGTACTAAACGAATATCCAGAATACAATACACCGGAACTTGCTCAATTTGTGCGAGAAACGTTCATTAAAGCAGCAGAGCTGGAAATCGAATGGGCCAATTATATCATTGGCAACGATATCGATGGCATTGATATGCACGATTTGAGCGCCTACATTAAGTTTTACGCCAACGTCCGCGCCCATCAGCTTGGATTTGACCGTCCGTTTGACGGTTATCGGACAAATCCATTGCGCTGGATTAAAGCATATGAAGAAGTCGACCTCGGCAAATCAGACTTTTTCGAACAAAAATCAAGGCAATATACAAAAGTGAACATCGATAACGGATTTGATGAGTTATAAGCAAAAGCCGCCAATCATTCGTTGGCGGCTTTTGTTTCTAATTGGTTTTCACCCTTCTTCTTTTTCAATGTGCCAGCGGCAATCACTCCAGCAATGACAAGAATTTCAAATCCGTATTTTACAACCGGATTGGCGAAGTACTGATCTAAAAACGGTTCATCCACAATCATTTTCGAAGCCGTCCATGCAAGCACTCCCGCTCCGATTGTAATAATAATTGGGAAACGTTCGATCCACTTCAAAATTAACGTACTTCCCCATACCATGATAGGTACTGAAATTAATAACCCTAATATAACTAACAAGAAGTTTCCGTGCGCGGCTCCCGCTACCGCTAGTACATTATCCAATCCCATTAATGCATCGGCGATAATAATCGTGCGGATTGCCTCCCATAAACTTCCTCCCGCTTCTACGTCATGACCTTTTTCTTCAATGAGAAGCTTATAAGCGATCCAAACAAGCAATATACCGCCAATCAGCAGCAATCCAGGAACTTTTAACAGCCATACGACAAACAAGGTCGCAAGCGCGCGGATCACAACCGCTCCTACCGTTCCCCAAATGACTGCCTTTTTCTGTTGGTGCTTCGGCAAGTTTCGCGCCGCCAAACCAATGACAATCGCATTATCGCCCGCTAGTACAAGATCAATAATGATAATCGATAAAAGTGCAGATAGAAATTCCATCGAAAATAATTCCATTGATCATTCCTCCTTTTTTTAAATACCGTATTTATCTTTTGAATGTGAAGGAGCCATTTTTACTATTTGCTGAAGAATAAATAATAGTACGGTTACATCATCAATGATGCCAAAAAGTCCCAACCAATCAGGAATAATGTCAAACGGAAACACCATATAGATCGCTAAAAGTACAATGGAAAGCGTCTTTTTAAACATAGGCACTTCTCGAGAGCGAAAAAATTCGATGAAAAACGGGATAAACCGGCGGATTTTTACAATGAAACGCAGTCGTTTCCATAATTTTCTCATTATATCCCCCCAAATACTGCATTTCATCTTTTTCGAATCTCCTTTTTATTCTCCCCAATCCTCCTCCTTTCTTCACAAAAAAAGACCTTTACCCAATCGGTAAAGGTCTTCATAAAAACAGACCTTTACCAATATCGGCAAAGGTCTCGCTAACAACGTCACCGTTGCCAACAAAGCCGAGGGTGTGACCCTGAACTGACGACTTTGCTGTTAAAGCTACTCCCCTTTAACACAGAAACCATATATTATTTTCAATTTAATGATATTCAATCATTATATGCGTTGTCAATAAAAAACTCGACTTGTCAATCAATCTCTTCTGTGCCAATAGAAAAAATATGATATAATTCAGAAAAAATTCATTAGGAGAGACGGAATATGAATACCAAAGAAATTTCTGCTCTTTTTCTGCTTGCGGCTTTATGGGGAGCTTCTTTTTTATTTATGCGCATCGCTTCTCCTGTCATCGGTCCTGTGCTTACAATTGAGTTGCGCGTGCTTATCGCCGGCCTCGTGCTGTTATTGTATGTATGGATGTTCAAAAAAAGCATAGAGCTGAAAGCTTATTGGAAGCAATATCTCATCGTCGGGGCGCTGAATGCGGCAATTCCGTTTACACTGATCGCCGCTGCCACGCTGCATTTACCTGCTTCCGTAGCGGCCATTTTGAACTCGACCACTCCGTTGTTTACCGCGCTTGTTTCGCAATGGTTTCTTCACGAGCCGCTTTATGCAAAAAAATGGATCGGCATCGGCTTCGGAATTGTCGGTGTGTTTGCGCTAGTCGGCTGGAGTCCTGTTCCGCTGTCGATGCAGACCGTTTTTTCCGCATTACTGTCGATTTTGGCCGCGTTCTCCTACGGCTGTGGCGGTGTGTATGCCAAAAAAGCGTTTACGGGAGTTTCTTCCTTATCGTTGTCGATTGGACAGCAACTAGGCGCCGCTTTCGTGCTCATTCCGTTGACGGTCTTTTATATCCCAACGAAACCAGTATCGCCAGTCGTGGTGTATTCGGTATTGGGATTGGCCGTTTTTTGCACGGCGGCCGCTTACTTATTTTATTTTTACTTACTAGCAAGCGTCGGTCCAACAAAAACATTAAGCGTTACCTTTCTTGTACCTGTTTTCGGTGTCATCTGGGGAGTGATCTTCCTTCACGAAAAAATCACGATTGGCATGCTCGGCGGCCTAGCCATTATTTTAACAAGCATTTTCCTCTTGTCAGATGTCAAAATCACCGTGAAGCGACAAGAGTACATAAAAGGATAAGGAGTAAAAACGATGGAAAAGTCATATTACGCGGTAATTTTTACCTCGGAGCGAACCAAAGGAGATCACGGATATAATGCGATGGCGAAACAAATGGTTGAACTTGCCTCCCAACAGCCTGGTTTTCTTGGCGTCGACAGCGTCCGCAATGAAAGCGGCGCCGGCATCACCGTTTCCTATTGGGATTCTTTAGAGGCCATTGAGCAATGGAAAGCGCACGCGGCGCACCAAATCGCGCAAGAAAAAGGAAAGCAGCAATGGTACGAGCGCTATTCAGTCCGGGTGTGCAAAGTAGAACGGGAATATGGTTTTGAAAAGTAACCCAGACTGCTGCATTTCGTCAGCAGTCTTTTTCAATGCATAATAAAAAATTGAACCTTTTCTTCCCTGACTTCGCCTTATATGCAGATAAAACTTTGTCAAAAGAAAGGATGGTTGTATGCATGATGAACAACATCTTTTGGCGCAGTGCAGACAAGGAAACAAAGATGCTTTTTATCTGCTTGTTTCCCCGCATCTAGCGAAAGCGTACCGACTTGCTTTTACAATACTGCGCTCACACCATGATGCCGAAGATGCCATACAAAACAGTTTGCTCGAAGCCTATCGCACGATCAGCGAAAATAAAGAAATTCACCATTTCTCATCATGGTTTTACCGGCTTGTCACTCATCGGGCTATTGATTTAGCGCGCAAACTTGGAAAAGAAAGACAATATACCGAAATCAGCGATGTGCTTCCGTTTTTATCGAACTCTCATCACCTGCCAGTCGATGAAGTAGTCAGTAAAGAAGAGGAGCAGGAACTTTTGGCGCATATTCTTAAGCTCGACATGAAATATCGCGTTGTTCTTGTGCTTTATTACTATCAAAACATGAAAATCAGCGAAATTGCCGAACTTCTCCAAATCAAAGAAGGCACGGTGAAATCGCGGCTGTTTCAAGCGCGAAATTTGCTTTATCAATCTTATCAAGGACAGCGGAAGGAGGAACTTCGATGAATGTTCAAGACGATTTTTGGAAACGAAAAATTGGAAAATCGTTGGATCATATCCAAGTTCCAGAAAGCATTTTTACATTCGCGAAAGAACTTCCTTACAGAATGGAAGAGCAGTCAAGACAAAAACCCCCACGTAAATCAAAATGGAAAAAGTGGCTGGCCATTGCCGCTGCTTCAATAACGATTGGCATCTCAGCGGGCGCTTATCTTTCCCCGACCTTTGCGGCATATATCAAATCATTTTTTGTTCGCCCTGACCTCGATGAAGGATTGCAAATCGCCGCAAAAGAAGGATTTTCCGAAACAACAGAAGCCTCTGTTACCGATAACGGCATTACTCTTAAAGTAAAAGAAGTGATGGCAGACGCAAACCGTCTTATTCTTACGTACAGCCTTGAAAAAGAAAACGGTGAATTTATTGACCCAACCATTCTTTTCGAATCTGAAGAATGGGGGCCAGGGAGAGCAATATATTTTGTGAAAGACTTAAATACATTTTACATTACAGATAAAGATGGTGATATTGTATCGACAAGCACGAATTATCGAACAAAAAAAGGACGATTTGTAACACAATACATTAATCGTGTGTTTCCTCACTATCCTTACGCTGATCTGATGTTTGAGTTAAACCATTCAGCTTCCGATTCTAAGCAACTTTTCGCTAACATTAGTATCAATAAAATTGGTTCAACCAAAGGCAAATGGAATTTAAAAGTTCCAGTTAATATTGAGAAAAGCATAAAAGCAACAAAAACGCTGCCTATCAACAAAGAATATGTCACATCTGAAGGATTGGCTATTACATTAAAAAATGTTGTTTACTCTCCTACTTTAACAAGTTTAAATTTTGAAACAAGATGGACGGAAAAAGGGAAAAAATTGATGAAAGGTCACCCAGAATACTTTATCCAAGGTATTGGCTATTCTTATCACGGACTGCTTTATGACATTGTTGACAGCAAAGGAAACATAGTTGCCACAACCCTTCCGAAAGGCCGTGATAATGGTACGAAAGGGTTCGTCTTATCCGAACACAACCAATACTCTCCTCGCCAAATTGAGAAAGTGGATTGGCGCCATTCGTTCATTCCGCTTCCAAAGGGAGAAAAGTTGACATTTGTTTTTCGAGGAATTGAAAGAGTAGAGTATCCAAATAAATCTATCGCCTTTAATCCAATCAAATTAAACGAGCAACCTGTTACCTTTGATTACAAAGGTAATTCATTTACCATTCAAAACTTTAGGTTAGAAACAAACAAAGACGGAAAACGAGTAGGAATACTACAAATAGAGGAAAAAGCTCATCTCGCAGGAGGACATTTCGAACTAAGTGATGAACACGGAAACATATTCACTATTAACACCAAGGACACTTCCCGTGTATCAATAATAGGCTATGATAAACAGACAATGACTTATCATATGAAAAGAGAGTTAGAAATAGAAGGAATCGAGAAAATACCAACTCAACTCACCCTCACCTTAAAGACGGCGACGGTTTTCTATAAAGATGGAAACTGGAAAGTCCCGATTCCGTCTCCTTCAGAAAAGTAAGGCTAATGCTACTCTTTCCTGTACAATACTTGAAAACAAGCAGGGTTCATCATAAGCAGAATATAATGAATTGAGGATAGTTAGTTTCATTCAAAAACTAACATCCTCTCTTTTTTTATTTTTTATACATAATTGGATGGGGGAAGCATCCCCATACCCGTCAAGTTAGCGGTATAAAATTTTTTAGGATGATACGCATGTTCGAAAAATCAATCAAAGGATGAAGAGAAAACCAAATGCTGGGCATGCCAAATAACCCTCAAGAAGAGGGTTATTTGGCATTTATATCCATAACCCACACTACCATATCCCCAATTTCTTTAAAAGATCCGATACCGTTTCCTCTCCTTTCCTTCGGTCTTTCCTCGCGTGTTTCCTTAACAGAGACAGGAGAGATGGAAGGGCGGTTTCCATCGCTTGGGGATGCAAAAGAAACCGATGCCAATACGATTGGAGGATATTAAGCGCTTTCCATTCACTGATCTCGATTCCCTCCCGTTGATGCCAATACCTTCGGGCTTGGAACAGAAGAGTCTGCGTGACTAAAATGGCAATCAATGTCCCATATAAGTGGCATTCGAATCGTTCCTTCTTCATCTTTTTGACACGGTCAAGGTCAAATAAGGATTTCCAGCCCTTAAATATTCCGCTGTTAATGAACGCTGCCGCTGAATGAATCCGACTTTCCGTGCCAGACGGGTCAGTTCTTCAGAGGAGAAGAGTTGACGAATCGTTTTTATCCATGCCTTCATCTTTTTTGCCATCAAAAAACAATCCTTTCCAACGATGATTTTCGTTAGAAAGGATACCATGTTTTTGGCGCTGAAAAAAGATCAAATTCTTAACTTGATGGCTATGGGAAGCATCCCTGTTATTCCTGTGGTCAAGCACCTCAAAGCACATGGACATAACAGAGAAAAACAGTAATCACAAAAGACATAAAGCATGCTTTTTCGTTTAATGCCCCGACGTCAATTTCAAACCAACAAGCCCCACCAAAATAAGCAGCAAAAAGATTACGCGTGAAGCATTGATCGGTTCATTCAAGAATACCATCCCGATAATAACCGCACCCATCACTCCGATTCCCGTCCATACCGCATAGGCGGTTCCGATTGGCAACGTTTTTGTCGCTATCGACAAAAAATAAAAGCTGGCAAGCGCGCCGAAAAACGTAATGATGGACGGCACCATCCGCGTAAATCCCATCGTATATTTTAGAGCGATCGCCCATACTATTTCAAAAATGCCAGCAATGACTAAGTATACCCATGCCATGTTCATCACTCCTTGTTTGCAAAATAAAAAAGCCGCGAAGAAATATCGAATCGATATCCTCCCGGGCTTTTGTCCCTGGTTACTAAAATCTATAAAAATCGACACATCGCGATGGAACCAGGAAACACCGCTTGCCGCTCGGATTCTCACCGAGTTCCATCAGGAAGGGAGTCCCCTTGTCATTCACCTGCTGTGAAAGACACCCCGTGGATCGCTGTCAGCGACGGCGCCTGTCGTGCACCATTCCTTCCATCGGTCCGTACACGACAACGATTTTAGCAACCAGGTCTACACCTCCTTCAGTTGAATTTGGTACTGGTTCAGCCAACAGAATTTGTGCAAGATGTTCCATAATGACCATTCATGTTCCTCTTTGAAATTCTCGATTTTGCGTAACATCATCGCGATATATTGACGTTGTTTCGTTCCGCTTTTTGATTGCTTGTAGGATTCTTCCATCGACCCTAACACCGCAATCAAATGGCGTTTCACTTTCGTTTTGATGGCGTCAATGAGTTCTTTTGGCAATCGTTCATGGTAGCCTAATCCCCTTCTGCCAATCACCAAAGCGGCGCTTTCATGGACGGATAACCCATACTTTTTCATATACTTAAAACGTCCGATGACACTGGTATAGGCAGGGTTCACTTTTTTGATGCGAAACCCAAGCCGCATCCCCCGACGAACGATCGCTTCCGTCAGCTTTTTCTTTTTAAAATTATGGGTGAGGCGATTGAATCGTTTGTCTGTATCGTGCCGCTGCCTCAGTTGAATGTTTTCGATGACCACTGCCCCAACATTCTCTTGAAGCAGCCAGTCATACACATCTCTTACTGTTTCTCCAACGATGTTGTTTCGTTTATTCGCTTTCACATATTCGAGTTCATGACAGTAAAACACTTTTGATTGAAGAAAGTTTCCCTGTTTCGAAACGATGCTTACAGCGATGCGGTCAATGTTGATGTCAATCCCAGCGATTCGTTCCGCTTGAATCGGTTCATCATAGGCAAGTTCCCTGCCATATACCTCTTCTTCATAGACGAGATGGACATAATATTCCCCGTTTTTGCGTTTGATTTCAACGGTATATGGTCGATATTCGATAATGGGCTTTCCTTTTGCATTCACTCCGACTGGTTCTCCCATGACGAGATCGATGATTTCCTCTTCATATTTTTCAGGAACAGACACAGGCAACCTCAAGCGGGGAGCGTGTTTTCCTTTTGGTTGTCCAAGTGGATTCGCAATTTCTACATAACATTCATACGTGTGATCGTCATACACGAGACGAATGTTTAAATTTCCTTTTTTGCTTTTATCGCCTCTGGCATACAACTGATTCGAGCGCAAATCTTTCCATTCTTCGTTCGTGATGTTTCCTTTCAAGCGCTTGTAAAAGTTCTGTTTTCCGCCAAAAATCACACGTGGAATCGTCCCATGATCGAGATGGTGCTTTAGCTCGGCTTCTTTGAATTTCAGTTTTTCTAATCGTCGGTGTAATCCGTCTAAACACGTTGGAAGATCGACTTTTTTCGGTGTTTTTCTTCCATGTTGGTATTCATCGATTTTCTTTTCGGTTTTTTCGATTTTCGCCTGCACATCCTCTAAGCGCATGGGAAGCAACTCACGTTGAGAAGAAATCAACGATTGAGCAAGCAAGACCGCATCTTCGGCAAACCGTTGGTTGAGCTGAAATTGGCGCGGAAGGTGCTTGATGATGTCTTTGGCGTTCCTTCCTTCCAGCAAACGGTTGAACGCGTATCGCTTCGCGGAACCAAAGACGCGCATCAACTCGTCTAATGAGTGAAGTTGTGTTTCATCATCGGAAACGATTTTCATCACCCGAACCGTTTTCATCCCCTTGCCTTCCCCCTATGTTTAGATCCTTTAGAACATATATTCGTCAATTCTTCTTCATCTCCTTTTTACATGAGGAAGGGGGAGATGATTTTTTATCATCAGACAGGAGACGATGGAAAAGATGGAGAACATCCACCTCTCCACACCGAATAACAGGAGATATTTAATTTATAGATGTTTAACAAACTGCTTATACCTCCGTGTACGCGGCAATGCCGCGCGTTTTCTCTCGGTCGCAGACTGGCCGCCGCGTGGCCACGGAACCCTAGAAAACTTTTTATCTCCTTATTCGCCATTATTGTAACACTTATGATTGTTGCCGGCAAATAAAAGGAGTTCTTCATGTTCTTGAAGAATATGATAATTAAGGAGGAGACAAGAAAGGAGGAGCAATAGCCATGCGCGAAGTGCAGCGTCTGCCTTGGTATGCGAACGCGCTTGTCCTTATCGTCGCCGCTGTTATATGGTACGGATTTATCCAGCAAATCATATTTGGAATCCCATTTGGCTCGAAGCCGGCAAGCGATACGGAAATGTGGGGCTTGTTTCTGTTGTTCGGCATCTGTTTTCCCCTCTTCTTTTTGTCGATGAAACTAGTCACAAAAACGGAAAAAGAAGGGCTTGTCATTCGTTTTTTCCCATTTCGATCTCGCGTTATTCCGTATCAACAAATTAAAAACGTCCAAGTTCAGCCTTACCATCCTATGTCCTACGGCGGCTGGGGAATCCGCTGGAGCTTGAAAAAAGGCCGTGCTTACACGATGAAAGGAAAAAAGGGAATATGGATCGAGCTGACGGACGGAGACTGTTTGTACCTCGGCTCGCAAAAACCGGAAGAACTTGCGAAATATATACAAAGAGAGTGTCTGTACCGCTAACAGGTGAACACTCTCTTTTGTATGTCATCCAATCTGCCTTCATAGAAAAAGCGCATAAAACTATTACTGAATGATCAGCTCGATTTCGTTGCCAGACGGATCGCTTGTCAATATGCTATTTTCGCTTCGCCGCACCGATGCACCGATATGTTGGAGCCGTTCCACCACTTTTTCTCTTTCCGCTTCATTTGGCAGCACAATCGAAAATACGCGCAATCCAACGGCGTTCACTGGCGGTTTTGGCGCCCCGACTCCAGCCCATGTGTTCAGACCGATATGGTGGTGATAGCCGCCCGCGGAAACGAATAACGCGTGCGTTCCCATACGTGTCGTCGGTTCAAAGCCTAATCCTTGCACATAAAAAGCATAAGCTTCTTCGATGTGGGCGACGTGGAGATGAATATGGCCAATCCGCGTATGCATTGGAAGCCCCGACCACGCTTCCGTTCCCGCTTGCGCCAGCAAATTGTTCACATCTAACGGCTCCGTTACCGCTTTATATTCTCCATTTGCCGTCTTCTCCCACTTTTCCATCGGGCGGTCGGCGTATATTTCGATGCCGTTTCCGTCCGGATCAGCCAAATAGATCGCCTCGCTGAACAAATGATCGGACGCTCCCTGCAGCGGATAGCCGGTCTGTAATAAATGGAGCAGCGCCTCGGCGAGACTCTTTCTGTCCGGAACTAAAATCGCGAAATGATAAAGCCCCGTTGTCCGAGGCGGCTTCGGCACCGCATCCGCTTTTTCCTCGAGCACCACTAACGGAGTAACTCCATCCGCAGTTAATGCCGCTTCGTGTTGATTTTGCTTTAATAGGCGAAATCCGATGATTTCTGTGTAGAAACGAAGTGAACGCTCCAAATTGGATACGATAAGATGAACGTGTCCGATCATTGTTTTTGGATGAATAATATCTCTCATCATAATAACCTCCATCTTTAATAACCAACGGTAAACCTCATCCGGGTTAAAGCGTGGGTTTTCAATCATGTTCGTTGTAACAATTTTAGTTACAACAAGTTTAAAAAATTATTGATGACCTTCCTCGATTTTTTGTGCTAAATTGGTGACTAAATCTTTTAAGCGAATCTCTTCTAATACTTTTTCCATTGCCGTTTGCGCACGCAGCAAAATGACTTCAAGAACAGCTTGAATGTTTGCCCCTACTGGACAATGAGGATTAGGATGCTCGTGAAATTGGAAAAGCTCTCCTTCTTCAACGACTTCTACAGCTCGATAGATATCAAGCAAAGTAATCTCTTCTATATCTTTTAAAAGATATGCTCCACCAGTCCCTGGACGTACATTCACTAAACCAGCTTTTTTTAGTTTACCAATGATTCTGCGCACAACGACCGGATTCGTGTTGATACTTTTCGCAATCCATTCTGAAGTACAAAGAGTATTTTTTTCTAACGCTAACAATGACAAAATGTGGACTGCCATAGTAAAACGACTGCTGATTTTCATAAGTTGCCTCCTTTATGTAACCATTGTAGTTACAACAATAATAAAAATCAAGTTCAACTATCCATTCAATTAAGAAAGAAATGTATATGATTTGTTTGAAACTATTTAAGCTATACGTTTTCAAAAAAGAAAGTAAACAAAGGCAAATAATTTTACAATTTTATTTAATTTATTAAATAATAATTAATATAAAAATATATTAATTATAAAAAGGTGTAAAAAGGAGAGAGGATTTTATGTCCATTTACGACTATGAAGTGAAAAACGCGGACGGAGAAACGGTTTCCTTATCTGACTACAAAGGAAAAGTGTTGCTAATTGTTAATACAGCGAGCCATTGCAGATTTACGCCTCAGTTTCAAGATTTACAGAAGTTGTATGCGAAATATCAGAAGTACGGATTTGAAATTCTCGGTTTTCCGTGCAATCAGTTTGGTGAACAAGAACCGGGAAGCAATCAAGATGCCGTTGCCTTCTGCCAGCGAAATTACGGTGTAACGTTTCCGATTTTCGAAAAAATTGAAGTGAACGGTAATAATGCCCACCCGTTATTTCAATATTTAAAGAAAGAAGCCCCTTTTAAAGGATTTGATGAAACAAGTGCGAGCGGAAAAATTCTTAAACTGATGATTATGGAGAAAAACCCAGAATGGTTAGTTGGTGACGAGATTAAATGGAACTTCACTAAATTTCTTATTAACCGAGATGGAAAAGTGATTCGCAGATATGAACCAACCGAAGAACCGATCGATTTTGAAAAAGATATAGAAACACTTGTCACTTCTTAAAAAGACCTGTCCAGCTTTATCAAGTAAAATGATAAAGGTTGCTGAAGCTTCAGCAACCTTTTGAGGTAGAACCGTTTCTCGAAACGGTTTCTTTATCCTTTTAGGACAAATTCATTTCCATCGATGTCCTTAAATTGCACAAATGTGCCCCATTGCATTTTTTGCGGTTCTCCTAAAAATTCCACACCTTTAGCTTTCATCGTTTCATATGTGCCTAGCACATCATCGCACTCAAACACAATAGACGGCTTTCTTTCATTCCAGTCTTTCATCATCGATTTTCAGTTGCAATCCGTTTAATCATCAAGTTTCCTCCCTCGATAAATATCTTTTAACTTGTCCATTTGTAATGTATCATATTTTTATTTACTCATCTTGTAAAAGCACACATACCCCGTCAAGTAGACGATGAAAAAAGAGTATATTAAACTGCATTCAACCGAGGAAAGGCCGTTCCGCTTTTCTTGGAATGGCTGTGATTGTAAAAATGAATATACTCTTCAAGCTCATTACTCCCCTCTCTGAAACAGCCTCTGTGGCCATCTCCATCCCCACCTTCCATAAACATACGTTCGTAATCTTCGGTATTAACTATGAAATAAATGTGAACATCATTGACAAAAGTAATAATCACCTTTAATATACCGTATAGGGTATATTATTAAAGAACATTCAATACGAACAGATAGGATCTTTCATGCTTGCAATAATTAGTCAATAAATGCAACTTCGTAATCTATATAATGGAGGGGAATCTTCATGCGAAAAATTGTAATTGTCGGCGGTGTAGCAGGGGGAGCCACCGCAGCGGCCCGATTGCGCCGGTTAAGCGAAAAATACCAAATTATTATGTTTGAGAGAGGCGAATACATTTCGTTTGCTAACTGCGGCCTGCCGTATTATATCGGCGAAGTCATTACGGATAGAAACAAACTATTAGTCCAAACGGTTGAAGGAATGGCGAAGCGTTTTCGCATTGATGTTCGCAATTTAAGCGAAGTCACAGCGATTCATCGTGACCGTAAAACTGTTACAGTAAAAAATATCCGCACTGGCGAGGAATACGAAGAAACATATGATACATTAATTTTGTCACCTGGCGCAAAGCCGATGATACCTCCAATTCCTGGAATTCATGAAGCCAACGCGTTATTTACGCTTCGTAATCTATCTGATACAGATAAAATAAAAGCGTACGTTGATCACGAAAAACCAAAGAGCGCCGTAGTCATTGGCGGAGGGTTTATCGGTGTCGAGGTGGCAGAAAACTTAGTCAAGCGCGGAGTGAACGTAACGCTTGTGGAAATGGCAAATCAAGTGTTGGCACCGATTGACTACGAGATGGCATCGATTGTTCACGCGCATATGCGTGAAAATGGCGTAAATTTGATTTTGGAAGATGGCGTGAAAGCTTTCGAAGACAACGGCCGACGTATTGTTCTAAATAGCGGCCGCACGCTTGAAACCGATATGATTATTTTGGCCATCGGGGTACAGCCAGAAAGTCAATTAGCGAAAAATGCCGGACTTGAACTTGGGGTGCGCGGCACTATCAAAGTCAATGAATATTTGCAAACATCCGATCCGAACATTTACGCCATCGGCGACGCTATCGAAGTAAAAAACTACATTCATGGTTTTGAGACATTTGTCCCTCTTGCATGGCCGGCGAACCGCCAAGGCCGCTTGGTAGCGGATCATATTCATGGGCTCGATGTGAAATACAATGGCACATTAGGAACTGCGATCGTGAAAATTTTCGAATTAACCGTCGCAGCAACAGGAAATAATGAAAAAACCTTAAAACAACTCGGCATCCCATATGAAGTTGTCCATGTTCATCCAATGAGCCATGCGGGCTATTATCCAAATGCAACACAAATGACATTGAAACTGATTTTTGACAAAGAAACAGGCAAAATTTATGGTGCGCAAGCCGTTGGAAAAGACGGCGTCGACAAACGTATCGACGTCATCGCAACCGCTATTAAAGGCGGCTTAACGGTTCGTGATTTACCGGATTTAGAGCTTGCTTACGCACCGCCGTTTTCTTCCGCGAAAGATCCAGTGAATATGGCCGGTTACGTTGCTTCGAATATTCTCGATGGAATGGTGGAAACCGTACAATGGCATGAAATTGATGAAATCATCGCAAACGGAGGCACGCTCATTGACGTTCGTACACCAAAAGAAGTCGCATGTGGAACGATTCCTGGTGCTATCAATATTCCGCTTGATGAACTGCGCGAACGTTTAGCGGAACTTCCGAAAGACAAAACCATTT
The DNA here is from genome assembly GCF_002217735.1 of Parageobacillus galactosidasius. Taxonomy (NCBI): domain Bacteria; kingdom Bacillati; phylum Bacillota; class Bacilli; order Caryophanales; family Anoxybacillaceae; genus Parageobacillus; species Parageobacillus galactosidasius. Next base: position 635,054 of record NZ_NDYL01000001.1, on the reverse strand, counting down.
ACGTAACATGTCAAGTCGGCTTGCGTGGATATTTAGCAACACGAATTTTGCACGACAACGGTTTCCGCGCGAAAAATTTAGATGGCGGCTATAAATTGTATTCCTCCGTATTTGGTGCAAAACACTAAGTTCAAAATATGCCGCCGAAAGTCATAGAAAAATAATGAACCAATCCCACCTTCATTCCATGAAAAGGTGGGAGTTTCTTATTATCTCCAGCAAAGAAGTTTTGGCATAGAAAAATTCTTGTATAGAACACATATTTGTTTTTATACAAAAAAACCGCTGATCATCTTGCCCTTCCCTTCGTTTAGAGAAAGGAGGCTTTTCGGGAAAAAAGGGAAACGATCAGTAGTTTTTGGCGTTTATTTTACCACTTCATGAAACGTAGCTTCTGTTATGCTTTGTAAATCTTCCACGCTTAGTTCAATTAACAAACCAATTTTTCCGCCGCTAACGATGATATGCTCAAATTGACAAGCACTGGAATCGATAAAGGTCGGATAATGTTTTATCATCCCTATCGGTGAACACCCTCCACGAATATAGCCAGTCAATTTTTCGATATCTTTCATCGGCGCCAATGCGACATTTTTCTCTCCCGTTATTTGCGCAGCTTTTTTCAAATCGAGTTCCGATTCTACCGGGATGACAAACACATAAACGTTTCCGCTCTTCCCCTGTGTTACTAATGTTTTATATACCAATTGAGGGTCTTTCCCTATTTTTTGAGCAACCGATATGCCGTCAATTCTTCCATCCTGACTGTCGTAGGTAAAGACATTGTAAGGAATCATTTTTTTATCAAGAACACGCATCGCGTTGGTTTTTTCTGTCGCCATTTTTCTTCCCTCCAGTTCGTTTCAACAGTAAATGCTGGATAATCAACACACATGATACTACAATAAATATCCCAATTTCCACTTTGCAACATGAAACATTAAATCATTCCGATTCAACGTTCATCACATTCTCCCGCGATGGTTAGCTGCCCGGCAATTTCAACTTTTTTACAATCCACTCTATAGAAGTAACAATTGGCCAAAAAAATATAACAAACCCAGTTTATCACTGGGTTTGTTATATATACTTTCCTGATTTATTATTTCGTTAATGCAGCTTCTTTTTGTGCCTCATCTTTTTTTGGCATCTCGCGAACTCCAAATGCAACACGTTTAATGTTGAACAAATGAGTTACTGTAACGTTGTCAGATGTAACGTTGTTGCCGATTGCACCGCATCCAAGTGTCAAGGATGGCATTAAATTCACTGTAGCACCAATTCCACCAAATGTTGTACCAGAATTTACAATAATACGAGATGCTGGTTTATCGATTGTGTACGCTTCGATCACTTTTTCGTCTTCAGCGTGAATTCCAACTGTGTGACCGAGTCCGCCCACTTCAAGCAGTTTTAGTGCAAGCTCGCTTGCTTCTTCCATACCTTTTACAGTATAGAATGCTAGAATTGGAGACAACTTTTCGATTGAGAATGGATATTCTTTACCCACTCCTGTTTCTTCCGCTACAAGCACTTTCACGTCAGCAGGAACTTCAATACCAGCCATTTCCGCAATTACTTGAGGCGTTTTTCCAACGATCTTCGCATTTAACGAACCGTTTACCATGATGATAGAAGCTACTTTTTGTTTTTCCTCTTCATTCAAGAAGTAAGCGCCTTGTTGTTTTAATTCAGCAACAACTTTTTCTTTAATAGATTCATCAACTAAAAGAGCTTGTTCAGAAGCACAAATTGTTCCATTGTCAAAAGTTTTACTTTGGATGATTAGTTCAACAGCTTTTGCGATATTTGCACTTTCATGGATATAGACTGGTACGTTACCAGGTCCTACGCCATATGCAGGCTTTCCAGAGCTGTAAGCTGCTTTCACCAAGCCAGGACCGCCAGTTGCTAAAATGACATCGGTTAATTTATGCTTCATTAACTCGTTTGTTGCAGCCATTGTTGGTTGTGTGATGCAAGAAATCAAGCCTTTTGGAGCTCCAGCGCGCTCTGCCGCTTCTTGCATGATTCTTGCAGCCTCTACTGTACATTTTGCAGCTGCTGGGTGTGGGCTGAAAATAATAGCATTTCCTGCTTTAACTGCGATCAATGATTTAAAAATAACTGTTGAAGTTGGGTTTGTGGATGGGACGATTCCTGCAACGATTCCTACAGGTTGAGCAACTTCCCATACGCGATTTTCTTCATCTCGACGAATAACCCCGACAGTTTTCACATCTTTGATAGAGTTGTAAACGTCATTCGCCGCGAAAAGGTTTTTCGTCGTTTTATCTGCAACATTACCAAAACCAGTTTCTTCTACTGCCATAGCCGCTAAGCGTGCCGCTTCTTCTCTTGCCGCATTTGCCATGCTTTCAACAATTTTATCAATCTCTTCTTGTGTCATTTTTGCAAGAATTTTTTGCGCTGCTTGAGCTTCTTCAAGGTAATTTCTTACTTCTTGGATGGATTGCAAATCAATATCACGTAACACTTTTAATCCCTCTCCTTTAATGATTTTTATTTTTTATAATTTCCTATAACCGGTAGAATAATTTTGTCATGTCAATATTGCTCGTGTGAGCAGCAACGTTATCTTTTGCTTCCGCCATCACCTCCTCTAAGTGGCAATCACTTGGCGTTCAATAGCACCCGCCTTTCATGGCAAGAATGAGGCAATATCGACCACACAAAACTGGCAACGGTTACATAAAGCGGTTACATAAAAGCCCAATATTCGACAGACAGGTTATTACGCTGCTTAGAGTATAGTTGATATTCTACGTCGCTTTTGTCCTGTACAATCTCAATTTCTTCTTTCTTCATAATCGAACTATCATCTCTTTTGAGACATACAACTCCTGTCCTGAATGTTTTCCATCATCCCCGTGGCATTTTTGAGTTGCTATAAAACTTTAAGAGGATTCATTTCTCTCAAACCAAGACTAGTAGACTAACAAGTAGAACCCGCGATTCCGATCTCAAGGTGGATTAGAACGGAATCGAGCGAGTTCTTAATATTTCATTTTCCTGAATTACTCCTCAGTTAATGCTGGAAAGTGTGGAACAACTTCTTCTCCTAATTCTTCAATCACTTCTTCAACAGGACGATGGCCATATTTTAAGTTGATAATCACGTGATTGACACCAATATTTTTAAGACTTTCCAGAAACTCAATGAGTATATTGCGTCCGACTCGGAACCCTAAATGAATAGGGATTGGCGGATGATTTGGGTCCTCCGTCAAATCTACATATAAAGATTGAGTGAACGGTTTAAACTGATCGGTATGAGAGCGCCAATTTTTAATCAATTCCGCTTGGAATCTCAAGTTACGCGGATAATACATCCAACCATCACCGTTTTCAGCAATCCATTCCACGGACTGAGAGCTGTGGCCAGTTACCAGCACCGGAATGTCCGACAAGCGAGGTTTCGGCAAAAGGTCCCCGTTCGACATATGGACTCGCGGCGATTCGATCACCGGGAAGCTCTCCTTCCACGCTTTTTTCATTACGAATACAGCTTCTTGAAACAAAGCGCTGCGCTGTTCAGGCTCGACTGAGAAAGCTGGAAATTCGATAGGGCGATCCCCAGTCGCCACCCCTAGAATCAAACGTTCGCCAGATAGTTTGTCAACCGAAGCGGCTGCTTTGGCAACATGCAAAGGGTGGCGCAAGGTGAGAATAATACTTGCGGTTCCCAAAGCAATCTTTTCGGTATGGGCGGCTAGATATCCTAAATAAACCCAAGGATCATAAATTTGACCTACATCTCCAAAATAAGGGTCATGTAATGGAACATCTCTAACAAACAATGCAGCAAAATTGAGCTCTTCTGCTCTTTTTGCCAGTTTCATTTGTTTTTCAATGTCCATCTTTGGAATGCTGCCCTCGTATGATTCAATTGGAAAGAACAACCCGAGAGTGAGATGGTTTTCTTTAAACATGCGTGAATATCCTTTGTGCTTTTCAAAACGATTCATCATCGTTCCTCCACATTTACATTTCTTTCTGCCAATCCCGTGCTTTCGATGTCTTAATACTACCCCTAGTATTTCAAAGACAAAAAACAGTTCGACAGTCAGATAATGCGCAAATCTATATTTACCAAACCGATTTATTCCGTCTATTTTTATCTGTTTTTATAAATATAAATATTTAGAATTATCGATATAAATCATAAAAATAAAAGAGATTTAGAAACAATTCTATATTTATAGATATCTAGAACTATTAATATAATAATATAAAAATAAAGAGGATTCAAGCCCAAAATAATAATTGATGCTCACAGTCTAAACGTGAGCGAAGAATTGGGGCTATAAATCCCTAGATAACAATTCGATTATTTTTTTGATGTTCTCCTCATCTCTTTTATAATAAGTCCATTGCCCAACTCGTTTTGCTTTTATCAATCCGGCGTTTTGCAACATGGACAGGTAAAGGGACACTGTAGATTGTGACAATCCAACTTTTTTATGGATGTCGCTTACGCAAACTCCATCTTCGTGTATATCCCCATGCTGCGGTTTTGGAAAGTGAATTTCAGGATTTTTTAACCACTGTACGATTTGCAGCCTTGTTTCATTGGACAAGGCTTTAAACACTTCTAGAAGTTCCATTGCTACCTCCAAGTTTGTCAAATTATTATTATAATATTTTATTATATCACAACTGCATTTGAGCACTTGAGTAAATGAAGTAAATAAAAGTGACATGAACCGGCTTCTAGAATAAAGATATACAAGCAAACGATCCAAATAAGAAGGTTAATGTCTCTTGCATGGATAGATTAGCACATCCAAAAGAAATCTACAATCCCCTATCGGTTAACTCGGATGTTGAAAGCGCATTAAAGATAAACCCCTCCAAAAAAATCGTTGATATTATCATTTTTCTATGCGATATAAAAAAACTCCTTTTTTACCCTTAATTTTTTTTGTAAGTGTTAATGTTATTTTTTGAAATCCTCCATTATTATCGATCTTCTGGGGTATTACAACATTATGCAGGTTAACGGTAAAAATTCATATAAAATCATCAGAATAATTTTGAATTTAAAAATTGGTGAGAATATACAACAAACCCAGCTTGCCGCTGGGTTTGTTGTACGCTATTACTTCCTTGCTTTCTCAGGATAATATTGGTTTACAAACTTTTCTAAAGTGCTTTAAGTTAGTGCGGGATTTTTCTCTTTCAACTGTTTGTTTGACGCCTGCATCTCACGAATTCCATTTTTGAATGATTTTTTGTGCTGATTTAGCTTCTTCAAGGTAATTTCTTACTTCTTGAATAGATTGCAAATCAATATCACGTTTGATTACCATCTTTCTGTCTGATATTGGTTTGATCCTACATATGCCTTCTATAACTGAATGATTTTGGATACAGGCTCTAATGATTAAGAATTGATTTTTTTAGTCGTTGGAAATAATGACTTTTAATGCTTTTTCTTTTGCTGCGTTGCCAAATACCTCATAAGCTTTCATAATGTCAGAAAAAGCAAAGCGATGTGTAATTAATTGTTCCGGTTTTAATTTTTTCGACTGCACCGTTTTTAATAACATCGGGGTAGAAGTCGTATTGACAAGACCGGTTGTCAACGTAATGTTCCGTATCCACAATTTCTCAATATGAAACTCCACGCTTTTTCCATGAACACCTATATTGGCTATATAGCCGCCTGGTTTTACAATTTCTTGGCAAATATCAAATGTTACTGGAATTCCGACGGCTTCCATCGCGACGTCTACACCTTTTCCGCCGGTTAATTCCATAATTTTTTCCACTGCCTTACCATCAGCGCTATTAACCACTTGAGTTGCACCAAATTTTTTCGCAACTTCTAAACGGTTATCGTCTAAATCAACCATAATGATCTCTGCAGGTGAATAAAACTGAGCCGTTAATAGCGCTGCCATACCTACGGGACCAGCTCCGATAATGGCAACGGTTTGTCCAGGCTGAACCTTGCCGTTTAACACCCCAATTTCAAACCCTGTCGGAAGAATGTCACTAAGCATGACGAGTGCCTCTTCATCCACGCCTTCCGGAATCGGATAAAGACTGTTGTCTGCGTGTGGAATTCTTACATACTCTGCTTGGGTTCCATCAATTAAGTGTCCTAAGATCCAGCCGCCATCTTCGCAATGAGCATATAATCCTTTTTTGCAATTTTCGCATTTTCCACACGAGGTAATACAAGAAATCAGCACTCTATCGCCTTTTTTGAAATTTTTTACTGCTGAACCAACTTCTTCAATAATCCCTACGCCTTCATGCCCTAAAATTCGACCTTCTTCTACCGTAGGAACATCCCCTGAAAGAATATGCAAGTCTGTTCCACAAATCGTTGTTTTTGTGATCTTAACAATTGCATCGGTTTCCTTTTCAATTTTCGGTTTTGGCTTTTCCATTACTTCTTTTTTTCCTGGTCCCAGATAGGTAAGGGCTTTCATTTTTGGTACCTCCCTGAATAGTTTCACTTTTTCCAATTTTTATTTTATAGAAAAATAAGTTGATATTTCAATGAACCATCAATAAAATATTGTGTCGAAATTTTGTCAATATTGTATCAAGATTTTGCCGGAGATTTTTTCTGTCCAGGCTTTCCTTCTTTTTATATCTCCTCTCCAGGCGAACGGAAACAAGCTTTCTTCCATAAACATTACTCATGCATAGGCAAGGGAATCCTTGCCTATTCACACTGGGTCATTATCTACGTTGCTGTAAGATTCAATCGCTTGATCAAGCGCCCGATACGCTTCGGCAAAAGCGTTCGTTGCCGACTCATCGCCCGCATTGACAAGCTGTGCTTGCGCGTTTTTCGCGTGGGTGATAGCGCGAATGACATCTTCCATCATTTGTTGTTTGTCGCCTGCCGTCGCCTTTAACTGCTCGAGTTCGCGGAGACATTGTTCCAAATCGTAAGCGCCCGGATTGTCAAACGATTGTTCCAGCTTTTCTTTGACACGCTGCAATACTTCTTTCATTAACGCCCACACCCTCCTTGATATTTTCACCAGCTAGTGTGGGCGATTTAAAGCAAACTATACATGGAAATGAAATGATTGAAATAAAATGCGGTTCATATTTATACTTGAAATTATAAAATATCAACCCAAATTTTTACGGCTGTCGCTAAAATTAAAAACGCTAAAATAACTTGCAATATTTTTGTATTCATTTTTTGGCCCATTTTTGCTCCTAAAGGAGAGGCGATTAAGCTGGCAATAACCATGATGATAGAAGGAAGCAGTTCCACTTGCCCCGTTGTGATTTTTCCAAACGTCGAACCAATGGAGGAAATAAACGTAATCGCCAGCGAAGAGGCAATCGTCATTCGTGTTGGGATTTTTAACACAACAAGCATAGTAGGCACCAGCAAAAACGCTCCCGCTGCGCCAACGATTCCTGAACCAATCCCAATGACAAGCGCTAATGCAGCGGCAAGCCATTTGTTAAAGGTCACTTGATCGCTTGGAATATCGTCAATGCCTTTTTTCGGAACAAACATCATGACAGCAGCCAACGCGGCAAGAATGCCGTACACGACATTAATTGTTCCTTCACTCATCACTTTTGAACCGAATCCGCCAAGGAAACTGCCGATCAAAATGCTAATCCCCATATAAAGAATTAATGTTTTATTTAAATAACCGCTTTTTCGATACGCCCAAACGCCGCCAATCGTCGCAAAAAACACTTGAACCGCGCTAATTCCCGACACTTCATGGGCGCTGAACGAAGCAAGACCAAATAACGGCGGAAGATAAAGCAGCATCGGGTATTTAATAATGGACCCTCCAATACCAACCATGCCAGAAATAAATGAACCGATAAAGCCAATGAGAAAAATCACGATGATGAAATTCAATGTCAATTCCATCAATACATTACCCCTTTTGACTTTTCGAAAACTAGGGGGTACTTTATACGTACCCCCGAATGATTATTTTCTTTTAACCCAAAATTTCCATACACCATTTTCTTCTTTATAATCGACTAGCTCATGACCGCTTACGTTTATCCAAGCGGTTAGATCATTTTTTGCTCCTTGATCCATTGTTTCGATTTCAAGTATTTGACCGGGTGGCAATTCATCGATAGCCTTTTTTGCCTTCACAACGATCATGGCACAAGATAATCCTTTTGTATCGACGACCTTATTCCCATTCATTTTTTCAACTCCCTTCAAATTAACGGGTATGATGCATCGCGCAACGGTTTGGACCGATTTCGAGTTCTTGCTGCTGTTCCATGTCGACCGCTTTCAGCCCGCGGTTAATCGCTACGATGTCTTCAAAGTTTGGCGGTGTCTCTGTGTTTGCGTTTTGCACGACAATATCGATAAATTCTTGTTTTTTCTTATCCTGCATCATGTCGTTGCGGGCACGAATGTTGCCTAATGTATCGCCGATATATCCCGCTTTGCTCATTTCTTCATCCAAATTAGCGTAATGGGCAGGCAGAACGATTACATCATCCGCAATCGCGGCTACTTTTTCGTATACCGTGTCGTATAAATCCGCGGCCCATTCCGCCGCTTTTCCGCCTAAATCCGGGCGTCCGAGTCCGCCGACAAAAATCGTATCTCCAGAGAAAAGCAATTGATTATTCACGAAGAAGGAAACACTTCCCGGCGTATGCCCTGGCGTTTTCACCGCTAATACTTCTAATTGCACTTGTTCAAAATCAATGCGGTCATGTTTTTCCAGCGGTTCGAAATCAAACACCGCTCCTTCGCTTTTCATCAAGTAATATGTCGCTCCTGTACGTTCTGCTAACGCTTTTCCGCCGGAAATATGATCTGCATGTAAATGGGAATCGACGATATGCGTAATCGCTACCCCTTCTTCTTGTGCGACTTGTTCATATACATCAATAAACCGCGATGGGTCAACGACAAGCGCTTCGTTTCCAGAAATCACCATATAAGAGAGACATCCTTTTCCGACACGAATGAATTGATATACTTTCATCTTGTCATCTTCATATACTTTTGCTTTATGAAGATGTTCGCTCCACGCTTTCATGCCGCCAACGAGCGTGTAAATGTTGTCAAATCCGGCTTCTACTAATTGTTCTGCCACAAATGCCGCTGAACCGCCTTTGGCACAAACGACGACAACATCTTTGTCTTTTGGAAGGCGGCCGATAACCGAATCTACACCATCAATCAACTCAAAGTATGGAACATTAATATATTCAAAGTTCTCCCCTTCAATTTTCCAATCATGAAAATCGCTTTCGTTACGTACGTCAAAAATAACGAGATGTTCTTTATTTAATACTTTTTCTGTTAATGTTTGCACCGTCATTTCTTTTACCGTCATTTTTATACCCCCTATAGTATATTTTCGTTTTTTAAAAAACCGCTCAATCAGGATTGAGCTGTATCGAGCGGTCCTTCCCATTTTGACATGCCTGGGACGACATTCCATACATTAGTAAATCCTTTTTCTGTTAATTTTTGTGCCGCTAAATCGCTGCGCGTTCCAGTACGGCAAACAACATAAATCGTTTTATTCTTCGGCAACTCATGGATGCGGTCTTCTAATTCTCCAAGCGGAATCGAAATAGCGCCTGGTATATGTCCAAACGCATACTCCGCCGGCTCGCGGACATCTATAATGACCACAGAATCATCATTTATTTTTTCCGCCAGCTGTTCATTGGAAATTACATGAGAATATGTTGCTTCGCCTTTTGTCTCATGGTCACTTGCTTTACGAATATAATGTTTTAACACGTTTCCTTCTTCAATCGTTCCTAAGTATTGATGGCCGGTACTTTCCGCCCATGCTTTGATATCGGCTTTCGAACCTTTATCGGTTGCCTGTACTTCAAGCACTTGTCCCGGTTGCAAGTCATTGATCGCTTTTTTTGTTTTTACAATTGGCATTGGACAAGATAATCCCTTTGCATCGACTGTCATATCTACACGAATCATGCTGCATTCCTCCTTTTGCCGTTTTATTTATTCAACAGGTCCTTCCCATTCCAACATGCCGCCAGTCATATTGATCACATGATATCCATGACTTTCCAGCAGTTGAGCTGCGCGCCCGCTTCTTCCACCCGAACGGCAAACAAGGATATATTCCTTATTTTTATCTAGCTCATTCATGCGAAATTCGAGCAATCCTAACGGAATATTAATCGCACCAGGAATTTTCCCAGCCGCTACTTCATCCACTTCACGAACATCGATAATGTTCAGTTGTTTTCCTTCTTGAAGAAGTTTTTCAACTTCTTTTGCCGTTAATTGTTTCATCAACGATCCCCTCCTTTTTTTATGACCAAGCGTTCATTCCGCCTTTTACGTTTGTTACGTATTGGAATCCAAGTTTCTTCAATAGTCTGCTGGCTTTTGTACTTCGCATTCCGCTTTGGCAAATCACAATCACTTCTTTTTCCTTGGATAATTCGTTGGCACGTTTTGGCAGTTCATGAAGGGGAATATTTTTAAATCCGCGAATATGATTCGCGCGGAACTCCGCGGGAGTACGTACATCCACATACTGCACATCTTTTTTTCCTAATTCTTTCTTTAGCTCTGCTGTTGTAATCATCCGTACTCCACGCGGTGGAATGACGCGGATTGCAATAAACCAAACAAACAATAGGAATAAAACGATATTCATTACTGTTTGTGTCATTCGTAATCACCTTTAAATGAATAAGTTTATGTTCCCTTCTGACGCATCCGCCAAATACGTTGCCACTCCAGCAAACTCAATGCCATCGATCAATTCTTCTGGTTTCAACCCTAATAAATCAACAGTCATTTGACACGCGACTAACTTAACCCCCTGTTCTTTTGCCATTTCGATTAATTGTGGCAGCGGCATCGCGTTATGCTTTTTTATAACGTGTTTGATTAATTTTGGTCCGATGCCGCCAAAGTTCATGCGGGAAAGCCCCATGCGATCCGCTCCGCGCGGCATCATTTTGGCAAACATTTTTTCCAAAAACCCTTTTTTCACCGGAATATGCGCATCTTTTCGCAATGCGTTCAATCCCCAAAACGTATGGAAAATCGTGACGTCATGGTCATAAGCGGCGGCACCATTCGCGATGATGTACGCCGCCATCGCTTTATCGTAGTCGCCGCTAAATAAAATAATCGTTGTTTTTTTCTTTTGTTGCGACATTAAGTTCCTCCTTTCGTATACATATACTCATATACGTATATAAAATGCTAAAAAATTACCCTTTTTGAATCCAAAACGTCAATACGCCATTTTCCTCTTTCATATCAATAACCGTATGGCCGCTTGCTTTTGCCCATGCCGGCAAGTCGTTTTTTGATCCTTTATCCGTTGTTTGCACTTCGAGCACTTGCCCTGATGTTAATTCATCCATCGCTTTTTTCGCTCTTACAACCGGCATTGGACAAGCTAATCCTTTCGCATCTAATACTTTATTTACATTCATGATGGATAACCTCCTTATTATTTTACCATTACCCCTATAGGTATATTAATATGTGTAAAAGAGTGTGTCAACCCTTTTTTCAAGAGTTGACTTATCTGCTTTTTACTAATAGCTCTACCGCTTCTTTGACTAAATGTTCCGTTTTTTCTCCTTTTTCCATGCTTTCGCGCAGACAATTTTCTAAATTGGTACTTACAATAACCGCAATGGCGCGATCAATCGCATTGCGTGCCGCCGATAATTGCGCGACAACGCTTTTGCAGTCTTTTCCTTGTTCCATCATGCTAAGAACGCCTTTCACTTGTCCCTCAATCCGTCTTAAGCGGTTTTTGATTTCTTTATTGTATTCCATTTTTCATTTCCCCTTTCTCGACAAGGACAATGGATGATTGAATAGCTTTGTACGTCAAAACCGCGGCGTCGTAAAAAACGTACGCCTAAATTTTTTTCGATTTCATCGTTTGCAATAATATGAAGCGATTTACTGGGAATATTAGAAAAATGCCGTTTTAAATAAGCATACGGAATATGAAGAGAATTAGCAATAGGCGGTTCTGTTGTTTCGTTATAATCACGAATATCTAACACAACCATATCCTTGATTCGTTTATCGGCTATATCTATGCATGGAACACCGCTTACCGGATAATAACGGCGATACAATGCTATGAATAATAAACTGAAAATAATCAGGCTGATGATATACAATATAGCGATCACCTCGCTCCATCATTGTTGTCTGTGTTTATTATATACCCTTATAGGTATATTGGCAACTGTTTTATTTTAACAATATGTGGATAAATGATGTATCGTTCATCATCCCAACATGTATTGGGATAACCACTGTTGACTCAATACGTTAGCAATATACCGTATACGGTTGGATGAAATGATACAAATTCCACATTCTGGTGTTTTGTTTTCATATATTCTAGCAATTGCTGAGAAGGAATTCTCTCATGAAGCGGCGGCCCCATTTCGCTTTCTACCGCTTCCCATTCAATGATCAGAAATTTTCCGTTTGGTTTCATCACCCGTTGTATCTCAGCAAGCACTGCGTCATGATCATCTACTTCATGAAACACGAACGACATGAGCCCCTTATCCGCCAATCGTGAAGGCAAAGACGTATTCGATACATCCTCAAGTATATATTCAATATTGTCCACTTGTTCTTTTTCTGCGTGTGTCTTTAAAAATTCCAACATTTCTTGTTGTACATCGACAGCATATACTTTTTCTTTCGTCATTTTCGCCATTGGCACGGTAAAATACCCATTGCCAGCTCCCAAATCAACGATGACATCTTGCGTTCCGATTTGCAATATCTCTATTGCCCGTTCTGGAGCAATGATTTCTTTTCGCTTCGGATCTAATAATTTTTCCGCCTTTTCTGGATGAAAACGATGCCCTGCCATCATAAACATAAATCCTCCTGTATTCTTTCTTCAATGGCTATTATAATCAAAAAGCTTCGGAATCCATAATCCGAAGCTTTTTCTTGCTGATGCATTTTTAGCAAACTGCACAACGGTTTGGATCGATTTCCATTCCCCGTTGTTGTTCTTTATCTGCTTGAAATTTTCCCATATCCGTTTGACATACTTCCAATCGTATATGTTTCTTTCCTTCCATTTTTCAATCATCGAATGTCTCTTTGTTGCGCACATCAAGAACGAACCATTTCTTACCGTTAATCATTGTTGGAACAAGTTCTTTTCCAGCAATGACATCCCATATCTTGCTAACGTTGCAGCAATTGCATGATGGCGTCCGGATCAAATCCGATTACCCATTGACCATCGATTTCGATTTGCGGAACTCCGATTTGCCCTGTTGTTTCAACAAGTTTCCGAGCCGCGACAGGATCCCGTTGCACGTTGACTTCTTCAAACGGAACGCCTTGTTCACGTAAAAAGTTTTTTACCATTACACAATACGGACATGTCGTTGTCGTATATACCGTAACTCGTTTCATTTTCGTCCCTCCACTAGAACGTCAACGTAATGTCGGCGTCTTTTGCAAAGTTTAGAAATGTTGCAGCGCCAGCGACTTCAATTCCATCGACAAATTGATCTTTGTCAAGGCCCATGACATCCATCGTCATTTGGCACGCAACTAGTTTCACACCTAATTCTTGCACCATTTTTACAAGCTCTTCGATCGATGGAACATTTGCTTTTTGAAATCCTTCTTGGAAATGCTCTTTTCCTTCTGGAAGCGGTAAGTTTTTATGTGCTTCTTTATGAATGAGATTCAACCCTTCAAACGTGAAAAAAATGCCTACTTCCGCCTCAGATGCTGCTGCCGCTGTGGCAATATTAAATACTTTGTATGCGTCAAATAAACTACCGTTAGCTGCGATAATCGCTACTTTCATCACAAATTCCTCCTTTTTTCTCGATCATAGTTTTTACGAAATAAAATATTTTTATTTATTTACATATACATGTATGGGTATTTAATCTAGTTCTTATAGTAATCGATTTTTCCATCAATGTCAACGAACAAATATAAAAAATGTCGAGCAGGAAGTCCTACTCGACTTGTTCGTCCTTCAATCCTGCCCAAAACGCAGCAACTACAGACAATTCCACAACAAGAATTGGCGCATACATAATAAGAAATGTTTGCATGTTATGCTCTCCCTATAATTGTCCTTTTACATATTTTTTGTTGAATAAAAACAATCGCATTAACAAATACAGCGATGGAATTAATAACAAGAACCCGGCAATTACTTCATGCATAGAAACAAATAACGTTCAAACACATAAAAATGAGCTGCCTCCATGAGCAGCTCCTTTTCATTATATATATTTTCGATGCACTGTTTTTCCATCATACGTAAATAATACAGGCTTCTCTTCAACGACCGTTTCCATATGAACAGCGCGGCCCCATAACTGATAAATGTACGGAAGAACTTTTTCTAAATATTTAATATCTAATTCAATTCCTTCATACCAATGTTTTAAATATAATTCACCATTGCGCATGTAATCGCCATCATTTACTGTAATGTATGGAAATCCGCCATTGACACGCATACTGACGAGTTGATCGCGAATGTGCTCCCAATTTTTATCAACAACTTTATACTCTTTCCCTTGTTTTTGAAATAAATACATATCCTCGCGCATCACTAACTCTTTCGTTAAATAATTTCGTAAAAACGAAATATCGGATTCGAGTTCACGTACTTCAAAAATTTTTTGGCGTCCCGATCCTGGCTTCACCCCAAGTTTTTTCATTTCCTCCGTTGGGTTGTTCCAACGTTCTTCAATATCTTCAAAAATTTTCAACCCCAAATAATATGGATTAATCCCTGTGCGAGATGGCTGCACGACATTGGCGTTTAATTTCGCAAATTCAATCGCCTCTTCGCTCGTTAAATCCATTTCCCGTAAAATCCGTTGATGCCAATACGTCGCCCAGCCTTCGTTTCGCAAAGGTGCTATTTTCATAAAGAATTTTTATTAAATTCATCTTTTTAGCTAAAGCCAAACAAACGTCTCTTATTATATAGTAAAGGCATATTGATATCTAGGGGTTTCCCGTTCATTAAAATGATATAAATGAACATATGGAAACATCGTCTCATTGATACAGCGACCTAGTTCGACTGCAAGTCCTGCTGGACCAGCATAAAACAAATGAATTTCATTAAAATCATGTTCTTGACGAAGCCTTAATATCTCATTTTGAAATGTTTCCTTGATTTTCTTCACATCATGATGAAACAACACAGCATCAATTTTAGGTTCAGGAATATAGATATTAAGATGCTTATACGGTTTATTTTCTAAAGCTGTCACTACATCGGACGGGCGAATTTTGCTGGTAATTTCTATTGTAACCACCAAAATATCCGACTCGTTTGGTGAAAACGAAACCTCTAACTCCAATTCTTTGACTTCTTGATCTCTAGGGGCATTTCTTACCCACACCTGTTTACTTCGGTCATATTGATAAATCTCGACAGGAACTGTATCAGAAATTAGTTTTCCGAAGTGAACCAGCAATGGAATTGGTGATAATGGAAATACAGTAATCGTTGCCCCGTCATATTTTTGTTTTACTTTCATAACCTCAGTATAAAATTCCTCGTTCCTCTTTTTTGCCTCTTGCCAACCTTCTTTTGAAAAATCATTAAATTCTTCCTGAAGACTTACAGCATCCATTAATAAACAATTTATCTGATCCGCAATCGAAATGTGATCAATAGGTCCACCCTTCCTTTTGTGAATGACTACAATAGAATTTCCATACAACTCCAGACGCTTTTGAACGAACTGCTCATGTTCTTTTTTAATTCGAAAAAGTTCATGGGGCGGATACTGCTCTGGATTCTGATCAATGATTTTATGGTGTGTTTCACATAACAATATTAAATTTTCTGGAGTATCTAACCGATCTTCTGTTAATCCGTACTCTTCCATATGTTCACGACGTGGACCCCTTTTTCCCTTCGCGATAATATGTGCCCGTTCACCAATGTTGATTTTTTTTCCGACATCGTCAAGAATTAACTTTCGTTTACAAATGGCACACATTCCCCCTGAGTTAACCCATAAATAATAATTTTCCGCGTTCGAGAGATCCATCGGTTTAACTCCTTTCCATTAATGTTAGCGTAATAATCTTCCCGTTTAGTGAAGATACTTCCCATGCCTTTATTTTCTCTGTCCCTACAATGATGAAAAAAAGTCGATCTACACCTGTAATTTCTTTTATAATTCGCTTCCATTCTTTTCTGTCATGGGGAGAGGGAGTAGGCGAAGGCTCAGGATGTGTATGCCACTCCCCTAGATAATTCTGTGTCCCATTACTTTCTATCCATTTTTGAAGAAGAAATTGCTGATGCTCTTTTTGATTCCTTTTAAAAAAACATCGCTTTCTAATATCGTTGGGCATAGGAGTCGAAACATCATCGACAACTACATCATTGGAATCAAGAATCCATCTGCCAACCAAAATGCCTCCTGCTTCTAAATCCTTTTTACCAATTTGCCGATAACCCAACATTGTTTGAAGTGCATGATCACTGATTTTTAGTTTGCCATTATTGTTTGATAAGAAAATCATGATCCACCATCCTGTCCGCAAATTGGACACTGTTGTGCTTTATAGTGATAACGGGTATTATTTAGTTGTTCCGTTGTTAATTCATAACGTTTCGACAGTTTAAATCCGTGCTCGAGAAAATCCGTACTGTCACCTTTCCAGGAACACAAAGGATTGTCTTTTTCTTTTCCTGTCAAAACTGATAGCGCCAGCCGTGTTGCTAAAATTGCGGTTTGGAGTGCATCCATAGATCCATAAGGAGTAAAAGCAGTTTGACATCCTGAAATCATCTTCCCAAAAAACTGGTTTGGCGCTGCAAAGGACGCCTTATTATAAAGTGCGCAATCAGGATCGAATGGATTGGTATAAAGGCACTCATAACAACCATTCTTCCCATTATTGAGAGTCAAAAGCGCATGTCCACCGATACCTAATGGTTCCAACCATGTAAAAATCACAGGAGGCGGATTCGTTAAAGTTCGAACCACTCGGTTAAAGTAGCGTTCAACGGTTGGATTTCCAATGGCAACAATGATCAGATCAAATTGCTCAAATTGGTGGATGTCTTCCCGAATTAAATCCAAGATATTTTTAACTTTAGGCTCGACATCAATAAGAGGATATTTTTCCTTTAGTTCTTGATACATACCGTAAACTTTTGGCACCTTTTGAAGTTGGTGTTGTTTCTGATCAAAGAAATATAATCGTTCAGATCCTAACTCATGGCGAAATACATTATCAATATCAAGTACGTCGTCATCAATGAGCGTAAATTTTGAAACTCCCGCCCTTGCTAGTTCCATCGTTATACGACTACCTACTGCTCCTAAGCCAATGACTGCGATATGTTTATTATGAATTTCATTGTATCCAATTGTCCGCTGCAGAAGATATGAAGGATGATGACGTTTTAATACTAAAGGTGTTAATTTAAAATCGGACTGCACCTTGATTAATGGATGTTGAAATGATTTATTGTTTTTTAGCTCCTTTTTCGCCTTAAATTCAGACAATTCAATGCCGACCAGTGCATGATATCCATTGGGTTGAGGTACAGATAAAAGAATGTATTCTTTGGTGTTTTTATAAATCCTTTTTTGTTTCAATATTCTTTGAAGCTCTCTTTTATTGGAACTCGTTATATTCGAAAAAATAATATCTTTTATCTGTGCAAATCCCCACGGTGATGAATATGAAGGCGGAAGTAATATCGTACCTTCACGAAGTGGTATATAGATTCCCTTTTGTTTTTCGATACTTTCATCTAAAATATTGTAATGAAAAAGGTTTTTCGCATAAAAAATATTTTTTTCATCCAACGCATCAAATATAAAAACAGGACGATGCAATTTCGGATCATACAAAACATAAATTTCTTTTACTCGTTCTCCTAACGATAGGATACAGTCTACAACTATTTTTGTTTTTTGCCGCGACCAATACACCTCGAATTCATTATATAAATCGTCATAATTATCTCCACTAACACCCATCTCTAATGTTCGAATCGCTCTTGCCAAACTGTCTTTTACGATACCAAAGGGGTTGTCTTGATCCAAGAGCAACCCCTCTTCATGCACGTAACAGATAAATCCATCCGTTTCGATGTGCGGAATAAACCCAAATACATCTCTGTCTTCTAAAAAGATATCGGGTTTACGAATAGGAAAATCCTTTTTAAAAGCAATGTATACACTAGCCTCTTGATCACCGATGGTGATAGTGCCTTTCAATGCGTAGACATAATTATCTCGTGGCGGTACAACAGTAACTTCGATTGTTTCTACACCTTTTATCAAGTCAGGACATTGTGCTTGAAGTTTCATTTTTATTTCTTCAAACAAGAACATTCCCCACCTCTAAGCTGATGAGCTTTCGGTTATGATTGCAGGACGATCTTTTCGTTCTCCTGTTTTCTCGATGTCTGGAACTGGAAAATCATCCCCAAATTGCTTTTGTAACGTTTTGCATGCTTCTACGGGATCTACTTCACTTTTAGCTTCCTGCAATGCGATAAGTAATTTTTCTAATTTTTGTTTAAAATCTTCCATTTGTTTATTTGTCATTTTTTCAAATAAATCTGTATACGGAGAGACAGGAAGATTCACTATTAAACGTGACACCCATTTTTCCTCTTCTTCAGAATATACCCATTTAAATGCATTGATCAGAGCTTGTACAAAATCTGTTACAGCCTGTAAATCATCGGGGTAACTTGTGTTGGTAAAGGCATCATAGGTATATTTAGGAGAGAAATAATCCAATGCAGCAACAGTTAAGCCAATACCTGACGGTTTTTTATCTACATTATTGAACTTTATATCCTTCCACCTTTTTAAATAACGGATTACCCTCCTAAATTGCGCCCGATCATTCTCATCGTTCAGATGGTTTTGGATCCGGTTGATTAGCTCTTTTGGATTCGATTCTTCCCAATATTTATTCTCTTCACTGCTATATTTTTTCCCTCTTGCTAAATATACTTTTTTATCAGGATTATCAGCGGCATAAACTGTTAGATCCACATGATAGGCTGGTTCTCCGTCTTCTTTATACGTAACGGTTACACATGGATGTTTGATCCTAACATCATGAGTATGATCCTTCAAAGCATCATACACCCATTGTTTAGGGACCAATGGATCTGGATAATCTTCCTTAGACATATTAAACCACAATCCTACATCGATATCGTACTGCCCGCCGTCCAAAGGTTTGATTCCTGTGAACATGGCATAACTCCCCTGATTAAACGTGGAAAAACTCGGCGCATCTTCCGGCATGTTTTTCTTCAATTTATCTATGAGAATATCCCTTTTTTCGCGTAAGGTATCATTATCTTCGTATTCCAATTTAATTTTTTCGTGGAATTCTTCAAAATATTTTTGAATATTAGCCATAAAAGCACACCTCCTAGGTATATGGAAATAAGGAATGTCATTGGAAAAAGTAAAGAACTTTTTCATAAATGTAAATTCCTCAATTGAAGAAAACCAAATTCTTAATTTACTCTCCTTATCACCATAAATAATGCTTAATCTCTTTATAATATTTTATATAAATAACAATTTTTTTAAAAGTCTTACTTATATTTTTAACACCATTAGTATGTATAATTTCGTATTATTTAAGATAAGTAGTTTATATCATCTTTGACATTGGATCAATAAGATATAACAGTGATACTTAATATAACAGCGATACTTAACAAACCTAGTTACCAAGTTTCCAAATCTCCTCTACCCAAATAACTGAAAACTTTTTTAAAAAGGAATTACTTTTAGGAAGCTTTTATAAGATTTCATCATAATTAACTTAGTAAATTTTACCGTATAACTCTTTAATCACAACATGTCGTTTAGTTCCTAGTTTAGAATAACTTGGTATTAAAGTAGGAGGATCTATATTTTTACAAAATGCTTATACTCTGTTTGGACAAGCCATTAGTATCTTAATATTACAAACATAAATTTACTAGAGTAAACACGTCATTACCGAACTCCTTTACTTCTATTACTATCCCGTCACCGAACTTCCAATTACGAACGTGAATTCACGGAATTATGAAGGTTTCCAAATCCCTTGATACCAAAGGGGACAAGCCTTCTTTTTGTCCAACTTAGTTCGGTAATGAGATAGTTGAGGGATCCCTTAACTACCTCCTCACCGAACTAAAAATCCTTTGGCTTTCTCTGGTACTACCACAAAGCCGAACCACTATGCTTGTCTATTACGAACTAACTAATCTACTCTTTGATCAAGGTAAATTTACAGTCATAAGATTAACGATGTGACTTTACTTCGATAACTTTAGCGACAAAATAATAAACAAAGAGTTTCCAACGAAATTAACGGGTTCACTTCATGAAGAGAAAATGTGAAAAAATACAGCAAATACAAAGTAATTAGCACAAATAACAATATAAATCGCAAAGAAAGACGCTCGGAACAAAAATCCGAGCGTTTTTAGCATTCACATGCTGTTTTCTGTTAACAAACAATATTTCTTTATCTTATATGATTCGAATAAGGGTCATACAATCCGGTTAATAACAAAACGCTTACTACAATGATCAATAAACCTGCAATTATTAGCCATGTACCAAAAATTCTTTTTTGTTTCTTTATGATAATTCCGATGATGAAAGTTATAATGGAAATGGGTAATAAGATTAATCCTGCGCCAATATTCATTGTTTTCCCCTCTCTGTTTAAACTGATCCGTAACCAGCCATAAAGAGAGCTTCGCAACAGATTATGGAAGTTAACTTGTTCTTCTATGAGAATGGAAGAATCATGTGAAGAAGTCTTACCTCAATTCAATGTTCTTAAACCAATATTCCAACGCGTCCATTGGTTCTTCTCTTGCGTGTACATAGTATAGTTTCACATCACTTGGTTTTACATTGTCAGGGAGAACAAATGAAAATTGAAATTGTTTATCTGTTTGTATATCAAAAATTTGTGGTTCCCAATTTGAATGAGGCTGTTTTTCCAGCCAATTTTTTAAATCTTCTTTTAGGGATTTTACATCCATTTCTTCATAATCTTTGTATCTTTCTCTTTTAACGATTGATATTTTCTCATTGTCTGGGACATAAAACACAAGAAAATCGGAAGGGAATCGGTACAAATCCAAACGATCTTTCCATTTCCCTTTCACCATGTAGGTTCCATCTTTTTTATAAACGGACAGCTGCAAAGAATCTGGAGTGGTGTGGTACCGTGAGTGATAAGTAACATAACCAACACAAGCCGAAAAAATGGCGAATAAAAAACCAAATGAGATAAACGATAATGTTCGATGTGTTTTCCAAAGACGATATCCCGCTATGATACACCCTATAACAATAATGATGGAAATAAGGATCATTCGTTTCACTCCTTAAAACTTATTTGTAAATACATTTTACCATGATTATCAGAATTTTCCTTTATGGTATATTTATTTTTCTATAACAACCCTCTTTTAGAATAACCTTCAAAAAAATCATCCTATCGTTATAACGGGATGATTTATCTTAAGCAAATAATACCTATTACCAAAATTTAACATATAAATTAGCAATGATTTTAACACATCAATTTTTTCAATGACAATCATGATTATCATGTTGTTCATTCGTATGCGAATTGATTTGCGATTTTATACACCAAAACAGCAAAAATGTTTAATATCAACGAAAATAAAAAGACCAATTCCTATTGCGAATTGGTCTCAGCTTGTCGACAAAGTCGACAAGCTTTTTTATTATGAAGGTAAGACGAGGGAGAAATGGAGGAAAGGAACGATGCTTCGGCCACACCAAGAAGATGGGCGCTATACCGAAACCACGGTGAAACTGGATGATCTGGTTCCAGAGGATCACTTGGTAAGAAAGCTGGATGCGGCCATTGATTTTTCTTTTATCTATGATGTGGTGAAAGATCTCTACTCTCCTGATCATGGACGTCCGAGCATTGATCCAGTGATGTTGTTTAAAATGTATTTGATTCAGTATGTATTTGGGATTCGCTCCATGCGTGAAACCGTCGAACAAATCCGAACCAACGTCGCCTACCGTTGGTTTTTAGGACTTAGTCTTCATGATCCCGTTCCTCATCACTCGACGCCAAGTAAAAACTATGCGCGTCGTTTCGCTGGAACGGATGTATTCCATCAAATTTTTTCACGGATTTTAAAAGAAGCCTTTGAACACGGATTGGTAGATTCGAGTGTCTTGTACGTAGACTCCACACATGTCAAAGCAAGCGCCAATAAAAAGAAGTTTACAACGGAAATGGCAGAAGTCGAAGCCAAAGCCTACCAACAGGAACTCGAAAAAGAAATCGAACGGGATCGGATCGCTCATGGAAAATCGCCGTTGCCATCTGAGAAAAAAAAAAACGGGAAGTAAAAGTAAGCAAAACGGATCCGGAGAGCGGACTGTTGGTGAAAAATGAACGGGAGCGAGTGTTTGCCTATTCGTATCATACAGCTTGTGATCGCAACGGATGGATTCTACAGACCTACGTGACGGCAGCCAACGTCCATGACAGTCAAGCGTTTTTTGTGCTGTTCGAACGAGTGAAACGGGAAATCCAATCATGTCCGGAAGCCGTGTGTGTAGACGCAGGATATAAAACTCCTGCCATTGCCAAGTATTTACTCGAACAAGGGGTAAAGCCGATTTGGCCGTACACTCGCCCGAAAACAAAAGATGGATTCTTTCGGAAATCAGATTTTGTGTATGACGAATATTTTGATTGTTATCTATGCCCCAATGATCAAGTTCTATCTTACTCTACTACGAATCGGGAAGGGTACCGGGAATACAAATCGGACCCGGCGGTGTGCCGAAGCTGTCCGTATCTTCATCAGTGCACGCAAAGCAAGAGCTACACCAAAGTAGTCACTCGCCACGTATGGCAGGACTACTATGAAGAAGCAGAGCATTTGCGGTATGTTCCGGAATACCGGGAACTCTATGCCCTCCGAAAAGAGACGATTGAACGGGATTTCGCCGATATGAAAGAGAAGCATGGTCTGCGCTGGACGCATTACCGGGGATTGGAAAAAAATGAGGCGCAGGCGATGCTTGTTTGTGCTGCCATGAATTTAAAAAAACTGGCGAATTACCTATGGAAGGCGAAGCACCGCCCTTTCTTTTCCTTTGCATGGCTTCCCATCCTACCCACTTTTTTTGAAAACATAGTCTATTTATGGAACAAAATGGGTTTCAGACGAATGTCTGAAACCCATTTTGTCAACAGTCTGAGACCAATTCCTATTGCGAATTGGTCTTCTAATTGGTTTGTTATTTTGGATTTTCTCTCCCGCAAGTGAGCACGTTACAACGGAATCCCCTTGTTTAAAGATTTAAAATCCCAATTGAATCGTACCGCGTTCATTTAAATCAACCCTTGCGATATAGTTAAATTGATAATCCTGATCCACCTCGATTTTCTGAAACAACAACAGTATTAAGCGGCGAAACTCTGTTTGATTAAAATTATACTCGAATGAAAATAACCCCGTTATCTTATCTTTCCAATTTTCGAAATCAGCGTATGTCTTTTCCATTGTATTTATTTCTTTTTGTTTCTTTTCAATTTCTTTTTCCAATTCCGTCATTCTATTTCGAATGCTGATTCGATACTGAACCAACGCTCTCTGCAATTCAGTCGGCTCATTATTTTCCTCCATCAGTTGTTTTTGCTTTGCATCAACCAAATTTAATTGTTCATGGAATTTTTGAAGTTCCTTTTCGTAATTGCTAATCGTGTTTTTTATTTTCGCAATATCCTTCTCCATTCTTGTTAAAACTTCATTCCGATGAACATCTTCTTTTTTATAGGCAAAATTTTTATAATGTAATCCCGCAAGAATATCTTGGACTAAAAATTCATCAATTTCTTTCTCACTCCATTTATATTTGCAGTTTGGACATATATATTTTCTGTCTCCATATCTTGTTCCATCTTTTCTCTTCTTTCCTGACATATAATTTTTCCCTTTTAACGGTACGTTACAAGTCTTACAAAACAGAACGTCCCGAAATAAAAAACAAGTCGTAAATTTTTTGGAGTCGTATAGCCCTTCTTTTTTACGTTCATACAAATCCATACACAAGTTCCATATCTCTTCCGTTATGGCAGGGGGGATTTTTTCACACTTTCCCATCACCCATTCTTTTCTCGGGCGCAATGAATTTCCCGATCCTGTTTTTATCCGCTGACTGGTTGTAAATCCAGCGTAAAACGGATTCGTAATAATCGATTTTATCTTTTCTTTAATCCACCGATCTTCGGGATATTGTTTATCCATCTGCTTGGCTATGCTTTCAAACCCATATCCCTTGATATACAAGCGAAAAATTTGCTTTACCTTTTCAATTTCTAAAGCATTTTGAACAATTTTCTTTTCTCCATCTTCTGCATCCTCGTAACGGTAGCCGTATGGTAGTGTACCGCCAAGCCATTTGCCCATTTTGGTGTGTGCAATATAATAATCCCGGGTACGAATACTGTTATTTTCTGATTCGAATGAACTCATGCCCATCTCAACGACTAATGTTTGTATGTCATCCGTTGTGTAAAGCATTCGAGAATGAGTGAGTATAATGGGGACATTCAGCTGGCGAAACTCACTCCATATTTTTAAATGTTGATCAATCCGTCTTGCTAAACGATCTCCTTTATAAACTAAAACGCAATCAAAATGCCCCTTTTTTGCATCCTCTCTCATAAGATTCAAATTTTTACGTTTATCCATTGTTTTTTTAAATGCAGAAATGCTTTCATCTAAATATTCACGAACAATTTCGATTCCGTACTCCTTAGCAAATTCCTGGCATACTGCTCTTTGCGTTTTAATATCCTGATCTTCACTTGAATAACGTCCATAAAACGCAGCTTTAAGCCCCGGCTTTTTCAAAAATTCCTGTAGATTCAAATTTCCACCTCACTAATCTCTAAAAATGGATGCTTAAAAACAATTTTTATCACTTGTGCGTCAGCAAGGATTTCACGAATTAAGTCTTTTAGTAGCACCTGTTTTTCAGTAAAATTCAGTTTTTCAAATACTTCTTTTCGTAATTGCATTTTTAACGTATTTGAATCCTCATCTACTTTTTGATACTGAATTTTTTGCAGTTCAGCCTCTAGCTTCCTGTTTTTGCATTCGTTAATTTGTTGCTGCAACATGATAATGGTTTCTTCCTTCTTTTTTGTCTCTTGCACAAGATATCTATTGGTTTCCCGAATCAGTTTGTCTTCCAGTGACTTTAATTCACGATCAAGTTCTTTTATCAGAAGATTTAATTGTTGAATGTTTCTTTTTGCATATCTTGTATATAAATCCTTGAAATTTGATTTTAACAATACATTAAAAAATTCCATCGTTTTTAAAATCACTTTATTTTCGACATCGATTTGTTCGATGATTTCTTTGTGCTCTTTACATTCGTACGTTGCATACGGAGCACCATGTTTTTGCCGCACTTTCTCCACTAAAGGGGAACCGCACTTGTTACAAAAAATGAATCCTGTTAGAAGGTAATCAAACTTTTTTGACTTTGCTTTTGGAGTTTTGGATTTTTCCAATAGCTCCTTAGCTTTATCAAATTGTTCCGAAGTAATAATCGCTAAATCTTTTACAGAACGATGAGCTTTAATGCCACCAAAATTTTTAATCCGTAACCCCATGTACATCGGCTGCGTAAGAACTTCTTCAATTCTTTGGGCAGTCCAATCCTTCCCACGTCTTTTTATTCCTCGACTTTTAAGATATTTCCGCAATTCATTTGTATTTTTATATTTTTCTGTGAGCCATTCAGAAAAGATCGTTTTTACAATATGAAGTTCTTCCTCGATT
Source organism: Parageobacillus galactosidasius (assembly GCF_002217735.1). Lineage (NCBI taxonomy): Bacteria > Bacillati > Bacillota > Bacilli > Caryophanales > Anoxybacillaceae > Parageobacillus > Parageobacillus galactosidasius. The sequence goes on along the minus strand of NZ_NDYL01000001.1, from coordinate 609,183 downwards.
CGAATAATTTGCGTCTTTTCCGGATCTGTCTTGTATCCATAAGGTAATTTTCCGATCGATTTTCCAGATTGAAAATTCGTTATTTTTGTATCCCTTATCCGTTCATTAATTTGTTGTCCCTCTCTTTGATTCATGACGCCAATGAATAATTCAAATAGTTCTCCCATTACGTCAAATCTCATCGGAGGTTCATTTTCTGCAACAAATGTCACCTGTATATTATGTTTTTTAAATAATTGATAAAGCTCCATATGTTCTTCTAGATTCCTTGCCAAACGATCACGTTTATAAACCAATATATGGTTAATCAATCCCTTCCGAATATCCGTTAGCATCCGCTGAAGTCCAGGACGTTCTTTCATTAACTTTTTCCTGGCTGAAACAAACTCGTCTTCGTACTCTTCATCGATCAAAATATGGTTCTTTAGTGCATATTCACGAATGTGTCGTTGTTGAGTTGTAACGGAGCCTTCTTGAAGAGAAGTTGAACTCCGATAATATGCCACTGTTCTCATCAAGTCACCTCCTTATCACTTCTTTCTAGGACAATTCCTATGAGAAAAAATTAACTTTTAGAATTTCTTCCGTTCAGTATGCTTTTCTTTACCATTTCCATGTAGAGTTCCATCCATTTATTTGCCGCTTCTGGATCGTGGACATATTGAATGGAAACTACTTGGCATTTTTTCTTTTTCATTTATTGCCATCCTTTCATACATCGATTGAAATTTAAAAAAGGAATCTTCATTCCATTCATTGAATTTAGTAAGGAAGAATTTCTTGTACACCTTTATCCATGAAGTTGACACCCAAAAAGAAAAGAACGTGGGAGGTACTTTTGATGCTTGAGCATATTGGTCAACGTATTCGTACATTACGAAAACAAAAAGGAATCAGTTTAAATGCCTTCGCTGAACGTTTAAATGTTTCTCCCGCTTATCTCAGCAACCTAGAAACGGGTAAAACAGACACCATTCAGCTTTCACTTCTCGAAAAACTTCAAGAAGAACTCTCACTCCTTCCTGTTGAAACAACGCATTCCAGTGATAGCGAATTCGATATTCGGATCCAGCATGTCATGCAACAACTAAAGGAATTAGAACAAAAGCACCCTGAAGTCGCCGACTACCTCCTTTCCACACTGGAGCGAGGAGTTCATTTGTTTTTGAATGAAAACTCCACTCGCTAATTTTATGATGAACAAATTTTGGTAATTTTATTCATCATAATAAACATACGTTTATAATTATGAATAAAATTAACAAAAAAGGAGAGCCTAACCATCGACCGGTTGGCTCTCTTTTTGTTGGAAGGCAACTTGAATCTGTTTTGCTTGTTCCTGACCGATTTCTTTATGCAATAGGTGATGAATCGCACTTCCCTTAAACTTCTGTTCCCATGCAACCATTTTTTCTTGGATCATTTGAGCAACGGGGTGGCTATGAAGATCGTGGATGTCGTCAAATGAAAATTTTCCTAAACTGCTATTTACGGAAAAGCGAACTTTCACATCTTCCATCGGTATTCCCCCTTTGCTCATACATATGCAGAAAATGAGGTGGGACAACCCTGCAAATCGGTCAAACTCATTGTTTGGTTCACCCAAACATATATATGGGATATGGGACAAACAGAGTTGGAGGCAATCTGTATGAAAGACACTTTTCAAGAAAGATCGATTGCTTTATATTGCCGCGTTTCTACGGACGAACAAGCTCGGGAAGGGGTTTCGCTCGATGAACAACAAGAACGGTTAAAAGCTTACTGCCGGGCAATGGGTTGGAATGAGGAACCACTACTTTTTATAGATGACGGTTATTCTGCTAAAAATCTTAATCGTCCGGAGTTAAACCGTTTATTACAGGAAGTAAAAAAAGGTACGATTTCAAAAATATTAGTCACGAAATTGGACCGCTTGAGCAGGCGATTATTGGATCTTTTGAAATTAATTGATACGTTCCAAGAATATAACGTTTCATTTATTTCAATTAGTGAATCGTTTGACACCAATACTCCGTCCGGACGTCTTACACTTCAAGTCCTGGGTGCGGTTGCCGAGTTTGAACGGGAACGAATTCGGGAACGTGTTTTTGAAAACATGCTGCACGCAGCCAGACAAGGAAAATGGTTAACACAAAGCCCTTATGGCTATCGACTACAGAATAAAGAATTAGTTATTTATGAACCGGAAGCACAAATCGTTCGAAACGTTTATGATTGGTACCTTAATAAAGGGCTCGGTTACTATGCGATTGCTAAAAAGCTAAATGAAGAAGGAATACCTTCTCGTCAGAAAAAAGAATGGTCGATTCGTGCTATTAAACTAATGCTTACCAATCCCGTATATAAAGGAACCCTGGTTTGGAACCGCATGGATTCCAGCAAATCGAAGCGGGTAAAAAAAGATGACACTGATTGGGTTGTCCTTGAAGATGCTTGTCCAGCTATTATTGATCAAGCTACATGGGAACAAGTACAAAAAAGAGTAAATAAAAAACAAATGGCACCTCGAGCACAAACAAGTCCCCATTTGCTTGGTGGACTATTAAAATGCGGCAGATGTGGTTCAGGAATGAGCATTGGTTGGTCAGGTTCAGCAAAAAATCGCTATCGCGTTTATCGTTGTTCTGCTAACAAAAACAAAGGAACGTGTACAAGCAAACAGTACCGAGCTGACGATGTGGAATCATGGTTTAAACATGGATTATTAAAGTTAGCTGATTCAATTAACTCTCAAATGATTCCTCATCTTATTCAAAGGGCTGCTGAAAACGAAGAGAGTACAATCGAGCAAAAAATTCGAGCTGCCAAAAATCGTTATAAACGAAAAGTGGAAGCATACACGGCAGGACTCATTGAATTAGAGGATTTAAATGAAGAAAAAAAGCGGATGGAACAAATCATTGCAGAAGCTCAAAAAGCGGAAAATGCTTCCTCAGTGGATGTAAAAAAGCTTGAGGCAATGGTGAAAGAAAAAATAAACAATGTGATCGATGCAATCGATGTTTTACCAGTCCCCGAAGCAAAATCATTAATTAAAACGATTGTTGAAAAAGTGATTTTACTTGATGAAAAGGATATTGAAATCGTATTAAACATTCAGTAAATGGAGTTGACAGCATGAAACCGATCACCTTACGCCAATTGCTCGATACTAATCAATTTCAGAATCTGCTTCATCTAAAAAAAGAACTGATCTCTTACAAAAATTCGGGTGTCATTTTTTATAAAGAAGTAATGAGTTCGCTTGAAATCGACACGCCATTTGAGTTGTATTTTGTGTTGTCAAAAGGAGGAATTGAATACGAAAACGCATTCCCAATACCAATCGACCTTTACAGAGAGTATTTAACATATAACCGTCCTCTGGAGTACCTTTTGCGCTTTTACCAAGAATACTACGGAACAAAAAACATCCCATCCGACCGATTTTTTCAAACATTAAACATTTTTCAAGCCAAAAGATATGCTTGGTTTTACAAATGACACCAACGAGAGGACGGTAAGTATGGATTGGGTACCGTTTGATACACCACTAGAAAAACATCCAAATAAAGCTTTGATCACCTATATGGCAAGACAGTTTGATATCGAACCGGTACTGATGCACCACTTGTTTATTCACGGCATCGACAATTGCGAAAAAGCATCACGATTCTTATTTCCGACTATAGATGATTTTCATGATCCATTTCTCATGAATGACATGAAAAAAGCGATTATACGCATTATTAAATCTTTGATACAAAAAGAAAAAATTCTGATTTATGGTGATTATGATGTAGATGGAATGACAGCAACGGCTATCCTGTACAAAGCTTTAAAGAAATTTAAAGCAGATGTCCAGTATCGATTGCCACTTCGTAGCGAAGGTTACGGTTTGTCACCGAAAGCAATGGAAAAAGTTCCGGAAGATGTCTCTTTAATTATTACAGTAGACAATGGATCAAGTGCCCATCCTGCAATGGAAGTGGCAAAAAGAAAAGGAATGGATGTCATTGTTACGGATCATCACGAAGTTTTAGGTCCGCATCCGGATTGTCATGCATTTATTAATCCAAAGCGGCATGACAACACCTATCCGTTTCCGCATCTATCCGGTGCAGGAGTCGCTTTAAAAGTCGTACAGGCACTGTTTATGGCAGGAAAAATTGCTTGGGATAAACATGTTTACGAATTTATTGAGTTTGCGACGTTAGGTACGATTGCGGATTTAATGCCTCTTAAAGGAGAAAATCGTATTATTTGTAAACTTGGATTGCAGAAAATGAACTATACACCAACCCCTGTATTAAAAAAACTCTTTGAGATGTTACGAATTAAATATGTCGATAGTTCCACCATTAGCTTTCAAATTGGACCCATTTTTAACTCGTCCGGACGAATTGGAGATCCAAACGAAGCTGTCGATATCCTAGTCAACCCTTTATGTGCAAAAGCCGATCTTTATTCATTAATTACTTTAAATAAAAAGCGGCAACAAATGACAAAAGAACAATTCCAACGTATTGAGGAACAAATTATTCAAAACCAATGGTACAAACAAAATGTTATTGTCGTTTGCGATGATTTTCACAGCGGAATTATCGGTCTCATTGCCGCAAAAATAGCAAATAAATTCAAAAAGCCAGCGATTGTGATTTCCTTGACAGGAGCCGGTTCTGCCAGAAGTGTAAATGCGACGGATTTTTCCATCATTAATGTGATTAAGAAATGCTCCCATTTCTTAACCAAATACGGTGGTCATCGAGCCGCTGCTGGTTTTTCGATTAAACCCGATTTCGATCATATCCATGCTTTTAAAGAAGCGATTCAACTAGCAGCCTTAGACGAACCGCCACTAAATCCAAAATTAAAATATATTAGTACAATTCCCTTACATCAGTTCCCTATGCATCTTTTTGCTGACTTAAGAGTTTTAGAACCATTCGGAATGTCATTTCCAAAGCCGTTGTTTTATTGCTCACCGCTGGCAATCAAGCAATTCCAAGTATTCGGGAAAAACAAGGAACATTTAAAATTAACAACAAATGATAAAGAAGCCATTGCCTTCTTTAAAGGAGCAATGGCAAACAAACTCCAACAACAATCGTTAGCTGAATTTCTTTACACTCCTAACTGTCCGATGAAAAAAGATTTTTTAATTCATGATCTTCGTTTCATACAATAACAAAAGAGCCTTGGAAAAAGTTAAATACAATTAACAAAATATATTGTTTTTTGCAGAGGAGGACATAACCCACAACGAGGGGCTGTACATTGACAGAATGGTATATGGAAATGGCACAATTGTATTTGGATCTAATTTTAGTGGCAGATTTATTTTGGTTCGCTATGAATCCAAGAATAATCTGCCACTTTTTTATATACAAAGTGATTACATAAATCTAAAAGTCATGATCAATCTATACCTACAACTGGACTGCGGCGCTCAAGCAATACCACATCACGCCATACCCCATTTAACTTTCCTATACGTTGTCGTATGCCGACTTCACGAAATCCAACACTTTGATGTAAACGTAAACTTGGTATGTTTTCCGGGAAAATCCCTGCTGTTAATGTCCAAAATCCTTTTGCCTCGGATTCTTTGATCATAACTTGTAGAAGTTTTTTTCCCACTCCTTTTCCTCGACTCACATCTCGAACATACACACTCACCTCTCCCACCCCTTCATACACGCAGCGATCCGATACTTTACTTATCTTACACCAGCCTTGAATGCCTTCTTCGTTTTCAGCGACCAAACATAAATTTGCGGCAATGGTCGATTTCCATTTTTCAAACGATGGTGCTGTCGTTTCAAACGTTGCTTGTCCTGTCGCAATTCCTTGCTCGTAAATTTCCTTCACTTGCACCCAATCCTCTTTGCGAAAGCTACGAATGTTCATATGAAAAATCCCTCCTTATTTTATTTGCAAATTACAACTATATGTTTAACAAACAGGCAAGCCTAGATATACTTGCCTCAAAATAACGGTTTACAACATACACTTGATTTTGCCATACACTCATTCAACAATTTAATCGAACGAATCACTGTTTCTTTCTCAAACTCCGTCATATGTGAAAACACTTCTTCTAGATATCGATTTATTTCTCGATCAATGGTTGTTGCGATAAACTTTCCCTCGGTGGTTAACGATAACGTGTATACCCTTCGATCTTCAGGGAGTGGCGTTTTTTTTACTAATCCCTTTTTCACTAAATTTTGAATCTGTCTACTGAACGTGGTAATATCCATTCCCAATACTTCAGCCACTTGTTGCATGGAGGGATATTCTCTTTTGTCAATTTCATAAAGAATATGGCTTTGAACGAGAGAAATATCTACATCATCAATCGAACAGCAATTTTTATTTAGCAATCCAAAACGACGTGTCATCACTTGAAACAACTCTCTAATGTTTTCCATTTTTTCACCTCTATAATTATTTATATCACATTATTTGCATATTGCAACTTTTTAATTTAGAAAATAGAATAAAATTTCACCAATTTTTATCATGATTTCCCCTCCTGTAAAATCAGCCGAGAAGATTCTTCTCGGCTGTCATTCAGTCTTATTCGCCTGTTTCAGCAAATTTTTTGATGCGCGCGCCGATTTCATCGCGAACACGACGGAATACAGCTAATTTTTCCTCCTCCGTTCCTTCCGCCTTTGCCGGATCATCAAATCCCCAATGAACACGTTTCACATTTGGTGGGGTTACTGGACAATGGTCCGCTGCATGACCACATAATGTTACTACCAAATCCGCTTTATTTAAAATTTCCGGATCAATGATATCCGATGTCTGGTTCGAAATATCAATTCCTACTTCTTTCATGACTTTTACCGCGTTTGGATTTAGTCCATGCGCTTCAATACCGGCGCTGTACACTTCCCACTCATCGCCAAGATATTTTTTTGCCCATCCTTCTGCCATTTGGCTGCGGCAAGAGTTACCTGTGCATAAGAAGTAAATGATCTTTTTGTTTTTCATGTTTCCTTCCACCTCTGTTGTTAGTATGATACTGATTCTGTTTTAAAGTATTTTCGTTGAAACCATAGTGCCACGTTGACTAACGCAATCATGACAGGCACTTCCACCAGTGGTCCAATAACAGCTGCAAATGCTGCACCAGAATGGATCCCAAACACGCCAACAGCTACGGCAATCGCTAACTCAAAGTTATTACTGCCGGCTGTAAAGGCAAGTGTTGTGGTTACAGGGTAGCTCGCTCCAAATTTCCTCCCTAAGAAGAAGGAAACGAAGAACATCAACACAAAGTAAATCAACAATGGAATGGCAACTCTCACTACATCCAACGGCAAGCTTACAATGACGTCTCCTTTTAAAGAGAACATGACGATAATCGTAAACAACAAAGAAATCAATGTAATCGGGCTGATTTTTGGAATAAATACTTTTTCATACCATTGTCTGTCCTTTGCTTTTACCAACAAAAAGCGCGTCAACATTCCGCCAAGAAACGGAATTCCTAAGTAAATGAACACCGACTTAGCGACTTCCATCATTGTAATATTAACGACAGCACCTTCTAGTCCTAACCATTCTGGAATGATCGTCACAAACACATACGCATAAACAGAGTAAAATAGCATTTGGAATACAGAGTTAAACGCCACCAATCCAGCTGCGTACTCCCTGTCTCCTTTCGCTAAATCATTCCAGACAATCACCATCGCAATACAACGTGCCAGACCGATCATGATGAGTCCGACCATGTATTCCGGTTTATCCGGTAAGAATATGATCGCCAACAAAAACATAAGAATCGGTCCAATAATCCAGTTTTGTACGAGCGATAACACTAATACTTTCACATCTTTAAAGACGCGCCCAATCTCCTCATAACGAACTTTTGCTAACGGAGGATACATCATTAAAATTAAGCCAATCGCAATTGGAATTGATGTGGTCCCTACCTGCAAACTGTTCATTCCGTCTACAAAGCCCGGAAAGACGAAACCTAAGCCAATTCCTGCTGCCATAGCAAGGAAAATCCAAAGCGTGAGGTATCGATCCAAAAACGATAGACGTTTTTTCCCCGTATTATTCATTTTTTCCCCCCTAATAATTTAAATTAGTAGGTTAACAACCACAACGGAGCGTAGGGTTGTTTTCCTCAATCTTACGAATATTCTCTGTTTGATCTGGAACGTGTTGCAGAATATCTTGGATAAAATCATATAACTCACTTCGTGAATTGAGGGAATAATAAATCCACTGTCCCCTCTTATCCTCTTTTACTAATCCTGCATCTTTTAACTTGCGAAGATGCTGACTAATCGCCGGCTGACTCATGTCAAACACTTCAAGAAGCTCACATACACAACACTCACGTTGTTTTAAAATTGCCATGATCGTTAAACGTGTTTTATCACCAAGTAACTTTAAAGCGTGTGAGGCTTTTTCTATTTCCACTACTGTTTTTGGCATGGGAACACCTCCTATTCTTGTATAATTATATAGCTATTTACTTATATATGAACGAAAATGAAATATGATACTCCTAAATGTCTTTATTTGCAATTTTGTTTATCTCACACTAAATAAATAATGTTACATCTTCATATCCACGACATGGATATGGTAGTATAACCATACTTACTCCTCCCTTTAATAAGCATATAATTACATACTTATATAAAACAAGAGAAAAAAACGATTTTAACATAATCTTTACAATTCAAACGAAAATGTGAAAGTCGGAAGTAAACTTGCCTTATCTCGTCTCCATTTGTTGTTATTCTTCAGAACGAGAGATTCTCCTCCTCGTCATAAATTTCTTTTATTTGTTTCGGTTCGTTTGTTAACTCCATTTCAAATCCTTATTTATTTGATAAGTAAAAAAGACTAACGACTCGAGTCGTTAGCTAACACTGTTCCGTCAACTGGATTCAGAGTTTGTTTTAATTTGGTTCGGATCGCGTTTTTGAGCATGGATCTTAAATTTTTATACTTCTTCTTAGTCAATGGACAACGATATTCTTCATCATCATAAATAACCTCATTTTTTAACTCTCCATCTTCATTGAAAAACAACGTATATATTTCGTTGATTAGTTCATTTTCTTGCTGCATGAAGTTTACTGTTCCACCTTCGTATTTATTGATCACTTCTTTAAAAATCTTTTTAAAATCTTCAGTAGACATAACTTTCTCTAATTTGCGTTCCATTGTTTTTGGTGTTTCATTACTACTTTCTTGTTGATTTTTCTTTATTAATTCTTGATACATCTCATCCATTTGCTCATATAAACCCATTAAAAAAGCATTTTCTTCTTCCAGTTTTTGAACTTTAACCGTTAATTCAGTGATTTGCTCGTAAACCAAGTTCAACTCATCCTGCATATTAATGAGTTGATTTTCTAATTGATTCTTCTCCTCCATGAGCTGTTTCATTAATTCTTCCTGGTAAGTGCTATCACCTTTAACTTCTTCAGAATCCAATTTATTATGCTTTTCACGATGGTCATTCGCCAACATTGAAAAAGAGTTTTCTACATACCATTCATAAACTCCCATTACTTCAGGCAAACCTGGTCTCTGTTCTTCAATAAACTCGAATAAATCATCGTGATGAATTCGCCAACCCTCCTTTCGGTTTGCCGAACGTTCTGCTTTAATCTTTCCTTCTCTGATCCAACGAGTAACCATTTGGATTGAGTCAGTAATGTAATATTCCTGAAGTATTTTTAGTGCTTGGTGAACATTATATACTTCCATCCCCTTCTCCCCCACTCGAAATTATTTAAAATAAAAATATGTTGGTAATGTTATACCTATGACATTACCTAAGTAATTTTAGGAAAATAAGAAATGCTTGGCTTTAAGCGCCAAGCATTTTTATTAAAATCCCATTTAATTAATTAAGATCTCTAAAATTTAGGTCATTTGTTTTGTTAGTTTTGACTGTTTTTAATCAGGGCTTTGTTAAATTTCAATGTTGATTTTTAAACCACACAAAAAGACCGAAATAAATTCGGTCTTTTTGTGTGTCTTCTTCAACTATTGCATTATTCTTTCACATTTAGCAATCGCATGCTGTTTAATGTTACGATTAATGTTGCTCCCATATCCGCAAATATCGCTAACCATAACGTTAACCAACCAGGTACAATTAACAATAACGCCAGCACCTTAATGCCCAAAGAGAAGGTAATGTTTTGCTTAATAATTGCTAAAGCCTTGCGGCTCAATTTAATCGTATATGGCAATTTACTTAAATCATCAGACATTAAAGCAATATCGGCTGTTTCAAGGGCTGTATCGGTTCCAGCACCACCCATTGCCACACCAACGGTTGAAGCTGCAAGAGCTGGTGCATCGTTCACACCATCTCCAACCATCGCAACACTTCGATACTTGTCGCGAAGCTCTTTGATGAAATTCAGTTTATCTTCTGGAAGTAAATCGGCTTTAATATCGGAAACACCGACTTGTTTTCCGATGGCTTCGGCTGTTCTTTGGTTATCTCCCGTCAGCATCACCGTTTTTTCAATACCGACTTGATGAAGTTTTCGAATAACCTCTTTGGATGATTCTCTTATTTCGTCTGCCACGGCAATTAACGCCAGAATTTCTTTTTCCGTTCCTAATGCCATGACCGTTTTCCCTTGTATTTGAAGGGTTGTAATTTGTTCTTTTATTTCTGATTGGATGCCATTTGGAAGAAGTTCTTCAAAAAGACCTGGACTTCCGACATAATACATTGCGTTATTTACTTTGGCTTTGACCCCTTTACCTGTAATGGATTGGAATTCTTCAACCGATACATCATTAAAATTCAATCCATCTTCTTCTGCTTTTCTTATAATGGCGGAAGCAAGTGGATGTTGTGAGCCTTTTTCAATGGCTGCTGTAACCTTTACCTGTAATGGATTGGAATTCTTCAACCGATACATCATTAAAATTCAATCCATCTTCTTCTGCTTTTCTTATAATGGCGGAAGCAAGTGGATGTTGTGAGCCTTTTTCAATGGCTGCTGTAATGGTCATTAGTTCATTTTCATTGCCATTATAAGTGACTACATCGGTGACGGAAGGAATACCTTTTGTTAATGTTCCTGTTTTATCAAAAGCAATCACTTTTAAGTTTCCTGCTTCCTCTAAATAAATACCACCTTTAATTAACACACCGTTTTTCGCTGCATTTCCAATGGCAGTTACAATCGAAACAGGCGTGGAAATAACCAACGCACACGGACAACCAACCACTAATACAGCTAGACCTCGATAAATCCATTCGCTCCAATCAGCACCCATAAATAATGGAGGAATAACGGCTAGTAAAAGAGCAAAAATGATAATGGCTGGTGTATAGTATTTGGCAAAACGATCTACAAACGCTTGAGAAGGTGCTCGTTCTGCTTGAGCTTCTTCCACTAAATGGATGATTTTCGAAAGAGTTGTATCTTCCACTCGTTTTGTAACTTTTACTTCCAATAACCCTTCTTCATTCAATGTTCCTGCAAAGACTTCATCACCGACTGTTTTGGTTACTGGAACACTTTCTCCCGTAATGGCAGCCTGATTTAGCGTAGATGTACCCTTGATGACGATTCCATCCATCGCTAATTTCTGACCAGGCTTTACGATCATAATATCTCCGACTTGAATATCGTCAACAGGGACCATCATTTCTTCATTTCCGCGACGAATTAATGCTTCTTTTGGAGCAATATCCATCAACGATTCAATGGATTGACGAGCTTTATCCATGGAATAACGCTCTAAGGCTTCGAATATCGTCAACAGGGACCATCATTTCTTCATTTCCGCGACGAATTAATGCTTCTTTTGGAGCAATATCCATCAACGATTCAATGGATTGACGAGCTTTATCCATGGAATAACGCTCTAAGGCTTCGCTAATGGCGAATAGAATAACAACCGTTGCACCTTCTCCCCATTCACCAATCGCTGCAGCTCCTAAAATCGCCACTGTCATCAGCGTATTCATATCAAAATTCAATCGAACTAGGTTTTTGAAACCTTTTATAAATAACGAATATCCACCGATTAAAATTGCTGCAGCATATCCAATTGTCGCAAAGATATGCTCTTCTCCGTATTGCTTCCCTAAAAACCAACTGATCACAAGCAAAACGGCGGAAATATACACTTTAATGTTCTCTTTTTGCTTCCAAAAAGGTTCACGCTTGACTGCTTTTTCTTTATCTTCCCGAACCTTTAAGTTTTCAAAAGCTCCTGCTTTTTCTAATTCTTCGATGGTTGTTGTACCCCAAACGGTAATTTTAGATGCTCCAAAGTTTACTTTAGCATCTTGAACACCTGGCAATGATTTTACATTATTTTCAAACTTTGCCGCACAGTTTGCACAAGTAAATCCTTGAACACGGTAGGTTTTCGCTTCTGATTTAGATAATTTTGCTTGTTGTTCAGACACGGACTTTCACCTCTTTATCATGTGCTAACGCAATCATGATTAACTGCTTAATATGGTCATCATCCAGCGAATAAAATGCTAGCTTTCCTTCTTTTCGATACTTTACAATCCCTTGTTTATAAAGAGTCCGTAAATGATGGGAAGTGGTTGCAACAGAAGCCCCAATGATATTGGCAATATCACATACACATAACTCTTCATCTTGGCAAAGTGAATAGGCAATTTTTGCCCTATTTTCATCTGCCAGTGCTTTAAACAACAGGACAACACTGGATATATCTTCTTTTTGCAATTCCCCTTGTATTCGATTGACTTTTTCTTCGTCATAACAATAAATTTCACATGTATCTTTCTTACTCATTCATTATCCCCCTTTCATATTCAAATTTCCGTTTGAATATATTATACCTCATTTCTTTTATTATTCAAACATTTATTTGAATGAAAAACAAAAAAGAATTGGATGTAAAAAATCAACCTAATATTTACCAGGCATTTCATTTAATTAGCTACATCAAAAAATTCTATTAGCTAAAAACAATAAACCTCATTATCCGCAAAAAGATAATGAGGTTTACTATTTCTTAACCAAAGAATGTTTGGAACAATAAATATGCGTTTAAGCTGATAATCACCATCGCTACCATCCAAGCAAGAACTTTCAACCATAATGGATTTGCGAACTCGCCCATTTTCTTTTTATCGCTAGTGAATTGAACGAGAGGCACTACCGCGAAAGAGAGCTGTAAAGAAAGAATAACTTGGCTCAAAATAAGTAATTGAGCCGTTCCGCTTTCGCCATAAAGAGCAGTTACAACAACGGCTGGGACAATGGCAATCAATCGAGTGATCAGCCTTCTTAACCAAGCAGGAAGGCGAATGTTTAGAAAACCTTCCATCACAATTTGACCAGCTAAGGTTCCTGTTAATGTGGAGTTTTGACCAGAAGCCAACAAAGCAACTCCAAATAAAATACTTCCAAGTGTTGTTCCAAGCAGTGGAGCAAGCAAGTGATAAGCATCTTCAATCTCCGCAACATCTTTCATTCCTGCTTTATGGAATGTAGCAGCAGAAACAATAAGGATAGATGCATTAATAAATAAAGCGAAAAAGAGTGCAATGGTTGAATCCCAAGTGGCATATTTGATCGCTTGTCGTTTACCCGAGCTGGTTTGTTCGTATTGACGTGTCTGCACAATGGAAGAATGCAGATAAAGATTATGAGGCATTACGGTTGCACCTAAAATACCGATTGCAATATAGAGCATGGATGGATTGTTAATAATCTCTGGGCTTGGAACAAATCCCTTCAATATGCCACCTACATCTGGCTTAGAAAGAAAGATTTCAGTCACAAAGCAAGCACCAATGGTTAGAATTAAAACAATTACCAACGTTTCAATATAACGAAACCCTTTATTCTGTAATAGCAATACGACCAGTACATCCAGAGCTGTAATAATCACTCCATATATTAACGGAATGCCAAACAACAATTTCAAAGCGATTGCCGAACCGATCACTTCGGCTAGATCACAAGCTGCGATTGCCAACTCGCATAAAACCCATAAGATCATTGCTACAGGCTTGCTGTAATGGTCGCGACAAGCTTGGGCTAAATCCCTTCCCGTTACAATTCCCAACTTGCCAGCCAATGCTTGAAGCAATATTGCCATTAAATTGGAAAGCAAAATAACGGAAAGCAACGTGTATCCGAACTGGGAACCTCCTGCGATATCAGTCGCCCAGTTTCCCGGGTCCATATACCCCACGGCAACTAAGTATCCTGGTCCAGCAAACGCAAGAAACTTTTTCATCCAAGAACCCGTTTTTGGTATACGCAAACTTCTATATACTTCGGGCAATGTTGGTTGTGTCCGTTTCTTTCTCCAACCTTCCTCAACGACTAACGGCAGTTTTTTATATTTTCACTCATGATGATCACCTCATGATTGGTTTTCGCTAAATATTTTGCATTAAGGAAACTTTTGGGGTAAAAAAATTTGCTCCTACAACTTAGAATTAGATATATGTAAGAGCAAAGAAAATGTTGCCTAAATAAATTGTACATCAGAAACTTTTTTAGTCAATGGAAACTTTTATCGTTTGTTAGTTTAAGATCGCTAAAATATTGAACAAGGTACTGACCTTGTTCAAACCATTTAATGATATTTGAAGCTTATGTTTGAATGAATACTCTCCCACTTACGCTAAGCTTAGAAGGGCTATAAAAAGTTCTAACCACAACATTGCAAGCACCTTCAATGGTTTAAAATATCATTTATCAAATACTCTGCATCGGCACCCACTCCTCCAATAAGAGCAGATCCCCTTCGATACTGCCACGGCAATCCCAAGAAGTACAATCCTTTCACAGAAGTTACCCCTCTTTGGTGAATGGGCTTTCCTCTATGGTCTAAAACATTCGGAATTTGAATCCAACTGTAATCAGAATAAAATCCAGTTGCCCAAATGACATTTTGAACTTGAATTTGACTGTTATCTGCAAAAGAAATAACATCTCCTAAAATACTTTCTGTTCTGGGTTTAATTTTAATTTTGCCTTCTTGTATTAAATGTTTCAGTTCTTTACCGAAAATAGGGTCACTTTGCTTACTGATAAACTGACCTAACGAGCTGTTGATATGGACATTTAATAAACCTAATTTTTTAAACCACCAGAAAATACTTTTACCCATTATTTCAAGTGGAAAGAACTTCATTTTATGACCTACAGATAAATAAACTTCTCTGTCTTCGGACAATTCAACAGCAATTTGTGCCCCTGAATTTCCCGCACCGACTACCAAAACAGAGCCTTCTTGTAATTGAGATGGATTCAAATAACGGGATGTATGCACTTGATACACTTTATCGGATAAGCTTTCTGCAAATGGTGGAATGTATGGCTTTTGGAAAGGACCCGTTGCTACAACCACTTTCTCTGCCACATAATTACCATTATTGGTTGTAACTTTAAAAATCTCATCTTCTTTTTGAAGGGAAATGACTTCTGTGTTCAGATGAATAGGTAATTCAAATTTTTGAGCATAATCCTCTAAATAATCGGCAATTTCATCCTTGGTTGGATATCCGTTCGGGTCACCCTTTAAAGCCATTCCTGGCAAAGAACTGAACCAGCGAGGAGTAAAAAGAACTAAGGAATCATATCGGTTTCTCCAAACATCTCCGATTCGATTTTCCTTGCCAACAATGGCAAACAATATATTATTTTGTTTCAGATAATATCCCATCGCTAGTCCTGCCTGACTAGCACCGATAACCAGAACATCAACGATGTGTTGCATTTTATCACCTCTCTTCTGAAAAGGATTAAACTTTCATTTCCCCGTGATGGATTTGAGAGGTTTCAATTTGAATGGTTGCATGCTGAATTTTAAAGTGGTCCTCAATAAAATGGATCGCTTCTTGTAAAACCTTTTGGCTGTCTTGATGATCTTCAATCAAAATATGGCAACTTAATGAGTCTAACCCTGAAGTAATTGTCCAAATATGAAGGTCGTGAACGTTAATCACTCCTTCAATACTTTCTAAGGCTTTTTTCACTTCATTTTGGTCAATGGTAATTGGCGTTCCTTCCATCAAAATGTGAACCGTATGTTTAATCACTCCCCAAGCGCCTTTCAAGATTAATAAGGCAACCAAAATGGAAATAATGGGGTCAGCGACATACCAACTAAAGAGCCACATGACAAGCCCAGCGATGATAGCACCTACGGAACCCAAAGCGTCACCGATCACATGAAGATAGGCACTACGCAGATTGACATTATTTTTTACATCCCCTTTTTTCATTAACGCCCAGGCACTTAAAAGATTGGCAAAAAGTCCAATGGACGCAATCAGCATCATAGAGCCGCTAGCCACGGTTGGAGGATTGTAAAAACGTTCAATTGCTTCCCAAATAATAAATCCAGCGATAACAAACAAGGTAACTCCATTAAACAAAGCGGCTAAGATTTCAAAACGATAAAAGCCATACGTTTTATTGGGGGAAGCTGGTTTGGTGGCAAACCAAATTGCCACTAAGCTAAGAACAAGTGAACTAGCATCACTAAGCATATGACCAGAGTCAGAAAGAAGGGCTAGGCTGTTTGTGATTAAACCTCCGAAAAACTCTAACAACATAATTCCAGCGGTAATGAGAAGGGCAATTGTAAGCCCTTTTTTATTTCCTTCTCTACTGTGATCATGGTGATGTCCGTGGTGATGGTGATGACCATGGTGGTCGTGAGAATGATGGTGGTGATGATGATGCATGATAAAATACCTCCTTAATGATGTTCAGAATGGTCAATGGCTTGTTTTAATAATGAAATAACATGTTCGTCATCGCAGGAGTAAAACAGTGTTTTTCCTTCACGGCGATACTTAACCAGTCTCAGATTTCGTAACATACTAAGTTGATGGGAAACGGCTGATTGAGACATTTCCAACACTTCTGCAATGTGATTGACATTGCACTCTTCTTGCGATAACAAATAAAGAATTTTGATTCGTGTTGGATCGGCTAATACCTTAAATATTCGCGATACATTTTCAATGGTTTCAGATTTTAAGAAAGAATGGTCTTCCATCTTCATGATGATTCCCCTCACTTTATTTATTATATATGAGCATATGTTCATATGTATGTATCATATTTTATATTCATTTTTTTGTCAAGTTTAGGAAATGTTTTTTCATGAAAATGGGTTATTTAGCTCATAATGAATGGAAGGAGGATGATGACAACCGTTCAGGTGGAAAAATCGGACTTGCAACATGGCGATTTAAGGGTATAAAAAGGACAGCAGTGAGCTGTCCTTTCGAATATCAGCACATCTTTTGTAAATTCTTCTTCAAGTTCCCGTATGACGTTATCCTCAAGTTTTTTACAGAAAAAACAAGTAAAATGAAACCAATATAAAACCGATTATAGCCATGATAACACAGTATATTTTGGTAGATGCGCGTAAAGCTGTTCCAAAAATTTCTTTTCCCGTCACGGAAAGCATTACCCCCATCGCCAATGCGATAATCATTGCTACTAACCAAGGAACCCCCATTCCGTAATTGCTTCCGATGAATGCTCCAACTCCTATGGGGGCGGAGGCTATGGTTGCCCCAAGTATGATGCTGAGAATTCCAAACCCAGCCATCAGCAAGGGAGTAAAAACAGCAATACCTTCTGGAATATTGTGAAGCATAATCGCAGTCATCATTGGTTTAGTCAATGAATCGTGAGTATTGGCTCCAAGTGCGATGCCTGTTGGAAAATTGTGTAGGGCAATACTGAATGTTAAAAATAGACCAGAATGTACAAATAAGTCTTTTTTAGCGTCATTGGTAATAATGATCACATGATGGGAAACCTTTTCTAGATGCTTATAAATAAAATAACCAAAAATCAATCCGACAATAGCAATAAACCAACCTCCAATTTCTATGCTTTCAGGCAAAATTTCCATCGTGACCAGTCCAAATATCATACCACTACATACTGAAAAAATGGTTGGCGTTCCTTTTTGCCAGCCTTTAAACAACCAAGCAATCACTCCGCCAGATAACATTCCAATAGCAGAAGCAGAAAACCCTAAAAGCCAAAGTGAGTTCATCCATCATCCCCCTTGTACTAAGTTGTCTTTACTTTTATATCTGCCAAACTTATAAAATATGCCTTAAGAAAACAAAAAATCCTCCACCGTGGGAGGATTGTAAAGCCTTCGTTTTCGGAAAAGTGAGGTTTGTTTATTATAAAGGCATTGGAGTTTTAGTTGGTTTTGCGTAACCTTCTTTGTACTTTTCATCAATGTAATGGCGAATTTCCTTTATAGACTTACCTTCTTGTTTCATTTTAATGGATTCCGCTGCGATTTGTAAGCAAACACCACAACGAGTACCGTGGTCATCCCAGACAACAGAACCATCTTTATTGATTTTTTTGACAAAGCAATTCATACTACTTTTATGTCCCGCACTCTCGGCACAACCGCAATAACAAGGAATCCATTGTAACAACTCTATTGATTTGCCAGCAGCTTGATATACCAAGCGGACCTCTTCACTTTGACCTTTCAAAAAGGTCGGTAAAACGTCAGCAGAAGCAGTTTTTTCTTGCAAATCCCCATTGGAAGAATGCTCTTGATGTGATTGTTCTTTATTGGAACTGCAAGCCGAAATGATCAAAGTGAGCAGAAGTAAAACAATCATTCCCTTATATTTCATCCTTGTCACCTCTTATAACATTAGACATGACTAATATATCATAAGGGGTGGACATATTCAGCGTAATAATAAATTGTTCAAAATATTGTCAATTTATAAAGCTAAATCAACATATTATATTAGTCAACTATAATATGATCAGTTATAATAGGTACCGTCAAGAATTTTGTGTAATGCAAGATAGATAGGGTATCTCTGAAATGGATTTGGAATGGATAGGGGACTAGTTTCCTCCACACGAGGGACTGAATATTCAGTCTATTGCGCAGAAAGGGAGAATCCCCTTATCGTATTGGTTTGATATTTACATTATTTGGTTAATTGTAACGTTCTTCAAACATTCGCTCGAGGGCTTCCTGTGCTTCGGCAAATCCTCGCAACTTTCGTCCTGCCCATTTCTCATTAAAATCTTGGATGGTCAAATACACGACTTTTTCCGCGGCTTCTAAACTGCTCAAACTGTTCATCGGCTTTAGACGTTTCCGAATCTCTTTGATCGTTCGTTCAATGGCATTGGTTGTATAAATCACACTTCGAATACTGCTCGGATAGTCCATAAAGGTGAGAAGGACATCCAACTCATTTGCCCACGATTGGACTTCCCTTGGGTATTTGTGAGACCATTTGGATTGAAACTGTTGAAACATCTCCAATGCGATTTCTTTATTCGGAGAACGATAAATGAGTTTCAGGTCCTCCGCCATTTCGAATTGATCTTTTTTCCGAACACAACGGAGATAGCAGCCGTTTCTCCTATTCGGTGTTCGAGCCTGTTCGATTTCGAGGAAATGTTTGATTTCTTCCCGCATAATCAGCTCTAATTTTTCTTTCACAAATTGACGAATAACACTTTCCAGTTGATTTGCCCAGTCGACATTCGGTATACTTCTTTTAGACATAGGTAGGGTTCTCCTTTCTCTAAGATTTTTGGTCCAATCAGAGAATACCCTACCTTTTTTCTTTTGTTCTAGCAAAATGTTTTACACAAACTTTTATACATCATCGAGAAATTTGTCTAATAACAATAAACCAGCATTAGGAATCCAGTATCCTAATGCTGGTTAAAAAGAGATCGTGTCATATATGCTTGTTTCGGATGATTTACTTGCTCCGGATATAGCAGTTCTAACTTTCCTTCCCTAAGCAATCGTGAAATGTACTTTTTGCGAAGAGGATCCATCTGCCTATTCAGTAATTGACTTAATTCTTTGAGCGTTAACGGCTTAATTGCACAAAGATTTAAAATGATCTCATCCATTTCGGAAGGATGTAATCTCTTTTTCTTCCTTGCTAATTCAGAAATATCCAATAGCACTTTTTCATGATCTTTTGTTTGTTCGTTTTCGTTAGGTCCGGAGTTAGCAGCGTTAGGTCCGGAGTTATTAGCACTAGGTCCGGAGCTTATTCGATTATATCTGGAGTTCCCTATAGACTTTTGATGAAACATTTCCGTTAGCGTATATTTTGTACCTCTTCCTTGTCCATTTGGTTCTAAATATCCTTTTTCCACCAGTCCGGATAATAATTTGCTTATTTCATCACTCTTTTTATCTGTCAGGCTTTGCAATCTCGTATTGGTCACATAATTTTCTTGATGTGCCGTCACTAAAATTAATACTTCATCATTGGTTAAAAACTTATAATGTTTCCCAAGAACTGCTTTTAGAAAATCGACGCTTTCCTGCGGTAATAATGAAGTTGTTCGCAACGTAAGAATCGTGCGATCCGGCTGAAATTCTTCAATTAATTCTGGGGCAGTCCAATGTTGTTCTTTCCACGCCAAATGAATATTCTCAATCCCCGACCCTGCCCGTTCACCAAGTCCGATTAACATAAACATTTTAAAAATCGTTGGATTTCTCGGATCACTTATTCCACCTTTCAGTGCTTGTTGCAAAGGAATCCGAAGAACACCCGGGTTGGAAAATCGAAATAACATCTTTTCCTTTTCGATAACAATTCCGCGTCGCCCGTAGTAATCGGCATGAGCCAACGTATTGACTAAAGCCTCACGAAGAGCAGCGTGCACCCTTGTATCATCCTTGCGAAAAAGCCCCTCCATTTGAAAAGGAATGTTTAAATCATCCGTTAGTCTGCGGATCACTTTAAAATAAAAATCATACAAATTCCCCGACCAAGTGCCGTCGGAAGAAATAATCCGATCTGTCCATCTCTCCCCCGGCACATCCGAACTCTTTTCCCGATATTCTAAGAAATACTGCGGTAAATACTCTGTAATGCTGCGCTCTTCCCCAAACATGAGCAACCCGGCTAATGTTAGCCCTTCCTCGTTGGTTTCGCGTAGCCTTCCCAAAGCTCCAATTTTATATAAAAAGTCCTTCAGTTCTAAACCATTCCAAGGATGATCTGGTTTCAAAGAAGAAAAGCGATTTCGATAACTTCTCACCGATTCCATATTCAAATCATTTAAACCGTAATTGGGAAGAACTTTGCTGTCTTGAGGAATTGGCGATTGGTCCGCTATCATTCGCTGTACTTCTTCTTTTGTACATTTATAGTCTCCTTCATAATTGCGGCGATATGTACCTGTAAAAGGATTATGACCAATATAAATTGGCTTGTCCTCACGTGAAGCTCTTGGAACATAAATTTTCACGATTTCTTTCCCATCAACTTCAATAATTTCTACATTTCGATCCACTAAGATATTTTTACTAATCCTTTGTGGATTATTAATTCCATCCCAAAAGTCTTTGACTAACTTTTTTGCATCAACATCGACTGGGAAAAACTCTTGTCCTTTTTGCTCAACCCCAAGCAAAATAATACCGCCATTTGTATTTGCAAAAGCAGAATACGTTTCCCAAACATCTTTCGGTAGACCGCCTTTGGCTGCTTTACATTCCAATTCGGCATTTTCTCCATCTTCTATAATACGCAACAAATCCTTCGCGTCCATTCCGCCATATATCTCCTTTAAATTTCTAATATTTAATACAAATTATTTGACAAAGAAAAGAAACAATCCTTTTAACATTTAACAAATTATACAATTTCCCATTTGTCAAAGAAATCTATGGTTCACCAAAATGTATTACAAACGTTATTTTAGCATGATCGCTAAACATTATCGAACCATGCAGCAACCATGAATCAAATGAGCAATATTTAAAAATTTCGACATCAAACAAATAAAAAATCACTTCCGCATACAAGTGATTTCTCATTTACATATTTAAAGCTCCTTTGCGAAACGAAGTTCAGCCTTCGTTCATGATTTTCGTCTCCAACTGCGGCCAAAAGTATAACATTTCTTCGCGCATCATCGTTAAAATATCGCGCTGCCATTCTTCCAGCTCACGGCTATATTCTTCAATAAACAATAATACGTCTTTTTCCGGTTGCGGCGGGAATTTCCGTCGCTTTTTACGCGGTGGCGGAGTCGGCTTATCTTTTTCATCGAGCAACCATAAATCATCATATGGCGACGCTATTTTTGGCGGTTCTTCTTCTTCGTATACTTCCGTATCTTCCAAAGTCCATGATAATTTCGGACGAAGCAGTGACGGATCGATATGCTCTTGAATCGCCAATACCGCATCTAAAAACTTTTCTACTTCCAATTTTCCATATTGATGTTCGTAATGTTTGATTCTCTCGGCGGTTGCTGCCATGCTTTCGACCATATCCCGCTTTGTGTTGCTGAAACGAACGTTATTTTTGAAAAAGTCACTATGCGCTAATACATGTGCGACGATCAATTTATTTTGAATCAGCGAATTTGTATCCAATAAAAATGCGTAACAAGGGTCAGAGTTAATGACTAGCTCGTAAATTTTGCTTAAGCCTAAATCGTATTGCAGTTTCATTTTGTGAAACTGCTTGCCAAAAGTCCAGTGGGAAAACCGCGTTGGCATGCCATACGCACCAAACGTATAAATAATATCCGCTGGACAAATTTCATAACGCATCGGATAAAAATCAAGCCCAAACCCTTCAGCGATTTCCGTAATCTCCGCAATCGCCCGTTCCAACTCCTTCAAATCATCTTGTCGCATGCACATCTCCTCCCCTTTTCCCTCTTATCACAATGTATGAGAAAAAAGGAGTTTTGATACGTATAAGTCCATTCCATATTTCGCGTTTAATCCATACGACTGATCAATCATATGTTTACTTTTCTTCCCCATCTTTATATAAAAAATTTCCTTCAACGTATGTATTGTTTATAATGGACATTAGCAAATAATAAAGCCCATTTATTTTCTGCTGACTCGCTTTGCTCATACTATTAAAGTGTGGTGATACAGTGGAGCATTATTTACATTATTTTATCGATCATTTTGGATATATCGGCATTATGGTCGTGTTAATGTTAGGAATTGTCGGTATGCCGATTCCGGATGAGCTGCTACTTACGTACATTGGATACCGAATTTCCACAGGTTCCATGTCATATCCTATCTCATTTGTTTTTGGCTTTATTGGTGCTATAGCTGGTATCTCCATCAGCTACTATTTAGGAGTAAAACTCGGATTGCCGTTTTTGCAGAAAATAGGTCCAAAAATACATATTACAGAAAAGCGAATAGAGCAAACGAAAGCATTATTTGCCAAACTAGGGCCATCGGTGCTGTTTATTTGCTATTTTATCCCTGGCATCCGTCATCTTGCTGCATTTTTAGCTGGATTTAACGCATACGATCGAAAAAAATCTATGTTATATGCCTATAGCGGAGCATTTGTCTGGGTCTTCACCTTTCTTACAATTGGTAATTATTTAGGGAAGAATTGGATTATAATTAAACAATATATGGATGAATATCGCACTTTTTTTATGGCCGTATTTATTCTCCTCATTTGCCTGCTCACAATATATTGGTTTTATCAGCAAAAAAAGAAGTAAAACACCGGCACTTTGAAACCGGTAAATTTATTTTTTACCTTCTAACGTAACATTTACAGCGTAAAAAAAAACAAGAACCATCATACACTAAAGACATCTCCTTCTATAAAGGAGGCATGAACTTGAACACCATCGATTATGACAAAGCATTATACTATACGCACCGCTCCGAATGGGATAATTTGCTTATTTTAATGGTGCGTACACAAGATGATTTGCTTTCGAAAAAAATTGAGCAATTTCTTCACGCCTACAATTTTGAATATGATTACTCAGTCATTCAAAAGCGGCTAACCGCTCTGTTGCGTTATATCGACCATGCCCTTGAGGCAAGCGAACAAAAAACAGGAGCTGAGCAATACGCTTATTCGTAAATAAAAAACGGGGAATTGGTTCGATCCAATTCCCCATTATTTATCCTATCGATTCTCCGACCGATGTATAAGAAAAATCTCCTTTTATCCTTTCAGATGAAATTGTTCTTTTTTCACCGATTCTCCAGTCCTTAGCACCAATAGCCCGGAAATGATAAGCAATCCGCTTAATATGGCATATGGAATCAGGACATGTTGTAATGAAACAAGACCAGTAAATACGCTTAACAAGATGGAACGAATAAGAAAACCGAACGCACGAAATAAACTGTCTACCCGTCCGATTTTCTCATTTGGGATTCGTTCCATCATTAGCGAGCTGCGTGCCACCCTTGTACCCGCATTGCCAAACGCGGTAATGCTTACAAGCAGATAAAATATCCACGTGTTTTTTACGAAAAGAAACATCGTCATCGCCATCGCATACATAAATACGGTGATCGTAATGCTTATTTCTGTTCCGATTCTCCTCAGCAATAACGGAACTACAGCCCCTGCGAGCGCTGCGCCAATTCCATACACCATACTTTGGATTCCGTATACCGAACTATCTTCCTTTAAGACATCGGTGATATAAATCGGATGAAGATAATTGGTCATCATCACACCAATAAAGGGCATGAACGAAGCAAGCAAAAACCAAAACAACAGCGGACAAGCTTTCATATAGCGGCATCCTTCGGTCATCTTATTCTTTTTTCTCTCTCCACCACTTGGCTGCGCTGATATAACGGTGCAACTCAGAAAGGATATCATCCACTTGCATAGCCGCCGCTTGGGTTAAATGATCATCAACGAAACAAGAGGAATCTAAGACAAGCTGTTTTGGAATGGCGTTGGCATGCAATCCACGCATTACTGTACGCATATTGTTTAAGGCATTGATTCCGCCTTTTCCTCCCCCTGCCACCGCAATAAGAGCAGCTGGTTTGTGTTCGAATTGATCGCTGCTTAAAAAATCAAGAGAGTTTTTTAGCGCTCCGCTCATCGCACTATGATACTCTGGGGAACAAAGCACAATGCCATCGGCTTGCTGAATTTGTTCGCGTAACTGGCACACAGCAGGCAACTCTTCTTGGCCTGCTTCACCGTTATATAGCGGTATGGCTCCTTCACTTAAATCGATAAGCTGCGCTCCATATTGCTTTGCAATATGTCTAGCGACGATTCCCGTTCTCCCCGATTTGCGCGGACTTCCGTTCACTACAACGATATGCATGGCATTTCTCTCCTTTTTTCCTTGTTTTTCTGATTATAGTGTAATCAAAGGAATGGCTTCTTTCGCCGGCAAATCGGGGGAGCTGTACATACGAAAATAGCCGAAGCCTCAATACAACTAAAGTCTGAGATGTTTTACAGCATAAAGAGCCGCTTGGGTGCGATCCGCAAGATTTAACTTAGCAAGTATATTGGATACATGCGTTTTGACCGTTTTTTCTGTAATCATTAATGCTGCGGCAATCTCTTTATTGCTTTTTCCTTTCGCAATTTCCGCAAGCACTTCTTTTTCCCGCTTCGTCAATGCTTCAATAAGTTGTTCCTTACGATCCCCTCCCTTTGACACATGAGTCATTAAATGCGTGGTGACTTTCGGGTGAAGCTGATTTTCGCCTCGGTACACAGATATAATCACTTGTACTAACTGATCTGGTTCTACATCCTTCAATTGATACCCCGATGCGCCGGCACGAATGGCGGGAATAACATGATCCACATCAGAAAAACTTGTTAAAATGAGAATTTTCTTATGAGGAGACAGTTCCTTTATTTTTTTCGTTCCTTCCACGCCATCCATAACCGGCATGACCAAATCCATTAACACGACATCTGGTTGCAGTTCTTTCACCCGTTCCACCGCTTCTTTTCCATTGGACGCTTCACCGACTACGTTAATTTCTTTTTGCGTGTTGAGGAAAAATGCTAATCCTCGCCGAACAACATGATGGTCATCCACAATAAGTACGTTGACCCCATTATCCTCTCCCCTTTTTCAACGGAATGATGACATCAATCGTCGTTCCTTCCTCTGCGGCACTTTTGATATGAATGTCGCCATTTAACGATGCGACCCTCTCTTTCATACTATTTAAGCCGAGAGAAAAAGGATGTCCATCCGTCTTGGAAAATCCGCATCCCTCATCATGTATTTTCATATGGACATAGTGCTTTTGGACGTGGATCGCCATATCAACCTCAGACACTCCCGCGTGTTTTTTGCAGTTATTCAATGCTTCTTGTCCCACGCGCCATAAACACTCTTCGACTTCATTAGATAAATCGATCAGTCCGTTAATATCCACGGTTACTTTTAACCCGAGCATATCTCCGTAATGCTGAAAGGCGTTGGCTAGCCCATGTTCCAACCCATGCGGACGAAGCTGCCAAATAAGCGCCCGCATTCCTGAAGGGCTTCTTGCGCTAATTGTTGAATGTAGGCGAATGTATCTTTTATTGTTTCGTCTTGAGTCATTTCTTTTGCGCCGCGTGCCGTCAACTGCAGCGAAAATAATAACTGGCTCACCGAATCGTGCAAATCTCGCGCTAAGCGGTTGCGTTCTGCTATTAACGCGAGGTTTTGTTCATTTTCAGCGAGCTTGATTCGCTTTATTGCTGTCCCGATTTGATAAGCAACCGCTTCTAATAATGCCAGTTCTTTATTTGTAAAACTCGTTTTATGCGGAGCAGCTACATTGAGCACTCCAAATTTCTCATCCCCTGCACGAAGAGGAATGCTCGCGTGGTGGGTAACGCCATTGGTATCTCCCCATTGCTCTTCGATTGCCTTTTCAAGCCGCTTGCATTCAATGACATTCGCTGCCCGCTGCAGCCGCCCATCTCTGTACCGTTCCAAACACCAACAGCCTCCTTCGCACATCGGCTTCTTATTTTCCCATGTCAGTGCAGGAGGTAATTGATAGTCAGCAATAAGAGAGTATCCTTCTTTTGGATGAACAAAAAAAATCCAGCCGCATTGCAATCTCATCACTTGTATTAATTCCTTTAATACCGTCTGCAGCATTTCCTTTAAATCATTGCACTCATTCAATGTTTCGGCAATGGATTTTAATGTAAGCAATTCTTGAATATCCTGCTTGTCCTTGCTCATTTTCCTTCCCCCTTCGCTCCAATCGTATAGAAAAAAGACAACGCCGACCTTCGGCATTGTCTTTTTCGGCTTATGCAATAGGATACTGTTGAATGAGCGGATGAAGGACGATTTCATCGATCAGCATGTGCTTTGGAGCGCTTGCCATATAGACGACTGCTTTGGCGACATCTTCGGCTTTTAGCCAATCGCGTTTTTCCGGAACGCCTTGGACCGAATTGGCGAAGTATGTATCAACCATTCCTGGGTTAATCGTACCAACGCGAATGCCGTATTTTCTTACTTCCTGCGCCAGCGAACCGGAAAATCCTTGAACAGCGTATTTGGTCGCGGTGTATGCCGCTCCGTTCGGAATCGTGTAGCGGCCGACATCGGAAGAAATGGTAATAATCGTCCCCGATTTTCTTTCTTTCATATGCGGAAGCACGGCTTTTACTCCGATGAACACGCCTTGAACATTAACGGCAAAGATACGTTCCCATTCTTCCACAGTTGTCTCTTCCACTTCTTTAAAAAATCCGATCCCTGCATTGTTGACGAGAATATCGATTTGCCCAAACTCTTCTAATACTTCTGTGACCATCTTTTGCATCTGCTGTTCATTGGCAACGTCCACTTGGAACGCCTTCACATAAGAGAATCCTTTTTCTTTCAGCTCTTTTTCCGTTTCATAAACCCCTTCAGAACTTCCCACGAGCGCCAATTTTGCTCCTTGTTCCGCCAATTGAAACGCAATGGCCTTTCCGATTCCTCGAGAAGCTCCTGTGATAATCGCTACTTGGTTTGTTAACATGTGGCATGATCCTTTCCGTTATGTTTATCATTTAAGATGGCGAAGCAGTGCGAAGAAAGTTATGAACTCGTTTCATCACTGCATTGGAAAGTTGTTGCAGCTTTGCTTCACTGTCGGCTAATGACTTCCCTTTCACGCCGAAATATACTTTGATTTTTGGCTCTGTTCCCGAAGGGCGCAAGCAAAACCATGAATCGTCTTCCAGCAAATACTTTAATACGTTGGAAGTCGGAAGTGTAATCATTGTTTTTTCACCAGCCGCAGTATTTACCCGTTCTTTCGTTTTGTAATCCTCGATCACGGTTACTTTTTTTCCTGCTACTTCTACCGGAGGTTCATTGCGGAAAGATGTTAGGATAGCCTGGATTGTTTCCGCACCTTCTCTTCCTTTTAACGTTAATGACTGCTGTCCTTCACGGTAATAGCCGTATTGTTGAAATAATTGCAGCAATCCTTCATATAAAGACATACCTTGTTTTTTATAAAAAGCACATACTTCCACCGCTAATACCGCTGCTTGGACCGCGTCTTTATCACGTACAAAATCACCGATTAAATAGCCATAGCTTTCCTCATAGCCAAATTGGAACGTATACTGACCGGTCTGTTCATATTCTTTTATTTTTTCGCCGATAAATTTAAATCCTGTTAATGTATCCACCGTATCTAAGCCGAAAGATTGCGCAATCGCGCGGCCAAACTCGGAGGTTACAATCGTTTTTAGCACCACGCCATTTTGCGGCAATATCCCTTTTTCTTTCTTTTGGGATAGCAGGTAATGAAGCAATAAGCCTCCTGTTTGATTTCCGGTCAATACAACATAGTCGCCTTTTTCATTTTTTACGGCAATCCCTAATCGGTCGGCGTCAGGGTCTGTCGCAATTAACAAGTCAGCATTGACTTTTTTGCCGTACTCTATCGCTAACGCAAATGCCGCATGCTCCTCTGGGTTTGGCGATGCAACTGTGGAAAAGTTCGGATCTGGCTGCTCTTGTTCCTCAACAACAAATACATTTCGGTATCCAAGTTCCTTTAACGCGCGGCGAATCGGTTTGTTTGATGTGCCGTGAAGCGGTGTAAAAACGATGTGAATATCGACTTCTTCCGCAAGCTTCGGTTGAAGGGAGACCGTTTTTACAGCGTCAATATAAGCATTGTCCACTTCTTCGCCGATGATTTGAATGAGCCCTTTTTCTTTTAAAATTGCTTCGTCCTCAACATGGATATCAAGTTCATTTTCCACTTCATTGACGTATCGAATCACCGCATCTGCCGTGTCTGGAGGAAGCTGCCCCCCATCTTCTCCATATACTTTATATCCATTATATTCTGGCGGATTATGGCTTGCGGTGATGACGATGCCGGAAAATGCATGCAAATAACGAACAGCAAACGAAAGCTCCGGCGTCGGTCTCAGCTCATCAAATACATATGTTTGAATGCCGTGAGTGGCCAATGTTTTCGCTGCTTCCATCGCAAATTCCCGAGACTTATGCCGCGAATCATAGGCAATGACAACACCGCGTTTTTTTGCTTCTTCGCCAAAGGACTCTATGTATCGCGCCAAACCTTCTGATGCTTTCCGAATCGTGTATATGTTCATCCGGTTTGTCCCCGGACCAATTTCTCCCCGCATGCCGCCTGTGCCAAATTCTAAGTTTTTATAAAAACAATCTTCCAGCCATTTCAGGTCGTCTTGACGCTCTGTTAATAAACGCTTTAATTCTTTGTCTAATGACTTATGTGCTAACCATTGTTCATATTTATTTTTCCAATCCAACGGACATCCCTCCCTTTCTTTATGTATTCGTTATCATCATACAATATCCTTCATAAAAGAAAAAGGATGTCTCATAAGTCAGAGACATCCTTCATTTTTTTATCCTTGTGGTTGCGACGGCTCAGAAATGTTTGTCAATGCTTGTCCCGCCGCTTGATCGGACGCGCTGTTTGTCGCGATATCGCCTAAAGCGACAATTCCTTGAATTTGGTTATTTTCGACAATTGGCAAACGACGAATTTGATGTTGCGCCATCACACTTGCCGCCTCTTGAACGCTCATATTAGGCGTACCAGTGACCACGCGATTCGTCATTATTTCCGATACAGGAGTGGAAGCTGGATCTTTTCCTTGCGCCGATGTACGGAGTGTAATATCACGGTCCGTGATCATTCCTTTTACTTGACCGTTTTCCACTACTGGAAGAGCCCCAATATTTTTTTGGCTCATGATTTGCGCAGCTTCTTGAACTGTTTGGTTAGGAGAAACTGTCGCTACATTTTTCGTCATAACGTCTTGAACTTTGTTGTTGTTATTATTCATGTGATCCTCCCCTTTCACCGATTATTATGGGCGGATTGGCGGGAGGATATAGATAGAAAATAATGTTTGCACCGTTTAGTATTGGCACCGGAAAAAGCAAATGTTTCATGACAAACGGATTTTATATACGCGCGCCTCCCATGGACGCAGGCGAATTTCTTTCAGTTCTTCCGTTTCATCAACATCGTAATTGCTGATAAGCAGTTCTTTTGTTTTGTAGGTGATATCATCCGGAAGCCGGAAAACAGGAGTTTTTTCAGAAAAATTGGTAATAACAATCAGCTTTTCATTTCCCAATGTGCGTGTGTATGCGTAAATATAAGGGTCGTCTTCCAAAATTAAGTCATATGTTCCATAGACAATAATGTCATGCTGCTTGCGAAGTTGAATTAATTTTTTATAATAATGAAACACCGAATTTGGATCCGCTAAAGCCTCTTTTACGTTGATTTCCTTATAATTTGGATTTACTGGAATCCATGGCGTCCCCGTTGTAAATCCTGCGTTTTCGCTGTCATCCCACTGCATCGGTGTGCGCGCGTTGTCACGCCCTTTATAATAAATTTTCTCCATCACTTTTTGCGGATCTTCACCATATTCTTCCACACGTTCTTTATACATGTTCAATGTTTCAATATCGCGGTAGTATTCAATCGACGGGAAGCGCACATTGGTCATTCCGATCTCTTCACCTTGGTAAATATACGGTGTTCCTTGCATCATATGGAGAAATGTTGCAAGCATTTTCGCCGATTCCACACGATACTTTCCATCATCGCCAAAGCGAGAAACAGCGCGTGGCTGATCATGATTGTTTAAGTAAAGACTGTTCCATCCTTTTCCTTCTAGCTCTTTTTGCCATTTTGTCATCGTTTTTTTCAAGTCGGCCAACGACCATGGACGAATATCCCATTTTCCTCCAGGCCCTGAATCTAAATCCACATGCTCGAATTGGAACACCATGTTTAATTCATGGCGAGACGGATCTGTATATAAAATGCCTTCTCTCGGAGTCACTCCCGGCGTTTCTCCAACCGTCATAATATCGTACTTTGATAACACTTCCCGGTTCATTTCTTGCAAAAATTCGTGAACGCGCGGACCGTTCATAAAATATTTGCTTCCTGAAACATATTTTTTTCCTTCCTGCGGTTCACCATCCGGTAATCCTGGTGTTTTCGAAATCATATTAATGACATCCATCCGAAAGCCGTCGACGCCTTTGTCAAGCCAAAACTTCATTATGTCATACACTTCGCGGCGCACTTTTGGATTTTCCCAGTTTAAATCTGGTTGTTTTTTTGAAAAAAGATGCAAATAATATTCTTCCGTCGTTTCGTCATATTCCCACGCTGAACCGCTAAAAATTGACTCCCAATTGTTCGGTTCCTTTCCATCTTTTCCAGGCCGCCATATATAGTAGTCGCGATACGGATTGTCCTTTGACTTTCTTGATTCGATAAACCACGGATGCTCATCTGATGTATGATTGACGACTAAATCCATCACTAGCTTAATCCCGCGTTTGTGCATTTCCTCAAGCATTTCTTCCCAATCTTCCATCGTACCGAATTCATCCATAATATCGCGATAATCGCTTATATCGTATCCGTTATCATCATTTGGCGATTTATATACCGGAGATAGCCATACCACATCCACGCCAAGTTCTTTTAAATAATCAAGTTTCGCGATAATGCCGCGGATATCGCCAATGCCATCCCCGTTGGAATCGTAAAAACTGCGCGGATAAATTTGATACACAACCGCCTCTTTCCACCATGCTCGTTCCAAATTTCTCACCTCTTGTCCAGTTGTACACAAGCATTGTACTATAAAATAAAAATAGCGGCTTATATATTTATTAAAATTTTACATTCTCCTTTTCGTCCAATATAATGAAAATGGCAATAAACATGAGAAATAAGGGGACTACAGTATGAATAACAATGCCAAAACATTGGAAAACGCGCTTATCGGCGCTTGGGGAATTTCATTGATCGCGACGCTTGGTAGCCTTTACTTTTCCGAAATTTTAAAATTTACCCCTTGTGATCTTTGCTGGTTTCAACGCATTTTTATGTATCCACAGGTGGTTTTGTTAGGGCTTGCGGCCATTCGGAAAGAATATGGCATCGCTCGCTATAGCCTTGCATTATCCATCATCGGTGGAACGATTTCGCTTTACCATTATGCTCTGCAAAAAATTCCGTTTTTCCAAACCCATGCGATTTCGTGCGGCCGCGTCCCTTGCACGGGACAGTACATTAATTGGCTTGGCTTTATTACGATTCCATTTTTAGCGTTAGTTGCATTTTTTCTCATTAGTGTATTAAGCATCTTCATTATTCGTAAAGAGAAAGAAGGGAAAATAAGTTGAAAAAGCTCCTTATCTTCGGATCGATTATTGTAGCGCTGTTTGCGGCGATCTCCTTTATCACATCGTATCAGCAAAAACAAGCTGCCAAAAATAATCCTTATCATAAAGAAGAACTTGACCCTGCAACTGTTGCGCAGCTTGATGATCCAAATTATCAAAACATCATTTTGCCGAACGAATTAGAACAGAAGTTAAAAAACAAAGAAACGGTCACCGTCTATTTTTACAGCCCGACTTGTCCGCACTGTAAAAAAACAACTCCGATCGTCGTCCCTTTGGCAAAACAAATGGGCATTGACTTAAAAATGTTTAATTTGCTTGAATTTGAAGATGGATGGGATAAGTACCATATTGATGGAACACCAACCCTTGTTCATTATGAAAAAGGGAAAGAAGTAAAACGAATCGATGGCTATCATGAAAAAGCAGTTTTCCGTGACTGGTTTTCTTCGATTCAACATAGCAATAAATAAGGAGCTCGCCCTGTGATGGACGAGCTCCATCTTACATTAACCAATCGCTTTGTGAAGGCAAATACATACTGCATGGGTAATGACGCTTGCTCATAAACTGCTCGATCATAAACGGAAACGTAATACCGTACCGCCTAAGTAATTTGACGTTCCGCTCAAATAGATCACGATACCGTTCGCAATCTCCGCTTTCTCCTACATATTCGATCACAGTAATTAACGATTGAAGTGATGAAATAATTTGAAACGCTTCTTTCATCGTTCCATTGTATGTAACGTATTCCCTTGGTAATGAAAGGATTTTCGAATTTTCAAACTTATTAATTTGTTCATCATCAAAATAATACGGAAAAATGTTTGTGTAAAAATAATTGACTAAATAATTCATATATTCCTCTTGTTCTTTCGTAGCTGCATAAACCATTTTCATGTTCTTACCACCTTTTCGCACTTGCATAACATACTATAAAACGCTACTATGAGTGTATCATATCTGATACATATATTGAGGTAGAAAGTGTTTCCACTGTTTTGAAATTTTGGAGTGAAATAATGATGTGGTCCAAAAAAGGAGACTGGCTTGAATGCGTCATTCCTTCTTTTTGGGAAGGACGTACGATTGAATCGTTGCTAAAAGAAGTATGGTGCGCCTCTAAAAAGTTAGCTCATCAGCTGCGAATGGAAAAAGGAATCAAGCTCAACGGAAAAGAAGCATCATGGCAAACGCCATTAAAAGAAAAAGACCGCCTGCAGTTGCACCTTTATAAACCTGAACCTTCCATCATTATTCCTGAATATCGAGAGCTTTCCGTTTTATGGGAGGACGAGCATCTCCTTATTATTAATAAAGGCGCTGGAATCGATATCCATCCTTCTGAACCTTCTCAAACAGGGACTTTAGCGAACGCGGTCGCTTTTTATTTACAATCACAAGGGATTTTGACGAAAGTACGGCATATTCACCGGCTTGATCGTGACACATCGGGGACGATTTTGTTTGCCAAACATACGCTTGCAGGAGCCACGCTTGATCGGATGTTGGAAAAACGGCTCATCAAACGGACGTATGTAGCGCTCGTCCATGGCATCCTAAAAAATAAATCAGGAACGATTTCTGCACCGATTGGACGCGATCGCCATCATCCAACGAGGCGAAGAGTTTCGAAAACGGGTGCAAAAGCGGTAACGCACTACCGCGTCTTACATACGTTTCCTGATGAACAAACATCGCTCGTAGAGCTTTCCCTCGATACCGGGCGCACTCATCAAATCCGCGTCCATATGAGTTACATCGGTCATCCGTTAGTCGGAGATGTTCTTTATGGCGGAAAAGACACATTCCATCGACAAGCACTTCACGCCGTCAAACTATCATTTTTGCATCCTTTTACGAACGAAATGATTTCATGCATCGCTCGCGTTGACGATTTTCCTGTTGATATCGCTCGGTTTTACATGGATCCACCATAAAAGGCAGACGTCCTATAAACGTCTGCCTCATAAATGCAATTCCTCTTTTTCACCGAGTTCATTATCTGCTTCTCTCTCTTCTTTTTCCTGCTTCACGACTTCTAGCGTCTTCACGTGGTGACCATCCATCTCCTTCACCGTAAACAAGTAATTATCGATTTCGACGCTATCGCCTACTTTAATATCATAATGCTTCGTTAAAATCCATCCTCCAATCGTATCGACATCCTCATCATCAATGGAGAGGCCAAACAAATCATTTACTTCGCTAATCAGCACTTTCCCATCGATAATCGTACGTGTTTCATCAATTTTTTGGATCAACGGAATTTCATCTACATCAAATTCATCTTGAATTTCTCCAACAATTTCTTCTAAAATATCCTCGACAGTAACAAGTCCCGACGTACCGCCATATTCATCGACTAAAATGGCCATGTGGATGCGTTCTTTCTGCATTTTCACAAGCAAATCATGGATCGCGATTGATTCAATCACTTGAATGATTGGGCGGATATAATCTTTCATTTGTTTTTCTTCGGATGGATTTGTCACAAGATCGGTAAACACTTCTTTCACATTAATAAGTCCAAGAACGTGATCTTTATCGCCATCAATAACTGGATAACGAGTATATTTTTCCTCTTTAATAATTTCCAAATTCTCTTTCACGCTTCGATTAATATCGAGCGCAACAATTTCTTTGCGCGGTACCATAATTTCTTTTGCAACCCGATCGTCAAATCGAAAAATATTGTTCACATATCGATATTCTGATTGGTTAATCTCTCCGCTTTTGTAGCTTTCTGATAAAATGAGACGTAGCTCTTCTTCGGAATGGGCAATTTCATGTTCTGCCGCTGGCTTTAACCCAAACATTCTGGCGACGAGGCGCGCGGAATTGTTGAGCATCCAAATAAACGGATACATCACTTTATAAAATAAAATAAGCGGTTGAGCTGTAAACAGTGTAATCGCCTCCGCTTTATGGATCGCAAACGTCTTGGGAGCCAGCTCTCCGACAACGACGTGAAGAAACGTAATCGTCGAAAAGGCAATAACGAAGGATAAAACGTGCGAAATCGACTCCGATAAATGGATGCGTTCAAAAAGCGGTGTTAATATCCGCTCCACCGTCGGTTCACCGAGCCAACCAAGCCCTAGCGATGTAATCGTAATGCCTAATTGGTTCGCCGACAAATAGCCATCAAGGTTGGAGATCACCTTTTTGGCAGCAATCGCCCGTTTATTTCCTTCGCTAACTAATTGGTCAATGCGCGAGCTGCGAACTTTGACAATCGCAAATTCCGAAGCTACGAAAAAAGCGGTACATGCAATAAGCAATGCTACCACTAACAAGTTGACTATGTCCAATTGGTTTCCGGACGCGGATAACGCGCCCGGATCACACCTCCTACAGACGGGTTTATATCCTTATTCTTCATTGTTATTTTGCGTAAAAATTAACACGTATTTTAACAATTCTAAAACCGAAATGAGCGTTGCTGCCACATATGTCAATGCGGCCGCTCCCAATACTTTGTTGACGCCGCGCTTTTCATCCGGATAAATAATACCTTCCGCTAACATAAATTTTTTCGCCCGCGAGCTTGCGTTAAACTCTACCGGCAACGTAATGAGTTGGAAAGCGACGGCAAATGAAAAGAAAATAATGCCTAATCCAATTAGCGAAAGCTGTTTGAACAAAAATCCCGCCAACAATAAAAATGGCGCCGCTCCTGATGTAAAGTTTACAATTGGAAACATGCGATGCCGAAGTACTAACGCACCATATGATTGTTGATGTTGTACAGCATGCCCGACTTCGTGCGCGGCAACCGATATGGAAGCGATAGAGCGACCATAATATACCGGTTCCGATAAACGAACAGTGCGCGAAATCGGATCATAATGGTCCGTTAATCTTCCTGGCACCACTTCGACAGGCACATCATAAAGACCGTTGCGGTCCAAAATCATGCGTGCAACTTCCGCGCCTGTTAATCCGGAAGAAGCAGGAACTTGAGACCAAGTGTTGAAATTGCTTGATACTTTAAATTGCGCCCATAGCGAAATGCCAAAGGCAATGAGAATGAGAAAATCCATCGGATGGAATAGCATTGCAGCCCCCTCCGTTATTTTTGTATCACATGTAAATGTGTATACTAATATTTATTGTACTTTAACGATCTTTCATACGTCAAATCATACAATTTATGAATGGCTAACAAGAAAAATTGAATACGCCACAAAATTCGTTTTTGCAAAAAAGAGGCTTCTCCACAACGGAAAAACCCCTTTTTCTCGCATCATAATTAAAAATCGAAGTTATCCGGATCTGGTCCGATTCGCTTGTTCAAATTAAGCGCATCAATCTTTGCCATTTCCTCTGCCGTTAGCTCAAAATCAAAAACATTCGCGTTTTCCTTAATGCGTTGTGGCGTTACGGATTTTGGAATCGTGACAACTTCGTTTTGCAAATCCCAACGAAGGACGACTTGTGCTGGAGTTTTCCCATATTTTTCACCAATTTCCACAAGCGTCGGTTCTTGCAAAATTTCTCCTCTCATCAGCGGCGACCATGCTTCAAGCTGAATGCCGTGTTGTTTGCAGAAAGCATGGAGTTCTTTTTGCGTCAAGCGAGGATGATATTCCACCTGATTTACCATCGGTTTAATTTCGCAATCAGCCATTAAATCTTCTAAATGATGAATTTGGAAGTTGCTTACGCCAATTGCCCGGACACGCCCATCTTTATATAGCTTCTCCAACGCTTTATACGTTTCTTTATATTTTCCTTTTACCGGCCAATGCACTAAATATAAATCAACATATTCCAGACCTAACTTTTGCAGGCTCGTTTCAAATGCTTTCAATGTTGTTTCGTATCCTTGATCAGAGTTCCACACTTTTGTCGTAATAAATATTTCTTCGCGCGGAATGCCTGATTCACGTATCGCTTTTCCGACACCTTCTTCGTTTTCATAATATGCCGCAGTGTCTATATGGCGGTAGCCAATTTCTAGAGCGGTGCGCACCGCGTTAATGACTTCTTCTCCATTCTTCACTTTATAAACCCCAAGTCCGATCCACGGCATTTGTACACCATTATGTAACGTAACTCGATCTTGTAAGTGTTTCATATTTTCTCTCCCTTTTCGAAAATTTGCTTACTTTTATTTTATTATCTTTTCGTACATAAAAAAAGCAAAATATAATGCATAAAAAAATGAGGGTAAAAACCCTCATCTTATTGTCGCATTCCATTTTTTATCCATTGCGCAACTTGAACGGTACGGCGCGCTTGATGTTTCACAGCAGCTTCCGCATTTTCTACTATTTTTCCGTTTTGATCGACTGTCACACTCGTTCCGTATGGATTTCCTCCTGCAACAAAAGCAGATTGATCCGTATATCCAGGCGCTACTACGATCGCACCCCAGTGGTACATTGTTGTATATAGTTGTAAAATGGTTTGTTCTTGGCCGCCATGAGCATTTCCTGCAGATGCCATGGCGCTGACAACTTTATTGGCAAGCTTTCCTTGTGCCCATAATCCGCCGGTTGTATCTAAAAATTGCTTTAATTGCGAAGGAATATTGCCAAAGCGAGTCGGCACGCTGAAAATAATCGCATCCGCCCATTCTAAGTCCGCTAACGTAGCTGTTGGGACATCTTTCGTTGCTTCCGCATGAGCTTTCCACGCTGGATTCGATTCAATTGCTTCTTTTGGAGCGAGTTCAGGAACTTTT
Organism: Parageobacillus galactosidasius; assembly: GCF_002217735.1. Classification (NCBI taxonomy): domain Bacteria; kingdom Bacillati; phylum Bacillota; class Bacilli; order Caryophanales; family Anoxybacillaceae; genus Parageobacillus; species Parageobacillus galactosidasius. The sequence goes on along the minus strand of NZ_NDYL01000001.1, from coordinate 570,996 downwards.
ACTACTTTTACTTCTGCCCCTGCTTCCTTCGCCGCTTCTTCCGCCCATTTTGCCAATTGATAGTTCGTACCTGTTGAGCTGTAATAAATAATGGCTAATTTTACATTTTCCATCGTCTATTCTCCCCTTTACACGAATTTTTTCGTGGAAAAAATGAGTGTTTCACGGCCTTGCCGGACTTCCCAACTGTAATTTCTCCATTTTTTTGCATGCCATTCATTATTCTTGCAAGATCGTTATAAACACTGAATTCATAAATCTTGAATTCAAGATTTATGATATAAAAAATTAGATTTATTGTCAAATTTTTAAAATAAAAAATGCTTTTCTGCCATAAGCGGCAAAAATTTGCCTGCCTTCATATGTTGCATCGAACTGGCAGAAAAGCATAGGTGATGTCGAATTGCTAAAGTTTACTTTGCAACAACCATCTTCGTTCTCTCTGCATGTTGTTCTTCAGAAGGATGAAATTCATTTTCCATCTTAGAAACAACAACAGTCGCTACAGCATTGCCAATTAAGTTTGTAATGGCACGCGCTTCCGACATAAAGCGGTCTACGCCAAGCAATAACGCGATTCCTTCTACTGGAATCATCGGGAACGCTGCCAAAGTCGCCGCAAGTGTAATAAATCCGGAACCTGTGACCCCTGCTGCACCTTTTGACGTTAACATTAAAATTCCGAGCAACGTAAGCTCTTGCCAAATGCTTAAATCGATACCGTAAGCTTGGGCGATAAAAATCGCCGCCATCGAAAGATAAATAGATGTTCCATCGAGGTTAAAGGAATATCCTGTCGGCACAACAAGCCCAACAACTGGCTTCGAACACCCGTATTTTTCAAGGCGCTCCATCAGTTTTGGCAATGCCGATTCAGAAGAAGATGTGCCAAGCACAAGTAAAATTTCCTCTTTGATATAAGCAATAAATTTAAAAATATTAAACCCGTAAAACTTCGCGATAAGTCCGAGTACGACAATAATAAATAGCGCCATCGTAATATACACAGAAGCCATTAATTTTCCAAGCGAAAGCAATGAACCGATTCCAAATGTGCCAATCGTATACGCCATCGCACCGAACGCTGCAATTGGCGATACTTTCATGATCATATTAACAACACCGAAGAAAATGTCCGCCAAACGCTCAAATAAGGTAATAACCGGTTTGGCTTTTTCTCCTAACCCCGCCGCGGCAAGGCCGAATAATACGGCAAAGAATAAAATCGGCAATAATTCGCCTTTTGCTAGCGCCCCAACAACGTTATCCGGGATGATGCCAAGCAAAAACTCAATGACGCCATGATTCACTTCTTCTGCTTGCTTCGTATACTGTGATACATCGCCGCCTTTTACGGCATCAGTATTAAACCCTACCCCAGGTTTGATCAAATTAACCACAATAATTCCGATTGCTAAAGCGAACGTAGTAATAATTTCAAAGTAAATAAGCGCTTTTCCACCGATGCGGCCAACCTTTTTCAAATCCCCCATGCTGCCGATTCCAATTGCGACCGTGAAGAAAATAATCGGCGCAATGACCATTTTAATTAGCTTAATAAATGCATCTGCAAGCACTTTTAATTTTGATCCAAATTCAGGGAATAAAAAACCAACGATAATCCCCAGTATAATTCCAATAATTACTTGTACGGTTAAGTTTTTAAACTTACCCCGCATTTCTCCCCTCTCCTTTCGTAACCTTGACAACGCTTTCATTTTGCAATTCTAATGTTAAAGTAAAGTTCAGAAAATAAAAATATTATGGTGATAATGATCTTTTTGGTCTTTTTGGTCGTAAAAAAGAGCGGCCTTTCTTAATAAGGCCGCCTTCCTCTTTATCTCTGTTTAATTTCGCGAAGCAGCTTGTCGCCAAACTCTTTTGTAAATTGATCATACAAAGGCGCAAACTTCCGTTCCCATCTCTTTTTTTCTTCTTCAGACAGTTCATAAATATGAATACTTTTGTTTTGTTTTATTTTTTCTAATTCCTGTTCGTTTTGTTTTTTCGATTGTTGTAAATTCCATTTCGTTGTTTCCTGAATCGCTTCTGTTATTTTTTGCTGAATATCTTTCGGCAAACTTTCCCAAAAAGATTTATTCATCATCACGGCATAGCCGAGATACCCATGATTGCTAATCGTTATATATGGCTGAAATTTGTAAAAACCTTTCGAATAAATGTTAGAAATCGTATTTTCCTGTCCATCAAATTCATGCCTTTCTAAAGAGCGGTATACATGATCAAATGAAACAACAATCGGTTCGCCTTCGAGCAAACGAATTTGCTTTTCAATCGCTTCGCTTGGCATAATACGAAAGCGCAATCCGCGAAAATCATCAGGACGGACCAGCGGCCTAGCCGTGCTCATCATTTGTTTAAAACCGTTGCCCCATAAAGCCAATCCCTTAATCCCTTTTTGATCCAACATCGCCAAAAGATGTTCACCCACATCCCCTGTAAATGCCCGCTCCACATCGTGATAATCTTGAAATAAAAACGGCAAATCCAATACTTGCCATTCCGGAATCAACTCCGTCACTTTGGAAAACGATGGAGCAATCATTTGCACGTCGCCGCGCAATAGAGCATCCATTTCCTCACCATCGGAATATAAAGATCCATTCGGAAATACTTCTACTTTTACACGGCCATTTGTTTTTTTCTCTACAAGATCCGCAAATTTTTGCGCCGCTAATCCTTTTGGCGTATTTTCCGCTACTACATGGCTAAAATAAATGACAATTTGCTTTTTTAACCCTTGTTGTTCATCATCATACACCATATTTTCATTGCGAAAATGCTGTTTTAATAAGTATCCTAAACAGACAAGCAAAACAAGAGACGCCACCCACCATTGCTTTTTCATATTCCACACCGTTTTATGATTAAGCTTTTTAATCAAATTTTATCATATTGCTGAAAAATGTTAAAATAATTACAAATTATATTATTTTCCATAAAGACGAGGTATTCATTGTGATGAATCGGCTATCCATCCGCTGGAAAATCACGATCCTAATTTCCTTTATTGTTAGCTTTTCCTTATTGTTAAGCGGAATGTTTGTCATCGGTGACTTTTTTCATACAAAAGAAGAGGAATTACGACAGCGGGCATTGTTGACAGCACGGACGGTATCAGAGCTTCCTGAAATCAAATCACATATTGTCGGAACAAAAGAAGAACGATCTTCCATCAATATCATTGTGGAGCGTGTTCGCATTATTCATAATGCCGACTACGTTGTTGTTCTTGACATGAATAAAGTTCGCCTTTCCCATCCCGTCCCATCCATGATCGGACGTGTTTCCCGCGGCGCTGATGAAGGGCCTGCCTTTGCCGAACATACTTACACATCAAAAGCACGCGGTGAAATCGGCACGGTCATTCGTGCGTTCGTCCCAATTATGAATAAAGATCATCAACAAATCGGCGTCGTCATTGCGGCATATCGATTACCGACTTTTTTCGAAGTGATTGATGCTTTAAAAGAAGAAATTTCGATTACTATCATTCTTTCTTTGCTCATTGGCGGGATCGGTGCTTGGCTGCTTGCTTCTCATATTAAGCGACAAATGTTTCATTTGGAGCCGCATGAAATTGCCAAGCTGCTTGTTGAACGGACAGAAGCCTTTAACGCCATGCATGAAGGGGTCATTGCAATCGATAGTAATGAAAACATTACGATTTTTAATGATCGGGCTAAACGAATGTTTGGCGTCAAAGGAGACGTTATCGGTAAACCAATTCGTGCTATTATTCCGGACACACGTCTACCTGAAATATTAGAAATTGATCAGCCTATTTATAACAAAGAATTACAAATAGGAAACTTAACGATTTGGAGCAATCGCATTCCAATTAGAGTGAACGGCAAAACCGTTGGTGCCATCGCTATTTTCCAAGATCGTACCGAGGTGAAGAAGCTTGCCGAAGAGTTGACAGGTGTTAAAGCGTTTGTCAATGCTCTGCGCGTGCAAAATCATGAGTATATGAATAAACTTCATACGATCGCCGGACTCATTCAATTAGGACATTTGGAGAAGGCGCTCGAATACGTATTTCAAGTGACAGAAGAGCAGGAGGAACTGACTAGGTTTTTAAGCAAGCATATTAAAGATGAAAGCATTTCCGGGCTTTTACTTAGCAAAATCCGCCGCGGCAAGGAATTAGGCATTCGCGTCATCATCGACCGCCATAGCCGTCTGCATGCTTTTCCACCTGCACTAGACCATCATGATTTTGTCATTATTCTTGGAAACTTGATTGAAAACGCGTTTGATTCCTTTCAAGGCATTACGGACCGGGAAAAAGAAATATATGTAAGCATTGAACAAAATGAGGAAATTTGTTCTCTCTCGGTGGAAGATAACGGCCAAGGTATTGATGAAAAACATCTCGACCGTATTTTCGAGGAAGGATTTTCAACCAAAAGCGAAAACGGGCGCGGCATCGGTTTATATTTAGTGAAACATATTGTCGAAAAAGGGAAAGGGCATATTGATGTGCAGTCAGAAAAAGGAAAAGGAACGATATTTACAATTACCTTTGACATGTAAGGAGGAGAAAGATGTACCGCGTATTGCTTATTGAAGATGATCCGATGGTGCAGGAAGTAAATCGCCAATTTATCGAACAAGTGAAAGGATTTACCGTTATTGGCGTCGCTGCAAATGGCGTGGAAGGGATACAGCTAATCCGCAAACTTCATCCTGATTTAGTGATTATCGACATTTACATGCCTCACAAGGATGGTCTTGAAACATTGAAAGAAATTCGTTCCGAAGGATATGAAGTAGATGTCATCACCATCACCGCAGCAAGTGATATCGATACTGTACGCCGCGTGTTGCAAAACGGTGCTTTCGATTATATTATGAAACCATTTAAATTCGAGCGTCTCAAACAAGCGTTAGAAAATTACCATTCATTTCGTCAAGCACTGAATGAAAAAGAATCGTTAACACAGAAAGAGCTAGACGCTCTTTTACAGACAACCGAACCCCAGACGTTCGAGCCTCGCAGTGGGCTGCCAAAAGGATTAAACGAAGTCACATTGCAAAAAATCGCTCATTATCTCCGAAAACAAACAGAACCAGTTTCCGCCGAGGAAGTCGCCGAAGGAGTCGGCATCGCCCGGGTAACTGCCCGCCGCTATTTAGAATACTTAGAAAAGAAAGGGGTAGTCACTCTCGATGTTCAATATGGCGGAATTGGACGCCCAGTAAACCGATATATGATGAAACACATATAATGCCATGTTTTTATACCGATGAGCGTTCCATAAAACGAATAGGCAGTTTTTCCTTTTTCTTCACGATATTCCCCGTTTCGATGTAATGATAAATGAGACGAAAGGCCTTCGTTCCCATCAGCGCAAGCGGCAGCTCCATCGTCGTAATTTGCAGCGGTTCTGAAATCGGATGATTATCAAAACTAACAATCGCAAGGTCATCGGGGACGTTTACCCCTTCTTTTTTTCCCCACAACACGATGCCCGCCGCCACTTGATCGCTTGATACAAGCAAAGCGCTCGGCTTTTCGGACAGCTCCATCCATTGACGGATCACCCGCTTTCCGTCTTCCATATATAAACAACGATCAAAAATCCACTCTTTTCGCGGCTCAACGCCAATTTGCCGCAACGTATCATAATATGCCGCTTCCCGCGCCTTGCTATTTGCTCCTGTCGTTCTTCCGATACAATAGCCGATATGCCGATGCCCCTTTTGAATCAAATAGCTCAAAGCCTTCGTAAACGCCTCGTAATGGTCAATATAGACGGATAAAAAATCTTGATCTTGGACGTCTTCGCATAATACGATCGGTCCATCTTTCTTATATTCCTCAATGACGCTCCAGTCTGCCACATGTGAACAAATAATAAGCCCATCGACTTGTTTCATCCGCATCATCTCAAGCGCCTCTAATTCCTTTTCCACATCGTAATTCGTTTGAAATAACAAAAGGTGATACCGATGACGAAGCGCTTCTTTTGATATTCCTTCCAATACTGTAGCGAAATACGGATGATTCACATATGGAAGAATGACTCCGACAATCGACGTTTTCCCTTTCGCTAGATGAACCGCATTAATATTTTTTGTATAATTCAATTTCTCTACCGCTTCCCATACTGCATTTCGCTTTTCTTCCTTCACGTATGGGTATCCGTTTAATACTCGTGAAACCGTCGCAACCGAAACTCCTGCTTCTTTTGCAATTTCCCGGATATTTGCCATCCTCTTCACCTTTTTTCAAAAAACTATTGCATTGAAACGCGTTTCATACATTATTGTACTCTTAAACAACATAAAGGAGGAAGAATCGATGATAAGCGGAATATTGTTGATTTTGTTTCTATGTGCGGTTGAATGGCTTGGAGCCCATATAGCTTTAAAAGCCAATCCCCAAGCAAAGCGAGAATATTATAATAATAACGATCCATTCAAAACATTATTCATGTGACGGTGGAACTTCGCGAAAAACGATGGCGGACCGATGAAATAAAAACAGGAATGATGGAGGCTTTTGCAATATGCTTATGCAGCGGTTGCAAAAAATGACTGCATGCCAAAAACGTACGTACGCTACTAATTATAACTATTGTAACAAAAATACTTCCATCGTAACATTCCTCCTTCATGTTTCGACTGATATAATAAGTGATAGATAAATTAAGGAGGAATGATGGATGCAATTCACTTGGAAACCGTTTATAACTGCCATCATGGCGATCGCGCTTGTTTCAGGTTGTGGAACGAAAGAAACAAATGAAGTAAAACAACCGAATCCTTCTAATAAGGACACAACCCAAACGGAAACGACGCAATCGGACAACACAGGGAAATCAGAGACATCACAATCTTCTTCTAAAAACGAAAACAGCGCCTCTGAAAATGGCGGTGCCACTAATGAAGAAAACAAACAACAAAGTAATACAGAAGAAAATAAACAGCAAACTAATGCAGAAGAAAACAAACAACAAGAAGAAGCGCGCCCTTCCGAAATGCAATTATCTTATATGGTCGATGGAAAAGAAGTGAAAGAAACTGCTTCTTTAAAAACAAGCGACAACCAAGGTTTTTCCTTATATGTACTAAAAGGATGGGAGCTTGAAGCTGAAGAGCCGCATTCTGACTTGTTGCTGCGAGATAACAGCTTTGTCAGAATCCGCCTTCTTCATGAAGAAGGGAATAAAATAGATTATGTGAAACTAGCGGAAGAACACGCACAAGCAGTGTCTTCCGATGCCGCTCGCCAGGACAGCGCAAATCTGCCAGAATCATTGAAAGGAGCCGCTTGGTATACCGCACAATCGGAAAATATGACGGTTCATGTCATCGCTACAAGCAGCCCTGTTCCTATGCTTGTAATGATTCAAACGCCAAAAGATAAGGAAGAACTTGCGCCTGCTTTAGCAATGATAGAAACAATACGAAAAACAGATTCAGCCAAGCAAGACAAAGAAGCGGCGAACCCAAATGAATCTGTCAGCTCGTCCAATTAGATCATCTATTTCAAAAAGAAAATTTGGTCTCGTTTGCATGCCAAACGAGACCTTTTCTTATGCCAGCCCAACAAATCGAAAAATTGTAGATAGGTTGATTAGGATCGATGCAGTGACAAAAACTACTCGCCCAAGGCTCGGTCTTAGACGAAGGAAATACGCTCATCGTTTTTCCTTCCCGCTCATCGTATGAGAAGAAATAGAATATGGAAGCCTGAAGCCATGAACATCAAAAAATGCGCTATTTGCTTCATCAATAACCAACGGAATCCGCTCGCCGACCTGAATATTCCACTGTCCGTTTCATCTGGCAATCCAATGTGTATGTTTTGTTAGTTAAAACGTCACAAGTGTTTCAGCACCTAATACTTCTACATTCGCAACAGTAGCAATAAAATATTCATCTTGAGATGGAACGAGATGAATATGTTCGGGGCGAACGCCGACAATCACTTGTTTCGGCAGCAACAAACTGCTATTTGAAAATCGTATTGCCCGTTCATAGTTGAGAAACAATGTGTTTTCTGATACTTTTGCCTCTACTAAATTCATCGGAGGAGAACCGATAAACGAAGCAACAAAAGTATTATTCGGATGATTGTACACATCCAGCGGCACACCGATTTGTTGCGATATTCCCTCGTGCAAAACCATCATTCGATCTGCCATCGTCATCGCTTCAAACATCTCGAAGGCCCAACTAGCACAAAAAATTCTCCTGATTCAATGGAAGCATTTAAGTCGTGAATGACATATTTTTTTCCGTCATAGGACTTGCAAACACGAACAAACTCCACGTTTGTCACACGATGCACCTCCTTGCTTTTGCTTCTTTCCATAAAAAATGCTTCCCGTTGAAACCGCTATCCCCCCTGCTTTGCAAGACAGCTTGATTACTTTCATCATGGAGGATGTTTGTAAATAAGCTGTAAAATAGGGTTTTTGCTTCTGTAAAATTTATACTTTTTGTAAAATAAATAAAAATCTCCTGCGCTATTGCAGGAGATTCATACGAATGCCTTATTTTCTTCTTTCCGGAAAAATGTTTTCATCGCATGGAATACATCTGATTTTTGTTTGAGGATATAATAACGGAATTTTTCATCTTTGATGTTTTTGTAAGCAGACATTAGCGTCGAGTGGCGGTTATACTGATTTACTTCTCCATATCCAAACATGTTGGACACTTTCATTAGTTCTTGAACAAGTTTGACACAACGGGCGTTATCTGATGTCAAGTTATCTCCATCCGAAAAGTGGAACGGATAAATATTATAACGCGATGGCGAGTATTTCGTTTCAATGAGCTCCAACGCTTTTCGATAGGCGGAAGAACAGATCGTGCCTCCGCTTTCTCCTTTTGTGAAAAATTCATCTTCGGTAACCACTTTTGCTTCTGTATGATGGGCGATAAATGCGATTTCCACCGTTTCATATTTTGTACGTAAAAAGCGGGTCATCCAAAAGAAGAAACTGCGTGCCATATATTTTTCCCACAATCCCATTGAGCCGCTTGTATCCATCATCGCAAGAACAACTGCTTTCGAATCTGGCTTTACCACTTCATTCCATGTTCTATATCTTAAATCTTCACGATAAATCGGATAAAAACTTGGATTGCCATTCATCGCATTTCTCTTAAATGCCGCGAGCATCGTTCTTTTTTTATCGATATTCCCCGTTAAACCAGTACGGCGAATATCATTAAATTCAATATGTTCTACAACGTTTTGGTCCGCTTCTTTTCTTTGTAAATTCGGCAGCTCCAATTGGCTGAATAACGCTTCTTCCAATTCCATTAGCGAAACTTCCGCTTCATAATAATCTTGCCCGGGCAAGTCGCCGGCTCCTTGCCCTGTTCCAGGCCCTTGTCCCTCCCCTGATCCATCTCTTGCAACAACATCGCCAACTTGACTGTCTCCGTTCCCTTGACCAACATGTTTGTTTTTCTCATAATTATAACGAATTTTATATTCATCCAAAGAACGGATCGGAATTTTAATGACGTCACGTCCGTTTGACATAATGATGCTTTCTTCTGTAATTAAATCTGGCAAATTGTTTTTAATTGCTTCTTTTACTTTTTCTTCATGTCGTTTTTGATCGTCATGTCCTTTCCGATGGAGGGACCAGTCTTCTTTCGATATAACAAAGTTTCCTTTCATTTTTTCCCCTCCTCATTTAAAATGTTTTCACACTTTTTTATCTTGAAGCATATATTTATGTTGGCGTCATAACAAACATAATGAATAAATGACGGTTTGTTTACTCTATCCTATGCAAAAAAACGAAATAATTGACAAATTATTACGAAAATGAACATGTAAATTTTTGTTGGACAAGCCTAAAAAAGTACAAAACAAAGAATATAAGCTTTTTCTTTTTTGATACATCACCAGACTGCTATTTGAGTAAAAAAGCATGCCTAACATTAGGCATGCTAACGATTTAATAAGCTGCCGACATAGCGAAGCAATTCGTTTGCTGACGTAGAATTATAGCCATATTCATCGATCAAGCGTGCCACTACTTCATTAATTTTCTTTAATTGCTGCTCATCCGGCGTTTTCGATGAAGTGGTGATTTTTACAATGTCTTTCAAGTCAGCGAATAGTTTCTTCTGAATCGCCTCCCGCAACCGCTCATGTGAGTTGTAATCAAACCTCTGTCCTTTTCGGGCATAGGCGGAAATACGAATTAAAATTTCTTCACGAAATGCCTTTTTCGCGTTTTCCGAAATGCCGATTTGCTCTTCGATCGAGCGCATGAGTTTTTCGTCTGGATTCATTTCCTCTCCTGTCAACGGATCGCGCAGCTTCGTTTTATTGCAGTACGCTTCTACATTGTCTAAATAATTGTCCATCAACGTTTTCGCCGACTCCTCATAGGAGTAGACAAACGCCTTTTGTACTTCTTGCTTGGCGATTTCATCGTATTCTTTCCGGACAAGCGAAATAAAGTTTAAATACCGCTCTTTATCTTCTTTGGAAATAGACGGATGCTGATCAAGCCCCTCTTTTAAGGATCGCAATACATCTAGCGCGTTAATCGATGGAACTTCTTTGCGAATAATGCACGAAGAAATTCGGTTAATGACGTAACGAGGATCGATGCCGCTCATTCCTTCATCCGGATGTTCTTTTTTCAATTCCTCTACATCTACTTCATTAAATCCTTCGACCATTTCGCCATCGTAGAGTCGCATTTTTTTAATTAAATCGACATCCGGCCGTTTCGATTCTTTCAATCTCGTTAAAATCGTAAACATTGCGGCAATTCGAAGCGTATGCGGAGCAATATGAACATCAGCTACATCACTTTCCCGAATCATTTTTTCATAAATACGCTCCTCTTCCGACACACGCAAATTGTATGGAATTGGCATGACGATAATCCGCGAGTGGAGCGCTTCATTCTTTTTGTTCGCGATAAATGAACGATATTCCGTTTCGTTCGTATGGGCGATAATTAGCTCATCAGCGCTAATGAGCGCGAATCGCCCCGCTTTGAAATTTCCTTCTTGCGTTAAAGAAAGCAAATGCCATAGAAACTTTTCATCACATTTTAACATTTCCTGGAATTCCATAATTCCTCGGTTCGCCTTGTTTAACTCACCATCAAATCGATAGGCGCGTGGATCTGATTCTGAACCATATTCAGCGATGGTTGAAAAGTCGATACTTCCCGTGAGATCAGCAATATCCTGAGATTTTGGATCAGACGGACTGAACGTTCCAATGCCGACCCGTTTATTTTCCGAGAAGAAAATTCTCTCTACCATTACATCTTCAATACGCCCGCCATATTCTTTTTCCAATCTCATCATGTTCAGCGGCGAAAGTTCTCCTTCAATGCGGATGCCATACTCTTTATAAAAATCATCGCGCAAATGAGGTGGGATTAAATGAAGCGGATCTTCATGCATCGGGCATCCTTTAATCGCATACACTGCGCCGCGTTCTGTCTTCGAATACTCCTCTAACCCCCGTTTTAGCAATGTAACAAGTGTTGATTTTCCGCCACCAACAGGACCCATCAACAACAAAATACGTTTGCGCACATCAAGCCGCTTTGCCGCTGGATGAAAATATTCTTCTACTAGACGTTCCAGCGCCTCCTCTAATCCAAATAGCTGATGGCTGAAAAACTTATATCGTTTTCTTCCATTTACTACTTCGACTCCAGCATCTTTAATCATATTATAAACGCGTGAATGAGCGGACTGAGCAACCCATGGCTTTTCTTTTAAAATCTCTAAATACTCTGCAAACGTACCTTCCCATTTTAACCGTTCCTCTTCTTCCCGATATTGTTCGATTTTCTTTAAAATATCCATAAAGGACCTCCTTATCCTTGATGTCTTAACAACAAGATTATTACAATGTATGCAAGGATGTCCCGAATCATTCATCGCAAAAAAAATTTTGTCTGACTGCCACGGCCCATACTTGCCATTCACAACGCTTGTCATATTCGCTATAATGAAGGAGATGAAGCAACCATTTCGTGAAGGAGGAATCGCGATGCGTACATTGCTTGTATTAGGCGTGATCATCGCTTTTTTAACCGCGATCTTTACAGCTGGCTACGAAGATAAACCAGGTGTAAAAAATTAATGCATAAAAAACGACCTCCTTTTCAGAAGGTCGTTTTTTATTTAAAATAAACCGTTAAATTTTTGCTGACGCAACGCTTCATAGACTAAAATAGCTGCAGTATTGGATAAATTTAAGGAACGGACTTTATCGTTCATCGGAATGCGCAGACAGCGATCCATATTTGCTTCAAGCAAATCTTTTGGCAATCCCGTCGTTTCACGTCCAAACACAAAAAAATGATCTTTTTCCATATCACTAAAGTCGAAAGAATCATAGTATTTTTTTCCAAATTTAGTGATAAAGTAAAATTCTCCGTTTGGATACCTCTCAAATAACTCTTCCAATGAATCATAATAAGAAATATTTACATATGGCCAATAGTCAAGACCGGCGCGTTTTAACATTTTATCATCGGTCGAAAAACCGAGCGGACGAATCAAATGAAGCGCTGTATCTGTTGCTGCACACGTACGTGCAATATTCCCCGTATTTGCTGGAATTTCCGGTTGATATAGTACTACATGTAGTGGCATATCGATCACCTCAAACTATATTGTTATTTTCGATCAATGATATGAAAAAACTTATAGCGAATATTAGGTGTATACGCCGTGGAATCTTCATATGACCAATAGCGCATGCGGCTATTTGTTGTATGAGCGTTCACTAACGGCATTCCGTTCGCATCCTTCGCTACAACAATCGTTGAGTGATTAAAACGACCGTCCCCTTCAAAGTCGTAACAAATCACATCTCCAGCCATCAATTGTTCTGGCGATGATACTTCAACCGCTTGTAATCCAACACGCGCTCCGCTCAAGTACCAACGGAAAGAATGTGCCACCGCCCAACTATAGCTCCAATTGTTGTTTTTGCACCACCATCCCTTTGCGCGATTCGGATACCCTGTCATCGGGGCTCCACCTGCGTATAAACATTGGGAAATAAAATTCGTGCAATCTACCTTAAACCGTGGAAACGCGGGATTGTAGCTGTTCCACCACGTTTCAGCATAACGCACCGCCTTTGCTCGATCATATTTATATGAAATTCTTTCATCCACTAACATCTCACGTTCTAAACGAGGCGGGACCATTTCCTCGCTCACGATTATTTTTTCATCTTTCACTAACTCTCCACGTTCAAAATACGCTCTTCTTTCCTCCACTTGTTCCTCAACGTACATCTTGCTGCCATGCTTTATTAAAAATTGATAATGAGCTAAATAAGCAAGCCTCCCCCCAGTTTCCATTACATGCTTGCTTACAATTTGGCTATTAATGGAACAGCGGACAATTTCTGCGCCGCGTTTCTCGAATAGCCGCTGCTTCCTTTCCACTGCTTCTTCTACATTGCGTTCGTCTTTAGACACAAAAAATTGAGCTCTTTTTTCTAATAAATATTGCAGCTGTTTTTTCACATCGCTCACCGCTTTCTTTTTTGCTATTAACTTATGTGACAGGTGAGCGATTTTTTCCCTTTTCCTCATTTGACCGCAATAATTGTAGTCCCTTTTCGATTTCCGCAAGAACTTCCGGGTCTTTTTCCGTTTTGCTTGCTTCCTCTAAATCGGAAATAACGCGTGTATCACCAATTTTTCCAAGCGCCCACGCCGCTGTTCCGCGAATAACCGGACGGCTATCTTCTTTTAATAGTTTTAGTAAATCCGGAATGGCTGTTTGATCTTTATAATGCGCTAAAGCCAAAATGGCATTTCGCTGAATCGGCTTTTTCCCACGCCAAGCCCCAGCAATCGAACCGAATTTTTCCTTAAATTCTCGATTGCTTATATGCAAAAGCGGAATTAATTTTGGTTTTACCACTTCAGGGTCCGGCTCCATCTCTGGATGGAGATGAAAGTCTTTTCCTTTATTTTCAGGGCAAACCATTTGGCACGTATCACATCCATATAATCGATTTCCAATTTTATCACGAAATTCATCAGCTAAAAAACCTTTCGTTTGTGTCAGAAATGAAAGGCATCTCTGTGCATTCAATTGTCCTCCCTGCACGAGCGCTCCCGTCGGGCAAGCATCGATACACTTCGTACACGTTCCACAGCGGCTTTCAATCGGTTCATCAGGTGGAAACGGAATATTGGTAATCATCTCTCCTAAATAAACATAAGAACCAAACTCTGGAGTAATAATAGAACAATTTTTTCCGCTCCAACCAATTCCAGCCCGTTCCGCAACAGCACGGTCAGCCAGTTCTCCCGTGTCTACCATCGATTTTACTCTAGCCTGAGGAACTCTCTCTAAAATAAATGCTTCTAATTTTTCAAGACGTTCCCGCAAAATGTAATGATAATCCTTTCCCCATGATGCCCTGCAAAAAATTCCTCGTCTTTCTGTTTTTGTACCACGCGGAGCATTTTTCATTTTGGACGGATATGCTAAGGCAATCGCAATAATAGACTTTGCTTCTGGCAAAAGCAGGGAAGGATTGGTTCTCTTTTCAATATCCGGCTCTTCGAATCCTGATTGATATCCTAACTCTTGTTGGCGACGAAGCCGCTCTTTTAACTCGACAAACGGATCAGCACTAGCAAATCCAATTTTATCAATACCAATCGTTTTGCTATATTCAATAATCTCTTGTTTTAGAGCCGCCACATCCATCGTTATCCCTCCTTTCGCTAAAATTCGGAATCTATGTTACAATAAAGAAAAAATTTCGAGGTGAAAGCAGATGGACGTAGTTGTCGCGGAAACAATAAAACAAATGATACCTCAATTTAAAGTAGGGATTATACTTTATAATCATATCGTTGTTGATGATTCTCCGCAAATGTTAAAAGGAAGACTCCAATTATTTCAAGAATCCATTTACTTTGATTTGCAGGAAACAGCGATTGCAGATATTCCTGAACTGGCGGAATGGCGCAGGGCATTTAAAACGATCGGAACAGACCCGAGCAGATATCGTCCTTCGTCGGAAAGCTTATATCGACGTATTCAAAAGAAAAACTTTATCCCAACTATCCACTCCGCAGCCGACGTGAACAATTTCTTTTCACTTTATTATAAAATTCCAATTGGCATTTATGATTTAGATAAATTGGAAGGACCGATTACCATTGATATTGGAACAGACCAAGACGAGTATATCGCTATCAACGGGCGCACTGTCAACTTTTCTCATAAGCTCGTATCAAAGGATGTTCACGGGCCATTTGGCAGTCCGATTGTTGATTCCCAACGAACAGCTGTTACAAAAGAAACGAAAAACGCCGTTCAAATTGTTTATTTACTGCCATCTATGAAACAAGAACAATGTGAAAAACTGTTGCAGTCCATGCAAAAGATGTTCTTGCAAATTCATGGAGGTGATGCTGTCTTTCAACTTGTGTAAAAAATTACATAAAAAATAAAAAACGCAATGCCTCGTTCTTTGAAGAAACGAAACACTGCGTTGTCCCCATAACCATTATTTGCGATGGAGCGGGTGATGGGAATCGAACCCACGACATCAGCTTGGAAGGCTGAGGTTTTACCACTAAACTACACCCGCATATTATTTTTTATTCTTTAAATCTGTATACAACGCGCAGTTGTCATGCCTCTTCCTCTGCTAGCAAACTCAAAGATGATGGATGCATCGAGGCAACCCGCAATCAACTCTTCTTTTCGTTGTCCCTTCCTCTTCTAGCCGATTCAAGGTGTTTAATGCGTCGGGACAACTCGAAGCAAATTCGATGATGTATTGCTCGTGGCTGAGGTTTTACCACTAAACTACACCCGCGTATACATTCTCCGAATACAAAACCGCATTTATCATGAACAACATTAAGTTAACGGTATTGATTATAACAGAGGATGTATTAGATTGCAACTATAAAACGAAAAAATTCGACAAATTTCGTTTTATGGAAAGAACAAAAGCACCAGCGTAACTGGTGCTTTTATGACCCGTACGGGATTCGAACCCGTGTTACCGCCGTGAAAGGGCGGTGTCTTAACCACTTGACCAACGGGCCACATTGAATGGCGGAGAAGGCGGGATTTGAACCCGCGCGCCGCAAAATTGCGACCTAACGGTTTAGCAAACCGTCCCCTTCAGCCACTTGGGTACTTCTCCGTATGGCTCCGCAAGTAGGATTCGAACCTACGACCTACCGGTTAACAGCCGGTTGCTCTACCGCTGAGCTATTGCGGAATAAAGAGAATGGCATTAATCATATACGAAATTATCTTTATCCCTTCCTCTTCTAGCTAATTCACAGAAGCAAGATGCGTCGGGACAAAAGATACAAACCTTCTAGTTTTCATTTGGTTTTCGTTGCCTCTTCCTCTGCTAGCAAACTCAAAGATGATGGATGCATCGAGGCAACTCGCAGTGAACTCATCGATGTAGTGCTTGTCGCTGAGCTATTGCGGAATAAAGCAAGTCTAATATTAGTTTAACTCACTATCAGATAATATGCAATATGGTGGGCCTAAGTGGACTTGAACCACCGACCTCACGCTTATCAGGCGTGCGCTCTAACCAGCTGAGCTATAGGCCCAAGAAGCGGGTGATGGGAATCGAACCCACGACATCAGCTTGGAAGGCTGAGGTTTTACCACTAAACTACACCCGCATAACATGGGGCGACTAGTGGGAATCGAACCCACGCATGCCAGAGCCACAATCTGGTGCGTTAACCACTTCGCCATAGTCGCCACAATCTGATGCCGGCTGCAGGACTTGAACCCGCAACCTACTGATTACAAGTCAGTTGCTCTACCAATTGAGCTAAGCCGGCACATCAGACAGAAAAACTTAAGAGTGAGTGGTGGCTCGGGACGGAATCGAACCGCCGACACAAGGATTTTCAGTCCTTTGCTCTACCGACTGAGCTACCGAGCCATTTTATTATCTTAATATTCTGTGTTGTCTTGTCCTTTCCTCTTCTAGCTTATTCAGCAATGTTAGATGCGTCAGGACAACTCGCAGCATATTCATGGAAGTATCATTCATCGTTACCGATCCATATACTTAGTTCATTGTGGCGGTCCCGACGGGACTCGAACCCGCGATCTCCTGCGTGACAGGCAGGCATGTTAACCACTACACTACGGGACCAATATTGGTTGCGGGGGCAGGATTTGAACCTGCGACCTTCGGGTTATGAGCCCGACGAGCTACCGGACTGCTCCACCCCGCGGCGATATACTATAGTAACGAGTAACGATGTATGGCGGAGGAGGAGGGATTCGAACCCCCGCGCGCCTTGCGGCGCCTCTCGGTTTTCAAGACCGACCCCTTCAGCCAGACTTGGGTACTCCTCCATCATATTAAAGAACATGGTGGACCTTGTAGGATTCGAACCTACGACCGGACGGTTATGAGCCGTCTGCTCTAACCAGCTGAGCTAAAGGTCCATTTCAATGGCGGCGGAGGGGATCGAACCCCCGACCTCACGGGTATGAACCGTACGCTCTAGCCAGCTGAGCTACGCCGCCAAATTCTTTATTATTACTGGTGGAGCCTATCGGGATCGAACCGATGACCTCCTGCGTGCAAAGCAGGCGCTCTCCCAGCTGAGCTAAGGCCCCATATTTTCTAAATCGGGAAGACAGGATTCGAACCTGCGACCCCATGGTCCCAAGTTACGAAAACATGCCAAGAAAGGTCGAAGGAAAGGGGAAGAAACGGCATCAGATATCTTAACGAAATTAGAGATATGGTAGAATTAGATATGGATATAAATACCAAATACCCCTCTTCTGGAGGGGTATTTGGTATGCCCAATAATGGATGTGATCCCCATCACTCACTGCGGGGATGAACACGAGTATCGTCTTAAAAATTTTATACCGCTAAACTTGACGGGTATGGAAACTATTCCCCTTTTTTCCTTTTTCGTATTTATTTTAAGTTAATGAGGACGAGCTTTTTCGTTTGTGTTTTCCTGTTCATTCACGAGAACATCCGCCGGAAGCCCACTGCTTTAGCTGTGGGAGGAAGGCGGGGTTTATATTTTCAGTATATATTGAATTTTTCGTTCAATATAAGTACACTGGATTTAGAAAGGTAGGTGAATCAAGAATGCTCTGCACTCTCAAGATTAAATTAATGCCAACTCTTGAACAGTTTCATGCGCTGCTGGAAACAATGAAACGGTTTAACCAAGCATGCAACTATATTAGCGAGATTGCTTTTCGCTCCAGAACCTTTTCCAAAACGAAAATCCAGCGGCTTTGACGCCCTATTCAGACTCGCTTTCGCTGCGGCTCCGTCTCTTCGACTTAACCTCGCACGTCATCGTAACTCGCCGGTTCATTCTACAAAAGGCACGCCATCACCCATGAACGGGCTCTGACTACTTGTAGGCACACGGTTTCAGGTTCTCTTTCACTCCCCTTCCGGGGTGCTTTTCACCTTTCCCTCACGGTACTGGTTCACTATCGGTCACTAGGGAGTATTTAGCCTTGGGAACGTACTTAACGCCCTATTCAGACTCGCTTTCGCTGCGGCTCCGTCTCTTCGACTTAACCTCGCACGTCATCGTAACTCGCCGGTTCATTCTACAAAAGGCACGCCATCACCCATGAACGGGCTCTGACTACTTGTTCTCCGGATCAACGCTTGCTTACAGCTCCCCGAAGCGTTTCGGCGTTTGCCCCGTCCTTCATCGGCTCCTAGTGCCAAGGCATCCACCGTGCGCCCTTTCTAACTTAACCATGCGAAAACAGCTTCATGCTTGCCGCCTTCGCTTCTCGGCTTCTTCCTTTGTCTAGCTTCGGCGCCTAGCCCCTCACGGTCGCTTCGGTCCTGCCATGGCGGCAATAGCCTCCTCGCAGGCCCTCCAGCGCCTATCGGGGCTAACCGCGGCGCCTCCGCTTTTCTTCTCGGTTATCTAGTTTTCAAGGAACCAACTTATTTCCTGCATCCGCTCATAGGCGCAGGCGCAAGGCGACTACTTGAGTATGCTTCCTTGCAACCTTGTGTCGAGGAATCCTGCTTCCTCGAATTCACTAGCAGACGCAGACACAAAACACTTGAAGGAGTAAAATGCTCCCTCAAAACTGAACAAGGCTACTGCCTTGAATCAACTTCTCTGCTGCCTTGCGCCGAGGAATCCAGCTTCCTTGAATCCGCTGGTAGACGCAGGCGCAAAACGGATTGATTGAAGAAAACATAAACATGTTCCCTCAAAACTGAACAAACCCGAAGCGTCCTTCGCCTTTCTGCTGTCTAGCTCCAGCGCCTAGCTCTCTTGTGCCAAATAACCTTCCCCCTCGAAGTGCAAGCACTTCTGCGGGTGAAGAACATTTGGCTTCGAGAGCTGATCGCGGCGCTTCCGCTTTTCGTACTGTCTAGCTTCGGCTCCTAGCCCCTCGGGCCGCTTCGGTCTCGCTGCGGCGGCAACAGCCTCCTCGCGAGCTCTCCGGATCAACGCTTGCTTACAGCTCCCCGAAGCGTTTCGGCGTTTGCCCCGTCCTTCATCGGCTCCTAGTGCCAAGGCATCCACCGTGCGCCCTTTCTAACTTAACCATGCGAAAACAGCTTCATGCTTGCCGCCTTCGCTTCTCGGCTTCTTCCTATGTCTAGCTTCGGCGCCTAGCCCCTCACGGTCGCTTCGGTCCTGCCGTGGCGGCAATAGCCTCCTCGCAGGCCCTCCAGCGCCTATCGGGGCTAATCGCGGCGCCTCCGCTTTTCTTCTCGGTTATCTAGTTTTCAAGGAACCAACTCATTTCCTGCATCTGCTCATAGACGCAGGCGCAAGGCGACTACTTGAGTATGCTTCCTTGCAGCCTTGTGTCGAGGAATCCTGCTTCCTCGAATTTACTAGCAGACGCAGACACAAAGCACTTGAAGGAGTAGAATGCTCCCTCAAAACTGAACAAGGCTACTGCCTTGAATCAACTTCTCTGCTGCCTTGCGCCGAGGAATCCAGCTTCCTTGAATCCGCTGGTAGACGCAGGCGCAAAACGGATTGATTGAAGAGAACATAAACATGTTCCCTCAAAACTGAACAAACCCGAAGCGCCCACTTCCGACTAGCCCATAAGGGCAGCCGCTTCCGCTTTTCGTACTGTCTAGCTCCAGCGCCTAGCTCTCTTGTGCCAAATAACCTTCCCCCTCGAAGTGCAAGCACTTCAGCGGGTGAAGAACATTTGGCTTCGAGAGCTGATCGCGGCGCTTCCGCTTTTCGTACTGTCTAGCTTCGGCTCCTAGCCCCTCGGGCCGCTTCGGTCTCGCTGCGGCGGCAACAGCCTCCTCGCGAGCCCTCCAGCGCCTGTCGGGGCTAACCAGTCGCCTTCGCTTTTCGTATCATCCTTAGAAAGGAGGTGATCCAGCCGCACCTTCCGGTACGGCTACCTTGTTACGACTTCACCCCAATCACTTGCCCCACCTTCGGCGGCTGGCTCCCTTACGGGTTACCTCACCGACTTCGGGTGTTTTTATGACGCTGCAAAGCAAGATATTCCCATTGATGTGATCAAAAAACAGCTCCGTATCGCGTAAGGGGTACCCTGTTTGTCTCTCTAACCATGGAAATTATTGTAATGAAAAATGCTCATCTACAGTATTATATTTTGCTAACCCAAGTCTTGATACAATCTATAAAATTTAAATTTGATAAAGTGGGGGAATAGCAATATCATGTGCGGTTTTATTGGTTGTATTCATGATCATCCAAGAATCGTCGATGAAAAATGGAAAGAAACGTTTCAAGAAATGAATGATATCATTACTCATCGCGGTCCTGACGATGGTGGTTATTTTTTTGATGAATACGTGAATTTTGGATTTCGACGCTTGAGTATTATTGATCTTGAGACAGGGCACCAGCCATTGTCCTATGAAAATGAACGATATTGGATCATATTTAATGGGGAAATCTACAACTATGTGGAATTGAGAGAAGAATTGCTTGCAAAGGGATATAAATTTACTACTCATTCCGATACAGAAGTCATTATTGCTCTTTATAGTGCTGAAAAAGAAAAAGCTGTAGAAAAGCTTCGAGGTATGTTTGCTTTCGTCATCTGGGACAAACAAGAGAGAACGATTTTTGCGGCACGTGACCCGTTTGGCATAAAACCATTTTTCTACATGGAACAGGGCGACCGTACGTTTTTTGCTTCCGAGAAGAAAAGTATTTTGCTCGCTCTTAAAAATGATTTATTAGACTATGATTCACTGCAGCATTATTTAACATTCCAATATGTACCTGAACCGATGACGATGTCTGTTGGCATTCGAAAGTTGGAGCCGGGTCACTATATGAAGAAAAAAATCGGTGAAAAATTAACCATTCATCGCTATTGGAAAGCCAAATTCCAACCTATCATCCAATCAGAAGATGAACTTGTCAAAGAAATTCGCGACGCGCTGTTCGATTCCGTGCAAGTGCATATGCGCAGCGATGTGCCGGTAGGTTCGTTTTTATCAGGAGGAATTGATTCATCCTTCATTGCAGCAATTGCTAAACAATTCAATCCTAATATCAAGACATTTTCTGTCGGCTTTGAGCGGGAAGGCTTCAGTGAAATTGATGTGGCAAAAGAAACAGCGGAAAAGCTGGGCGTTGAGAATATTAGCTATGTCATTTCACCAGAGGAATATATGGCGGAATTACCGAAAATTATGTGGCATATGGATGATCCACTTGCCGATCCTGCGGCAGTACCGCTTTATTTTGTTGCCCGGGAAGCAAGAAAGCATGTAACGGTCGTTCTTTCCGGTGAGGGAGCTGACGAGTTATTTGGCGGTTACAACATTTATCGTGAGCCACAGTCATTGGAACTTTTTGAGCGAATGCCAAGTACGGTTAAATCAGCTTTGAGAGTGATTGCAGGGCTACTCCCGGAAGGAATAAAAGGAAAAAGCTTTATTGAGCGCGGTACAACACCAATGGAAGAACGATATATCGGCAATGCGAAAATGTATAGCGAGACAGAAAAACAAGAACTGCTAAAAGGATATAAGAGGGGATTAGAATATACATATATTACAGCTCCTTTTTATAGAGAAACAACTCATTATCCTCCTGTAAACCGGATGCAATATATTGATATTCATACATGGCTGCGAGGCGATATTTTATTAAAAGCCGACAAAATGACGATGGCCCATTCATTAGAGTTGAGGGTTCCATTTTTAGATAAAAAGGTATTTGAAGTAGCCGCCAAAATTGCTTCGGAAATGAAAACGACAAACAAAACGACGAAATATATTCTACGAAAAGCAGCAAAAGGAATTGTTCCAGATCATGTTTTAAATCGCAAAAAATTAGGATTTCCGGTGCCAATTCGTCATTGGTTAAAAAATGAAATGCATGATTGGGCGAAAAACATTATAAAAGAAAGCGCAACCGATCATTTATTTAATAAAGATGTATTGTATCGTTTACTAGACGAACATTGCAAAAATAAAGCAGACCATAGCCGAAAAATCTGGACCGTCCTTGCTTTTATGATTTGGCATCAAGTATACATGGAAAAGAAATACGATTTTACAAATATATATAGAAAAGACAAGCTGTCGCTATTAATCTAATTTGACTGATTTTCGTTGCCTGTCTTCTATTTGCACCCAAGCTTCTAAAAATTCAGCTTTGGGTGCTTTTCTATTTGATGGATATGAGTTTACATTAAATGATGTGTTTAATTATTTTCTAGACCATCCAAAGCGGAAAGTAGAAAAGGTAGATGGTTTTGAAGTATTGATTATTTCAGGAGGAATTAAACCAGAAAGACTCGATTTAAACTTGATAGAAACAACGAATCCAGTTTATGATAAGTCGATAACGAAATATTTAACTGAGAGTTCAAAGAGCGCCTTTATTTTTCCTTTTGGAGGTAATACGTTAGTCCCCGATGAGATAGCGTATTATTAACAAAAAATTCGGGGAGAGAATGGTTTGACAGTATTACAGGAGTTAACCAAGATATATGCAGAGTATAAAAAACAAAATAAAAAATGATTTTTTATTACATAAAACATTATTACATGTTTAATATACATAAATTGGTGTATTAATAATTAATTGGTTCATCACCAAAAGATGTACTTGATTTTTACGTTAAAATGTGATAGAGGTCTCTAGACGGACACGCAAAGTAAAACGCTGGATATTTCGATACCCATATCCTCGCCTTTTGATCAATTTTATTTTGCTACGAGGGAGCGCTGAAAGGTCTCGATGATGCCGTTGTGTTGTTGGCTTGGAAAGCCGATCAGCCGATGACACCTGAACATCTTCACTGCGTCTTGAGCACCGACCGGGAGCTAAGCGATGAAGACATCTTGCGCCACTATGCCCAACGCTGGTCGATCGAATGCTTTTTTCGACAAGCGAAAGACCAGCTGAAGCTCGATGGGTACCGTGTTCGTCAGGTTCGGGCGGTGAAACGCTACTGGATCTTGGTGCAGCTTGCTTACGTATACAGCCTATTCGAGTCGAACAGCGATTTTTCTGATGGGCTCGATCTCTTGCGCAAGAGAAAAGGACATAGCCTCGTGGAGTTCATTTACTGTGCAGCGAAACAAAATATTCCCATTGATACCGTGAAAAAACAGCTCCATGTGGCATAAGGGGTACCCTGTTTGTTTCTTTTTACATGGTAATTATTGTTATGAAAATTGCTCATCTACAGTATCTCTTTGAAAATCTAACCATCGAGAGAGTGGGTCTGACGACTTGGTCTGGAAATCCACGAATGATCAGATGTGCGGAAAAATTGGGAATGCGATTAGAAGGTAGAATGAGAAAATGCCGCTACTATAATGGTGAATACTATGATTCCATCCGAATGGGTATTCTTCGTGAGGAATGGAATGAGTTTAATTTTGCACATTATTTCCGAATACGCCTGAAATAATTTGAAAAAGGGATTCTGAAATAATGTGCTAATTTACAGTCAGGCTTCATGCCTGATCCTTGCTTGGCTTTTCTTCGTTTTGAAAAAAAACCGTCTTGAAAAAAAAACGTCCAGACGGTATAATAAAACCGTCCAGACGGTTATTTTAAGGAGTGAGGCATGTGGAATCAAAAGCTACAATAAAGCGTCAGCATATCTTAAAATCTGCAAAAGAATTCATTCTCAAAAATGGTTTTAATGAATTAACTTTGGATTCTGTGGCAACACAGGCGGGAATCAGTAAAGGCGGTTTATTATATCACTTCCCAAATAAAGAAGCATTATTGATAGGACTAGCACAATATATTTTCGAAGAATTCATTACGCTAATTGAGGATCAGGCTAAGAAAGACCCATTAGAAAAAGGTAAATGGTGCCGTGCTTTAATTGAGGTAACAAAAAAGGATCTGGAACATAACGCCGAGTTATATGTGGGAATAATTGCTGCTTCTATGTTAAGTCCAGATTTATTAAAAAGTATGTCCCAAATTTATCAGTTTATGCAAAACAAAGTGGATCAGGATGGTATAAACCCTGTAACAGCAACTATTATTCGGTTAGCAATAGATGGTCTTTATTACTCAGAATTTTTTAATATAGCTCCCTTGGATGACAAATTACGTGAAAAAGTATTCCAGCAATTAATAAATATGACAAAAAAGGAGGATTCATTTTGAATGCATATGTAATTTTGGCAGTAGCCATCATAAGTGAAGTGTTTGGGAGCTCGATGCTAAAAGTATCAAACGGATTTAAAAAGTTGTTCCCTTCCATCGGAGTAGTAATTGGATATGGTGCAGCTTTTTACCTCCTATCTTTATCTCTTAAAGCAATACCGCTGGGTACGGCTTATGCTATATGGTCAGGTGTAGGTACGGCTTTAACCGCATTAGTTGGTGTTATCGTTTATAAAGAAAGTATTAATCTTAAAAAATGTTTAGGTTTAGTTCTAATCATTTGTGGAGTTATTGTTTTGAAACTCAGTAGTTCTCATTAACTCTTTGAGAGTCGGAGGTAATCGTATGAAAGGTTATATAGCTTTAGGAATGGCCATTTTCAGCGAAATATTTGGTACGACAATGCTTAAATTGTCGGAAGGATTTACAAATTTATTCCCATCCATTGGAGTGATTGTTGGTTTCGGATTATCATTTTATTGCTTATCATTATGTCTTAAGACAGTTCCGTTAAGCTTAGCTTACGCTATTTGGTCAGGGATGGGCACAGCTTTAACAGCGTTAATTGGTGTACTGTTATGGAGAGATCCATTTAGTATCATTACATTAGTTGGCTTAGTATTAATAATTGGAGGGGTAGTCTTATTAAATACTTCTAAAAGTCCAGAAAATGTGAGGAAACCATCCTGATTATGTTTAAAATCAACTTGTAGACGCATCGGAAAGTCAGGAAGATTATGGAACAGCAGGCTCCCAATCAGTTATCTCCATGAAGTTAAGAATTTCTTGTAAATCCTAACTGTAAATTATCATCTGTAGATGAGCAAATTCACTAACATAAATTTACATCCATACAAAACAAAAAAGGAGACATGAACCCGATTCCTTGATTAGAATAGATGTGTCACCAAACCATTCTCAAGGAGGTTCATGTCTCATGAATAGACTACCACATCACCAAGGAATCGACAAGTTTTTCGCAATGTGCGTGCAAAGCAGGCGCTCTCCCAGCTGAGCTAAGGCCCCATATTTTCTAAATCGGGAAGACAGGATTCGAACCTGCGACCCCATGGTCCCAAACCATGTGCTCTACCAAGCTGAGCTACTTCCCGCTTCCTACATATTCATTAAAAGATTAACGCGCTCGAGAGGATTCGAACCCCTAACCTTCTGATCCGTAGTCAGATGCTCTATCCAATTGAGCTACGAGCGCATATGCCGAGGGCCGGACTCGAACCGGCACGGTAGTTACCTACCCCAGGATTTTAAGTCCTGTGCGTCTGCCAATTCCGCCACCCCGGCGGCATTAATGGAGCGGAAGACGGGGTTCGAACCCGCGACCCCCACCTTGGCAAGGTGGTGTTCTACCACTGAACTACTTCCGCACGCTTATAAGATGCGGGTGGAGGGACTTGAACCCCCACGCCGTAAGGCGCCAGATCCTAAGTCTGGTGCGTCTGCCAATTCCGCCACACCCGCAAAAGTGAGCCATGGAGGATTCGAACCTCCGACCCTCTGATTAAAAGTCAGATGCTCTACCTACTGAGCTAATGGCTCGTGTGGTAAATAAAGACACTCGTTGTTTCTCGTTGCCTCTTCCTCTACTAGTGAATTCAAAGAAGCAGGATTCGTCGAGGCAACTCGTAGCGGATTCATAGGAGCTTAGGCTTGTTGCTCCCCTACTGAGCTAATGGCTCATACTATTACAGTGCCGGCTGCAGGACTTGAACCCGCAACCTACTGATTACAAGTCAGTTGCTCTACCAATTGAGCTAAGCCGGCATAAGAAAGAAGTATTGACATATACGTTTAATTTTTTGTGTCCCTTCCTCTTCTCACTTATTCAGCGAAGTGATATGCGTCGGGACAACTCGCAGTGAATTCACGGAAGCTTAGGCTCGTCTCTACCAATTGAGCTAAGCCGGCATGAATGTAAGGAAAATCACACTTCATATGTATTATCATGGTGGAGGATGACGGGATCGAACCGCCGACCCCTTGCTTGTAAGGCAAGTGCTCTCCCAGCTGAGCTAATCCTCCGTATGAATTGCCTAGCGACGACCTACTCTTGCAGGGGCGCTGGCCCCAACTACCATCGGCGCTGGAGAGCTTAACTTCCGTGTTCGGGATGGGAACGGGTGTTTCCTCTCCGCTATTGTCACTAGGCAAGTAATGGACAAGTTTTATTATATATAAATAGATAGTCTTGTCAAGATGGGTAATTCATTCCTTCAAAACTAGATAACCGTCTGTTTGGAAGAAAGCCGTTTTGCGCAGGCGGCTTCCGCCTCCCTTGAGGTGCAAGCACCTCTACGGGTGAAGAACATTTGGCTTCGAGAGCTAAGCGCGGCACCTCCACTTTTCGCTTGGTTAAGTCCTCGATCGATTAGTATCCGTCAGCTCCACGTGTCGCCACGCTTCCACCTCGGACCTATCGACCTCGTCATCTTCGAGGGATCTTACTCGCTTGACGCGATGGGAAATCTCATCGCTAACCGAACAGAAGCAAGCTTCCGTTCGGTCCGCTCGACTTGCATGTATTAGGCACGCCGCCAGCGTTCGTCCTGAGCCAGGATCAAACTCTCCAAAAAGAAAGTTGATTGGCTTATTTAATTCGTCACTGACACCGAAGGTGTCAAGTCGCCTTCGCTTTTCGTTGTGGACGCTTCGTTTTGTTCAGTTTTCAAAGAACATTAAATTTTTGAATAAGTGGAGCCTATCGGGATCGAACCGATGACCTCCTGCGTGCAAAGCAGGCGCTCTCCCAGCTGAGCTAAGGCCCCATATTTTCTAAATCGGGAAGACAGGATTCGAACCTGCGACCCCATGGTCCCAAACCATGTGCTCTACCAAGCTGAGCTACTTCCCGTAATGGCGCGCTCGAGAGGATTCGAACCCCTAACCTTCTGATCCGTAGTCAGATGCTCTATCCAATTGAGCTACGAGCGCATATGCCGAGGGCCGGACTCGAACCGGCACGGTAGTTACCTACCCCAGGATTTTAAGTCCTGTGCGTCTGCCAATTCCGCCACCCCGGCGATTAATGGAGCGGAAGACGGGACTCGAACCCGCGACCCCCACCTTGGCAAGGTGGTGTTCTACCACTGAACTACTTCCGCATCTTCAATATAGAGTTATAGAGTGCGGGTGAAGGGACTTGAACCCCCACGCCCGTAAAGGGCACTAGACCCTGAATCTAGCGCGTCTGCCAATTCCGCCACACCCGCGGTCAAAGAGTGAGCCATGGAGGATTCGAACCTCCGACCCTCTGATTAAAAGTCAGATGCTCTACCTACTGAGCTAATGGCTCATCATTCGAGAAAAGCAACTGATTCTATTTGTAATAAGTAATGGTGGAGGATGACGGGATCGAACCGCCGACCCCTTGCTTGTAAGGCAAGTGCTCTCCCAGCTGAGCTAATCCTCCATAATAAACTGCCTAGCAACGACCTACTCTTGCAGGGGCGCTGGCCCCAACTACCATCGGCGCTGGAGAGCTTAACTTCCGTGTTCGGGATGGGAACGGGTGTTTCCTCTCCGCTATTGTCACTAGGCAAGTAATGGACAAGTTCCATTATAGTTCAATCATTGACATTGTCAAGGGAAATTTCATTCCCTCAAAACTAGATAACCGTCCGTTTGGAAGAAGCCGTCTTGCATAGGCGGCCTATGCTTTTCCGTTGTCTAACTCCGATGCCTAGCTCTCTTGCGCCAAATAACCTTCTCCCTTGAGGTGCAAGCACCTCTACGGGCGAAGAACATTTTCCTTTTGGCGCTAAGCGCTCGCCTCCACTTTTCGCTTGGTTAAGTCCTCGATCGATTAGTATCCGTCAGCTCCACGTGTCGCCACGCTTCCACCTCGGACCTATCGACCTCGTCATCTTCGAGGGATCTTACTCGCTTGACGCGATGGGAAATCTCATCCTTGCATGTATTAGGCACGCCGCCAGCGTTCGTCCTGAGCCAGGATCAAACTCTCCAAAAAGAAAGTTGATTGGCTTATTTAATTCGGCACTGACACCGAAGGTGTCAAGCCGCCTTCGCTTTTCGTTGTGGACGCTTCGTTTTGTTCAGTTTTCAAAGAACATTTGTTTTCTTAAAGCGACTTTTTTATATTAACACTTTCATTTTTTATTGTCAAGTGTTTTTTTGCTAACATCGTTTCGCAACTTTCTTGGTTGCGACGACGTTTCATAATATATCATCTCTTTTTTAACAAGTCAATAACATTTTTGTATTTTTTTTAGGAAATAAACTCCATGAAGACCTCTCCCACCTTCACTCCATGAAGAGATGGGAGTTTTTTACCGCCTCCATCGACAAAGCTTCTGCATAGAAGAAGGCAATCTCCTTCCACCTACATTGGAAGCCTTCTCGATAGATTCTGTAAGCAACGTCGACACCACACCGATGGGGCGGGCGAACCGTTCTACTACTTCTTGCTTACACAAGTAGATATTTTTAGGAATTAAAAAACTCCCGATCCCTCACCTTCCTTTACTTCGAGAGGAAAGGAGAATTCTCGGGAAAATGTTACAAACAGAATTGCTATATTCTAAAAAATAAAAGCGCAGCCCGAACAAACAGACAAAATAAAATTGCAGGTGCGATAAAACAAAAATTCTACTACTGTTCTTTATTTTGCAATGAATAGTAACGATGATATATATGGCGACTTTTTGTTGGCACTTCTTCTACAAACAAGACCTTTTTCTCTACTAAATATTCCAGCATGATGATAAGATCTACGGAATACGATGAAAGCTCTGGATGCTGCATAATTTCCGCAATGCTCCATGCTCCCTCTTTTTCCCTTAAAACTTTAAACAAATGGGCAGCTCCTGATGGGATTCGCGAATGGATTAAAAATTCACTTGCCAAAAATAAAAGCTCCAGCCGTTTCTGCAACGGCTCCTCACTGCTGACAAGTTCTTCATACAACTTATAAATTTGCGCATCCATTTGTTTTATTTGGTTCCATACAGTGACTTCGGGATAAAATCCTTGTTCGATGACAGCTAATCGCGCTAGATGATGCAATGCATGAATAACATGATTATACGCATCCAACAGTTGATCTGCCTCAAAAAATGCCTTTCCGTCCATATATCTGCGAATTAATTTGGCAAATTCTATCCCCATTTTTAATTGCCGCATCTCTTCCGGGAATTCTTTCATACGATTTCGGAGCTGATATATATAATCATTACGGTCAAATAAAATTTTCCCATAGAATATCCAATCAATAATCTTTCGATGGGAACCAAGAAGAAGCCATTCATTTAATTTTGTTTCATCGACCACATATAACGTCGCTTTTTCTTCTCCTGATACATAATGTTTCACAAATATAGGCGGGGCCATATTAGTAGTAACTACCAATAAAACGATATGAAAGGTGTCTGTCACAGCAGAATTGTTCGCTTTCTTTTCAATCATCAAAATCCCTAATGTATTACGATGACTGGCCCATTCTTGGTAGATGGGACGAATTAAATCCTCCATTATCGTTTCCTCCATCTCCTTCATGATGTCATGGTTATTCGACAAAAAAACAAAAAATCCTCTTTGTCGTTTCTAAACTTCCCGAAGATAGCGACACATTTTTCACCACTTTATGATATAGTGTTATGTATAGGAGGGACAATAAATGGGCATCAAATATTCGAGCAAAATCAACAAAATTCGCACATTTGCCTTGAGCTTAATTTTTGTCGGCTTTATTGTTATGTATATAGGGATATTTTTCCGTACATCTCCTTTTGTTATGACACTGTTTATGATTTTAGGCCTTCTTTTCATCATCGCAAGCACCGTTGTTTATTTTTGGATTGGAACATTATCAACAAGAGCAGTGAAAGTCGTATGTCCATCTTGTGGCAAAATAACAAAAATGCTTGGCAAGGTAGATTTATGTATGTTTTGCAATGAGCCGTTGACATTAGATCCAGAGTTAGAAGGAAAAGAGTTTGACGAAAAATATAACCGAAAAAAGAGAAAAAGCTGATAGCATTCCCCCCCGCTATCAGCTTTTTAATGTTGTTGGCGTGTCTTTTCTTGACAGTCAGGACATGTTCCGTAAATTTCCATACGGTGATGATCTACTTTAAACCCTGTTATATGAGCAGCAAGCTCTTCTACCTCATCTAATGCTGGATAGTGAAAATCGACAATCTTGCCACATTGTTCGCAAATAACGTGGTAATGATTGGATGTAACAAAATCAAAGCGGCTTGATGCATCACCATATGTTAACTCTTTCACTAATCCGACCTCTTTAAAAACGCGCAAATTGTTATAGACGGTTGCTACGCTCATGTTTGGAAATTTTCCTTCCAGCGCTTTATATATTTCATCTGCTGTCGGGTGTGACATCGAATTAATTAAATATTCCAATATCGCATGACGTTGCGGAGTGATGCGTATTCCCGTCTGCTTTAACGTATCAAGCGCTTCTTTTAACTGCTGATTATCAGACACCGTCATGCACCTCGCTTCCTTTAAAAAATAAAAAGAATTATTATTTTATAATTTTTATAATTAGTCTACAAGTATTTTATGCTATTTGTCAATATTCGTATCATTAATATATGAACTTGCCACATTTTTTAGCAAAAAAAATGTGCGGAAGGTTGTTCCGCACCAATATCGCTCTTTCATTCATTTGAGGAGGTTACTATCCATCATACGCATTATCGGCTTTTTCGCATGGACTTTTACCTAGATATAAGGAAAATTACGTTAAATTTTCTAAAATATATTCTAACGCTTCTTCTACATGTCCTTTTACTTTAACTCCTCTCCATTCCTTTACCAATCTTCCGTCCCGATCAATCACAAACGTCGAGCGCTCGATCCCCATATATTCTTTCCCAAAATTTTTCTTTAACTTCCAAACACCATACATTTCTGCTACTTTATGTTCTTCATCGGAGAGCAATAAAAAAGGCAATTGATATTTCTCAATAAATTTTTTATGGCGCTCTACAGAATCCGTACTTACTCCTAAAATAACTGTATTTGTCTCTGTAAACTTTTCATAATGATCGCGAAAATCACACGCTTCTGTCGTACATCCTGGCGTCATATCTTTCGGATAAAAATATAATACGACATGTTTCCCGCGAAAATCAGAAAGGGAAACTATTTCCCCATTGCTTGCCGGCAATGTGAAATCCGGTGCTAGTTGCCCGATTTGCAAAGACATCGTTTTCCCTCCACTGTCTTATTCTTTCGTTTTTAGGGTAGCGAAAGATACAATAAATTGCAACGATTACCGCTCATCCCAGTCAAGCATTGTTCGAGCAACAAGTACAGCAGGCATAATATAACCCAATAAAGCTTCAATGATGGCAATCCATCTTCCAATCCCCATTGGTGTAACGTCCCCATATCCAACTGACAATAACGTGATCCCGCTTAAATAAAGACTATCTTGAAGTATAGAAAAACATTCATTAGCCGTTCTATTCGCAGACGGGGTAAACACGTGATGCCCATTCATCTGAAGCACCATATATATAAGCCCAAAACCTAGCATCATCGTGATATACCATTGAATAAGGACAAATAAATTTTCTAAGGAAATGCGACGAGTTGCTTTTACACTTGTCGTCCAAATAGACGTAATGCTTCCAATCAACACCGTCGCTACAATTCCAACGAACGCGTACTCCATCGCCCTCACCTCATACTTGTCCATAACCATATATACGAAGACAGAAAGTTGATTATTCATTATATAAGTGGATTCGATATAATAAAATATGGTACGGGAAGAAAGATATGGAGAGGGAGAAAAAAATGCATACGATTTTGATTGTCGAAGATGATGATAAAATCGCTTCCATGCTGAAAAATCATATTGAGAAATATGAATATCGCGCACATATTGCAGAACAGTTTGACGACATAAAAAAGGAATTTATAAAATGTCGCCCTCATCTTGTACTGCTCGACATTAATCTGCCTCGATTTGACGGTTTTTATTGGTGTCGGCAAATCCGCACGATTTCCCTTTGCCCCATTATTTTTATCTCCGCACGCAGTCATGAAATGAACCAAATTATGGCCATTGAAAACGGTGGGGATGATTATATTACCAAGCCATTTAATTTCGATCTGGTCATGGCAAAAATCAAAAGTTTACTGCGGCGAACATACGGTCCTTACGCCGCTCCTGCAGAGCCCCATGTATATGAAGTATCAGGATTGTACCTGTTATATGATCGACATATGGTTCAATGGAAAGAGAAAACGATCGAGCTTACAAAAAAGGAGTTTACTTTATTAGAACGGTTGGCGAAAAAATCTGGAAAAATTGTATCTCGCGAAGAACTACTCGAGTCATTGTGGGATGATACGGAATTTGTCGACGATAATACACTATCCGTCAATATTACACGCGTTCGCAAAAAACTGCAGCAAATTGGAATCGAACAGGCAATTGAAACGGTTCGCGGTGTCGGTTATAAATTGGTCGAGACATGGAGGGATTCATAATGAAATTGTTTTTGCGCGAGCATATCCCGCTGACCGTCTTTCATCTTCTTCATGCTGTACTTTTGTTATCGATTGTGTATTTATATATGCTCGAACAATCTTTCCATCCATCTTTTGGCATGTTTGTTTATCTTTTTGTTATCAGCCTTGTGTGCATCGTGATGTTTTTAACATGGCGTTATTGGCGGCAATCCCATGCATATCGTTTTTTATCGTCCAACTTGCGGCAGTTAGACATGAGCACTCACCCTTTTAGCGGGTCTCCGTTACTGCATGCTTTTCAAAAACTCCTCCACTCGCAGTATCGTTATTACACAAAAGAACTGCAATCATTGCATAAAGAAATGGACGATGCATCATTATTTATGAACCAATGGGTACATCAGATGAAAACACCGGTTTCTGTCATGGATTTACTTTTGCAAAACTTTGACATTCAAGACCAATTCGACCGAGAATTTGTGAATAGCATGCGCGAAGAACTCGAACGACTGCAACATGGATTGGAGCTGGCCCTGTATTCGGAACGAATAAAACGTTTTTCTCATGATTTTCATGTAAAGCGGCTGCCGCTAAAAACAATGGTCAACCATGTCATTCAACATTACAAACGCTCTTTTATTCGCAATCGCATTCACCCCATCGTGGAAATTCCCGAAACAATTTTCGTAGAAACGGATCAAAAATGGTTTCAGTTCGCTCTTAGCCAAATCGTCATCAATGCCATCAAATATTCAAAAAACGTCAGCAACCAAATCGTGCTTTCTGCTGTTCAACGTGAAAACGAAGTGTTTTTGTCCGTTCAAGATTTTGGAGTCGGCATTCCAAAACAAGATATCGGACGCGTATTTGAACCTTTTTTCACTGGTATGAATGGGCGTAGGTTTCGCGAATCCACTGGAATGGGGTTATACCTTGTCAAACAAATTGTTGACCATCTTGGCCACGGAATTGCCATTTCTGCTGAAGAAGGAAAAGGAACAACCGTCACGATCACTTTTTACAATGTGACAAAAATGTAAGAAAACAAGCAGACATTGTAAGAAAAATCGATATGTTCAAGCAATCTCCCTCCGTATAATCGACAGTAGAAAAACATAAGGGAGGATTTTTTTATGACGATCCTGCAAGCAAACTCGATTACGAAAATATATCGTTCTAGCCAATCGGCCGCGCACCGGGCGTTAGATAATTTCAGTTTATCGATTGAAAAAGGGGAATTTGTCGGAGTCATGGGGCCATCCGGAAGCGGAAAAACAACCTTGCTTAATATTTTGGCAACCATCGACCAGCCGACTACGGGAGAAGTGTTGGTAGAGGGGAAAAATCTATCGCAGCTTTCGAAAAAAGAGCTTGCTTTGTTTCGCAGACGAAAACTCGGCTTTGTATTCCAAGACTTCAACTTGCTAGACACGTTAACCATCGGAGAAAATATCATTCTTCCACTCACATTGGACAAAATTCCCGTTAAAGAAATGGAACAACGATTGCAAACAGTGGCTTCCACTTTAGGTATTGAAGGGATTCTCGATAAGCGGACATATGAAGTCTCAGGCGGACAGCAGCAGCGCGCTGCAATTGCACGGGCGATTATTCATGAACCGCTGCTCATTTTTGCCGATGAGCCGACCGGGAATCTGGACTCAAAATCTTCAAAAGATGTGATGGAAACATTAACAGCATTGCATCAGGAAAAGAACGTTTCCATCATGATGGTTACGCATGATCCTTTTGCAGCGAGCTATTGTGAGCGCATTATTTTCATCAAAGACGGCAAATGGTTCACAGAGATACGCAGAGGACATAACCGTCAGGCGTTTTTTCAAGATATTCTGGACATGCTGTCACTATTAGGAGGGAACGTCAATGACATTTCGACAATTCGCCCTTCATAATGTGAGACGTAACTTTAGCCGATATGCCGCCTACTTTTTGAGCAGCACTTTCGCCGTCACTGTCTTTTTTATGTACGCTGCATTTATTTTTCATCCTGATGTAGTGAATGGAACGATTCGTCCCTCAGTAAGAAGAGGAATCTTTGCCGCTGAGGTCATCGTCTTTCTTTTTTCTGTATTTTTCATTTTTTATTCGACAAGCTCGTTTTTAAAATTGCGTAAAAAAGATTTTGGCTTGCTGACGTTGCTCGGTATTACGCGCGGCCAGCTGAATAAATTAATCGTAATCGAAAACTCAATTATCGCCCTTCTTTCGATTGCAACAGGAATGGTGTTTGGCGCCTTATTGACAAAAATCTTTTTCATGATGTTTTCTGTTATGTTAGACTTGCCATCGCCGCTATCTTACTATATTGCTTGGAAAGCGGTCGCCACTACCGCCATCGTGTTTCTGGTGACATTTGAGGCAATTACGATCATGACGCTCATCACGATCCGTTCTTCGCAAATTATTGATTTATTAATGTCGGCGAAAAAGCCGAAAAAACCGCCTGTCTACTCGCTCTGGCTTTCGATGCTTGCGGTTATCTGCTTGGCGATTGGATACTATTTAGCCTATACCTCCAACATCATGCAAATGATGAAACGCGTCCTTCCAATTCTACTGCTCGTCATTATTGGAACGTACTTTCTATATACGCAATCGAGCATTGGGCTTTTGCGATACTATAAAAAGCAAAAGCACTCCTATTATCGCGGCACAAACTTAATTACCGCCGCAGAACTAACATATAAACTGAAAGATAACGCGAGAATTTTAAGCATGGTGACGATTTTAACGGCGGTGACCTTTACTTCTACCGGGGTGCTTGCCAACCTTTATTTTGGCAAAAAAGCAGAAGCAGAAGCGCGGTTCCCGCACGCGATTGCCCTTATATCAAAAAAAGAGCCAAAAGCTTTCGAAAACAAATTGCAAATACTAAAAAATGCTTTACATGATGAGCATATTTCTTTCACTAGTCATAAGGCCGCTTTCATCCGGGCGTATAATCCAAAGAAACCTAACGATCATGTAATGCAACATCTTGTTCTTATGCGTGTAACAGATTACAATCGATTCGCGGATTTGGCTGGTCAGCCGCATATATCGCTACCAGCAAATACAGCTGCCTATATGCAACCTACCCCTGACCAAGGGTACGAACCTATTAAAGGAAAACAAATTGCGATTGCCATAAAAAATAGTAATGAGACGATGGTGGTTCCATTGGCTAAATCGATTCCCCAGCCAGTCATCAATCCTTCGGGGGTTATCGGATATATGTTAGTTGTTCCTGATCATTTATATGATAAATTTCATCGTCTCGCGGCAGAAGAAACGATTCAATATTATGCTGGTATATCATATAAAAATTGGGAAGTAAAAACATCAGTAATCAAAAAACTGAACCGCTTGATTCAAAAAGATGATGTCGATTTGACCAATCGTTTAGAATTCTTTAACCGAATGAAACAAGTTTTCTCCTTAATGCTCTTTATTGGTTTTTTCGTCAGTGTCCTCTTCTTTTTAGCTGCTGACAGCATTTTATATTTTAAGCTTTATAACGATTTGGAACAGGACAGCAAGCAATACGAAGCGCTATCCAAACTCGGTTTGACATGGAAAGAAATGAAGCAAATTGCGGCAAAGCAAGTAGGGATTCTCTTTTTCATTCCGTTTGTCGTTGCCACCGTCCATGCCGGCTTTGCCTTTAAAATGCTGCAAAACATGGTCTCCGGCTCCGTCGTCAAAACGAGCGCGCTTGTCATTATCATCTTTTTCGTTGTTCAACTTGGTTACTATTTCTTGATTCGTTCGCTTTACACGAAAAAGGTGGAGCAAGTAATGTAAATTAAATGCGGCCTTTTCCCAGTACATAGATTCGGAAAAAGGCCGCAGAATATATCTTTTTTATCTATACACCGTGCTTAACTTAATAACAAGCTATAATTATCTACATTCCTATGATCGAAAGAACGTATGTCCATACTCCCACAAACAACAGCAGGATCAAGCTATAATAAATCGTCATTTTAAACAAGTTAGATTCTCTTCCAGTTTCTTGCACTGCAGCAGTTGCAATGGCGATGGATTGCGGAGAGATGAGTTTTCCCATCACTCCCCCGCTAGTATTGGCAGCAAGCAATAACGAAGAGCTTGTCCCTATTTGCGTTCCTGTAACCACTTGTAAATGGCCAAATAAAGCATTGTTGCTTACGACAGATCCTGTAATAAACACACCGAGCCATCCTAATAACGGGGAAACGAACGGAAATACATCCCCTGTCTTCGCTAATGCCAAACCAATCGTAGAGGATAAACCCGCATAGTTGGCTAAGTTGGCAAACCCCATGATAAAACAAATAGTCAATACAGGAATCGAAAGTTCTTTACATGTTTCTTTTAAACTTTGTATTCCCTCAGCGAACGTAATATTTTTGCTGAACATCACTGTCAACAGCACCGCTAATAAAATCGCTGTACCTGTTGCGGATACAAGATCCAGCTTAAATATAGCATCTAATGCCGTCTGTGCCGGTGCCACCGGAGGAGTTTTTACGACTTCCCCATGCAAAAATGGCACTTTAAACAAAAGCGTAGTTTTATGCAGCGCTCCACCTTCAGCAAACAGTGCTTTAAAACCCGGCAGACTCCAGATAATAACGATTAACGTTAAAATATAAAAAGGAGACCACGCACTGATGATTTCTTTCAAGCTGTATTTAGATTTTTCTACAGCTTCTTCATCCTGATTTACTCGATATATATGTGACGGCTGCCATTTTCTTAAGAAAATAGTTAATGCCCCCATACTGACAAGCGCCGCTAAAATGTTGGCCAATTCCGGACCGAGCACAATGATTGTCAATGTTTGCACAATGGTATAACTTCCGCTTACCACTAAAAGAGCAGGCAATGTTTCTTTAACGCCTTTCCATTTATCTAAAATAAACACTAATAAGAACGGAACGAAAAACGTGATCAATGGCAAAATCCAAGCAAGTGTACGAGATAGCTCAATCGGAGTTAAATCTCCCATTTGTGCTCCGACAATAACCGGAATCCCAATCGCTCCAAACGCGCCAGATGCAGCATTGGCAATTAAACAAAGAGCGGCGGCTTTTAATGGATGAAATCCTAATTCCGAAAGTAAAGCAGCCGAAATGGCAATCGGAACGCCGAATCCCGCAGCTCCTTCTAAAAATGCGTTAAAACTAAAACCGATGAGCAACAATTGAAGCCGCTGATCCTCAGAAATGTTTGCGATACTCCCACGGATCATATCAAACTTCCCTGTTTTCACAGCGATTTTATATAGCCAGACAGCCATGATCACAATATAGCCAATAGGCCATAAACCGTTTGCGATTCCATAGATGGAAGCAGCAATCGCCTTTGAAATCGGCATATGAAAAAACAAAACAGCTGTCACTAATCCAAAACAAAGAGTGAGAAAAGCGGCTTTTATTCCCTTCATTTTAAACACGGTTAAACATGATAAAAATAAAACAATTGGAAGCGCCGCAATGAGTGCAGAAAGATACGTATTATCGAAAGAATTGTAATGTTGTATCCACATGTTGCTCACCTTGTTATTATTCTAAGTCAGTATTTTATTACTTTACATCATCAAAATAACGTGAAAGAATGTCTTTTAATACAGTTACGCTATGATGAAATTGCTGTTGTTCTGTTTCATTTAACTTCAATTCCATTACCTCGCGAATACCGTTTCGGTTGATAATAGCAGGTACACCAATATAAACGTTTTGCTCATTATATTGACCATCTAGATAAGCAGAAACGGTTAAAATAGCATTTTCATTGTGCAAAATAGCACGTGTAATGCGGACGAGTCCCATCGCAATGCCGTAATAAGTTGCGCCTTTTTTCTCAATAACTTGATATGCCGCATCACGAACATTGACGAAGATATTTTCTAAATCCTCTTTTCTATAGCGATCGTTTTGCGACAATATTTGTTCGATTGGAACACTTCCAATTTCCGCATGGCTCCAAACAGGCAATTCTGTATCCCCATGCTCTCCGATAATATACGCGTGTACATTAGTCGGAGCTACTTGAAAGTATTCGCTTAGCAAAAAGCGGAATCTTGCCGTATCCAGAATCGTTCCCGAGCCTATCACCCGTTCTTTCGGTAACCCGCTGAATTTCCAAGTAGCATACGTTAAGATATCTACTGGATTCGTCGCGACAAGAAAGATTCCATCAAACCCTGATCTCATCACAGAATCGACAATCGTTTTAAAGATATTCATGTTTTTGTCAACAAGATCGAGCCTTGTTTCCCCTGGCTTTTGGTTAGCACCTGCACAAATAACCACCAAATCGGCATCTCGGCAATCTTGATAATCTCCATGCCATATATTCATTGGCTTCGGCGCGAATACTTTTCCATGATTTAAGTCCATCACGTCGCCCGCTGCCTTCTCTTTATTCACATCAATCAACACTAATTCATCCGCGATTCCTTGATTCATAAGGGCAAATGCATAGCTGGCCCCAACGAATCCTGTTCCTATAAGTGCCACTCGATTCATGCATTGTCTTTTCATAGTTGTCTGTCATCCTTTCCCAAAATCAGTTTGTGAAATTATTCACAAATATATTGTGCATTGTTTCACAAACTTTATCAAGCATCAACTATAAAAGAAATTTGTCTTTTTTGTTAACATTTTGGCCGCACAACAGTATTTTTGTATCACTACATTCAGTTCCAGCAAGCAATCCAATAAACAAAAAAATGGTCTGTCATTATATTAACCATAATACATACTACATATACTTATTTTCATAAAAAATAAGAGGGCAATCCCTTTAAGGAATTTTTACTTCCTTTCGGATTCTCCCTCTTTTTAATTCCCTGCACCTCGATATCGTTTTACCCCTGCGTTC
The DNA here is from genome assembly GCF_002217735.1 of Parageobacillus galactosidasius. NCBI lineage: Bacteria > Bacillati > Bacillota > Bacilli > Caryophanales > Anoxybacillaceae > Parageobacillus > Parageobacillus galactosidasius. The sequence continues at coordinate 530,998 of NZ_NDYL01000001.1, read as the reverse complement.
CACAAAAACACGGCAATCGTAAAAAAGATGATTCCCATGACTGGAGTAAAAAACGCATATCCGTACCACTCTTTTTTGCCGAGAAAATAAGACGCCGGATACACGCCAACGAACGCAAACGGCAGAATCCACGTTAAAATATAGCGGATGACGCGATGATAAATATCAATCGGATAGCGCCCATAGTTGCTGATGTTGTACATCATCGGAATAATCGATGTACGAGCATCGGCCCAAAAACTAATGGTCGCCAATGACACAAATACTCCCGCGTAAATAAGCGCTCCACCTAGTACAAGCAAAATAAACATAAAAATATCATACCAATGCAACGAAAGATGCAAGCGCGCACCTGCATACACCATAATGATCATGCCTGTCACTCCGCCAAGAAGCGACTCTAACTCCATGCGTTCGAGAATAATTTGAAATAAGCTGTGAACCGGGCGCGTCAACACACGGTCCATTTCTCCACGCACAATATAGCGCTCGTTAAAATCCCAAATGTTAAAAAACGCTCCGAACACCGCATATGGCACTAAGAAAAAGCCGTAAATAAACAAAATTTCCTCGCGCGTCCAGCCGTGCAATAACGTCGTATGTCCAAACACAACAAGAAGAAAAACAAGATTGACCGCCTGCGACATCAAATCAGAAATGAACTCGACAAGCAAATCAGCGCGATATTGCAACTTTGTTTTCATGTATTGCGCCATATACTGAAAAAAGATCGATACGTAAAACACGACTCACCCTCCTTGAATGACAAGCTGTTTTTTCGCCGCTCGCCACAATAGCTGAATCGGGATGAGCAACAGCACGCACCATGCAAACTGAAACAAAAGGCCGCGGATGATTTCTTGCCCTTGAAAGCTTTCTGTCACAATCATGCTTGGAATATAGCTAATTCCTTGAAATGGAAAGTATTTCATTGCCGCTTGCGCCCAATCCGGATAAAAGCTGATTGGCAAAATAAGTCCGGAAAACAAGTCGACCACAAACCGCTTTGCACGCAATAACCCTTCATTGTTAAGGGTAAAAAACGTGACAATGCCTGCAAGCAAATTCAACTCCGAATTAATAATAAAACTAAACATAATCGACAATGCGTAAAACATCCATGTATGAACATCCGTTGGAAAACGGAGAGGCAAAAATAAAGCGACAAAAAAAATTCCCGGAAGCGAAAGAAACAACAAACGAAAGATTCCTTCCCCTAATCCTTGCATCGTTTTCATTCCAAGATAACTGTAAGGACGAATAAGCTCTGTCGCCACTCTTCCTTCTCTAATCTCCATGGCGATTTCACGGTCGATATTATTGAAATAAAACGCCCGCGCCATCCATGAAATGGCAACATACGTTGTCATTTGCTCCATCGACATGCCTTGCATCGCCGATTTTCCGCCATAAATCGCCGACCAAAGAAAATAGTACGCCGCGATGTTAATAGCATAAATGAGAATACCTGTGTAATAATTCGTCCGGTAAGCAAGCATCATTAAAAAGCGGATGCGAATCATTTCGATATATTTATCCATGCACAACACCTTCTTCATAGATGTTGCGGATAATTTCTTCCGTAGAAATTTCATTAATGTTCATATCTTGAATCGAATAGCGGGAAACAACGCGGCTAATGACTTCAGGCAGAAGCGATGGCGCTATATTTGCTGTCCAGACGTTTGCTTGCTCCCCTTTTTTCCATGTTACTTGCAAACCATCGGTCAATTCCTTTAAAGCATCTAACGTAATTTCGCTTGCGAACGTAAATTGAATTTGTTTCCCTTCTCCCCAATTCTCTTTTAGCTTTTGCAGTGAGCCATCGTAAATGATTTTTCCTTCATCCAACATAATGACGCGTTCGCATAACGCTTCGATGTCGGAAATATCATGGGTCGTTAATAAAATGGTTGTGTTGTATTTCTCATTAATTTCTTTTAAAAACTGACGGATTTTCAGTTTTACAAGCACATCCAAGCCAATCGTCGGTTCATCTAAAAATAAAAGCGGCGGGTTATGAATAAGCGCAGCGGCCAGCTCACAGCGCATCCGCTGTCCAAGCGACAGCTTGCGAACCGGCTTGTCCAACAGAGGACCGATATCGAGCGTTTCAATGACATGTTCCATATGTTCTTTGTAGTCTTGATCCGATACACGGTACACTTTTTTCAACAGTCGAAACGACTCTTGGACGGCGATATCCCACCAAAGTTGGGAGCGCTGCCCGAACACAACGCCGATGGTTCGAACGAACGCTTCCCTCTCTTTATGCGGATTCATGCCGTTGACGAGCACTTTACCGGATGTCGGCGTCAAAATTCCCGTCAGCATTTTAATCGTTGTCGATTTCCCCGCACCATTTTCCCCAATATAGCCGACCATTTCACCTTGCTTTACAGTAAACGAAATGTCGTTGACAGCGCGAATGATTTTATAATTTCGTGTAAATAAATCGCGAAACGCTCCGAATAAGCCAGAGCGACTTGAATACGATTTAAATTCTTTTCTTAAGTTTTCTACTTCAATGACGTTCATGTTACACTCCCTCCACATAGGCAATAGTTTATCTGAAGTCACATCCCGAAACAAATGGTATGCTTTATGTTAAAATAAAAATCGGCAATGAAATAATAGGAGGATTTGAACGATGCAATTTACGAAATCAGAACAGCTTTATCAAGAAGCATTGCAGCATATCGTCGGCGGCGTCAACAGCCCGTCCCGCTCATATAAAGCGGTCGGCGGCGGAGCGCCGGTCGTCATGGAACGCGCTCAAGGCGCTTATTTTTGGGACGTTGACGGCAATAAATATATCGACTATTTGGCGGCATACGGACCAATTATAGCTGGCCATGCCCATCCACACATTACAAAAGCGATTCAGCGCGCCGCAGAAACTGGCGTCCTTTACGGCACACCCACGCCACATGAAATTACCTTTGCAAAAATGTTAAAAGAAGCGATTCCGTCTTTAGAAAAAGTGCGTTTTGTCAATTCAGGAACGGAAGCGGTCATGACCACGATTCGCGTGGCGCGCGCTTATACGGGCCGTGATAAAATTGTCAAATTTGCCGGCTGTTATCACGGACATTCCGATCTTGTCCTTGTCGCTGCCGGCTCCGGTCCATCAACGTTAGGAACTCCAGATTCCGCAGGTGTGCCAAAAAGCATCGCCCAAGAAGTAATCACTGTGCCGTACAACGATGTCGACTCGTTTAAACAAGCGATGGACGTATGGGGAGATCAAGTTGCCGCTGTGCTTGTGGAACCAATCGTCGGAAACTTCGGGATCGTTACACCAAAACCAGGCTTTTTAGAGGCAATCAATGAAATCGCCCATCAAGCGGGAGCCCTCGTCATTTACGATGAAGTGATTACCGCATTCCGCTTTATGTACGGCGGGGCGCAAAATTTATTAGGGATCGAACCGGATTTAACCGCGCTTGGAAAAATTATTGGCGGCGGTCTGCCAATCGGTGCATATGGTGGCCGCCAAGACATTATGGAACAAGTCGCACCGCTCGGTCCGGCATACCAAGCAGGAACGATGGCAGGAAACCCAGCGTCGATTCTTGCCGGTATCGCCTGTCTTGAAGTGCTCAAGCAAGACGGCGTGTACGAATATCTTGACAAGCTCGGCGCGATGCTGGAAGAAGGCATACTTCTTCACGCAAACAAATACGGCATTCCTATAACAATCAATCGTTTGAAAGGTGCATTCACCGTCTACTTCACAACAGAAAAAGTCGAAAACTATGAACAAGCCCAACGAAGCGATGGAGAAATGTTTGCGAAGTTCTTTAAGCTTATGTTAAAGCAAGGCATCAACCTCGCTCCTTCCAAATATGAAGCATGGTTTGTTACGCTTGCTCATACCGAAGAAGACGTGGAATATACGCTCAAAGCGGTGGAAAATGCATTTAAACAATTAAAAAATGAATAATTATGCAATAATCCCAGGAGGAATCCCCTCCTGGGATTATTGTTAAGTTGTTGAAAACGTTTGCAAAAACATAAAATATGATGAATATAATTATCCAAGAAAATGAATAAATAATTGATTTGGATATGCAATCATGATATTATAGGTTATAAATTCTGAAAATTAAGATCAAAATTGCCGCTTATGTTTATTCAACACGGGAGGTGAATGGCGAAAAGCAGGAACGTTCCCGCTTTAGCGCCGCTTACGTTATGAGACAACGTTGGAACCCTAACCATTTTAAAAACTTTCATCAAGTAGAACATGATGCTTGCGGCATTGTCGCCGCTATCGAAAAACGACGTATTCCAACCCGAGAAAACATTATGACATGTATTGACGCGCTTGTCAAAATGAATCACCGCGCCGGATTTATTAATGGCGAGGGAGACGGCGTCGGCATTCATATGGATATTCCAAGAAAACTTTGGATGGAAAAACTCGCAAACGTCGGTCAAAATCCAGAAATAGCAAACGACGAAAGTTTTACCGTCGGCCATCTTTTCATCGATCGGTCTGCTGATGTAGACCATATAAAAACGAAGATCAAACAGTTATTCAAAAAAACAGGTTTCTTATTGATTTTTGAATCTGACCGTGTGACCTCCTCCAGTGCGTTAGGCCCAATCGCGCTTCGGCAAGAACCGGTATTTTGGCAAGTCGCCTTATTGCCAAGCGACAATGCGCAGCTTACAAAACGATTGTTTGATCTAATGATTGAAATCGAGAAAGATGAAAATGTTCATGTTGCCTCTTTAAACAATTTTCACGTTGTGTATAAAGTGATGGGAGCCGGAGATATTTTGCCAAAATACTATCATGACTTGGCACATCCGTTTATCGCATCGACCATGACGTTAGGACATAACCGTTACTCGACGAATACACTTTCTAACTTTTTTCGTGTCCAACCGTTTAGCGTGTTAGCTCATAACGGCGAAATCAACACAATTGCAAAGCTGCGTGACGAAGCAGTGATGATTGGTGTCCCATTGACAAATGACGGCAGTGACTCCCAAGATTTAAGCCGTACGTTGGAAACGCTTATCTGCCGTTATGATTATAGCTTATTTGAAGCGATGGATATATTGTTCCCGCCTATCATGAATGAAATTAAAGCGTATCCAGAGCACCTCCAAGACTTGTATACGTACATCCGTGAATCATGGGGGCATTTCGCCCAAGGACCGGCAGCAATTATCTCCCGCTACGAGGACGAAGCGGTCTTCAGCGTCGACGCGCTCGGATTACGCCCACTTTGGAAATTAGAAACGGAAAAACGATTTGTTTTTGCGTCAGAACCAGGAATCATTCCGGCAAGCGAATATACGGGAGAACCAAAGCCGCTCGCACCAGGGGAAAAAATTGGCTTAACATGGTTCGGCGGCGTCATTCAAGTGTTGGAATACGAACAGTTTCAGGAAGAAGTATATGCCCGTTTTTCGAAACGGTTTGACATTACTAACTTCCGAAAACGTCTCGATGTTCCGAAACTGGAAAATCACGTATTTACTTTTGTGCCGACAAAAGTGCATAACGGTCAATATGCCGCGTTCGGCTGGGACAGAGAACATATTCAACTTTTAGAACAAATGGCGGAAAAAGGTGCGGAGCCGATTCGCTCGTTAGGTCATGACGCGCCGCTTGCGGCTATTAATCCGAATCGGAAAAATCTCGCAGATTTCATTAAAGAAAGCGTCGCCGTCGTCACCAATCCAGCCATTGACCGCGACCGTGAAATGGAACATTTTTCAACAAGAACTGTCATTGGAAAACGGCCATCTCTTGTAGATAAAACAGAAACGTCATATGTTATCGAGCTCAGCTCGCCGATTCTCATCGAAGGAAAAATCGGAAACGACTGCGCGACAGAATTACATCATCCTTCGTACGACCAAATTGTTCATTCGTTCCGAGAAAAACAATTAGCGCACATCCTGTCGGCGACATTTACGGCGGAAGAAACCATTCCGCAGGCGCTAGAGCGTCTTTCTAACGAAGCATGTGAAGCGGTTCGTTCCGGCAAGACCTTGCTCGTCATTGATGATGCAGAAGCACATCAAAACGGAAACTTATGGATTGACCCGTTGCTCATCACATCGGCCATCGATCAATCGTTAACAAAACAAGACTTGCGCCGCGATTGTTCCATTTTGCTTCGTTCCGGCTCGATTCGCTCCCTTCATGATTTTGTCGTCGCCTATGGATTAGGAGCAAACGCGATCAGCCCTTATCTCATGTTTGCAACGGTTGCGTCGGAAGAGTCGACTGCACCTGTTGCCAACCTATTTAAAGCGCTCAATAAAGGATTAGAAAAAGTGATTTCAACGATTGGCATTCACGAATTGCGCGGATACAGCCGCCTCTTCTCATCGATTGGCCTACATGATGAAATCGCCGATGTATTAAACATTGTCAACTTCTTTGGCTCTGACTCGTTGAAATACGATTTCGAAGCACTGAAACAAGACGCAATCGCCCGTGCCGAAGACTACGCCAACGAAAACGCCAAGCCGGGAAAAACGTTCCACCTCTTCCCTCGCATTTGGAAGGCGATTGGAGAGGTCGCCCAAACAGGATCATATGATAACTATCGAGAAAAAATGAACGAGCTCGAAACCGAAACACCGACAACGATTCGCCATTTGTTAGATATAAAGAAAACGGAAAAACAAGTTCCTGTCGAAAAAGTCGATATTAGCGTCGGCGAACATAGCCTGCCGTTCGTCATTGCTTCGATGTCGTTCGGTTCGCAAAACGAAGTGGCGTTCCGCGCTTATGCGGAAGCGGCAGACCGCTTGAACATGGTCAGCTTAAACGGCGAAGGCGGCGAAATTAAAGATATGCTCGGCAAATACCCGCGTACTCGCGGCCAGCAGATTGCATCAGGCCGTTTTGGAGTGAACGCGGAACTGTTAAACTCTTCGAATCTATTGGAAATTAAAATCGGCCAAGGAGCAAAACCAGGTGAAGGAGGCCACTTGCCGGGGTCAAAAGTAACGGCAAAAATCGCCGAAGCGCGTAACGCAACCATCGGTTCGGACTTAATTTCTCCATCGAATAACCATGATATTTATTCGATTGAAGACTTGGCACAAATGATCGCTGAATTAAAAACGGCAAACGACAAAGCAAAAGTCGCCGTCAAAGTGCCGGTCGTGCCAAACATCGGGACGATTGCAGTCGGCATCGCCAAAGCGGGAGCGGACATTATTACACTAAGCGGTTTCGATGGCGGAACCGGAGCGGCGCGCATCCATGCGCTACAACATGTCGGCCTTCCGGTGGAAATCGGGGTAAAGGCCGCTCATAACGCCCTTCTTGAAGCCGGTTTGCGAAACAAAGTCGAAATTTGGGCGGACGGCGGCATTAAAAGCGCACTTGACGTTCTCAAAGTGATGTTGCTGGGGGCCAACCGCATCGGCTTTGGTACGCTATCGATGATTGCGATCGGCTGTACGACGTGCCGCGGCTGTCATTTAGATACGTGCCATGTCGGAATCGCCACTCAAATCGAATCGGTTGCGCAAGCAAAAGAACACGGATTGCGCCGTTTTGTTCCGCGGCAATTCGAGACGGCAGTGCAAGGATTAGTCAACTTATTCACCTCGTTTGGAAACGAATTAAAAGCATTAACAGCTTCTCTTGGATTTACTCGCCTGCAAGATATCGTCGGCCGCTCTGACTTATTAGAGCAAACAAGAGGACTAGAGCAATTGAATCTATCAAACTTGCTTGAAGTGCTTGAAGTGGAGCAAATGGCGCAAAAAGAAGCAGCGGCAAGCGCAGAGGAACCATCATTGCTCGTTGCTGCTGGGGCGGAATATCTCGATTACTATGTGGAAGATTTGCATCGTTCCCGTGAATTTACGACCGTCACGTCCGAACAGCGCGTTCTCGGCAGCCGTGTTTCTTGCCACCGCGTGCGCGGTCGTCTCGACGGATCGTACAAAAAGTTGCCAGATGTCACATTGCGCTACAAAAACGGCTCGATTCCTGGAAACGGGCTCGGCGCTTACAACACTCACGGCATCCATATCCATGTCGACGGCGGCGGACAGGACGGCGTTGGAAAAACCGCATTTGGCGGCAGCATTTTCATTTTGAAAGCAAAGGGAAAAGACGGAAAATTTTATAATGGCTCCGTTGGCAAAGGCTTCGGATACGGGGCGCAAAAAGGTTTGTTCATCGCGCAAGGAAACGCGGACGCACGCGCTGGCATTCGTCTGTCTGGTGCGGATATGATCATCGGCGGCCAAGTGACAACGCCAATTCCGGAAAAAGAACATGGAAATATCGGCACACGTGCGAACATTAAAGGATTTGCCTTCGAATATATGACAAATGGACGCGGCATTGTTCTTGGCGACCCAGGTCCATGGATTTGCGCCGGAATGACAGGTGGAGTCGTCTACTTGCGCCACCAACCGGAAATGGGGTTAACAAAGGCGGCATTGGAACGCCGCATCGCAAAAGGAGCGCAAGTACGCCTCGAGCCACTGAACGAACGTGGAAAATCGGATGTACAAGAATTGTTATCGAAATACATTGAACTATTAAAAGAACACGGTCAGCACGAAGAAGCGCAATCATTACAGCCGCTTCTTGAAAAACCGGAAAACCATTTCTTCCAAGTGATTCCGACAAAAGAACAAGCCGATCCTTCCGTTTCAACAGAATGATGAAAAGAGTATCCCACAACTAGCGGGATACTCCTTTTTATTCTGACATACTCGGTAACTTTTTGAACAGGAATTTTGTTATTAACCGCCTCATATAATCACCTAGACCGAAAATCGTCATATCTATTTTTTTACCACCTGTGTTTATACATGCTAAACTGTATATGTAGCCTTTTATCTTTTCATTTGTTTTTTCGCACCTCTATTTGCACAGAGGAGATTTTAAACACCCAGTTAGCAAGCATCATACGTTTCCCTTCGTCATTTAAAAAACATTTCATGTATATTTTCCACTTGATATCATATATAAAAGCGTGTATAGTACTAAATTGTTTATAAGAACTAAGGAGGAAAGGTTTGAACATACAATGAAGCTCGGTGCCCGCATTTTCAAAACGGGAATCGCCGTTACATTAGCGCTTTTTCTAGCATCCCTATTACACTTTCCCTCTCCTGTATTTGCGGGAATTTCCGCAGTTTTTGCAATGCAGCCGACGATTTACCGTTCCTATTTATCATTGATTGAACAAGTCCAAGCCAATATCATTGGCGCTGCATTTGCCATTATTGCTGTTCTTTTGTTCGGACGTGACCCGTTCATTATCGGCCTTACGCTCATGATCGTTATCGCTCTTTGCTTAAAAATGCGCCTCGAGTCAACGATATCGGTAGCATTAGTTACCGTTATCGCGATTATGGAATATACTGACAGAGAGTTTATCGAATTTGCCGTTATCCGGTTTTCCACCATTATGCTCGGGGTATTCGCTGCCTTTATCGTCAACTTAATTTTTCTTCCTCCAAAATATGAAAAAAGGCTATATGCACAAATTAATGAAAACACGGAAAATATTTTAAAATGGATTCGCATCCATATAAGGCATGCGTCCGAGCACCATATTTTAAAAGAAGACATTGAAAAAATGAAAGAAGATATGACAAAACTCGAGCATCTTTACTTAATGTATAAAGAAGAGCGCACGTACTCGCGAAAAAATCGTTTTCAAAAATCACGAAAACTTGTGCTATATCGGCAAATGATCGTAGTCGCAAACAGAGCGCTCGATACATTAAAAATTCTTCATCGTTTTGAAAACGAGTTGTACCACATGCCGCTTGAGTTGCAGCAAGCCATCCGCTCACAACTAGACAGTCTGCTTCATTACCATGAACAAATATTGCTAAAGTTTATTGGTAAAACAAAATGTCATCCTCGTACAGAAACAGCGATGGAAACCTATCAAGAAAGAACACGTTTAATTGAAGCATTTTACGCACATCACCAGCAAAAAAACGAATATTACCTCTTTTCATTAATAGGAGCGATTATCGATTATAGCGAACAATTAGAACATCTTGATAAATTGATTGACAGCTTCCAACATTATCATCATGATGCTGCCTTAGTAAAAAATTTAGCTAGTCACTAAAAAAGGCTATCTCCGCTAAAAGAGATAGCCTTCTTTTATTAGTTTTTCATGCGCGGATCCAACGCATCGCGCAATCCGTCGCCCATCAAGTTAAAACCAAGCACGGTTAACATAATCGCAATCCCTGGAAAAATCATCGTCCATGGTGCTTGTGTCAAAAAGTCTTTCGAATCCGCTAACATTTTCCCCCATTCTGGATTCGGAGGCTGTGCCCCCAATCCGAGAAATCCGAGGGCGGCCGCTTCGATAATCGCAGTAGCAATCGCCAGTGTGCCTTGCACGATAATCGGTGCCATACTGTTTGGCAAAATATGATGGAACAAAATGCGCATATCGCTCATCCCAATTGCTTTTGCCGCCATCACGTATTCTTCTTGTTTAATGCTTAATACACGCGAGCGAATCAATCGTCCGAAGTTCGGGATATTAATCACCGCAATCGCAATCAGCGCATTTTGCAAGGAAGGTCCAAGCACCGCGACAATCCCAATGGCAAGCAAAATACTTGGAAACGCAAGCATAATATCAAACAAGCGCGAAATAATTCCATCAATGATGATGTATAAAAGTTTGTGTAAAGCATTTTGCTAGAACAAAAGAAAAAGGTAGGGTATTCTCTGATTGGACCAAAAATCTTAGAGAAAGGAGTACCCTACCTATGTCTAAAAGAAGTATACCGAATGTCGACTGGGCAAATCAACTGGAAAGTGTCATTCGTCAGTTTGTGAAGGAAAAATTAGAGCTGATTATGCGGGAAGAAATCAAACATTTCCTCGAAATCGAACAGGCTGGAACGCCGAATAGGAGAAACGGCTGCTATCAGCGAAATCTAGATACGCAATATGGCCGGATTGAGGGTCTTTTGGTTCCAAGAGACCGAAACGGGGAATTTCAAACACAGTTGTTTGCCCCTTATCAACGCCACACCGGCTGGCTGGAGGAAGCCTTTAAGGCGGTGTATCCGAAAGCCGATGTGCAGCGCTGTGTCGTGCACAAAGTCCGCAACACCCTCAGCTGTGTTCGGAAAAAAGATCAATTTGAAGTGGCAGAGAATCTCAAACTGATTTATCGCGCGCCGAATAAGGAGATGGCGTTACAAATGTTTCAACAGTTTGAGTCGAAATGGTCCAGCAAATATCCAAGAGAAGTTCAATCTTGGGCCAATGAGTTGGATGTCCTCCTTACATTTATGGATTATCCAAGCAGTATTCGAAGTGTGATTTACACGACCAATGCCATCGAACGAACGATCAAGGAAATTCGGAAACGTCTAAAGCCGATGAACAGTTTGAGCAGTTTAGAAGCCGCGGAAAAAGTCGTGTATTTGACCATCCAAGATTTTAATGAGAAATGGGCAGGGCGAAAGTTAAGAGGATTTGCCGAAGCGCATGAAGCCCTCGAGCGAATGTTTGAAGAATGCTACAATTAACTAAATATTGTAAATAAATAAGCAAAGAAAGGGGGGGCCTCTGTCCACACAAGAGAATGAATATTCAGTCTCTTGTGTGGAGGAAATATCCCCCCTCTATTCTAAATCCATTTCAGAGATACCCTATCTATCTTACATTACACAAAATTCTTGACGGTACCAATTATCTAAATAGACAAAATAATAATAAAAAAACAGTCTTACAGCGTGTAAAACTTCTCTTCCTCCTAATTTCAAAATAATAATATTTTTCCTACTAATAAACAAAGAAAAGGAGGGAGAGGTTCATATTATCTAAATAAAAAACGGCCTTAGCAACTTTGCAAGACCGTTTCTAACTCTTATTTTTCGATAATATAAACATTTTTTCACTCCGTGTAATTCAATTGTTGAATCGTAAATAAGTGATAATATTGTCCTTTTCTGGCCATTAATTCATCATGCGTGCCGCTTTCAACAATCTTTCCATCTTCGATAAGAAAAATCCGGTCCGCATGAGTAATCGTTGACAGGCGATGGGCAACGATAAACGTAGTCCGATTTTTCGCGAGCCGTTCCATTGCCTCTTGAATGTAATGCTCGCTTTCTAGATCAAGCGCTGATGTTGCTTCGTCAAAAATAAGAAGCGGAGGATTTTTCAAAAAGACACGGGCGATGGCGATTCGCTGTTTTTGCCCGCCGGATAATTTAATGCCGCGTTCTCCGACCTTCGTATCATATCCGTCCGGCAAATTCATAATAAAATCGTGAGCGTTGGCCGCTTTTGCGGCGGCAATCACTTCTTCGTCTGTCGCACCTGGTTTTCCGAGCAAAATATTTTCTTTCACCGAATCGCTAAATAAAAAACTATCTTGGAACACCATCCCGATTTGATCGCGAAGACTGCGGACGCGTATGTCGCGAATATCTATGCCGTCTAATAAGATGCGTCCTTTTGTGACGTCATAAAACCGTGGAATAAGGCTTACTAATGTAGATTTTCCTCCCCCGCTCATGCCGACAAGGGCGATCGTTTCACCCGCTTTTACGGAAAACGAAATATCTCGAAGTACAGGCGGCTCGTTTTTACTATAAGCAAAAGTTACGTTTTCAAATACGATGTCCCCTTTTACTTCCTTGCAGTCCATCGCATTTGGCGCATCCACAATATCATATGTCTCATCCAAAAACTCAAACATTCGATCCATCGAGGCGAACGACTGCGTTAATGTCGTTGACGAGTTCACAAGGCGGCGCAACGGGCTATAAAGCCGATCAATATAACCGACGAAAGCAACCAATGTTCCGACGGTAATATGACCAATCAATACTTGATAGCCGGCATAGCCAATCACAATGATGGGGGCAATATCTGTCACTGTATTCACAACAGAGAACGATTTTGCATTCCAGCTCGTATGCATAAGCGCCTTTGTTAAAAAATTGTTGTTTTGTTCGGAAAAACGTTTCTGTTCCTCTTCTTCGATCGCAAGACTTTTAATCACCGGCATTCCTTGTACTCGTTCGTGCAAGTATGCTTGCAGTTCCGCCAGCGCTTGGGAACGCATTCTCGTCCGTTGCCGCAAACGCCCGAAAAAGTATTTTACGGAAAATGCATAAAGCGGCAGCGTACTGATGGAAACAAGCGTTAATTTAATATCCATCTTCATCATAATAATAAGTGCAATAATAATCGTGGTCATATCTAGCCAAAGATTCATCAGACCTGTAATAATAAAATCTTTCGTTTGCTCGACATCGTTAATCACACGCGAAATAATTTCCCCTGTGCGATGGTTAGAGTAATACGTAAAGCTTAATTTTTGCATATGTGTAAATAATCGATTGCGAATGTCATAGAGCACTTTGCTTGCCGTCCACTGCGCAAAATATTGCCGATAATATTCGACAATCGGGCGAATGAGGACAAAAATCACTAACATCACAGCGATAGCCCACCAAAGACGCTCTGTCTTGACGGACATCGGCAACTTCGTATTTGCGATAATTTCATCAACGACATATTTTAATAACAGCGGAATGAGAAGCGGAATCGCAAACTTAATAATTCCGATGATCATCGTTGCGATAATATACCATTTATATGGACGCACAAATTGCATATAGCGGCGAATAATTGCCAAAAACATATCCCCCTTTAAAAAGCAGAAAACCTGTTTGCGGCAACGAACAGGCTTTTTCGCTTTCCCCCTTCATTCACTTTCGATATGAACGAAACTTTTCATACCACGTGTCAATAAAATCTGGCGCAAACGGACCTTTTCGTTCATGAATCCAACTGATCAGCTTTTTCACATTATTTTTTAAAATTCGATCGATCACATCTGGATAATTCATTTCTTTGCGATGCCGTTCATATTCATCTTCGTCAAGAAGAATATATGTCATATCGGGAAATACTTTAATATCCAAATCATAATCGATATATTTTAGCGCTTCCTCATCCCATACAAACGGTGAACTCAAATTGCAATAATAATAAATTCCCTCTTCCCGAATCATGCCAATAATGTTAAACCAATGTTTCGCATGAAAAAAACAAATTGCCGGTTCGCGCGTCACCCATGTCCGGCCGTCTGCTTCCGTCACCATCGTTTTATCATTCGCTCCGATAATACACGTAGACGTTCCTTTTAGCACGATCGATTCTTCCCATACTCGATGAATCAAACCGTTATGTTTATAACTATGAATTTGAATAATTTCTCCTTCTGCAGGATATCCAGACATCATTCTCCCTACTTTCCTATGGGAACTTCTCTTTTTTATTATAACGATTGAAGATACAAATGAAAACAAAAGAGAGCCATCTTAACGCGTTGAAGATGGCTCGCACGTACGGCGATACTGGTTTTGATATGTGAGAATGACTTCTTCCGTTTGCTTTTCAAACGTTTGTTGAATCTCTCTTAACTGTCGTTTCATTTGTTGGATTTCCTCTTGAATGGATTGGAGTTTCGCTTCTTGTTGCAGCTCGATTAATTGTTTTTCAATTTCTTGGCAGCGCTCGATTTCCGACTGTAAAAATAAAAGCCGATCCATCGTTTTTAGTTGCTCATTCACTAAACGTTCAAACAGTTCCACGTTCGTTCTCTCCCTTCCCTTCCGGTTATGTTTATTACATTCGGGAAGAGAGGAAAATTTCCTTTGACTATATATGTAAAGTTATGATAGCTTTTGTCGATAAAAAATGGAGGCAGCTAGCTCTTTTCTGAGAAATCATTTTCCCAATCGACCAATGGGAAACGATTCTCTAAGAACTGGCTATACCGCCCCCGCTTTTTTAGCTGTCTAGCTTCGGCTCGCAACCTGTCAGCTACTTGAATTTGCATCTTCGCTGACATGCGCCGAGTAACCGCAGGTGCAGCTAGCGGGACAAATAACCTTCTCCCTTGGGGTGACAAACACCCCTGCGGGCGAAGAACATTTGCCCGTCGCGGTTAAACGGCTCGCCTCCACTTTTCTATGTTATTTGCTTGAATTTTGCGCTTTGCGAGCTTCTGCTTGCGCGTTTTGTTGTTTTACTTGTTGCACATTAGTTTCTGCAGCAAATTCAGTGCCGAATTGACCTGCTTGTGCAGATTGTGCGTTTTGTTGTCTTACTTCTTGAATGTTAGTGCCTGCAGCTGTTTTGTTTGGTTGTTGTTTTGCCATTGTTATCACCTCCACGTCACTTAATGTGCCCAGGAGGTGATCGTTTTATCCATCCAAATTACAAAAGTAAAGATCTTCCACCATCAACGATAATCGTTTGACCGCGGATCATTTCTGCTTGGTCGGACAATAAAAACATTACCGCGTTGACAATATCTTCAGGTTTTACCATTCGACCGGCAGGAGTTTTTGCTACTGCATCGGCTAGCAGTTCTTCCCGATTTGGAAAATGTTTTAATGCGTCTGTGTCGACCGCACCACCTGATACGGCATTGACAGAAATATTTTTCGGCGCTAATTCGACAGCTAAATAGCGCGTTAATGATTCAACCGCAGCTTTGGAAACACCGACAGCCGTATAATTTTCTAAATAACGGATGGAGCCGAGCGAGCTAATGCTTACGATTTTTCCGCCGCCGACTTTTTCCATTCGTTTTGCCGCTTCTTGCGCGCAAAATAACAGCGCTTTACTGTTAATATCCATCGTCCAATCCCAATGCGATTCCGCAAGCTCCATCGCCGGCCGCAGCACGCCTGAAGCAGCGTTGTTAATAAGGACATCCACACGTCCAAACGCTTCATCCACTTGCGCGAACATCGCTTTAATTTTTTCGACATCACCGACATTCGCTTTCACGACAAGCGCTTTTCGCCCCAGCGCTTCGATTTCCTGCGCCGTTTGTAACGCCGCTTCTTTACTGCGTGCGTAGTTAACGACAATATCGTATCCTTCTTTTGCAAGACGAAGGGCAATCGCTTTGCCGATTCCACGGCTGCTTCCTGTGACTACCGCAACTTTTTCACTCATGTTTTTCTCCCCTTTATGTATAAATGAATGAGTACTTTTTTAAACTAGAAAAAAAGGAGGCATCCATCATGTACGTTGGCCGCGATATGACCGAACTTTCGATGATCCCAAAATCGGAATGGAAAGACAGCGAACTCGCTTTTTTCCACCATTCGTTTCAGCAAATTGCTCCTTATTTAAACGCAGAAGGACAAACGATCCACCGCGAAATCATCGAAGAAATCGAAGCTCGCGGTGGACTCAGAAAAAGCGAAGCTACCTATACACAAGGAACGAGACAATCGTATGACTGAAACAGGTGGATTATCCACCTGTTTTTTTCTCTTTATACTCTCTCCAAATTCGTTGATGGGAAGCAGGAAAGGCGTATAAACTGATTTCTCGCTCATCAACAAGTTTCAGCTGTTCTGTTTCCGTAAAACCATTAACTAGTTTGCCGTCATAAACGGTAATATTCCAAACTAAGTGAGAAAACACATGTTCTAAAACCGCAAAAGGTTTCTCAAGCTGGACTATTGCCCCGTATTCTTCCTTCAAAAACTTTTCCAACTGTCTTTCCGGATTTTCCCGTGAATGGGCTACTTCGCAGTTCGGAAATTCCCATAAATTCGCAAGCAATCCATCGCTGTCCCGCTTATGGATCAGTACTTTGCCATGTTCATCTTTCAGCACCGCAGCTGCAATCGCCACTTGTTTAACACTCGTTTTTTTCGTTTTTACCGGAAGCTCCGTCTGTACCCCTTCTTGCAGCGCCCGGCAATGCGCTTGTACCGGGCAAAGGAGACAAGCCGGATTACGCGGTGTACAAATAAGCGCTCCTAACTCCATCAACGCCTGGTTGAAATACGAAGGGTTTTCGCGTGAAATAATTTGCCGGACAATCGCTTCGAATAACTTTCTCGTTCCTGTTTTGGCGATATCTTCCCAGACAAGAAAAATCCGTGATAATACCCGCATCACATTGCCGTCGACGGCAGGTTCCGGAATGCCATAGGCGATGCTTAATACCGCTCCTGTCGTATATGGCCCAACCCCTTTTAATTTGGAAAACTGTTCTCGGTTGTCGGGAATTTTCCCGCCATATTGTTCTTTCACTTCTTTTACTGCCGCATGCAAATTACGAATGCGCGAATAGTAACCGAGTCCTTCCCACGCTTTCAGCACCTCTTCTTCGTCCGCTTCCGCAAGCGCCTCCAGTGTCGGAAATTGCTCGATAAACTTATTAAAATACGGAATAACGGTGTCTACTTTTGTTTGCTGAAGCATAATTTCCGACACCCATACTTTATACGGGTCGTTATCTTTGCGCCACGGCAGGTCACGCTGTTCTTTTTCAAACCAGCCGATTAAATCTAACTGAAATTGTTCGATGTCAAAGCCATCCAGCAACGTTCGTGTCTTCACCTTGTCTCCTCCATGCTGCTTTTATTCCATCTAGCATGTTTATTATAACAAATGATGCTGCTTGCCGCAGTACAAGGAGGGCTTGAATGGTGCCTCTTCTTTTTTCGCTATTCTTAAACAATTCACCAGAAGAAGGCTTGTTTATTAGATTGTACTTTTTTCTTCTGTAATTGACGGATATATAGATTGAGCATTTTTCTCTCGTAATTGACGGATATCAATGCGCACCAGCAGAGAAGCAGCCAAAGCGATAACAAATAGCCCTGCGAAGAAGGTTAAGCTGTCTTCATAAGAACCGGTAGTATCCTTGATGTAAGCGGCAAATAGCGGGCCTACAAGTCCTGCGGCTGCCCAAGCGGTCAAAATGTAACCATGAATGGCACCTAATTGCTTTGTACCAAACAAGTCTCCGATATACGCAGGAATGCATGAAAATCCTCCGCCGTAGCAAGTGTACACGATAATCAACATTCCCATAAACAACCACTTGACCGAAACGTCCGGCAAGAAAAAGAAGATAATAATTTGTAAAACGAAGAATACTGTATAGGTATTTGGTCTTCCGATGTAATCAGAGGCAGATGCCCAGCCGATACGTCCTAAGCCGTTAAATACTCCAATGGCGCCAACCAATGCCGCAGCCGCAGCTTGGTCAATACCGATACTTTCCATGGCAAGCGGCTTTGCCACAGCTAAGATAGCAATGCCGCATGTTACATTGATAAACAACATCATCCATAAATACCAAAAACGTCTTGTTTTAATTGCTTCATTTGCGGTCAATTGTGATAAATCCATCGATGGTTTTGCTTTTCCAGCCTTCACTTTTTCTTTAAAGCCTTCAGGCATCCAACCTTCAGGCGGCTTCTCTAAGTAAAGAGAAGAGAAAGCCATAATCAAAAAGTAAACAGCGCCTAAAATATAAAACGTGTTACTAACGCCAACCGAACCGATCAAACTGTTCATCACAGGACTTGAAATGGCGGCGGCAAATCCGAATCCCATAATCGCAAGCCCCGTAGCAAAACCACGACGATCTGGGAACCATTTCACCAGCGTAGAAACAGGTGTAATATATCCTACTCCAAGACCAATTCCGCCTAACACCCCATAGAATAGGTAAAGCAAATGCTTCGATTCCAAAACAACCGCAAATCCGGAACCAGCAATGCCGATCCCAAAGAACGTTGCAGCAAGTAATCCTGCTTTTCTAGGACCATGTTTTTCGACAAAGTGACCAAGGAATGCCGCTGATAAACCTAAAAACAAAATAGCAATGCTAAATGTTAGCGCAACTTCTTGATCCGACCACCCAAACATTTGTTTTAATGGATTCGTAAAATTACTCCATGCATAAACAGAACCGATGCAAATATGAATTCCTACTGCTGATAAAGCGATGAACCAACGATTTTTCATTTGTTAGTCCCCCTTTTTATTCGGTTATTTGATCGACATGCGTATACACATTAAACGTTTGTCCGCGAATAAACCCTACAACCGTAATGCCTAAATCGTTCGCTAATTCGAGCGCCAATGTCGTTGGCGCGGATTTCGATAAAATAATGCCTATCCCCATTTTGGAAACCTTTAACAACACTTCCGATGATACTCTTCCGCTGAACGCGATTAATTTGTCCGATAACTGCAAATCGTGCTGCAAGCAATATCCGTAAATTTTGTCCAACGCATTATGCCTGCCAATATCAGAGCGAACGATGACTAGTTCGTTCGGCGTACAAAGCGCTGCGTTATGAATGCCGCCAGTCGCTTGAAAATCGGTGGATCTCTCTTGCAACAGCCGCATAAGACGAAAACATTGGTCAACACGAACGTTCGTTCTGTGCACAACCGTTTTGGCAGTTTTCATATCGTTGTAAAAATAAAATTGTCTGCTTTTTCCACAGCAAGAGCCGATAAACCGTCTTGCATAAAACTCTTTTTGAATAGACTGTTTCGTAACAAGCTCAACATAGGCAAATCCGCGATGTTCATCCACGGATATTGCCTTTATTTCCTCGCTGGAACGAATCAGTCCTTCCGAAGCTAAAAAACCGATGACCAATTCTTCCAAATGGGTCGGAGTGCATACCATTGTTGCGAATTCTTGCCCGTCAACGACAATCGTAAGCGGAAACTCCACCGCAACCTCATCATCTAGCTCTTCAAAATGATCATTATGATACTTTACAATTTTTTGCTTACGAGTCACGAATGACTCCATCGACCCCACCCCCCGTTTCCGGATTTCACAAAAAGAAAACCGCCACATTTTCTATGACGAAGGCATACTATCCTTCGCGCACATAGAAAAGTGGCGGTAGTTTCAGCACAGAGCTCCTGTGACAAAACCAACGCTCTCGTCACGCTACAAGCGGAAACTTAACTACCAATCGCTCTTTCGCCATTGTATAGCTAAGCTTCCTACCATACTCATCATGTTAATCTGCTTTTAGCATATCATGAAAACGCATTCAAAAACAATACAGAATATTTCGACATATTATTTTTCTATTGGCTTTTCAAATATAAAAACAGAAACAGCAATATCGTCTTCTACTTTAATGTCGCTAAATAAATATAAAAGTTTGGACCCCGCCAGTTCCTCAAGACCTTCCGGCACTTTTTGCGCATATACTTCTTGAATCATGCGAGTACGGGCTGCATGAACCATTTCCTTTCCTTCCGGTGACCTTGCGATAAATTTTTCTGTCGGCGTTAAATTTCCTTGCAAGATCGTGATGGCCAGATTGTCGATAAAATATGTTTTAATCCGTTCCGGCCCCTTTCCAAACAGTTGCTTGCGAACTTTCCGCACTAAATCGTTGAATGTCGCTTCCTTTTTGGACATTGAAAAGCCCCTTTCCAACCATAAATTTGCGAAAAACGATGTCTTTACAGGTTGTTTTACGAACAATTCAGTAATATAATTATAATAAAAAAAAATCAAAATAGACATAAACATAGTGGAAAAATAATAAGGCTTCCCTTGTTATTTTTCTACTAGTCTATTTGGATATGGATTGGTTATTTTAGTATCGTCATGCTAAAAAACTACTCCACCGTGACTGAAGACCATCTTCATTCATGGTGGAGTTTTTATTTTACTGTGGAGGAGGTTTAAGCATGAGCGAACAATTGATAACGATTACAATAAACGGAAGCGATTACAGCGCAAAACAAGGAACGACGATTTTGGAAGTCATTAATGAAAACAACATCCCACATCCGCAAGTTTGCTATACTCCTGAGCTTGGAGCCATTCAAACGTGCGACACATGCATTGTTGAAGTGGATGGGAAACTGATGCGCGCCTGTTCTACTCCTGCTAAAGACGGCATGAACATCGAGCTTTCTTCCGAACGGGCGAAAACGGCGCAAAAAGAAGCAATGGACCGCATTTTAGAAAATCACCTATTATATTGCACTGTCTGCGATAACAATAACGGAAACTGTAAATTGCACAATACGGTGGAACTGATGGGAATTGAGCATCAATCGTATCCATACCGCCCGAAAGTAGATCCATCGGAAGTCGACATGTCCCATCCATTCTACCGCTATGATCCAAATCAATGTATCGCCTGTGGTCAATGCGTAGAAGTATGTCAAAACTTACAAGTAAACGAAACATTATCTATTGACTGGGAAGCGGAACGCCCTCGTGTCATTTGGGATAACGGTGTTCCGATTAACGAATCTTCCTGTGTCAGTTGCGGACAATGCGTTACCGTTTGCCCATGTAATGCATTAATGGAAAAATCGATGTTAGGCGAGGCCGGCTTTATGACCGGTTTAGATAAAGAAATTTTAAATCCAATGATCGATTTTGTAAAAGAAGTCGAACCTGGCTACAGCAGTATTTTTGCCATTTCGGAAATCGAAGCGGCGATGCGCAAACAGCGCATCAAAAAGACGAAAACGGTTTGTACGTTCTGCGGCGTCGGCTGTTCGTTTGAAGTATGGACAAAAGGACGTAAAATTTTAAAAATCCAGCCTGTCTCTGAAGCACCAGTCAACGCCATTTCCACATGTGTAAAAGGAAAATTCGGTTGGGATTTCGTCAACAGCGAAGAACGCCTGACCAAACCGCTTATCCGCAAAGGTGACGTGTTTGTCGAATCCACATGGGAAGAAGCGCTTTCGCTTGTTGCAGAAAAACTTGGCGAAATCAAACGGAAATACGGCGGCAACGCCATCGGCTTTATTTCATCGTCGAAAACATCCAATGAAGAAAATTATTTAATTCAAAAACTAGCGCGGCAAGTGTTTGAAACGAACAACGTCGACAACTGTTCGCGCTACTGCCAGTCGCCGGCAACAGACGGATTGTTCCGCACAGTAGGAATGGGCGGCGATTCCGGAACGATTCATGATATCGCATCCGCGGGATTAGTGATTATTATCGGCGCCAATCCGGCGGAAGGACATCCGGTTTTGGCGACTCGCGTCAAACGTGCCCATAAACTATTTGGTCAAAAATTAATTGTTGCTGACTTGCGCAAAAATGAAATGGCGGAACGCGCCGATTTATTTATCCGACCAAAACAGGGAACGGATCAAGTATGGTTGATGGCCGTCACGAAATATATCATTGACCAAGGTTGGCATGACGAAGCGTTCATTCGCGAACGCGTTCATTTCTTCGATGAATTCAAAGAAGTGCTCGAAAAATATACGCTCGATTACGCGGAAGAAGTAACAGGCATTGCGAAAGCAGACTTAATCCGCATCGCTGAAATGATCCACGAAGCAGATGGAACATGTATCCTCTGGGGAATGGGCGTTACGCAAAACACGGGAGGAAGCGATACATCAGCGGCCATCTCGAACTTATTGCTCGCAACAGGCAACTATGGACGCCCAGGCGCTGGAGCGTTCCCGCTCCGCGGCCATAACAACGTGCAAGGTGCTTGTGATATGGGGTCCCTTCCTGCCTGGCTTCCAGGATACCAGCATATTACGGATGATATCGCGCGGGCAAAATTTGAAAAAGCGTACGGCGTCCGCATCGATGGAAAACCTGGTCTTGATAACATCCAAATGATCGAAGCAGCCGAACAAGGAAAATTAAAGGCAATGTATATCGTTGGCGAAGATATGGCACTTGTGGACTGCAACGCCAATCATGTCCAAAAAGTGCTATCAGAGTTAGACTTCTTGGTAGTACAGGACATTTTCTTATCGAAAACAGCGCAATTTGCTGACGTTGTTTTGCCAGCAGCTCCAAGCTTAGAAAAAGAAGGAACGTTTACCAACACAGAGCGGCGCATTCAACGTTTTTACCAAGCGCTTGAACCGCTCGGCGATTCAAAACCGGACTGGTGGATCATTCAAGAAATCGCCAAACGGATGGGTGCTGATTGGAACTACGCCGGACCGAAAGAAATTATGGACGAAATCGCAAGTCTTGCTCCGCTTTTTTCACAAGCGCATTACGAAAACTTGGAAGGCTGGAAAAGCCTTTGCTGGGGCAGCTACGACGGTGCAGATACGCCGATTCTTTATAAAGAACGCTTCAACTTCCCGGATGGAAAAGCGCGCTTTGCACTCGCCGACTGGGTACAGCCGGCAGAATATCCGGAAGAATACGATTTGCTTGTGAACAACGGACGATTGCTCGAACATTTCCATGAAGGAAACTTAACATACAAATCAGAAGGCATTCAAAGAAAATTCCCTGAAATATTCGTTGAAGTATCTCCGGAATTAGCGAAAGAACGCGGCATCAAAGACGGCTCGCTCGTTCGTTTAGAATCACCATTCGGCAGAGTAAAAGTGCGCGTGCTCGTCACTGACCGTGTCAAAGGAAAAGAATTATTCTTGCCAATGCACTCGGCAACAAACGAAAGCGCCATTAACATCCTTACCGGTCCTGCCACTGACCATCGCACGAATACACCGGCGTTTAAACAAGCAAGAGTGCGCATGCAAGTGTTGGAAGTCGACGGAGAATCTCCACTCCCGCGCACCAATCCGCGATTTAAAAAGCGGAATCCAAAAAGAGGCGTCGAAGTCGATCGAAAATGGAAGCGTCCGGATTACGTTCCTTTAACGGATGAATGGAAGGAGGCGCAGCCGCGTGGCTAAACCAATTACAACCATTCAAAAACAAACCATTACCGAAGAAGAAAAACGTGAGAAAACAATAGAAGAACTAAAAACTTCATTGACGGAAAAAGAAGAAGCGGTCACTGAACTGCTTTCTATTATAGAAGAACTGCATAAAAGCGGCATACTCGAAGCGGCAAATGCGATGCTTAAAGCAAAGGAAGATATCGTGAAAATCGTCATCGGTCAAGCAAATCGCAAACCGGTGACAACGGCGATTAATCATGTGATCGGGATGGCACAGCTGCTTGCCAATCTAGATCCGCAATTAACCGATAAGTTATTGGAAAGCACCGCTTCAAGCATTGCCGAAGCATATAAGCAAACAAAAGAAAAAGATAAAAAAATCGGCATTTTCGATCTTTTAAAAGCAGTGAATGATCCTGACGTTAACCGCGCCATCCGCTTTATTCTTTCCTCTTTAAAAGAATTTGGAAAACGTCTGGATGATGATAAAAGCTAAACATTCGCCTTTTTCAGCCATCTTTCCTAAACAGGAAAGATGGCTTTAGTATTCCCTTCCCTCGCCAATGCATTCGAAATGTGCTACACTGGCAATACATCCTTGTTTTTATGTGCTTACTCGTCCAATGATCGAAAACGGACTGGATATACTAATGAACGAAACTAGCAAAGGAGGCTTATTTCGCTTGGATACAGGCACACACATTCTTATGGGGGTAGCGCTAGGCAGTATTGCCACATTGGACCCCACTGTCGCTCAAGACCCTTTTTTGTCTCATGCTGTGCTTATCGGAACATTAGCCGGCTCCCAAGCGCCGGATATTGATACGATTTTAAAATTACAAAACAACGCAAAATATATCCGCAATCATCGCGGAATTACCCATTCGATTCCTGCCGTATGGCTATGGTCGTTATTCATTACAGGCATTATCGTTTGCTTTTATTCATACGTCAATGTATTTCACTTATGGCTATGGACGTTCATTTCTGTCGCAGTTCACGTATTTGTCGATATTTTTAACGCTTACGGCACGCAAGCGCTGCGGCCGTTTACAAAAAAGTGGATTGCGCTTGGTGTGATCAATACATTCGATCCAATTATTTTTGCCCTGCATGTCATCGGGGTTGGTCTGTTGTTTCTTGGCCTTCATCCCGGCTATACGTTTCTAGCGATTTACGGTGTCATCGCCGCTTATTATATAATACGATTACGCCAGCAGGCAGCGATTAAACAAGCCATCCGTGCTGAAATTGCCGATGTCGAACAGATTATTACCGTTCCGACGTTCCGCTTCCGCGAGTGGCATTTGGCGATTACGGCAAAAGACTACTTTTATGTCGCGAGGGCCAAAAACGGGTACATCTATATATTGGACCAATTTGAAAAATGTCCGCTTCCTGACGATCCCGTCATCGAAGCGGCCAAGCGGGATGAAAACGTTGCTGCTTTTTTGTCCTTTTCCCCCGTCTACCGATGGGAACTTCATGAATATAACGATCATTATGAAGTGAGATTTACGGACTTGCGCTATCGCAGCAAAGGCTATTATCCATTCGTCGCCGTAGTGCAATTAGATCGCAATTTAAATATTGTCAGTTCGTATACCGGCTGGATTTTCAGCGAAGGGAAATTGCGAAAAAAACTGGACCTCATTCCAAACTGATAAAAATAGGCGGTCGTTTTGAAACAACCGCCTATTTTCAATGTTTTAAATAATCATTGCGATTTAGCAAATGTTGATATTTCGGATTTGTCGTTTGAAATTCATGTAATGTCGCTCCATACCGGTCAATCCATTGACGCACTACTTTTTCTGTCAGCTCTTTTCCTCTATATTCGTATCCAGCGCGGGCATATGTCGTTTCGAAATCTTCCCATAGCAATTCGACCCACGTTCTTGCTTGGGCATAAGCAAGCGACGGATTTTTCTCCAACAAATAGTTCGTCAGCCGTTCAAAATATTCATTCATCGTCATTTTTTCCACCTCTTATCCCAACAATTTGAACACATAAGAGAGCAAAATATCCTCATAATAAAAATACGTGTTGGCCATCAACACGAGCAATTGCAAAGGAGGGAATGTGCGATGCGGAATAAAGAACGCAACTTCCCAAACCAAAACAATAATAAATTCGAAGGTGAACCACGAGCGAAAGCGGAATATGCTTCAAAACGGGCAAACGGCACGACTAACACCCATCCGCAAGAACGCATGCACGCTTCCGGTAAACGCGATGACAATTTTTAAAAACTTTCTCTTATTTTGAGAGGTGTGAGACAATGGGTCGCCATTCGCACAAAAAATTTTATGATAACTTATACTCCAATCCTTTCCAGCAGCCATGGGCAAATCCAAAACATGCCCATGCACAAGTCAACGGAGAAACTCAACAAACACTTAACTTAATTATCCTTGAGCGTCAAACGCGGAAACAATCGTAACAAAATCGAACCTAGAGAATCTTCTCTAGGTTCTCTTTACTATAATTACGGCTTTCGCAACAACGAAATCGGCAGCGCTTCTTCTTCCCCGTTTCCCTTTAACCGGTATCCCCAAGCAAATACTCCTTTCAAATAACGCACTTTAAAATATTCTCCCGGATCTCCCTCGATCTCGTATATTTCGCCCGGCTGAAAATCATTTGGGTCAAGCAAATACGCTTTTGCCATCGCGATTTTTCTTTCATATACGGCGTATTCATTTACCATCCCCATTTGTTCCGCTTTGCGCGCTTTTTCCGTTAATGCCGCGATTTCTTGACGCAATTCTTGTTCCGTCATTTCACTATAACGTTTTTGTTCTCCTGGCGCTTTCACCGTTTGTTCCCCCTTTGATTTTATTATATGATAAAAAAGACAATCCAACAGAATGGAGAGACAGACAATGGATGTTATTGCTATTACCGGGGCCGGCACAGGGTTAGGAAAAGAATTGGCATTGCAATATGCTAGTCAAGGCCATACCATCATCGCCCTCGGCAGACGGATCTCCCCTCTTTTAGACGTAGTGCAGGAAATCGAGCATCTAGGAGGAAAAGCGTTTGCCTATTCCCTTGATATCCGCCGTTACGAAGATGTCGTTGACACAGTCGATATGATTGCGAAACACCACCATGTTACGTGTCTTGTGAATAATGCTGGCATCGGCCATTTCGGTCCGCTTTCTTCGCTTTCCGCGCAGCAAATTGACGATATGATTCAAACGAACATCAATGGGACCATTTATATGACGAAAGCATTTTTGCCGCATTTTCTGGCAATGCCGAAAGCAAAAATTATCAATATTATTTCGACTGCCGGCTTACGCGGCAAAGTGAATGAATCCGTCTATGTCGCGACAAAATTCGCGATTCGCGGCTTTAGCGAAAGCTTAACGAAAGAGCTGGAAGGCACAAATATTTCGGTTACCGCTGTGTACATGGGAGGCATGGACACCCCATTTTGGCATGGAACTGATCATATAAAAGATCGTTCGCGGCTTCGTTCCCCAAAAGAAATAGCAAAACAAATTATCTCTTTAGAACACGGGCAAAACGAAATTATTTTATCTTAATGTTCCTGCTCCTCCTTTAATTTGCTCAAAAATTGCTCGATCATCTCCAGTGGGAAGCCTTTCCGGTACAAAGCCTGCTTCATTTTTTGCTCATACATCGGACTATCATATTTTTCATAGCGCCGATGCGCTTTTCTTCCTTGATACTCCAAAGCTTCCCACTCCTGTTCCTCCTTTTCGTCCTGTTCTGACAACAGCACCTGATCGATGACTTCGTGCGGAAATCCTTTTCGATATAAAAGCTGCTCGATCTGATATTTCCATTGCCGCAAAGACTGTTTTGCCCGCTGTTTTTTTGCTTTTTCATAAAGCGATTTTGCCGTTTCCACTTGCTCATCAAAGGAGTAAATAGCCAAGCTTTGTTCAATCCATTCTTCCGCAACCCCGAGCTTTTCCAATTCTTTACGGATGACATATGGCCCTTTTGCCGTTGTTTGCTTTTGCGTGCGCACATAAGCGAAGGCGAATTCACGGTCATCAACGTATTTGTTCTGTCGCAGCTTATCGAGCACCTCTGCAATCACATCGTCAGATGCGCCTTTTTTTCTCAGATGATCGGTCACCTCACGTTCAGACCGCATGCGGTGCGATAAAAAATATAAAGCCTGATTATACGTTTTTTTGACTTGATCCGCATATACTATTTCTTGTAAGGCATTCCCATCAATTTCCATTCCTTTTTTCAGGCGGAATTGAAGCAGCACGTCTTGATCAACGGTAATCACATCTATTTCTCCATTTTCTTTTTGGATCGTGACGCGAAAACGTTCACGGCTGTTTGGCTGAACGGCTATATTTGTAATGATCCCCATGACTTTCCCTCCATTTTTATCGTAACATACAGAAGGAATCCGGTACACGAAAAGCGAAATAATTCACTACGACAGACTAGGAGGGAAGGATATGAATATCGCCATTGCCGGCGGAACTGGATTTATCGGAAAAGCGCTTTCGAACCACCTTGCGTCACAAGGCCATACCATTTATATATTGACGCGACGTCCTAAATTATCTTCCTCTTCTAATATCCGCTATGTTTTATTCACGCCTGAAAGTCGTCCCCAAGCAAACTTTCCTGCCTTTGACGCCGTGATTAATTTAGCCGGCGAACCGATTAACCGCAGAAGATGGACAAAAAAGCAGAAAGAACGCATTGTCCATAGCCGTGTCTCCACGACCCAATGGATGATTGAGCTGATCAAATCATTGCCATCCCCTCCTCGCGTATTTATTAACGCGAGCGCCATCGGCATTTACGGCACTTCGCTTACCGATTCTTTTACCGAAGAAAGTTCAATGATTGGCAACGATTTTCTGGCACAAACCGTAGCGAAATGGGAAAAAGAAGCGAAACAAGCAGAGTCGTTAGGGGTTCGTACAGTAATGGCACGATTTGGTGTCGTTCTTGGCAAAAACGGCGGGGCGTTGCCGAAAATCGTCTTACCGTACCGTTTCTGGATTGGCGGTCCAATCGGCTCGGGACAGCAATGGATCTCCTGGATTCACATTAACGATGTAGTACGTGCACTTGCATATATTATTGATCATAAGCAGCTAGCAGGACCGGTTAATATCACTTCTCCATCTCCCGTCCGTATGGGACAGTTCGGCGAAACGGTCGCCCGTATACTTCACCGCCCTCATTGGCTTCGCGTGCCAAGTGCGATGCTGCGCGCCCTCCTTGGTGAAATGAGCATGCTTGTGACCGAAGGACAGCAAGTCATTCCGAAAAAACTGATGGAAGCTGGGTTTGTCTTTTCCTTCCCTACGCTGGAAAAAAGTTTAGCCGATTTACTAGCCACATGACATTCGTTATCGAAAAATCAACAAATATATAAAAAAAATTTAACAAAAAACCTATTTCTTTTTTCTTGATCATCGTGTATGATGATAAAGACCTGTGCTACTCATTGCCGACAATCAGATAACGACGCAACAAAAGGGAAGGCAAATGGTGCGCCACCAGCGGATATCGCTGGTTCTAGTGGGTTCGATTCCCACCCCGGAATTTTTTGATGAATATATTAAAAAATTTCGAGGGTGGTTTCGCCCACAAGTAAACTGCCCTCGATATAAGGAGGGAAAAGTATGTTAAAAAAACGGGAGCTGCAAGATTGTCATGCACTCTACGAGCTGATGGTGCACCCGGACGTCTTCCCTTTCGTGCGCCAAAAAGCAAGCTCGTACGAAGAATTTTTATTTATGACGAAACAAATGATCGAAGCGGAAGAACGCGGTGAACTCATTTCCCGCACGATTTTAGATGAATGGGGAAATCCAATCGGCACAATCAGCCTATTTGACATACAAAATAACGCTGGATTTTTGGGCACATGGCTTGGAAAGCCATATCATGGCCAAGGATATAACCAACGTGCGAAAGAAGCATTTTTCCACGAATTATTTTACGAGCTTTCCATTGAAACTGTATTTATGCGCATTCGCAAAGTGAACATCCGCTCCATCAAAGCGGCAGAAAAATTACCGTATGTTACCCCAGCGAATGAGACAAGAAAAAGTTTGCTGGAACAAATCGGAGCTGATGTATATAATTTATACGAAATTACAAAAGATAACTATACATTATATACCCTTCGCCATCCTTCTCAAATCGAACAAGAACAACGCAAAGAAGCGTAACAGGGCTGTGTATAACAGCCCTTTTTCTATTATTCATGCATAAAACGAACAAACAGTGGAAAAACTAAAAATAAATCTTGATAAAAGTGAGGGGCAATAAATGGCGGAAAAACGAAGACAAGAAAAAACGAAAAGGACGTTAACGCGTGCACAAGAAATAACGTATTCCCGCGACTTTAAATTAGCTGACCAAGCAGGCGGCTATACAGCAAAAAAAGCGAAACATTAGAAAACATTGTTATTTATACTTTATCGAGCAAATGCCATCCTAAGTAGTGAATCGTCCGATTCACATTATTGCTTAGGAGGAATTGATGATGGGTCGATCTCGCGGACAAAAAACGCGTGATAAAAACAAAGCAACTCTTCCACAAGTACCAAAACAACTGAAATCCGACGGACTAGATGTTGAATATTCTCGCGAATTTGCGGATTACGAAGACCTAGAAGCAGAAGCGCGCGCTCAAGCAGCTGGCATTCGCCAAAGCAAAGCACGCAAAAAATAGAGCCTAAAGGCAGCGCAAATAAGCTGCCTTTAGGCTTTTTCCTCTTCAAATTCTAGAATATCGCTGTACTGCTTATAAAAAAATCCAAGCTCCCCTTTATAATTTTCCTTCCACGGTTTATCTTTGCCACAATAATGAATAAACACTGTATTTTTCTGAATCCAATGTAAATCATGCTTTGGATTTGGCAATAACTGAATCATATCGTAATATCGCGCATCGTAATTATAACGATAACAATCCACTGGCTTAATTTTGTCCCAATATAAAGCGTTTAGCACATCTTGATCCGGAAGCACAAGCTTAAACCGATTATCACGAATAAACTGGTAAATATCCTCTAACCGCACTTCTTTTCTCATTAGCGGCAAGTTCATCAGCATGACACCAGTGTTAAAGTAGCCTCTTGCATTCGGGGTTTTCAGCCTCAGCTTGTTAAATAAATTCGCTACTTTTGTCGAATGGGTATGCTCCGCGGCAATAAACATATTTCCTTCAAAATCCATATTATAAAAATCATCGATCGGATTAATCGCAACAATATCTGGATCAAGATATAAAACACGGTCCAATTCTTGGGGCAAAAACTGATGAGCAGCAAGCCGATAATACATTTCCGAAGTATAATGACGAAATACAGGAGCATCGGCAAATAATTGAGGATCGACATAAATCGGAATCAGTCGATGGCCTTGTTGTTCTACAAACCGTTTCAATGACTCGATTTCCATCTCGGGAATACGCGAATATAATAGGTAGAACGAAAATGGTTTATGATTGTTGCAAAACAGCGAGTTCATTAATACTTTTAATGGCGGAATATAGTTCGAATTTAACGTCACCAGTACATGAAACATAAGCAATCACTTCCTTGTCCTTACCGTATAGTCATACTATTCCCTTACATTATATAGTATGAGTAAAATATTTATGGGAGAAGGATAATAACCTTTTATATGTATTTTGGGGTTGTATTTCCCAAAAAAGGAGATGGTAAACAAAATAGATGCAAAAAGGACTCTCTTCCTGTATTGCGATAAGTGCACAAAAACAAACACAAGGAGGGAAGAGAGTGCTGCGAAAAAGTTTATCATAAATGGGCAAACATTGAAAGAGATTGAATGGAACTGTTTTCGGCGCTGCAAGAAACATACGGAAACATGCTTCGACAAGTATTGGAGTATATCGATCAAGAATTGGCTAAACATCGAGATAAGAACCGTTATTGCCTAAAAAATAAACAAACCGTACGCATCCAGATGTTATTTGAAGTGGAGGAAGTTCAACGCAACAATTATTTCGATCGAGAAACAAGCGTCTATACGCTTTGATGGGGAGGAATCAGTCCATTGTTGGAGGAAACAGCGATGGAATTGGCAGTGGCGGATCCATTGTATCGTCAAAGCCGTCGAGACGCTAGAGAAGATGGTCGGCTATGCGGTGATGAGCCTGAAACGGGAAGCCAGCAGCTGAATTACGCAGGAATTCAATATCCCAACATTCATCAGAAGCACCAATTTATCAAGCGCTACAAGCATTGAAAGGAATTTAAACAAGTAGGGAAAGCACACAAGCAGGATAAGAGAATCAGAAAACGATTACAAAATATACCTAAAAAATCAAAACCTCAAAAAAATCTCCACAAAATCTTGACTCAACCGTATCATCGTTTTAGACAATAAAACGATAGGTCGATTCCCAACCGCTGCATCGATAAACAGTTCTTCCGACAAATGCGATATGCTCGTCCACATGCGAAAAAAAGCATGCCAACCTCTTGAAAAACAAACAGAGAGCCATCCTACGGCTCTCTGTTTTACAAATTTCAGCGATCAAAGAAACTTAATTTCGAATAAGGTAATCAAATGCACTTAAGGCTGCGGTAGCGCCTGACCCCATTGAAATAATGATCTGCTTATACGCGCTATCCGTGCAGTCACCTGCAGCAAACACTCCAGGGATGTTCGTAGCGCCATGCTTATCGACAATAATTTCGCCGAAGCGATTGCGTTCAATCGTTCCATCTAACCAGTCCGTATTCGGCACTAAGCCGATCTGAACAAATACCCCTTGCAATTCAATATGATGTTCCTCTCCGGTCGCCCGGTCGATATAAGTGATGCCATTTACTTTGTCCGTACCGGTAATTTCTTTTGTTTGCACGTTCTTTAAAACCGTTACGTTAGGCAGGCTATAAAGGCGCTCTTGTAAAACAGCATCGGCTTTCAGCTCCGGCATAAACTCAAGAACAGTGACATGCTTTGCAATGCCTGCAAGATCAATGGCTGCCTCAATACCGGAATTGCCGCCACCAATGACCGCAACATGTTTTCCTTCAAACAACGGACCATCGCAATGTGGGCAGTATGCGACCCCTTTGTTCTTAAACTCCGCCTCGCCTGGTACGCCAAGGTTGCGCCAGCGAGCCCCCGTTGCGATAATAACCGTCTTGCTTTTTAAAACGGCGCCATTTTCAAGCTCGATTTCAATAAGATCTTTCTTTTCCAAGCGTTTGGCACGCTGTAAATTCATAATATCAATATCGTACTGTTTGACATGCTCTTCAAGGCTTGCTGCAAGCTTAGGGCCTTCCGTATATTTCACACTGATAAAGTTTTCAATGCCTAATGTATCCAATATTTGACCGCCAAAACGTTCCGCAACAATGCCTGTACGAACGCCTTTACGCGCCGCATAAATCGCTGCAGTTGCTCCGGCTGGTCCGCCACCGACAACCAGTACATCAAATGGTTCTTTTTCAACGAAATGTGATGCGTCCAAAGTATTCCCCATCTTCGCCAAAATTTCCTCCAACGACATCCGGCCGCTACCAAAGAGCTCTCCATTTAGGAATACTGTTGGAACTGCCATAATTCCTTTTCTTTCCGCTTCGTCCTTAAAGGCTGCGCCATCGATCATCGTATGCGAAATGCCCGTGTTCAGGACGCTCATCAAGTTCAACGCTTGAACCACCTCAGGACAATTATGGCATGTCAAACTCACGTAAGTTTCGAAGTGATAGGTGCCTTTTATGCTTTTAATTTGGTCAATCACGTTCTGATCAACCTTTGGCGGTCTTCCGCTTACTTGAAGCAGAGCAAGCACTAAGGAGGTAAACTCATGCCCTAAAGGAACACCAGCGAATGTTATACCAGTATCTTCGCCGATACGATTAACACTAAAGCTTGGCGTTCTTTGCAACTGCGTTTTCTCTACTTTAATTTTTGGTGACATTGCGGCCAATTCATCGACTAAAGCAAGCATATCGCGGGAAACTTGATCGTCTCCCGCGCTCACTTTTAGAACAATGTCATTTTCCATCAATTGTAGATATTGGGCTAATTGCGCTTTTATCTCGGCATCCAATATCATGGTGTTACCTCCTTAAATTTTCCCTACAAGATCAAGGCTCGGTTTAAGCGTTTCAGCCCCTTCTTGCCATTTCGCTGGACAAACTTCGCCTGGATGGTTGCGGACGTATTGTGCCGCTTTAATTTTGTTAATAAGCGTGCTTGCATCACGGCCGATACCGTCAGCATTAATTTCCACCGCTTGGATGACACCGTCTGGATCGATGATGAACGTACCGCGCTGTGCAAGACCTTCCTCTTCATCAAGCACATCAAACATACGACATAGCTTTTGAGAAGGGTCGCCGATCATAATGTACTCGATTTTGCTGATTGTTGGAGACGTATCGTGCCATGCTTTATGTGTAAAATGTGTATCTGTTGAAACAGAATACACTTCAACGCCAAGCTCTTTTAAAGTCGCGTAGTTATTTTGCAAATCTTCAAGCTCCGTAGGACATACGAATGTAAAGTCAGCTGGATAGAAGCAAACTACACTCCATTTGCCTTGAAAGTCTTGTTCCGTAACTTCAATAAACTTCCCATTATGATACGCTTTTGCACGGAATGGTTGTACTTTTTTTCCAATTAGAGACATCTTTCATCTACCTCCTGAAAATAGTGTTGGAATGATCAATAGCCTAATTAAATCATTAATTAAATTATAATAATTTTAATTCTATATTTATTATCATGTAGTAGTATCTATTTGTCAATAGATATGATTTAATTTTTTTATTTTGGTTGAGTGCAATCTCCATATGGAATGCTTCTTTGTGATCCGCGTCCCTTCTTAGTATGGCAGGCGCCTATCACGAATAAACTGGTAAATATCCTCTAACCGTACTTCTTTTCTTATTAACGGCAAGTTCATCAGCATGACACCAGTGTTAAAGTATCCTTTTGCATTCGGGGTTTTCAGCCTCAGCTTGTTAAATAAATTCGCTACTTTCGTGGAATGGGTATGCTCCGCGGCAATAAACATATTTCCTTCAAAATCCATATCATACAAATCATCGATCGGATTAATCGCAACAATGTCTGGATCAAGATATAAAGCGCGGTCCAATTCTTGGGGCAAAAACTGATGAGCAGCAAGCCGATAATACATTTCTGAAGTGTAATGACAAAATACAGGAGCATCGGCAAATAATTGAGGATCGACATAAATCGGAGTCAGTCGATGGCCTCGTTGTTCTGCAAATCGTTTAATGACTCGATTTCCATCTCGGGAATACGCGAATATAATATAGAACGAAAATGGTTTATGATTGTTGCAAAACAGCGAGTTCATTTAACACTTTTAAACGTCGGAATATAGTTCGATGAAACATAAGCAATCGCTTCCTTGTCCCTACCGTATAGTCATACTATTCCCTTACATTATATA
This sequence comes from Parageobacillus galactosidasius, assembly GCF_002217735.1. Classification (NCBI taxonomy): domain Bacteria; kingdom Bacillati; phylum Bacillota; class Bacilli; order Caryophanales; family Anoxybacillaceae; genus Parageobacillus; species Parageobacillus galactosidasius. Next base: position 496,087 of record NZ_NDYL01000001.1, on the reverse strand, counting down.
TAAATTTTCATCACGTTCTCAACATATATGTCCATGCGAATTTTCCCCTAGAAAGTTTCATTTTTCAATCTTATGCAAAAATAAAAACAGCAGCGAAACGCTGCTGTTTTGGATTATCCGTGAACGGCCGCAAACCCTGGCTCACCGTCAAATAAGTAAAGATTTTCTGTTTTAATGCAATCAAATCCAGCCGCAACAAGTTGGTTGTATAATTCGACAATCTGCCGATGTTCGATTGTTTCGCCAGGTTCTGCGTGGAAACGGCAGCGCCAATGGTCGGTGCAGAACGTTTCCAGAAGCCCTCCTGGATATACCTTCACTCCGCGGTTTGTAATAACCCGAAGCTTGAGATTGCCTACTTTAAATTGCTCCAACGCTTTGCCGAGTTCTTCCGCCGTCCCTTTATCCCAGTCAAGGAAAATGTCCACGCCAAATAATTCTTTCTTTTGTTTTTGCCGCGGTTTTAGCACCGCGTGAAGCTTTGGCGCTTCTTTATAAGAAACTGGAGAAAGTTTTTCCGGAAGCTGGCCAAGACGGTCGATGACCGCTTGGGCAAACTCTTTTGTTCCCACTTGCTGTTTGCTGATTCCTTCGCGGTAAATGTCAAACGTATGGATGCCATCTTCAATGGTTTTTAGCCAAGCGTTATGCACGCGCGACGCTACTTCCGGCTGGCCGATATGCTGCAGCATCATCACCGCTGCTAAAAGCAATCCGGATGGATTGGCAAGATTTTTTCCCGCAAGCGGCGGCGCCGATCCGTGAACCGCTTCAAACATCGCACATTGATCACCGATGTTCGCCGAACCTCCAAGCCCGACAGAACCAGAAATTTGCGCCGCAATATCGGACATAATATCGCCGTATAAGTTTGGCATGACAATGACATCAAATTCTTCTGGGCTATTCGCTAGTTTTGCCGCGCCGATATCGACAATCCATGTTTCTTTTTCAATATCCGGATACTCTTTGCCGATTTCGTCAAACATGCGGTGGAAAATGCCGTCTGTCAGTTTCATAATGTTGTCTTTCACAAAACAGGTCACTTTTTTGCGTCCGTAGCTGCGCGCATATTCGAACGCATAGCGGATCACTTTTTCCGAGCCAGGCTGGGTAATCAATTTCAAGCATTGATATACTTGTTCCGTTTGGCGATGCTCGATGCCGGCGTACAAGTCTTCTTCATTTTCACGAATAATAACGACATCCATATTTGGATGTTTCGTTTCGACAAACGGATAATACGCTACAGCCGGCCGGACATTTGCGTAAAGACCAAGCGCCTTGCGAATCGTTACGTTTAAGCTTTTATACCCTCCGCCTTGCGGTGTCGTAATCGGTGCTTTTAAAAATACTTTCGTTCTTCTTAACGAATCCCATGCACTCTCCTCTAGACCAGTCGTTCCGCCGCGAAGATACACTTTTTCGCCGATTTCAATCGTTTCAATATCTAATTGTGCGCCAGCAGCATCTAAAATTTTTAGCGTCGCATCCATAATTTCAGGACCGATGCCATCTCCGTACGCAACTGTAATCGGTGTTTTGCTCATGCGAATCCTCCCTTTGTTGTCTTTGTCGTTATAAAGTGATCTATTATACAACCCACTACTATGTAGCAGCGGAAGACCACTCTCTATCCCGCAACCGTTTCGTCTCCATGTGTATGTACCCAACAGAAATGGCCGATGTCATAATCATCCATATATGATAATAACAAAATATTATTAAAATTTCCTTAAAAAATTTAAATTTTTCCCTATACACAAATATTGACCTATTAGCCATCTCATAAACAAAGCAACAGACCATCGCATTTTTACATAATAATGTGAAGATGTGGCCATGTATAACGATTCACATTCAAGCAACCGGCATAATATCAGTAAATTTTTTATTGCATACAAATATAATTTTACCATTTTTCTAGTATCCATATTTTTTATTTCTCCACGATCATTTCTTTCCCATTCACTGTTATTCATTACCTTTTATGTTATAGTTAATATAAATACCGTTAACTTCCAACATGTAAACAGCAAATATTATATGATTTAAACACGATTGGGGGAAAATGAATGATCAAAAGAGGAATGGTGTCATTTTTCATCATCATGATTAGTTCCATTTTATTATCTTCCTGCAGTGAAAAACCTTCACCGCATGATGCATTGCAAAAATATACGAAATTGTGGACAAACCAACAATTTGAAGACATGTATGCGATGCTATCTAAACAAGCAAAACAAAACATATCAAAGGAAAATTTTATAAATCGCTATAAAAAAATTTATAAAGATATCAAAGTAACTAATTTATCGGTAAAACCATTGCCAGCAGAAGAAAAAAAAGAGGACGATAAGAAAGAACAAATCAAACTCCCTTTTTCCGTAAAAATGAACACAATTGCCGGCCCGATCCAGTTTGAGCATGAAGCATTGCTTGTCAAAGAAAAACAACACGATGACGAGCAATGGTATGTTCAATGGGATACGACATATATTTTTCCGCAATTACAAAAGGGGGATAAAGTTCTTATTGCCATTACCGCCGGAAAACGCGGGGAAATATACGACCGCAACGGGCTGCCGCTCGCGATGAACGGAGCCGCCTACGAAATCGGCATTGTTCCTGGAAAAATGGGCGAAAACGAGGAATCCATTAAAAAACAGCTTGCCGAGCTGCTCCATATCCCTGTCGAATACATTAACGAAAAATTAAACGCCGCTTGGGTACAGCCTGATTATTTTGTTCCAATTCAAAAAGCGGCAAAATCGGAAACCGCGCTATTAGAAAGCGCCCTCAACATCCAAGCTGTAGCAGTAAAAGAGGTAGCAGAAAGGGAATATCCATTCGCGGAGGCCGCAGCCCATCTGGTTGGATATATCGGCAATATTACAGATGAAGAACTAAGCAAATTAAAAAACAAAGGATATTCGCCATCCGACCGCATAGGAAAACGCGGGCTCGAGGAACTGTTTGAAGAGCGTCTCAAAGGACAAGACGGCGCTAAAATCTATATCGAAAAAAAAGATGGTTCGACAGTGACGGTCGCTGAATCTAAACCAAAAAACGGAGAAACAATTACTCTTACGATCGATGCCAAACTGCAAAAAACGATTTATGAAAATATGAAAAGAAGAGCTGGAACCGCCGCTGCCATTCACCCGTTGACCGGCGAAATTCTCGCCTTAGTCAGCTCCCCTTCGTTCAATCCAAACGAGTTTGTACTCGGAATTTCAGCAGAGGAATACAAAAAATTAGAAAATAATCCGCTAAAACCGTTAATTAATCGTTTTGCCGCCACCTATGCGCCTGGGTCAGCCATCAAACCTATTATCGGTGCAATCGGCCTTGAAAAAGGCATCATTACTCCTGAACAAACGAAAACGATTGTCGAAAAAAAATGGCAACCGAAAGACGGATCATGGGGAAATTACTTTGTGACAAGAGTAAGCGATCGTTTACAAAACGTCAACCTCCAAAATGCGCTCATTTATTCCGATAATATTTATTTCGCCATGGCCGGTCTGGATCTCGGACCGAATAAATTGAAAGAAGGGTTGCACTCATTCGGATTTGGCGAAAAATTGCCGTTTCCATACCCGATTCCATCTTCGCAAATATCGAATACAGGCGAGCTGAAGACAGGTCCACAACTGGCGGATACCGCCTATGGCCAAGGACAAATGCAGATGAGCATTCTTCATCTTGCCGCTGCATACACACCGTTTGTAAACAATGGTGATTTATTACAACCAATTTTAGAAAAAGGACAACAAAAAACCGTTTGGAAACAACAGATCATTTCGGCAAAAACTGCGAGCATCATCGCAGAAGGGCTAAAACAAATAGTGGCCAATCCAAATGGAACCGCACATGGCGCTTATATGAAAGATATTATATTGGCAGGAAAAACCGGGACCGCTGAATTGAAAGATAAAAAAGGAGAAAAAGGAAAAGAAAATGGGCTGTTTGTCGCATACAATGCCAATCATCCTGACCTTCTCATTGCCATGTTAATAGAGGATGTACAAAATGATCATGGCAGCAAATACGTTGTAAATATCGTGAAAAACATTTTTCAAACGGTAAAATCACATTAACGGAGTTCCATCACGAGCTCCCTTTATTCCGGATAATTTTTTGACTATTTACAATTATAAATTTATTATTTATAATAAAACTTAACAAGCCGTCTCCCGTCGGTTTCGCGGCTGACGCTACACAGGCGGTATTAGCACGACGAGGACTCGACAATTTTATACTGCTTCATAATAAAGAACTGTTTCGGTCTGACCAGCATTTCTTTGCCGAAATGCTCCCTCAGGTCGTGAAAGCCGGTTCCTTTCTTCACGAAGAAAAGGAGCCGGCTTTTTTATTCGCTCGTATAGGAGGTGGACGAATGCCAGGAGCGTTAGACGGCGTCCGCATTTTAGATATGACGCGTGTCCTCGCAGGACCCTACGCCACGATGATTTTAGGCGATCTTGGCGCTGATGTGATTAAAGTCGAAGCACCGGGCGGATCGGATGATACAAGATTTTGGGGCCCTCCCTTTCAAAACGGAATGAGCGCCTATTACACTGCGGTCAACCGCAACAAACGAAGCATTACTGTTAATTTGAAAGAAGAAAAAGGAAAAAACATCATTCGTCATCTTGCCAAAACAGCAGACGTTGTCATTCATAATTTCAAAACAGGAACAATGGAAAAATTAGGACTTGATTACGACCATCTCTCATCCATCAACTCGCGACTCATCTATTGCTCGATTACCGGATTTGGAGAGACAGGCCCATACCGCCATTTACCTGGATATGATTATATTATCCAAGCGATGAGCGGATGGATGAGCATTAATGGCACCGCATCATCAGGACCGCTTAAAGTCGGAGTAGCCATTACCGATGTCTTTACCGGTTTGTATGCGGCAATCGCTATTCAAGCGGCTCTCCTCGCCCGTGAAAAAACAGGACGCGGGCAAAAAATTGACCTTTCGTTATTCGACTCGGCGATCAGTGCGCTCGTCAACGTTGCGGCTAACTATTTAATGTCTGGCAACGTACCAACGCCTTTAGGAAACGAACATCCGAACATTGTTCCGTATTCAACGTACGAAGCAAGCGACGGGCCGATTGTAATCGCCGTTGGGAACGATCGGCAATTTCAGGCGTTTTGCGGGCTTCTTTCCGACCCGACAATAGGAACAGATCCACGCTTTCAAACGAATCCAAGCCGTGTTGCCTTCCGCGAAGAACTCAACAGACGCATTAATGAAGAAGTGAAAAAACGGACGCGGGCAGAGTGGCAGCGCCTGCTTGCCGAAAAAGGTATACCGTGCGGCCCGGTGCAAAATCTTGAACAATTGTTCCAGCACCCACAGACGCTAGCCCGCGACATGGTCATTACGATGAAGCATGAAAAGGTGGGGTCTCTGCAGCTTGTCGGAAGCCCGCTCAAACTATCCGATACAAAAATATCGTACCGTCTGCCGCCTCCGCTTGCCGGAGAGCATAACGACGAAATTATAAGAGAAATCATGAATGAAACGGGGGAGGATGTATGATGATGAATTTCGATTTTACTCCGGAACAAGAAATGCTTCGCAGCACCGTGCGCAAATTTGTCGATAAAGAAATTATGCCGTACATCAAAGAATGGGATGAACGGGGATATTTTGATCCAAATATTTTCAAACGGCTTGCAGAATTAAACTTAATGGGCGTATGCATTCCGGAAGAATACGGCGGAATGGGCATGGACTACAACTCGCTTGCAATCGTCTGTGAGGAGTTAGAACGCGGTGATACCGCGTTTCGCACTGCCGTCTCCGTACACACAGGATTAAATAGCTTAACCTTGTTGCAATGGGGCACAGAAGAACAAAAACAAAAATATCTCGTTCCGCAAGCAAAAGGAGAAAAAATTGGCGCTTTCGGCCTGACGGAGCCAAACGCTGGATCGGATGTTGCCAGCATTTCCACAACAGCTGTTCGCGATGGGGACTACTACATTTTAAACGGGCAAAAAACATGGATTTCCCTTTGTGACATCGCCGATCACTTTATCGTATTTGCCTACACCGATAAATCGAAAAAACACCGAGGCATCTCTGCTTTTATTGTCGAACGGACAATGCCTGGCTTTTCATCAAAAGCGATTAAAGGAAAACTAGGCATCCGCGCCGGCAACACAGGTGAGCTGTTCTTTGACAACGTCCGCGTCCCGAAAGAAAACCTACTTGGCAAAGAAGGAGAAGGGTTTAAAATCGCCATGTCTGCGCTAGACAACGGAAGATTCACGGTTGCTGCCGGAGCGGTCGGCCTGATTATGGCTTGCTTGGAAGCAAGCGTCAAGTATTGCCATGAGCGCAAAACGTTCGGCAAAGAAATCGGGAGACATCAGCTTGTGCAGCAAATGATCGCCAGAATGGAAGCAGGATTGCAAATTAGCCGTTTGCTCGTCTATAAAGTAGGGTTTTTGAAAAATCAAGGCCGCCGCACAACAAGAGAAGCATCACTCGCAAAGTGGATCGCGTGCGACTTCGCTAATCAAGCAGCCGACGATGCCGTCCAAATTCACGGCGCGTACGGCTACTCCAACGAATACCCTGTCGAACGCTATCTTCGAAATTCAAAAGCGCCGGTCATCTATGAAGGAACAAGGGAAATCCATACGATTATACAAGCGGAATATGTGCTTGGCTACCGTCAGGATAAACCGCTGCGCAAAATGCTTCCGCCTTGGAATCCGGATTCGGTGAAACTTTAACATAAAAAGGCCCTCGCTTGTACGAGGGCTTTTTACTGTGTATTTTCCTGCATTTTGCAATATTGCTTGTATAAATCTTTTAGCGCCGCACACAACGCCGAATTCGCCTTTCCTAAATACCCTTCATTCAGCTGCTCTAAAATGGAATCAATCCCGTCCCTTAGCGAGTGGCCTTTAAGCAGGCGTGCAACATAATCGCGCCCATGTTCTGTTGCCAGCGTACACGAAGCGTCGACAATCACCCCGTACTTTTTATCAATTTCCGCCGTAATCGTCAGCGTATCATATACGCTTTTTGCCGCCATTCCCGCCGGCAGCCTTGCGTGTCCTGCAATAAATTGCGTGTTCATCTTCCTCTCCCCTTACGTAAAGATGTCTACTATAAGATTATAAAACAACATTAATCATAATTTTTTTAAATATATCGACAAACTTTTTTGATCATAAATTTGCTTGCACTGTTGTCATCATCTATCGATTTTCTTATCCGCTCTTTATGGACGTGCAACAATAATGCTATAATGTGCTCAAACGAACGCCTCGGATGGAAAGTAAACGCAACGGGGGGCTTGTATGTCTCCATCCTTTAGCAAAAACATACAAGTCGTCAGAAACCCCGCTTCAAACGAAGTAAAGTGGCAGATCGTTCACTAGGGGTGGTAACATGGACCGATTTACTGTTTCCTCGATTGTAAAAGTGATGAATGAATTATTTCCTAAAGAAGCTTCTTTCGTGATTTCGGATGATAAGCGCTATATTTATTACCAACCAAGCAAACAAATTGATTTAAAAATTCGTCCCGGAGACAAAATCAAACCGGAATCGGTCACTTACAAAGCCTTGACCGTTCAACGGAAAATCGCAGAGCAAAAAGATAGCCGTGTTTTTGGCGTACCTTATTTCGGGATATCGGTCCCAATTTTAGATGATGGCAACCCGAAAGGCTGCGTTACCGCAATATTGCCAAGAAAGCCGATGCTTACAATGCCTTATTTAACGATCCGAGTGACGGATCGTTGGCTGCCTGTTCCTTTCGAGAGCGTGATCTATTTAGAAGCCCAAAACCGGAAAACATTCGTAAAATCGAGTTATGCGCAAGGCTACCATAAATACAACTTAACCGAACTGGAATTTTCCCTGCCTGATGATATATTTGTTCGGTGTCATAGGTCATATATCGTTAACATTCATCACATTACAGAGATTCATCCCGATTCGCATTCTACTTTTTTATTGGTGATGAAAGACGGCTCAAGAGTACCCGTGAGCCAAACATATGCAAGCCATTTTCGGAAGCTGCTCTGCTTTTAATGTGTATAACTGCACATCAAAACAGTTTCTCCCACTATACAGCTCCCTTCCTTTTGCCAATCCTTGTAAAGAGCTCATGGAAAGTGAGCTCTTTATTTATGGAAACAGCTTGCTTTTCCATAACTATTTCACTTATGTTTTGCAATCTATGCGGTAATGATTTTCTTTGCTATTTTTTCTCCTTTATGTATTAAAAATTCTTTTTTAGTTGCAAAGAAAGCCCTTTTATTCACTTTTGAATGATTTTTCGCAACTAAATAGCTAGAATATTTTAAAAAATGAAATAAGAGGTGAGCAGCATTGGATAAACAAATTTCCGAGTTAATCGGTGATTCCCGTTTAAGGAGCCGAATTGTAACGGCAGAAACAGCAGCATCATGGATTAAAGACGGTATGACGCTCGGCTTGAGCGGATTTACCCGCGCGGGCGATGCCAAGGCAGTTCCTTTTGCGCTGATTGAAAAAGCAAAACAACAACCCTTAAAAGTAAACGTATATACAGGCGCCTCACTAGGCTCGGACGTTGATAAAATGATGGCAGAAGCAGGAATTATCAATAAACGGCTTCCGTTTCAAGCCGATTCTGTTATGCGCAAAAAAATTAACCAAGGGGAAATCTTGTTTATTGATCAACATTTATCACATACCGCAGAATTAGTGCGTTCAGACGTATTAAATCCTATCGATTTCGCAATTGTGGAAGCGGTTTCGATAACTGAAGACGGAATGATCATCCCGTCTACTTCCGTAGGGAATTCTTCGATCTTTGTGAAAAAAGCCCGACACGTTATCGTCGAATTGAACACAGCCCAACCAAAAGAACTAAAAGGACTTCATGACATTTACGAAGTCGGCAAACAAGGGAAACGAGAACCGATACCTTTAACAAAAGTAGACGATCGAATCGGGACAATTGGCATTTCAGTAGATGAGGATAAAATTATTGGAATCGTTTTGACAAACCAACTTGATTCACCATCCACGATTGTACCTCCAGATGCGGAAACAGCTGCTATAGCGAACCATTTAATCAATTTTCTACGAAAGGAAGTCGCAGCAGGCCGACTTTCCGAAAATTTAGCGCCGATTCAGGCAGGCATTGGTTCTGTTGCGAACGCTGTCCTTTACGGTTTATTGGATTCGGAATTTTCTAATTTAGAAGTTTATTCAGAAGTTCTTCAAGATGCCATGTTTGACCTCATTGATGCGGGAAAAGTCCGGTTCGCTTCCGGCTGCTCTATTACTTTGTCTCAAAACAAAATGAAACAAGTGTATTCCAATTTAGATGCTTACCGAGACAAGCTTATCCTTCGTCCTCAAGAAATTTCTAATCATCCAGAAATCGTTCGCCGTCTCGGGCTCATTTCCATCAACACAGCCTTGGAAGCAGATATATACGGAAATGTTAATTCTACACATGTTCGCGGCACAAACATGATGAACGGCATCGGCGGTTCAGGTGACTTTGCACGCAATGCACGCCTTACCATCTTCGTGACAAAATCCATTGCAAAAAATGGGGCTATTTCAAGCATCGTTCCATTCGTATCGCACGTTGACCATACCGAACATGACGTTGATGTGATTATCACGGAGTATGGTTACGCCGATCTTCGCGGGTTGGCGCCAATCGAACGCGCACCTCTTATCATTGAAAATTGCGCACACCCGGATTACCGTCCGCAGTTGCGTGAATACTTCAAGGAAGCGCTTAAGCGCGGAGGCCAAACACCGCACGTCCTTGAAAAAGCGTTCTCTTGGCATATCCATTATGAGAAATACGGAACAATGATGGAACCAAAATATCAATTGCAAACTCAACAATAAGATATGAAGAACGGGGTAGCCTTCACAAGGATACCCCTTTCATCAAACCACACATGCTCTACTATATTCCATTTACACTTTCAACATACGTTGAAGTACTTTTTCTGGCATATTTTGCATCATCCAGAATCATGACTTTGTATTTTCCTATACGTTGGAAGACGCGGAAACCGCCATTTTGATAAAAGTTCTTCCCCTCCCTAAAGATGAACCCAATGGAGATGATCAAATTCACTAAACGTTCTTCCCCTTTACTTCAGCAAAAAAAGCATTACTCCTGTTTATTGAAGTAATGCTCCCATTAGCCACCCACTCCTTATTTCTCAGCTCCACAGATAATGAAAGAGAGTTCAATAATTATAAAAAAGGAATGTTGTCATGATTCTGTTTAGTATTGTGCATATAAGTTTCTACATAAATTCTTTCCGAATCTGAAGCATTTTTTGCCCCCTCTTCGGGGTCTATTTTCATATTTCTTTTTTTTGCAATAAAATCGATAATGCCTCCCAAGAGAAGCAGTCCAACGATTAGTATAATCCATCCCATTTTACCACCTCCAGCTTTTATTTTATTATATTTTTAACACTTATTGATAACAACTCCATTTACTGGATGAAAAGAAAATGCGGCTTAATGTAGGGTATAGTGGAACAAAAAAGCAATCTCTTTAAAAGTGGGGTAACCTTTATCAGGATACCCTCCCATCAAACATCAAATACTATAGTAGTCTATTGTTATTGCTGTTTATCGGGCTCTTTCGTCACCTGAAACTGCTTTAGCATGTTGTCAAATCTAGCTCCGTGTCCTTCGCTCGCCTCGACAAAGTAATGCTGCTCGATGACGAACGTTCCTCCCTGACCGTTATCGACAAGATAATACTTTGCTACTTCATCATTCCATTGCCGACCGCTTTCCCCGTGAGCATGCTGATCTACATTAGCCATTCGCGCATAATCATCTATATAATCGCTCATCGCCACCATTTTTGCTTGCTTTTTCATCAGCCGATTGCATTCATTAAGCAAAATCCGGTAAAACCAAGGCTTAAACGCTTTGGCCGGATCGAAACGGTCAATATGATCATACACACGGATAAACGTTTCTTGCACCGCATCCGCGGCGTTTGCCCTGCTTTTTGTAACTACTATAGCCACCCTTAAAGCGTATTCCGCATATAAATGATAAAGCTCGGCAAACGCCTTCTCATCCCCCTACTGAATCCTTTGGATGATTTCCTTCTCCATCTCTCCACCTCCTCAGTGCTGTTTTCACTTTATATACCCCGATAAAAAGCAAAATGTTTTCGTTTTCGATAGCAAAATCTTAATAAATTCTGTAATAAAGAAAGAAAAACATCTAATAGCCATTCATGAATTTTTTTATTAGCAATAGCAATTTCCTATAAACTTTTCATACGATAAATAAAGCTTACTTGACATATCGGCTTTTAATCATTAAAAATTCTATGTGTCAGGAGGGATTAACAATGAATGTTTACCTAATCATTCTCAACATTGCTGTATTGCTATTATTGATTGGTGTTTTGGCCTATATGCAAAAGAAACATATTTCCTTCTCCAAACGGGTGTTTACTGCCCTTGGACTAGGAATCGTCTTTGGGTTCGCATTGCAGGGAGTGTACGGGGCTGATTCCGCTATCGTCCAGCATTCCACCCAATGGTTTGACATTGTCGGTACAGGATATGTAAAGCTATTGCAAATGATTGTTATGCCATTAGTTTTTATTTCTATCGTTATGGCGTTTACCAAACTTTCTATATCTAATAATTTAGGAAAAATCGCCACGCTCATTATTGGGCTATTACTAGGCACTACGGCGATAGCTGCTTCTATCGGTATCATGACCTCATTAGGCTTTCAATTAGAGGCAATGGAAATTCCTTCAGGAGAGGCGGAACAGGCACGTGGACAGGAGTTAGAACAAAAATATGAACAAATTCAAAACCTGTCTTTCCCGCAAAAAATTATCGAACTGCTTCCGGCAAACCCATTTTTAGATTTCACGGGACAACGTAGCACATCCACCATAGCGGTGGTTATTTTTGCGGCCTTTGTCGGCATTGCTTATTTAGGAGTTGCCAGAAAACAGCCTGAACAAGCGGAAATGTTCAAAAAAATAGTGGATTCCTTGTACGCTATTGTCATGCGTATCGTCACGTTAGTGCTCCGTTTAACACCTTACGGAATTTTAGCCATTATGTCCCGAGTGACTGCGACAAGCGATATCGACGCAATTGCAAAACTAGGGAAATTTGTCGTCGCTTCCTATATTGCACTTTTCGTTATGTTTGCGATTCATTTGCTAATTTTGGCGCTTGCGGGACTAAACCCTATTACTTACGTAAAAAAAGTGCTGCCGGTACTATCGTTTGCATTCACTTCCCGTTCAAGCGCAGCCACTCTTCCATTGAATGTGAAAGCACAAACAACCGCACTTGGCGTTCCGGAAGGCATCGCCAACTTTGCCGGCTCATTTGGTCTGTCAATTGGGCAAAATGGCTGTGCCGGCATTTATCCTGCCATGCTTGCAGTAATGATTGCACCAACCGTCAACATCGATCCAACTTCTCTTGCCTTTATTTTGACGCTTATTCTAGTCGTCACCATCAGTTCGTTTGGGGTTGCAGGCGTTGGCGGTGGGGCTACGTTTGCGGCGATTTTAGTGCTGTCGACTATGAATCTACCAGTAGCATTAGCAGGATTGCTCATTTCCGTAGAGCCGTTGATTGACATGGGAAGAACTGCCCTAAACGTCAGCGGAAGCATGACTGCCGGTGTAGTCACCAGCCGCATCACTAAAGAATTGAATTTAAATATCTATAACGGAGAAACGCAAAAACTAGAAGCATAAGGCTTGGATATGTTTCTCGCTTTCCCACCACGTCAAAACTGCCAGCTGCACTTGCGCGGTAAATGAAAGAAGAAGGCCTAAATATGGTAAACTGGCATCTGTCAAACAGATACGTGCAAAAGAATTACGGTATGGGTTCAGTATTCAACAGAACCCATGCCGTTTTATAATAATAATGGCTTGTTGAACTTCTTCAACAGTTTGCGACAAAATTGAAACATGTCATGGCACGACAGATTATAGGGAAGAACAGAATTTCTTACATAATCTGTGGTTCTGCAAAGTGAGGCATGAGTGGTTGACGAATGGATTTAGTTTATGAAGGAAGTTAGGACCTTTTTGTTGTAGTAAAAGGCAGTTATATGTAGTATTGACATTTAAAAAAGGATTATAATTTATAACAAAACATTCAGAAAGCTGGTGAGAGGTTGTTCAGAATAACAGAAGATTTTCCTACCTTTATAAGACGATATCCAGTTACCACCCTAATTGTGGGAATCTGCACCATTCTGATGATTATTACTACATTCATGGGAGGGTATAATATCAATACAATTGCTCAATTAGGGGGATATGATAAACAACTGATTAATAGAGGACAGATATGGCGGTTATTAACTTATGCATTTGGTCATATGAGTTATGCTCATTTCTTTTTAAACATGCCTTTTATTCTAATATTCTCTCGTCCTCTTGAACGTATTTTAGGTAGCATAAAATTTCTTTTGAATTATGTATATATGAGTGTTTTTGCATCTATAATAATTCATTTCTTTTCTGATTATCCTATTCCATTAGCAGGTTCTTCTGGGCCCGGCTATGGATTATTGGGAATGTATATATTTTTAGTTCTTAAACATCGTAATAAATTTCCTACATACGATAAGAGGTTTATTATTACGTTTACTGTAATGGGTTTTATCATGACTTTTTTGATTCCCGGAATAAGTATTTCAGGTCATATAGGTGGATTTGTTGGAGGAATTCTTTTGTCTCCTTTTGTATTTAAGAAACAAAAGGATTTGGAATTTAGCATTAGTGGATAACGTTTATATTTCAGAGTCAGGATTCATCACATTTTTGATATCGCAGCGCTTACTGCAATATAATGCAATATAAAAAGATTTGTTAGTGAATTTATCAGAATATATCCAATCTTTATCAGACATACTACTATTAAATGAGTGATATTTGGTATGATAACCATTTATTTCAAAAAATAAAAAATTAATGGAGTAAGGAAGAAGAACATGAATAAGAAAAGAATGTTTTATTTAGATCCACCTAAAATATTGGTATTAGGGTTTAGTTTCATTATTCTTATTGGTGCATTTCTTTTAACTTTACCTGCAGCAACAGTAGATGGGAAGGGGCTTCCGTGGTTAGATGCTTTATTTACGGCTACTTCTGCTACTTGTGTAACTGGCTTGGTCGTTGTGGATACTGGTACGACGTTTACATTATTTGGGCAATTAGTCATTCTAGCACTGATTCAAATTGGCGGATTAGGATTTATGACCTTTGCCACCCTTTTTGCTTTGATCTTAGGTAAAAGAATTTCATTAAAAGAAAGGTTATTAATAAAAGAATCATTAAATAATTTGTCAATTGATGGCGTTGTTCGGCTAGTGAAAAGAATATTGATTTTTACTGCCGTTATCGAGCTGATTGGCGGTATTTTGCTTGCGATTCGTTTTTCCTTTGATATGCCGTTGCCTAAAGCAATTTATTTTGGCTTTTTCCATGCCATCTCAAACTTTAATAACGCGGGATTTGACTTAATGGGGGATTTCAGAAGCTTGACCGGCTACGTGGATGATCCGCTGGTGACTCTCGTCGTATGTACTCTCATTACACTGGGCGGCATTGGTTTTATTGTTATGAATGAAGTATATGAGTACCGTCAGACGCGACGTTTTTCTTTACATACAAAAATCGTGTTTGTTATGAGTTCGATCTTGGTTGTTTTTGGAACTATTCTTATTTTTATTTTGGAATATCATAATCCGAAAACATTGCAACCATTATCACCATTAGGAAAATTTTTAGCATCCTTATACCAAGCGGTTACACCGAGAACGGCTGGTTCGAATACACTGAATATCCCGGATTTAACGCAGCCGACTCTCTTTCTCATCATCTTTTTAATGTTTATAGGAGCATCTCCTGGATCAACAGGCGGGGGGATTAAAACGACGACCTTTGCTACTCTGTTAGGCGCGGTTTGGTCAAATATAAAGGGCAAAGAAGATGTAATTTTTTTCCGAAACCGTATATTGTATGACACTATTTATAAAGCTCTGACCGTAACAGTAAGCGGCTTATTTGTTGTCATGATGATAACGATGCTTCTAACGATAACTGAACCGAATAAAGACTTTTTGATGATTTTGTTTGAGGCAACGTCGGCATTTGCTACAGTAGGGTTATCGATGGGGTTAACGCCTGAATTATCTCCTGTCGGAAAAATTCTTATTATATTAACCATGTTTGCAGGAAGGGTAGGCCCTTTAACGATCGCTTATGCCGTTACTTTACATCGAAAACCGGATCCATTTAAATTTCCAAAGGGAAAGATTATGATCGGATAGTAATTTATATCATAAAGGGGGACGAAAGAACATGAAAGGACAATATGCTGTGATCGGATTAGGAAGATTCGGTTCTAGTCTGGCTACGACCTTGCACCAG
This sequence comes from Parageobacillus galactosidasius, assembly GCF_002217735.1. Taxonomy (NCBI): domain Bacteria; kingdom Bacillati; phylum Bacillota; class Bacilli; order Caryophanales; family Anoxybacillaceae; genus Parageobacillus; species Parageobacillus galactosidasius. Next base: position 480,614 of record NZ_NDYL01000001.1, on the reverse strand, counting down.
GCTGGAAATGAAGTTTTGGCCATTGATCGAAATGAAGAACGAATTGAAGAATATAAAGATCATGTTACATATGCGGTTGTCGCTGACTCAACAGATGAAGAAGCATTAAAGAGTGTCGGCATTCGAAATTTTGACGCTGTCATCGTAGCGATTGGTGATGATATTCAAGCAAGTATTTTAACGGTGTTAATCCTTAAAGAATTAGAGGTCAAGAAAGTTGTGGCAAAAGCCATTAATAAACGGCACGGTCAAGTCTTATATAAAGTGGGGGCTGATTGGGTTGTATTTCCGGAACGGGATATGGGAGAGCGGGTTGCAACCCAGCTCATGTCACCGAACGTGCTTGACTATATTGAACTCGCGAAAGATTATAGTATAAAAGAAGTAAAAGTCCCCCCGTCAATGATCGAAAAAAATTTAAGAGAATTAAATCTCAGGGCAAGGTTTAATATAACGGTCATCGCTATTATCAGCGATGGAAAAGTAAGCATTTCCCCTTCGCCTGATCGAATCATTAAAGAAGGAGATATATTAGTCGTGATCGGGGAAAATAAAGATTTGGACCGGTTTGAAAAGTTTAACTAAAAACGGTTTTTAGTAAAGTGGTTGAAGGATCAAATGGCAGGCGTAAAAAAAACGGGTGGCTTGATGGATTTTATCGGGGACTCGCTCTTGGATCAAAATACCGGAAAGTCGATCTATTTTATCGAATTCAACAAAGAAGGCAATACATCAGGGCTCCTTCCACAAGGAGCTCCGTTTTCTTTAAGCCGTTACCGAAATTAATGTGAAAGGTAAAAACACGCTCAATCATTTTTTAACACTAGCCGTGAAACACACTCCACATGCGCCGTATGCGGAAACATATCGACCGGCTGGATGTAGTCGACCGTGTAGCGTTCGGACAGCACATCAACATCGCGTGCAAGGCTGGATGGATTGCACGAAACATAAACAACGGTTTTTGGTTTTACACGGAGAATCGTTTGTAATAATTGTTGATCACATCCGGTACGCGGAGGGTCGACGACGATGACATCAGGCTTCCATCCTTCCTTCACCCATTTTGGAAGCAATACCTCCGCTTTGCCAGTGACGTACATCGCGTTTGTAAATCCGTGTTTTTTCGCGTTTTTCTTCGCATCTTCAATTGCTTCCGGGATCGTATCCATCCCACGGATTTCGCCGGCGTCTTTGGCAAGCCAAAGCCCGATCGTGCCGACGCCGCAGTAAGCATCAACGACTTTTTCCGTTCCCGTTAAAGCGGCGGCCTTTTTCACTTCGTCGTACAGTTTCACCGTTTGCACCGGATTCAGCTGAAAGAACGCGCGCGCCGACAGTTCAAACGATAAATCCCCTAACACTTCTTGAATGTATTCTTCTCCTTCTAAAAGGAACGATTCTTCCCCGAAAATAAGCGACGTTTTTTGTCCATTAATATTTTGCACGATCGACTTTACTTCAGGAAGACGGCGCTTTATCTCGTCGATGAGCAGCTCTTTGCGCGGAATTTCTTTTTTTGTGGTAATAAGCACGAGCTGAACATCCCCCGTATGGAAACCGACTCTTGCGACGATCGTGCGGACAAGCCCTGTTTGTGCCCGTTCATTGTAAATCGGAATGCGCAAGTCTTGTAAAATCATTTTCACGATATTGGTAACGCGGTTTGTTGCTGGATGTTGAATGACGCATTCGGGAATATCGATTAATCGATGAGAATTCAATCCGTACAACCCGGCAATAACCGCTCCTTTTTTTGTGCCGACTTGAAACTGGCTTTTATTGCGATAATGCCATGGGTCGTCCATCCCGATCGTCGGGCGGATCTCCAGCGTTTCAATCGGAAGACGGCAATGCCGCTCAAACGCTTGAATAACGATATCGCGCTTTTCGCGAAGTTGCGCTTGGTAATCAAGATGTTGCAGCTGGCAACCTCCGCATTGCTCGTAGACAGGGCATCTTGGTGTGACACGGTACGGGGAGCGCTTGCGAATTTTTTTAATTTTCGCCTCCGCGTATTTCGGGTGGATGTTTGTCGCCTCTACGACGACTTCTTCTCCCGGAAGCGCTCCTGGGACGAACACCACTTGCTTTTTAAAATAGCCGACTCCTTCCCCGTTAATGCCGAGCCGTTTAATTGTCAGAGGAAACTGTTGTCCTTTCTTGATGGTAATGGTCTGCTTCGTCATGCTCTCCACTCCTCTATTCGATGCTTCTCCATAAGTATAAGGACGCATAGCTTAAATACGGCTCCCAGCGCTTGCTCAGCTCTTCCATTTGTTTTATCGATGGCTTTTGTGAAAGACCGAGCAGCCGCTGGATCGCCCGCTGCAACCCTATGTCTGCCTTCGGAAACACATTTGGTTTTCCAAGCCCAAATAAAAGAAAATTTTGCACCGTCCATGGACCGATGCCGCGAATCGATAACAATTGTTCCATCACTTCTTCCTCGTTTTGGTGTGCAAGTTCCTCTAATGAAAGCTTCCCATCGGCAATGAGCCGTGATGTATCGATGATATACTCCGCTTTTCGTCCGCTTAACTGCAGCTGCTTCAGTTCATCATAGGAAAGAGAAGCAATATCTTCCGGCCGCGGGTAGAACCAAACGCCATCGATTTGCGTTCCAAACGTTTTCACAAACCGCTCTGTCAGGCGGTAAGCAACTTTTAAATTTAATTGCTGGTGAATGAGGCATTTCATTAAACAAAAATAAAGATCAAAATCTAAAATAAGCGGCATTCCTTGATATTCGGTAAAAAGCGGTTGTAATTCGGTCCGCTGAAAATGTTCGTGAATCGGGGCAAGCGGTGTATTCCATTGAAACAGATGGGAAATCCGTTCGATGATTTCCTTTTTTCGTTCAGGATATGGCGCCGTAACAAGAAAACGCGGCTCCTCCTTTGTCCCAATGCTTTCGACCGTAACAGCGATTGGGATCTGTTGAACATAAAGCGGCACAATGACTTTCTGTTTCGCTATATCGACCGATATAAGAGGATCGAGGGTAAGCCGCTTCAGCGCTTTGGAAAAATCGTACGGAGGGGCGACCTCAATTTGCTGTTGCCACATACCTAATCACCTTTTTTCATCGTTAATACCCACATTATAACGAAAAACACCCCTTTGAACCAAACGTTCAAGGGGTAAAAAGCCATGGATGCAAATTCATTTTTTCGACCATCAGATCATCGAGGCTTTTAAACGTGTAGCCTTGCTTGCGCAAATCGTCAATCGCTTTCGCAAGCGCATCCGCATTGTCTTTCGAGACGGTATGAAGCAATAAAACCGCGCCCGGGTGAATTTGTTTCATAATGTTATCGTATGCGTACTTCCACCCTTTTTGATTGTTCGTCTGCCAATCAACAAACGCAAGCGACCAAAACACATGGTAATAACCAAGCTCGCGGGCGACCGCCATCGTCCTTTCACTGAAAATGCCGCGTGGCGGGCGAAGATACATCATTCCTTTTTGTCCCGTCAACTCTTCCGTTTTTTTACGAACGGATTCCAGCTCTTTCCGAAGCTGTTCATTGCTCACTTGCGTTAAATCAGGATGATGCCATGAATGGTTGCCGACAATATGCCCTTCTTTCACCATTCGTTTCACTAAATCAGGAGCGGTATCTAAATAGTGGCCCGTCACAAAAAACGTCGCTGGCACTTTTTTCTCTTTTAAGACATCTAAAATTTTCGCTGTATAACCGTTTTCATAGCCATTATCAAATGTTAAATAAATTTCTTTTTTGTTTGGATTCCCTAAATAAAATGCATCATATTTGGCAAGCAGTTGATCTAACTCTTTTCCCGCGGAAGGAGGCTTATGGTTCTCGCTTCGCTTAAACCCCCAATGAATCGCTTTATTGCTTACAGCTTCAGCGGAAGCAGGAACAAACGATAAGATGATGACACATACTAACAGCCATATTGCCCATTTTTTCATCGGTCTTTCCTCCTTGTCGTGCTGCTAACCATTAGTTTTTTCCACCATTGCCACTTTAACCGCGCCATTTTTTGCATAAAAAATCACCGCCAGCACTGAGCTGACGGTGATCAATCCTTATTTAAAAACAGGCTCTTTGAACTGTGCAAGTTTTTCTAGTGAGGATTTTTCCACATCTTCGTGCAAGCTGTTGCCGTGAGCGTCCATCGTAACAACAGCGGTAAAGTTTTCAACGCGTAAATGCCACATTGCTTCTGGAATGCCAAACTCTAATAAGTCAACGCCTTCTACCGATTTAATACAGTCCGCATAGTATTGTGCGGCACCGCCAATGGCATTCAAATAAACGCCGCCGTGTTCTTTTAGGGCTTGGAGCGTTTTTGCGCCCATTCCGCCTTTTCCGATGACCGCGCGAACGCCGAATTTTTTCATAATGTCTCCTTGATAAGGCTCCTCGCGAATGCTTGTTGTCGGACCGGCCGCTTTGACTTGCCAATTGCCGTTTTCATCTTTTAACATGACCGGTCCGCAGTGGTAAATAATTTGTCCATTTAAATCAACAGGAGAATCATGATCCATTAAATATTTATGAATCGCGTCGCGGCCAGTATAAATGACTCCATTGATGCGGACAACATCCCCGACTTTCAACTGGCGAATTTGTTCTTCCGTAATCGGCGGCTCGAGGACGATTTCGCGCACTTCGCCAAGTTCTGCCGTTGCGGCTGTTTTCGCTTTTTCCAATTCTTTTTCAAAATCGACGTCTTCTCCTTCTTGATATAACCATTCCGTGATTTCGCCTGTTTCTGGATCGATCTTCACGCCGAGACGGCGGAACGCCCAGCAGTTATACGCAACGGAAACGAAGAAGCTTGCCGGAATGCGGTGCATCACTCCGATTTTACAGCCTAATAATGTCGATTCGCCGCCAAATCCCATCGTTCCGATGCCGAGTTTATTAGCATTTTCCATAATATATTCTTCTAGGCGGCGAAGATCTTCGTTTGGATTAACATCGTCCACAGAGCGGAAGAGCTGATCTTTCGCCAGTTCATAGCCAGAAGCGCGGTCGCCGCCGATGCCGACGCCGATAAATCCGGCGCTGCAGCCTTGCCCTTGCGCTTGGTATACCGCATGTAAAATACATTTGCGGATGCCGTCTAAATCGCGACCGGCTCGTCCAAGCCCTTCCAATTCACATGGCAAGCTGTATTGAATGTTTTTATTTTCACAGCCGCCCCCTTTTAAAATAAGGCGAACATCAATGTAATCGTTTTCCCATTGTTCAAATTTAATAACAGGAACACCAACGCCAAGATTATCGCCGCTATTTTTTCCTGTTAACGAATCAACGGAGTTCGGGCGAAGCTTTCCTTCTTTTGTCGCCTGAACGATTGCGGCATGAATCGCCTCTTTCATTTTTATTTGGTTTGCGCCGACAGGCACTTTAATTTTGAACGTTGGCAATCCTGTATCTTGACAAATCGGTGATACGTTTTCTTCCGCCATTTTAATGTTGCCGGCAATTGTCGCCAGCGCCATCGCCGCCCTCGTTCCCGCGTTTTCTCTCGCTTTTGCCCGAGCGATCGCTCGACGCACATCCTTTGGCAACTTCGTGGACGTTTCCACGATAAGTTCATACATGCTTTGTTGGAATTTTTCCATGTTCAACGTTCAACGCCCCTTCCCCTTTGCTCATCCTATGTATTACTATTTAGAATTGTCTTCCTATTTATTATAACCTTTTTTCTACTTTCGTGTAAAAATAAAAAGTTGCCATCGTATTTTTATTTTCAATATCTACAGTTGTTTGCATCTTCAATCAACTTGCGGCATAATTGGACAATCGAATTGACTATTGTCTGAACATATTAACGTACTATAGCAAATATAATTATCGCAAAGGAAAAAACAGTATATTGCTTGCCATTACAAAGCAATTGACAAGCACAGCAATTGTTTTTCATAATGAACGATGGTTGTAATTTAGAAGAAAAGAGGAGAATTATATGAATTCATTAACACTGAAACCTATTGCGCCATCGTTTGATCCGTGGGAAGCGTATCTTGATATAGAAGAATATGGGGAATTGCAACTAACAAACATTGAGTTTACGACGACAACATTATGCAATATGCGCTGCGAACATTGCGCAGTCGGTTATACATTGCAAACGAAAGACCCAGAAGCGCTGCCGCTTGATTTATTAATTCAGCGTCTAGAAGAAATTCCGCATCTACGTTCATTAAGCATTACCGGCGGTGAGCCGATGTTATCATTAAAATCGGTAAATAACTATGTCGTTCCGTTATTGAAGTACGCCCATGAACGTGGAGTGCGGACACAACTAAACTCAAACTTAACATTAGAATTAGATCGTTACGAAAAAATTATTCCATATCTAGATGTGTTGCATATTTCGCATAACTGGGGAACGATCGATGACTTTGTCGAAGGCGGATTTGCGATGATGGAGCGCAAACCAAGCGTTGCGCAGCGTGAAAAATATTTTGAACGAATGATTGAAAACGCGAAAGCTTTGGCTAAAGCGGGAGTCATCGTCTCCGCAGAAACAATGCTAAACAAGCGGACAGTTCCACATTTAGAAAAAATTCATCGCCAAGTCGTTAATGAGATGCATTGCAAACGCCATGAAGTGCATCCAATGTACCCTAGTGATTTTGCAAGTGCGCTGGAAACGTTGAGCTTGGACGAATTGCGGGAGGCAATTCATCATCTTCTTGATATTCGTGACGAAAATGTTTGGATGTTGTTTGGAACACTTCCATTTTACCCTTGCAGCGATAACGAAGAAGATTTAGCGCTATTGAAACGACTTTATTCGAGTAAAAACGTAACCGTCCGCAATGATCCAGACGGGCGCTCCCGACTAAACGTCAATATTTTTACAGGGGATATTATTGTGACTGATTTCGGCGATGAGCCGGTGCTTGGAAACATCCGTCATCATACGCTATTAGAAGCATACGAAAAATGGAAAAATTCCCCTATCGCAAAACAGCTTCTTTGTCATTGTCCATCCGTTCAATGTCTTGGGCCGAACGTACTTGTTAAAAACACCTATTATTCTGATATCGATTTTACGAAACGAAAAGCGCGAATCAAAAAATAAAACGTCAAGGTTATCACCTTGACGTTTTATCGTGGCTGTTCGCTTACAACATATGAAAAATACAGACGGTCCTGAACAGGAATCCATGCGCCAATTCCTCGTGTTGTTACATTTTTCACGACAATTTTCTTTTTATTTCCTTTAAGTACAACATACACTTCTCCATAGGTAACTTTCCCTTTTTCATTCACGGCTGGCGCATAAGCATACAAATAACCAAGCTTTTTGGCAGGCACTTGATATGGATGGTCTTTTTTCGTCCCAATCCCGACAACCGTACTAAACGCTAACGGCAAGTTCGTCTTTTTCATCGCCGCATTTAACATCATTTTTTGCACCGCTTCTTCGCTTGGAATTGGTGCCGTTAAACCGCCGCGCACATGCTTTTGCGTTTCCTGTCTGTAATATAGTCTTTGTGGAGCATTGCCGCCACGATTATCGAGAAAATTGGTATTGACCTTTTGATACTCCCAATTCGTTGACGTTTCTAACGATTGATAATTAAGCGGCCATTGTCCTAAATAAATCGTTGCCCGGTACCCAATAGCAAACGGCGTACTGGAAACGGAAGATTCATTAAGAAGCCGGATCAGTTCTGGATTCTCAATCTTTACGTTTGCTGAATCAAGGAGCTGTTTTGTAAATTTGCTTGGTTCTAGATACGGCAAATCTTGCGTCGGATTTGGATACGTATTTTCTTTTGTAATATCTACTACGGAGCTCGGCTGTGCTTGTTTGGAAGCCGCGTCAGCGGTGAAAGTAGTAGCATACATCATAAAAGCACTAATAAAAAGGCAAATACTCCATTTTTTCATCATGCTGACTCCTTTCCATTGCTACTCTCACCGTTATTTTCTTTCAAAAAAATACGGTTTATCCGTATAGAAAAAAATTTATTAACAAAAAGGCTCTGCCGATTAGCAGAGCCTTTTTGGATAAACGAAAATACTCATGAGGATCAAAGCAAGTAAAAGCCGATTCCCATAATCGTATAAGCCGCGAGCAATGTCGCCCCTTCAAACCAGTTTGTATCCCCATCATTAGAAATGACAATCGTCAATAATACAGATGTCGCCATTGCGATCAATTCCGGAAGCGAAAAAACAAGCGGCATCTTTTCTGGAAAGAGTAAAGAAACAAGAACAAGCACAGGCGCAACAAACATAGCGATTTGTAACGTTGAACCGATCGCGATTTCAACAGCGATATTCATTCTATTTTTGTATGCCATAATAACGGCAGAGGCGTGCTCCGCTGCGTTTCCAACGATGGCGACAATGATAATCCCGATAAACAATTCGCTCCATCCGAACGATTCCGCCACCGTTTCAAACGTATGGACAAGTCTCTCGGATATGTAGGCAACTGCCGCGGTTGCTAGCGCTAAAATCAAAATCGCCTTTCCTTTTGTCCATTCTGGTTCTTCATGTTCTTCCACTACATCAGACTTTTGTTGATATACCCCGCGATGTGTGACAAGCTTAAAGTATAAGGCCGCTAAATATAAAAAGATCATAATAATCGAAATACCGACACTAAGAGATAGCTTTTCTTGACTAGACATGTTCATCGCAAACACTTCAGGAATCACAAACGCCACTAAAATGGCAAACGTAAGCAGTCCGGCGTTATGGCGGGCATCATATACATTGAATTCCTGCCGCTTGTACTTAAGACCGCCAACAAAAAAAGACAAGCCAGCCACTAATAATAAGTTGCCAAGCACCGAACCTGTAAGTGAGGCGAGCACTACTTCTACGAGTCCCGCTTTTAAAGCAAAAATGGAAATAATGAGCTCTACTGCGTTGCCAAACGTAGCATTAAGCAATCCCCCTATGCGCGGTCCAGCTACAATAGCCAAACTTTCCGTAGCGCGTCCCATATAGCTTGCTAAAGCAATAATCGTTAAGCAATACACCGCAAACATCAAGACCACAGGCCAATGAAGAAAACTGCCGATTACTGATAATGGAACGCCGATCCATACCATCAGCGCAAATACTTTATTCATCCGTTATAATTCCACCTTTCTCGTTCAGTTTATCTAGAACGGCTCATTATATTCGTTCGATGATCAATCAGAAAATAGCGGCATTTTTTGAACCATATGTTATGTATGACAATGGGATAACGGTCGTCATTATTATTCAATATTCTCCCAAATATATGTATTTAACACTTTACGTAAAAATCCCTCCTTTATTTTTCTTGCCTTATACAATCCACTTATGTACCATGTTAAACGAGTGTTATGTTTAGAAACGAGGTATCAAGCAATGCGCTTTTGGATTTTAATCAGCATTGTCGCTATTTCTGGTTTATCACAAGGGATGCTGCTGCCGCTTCTTTCTATATTGCTTGAAAAACATGGATTTTCCTCTTCTGCAAATGGCATACATGCCACAGCGTTGTATATCGGTGTCCTATTGATCTCTCCATTTTTAGAAAAACCGCTGCGTAAATATGGATACCGGCCTATGATTATCCTTGGTGGTTTTATTGTAATATTATCGCTCGCCTTATTTTCAGCTTTTCATTCATTTTTGATTTGGTTTTTCTTGCGCCTTTGCATCGGAATTGGTGACCATATGCTCCATTTCGCAACACAAACATGGATTACCGATTTTTCTCCCGCACAACGGCGAGGACGTAACTTGTCGCTATACGGGCTATTTTTCGGCATCGGTTTTTCAGCTGGTCCGCTGTTAGCGTCACTCATTCAATTCCATGAATCGTTGCCGTTTTTCTTATCATCGCTACTTAGCCTTATAGGCTGGTGTAGCGTCTTTTTCTTGCCAAACGAACGGCCGCAGGAAAGCGAACAATCTGGTTCGGCACACACATTTCAACGCTTCGTTCATGCATGGAAATACGCGTGGGTTGCTTTATTGCTTCCGTTTACTTACGGCTTTTTGGAAGCATCGATTCATGCCATTTTCCCTGTTTACGCTTTGCGGGAACATATTGGTATAGAACATGTAGCATTTATTTTACCAGCTTTTTCACTTGGAGGTATCATTTTTCAATTGCCTCTTGGAGTATTAAGTGATCGTTTTCAGCGAAAACGAGTCATTTCCGTTGCTTTATTGATCGGAAGTGCCAGCTTTTTTAGTGCTTATTTATTCCATCACTCCCTTGTCGGGCTTGCCGTTTGTTTCTTTATTGCCGGTATGTTTGTCGGTTCTTTGTTTTCACTCGGGATTACGTATATGGCAGATTTGCTGCCAAAACAGCTCTTCCCAGCCGGAAACTTACTATGTGGTATGCTATACAGCATTGGCAGCATGATCGGTCCGTTTATGACCGGCTTAATGATTCAATTCGGGGCGAATCACAACTTTTTCTTTACGATAAGCGCACTTCTCTTCCTTGTCTTTGTGCCGCTGTTATGGAATAAAACAAAGAAGGTCACTCATGGATGACCTTCTTTTTTGTGTTTATTTTCAAAAAATTATTGACCTTTCTTTTTGTTCTGTTATATAATAATAGCAAGAAATCGATATTCTGTTTTAAAACAGAACGACCTGGAGGGGAGCGATAATAAATGCTTAGAGCAGAACGAAAAAATATGATTGAATTTATCGAAAAAGTAAGAGGAATTACAAGAGACCAACTTGCTTATATGACAGACGCAGAAATCGAATATATTTATGAGTTGTACTATTACAATCATGAAGAAATCGCAGAATAAAAGGACCGCCATAGGACAGTCCTTTTCTTTTTTATAATCTCTTTGCGCCACCGATAAAAACACTTTGTTGAGGCGCTGCAGAGGCTTGTTGTCTTCGTGTAGATCCCCTGCAGCGCTTTCTTTGTTTTTGGAGCATTATCCTCGCGGGTCCTCCAGCGCGTGTCGCGGAGCCAGGATGGCGACATTTCGCCGTTGCCCGCAGGACGCGGGCAGCTTTTAGGCGAAATGGGGCGCCTTACGCTTTTCTTATTGTCTAGCTCGGCGGCTAGCTCTCTTGTGCGAAATAACCTTCTCCCTTGAAGTGCAAGCACTTCAGCAGTCGAAGAACATTTCGCTTCGAGAGCTGTTCGCGCCGCCTCCGCTTTTATTATTGTCTAGCTCCAGGCGCCATCGGCTCGCGACGCTTCGGCCCCGCTGTGGCGGCAACACATTGAGTTAACTTCTCTGAGTAACCCACGCAAGGCCAAACTTTGTTTGGTCTGAGCCTCCTCGCTACGCTTTTCTAATGATATCCGTTTTGGCCGTTGGCGCTTCCGCTTGTTTTATGTTTTGGTCTGTTTTTTCCTTTTTGTTTTGTACCGCCGTCTTTTTTCGTATGTTTCGTCATCACAATCCCCCTCTCATCTTCAACAAACCTCTTACAGTCGTTACTATTTCCCTGAATTTGTTGTTTATGAAAGGAAGTTTGTGCATATTAACGCGTGCGTTTTCTTCCTTCCCGTTCACAATCAAAAATCGCGTTCATTTCTCCTCCTAAAACAATAATCATCCCTGATAAATAAAACCACACCATTAAAATAATCATTCCACCGAGGCTTCCGTACATGGCGGTATAATTCGCAAAATTGTTGACATAGTAAGAAAAAGCAAGCGACATGAGAATCCATCCAACCGTCGCAAAGATTGCGCCGCTGACAATATTCGCACAACGCAGCTTCTTATTTGGCGCGAAATAATATAATGCGGTAAACACAACAAACAAAATTAATGAACTAATGACCCAACGCAACGCGTTCCAAGTCATTAAAAATGTTTGGGAAAAACCAAATGCAGAAAATAAAAATAGCCCAATCGTTTTCCCGAATACAGGCAAAAACAATGCAACGATGATCACAAAAATCATTCCGATTGTAAGCAATACCGACATTCCACGAGCGATAAAAAAGGGGCGATTTTCCTCGACATCATAAGCGCGGTTAAACGCCCGGACAATCGCATTCATTCCATTTGAAGCTGACCAAATCGCAACGATAATACTAAACGATAACAATTTCCAGTTTTGGTCGTCCATCACCCGACGAATGTTTTCCTCGACTAAATGAAGCGCTTCTTTTGGAGCATATTGACGTATTATGGAAAGAATATCTTCATGTGGAATTGGCAAATAAGCAAGTAACGTAAATAAAAAAATAAGAAATGGGAACAGGGAAAGAAGGAAATAATAAGCTAATTCCGCCGACAGACGGGGAATTTCATCCTTTTGAAAACGCCGCACCATTTCACGAATAAACGTTAAATTAATCATCATTTCTCGTTCCCCCTTCATTATTTTATTCGGGGACGATCATCCTCTTTCCAGCTATATGCTTCTTTTATAAATTCGATAACTTCCGGTGTTTTTTCTGCAATATCTTTTATTTTTTCCATAATAAACTCCATGTCTTCTGCCATCTCTTCTACAGATTGGCGCCATTGTTTCAGCTTCATCGGCAATGAAAGACGGTCTTGCTTTTCTTCCCTTTTGATCAGCAAGGAAAATGCGGCTCCTACTGCTGCCCCGATCATCACACCTTTCCATACATTTCTCTTCTTCACTTATTTTTCCCCCTTTTTAAAGTTTTTTCTCTTTTATAATTGCTTCTAATAAATGTTCACACCCTTTTCGGATAAGCTCATATACTTCTGAAAAGTTTCCTGTGTAATACGGATCTGGCACATCAGCAATTTCGCTATTTGGAACAAAATCAAGAAGCCGGCCGATAAATCCTGTTTTATTGTATCCGGCTAATCGTCGCAGATTCCCAACATTTTCCGCATCCATGGCAATAATATAATCAAACTCCTGCAAATCTTCTTTACAAATTTGCCGAGCGCAAATTCCTGAAAAATCGATCTTATTTTTCTTTAATATCGTCTGTGTACCTTCATGCGGCGGTTCTCCGACATGCCAATTCCCTGTTCCCGCTGAATCAACGATGATTTTTCCTTCCAATCCTCTCTCTTTTACTAAATGTCGAAAAATCGCTTCCGCCATCGGCGAGCGACAAATATTCCCTAAGCAAACAAATAATACTTTTACCATTGTTTCACATCTCCTTTCGACCCCATTATATACAAAAATATTAGCGCAATGTATTCCCTTGTATGTTAAAATACATGTAACCTTTACAAGGAAGGAGCAAAAAAATGGATTTATCCAAAAAGTCGGCAGAAAACGTAGCGTACATGGTAGAAAAAATAAAAGAAAAGCTAAAAGTATTAAATTTTGATGCGATTAAACCTTCCCACTTCTCCGAGGAATGGTATGATGAGCTAAAAGACATTTATGAAATGGTGATGAGAAAAAATACGTTTAGCCCAAGCGAGATGCAGGCCATCGCCGAGGAGTTAGGAAACTTACGCAAAAAGTAAAAAATGCTGAAGGAAACGTCGTTTTTCAATGATTCATTATGTACAATGCCATACTTACGTATCCATGTAAGGCGGAAACGTCTATCGCTGTCCTTTTCGCTTTGGGCAGCGTTTTTTATTGGTTCTACTCAAATTATCTTTATTTTCGTATAATTATGTCTAAGTTCTAATGTTTTAAGGCGGGAGAGGAGAATAAAAATGATCTCTGGCGGTATTCATTACGTGTTATTTATCATTCTATTATTCTTCATTACCGTAATCGTTTCTTACATATTATTGAAAATACTATTCGCCCACACATTTCCTATTTACATGCTCTCTGCAGCAGCAATCATATGCATCATCAGCCTTGTGGTTTGGTCAATACATTTTCCCCATATGGCGGATTCTTTCACTCGATTTTTGTTCAGCTCCATCGTTGCTGTGCTCAGCGCCTTTTGTTTGGCAGCGTCCGCATTTATCATTAGCCGCTTATTAAAAGAAAATAAACAATGTCATAAATGTCTTTTTTTCGAATACCCTGATGTGATTCTTCTGCTAGACATAAATGGGCTACTTATATCCGGCAACCCTGAAGTAAGAAAAATGCTTGGATACAAACCAAGCGAATATATTGGCAAACATTTTACTCAGTTTATCGCCCCAGACCAAATTGAAAAAGCAAAAAAAAAATTTGAACGAACATTAAAAGGAGAAAGTTGTGAATATGATTTACAAGTAAAGCATAAAAATGAAAAAATTATTGACATGCATTTTAAAACCATTCCAATAATTCATGGAAATCGCTTGAAAGGAATTTATGTGATTGGCCAAAATATGACGGAACTCAATCGCTACCGAAAAGAGCTGGAAAACTTATATCATAAACATACACTCATATTAAATTCTATTGCTGAAGGAGTTTGTGGGATTGATAAATATGGAAATATCGTTTTCTGGAATCCAGCTGCAGAACGAATGACGGGATATAAAGCGGAAGAAGCCATTGGAAAAGCATCGCATGATATCATTCACCATACGAAAAAAGATGGAACTCCTTACTCTATTGATGAATGCCCAATTGATCTCGCCATTCAAGATGGGAAAACATATCATATTAGTGAAGATATTTTTTGGAAAAAAGATGGTACCCATTTCCCCGTTTCCTATACGGTAACGCCTGTTTTGGAAAATGGAGCCGTCGTTGATGCGGTATTGACATTCACCGATATTACCGAACTGAAAAAAACAGAAGAATTCATTCGAACATCGGAAAAGCTCTCAGTTGCCGGCCAGCTAGCGGCTGGGATCGCCCATGAAATTCGCAATCCGCTTACAGCCATAAAAGGATTTATACAACTATTGCAATTCGAACTTGACGAGAAAAAACCTTACCTTCACATTATTGAATCAGAAATTCAGCGCATTGAACTTATTTTAGGCGAACTATTAGTGTTGGCAAAACCACAAGCAACCAAATTTACAAAAAGTGATATTGGCGTTTTGCTTCAACATGTCACCACTTTATTAGAAACACAAGGTATTTTGCATAACATCCAAATTATTACAAAAATTGATCCATCTCTTCCTCTCATTGAATGTGACGAAAACGGATTAAAGCAAGTATTTATTAATTTCTTAAAAAATGCAATGGAAGCGATGAAAAGCGGTGGACATATTTTTATTGAGGCACAAAAAAAGGATGAATATTCCGTTCTTATCCGCTTTATCGACGAAGGCTGCGGAATTCCAAAAGAACAGCTAGAAAAAATAGGAAAACCGTTCTTTACAACAAAAGAAAAAGGTACTGGCCTCGGAATAATGATCAGTAAAAAAATTATCGAAGACCACGGTGGAACGATGTCGATTATGAGTGAAGAGAATAAAGGAACAACCGTCGAAGTAACATTGCCGATCCGCGTTTCTGCATCCTCTGTTTTGCATAATTCCCTATTATCCGGTTGACATGCATGGAAAAGGTCGGACAACAAACCGCCCTTTTCTTTCCTGATTTCTTTATTCCTCTACTGTGTTATATCAGCAAAAAATTAATTCCTATCGAAAAACTAGGATTGACTTTTGTGTGAATTATGTTAAAATTTTAATCAATTACATCAAACTTATCGAGAGTGAGGGAGGGAACTGGCCCGATGAACTCCGGCAACCTGCTTCATGAAAAAGTAAGGTGCTAATTCCAGCAAAATGGGTGCCATTTTGGAAGATAAGGTGAAATATGCGGCCTCTTCGCTCTTTCCAAAATGGAAGAGCGTTTTTTATAAGCGTTCGTTCTCTTTCTATTCCTATATAACCGACTAATCCACTTTATTTTCTTTGATTTTTAAGGAGGGAGAAAGATGCTCACTTATCAAACATGGGAAACCGAAGAAAAACCTTCATTCCCTCACGATAATGAAACAAAAGGGGCGCTTGATGTCCTCACTTGGGCATTCCGCCAATATAAGGACGATATTGTGTACGCCTGTAGCTTCGGCGTTGAAGGAATCGTGTTAATCGATTTGATTTCGCAAGTAAAGCCAGATGCGGAAATCGTATTTCTCGATACCGGGCTCCATTTTCGCGAAACGTACAAAACAATCGAAAAAGTAAAAGAAAAATATCCTTCTCTCCGCATCGTCATGAAAAAACCAAGTTTATCGCTAGAAGAACAAGCGCAACAGTTGGGAGATGAATTATGGAAACACAACCCAAATAAATGTTGTGAACTGCGAAAAGTCATTCCGCTTCGCGAAGCATTAACAGGAATAACCGCTTGGATTTCTGGACTGCGCCGCGAACAATCGCCAACACGAAGCCATGTAGAATATATAAATAAAGATGACAAATTTAAATCCATAAAAATATGCCCTCTTATTCATTGGACATGGAAAGATGTATGGAATTATGTATACAAACGTCGTCTTCCGTACAATGTCCTTCACGATCGCGGCTATCCAAGCATTGGCTGTGAACCTTGTACGTCCCCCGCACTCGATCCAAATGATTTACGTTCCGGCAGATGGGTCGGCCACGGAAAAACAGAATGCGGCCTTCACATCTCATAAGGTTTGGCTTGTCACCTTTGGCATTATTAGCTTGAAAAAACAATAGCCGAAGAAAAACGATCATTATACAAAAACAGCGGTGACGTTTCGCAATAAATCATAGTTTTCCTATATGAAATATTGATTCTAGGAGGTTATGAACAATGAGTTTAAGCATTCCACACGGAGGCACATTAATCGATCGATGGAATCCTAGCTATCCATTGGATACACTGACAAAAGAAATTGAGCTGACAAATGCCGAGTTAAGTGATTTAGAATTGATCGGAACAGGCGCTTACAGCCCGCTTACCGGATTTTTAACAAAAGAGGATTATGACTCTGTCGTTGAAACGATGCGCTTAACCAACGGTACAGTATGGAGCATTCCAATTACCCTTGCTGTAACCGAAGAAAAGGCAAAAGAGCTTTCTGCCGGCGAAACGGCCAAACTCGTTTACAACGGAGAAGTCTATGGAGTCATTGATATTCAAGAAATCTATCAACCTGATAAAACAAAAGAAGCACTTCTCGTTTACAAAACAGAGGAACTCAAACATCCAGGCGTACGGAAACTATTTGAAAAGCCAAATGTATATGTAGGCGGCCCGATTACATTAGTAAAACGCACTGATAAAGGGCGTTTCGCTCCATTCTACTTCGATCCGGCCGAAACACGTAAGCGTTTTGCCGAGCTTGGCTGGAACACGGTGGTCGGCTTTCAAACGCGAAATCCTGTCCATCGCGCCCATGAATACATCCAAAAATGCGCGCTCGAAATTGTCGACGGCCTCTTTTTAAACCCGCTCGTCGGCGAAACAAAAGCGGATGACATCCCTGCGGACATCCGCATGGAAAGCTATCAAGTATTGTTAGAAAACTATTATCCGAAAGACCGCGTGTTTTTAGGAGTATTCCAGGCAGCGATGCGCTACGCCGGGCCACGGGAAGCGATTTTCCATGCGATGGTGCGCAAAAACTTCGGCTGCACCCACTTCATTGTCGGCCGCGACCATGCCGGCGTCGGTGATTACTATGGCACATATGATGCGCAAAAAATCTTCTTGAATTTTACGCCGGAAGAACTTGGCATTACGCCGCTGTTTTTCGAACATAGCTTTTATTGCACGAAATGCGAAGGAATGGCGTCGACGAAAACATGCCCGCATGATCCGAAATACCATGTTGTATTATCCGGCACAAAAGTACGGGAAATGCTGCGCAATGGCCAAGTGCCGCCAAGCACGTTCAGCCGTCCGGAAGTCGCGGCAGTATTGATTAAAGGATTGCAGCAGCGCGAGGCTGTCACCTCATCTACACGTTAAAGGAGGAGAAAGCTTGAGCACGAACATCGTTTGGCACCAAACGTCAATTACAAAAAAAGACCGCCGCAAGCGCAACGGGCATCACAGCGCGATTTTATGGTTTACCGGACTTTCCGGCTCCGGTAAATCCACAATCGCCAATGCCGTGTCGAAAAAGTTATTTGACCTTGGCATTCAAAATTATGTATTAGACGGCGATAACATTCGCCACGGGCTAAATAAAGATCTTGGCTTCTCCGTAGAAGATCGCACCGAAAATATTCGCCGCATCGGTGAAGTTGCCAAGCTGTTTGTTGACAGCGGGCAATTCGTCTTAACGGCATTTATTTCTCCTTTTGCTCAAGATCGTGAGCTTGTTCGCCATTTAGTAGAAAAAGATGAGTTTATCGAAATTTATGTGAAATGCCCGTTAGAAGAGTGTGAAAGACGTGATCCAAAAGGATTGTATAAAAAAGCAAGAAATGGAGAAATTCGCGATTTTACCGGTATCGACTCTCCGTATGAAGCACCTGTTTCTCCGGAATTAACGCTTGAAACACATCGTTACACGATCGATGAATGCGCCAATCAAGTGCTTGCTTACTTGCGCGATCGAAACTTTA
This sequence comes from Parageobacillus galactosidasius, assembly GCF_002217735.1. Classification (NCBI taxonomy): domain Bacteria; kingdom Bacillati; phylum Bacillota; class Bacilli; order Caryophanales; family Anoxybacillaceae; genus Parageobacillus; species Parageobacillus galactosidasius. Next base: position 462,271 of record NZ_NDYL01000001.1, on the reverse strand, counting down.
TAAAGGGGGAGCTTTAAATGGCATACGAAAAAGTATGGGCAGATAATCCGAAATTAAACAAAATGGAATTAAAAAAGCTTAAAAAAGATGGACTAAAAATTTTTGAAGATATTCCTTATTATGCAAAGCATGGATTCTCTTCGATTCCGCAAGAAGAATGGGATTATTTCAAATGGGCAGGGCTTTACCTGCAACGCCCAAAAGAAGATGGCTATTTTATGATGCGCGTTTGTGTTCCTTCCGGAATTTTATCTAACGAGCAGCTCGAAACGTTAGCAGGCATCGCCCGTGATTACGGACGCGGTTTGTTTGACATTACAACCCGTCAATCTGTTCAATTCCATTGGCTGCGAATCGAACAAATTCCTGATATTTTTGATCGTTTAAAACGAGTTGGGTTATCTACCGCCGGCGCCTGCGGCGATATCACTCGCAACATCGTCGGCAATCCGCTTGCCGGCATCGATCCGGACGAACTGTTCGACACGAGAGAAATCGTCCGCGAAGTATATGAATTTTTCCAACACAATGAAGACTTCTCCAACTTGCCGCGCAAATATAAAATTTCAATCAGCGCCAACGTCTACAACACGGTTAACGCAGAAATCCATTGCTTGTCGTTTACACCGGCGAAAAAAGTGATCGACGGCAAAGAAGTGCTCGGATTCCATGTGAAAGTCGGCGGCGGTTTATCGTCTGCTCCGTACCTTGCCCAAACGTTAGATGTGTTCGTAACGCCAGATCGCGTGAAAGACGTTGCTGTTGCTGTCACAACGATTTTCCGCGATTACGGTTATCGCGAAAAACGCCATCGCGCCCGTCTCAAATTCCTTGTCGCTGACTGGGGCGTTGATAAATTTAAAGAAAAATTAATTGAGCTCACGGGGCCTCTCCCATCCAAAGGGGAAGATGTGCAAAAAGGCTGGAATCCTGGTTACTTCTATGGTGTCCATCGCCAAAAACAAGAAGGATTAAATTTCATCGGCTTTAATGTGCCAGTTGGCCGCTTGAGCGCGGATGAAGTATTCGAAATCGCGCGCATAGCCCGCCAATACGGCAACGGCGAAGTCCGCACATGCAATTCACAAAACCTAATTATTCCAAATATTCCAGATAAATATGTTGACGCTGTATTACAGGAAAAAGTGTTTGAACGGATTTCTATCCGTCCGAACACATTCACCGGCTATTCTGTTTCTTGTACTGGCACTGAATTTTGCAATTTGGCGCTCGTCGAGACGAAAGAACGGATGCGGCGCGTCGCTGAATATTTAGATCAGCATTTAGAACTGGACGTTCCAGTACGCATTCATATGGTTGGCTGTCCAAACTCATGTGGCCAACGGCAAATTGGAGATATCGGCCTGCAAGGAATCAAAACAAAAACAAAAGACAGAGGCATGATTGAAGCGTTTGAAATTTACGTCGGCGGCACGCTCTACAACGGCGGCAAATACAATCAAAAATTAAAAGGAAAAGTAGATGCGGAACGAATTTCCGAAGTGCTTTTGCAGCTATTAACCTATTTCAAAGAAACAAAATTGCCGGGCGAAACATTCTTAGCTTACTTAGATCGCGTTGGAATAGAAGCGTTGCAAACAAAACTAGACAGCATTTTAGCGCAAGTCAGCACGGTAGCATAAAAGGTGACAGCAATGTTTCTTTATCGATTTGAAGTAACAACAAAAACAGAAATCATCTATGTCGTCATTGCCGCAAACGATGATGAACAAGCATTTCGCCTCGTCGAAGTAGAATTAGAAAAACATTTTTTAAAAGTTCCTGATTATACGGATATTTCTCTACATGAAAAAAAACTGATTCGTCGCGGAGGCGGGTTCGTTGTCTACAGCGAACCCCGCCATTCTTCATAAAAAACATGCAAACGAGAAAGGGCTGAAACAAAGATGGGAAAAGTATACCTAGTTGGAGCGGGCCCTGGTGACCCTGAACTAATTACCATAAAAGGCCTCAAATGCATCCAGCAAGCCGATGTTATTTTATACGACCGCCTCATCAATGAAGAGCTGTTATCCTATGCGAAAAAAGATGCAGAACTCATCTTTTGCGGCAAATTGCCGGGTTACCATACCATGCAGCAAGAAACCATTAATCATTTCCTCGTTCGGTACGCCAAAAAAGGAAAAACGGTTGTTCGTTTGAAAGGCGGCGACCCGTTCGTATTTGGCAGAGGCGGTGAGGAAGCAGAGGCGCTTGCGAAACATGGAATCGAGTTTGAAATCGTTCCCGGCATTACTTCTGGAATCGCCGCTGCTGCTTACGCTGGTATTCCTGTCACCCATCGAGATTTCAGCTCTAGCGTCGCCTTCATCACCGGTCATAAGCGGAAAGGAAGCGAAGAAGAAATCAAATGGGAAAATCTCGCGAAAGGCATTGATACGCTTGCCATTTACATGGGCATCAGCAATCTCCCATATATTTGCAGCCAGCTCATCCAATACGGGAAAGCTCCTTCAACCCCCGTTGCGGTCATTCAATGGGGAACCATGTCCGAACAACGGACTGTAACTGCTACCTTATCGACGATCGCTGAGGTTGTCGCAAAAGAAAAGATCGAAAATCCAAGCATGATTATTATCGGGAACGTCGTAAAACTTCGCGAAAACATTCAATGGTTTGAACAGCTTCTTCAAAAACAACAGACGGCCGCTAACGCAGCATTATGACGAGGTGGAATATGCAAGCGATATTGTACGTCTGTCACGGCAGCCGCATCGCCAAAGCTCGCGCGGAAGCAAGTAACTTTGTAGAACAATGCAAGGCAAATATCAATGTTCCCATTCAAGAACTTTGTTTTATTGAACTTGCCTATCCAGATATTGTCACTGGAATCGATATTTGCGTTCAAAAAGGGGCATCTCGCATCGTTGTTCTCCCGCTTCTGCTTTTATCAGCAGGACATGCTAAACATGATATTCCAGAGGCAATCCGGCAAGCAAAACAGCGCCATCCCCACTTAGAAATCGTGCTTGGAGAACCGTTTGGCGTGCATGAAATGATGATTGATATTGTTGTAGACCGGATAAAAGAACAAGCAGTGCCGCTAGACCATGAATCGATGATTCTGCTTATCGGACGCGGCAGCAGCGATCCGGATACAAAGCGTGATATCACCGCGATCGCTAATCTGCTTCAAGCAAAAACAAACGTCCCGCGCGTTGATATATGTTTTTTAGCCGCCATCCGGCCAACATTGGAAGACGGTTTATATGAAGCAAGCCGTTCTTTCTACAAAAAAATTTTCGTCGTTCCTTATTTATTATTTACTGGCGTATTAATGAAAACAATTGAAAAACAGCTCCGTTCTCTTTCTTCATCCAATAAACAGTGGATTTTATGCAACTATTTAGGATACCATCCTTTTTTGCAGAATATGATCAAAGAAAACGCACAAATATTGTTACGAGCGAATAAGGGAGCTTAACATCGCCAAGCTCCCTTTCGCTTTTCGTCCTCCCTCTTATCTTACATCCACATATACAAAATCCCCTATCTATTGTATGATGAGAATAGAAAAAAGATGGCGAGGGGCGAGCAATATGAAACGGTTTCACTTAATCGTTCATGGGCGCGTTCAAGGCGTGGGATTCCGGTATTTTACCCAATATGAAGCACTAAAACGGCAATTGACAGGCTGGGTCAGAAACAATGACGATGGAACAGTGGAACTTGAAGTACAAGGAAATGAAGAGGCGATCCAGTTATTTATTGACACGATCCGAGAAGGAACGCTTTTTGCGAAAGTAACCGATGTTTCCGCACAAGAAATTCCAATTATTAATAATGAAACGCAATTTCGCATCATGTACTAAGGGGCTGCAAATAGATACAGCTCTTTTATTTGTAATATAAGTTTATCTGGAAGATTCAACTTCTGGCGGACAAGAAGTTTGCCGCAGATTTTTCGTCTGTCCGGGGCAAGGCCGTGGCTTGCCTCAATCACGCTTATGCGCAGCCGAAAAACATCGTGATTCTTTGATCAAAAGGCAAAACTTACATCTATAATGCTACTGTATGATGGTGAGCAATTACGCAGGAAGGGGATGTGTAGATGTGTAGTGTAAACACGTTTCAATAATGCATCGGTTCGCATATTCGTTTTTTCGATTCGCTTCGCGGCAAACAGGGTTAAAAACATCAATGGAAGCTTGCGGATATTCACCGCACACATCCACACCTACTACCTTTTTATAGAATAATAGATGACGCAGACAGGAAAGCAAAAACGAAAGCGGCATCGTTCCTTGATCCCAGTTTGTCACCGCATCATCACGGCAAAGCACGTCTTTATCAATACTAATATATATACAATGAGTAGGAATGACGGAAAAAAGCATGCTTGGAGAAATATCGTAATGATCAATTGGGAAGACAGTAATATTAGAAGATAAACGAAGATACTGTTGTGAAGGTTTTGGACCGATCATAACCACCTTTTTTAAATAAGGATGCTTTAGCGCATACGATACCCATGAACCGCACGAAATAACAGGAACATCCCCAGTTCCAACATCCGTATGATGGTCAAACAAAACGAGAGTAAAAGGCTCCTTTATTTCTTGAATAAGCAAATAAGAAACATAGTGATAGTTTCCGTTTCCGATGAACACCGCTCCTTTTTGTTTACGAAGACGTATGCGTCTCTCAATCTCGCGTAATGATTCGGGTTCACAATACAAGTTTGTATGTGCTAAATCGGTAAAATCGATCCATTCATGTGGAAAATGAAAAAGCTGTTTTTGCGAAACATACGTATTGTCAAAGTTTAAAAACGTTATGCCATTTCCTTGAAAACTCATCAATAACACCTCTTCTCTATTTTGGCGTAAAATCGAAGCTTGATGAGTCTCAATAACTGTCTTCTTTTATTATAATCAAGAAGTTCGATAGACGAAATATTTTCGTTTTTTTGCTCGTTTCATGTAAAATAATAGAAAATAAATAGCAGGAGGGATTCGCTTGCAGCCGATTGATGTTTGGGAAGTGCAAGCCGCATTAAACCGCTTTGCCAACCAAGACGTATATATTCATTTAGAGACGACAAATGGAGCATATGCTTCTCACCATAATGAAGGATTTTTTTCTGCTGGAGCTTATATTCGCAACGGTCTTATTCGTTTCAGCCGCGGGAAAATCGTTGGAAACGGGCCGTATCGTGTCGGCTTAAAACTTGATTTCGGCTGGGTGTATGCGGAAGGATTAACAGACTGGGAAATGACAGAGAAAGGACAATTGCTGTTAGCCGGGCACGATTATGAAGGAAGGCTGGCTGTTGCACTGCAATTAAGCCACGAGCCATTTTAATGAAGGAGTGATTTTCATGGAAAGACATATATTAGTCGTATTCCCCCATCCCGACGACGAGGCGTTTGGAGTGTCTGGAACGTTAGCGCAGCACGCTGAAAGTGGCACACCGATTACGTACGCCTGCTTAACCCTTGGGGAAATGGGAAGAAATATGGGAGTGCCGCCATTTGCCAACCGTGAAACACTTCCTCTCATTCGCAAAAAAGAACTCGAAGAAGCATGTAAAACTATCGGCATCCATGACTTGCGCTTACTTGGATACCGCGATAAAACGATAGAATTTGAGGATGAAGAATTGCTTGCCGATCGAATCGGAGAAATTGTCGCAGAAACGAATCCATCGCTTGTCATTACGTTTTACCCTGGTTATAGCGTCCATCCTGATCATGACGCATGCGGCGCCGCCGTTATTCGCGCTCTCAAGCGCCTTCCGAAAGACAAGCGCCCTGTCGTTCACTGCGTCGCATTTGCAAAAAACTGTGAGCAAGACTTGGGCAAGCCAGATGTCATCCGTGATGTCAGTTCGGTCATCGAAAAAAAACTTGCTGCCATCCAAGCGCACCGCTCACAAACGGAAGGATTGATGAAAGCGGCGAAAAAACGCGGCGGCGACGTGTTAGAATGGCTGAAGACCGAGCGGTTTTGGACGTATAAATGGGATGATTGAGAAGAAACAAGCAGGTCGATCTTTATTGAAGCAGACCTGCTTGTGAAATATACTTCTTCCCCCACATTCTGATAAAACAAGTTTTATGCTAAAATTCACGTTTGCGGTAAAACTGTAACGAAAGGAAAAAGGAAATCGTCAATAATGAAATCATCGCCACTATGACGATTGCCATCACTTCGACATCAGAAAGACGTTCAAGATAATGAACCACATTTTGAATAAATGGATGATTAGCTTGTTCAAAAAATTTTGGAACAAGCGCAAATGTGCCGAAAAATAAAGCAAAACTCACCAATCTAGAGTGAATAAATCCAACTTTAAAAAGCACCGGAAAGTAAATGCTGTTAATAAAAATGACAGCACATAACGCAACTATTATACTTTCGAGTGAAACACTGTGAACCTGGATAGAAGGACCTATCATTTGCAATATGTACGCAATCACTAGGTAATACGCAATAGCAATGATGGTAAAAACAAATATAGAACAATATCTTGCCATTACAATAGTCCGTCTTGTTAAAGGAAAACTATTTAACAAAATATCAGCTTTGTTTTTATCGTCATGCGCACATGCTGATAGTATTAGTATGTAATTCACCGCAATAATACTAACAAGAAAAACAACTGCGCTATCTTGTTTTAAAAATATGATCATCACTATAATATAAATTGCGGCAAATAAAAGCGTTTTCTTAAGAAGTAGTATATCTTTCAATATAAGTTGAAACATTTGTTACATCCCCCTTTGAAAATACACGATAATATCTTCAAGAGAAGGCTTATCCACAATAACTTTGTCTCCTAACATTCTTTTTATTTTTTGCTTATCTTTCACTAATGCCTCAAATCCAAATTGATTTTCTCTAACACCAATCAAAAGTGACTGTATATCGCTATGTAACAATTCCTTTGGCCCTTTAACAAGCCCATAGTTTTCAAATATTTCGTCTTTTGTACAAGAAAATATAGTTTCCCCATCATGAATAAATGTAATGTAATCCGCTATCTTATCTAAATCGGAAGTAATATGCGTAGAAAAAAACACGCCCTTGTTTTCGTCTTGTATAAAAGAGGACAGTATATCAAGCAGTTCGCTTCGAATAATTGGATCAAGCCCTGAAGTAGGTTCATCCATTATTAATAATTCGGCATGATGGGATAATGCTATTGCAAGGGAAAGTTTCATTTTCATTCCTTTTGATAGATGTTTAATTTTCTTTTTTAAAGGCAATGAAAATTCCTTTACATATTTATTAAATAGCTCGTTATCCCATTTTCTATAAAGAGATGCAACTACTCGTTTCACTTCTGATATGGTTAGTTCATCATAAAAATAGTTTTCGTCGAACACAAATCCGATCCGTTCTTTTATTTCTTTCTCATATTTCACATTATCCAGGCCAAAAACTTGAATTTCTCCCCCATCTTTATGAATAAGGTTCATAATTAGCTTAATTGTTGTGCTTTTTCCTGCTCCATTTGGACCGATAAATCCCATAATATATCCTTTTTCCAAAGCAAAACTAACGTTTTTTAATGAAAATCCTTGGAACTCTTTTCGCAAATTTCTGACCTCTAAAATAGGTTCCATATTATACCTCCTCATAAATGACTTTTAATATTTCCTGCATTTCTTCCATGGTTAAATTAATCGATTTTCCTGCTTCGACTGCTTCTGTTAACTTTTCCTCAATCATCTTTAGCTGATTTTCTTTTAATAACTCTTTGTTTTGAGCCGCCACAAAGGTTCCTTTTCCTTGTACCGTAACAATATAGCCTTCATTCTCCAATTCTTGATATGCCCTTTTCGTCGTAATAACACTTATTTGCAGTTCCTTTGCCAGAGTCCTTATAGAAGGCAGCATTTCATTTTCCGAAAGTTCGCCTTTGATAATAAGGTTTTTTATTTGTTTTACAATTTGCTGATAAATTGGTTCATCTGATGAGTTAGATATAATAATATTCATCGTCATCACTCATTCCTTCTAAATAAAAAAGCAATACTGTATATATACAATATATACAGTATTGCTCGTTATGTCAATATTTTCTATTTATCTATTTGCCTAAGTAAATGTTTTAAATCTTCCACCCAATTCCCCCTCTTCCGAAATGATTCATCCGCAATTGCTTTAAATAATTTTTTCCTTTTTTGTTCATCGTGCACATTTCGTAAAATCCATTGCCGGCATTGGTAAAGAAAATCGATATACCGTCCGTAGTCATCATCGTACAGTTCCTCAAGCTGGCGGCGAATTTGCTGGGCGATGGTCGGGCTTGCGCCGCCTGTCGAAATCGCAATCGTCAATCTGCCGCGCCTTATGACCGCAGGAACATGAAAATTGGACCGTTCCGGATCATCGGCAATGTTAATAAGCTGATAAGGCTTCGCCGCTTTCGCCACCGCTTCGTTGACATCCCGATTATTCGTTGCGGCAATCACAACCCATGCTTCTTCCAAATCGTCAGGAGAAAACGTTTTTTGTCGCCAAATAAGTTTTCCAGCTGCTTCTAACTGTTGAATTCCCGATGTAATCGTAGGAGCCACAACCGTAATGTTTGCCTTTGCTTCAAGCAATCCATGAATTTTCCGTTCCGCTACCTTTCCGCCGCCGATGACGACAACGTGCTGATTTGCGATATTTAGCATAACCGGATATCCCATACGAATTTCCCCTTTATAAAAAACAGCCGTGTAGAAACCCACGGCCTTTTTCTCCATTATATTATCTTTGCGTTGCTGCTTGAATCCATTTTGCCAACCGTTCATTTTCTTTTTTCATATGCTCCAGCCATTGGGGCAATAACATGGCCATGGCATTTTTGTCGTTTTCCTTCATCGCTTCATATGTTTGATAATGAAGCTTGCGCAATTTTTGCTTTTCCTCTTTTGACATCCACTTTTTCCGTTTATGTAATTGGTTCAATTCTTGTTTAAATTGTTCTTTCGTTATTTCTTTATTAGCGAAACGATCAATTAATTGGTCAAGCGCTGCTTCACGCTTCTTTTTCATTTCCTTGCATTTTGCTTTCAACGCTTTTTTCACTTGTTCGTCCTGCATTTGTTTTCTTAGCGTTTTCCGCTCATCAAGCACCTTTTGCCATTCATCCGCTTGGTCTGGCGTATATTGTCTGACTATTTTCATCCATTTTTGTTCATCTAATTCTCCATGCTTGAACATATGTCCTGCAAGCACATGACCGATTGCTTCCGTGTCTCGCTGTTTTACATTTGCATTCTCATGTACCGCAAACGCTCCTGTCGGGATGATGAGCATCATCACTATCGCAAAAGAAAGCCACATTTTTTTCATTCCATTTCCACTCTCCTTTTAATAACTGAATCGGCTTCCTGCTGCAAGTGCTGTTTGTTTTCTTTATCAGGCGAGAAAACAAATTCGCAAAACCTAACGATATTTTCCCCTTTTTTCTAAAAACGTTGCATAAAAAACAAAAAAAGCTTGCTGTGGAAAAACTGCAAGCTTTCCCTAGATTACCGAAATTTTTCATCAATTCGCCGCTGGTAGTCGCGCAATGCTTGGGAATTTGTTTTATTTCGCTTTTTCATGAGCGCATTCCACCGCAACAATTTCTCATTTAGCTTCTTCTTTAATTTCTCTTTTTCGTCTTCATCTTCACAGCAGCGCAACAAATCTTCTAGCGTCATTAAATCTTTTTTTAACTCGACTTCCTCAAAGACGTAGCCGGCGTTTTTTAACATCAAATAACCGATTCGCAAATCTTCTGGAATATGGGACAAATCCTCCAGTTCAAGCGGTTTTCCAAAGCCGGGAAGATTGTCAAATTCGCCGTTTTTCATCGCTTCACGGATTTTATCTTCAGCAACTCTCCAAATAATATCCATCATTTCATCTCCTATGCTTGCAGCACTTTACAGCGATGTTCATACAAAAACGCTTTTAACTCCTTATACGATAACGGCTGCGCAAAATAATATCCTTGTGCTTCATCACAATGCTTATCCTTTAAGTATGCGACTTCCGCTTCTGTCTCTACTCCTTCGGCAAGCACCTTCACGCCAATATTATGCCCGAGGCGAATAATAGATGGCAAAATCGCCTCTTTTTTTCCTTGAATGTTTCGTACAAATGAACGGTCAATTTTTAAACGGTCGATCGGAAGGTCTGTTAAATAACTTAACGAGCTATATCCTGTTCCAAAGTCATCCATGCTAATCGTAACGCCGATCGATTTTAGCCTTTTTAAAATAGTAATCGCTCTTTCTGTATCTATCGTCATTCGTTCCGTAATTTCCAAATCTAAATGGTGTGGCGGCAGTCCTGTCTCCTCCAATAGTTTCATAAGCTTATGAACAAAGCGGCGATTTTCAAATTCATACGGAGATAAATTTACAGACACCGATAAATTTGGAAAATCATTTAACAATTGTTTCGTTTGTTGACATGCCATGCGGATTACCCATTCGTTAATCGGTATAATCATTCCCGTTTGTTCTGCAACAGGGATAAACGCATAAGGGGATATCAATCCTTTTTCTGGATGATTCCAGCGAATCAGCGCCTCCATTCCTGTCACCATACCGGTGTCTAACTGAATTTGCGGTTGATAATAAAGCTCAAATTCTCCTTTTTCCAACGCACGGCGCAATTCTCTCTCCATCCCAATTTTTTCTTGAATTACTCGAGCCATTGGCTCTTCAAAGAACAAAAATTGACTTGCCGGTTTTTGACGCAACTTGTACCGTGCAATATCCGCTTTTCGAATTAGTGTTTTTGGATCCATTCCATCTTGCGGATATAAACTGATTCCAATTTTTATCGTAACATATAGTTCACGACCTTCAACGATCACTGGCTCATCAGCGATTTCGCTAAACTGATTTGCTGCAGCTGTCGCCTTTTCTTTTGTGCTTCCCGACAAAATAGCAATAAATTCATTTCCGCTCCATCTTCCTAACAAGACATCTTTACAACTTCGTTTTTTCCACTCTTCTACAATTTGCAGCAACACTTGATCGCCAACGGAATATCCGTAAAAATCGTTAATGGTTTTCATACCGCTAATTTCAAGAAACATAATCGCCACTTCTTCCTGACGATCAAACGCTTCTTGAATTTTTTCCGTGATGGCGCGATGCAATGCCTCTTTGTTCGGCAGACCTGTCAGATCGTCATGAGTAGCGATATAATGCATCTTATCTTCATTGTTCTTTCGTTCTGTAATATCACGGATCGCAGTGACGTTCACCTTTCTGCCGTCATAGTCATACTCACGTTGAACCATTTCCGCTGGAAAAATGGTCCCATCTTTTCTCCGCAATTGAATTTCATAGAGCTCTTCTTGATCATTATGTTCTATCTTTTTCAACGATTCAAGAATCATTAAATCTTGAACCGGCATATGAATAAGTTCGCTTTCTACATATCCGAACAACCGGCATGCAGCCTTGTTAGCTTCGATTACCTTTCCATGCGCATGTACAATAATTCCTTCCATTATACTTTCCGCCAATCGTTTAAAACGATTTTCACTCACTTCTAGTGCTTGCTTATGTTTCTCAAACAACTTCCGTTCGACTTGCATATATATACCTAATAAATAAAACGCCTTCCAGACGAGGAGAACAAGGGAACAGATCCACATCCCTTTCTGACGCTCTTTTTCTAGTCTTTCCTTATATATTTTTGCATCATAACCAATCCCTAAAACCGCGTCTACCGTTCCATCCTGTTTGAATACCGGCATAAACACACCGATGCTTTCTCCCCATTCATCCTTCGTAGGGTATTTCTCCATAGCAAATTTTCCTTGAAAAGCCTGTTCAAGCTCGGGAATATAGGTGCGATAAACCGTACCGATCGGCAAATGCTGCTCTCTCTTATCATTTATCTTCCCCTTGCGTTTGTAATCCACTTCCGAGGCAACAACAAAGTAATAATTCCCTCGTTCATTCTTTTTTAACGTGTACATACTCAATATTTCGGAATGATCATTTTGCCATTGTTCCATCATTTGTAAAATATGAACATAAGTTTCATCATTTTCATCTGTTTGTTCATTCAACTGCTCATGATGCATATTTGACAAACCGTCAGCCAACAACCTTGCCAAATTCCTGGCACCTTCTTCATATTCCTTATGTTCTTCTTTTTCTAAATAATTGATATAGATGATTCCGCTAAAAAGCAATGCCGCAGCAATCATGTAAAAACTTACTGTTAACCGAGGCGCAATTTGGAAAAGCGATAATGATAGCTTCTTTTTCACGACACGATAGAGCCATAGATGTATAACAAGAACAATGAATATAGCAATCAATACAAACAACGTATATTCGATTTCTTTCGACATAAGTGACCACCATATTATTTTAAATTCGGCTTCTCATGAACATTATAGAAGCATTATTCCTGCCCTTCCTCCCCACCCCATTCCTATTTTTTCGACATTTTACGACATCATTCGCAATTATTTGGTACATAAGTATTGTACTATGATTAGTTATATTTTCATTTATCGACAAAAAACACTACTTAATAGCAAAAATTTATATGAGAACTTAGCACCAAGTCACATATTTGTAACTTTTCTGTAATATTATTTAATTCAACTGTAAAAGAACAGCGGTAATTCCTTTGTTATACTATAGCCATGGAAAGTCGAATTGGAAAAATTGTTGTCGGGGGTTTACGGAAAATGAAAAAATTCATCGCATTAGTTTCACTATCTTTTTTAGTTATGTTTTCTTCCTTATTTACAAACACTTCTAGTACGGAAGCAGCTGGAAACTCAAAATTACTGATCACTGAAGCGAAAAAACTGATCGGCACTCCATACAGATATGGCGGGACAACACCAAAAGGATTTGATTGTTCGGGATTTGTCTACTATACACATAAAAAAATCGGAAAAATTTTACCGCGCACTTCCAAACAAATGTATCAAAAAGGAAAAACGGTACATAAATCAAACTTACGTGCGGGCGACCTAGTGTTCTTTAATACATCTAAAACCAAAACAGGCGTTTCTCATGTAGCAATTTACATCGGGAACAACCAAATTATTCATGCTACATCCAAAGGAGTAAAAATTGACAGTTTAAATAATTCTTATTGGAAGTCAAAATATGTTGGAGCAAAACGGTTATAAGGGAAGCATGAAAAACTCTCTGGCATATTAAGTAAACATACTTGATATGTAGGAGAGTTTTTCATTTTTCAAAAAAAGTGCCCTCCTTTATTAGGAGGGCGTTCTATATATTCATAGGGGATCGGGGGAATACTTGGAAAACTTTTCGCTACTATTTATTCCCCCTTTTTTGTTATTTTATACATGAAAATAAAAAAATTTTTTTCTAATGTTCATTTATGTGGAGAAACTTAACAATTGATACATTTCGTCATTTTATAGTCATAAATGTGAGAAATAAGTCGAAAGTTATATATGTGTGAACTTATAGTTATGCTTTTTTTACTTCTTTCGGTAGATTTTTTAAGTATATTAAAGGCAGGTGTTGACAATGTTCGGTTCGTCGGAGATTGGAATCGACCTAGGAACGATGAATATACTGCTATATAGTAAAAATAAAGGAATTGTCTTTAACGAACCAGCGGTGATCGCTTTCGACGTCCAAACGAATGAAGTGCTCACCATTGGAACGGAAGCAAAAATGATGATCGGTAAAACACCTAATAATGTTGAAACAATATATCCATTAAAACATGGTGTTATTGCAGATTTTGACAAAACGACAACAATGCTAAAACAAGTGTTTAAGCTCGCTAGCAAGCGCATCGGTTTTTCCATTAAAAAACCAAATGTTGTCATTAGCATTCCATTTCATTCTACTTCCGTAGAACGCCGCTCTTTTTATGAATTAGCAAAACATTGCGGTGCCAAACAAGTATATTTACTCGAGGAGCCAATCGCTGCGGCGATCGGCGCCGACTTGCCAGTAGATGAGCCAGTGGCAAATGTCGTTGTTAATTTGGGAGCCGGCAAAACAGAGGCAGCGATTATTTCTCTCGGCGGAGTTGTCGCATGCCAGTCGCTTCGCATCGGCGGCAATCAACTCGACGAGGATATTATTCAATACGTAAGGCAACATTATAACTTGCTCATTGGCGAGCAGACAGCGGAACGAATTAAAATCGAAATTGGCCATGCACCAATTGCTCATGAAGAAAAAACAATGACCATTCATGGCCGTGATTTAGTGACCGGTTTTCTTAAAGCCGTTCCATTGAGTTCTACAGAAGTGCAAAAAGCGATGGAAGAATCGCTTTCACAAATTCTTAGCGCGATTCGAACTGTGCTCGAAGAATGTCCTGCGGAACTTAGCGGCGATATTATTGACCACGGCATCGTCTTAACCGGCGGCGTCGCCCTTCTTCACGGAATCGAGAAATGGCTAAGTTCAGAATTGCATGTTCCAGTCCATACTGCTCCGAACCCGCTTGAAGCAGTAGCAATCGGAACGGGAAAAGCACTCAGTACGATTCAAAAGCTTATCACTTCCGTTCCGTAAAGAGTCTTTTCACTAAAAACCCCCGCATATAGAATAATGCGGGGGTTTTTTATGCACCGGACAAGAGTCCTTTGTTTGTCATAACTGTTATAATGTTTTATGAATGCGCCTTTTTTCGCAACTCTTAGTCCACTAGGCACCGTCCCTCTCTACAAACGTTATTATGGAATCATCCACGATAAAATATTAGATTGCAAAAATACGAGTATACCAATCAAAATAATTAGGAAAATACTATGCTTCACCGTAAATCGGAATAAATCGGATTCTTTTCCGGTTAATCCGACGGCCGCGCAGGCTACCGCAATCGATTGCGGCGAAATCATTTTTCCGACAACCCCGCCGGAAGAGTTCGCTGCTAGCGCTAAAACAGGATCCATGCCAATGGAAGTCGCCGTCACTTTTTGTAAATTGGCAAACAGTAAGTTCGAGGACGTATCGGAACCAGTAATAAATACGCCGAGCCATCCTAAAAACGGGGAGAAAAACGGGAATAAGAAATTTGTCTTCGCTAAGGCCATCCCAAGCGTCGTGCTCATACCGGAGGCGTTTGTTACATATGCAAAACCGACAACCGAAGCAATCGTAACAATTGGAAACTTTAATTCATTTAATGTTTCGATAAACGTACTTCCCCAATCTTTCCAAGACATTTTTATAATAAATTTGGTTACCACCGCAGCCAACAAAATAGCTGTACCGGCTGCGCCGAGCAGTTCTAGTTTATATACTGCCGCAATCGGCTGGCCGCTTCCATTAATGATTTTATTGTTCAATCCCGGTACTTCCGGCATAAATGTCAGCTGATAACCAATTGCGTTGACTAGCTTTAACAGCCCATTCGTTCCCTCGTAATGTCCTGTCAAAGCCGCTTTCACTTGCGGAATTCCCCAGAGGGAAATGAATGCGGTTAGCACTAAAAATGGAGACCATGCCTTAAATACTTCCCCGCTTGTATAGGCAGCTTTATTTGCTTGGGCTGCTGCTGCCACTTCGGATTCCGTTGAAAAACGATACGTGCTTTTTGGCTTCCAATACCTTAAAAAGACGGCGAGTGCAAACATCGAAACTAAAGCCGATAAAATGTCCGGAAGCTCAGGACCTAAAAAGTTAGAGCTAACATATTGCGTAATCGCAAAGGAGACCCCTGACACAATGATCGCCGGCAATACCTCCACTGTTTTTTTCCATCCAGCCATAATAAGGACAAGATAAAACGGAATCAATACCGACAAGAAAGGCAATTGCCGCCCTACCATTTTCGAAATTTCCATCGCCGGAATACCAGTTGGCCCTTCCATCGCAGTAATCGGAATTCCGATCGCCCCAAAGGCAACTGGAGCTGTGTTGGCAATTAAGCAAATTCCCGCTGCATACAACGGATTGAATCCTAAGCCGACAAGCAGTGCTGCAGAAATAGCTACCGGCGCCCCAAATCCAGCTGCTCCCTCAAGAAACGCCCCAAATGAGAACGCTATCAACAATGCTTGCAGACGACGGTCTTCCGTGATCGACAACACGGAGTTGCGAATAATATCAAACTGGCCGGATTTAACTGTCAGTTTATACAAAAAGACGGAAGTGATAATAATCCATCCAATTGGCAATAATCCATAAACGGCTCCTTGTGTTATCGACATCACTGCCATTCCGGCCGGCATCCTGTAAGCGATTACAGAAATTGCTAAAGCAAGAAGCAAGGTGGTAACTCCAGCTATATGGCCCTTCATCCGCTTGATAGCCAGCGCCCAGAAAAAATATAAAATTGGAATAAGTGCTACAATAGCTGATAACCAAAGATGATCAGCTATTGGCGTAAAATCTTGTTTCCACTGCATCAACACTCCTCCTATATTTTGTTAATTTTTTCTCTTGTTCTCACATTGTTGTAGCTGACAATTCACCCATCAAGTCATCAGATGACCGGATAATAAAATACTGTTCTGAGTCAAATTATAGAAGATGATGAGCCAAAAATGCAATATGGTTTTTTAATTTTCTAAATCTTTAGTTTTATAAAGCATTTTTTGAAGAGAGAAGATTTCTTATTACCGTCTCATTCCGTGTATTATAATAATAAACAACGTCAGTTCCTTTCCCGTTTGCTTTTTTATTGAACATCCAATGCTAAATAACAAATGTAGCTGACCTTTCCGTTAGCAGAAATAATTCAAAACGTGTATCATCAAGTTAGGACTTATATCGAGGTGAATACATTGGAATTTAAACAAATTAAAACGAAAAAGATTTACGAAGAAGTAGCGGAAGCAATTTTTCATATGATCAAGACCGGTGTATTAAAACCTGGAGATAAATTGGACTCTGTTCAGCAACTGGCTGAGAAGTTTCAAGTGGGACGAGCCGCCATTCGTGAAGCGCTAACTGCTTTAAAAGCAATGGGGCTCATCGAATTAAAGCAAGGAGAAGGCACCTATGTCCGAGAATTTGATCCAGCAACGATTTCCTTTCCTCTTTCCATTGCGGTATTAATGAATAAAGAAGATATTTGGCACTTACTTGAAGTGCGCAAACTGTTGGAAGTAGGCGCTGCCTCCTTAGCTGCACAAAAACGGACAGATGACGATTTAATTGCGATGGAACAAGCTCTTCACGAAATGCAGGAAGCGATTGGAAACGATGAGCTTGGGGAAAAAGCGGACCTTGCTTTTCATATGGCAGTTGCGGCCGCCTCCCACAATCCGATTTTAGTGAGCTTAATGAACAGCGTATCAGAAATGATGATAGAAACGATGCGGGAAACCCGGCGGATTTGGCTGTTTTCCAAGCAAACAACAACGGAAAAACTGCTTCAACAACACACCGAAATTTTTAAAGCAATAAAAGAAAAAAACGCCGATGCCGCGCAAGAACGAATGCTTCAGCATTTAACCAACGTGGAAAATATACTTCATAAATATATATATTCTCGATAAGCGCCCGGTAAAACAGCTGGGTGCTTTATTTTTTATATTGCAAAATTTCGTAAAAGAATACTTTTCATCACTGAAAATAGTATATAATGTTATACAAGATCATCAGATGACCTGTTCACCTAATCATATATTAATTGGAAGGGGATTCACAATGAAAGTTTCATTATTCGTCACCTGCCTCATCGATTTATTCTATACCAATGCTGGAAAAGCAACGGTGGAGCTATTGAAGCGTTTAGGGTGCGAAATGGACTTTCCGGAAGCGCAAACATGCTGTGGCCAGCCCGCCTATAACAGCGGTTATGTAAAAGAAGCGAAAGAAGCAATGAAACATATGATCCGTACGTTTGAACATGCCGATTATGTTGTCACTCCTTCCGGCTCGTGCGCAACCATGTTGAAAGAATATCCACGCGTTTTCCAAGGAGATCGCGAATGGGAATCGAAGGCGAAAGCACTCGCTGATAAAACGTATGAACTCACCCAATTCATCGTCGACGTGTTGAAGGTGGAGGACGTCGGCGCTAAATTTCAGGGACGCGCAACTTATCATACCTCGTGCCATATGACACGTCTGCTCGGCGTCAAAGAAGCGCCTTTTAAGCTTCTAAAAAATGTAAAGGGATTGGAACTTGTTCCGTTGCCGAATGCCTATCAGTGCTGCGGGTTCGGTGGAACGTTTTCTGTAAAAATGGGAACGATTTCCGAACAAATGGTGGATGAAAAAATTGAACATATCGAAGAAGTAAATGCAGATTATCTAATCGGAGCCGACTGCGGCTGTTTAATGAACATTGGCGGACGTTTAAAGCGGCAAGGGAAGCCAATCAAAGTGATGCACATTGCTGAAGTACTAAACAGCAGATAAAAGGAGGGATTCACATGGCGATGAAAATTGACGGTGCAAATTTCCATGAACGAGTCGAAATAAATCTTCACAACACGTTTATGCGCGGCGCTGTCGCAGGAGCACAAGAACGGCTACATACAAGACGGCTCGAAGCGGCCGAAGAGCTTGGAAACTGGGAAGAATGGCGCGCACTCGGGGAAGAAATTCGTCAGCATACACTAGAAAACTTAGATTATTATTTAATGCAATTAAGCGAAAACGTTGCCAAACGCGGAGGCCACGTCTTTTTCGCGCAAACCGCAGAAGAAGCAAATGACTATATTCGCAATGTCGTCATTCGGAAAAACGCGAAAAAAATTGTCAAATCAAAATCGATGGTAACGGAAGAAATTAATTTAAATCCTGTGTTGGAAGCAGTGGGCTGTGAAGTCATTGAAACGGATCTTGGCGAATACATTTTGCAAGTGGACGATCACGATCCTCCTTCACACATCGTCGCTCCAGCACTTCATAAAAATAAAGAACAAATTCGCGACGTCTTTCGCGAAAAGCTCGGCTACAAGCAAACGGAAAAACCGGAAGAACTCGCGCTTCATGCCCGCAAAATGCTCCGTCGCGAATACTTAACCGCCGATATCGGCATCACCGGCTGCAACTTTGCCATTGCCGAATCCGGCTCCATTACGCTCGTCACCAATGAAGGAAACGCCGATTTAGTTACCGCCCTTCCGAAAACGCAAATCACCGTCATGGGGATGGAGCGCATTGTCCCGACGTTTGAAGAAATGGAAGTGCTTGTCAGCCTTTTAACGCGGAGTGCTGTCGGACAAAAATTAACGAGCTATATTACGGTATTAACGGGACCACGCGATGATGGCGACGTGGACGGTCCGGAAGAGTTTCATTTAGTCATCGTTGATAACGGCCGCTCCAACATTCTCGGCACAGAGTTTCAGCCGGTATTGCAATGTATTCGCTGCGCTGCCTGCGTCAACGTATGCCCGGTTTATCGCCATATTGGGGGACATTCGTATGGCTCCATTTATTCCGGTCCGATTGGCGCCGTTCTGTCACCGTTGTTAGGAGGATATGACAATTATAAAGAGCTGCCGTACGCCTCCACACTTTGTGCGGCCTGTACGGAAGCGTGCCCAGTCAGAATTCCGCTTCATGAATTGTTGTTAAAACACCGTCAAGTGATCGTCGAGCGCGAAGAAAAAGCGCCGATTTCGGAAAAATTGGCGATGAAAGCGTTCGGTTTAGGCGCTGCTTCACCCTTCCTTTACAAGCTCGGTTCTAAAGTTGCCCCAAGAGCATTGACGCCGTTTACAAAAGACGACCGAATTTCCAAAGGGCCTGGACCACTGAAAGCATGGACGGAAATTCGCGAGTTTCCTGCGCCAAATAAAGAACGATTCCGCGACTGGTTTCGCGAACATCAAAAAGGAGTTGGAAAATGATGCAGACTGGCATGATTTATAACCGTAACAAGTTTTTGCAAACTGTTGCCAATCGGCTTGGACGCAAACAACGTACAACAGGAGTATCCCGGCCGCATTGGAGCCACCAGCCGCAATGGAGGGTATTTCAAGGTTATAGCCAAGATGATTTATTGAAGGAGTTGAAAGCGCAATGTCCGCGCATTCATACCCAATGCGTTGAAACAACAGCTGTTGAACTAAAAGAAACGTTAAAAGAAGTTGTCGACAAGCACGGGGGCGGCCCGATTGTGACATGGGACGACCCGCGCTTTGATGAATACGGATTAACCCGCTTACTGCGCAACGAATGGCCGAATGAAAACATCGATGTCCACATCTGGGACGCATCTGCCGGCAGAAAAAATATCAACTATGCCGAACAAGCAAACATCGGTATTACATTCAGTGATATTACGCTTGCCGAATCAGGAACAGTCGTGCTATTTAGCGGAAATGGAAAAGGACGCACCGTCAGCTTTCTGCCAAAAACGTATATTGCCATCATCGCAAAAAGCACGATCGTACCGCGCATGACCCAAGCGGCCGCCTACATTCATGAACAAATCGAAAAAGGGCATCTCATTCCTTCATGCATTAATTTTATCACGGGACCAAGCAATTCGGCCGATATTGAAATGAACTTAGTCGTCGGGGTGCACGGCCCGATGAAAGCCACTTACATTGTCGTTAATGACCGTTAATATGTCTGTTTCCATAATAAACGGGCACGTCCGGAATGAACGTGCCCGTTTTTAATACCCTTTCTGCACATCCACTTTGTTGCAAAGCGGTTCATTCGCTTCAATTCGCTGTAGTGTTTGTAAAAAGCAGTCCACTGCCTCTTCAGCAGATGTCAATGCAGAAATATGCGGGGTGATGATGACGTTCGGATGTTGCCATAACGGCGATTCAGGCGGCAATGGTTCGTTTTCGAAGACATCTAAAACGGCAAGACGAACATTTCGGTTTTCCAACGCATCCCATAATGCCATTTCATCAACAGTTGCCCCCCTGCCTACGTTAATAAAACTAGCATTATTTAAAAGGGCAAAAAACTGTTCGTCAAATAAATGATACGTTTCGTTTGTCAATGGAAGCGCGGCAATGACCCAATCGGCTTTCGGCAACACTTCGCTCGCTTGATCGGTTGGAAATACTTTAACAAAATGCGGTTTCATCTGCCCGCTTCGTGAAATTCCAATCGGTTGAACACCAAACATGCCCAAATAACTAGCCAGCTGCTGTCCGATATGTCCTGTCCCATAAATAACGACACATTGACTTTGCAATGGCTGCGGGGGAATTGGCTTCCACTGCCGCTGTGATTGGTACCATCCATAAACGTCATGACATTGTAAATCGCGAAGCATATAGCTAAGGCAATATTCGCTAATTTGTTTACCGAACGAGCCGACCGTCTTTGTCAGCAACACATCTTCTTTCCACTCTCTATTCCATAAAAATGAATCGACGCCTGCTCCGAGAGAATGCACCCAACGAATGTTGCCAAATTCAAAACGAGGTGCTGGGCGAAACCCGACATATGCGTCCGCCCAAAAAAAGTCGTCTCGACATACCTCATTTTCAGCAACAAAACGAAAATTTTTATTGACCCCCTTTTCTTGCAATAGCTTTGCCATCTCCGAATATAACCGTCCCGTTACTAAAATATTATGAATTTTCATCAACCTTCCTCCTTTACCACCAATCAGTTATGAAAGAAAAAGGGATATCCCCAAATGGAGAAATCCCTCCGTTTACACAATGGTCCCTTCTTTGCTTTCTGCTCTTTTATTTGTTATATATCCAGCAGCTAACACGAAAATCGTTAATCCAGCGCTAACAGCATACGTTAACGTTCCTTCGCGGAAATGAAGAAGCTGCATAAACCCTTCGTCTTCCATCATCATTTTTCCGCCTGTCCATGCCAAAATCCCAGATCCGACATAAGCGATCCAGCGATATTTTTCCATGACTTTCACAATTGCTTTTGACCCGAAAATCATAATCGGAATACTGATCGCCACTCCAAACGCAATCATGCCGATATGTCCTTCTGATGCTCCCGCTACCGCAACGACATTATCCAAACTCATCACCACATCGGCGACAATAATCGTCATAATGGCTTTGAAAAGGCGGTCTGATGACTGAATATGCGTCTCTTCTTCTTGTTCAAGAAGCACTTTATAAGCAATCCAAAGCAATAACAACCCGCCTGCTAAATGGACAAACGGAATTTCTAATAAAAACACAATGACTGTCGCAAATAAAATACGTAAAAGAACCGCACCGCCTGTCCCCCAAAAAATCGCTTTATTTTGCTGGTGCTTCGGCAACTTGCGCGTCGCCATCGCAATGACAACCGCATTATCACCGGATAAAATGATATCAATCGCTATAATCTTAAATAATGCCAACAGCGCTTCCGAAGATATTGTCAAATAAACGCACCTCTTCTCCTTTTCTGAAACTAACTTTTTCCCCTTTTTCTTTCATCTTACCGCAAATGCTCCCTATCAGCAACTTCTCAAAAATCGCAGAGTCAGTCAAGACTTTGTGGGAACTTTTTTGATTCCTGAAAACAGATGTAAGTCATAGGTTAGCGAACCATTTTTTTGAATTTCATCCGTAAGCGCTTTCGAACTCTCATCCCTTGCCATGCCAGATCGATATGTATACTTTTTTTACAATCCCTTGAGTTCAGACAGGGCATGATAGATCGGTGTCCCGGACGATTGCTGTAAATATGGCACGTTATTCCGCGTGATCTCCGGCCAAAGACTGCGGACGCGTTGTTTCGCCTTGTTCACGATCGTCTGTTTGGTAGATGCCGTTTCCTCCGCCGGATGCGACGATTCTTCTCCTAAACAACGTCCGAAAAGACGAATCCCATCCATCCGGGCAATCATTGCCTTGAAAAACGCCCTGAGTCCCTTGTCTGTCCAACTGCGGCGGTATTTCACCCGATACGCCAGCTGGCTCATCACGCTTTCAGCCCTCCCCATCGGATACATGCCCGTTGTGTCCACTCCTTGCTCACAGCTCAGCGAAGGTGTTTTGCAAGGCTCGAAACAAATCAAGTTCGATCTCTTTCCATGTCAACGAATTTGTGGTAAGATGTTGTTGAATATTCATAGGACTCTCTCCTCCTGTTTGATGGTGTGGACAATGATCATCTTACCAGGGAGAGAGTCCTTTTTCATGTTTCCTGCTTGGGATCCTACCGCGCTTCGCTTGGTGGCCCCGATGAGGGGGGATTGCGAACCTACGTTCCCAACCCCCTCATCGGGGAACTTCTAAGAATTTCTCCCACAAACATTTTACTCACACCAGTGAATGGACCTGCAACGCAAGGACCTCCGGGACCTCCGGGACCTCCAGGACCTCCAGGACCTCCAGGGGCTGGTGCTATTATTCCGTATGCATCTGGACTAACTCCTGTTGCACTGTCTACAACTGATGTTTTAGGTGTAGTAGTTAGTACTGGATCTATCCTTGGATTCGGAAGTTCTGCGCCAACTGTTGACCTTAGTGCAGGAACACTAAATCTAGGCACCGCCGCCATAAACATTCCTGACTTCGCATTTGTGGTTCCTCGTGCCGGAACAGTCACATCCATATCTGCATTCTTTAGCGCTACAGTAGGTGTAACTTTAGCTACAGCTGGAACAGTCAGAGCAGAATTATGGAGGGCATCTGCACTAAGCAACTCCTTTACTCCAACAGGCGTTTTTGTAGATTTAGCACCAAACTTCG
This sequence comes from Parageobacillus galactosidasius, assembly GCF_002217735.1. Taxonomy (NCBI): domain Bacteria; kingdom Bacillati; phylum Bacillota; class Bacilli; order Caryophanales; family Anoxybacillaceae; genus Parageobacillus; species Parageobacillus galactosidasius. Next base: position 438,738 of record NZ_NDYL01000001.1, on the reverse strand, counting down.
GCCCTATAGTTTCCGTTGGCAATACTGCTGCTAATACTGCTGCGGCGTCACTTCCAGTAGCTGCGGGTGATAAACTATTACTGGTTTTTTCTTTAAGGACATCTGGATCTACTCTAATTAATATCGGCGCCCTTACAGGTTTTGCAAGTGCAGGTATTGGAATCAGTTAATAAATAGCCCATGACCTAGTCGACACAAAAGGGAGACATCCTCATAATAAGGATGCCTCTCCAAAGTGTTGAAAAAGGAAAAAGTTCACGCTCCTCGTGAACTTTTTCTTTTCTTTCATGATCCCTATCCGCGATCCACTGTGTAGAGCCCGCAATGATTTAAAATCTGCGTCCACCACCTATATTTCCTCCGCTAGCTCTTTCTCCTGCGGCTGTTTCATCACCACATCGTTAATCAGTCTTTCACTTTTTATGGTCAATAAGTGACACGACATAACTGCAAAAAAGGAAAACGGCACCGTCCCGAACAGTCTACGCTGTTCGGGACAGCGCCGATAATCGGTGATCCGATTTCAATCGTGCTCCACATCACCATGGAATAGTCAAGTTAAGCGGCGGCTTGCTGAGTACGTCAGCCAGCTGCTGTTTGATATCGGCCAATGTCTCCGGCGACTTGGCTTCGGCGCGCAGAACAAGGATAGGCTGCGTATTCGACGGACGCACCAATCCCCAACCATCCTTGAACTGAATGCGGGCGCCGTCCACGTCCACGACCTCATGACTGCTTGCAAACCGCTGTTTGACCGCGGCGATGGCTTCCGCCTTCTGCTCTTCCGGACAAGGCACGCGCGTCTCCGGAGTGGCATGATACCGTGGGACGTCGGCAAATAGCTGCGACAGCTTGCGGTCATCATTGGAGAGTATACGCAACAACCGCCCCGCCGCGTACAAGGCGTCATCATAGCCGTAGAACTCGTCATTGAAGAACAGATGTCCGGACATTTCTCCTGCAAACGGAATCTCTGGCCGGCTGCGCAGTGTCGCCTTAATATGTGAATGGCCAGTGCGATGGAAGAACGGTTTGCCGCCAAGCCGTTCGATTTCCTCGACCAACGCCTGCGAACACTTGACCTCAACCGGCGCTTCGGCCCCTGGATAGCGACGGAGAATCTCACGCCAGAATAAAATCATCAATTGGTCGCCCCAGAGGATGTTTCCTGCCTCGTCGACGACTCCCAATCGGTCACCGTCGCCATCGAATGCCACACCGAGATCCGCCTTTTCCCGTCGCACCACGTCAATTAAATCCTTCAGATTCTCCGGTACCACCGGATCTGGATGGTGATTAGGGAATGTCGGATCGGATTCGCAATACAAAGGTATGACCTCGCAGCCCCATGCCTCCAAGGCTTTCGGCGCAATCGCCGAAGGGGTCCCGTTGCCGCAATCGACCACTACCTTGAGCTTGCGCGATCCCAGCTGGATCTTGTCTTGCAGCATTTTCAGATAGGCCGGTTCGATGTCAAGCGTCTCCACATATCCTTCCTTCCACGTGTCGATGCGGCTGATCCCTTGTGAGTGGAGAATCCGCTCCATCGTCCGCCGCAATTCCTGAATGCGCTCGCCATAAATGGTAGTCTTATTCATTGCAATCTTAAAACCGTTTTCGTCGCCTGGATTGTGGCTTGCGGTGATGATCATGCCGCACGGCACATTAGTGTACTCGAGGCTGTAGTAGAACATCGGGGTCGTCACCTGACCGATGTCAATCACCCGACACGACGCCTGGCTAAGCCCCGCAATCAGCGCACGGTGTAATGCAGGTGAAGAGATGCGGTTGTCGTGGCCAACCACCACTTTCTCCTCACCGGCTTGCCGTACCATTTCCGCAAACGCCAATCCTAACAAATAGGCAAAATTCTCGTCGAGCTCCTCTCCTGCGCGTCCGCGAATATCGTACTCTTTAAACACGTGCTTCGGTAGAACGGATCGTTGTTCCATCGAAAGACTCATTGAAAGCCACCTCCAATTGCAAGGAATTTGCCATAGCTTCCGTCAATAAATAGGAAAGTGTCGACTCAGCCCCTCGATTCGGATTCGGCCCATCCGAATTTAGGCCGTCACAGCAGCTCCCATCGCTCAGATCGGCGAGGGGAACACCGAGGTCGTTATCGCCATAAAACCAATCGCGGCAGCGACGAACGACTTCTCGGTACGTGTCGTCTCCCAATACCCGATAGGCCTCGCGGGCGGCCAAGGCCAGTTTCATCACATCAACGGGTTGCTGATCCCAGTCAGCGCGTCCGTTGCGGCTGCACCAACCGCGATTGCCGATAGGACGGATGACGCCTCCCTGGCCGCTCATCTTATCCAGCAGGAAGTCGAGGCTTTCTTTAGCTACCTGCAGCGTCTCAACGCGGCCGCGATACCGATAGGCCACAAACAACGCCCACGGCAACAGCCCATTGGCGTAGGTGATTTGCGGCTCATACCAACGCCAGTCATCCGTTCTGTTCATGTGGTAAGCGTCGAGCAAACTCCGCTCAAATACGTCCGCCAGATTGATGAGATCAGCCTCGGTCACACCAGAAGGCAAATCCAAACCGTCTCTCCGCTTAGACAATAGCAGGCAACAAGTCGCAAGAGCCCATGCCTGACCGCGCAAAAACCGCAACCCGCGGCTGGCCGAAAGCGCCCGGCCCAGGATCTCGGCGGCCACACATCTCCGGGCCTCATCATCGAGATTTACGTACGCCACTGCCGCAGCCCAGAGTGATCGGCCTAGGCAGTCGTCTGAGCGTGATTCTGATTCCGGCGTCCGGTCAAAATGAAAGTTATTCTGGAACCAGCCGTCCTCCCTCTGCGCCCAGAGCAAGAAGGCCAAGTATCGATCCAACAGCCGATATAGCCTGTTTTGCTCCTTGGACTCATCGTCTCCAAATAAATCAAGCCACTCCATGCACACCCAGATGGCACGCGCATTGTCATCGGTTGAGTATCCCTCGCGTCGGCGCGGAATGCGCCCCAAGCTATGCTCAAGCAGCCCCGTGTCGTCAGTCATGCGTTCTAAATGATCGAACTTAACGACTGACAGAGGCAACGGGATTCACCTCTCCTTCCAATCGCTCTTTGGCTTTTTCATCACCGTCCGTTTCACTGCAGAGCTTTGCAAACAGTTGCAGGTGTTGCTCGCCTACACGAGGCCAGTGCGTCGTTTCACCAATCTTCCGAATCCGCTCTTCCCACTGCCGCAAAGCCGCATCATCGGCCAACAGCCGCCGCAACTGCCGCTCCCAGGCTTCAGTGTCGCCGTACGGCAGCAACAGTTCCTCGCATCCGCGCAACAGGTCGCGGGCATGTTCATATGGCGTCGAGAGAACCGGACGGCCCACGCCAACCGCATAGGCCAAGGTGCCGCTGGTAATTTGCTGCATCCCCGGATACGGAGTGACGTAAAGATCACACGCCGTCAAATAGGCGATGAGTTCCTCCTCGCTAAAATAGCGGTCGATCATTCGTACGTTCTCCTCCAGTCCGAGGCGACGGATCATCTCCTGAAGCTCCTCGCGGTACGCTTCTCCTTCGCGTTTTTTCACTTCAGGGTGTGTCTGTCCGGCGATGACATATAGCGTCTCCGGCACTTCGCGAACGACTCCCGGCAAGGCGGAGATCACTGACTCGATGCCCTTGCCGCGATTGAGCAATCCAAAAGTGAACATAACCTTGCGTCCTTCGAAGCCCAAGCGGCGGCGAAGGCGATCCCGTTCCTCACTGAGCGGCTTTGGTGAACCGTGCGGAATGTAGAAGATTTTACTCTCCGGCAAGTTAAACGCTCGTGTCAGGTACGAAATCGCCTGACGATTCATAACCACGATAGCGTCGCTCGCATCGGCAATTTCTTGCTGAATACGGCGATAAGGCGGTTGAGGATCAGCAAAGATGGTATGAAACGTCGTGACAAGCGGCTTTTTCAGGGCTCGGACGAAGTCCAGTATGTATTCACCCGCTTCGCCTCCGAAAATACCGAACTCGTGCTGCAAGACCACTACTGAGACATCGCTAAGATTAACCCGTTCCGCCATTCGCGTGTAAGCCGCTCGGTCCTGTGCTGCCAGCGGCCAAAACTTCGGATTGTTCCGGTACACTGAATCGTCATCGCTTTCGTTATAGAGCACAATCACCGGATCGACATCTCGTCGTTTGCCGGCGGCGCTCACGCTCTCAAGAAGATGCTCGGTGAACGTGGCAATGCCGCAACGACGCGGTGGATATGTGCTGACGTATGCGATCCGCTTCATGCCTGCATCACCTCTTGAGGTTGGTTGATAATGGAATTTTTGAACTCCTCGCCGGCAGGCGCCACGGTCCGATACCCGAAAATGCTGTTGCTGAGACGGCTACCATCGCGCACGACTGAACGATCCCAAAGGATGGAGTTCGAACAATGCACGCGAGCACCGATGTAGCAGTTATCACCAATCACCGCGTATGGACCAATCACCGCTTGGTCGCCTACTTTCACATTATTTCCAATTAATACCGGTGGCACCAAGAGGACGCCGGAACCTAATTCGACGCCTTCCCCTGTCCAAACACCAGGCTGAACCTGACGCCCTTGCATGGAAAGAGGAAAACGTCGGTCGAGCGCATCCCAATGGACTTGGCGATAACGTGCCGGAGTTCCCATGTCGCGCCAGTAGCCACTGCTTACCATACCGTAGACGCCAGCGTTTTCCTGAATCAAACGCGGGAACGTTTCGCGTTCAATCGAGACCTCGCGTTGCGCCGGAATATAACGCATAACCTCCGGTTCGAGGATGTACAAGCCGGCGTTGATTCGATTTGACGGTGCCTCTTCAGGGCGCGGTTTCTCAATAAAACGCAAGATCCGTCCGGTATCATCCTGTTCAACTACTCCGTATGAAGAAGGATCATCTACTTCTGTCAGTGCAATGGTGGCAATTCCACCGTGCTGGCGGTGAAACTCAAGAAGAGGAATCAACTGTGGCAAGTGGACGATGTCGGCGTTGAAAACCAAGAACCGCTCATCGAGTAGTCGCTCCGCGTTTTTGATGGCTCCTGCCGTCCCCATCGGAAACGGTTCGAGAGCATACTCAATCTTCACTCCCCAGCGCCGTCCGTCGCCGAAGTAACGACGAATCACATCTGAGCAGTGGTGAGCGGCTATGACAAACTGATCGACGCCTTGTTCACGCAGATGAGTGATGAGGTGTTCCAACCATGGGCGATTTGCAATAGGTGCCATTGGTTTCGGTAGGTTTTCAGTTAGCGGACGTAGACGTGTGCCCAAACCTCCAGCTAGCAGCAATGCTTTCATTTTGCCATCCCTCCATTAGTTTCGAAATTCATAGGGTTTACTAAATTACTATGAAGACCGAAACAGATGGATGAATGAAAAAATGAAAGATGAGAGGTTGATTGTTAGCACTCAATATCACCGGTTGCTAATAATTAGTATACATAATATCCCCTGTGATGGCAAGTAAAACGCTCGTACTTTTGGTTGGACCACATTGAGTTTGCTCAGCGATCTCCATGCTGCTAAAGAGAAAGCCTGAGGATTTGGGACTTTGCGTCCCTCTGTGCTAAGAAGAACGCAAAACAGGAGCGCCAAAAGCTGTCTTTTCGGTATAATACAATTGTTGACATAATATAAGATAATAAGGATTCATACGAGATGAAGGAGGTAAAGATGCCATGCCTTATCCGCTCCCACCATATCGCGTAGGAATTGCCGGCGCAGGCGCTTTTGCTGAGTTCTTGGCCGGCGCTCTCGCTCCGTTGCCGGAATTTCAGTTGACAGCCGTTGCTGGCCGTACTGACGAAAAGCGCCAGCGCGTGCTGGACGCCTATCGCCACCATCGATCCGATGCCGCTCCCCCGCGCGAATATCGGGAAGCGTCCGAACTTATCCACGATCCGGACATCGACGTGGTGATCCTGACAACACCGCCTCACCTCCACGCACCGCTCGGCGAACTTGCGTTGACGAAAGGAAAGCATCTGTTGCTGGAAAAACCAGGGGCGCTGACTTCAGCGGCGCTGAAAAGCAATGCCCAGCTCGCAGCGAAACAACGGCGAGCGTTCGCCGTCAATCTGGTCTTGCGCTACAACCCGTTGGTGGAAGCGGTCGAATGGATGCTCCGTCACCATCTATTGGGTCGTGCGCACCACGCCAGTCTCCACAACGCCGCACACCGCGTCACATCTGGGCATTGGTTCTGGAACCGCGAATTGAGTGGAGGCATCTTCATCGAACATGGGGTTCACTTCTTCGAAGTCGGTCGCCACTGGTTTGGCGAACCTGTGGATGCGCGCGGTTTTGCCGCAACCGAAGCAAACGGCGAGCAGTCGCGCGTGTGGGCGAGTGTGATTCACCGCAGCTGCACACGTCAGGGCCATGTACAGAAAGCGCAATTGCCGACAAAAGAGGCAGGCGCCGAATCTCCGAACGAGTACGTACCGGTTCAGTACTACCACGGATTCACAATGGAGGCGGACGCTCCCGAATCGACACAATGGGAAGTCCACTGTGCCCAAGGGCGGATTGTGCTTGAAGGCTGGATTCCTCAACGTCTGTACGTCGAGGGCGTGCTCACAGCAGAACAGGCAGAACTAATCGACGCTCTTCTCGACACCATACCTACGCAACCTGCGGCAAACGCTGGCGAACAGGTACGGACATGGGCCGCATCGCGGTTCCCGTCGTCCGATCGTACATCCTCTTCTTCTGTTTCCCGCCTACCGTATCGGCGGACGTTATCATTAGTTGATCGACAAGGATGGTATGAGGCGATGGTCCAAGCCCGCTTCCTAGACTTTTGCCGGATGATCCAAGACCCGAACTGGAGCGGACTGGTAACGCCTGACGACGCCGCATCCGACCTAGCCCTCGCCGAAGCTTGCACGGTTTCGGAAGCTTGGCAGGAAGGCTTGAGTCGGGACTTTTCATCCAATCAGACGAGACCGCTTTCACCTTGATTCGCACCCAACCATCTCCTTTCTGGACATCATTAAATAATTCCATCTGTTGGGCGTACGAAAAAAAAACCGCCAACCAGGGAAACGCCTGGTTGACGGTTTCAAATTTTTATAGTTCTGTCGTTGGAAATCAAAACTACCCTATCGTCGTGAACCTTTCTCACCTATTCCACTGAGCCGAATATCATCTATGAAGTAAAAGAAAATCTATATATTTGACCAATGATGCACAACAGGGATTAAGAGTAACCATTCTTCCAAAAATAACAACTGCCCGCTAATTTATCCGGCATCCACGTCGCCTCCCTTTCGCCAATACAATACAGAAAACTAAGACAGGCACAAATCGAAAGAAAAGATCCCTTCATCCATCTTAATAGAAAATAGATAACAAATAATAACATTAACAAACTTAATTTGCTAAAATAATAGAAAAAAAAATAAATTTTCAGGTGAGCAACTTGGAAAAGAAAGGTTTCTTTGAAGAACTATATCTCGCAAATAAAACATATCCCGAATCAAATATCATTCAACGTCTTTCTCCAAAAGAATATATAGAAGTCCTTATTCTTCATGCAGCAAAGCAGCTTGGAGATAAATTTAAGCGCCTTGCCGACGAAAATCGTTTTGATGAGATTATCCAGCTGACAGAACACATTTCCAATTTAGCATCCGATCATCAACAAGAATTTTCTTTACCGCTTTCGATGATTACATATAACTATTCCAACAGGGAATTACCTGTTATTAAAGATTTGTTTTTATCAAGATTGAACTTGTTGCATAATGAGAAACACTCAATGAAAAACTTTTTTAAAACTCTTAAATATGAAATGTTGACGGCCGACTCTGTTGATTTTATGGTCAGTTTTATTCGTATGTCGGGATTACAGCTCATCATCCGGCCGCTATTAGAGCTTGAAAAACGAAACATACCGGTTCGCATTATTACCTCTACCTACTTAGGAATTACAGAAGTCAAAGCGCTCAAAAAACTCATGCAATTTTCCAACGTTCAAGTCAAGATGATCGATACGCAAACAGAATCATTTCATACAAAAGCGTATATGTTTCATAGAAATTCAGGATTGAATACGGTCATTATCGGCTCTTCCAATCTTTCTCATTCCGCTTTAATTAATGGGCATGAGTTGAACGTTAAACTCCCTGATACGAGTTTTCTGCCTATTTATGAACAAACAAAATGGATATTTGATCAAATCTGGAACAGCGAAGAAGCAGTTACGCTTGATAGCGAGTTTATTCGTTATTACAGTGAATTTATTGAGGCAAAACGAAAGCTCGAAAACTTCAGGAAAAAAGAAATGATAGCAGCCGAAACAAAAGAACACTATCAAACCAAACACAGCATTAAACCAAATGCCATGCAGGAAAAAGCATTAAGAAATCTTCAACATACAAGAAAAAATGGCAATAACAAAGGCGTCATCATAGCGGCAACTGGAACGGGAAAAACGTACTTGTCCGCATTTGATGTGAAAGCATTTAATCCGAAAAAACTTCTCTTTATCGCTCATCGGGAAGAGCTTTTAGATAATGCGATTAAGACATTTCAGCAAGTGATCCCGAAGAAAGAAATTTTCGGAAAAATTACTGGAACGGTCAAAGAATTTGATAAACCTTATCTGTTCAGCACGGTCCAATCCCTGCATAAAGACGAGATTTTAAAACGATTTAAGCGAGACGAATTTGACTATATAATTATCGATGAATTTCATCATGCCGAAGCACCGACGTATCGAAAAGTGATCGACTATTTTCAACCGAAGTTTTTACTAGGCTTGACCGCTACGCCGGAACGAATGGATGGACGAGATGTTTTAGCGCTTTGTGACCATAACATTGTCTACGAAATTCGCTTGAGAGAAGCACTAGAGGCCAATTTACTAGCACCGTTTCACTATTTCGGTGTATCAGACCATACCGTTGACTACAGTAAAATCCCTCTTAAAAACGGCTTCTTTGATGAAGATGCTCTTGTAAAAGCATTAAAAACCAATGAACGGACAGATTTTATTATCGAAATGATTAAGACCTACGGCTACCACGGTGACCGGATGATCGGGCTAGGATTTTGCACAAACATTGAACACGCGAAATATATGAGTGAGGAATTTAACAAACGTGGGTATCATACAACCTACTTGACCGGTGAGCACAGCATCGATTATCGAGAAAAAGTCATTAAACAGCTAGAAGATGAAAACCACCCTTTAGAGTTGATTTTTACTGTCAATATTTTTAACGAGGGAATCGATATTCCAAAGTTAAATCTAATTCTTTTTCTTAGACCAACGGAATCTTCTACTGTTTTTATCCAGCAGCTTGGAAGAGGATTGCGGAAAGTAGAGGGGAAAGAATTTGTCACGATACTAGATTTCATTGGTAACTACCAAAAGTCGTTCGTCGTGCCGCTCGCTTTATCAGGGCAACTAAATCATAAAGCCTTTGACAAAGATTCACTCCGGGTTGCGGTGACACATGAATTTGCTGATTTGCCTGCTGGTTCTTACGTTGATTTAGACCCGATTACGCAAAAAGAAATTTTAGACCGCATTGATTCGATCAAAATGAATTCAACGGACATGCTGAAGTCTCTGTATCAGCAATTTAAAAATGAACTTGGACGAGCTCCAGAAATTTTGGATTTCTTATATTATGAACAATCCCCAAGTCTGACGTTTTTCATTTATAAATATCAATCATGGGTAAAAACAAAAGAAAAAATGAATGATGTAAATGAATTAGATAGAAAAATTTTGAGCCACCAGTTAATGAGTGAAATAGTAGAACGGCTCGAAAACCAGTTTCCAATAAAGTGGCCTTACGATTTCATTATTTTAGAATTAGCCTTTTTACAAAAAAATGTTTCGTATACAGATGTCGTCAAACAGTTAGAAAAGAGATTTGCAACAAAAATTGACTTAGAAAAACATCAAACGCTTATTAGGCAGTCAATGGCCCGACTAGCAACCCCATATAAAAAACAAAAATGGTCGTTTGGCAAAGTCGTTGATGACAAATTTGTATTGAATGATGATATTCTTGCGGTAACAGAAGATCCAGAGTTTTATCAATACTTAAAGGATCGAATTGATTATGGAATTATTGAATTTAGACGAACGTATCATCCAGAAAGATTTCTCGCAGAAGGCGAAAAGCTTGTTCTTTATCAAAATTACACGAGAAATGACCTAATCTTCTTATTTGAAGCAGGAGTAAAAGAAGGCTCTTGGAGAGAAGGAGTAAGCCGAGTAGGCAACCATTATTTCTTGTTCGTAAACTTGAACAAATCAGAAAAAGTAGAAGAGCATTTGCAATATAAGGATTACTTTATCGATCAGCAGCATTTTCATTGGCAAAGTCAAAATCAAACGTCCCACGAGTCTTCTGTCGGGCAAAATTATATTTATCACAAAGAAAGAGGCATTCATATTCATTTGTTTGTGCGCAAGTTTGATCAAATGCACGGGATGACCTTGCCATTTATGTATCTTGGTGAGGTAGACTATGTATCCAGTTATGGCGATAAGCCAATGAACATTAAATGGCGGCTGCACCACCCCGTACCAGAAGACTTATACATTGACCTGATTCGTTAACAACATGGGGGCTTCCCCCCACTGTGTTAAAACATTAAGGTGATGAGGGACAGCCCCCTTTTAATAACGCTTCTACGGTTGGAATATCAGCCGGTGCCCATTCAAGAGAGTGCAATTCTTGAAGCGGCACCCATTTTAATTCCGCATGCTCTTTCGCTTTTGGCTCTCCTTCAATGATTTTTGCTTTATATGTAAGCAAATTAACAATCACATTCGGATATTCATGATGTACTTCTTCAATTTTTTCATACACTTCAATCGTGCATCCTAATTCTTCACGAATTTCTCTTACTAATGTCTCTTCAGGATTTTCTCCTTCTTCGATCTTTCCACCTGGAAACTCCCATAGATTCGGAAGTGACATTTCCGGAGAGCGTAGCGCGCACAAAATCTCATTTTGTTCATTATAAATGACCGCACCAACCACACGAACTGTTTTCTTCATCACAACCCGCTCCTTTTTCATGGCATTTTCTAGTTTATTTTAGCAAACAATTGGATTATGCAAAAACAAAAATCGGGTAGTGACAGGAGCATGATGATTTGAAAAGGACAAATCACACTCAAACAAAGACAAAGATCATCTCTTGTTTTTTGAAATATTTTCGAACTTTTTTCTATTAGAAAAAATAATATAAATTTTAATGATATAATAATAATGAATATAGAATGGAGAGGGGATATCTATGAAAGCAGCAAGATGGCATAACGCTAGAGACATTCGAGTAGAAGAAGTGGAAGAACCTAAAGCAGGAAAAGGAAAAGTAAAAATTAAAGTCGAATGGGCAGGAATCTGCGGAAGCGATTTACACGAATACGCGGCTGGCCCAATTTTTGTTCCTGTGAAAGATCCTCATCCCGTCAGTAAAGATGTGGCTCCTATTATCATGGGTCACGAATTTTCTGGACGAGTCGTTGAAGTCGGGGAAGGAGTTACGAAAGTCAAGGTAGGAGATCCTGTCGTTGTTGAACCTATTCTTCGCTGTGGAAAATGCCCAGCTTGCAAAAAAGGAAAATACAATCTTTGCGAACATTTAGGATTCCACGGTCTATCCGGAGGTGGCGGCGGATTCTCTGAATATACCGTGGTTGATGAATATATGGTTCACAAAATGCCTGAGGGCCTTTCTTTTGAACAAGGAGCACTGGTGGAACCAGCGGCCGTAGCTTTGCACGCTGTTCGATCAAGCAAAATCAAACCTGGTGACAAAGCCGCTGTCTTTGGAACAGGTCCTATAGGCCTTCTTGTTATTGAAGCATTAAAAGCAGCTGGCGCGTCAGAAATTTATGCAGTAGAAGTTTCCAAAGAACGTCTGCAAAAAGCGAAAGAACTCGGCGCCACATCTGTCATCAATCCAAAAGAAGAAGATCCGGTTCAAAAACTCCGCGAATTGACCGATGGCGGTGTCGATGTTGCGTTTGAAGTAACAGGAGTACCGGCTGTTTTACAACAAGCTATTGACAGCACTACATTCGAAGGAGAAACGATTATCGTTAGTATATGGGAAAAAGAAGCAAACCTTCAGCCGAATAATATCGTATTAAAAGAAAGAAATGTAAAGGGAGTTATTGCATACCGCGATATTTTCCCTGCTGTAATGGAATTGATGAAACGAGGCTACTTCCAAGCTGAAAAGCTCGTTACGAAACGAATTAAGCTAGATGATATTGTAACAGAAGGATTTGAAACGCTCATCAAAGAAAAAAAACAAGTGAAAATTCTGGTCAAACCAGAATAAAGACAGCTAAAAAATCACTTCAGGGATTAGTCCATGATGGATTAATCCCTTTTTTGTTTCAGAAGTCAAGCCGGATTCATTTTTGTTTCTTGAGCATATTTGCCAAAACATCGAATTGCGTTTTTTTCATTATCTGTATTAATTCCTCCAAATTAAATGTTTGTCTTATACAGACTCGCTATGTTTTGCATAGGATGTACTATCCTATGTAAAGCAGGAGGTGTACTAAATGTCAGGTGGCTTTCGATCAAACTTTGCTTTAATTGTGGTGCTGTTTATCCTTTTAATTATTGTTGGGTGCAGTTGTTTTTTTGGTCGTTACTAATCTAGAATCGGCTGAAAAGTTTTACAGGACGGATCGTATAGATCTGTCCTTTTTTAATTCAAGGCAACCCAATTACTCTTTTGTTTCTCTCCCTAATCCAAAAACTCATAAATATCTGTTAATTAACATATGTCTGCTTATAACAAAACCAAAGCGTTACTCTTGTCTCTTCTAGCTGCGCAAACTCCCTTTTAACCAGGCGCGGGGACGATAGGGTCCGATCGGGATTTGGATTAAGCTTGTTTTCCCTTGCGAATCGATCTTGTAAAGTTTATCGCATAAGTTTACATCAAATCCGAGAAGCGGGTGCCCACCCATCCCCATGGCAGACGCCACCAAGAGCAGTCGTTGCACGAGCATCCCCGCCTCCATCTGTTGAATGCGATATCCTCTGTACCCTAATGCCATTTGGAGGTGATCCCTGTCTCCTATCACATGTAGACAGAGCGGTACTTGGAATAGATTTACATTGTCCATTGACATTCCGTATTGCAGGTAGTGTCGATAATCTCCGGAACGTATCCGACCTAGCGCATGAGCAGCACTGTCATAGTAGTAAGCTCCATCTGGAACGCCTTCAACGTTATAAAAACAGCCATACAGGGAGACACGGGACGGCGGCTTCTCGTGTTCTCCATCCAAATCATTTCGATACGAGAAAGAAAGCGTCGCCTCTTTTAGCAAAGCTGCCAATTGTTCTTGGCTTACCTTTCCCAAAACAAAATCCATATCTGGTGAATGCCGCTTCTGGCAGACTGACGCCAGATCATACGATAACCGCTTCACACAAGGCAGAACTACTGCTTGCATCCCACAGGCATCTCTCTTATCTCCCTTAATCTGCCGAAATGATCGCGGCGATTCCAACATCGATGCCTCATTCATTTTTCTCAGCATCGGATAGTCGATAATCCTTCGTGACCGAACATAGTAATGATGCTGAACTGCTGGCAATTCTCTGCACAATTCAGTGGCAGAGGCACTTTCTTTTGAGTTATTATCGTTATCAAACCAAGTGATCGAAGACTCCGTAGCTAATGGAATAACCGAATACACACTCTCCTCCTGTTCGGACAGTCCAAGCAGATGGTTGACGGCCCTGTCAAGAAATTGGAAATACACTGCCGATGCGAAGCCGAACCGTTTCGCCGCTTCCAACAGCTGTCCGATTAGCACGCCAGCATCCAGCCCTTGCAGACGGTAAGCAAAATTATTGTATTTAAAGAAATTCTTCCAAAACATTGTCGATACAAAAACAACACCGAAACAAGCCGATACGTCACAGCGATTGCCCAGCGCCCTAGTTAGATAGGAATCGAAATTGCCTTCCCGCAACAACACCAAGCGATGGTGTGCCACATCGTAATGGTACACTCCATCTGGAATATCCCTTATTTTCAAATACACGTATAATTCATTTGGATACAACGCCCCTCCCGAGGGAACAAACCGCCGGTACAAATGCATTAGGTTTACTGTTTGTTCTGTGGGATCCACGGAAAAGGCTAGCTGAGAAAATTGAGTAAGGCCGAAAACGTACCAGAGAAAATGACCTATTTCTTCTAGATCGAGCTTGCCATCCGCTTTCCTTCCCTCGAGTGTTAACGGCACTTCTGGAGAAAGCGGAATCACTGGCAAGTTACGGTACAGCTTATACGCAAGCGGCGCATCTTCCCAATCTACCTCCCAATTTGGCGGCATAATCTTATCGATGTCAAAATGAAGATGGTGTAAAAATGTCTCTAGCTCCATCCTACTACCTCCTATGGGAACGGATGGGGATGTGGATTAAGCTGTTCAAGCGTGAGCGGTTTTGTCGTATACCCGAGTTCCATTGGTACCCGGAGCACCCTCTCCAGGCCTGTCACGCGGGTAAGATGATGCCCAAATGTCATCGGTAACATTCCCGGAATCAGTACTTTCACACAATATAATCCATTCCGTTTGATGACAGGTGTTGTCTGGTCCACGACAATTACCTCAAGATTCAATCGTCGGAACTTCTGAAGAATAACCCGCAGGTCATCCGTCAAGTCTGCATTCTTCGTTTGCTGCTTGAATTCCTCTTCAAACGTTCGCAACGGACGATGATCATCCAACAAAAATTGCAGGCGCTCCTCTGCTTCCGGCAAACCGTACAGCATGCCATGGTCTTCCATCTGCCGTACTAATAGCGGATCATGCAACATTTTTTCATATTTCTTTCGGTTTGCCTCAAATTTCTCGTCAAGCACAAGCATCATGCCCGCTAACTCGTGAATCGAGCTTTTCACCGCCCGTATAGGGTCCGGATGAGCTCCAGCGGCACAGATGAGATTCAATCCCTTTTGTTTTCTGTTTTTCGCCACTGCCCAGACGCTTGGAATTCCGTGCTCCATCGTCGAGTTGAAAAAATACAGATCATATCCCGCCACCGCACGTACACGATCGACCATCAACTGTAATTCTTTATCGTTAGCCGAACGAAGGTCAAGACGCGGAAGAGGTAGCTGCGCATACCAAGCCATCAAGAATGAATCGCGCTCCACCACCTCCAAAATGGCATGGAAAATCGCTTCTTCTAAACTCCCGCCTAATGCACATCCGTTGGAAGTTTCATAGACAAAGCCATCCCCACCTCCCAAACTGTAATATGCGAGCAACTCTGGAACCAAAATCGGACGCTCTTGTAAAAACGAATAGCCCCATACCCAATTCATTGGACGGTCAGGATCAAACGGTTTGAACGGAAAATCAGGCCGCGCATATTGTTCCTTCGCGTGTACTCCTGCCCTTACTGGGTTGAGTGCTTGATCTTTCAAATTTCGGTAGCTGTCATGAATCACTGTCCGTTTGCCACGAGGTTCGATGCCACAATATCTCTCTAACCCCTCCAAAATGGCGGTTAACTCGCTAACCTCATAGGAATGAGTCCGGCCTGCTACTCCCTCGTCCCCTATAAACATCGGCATATTTACAACAACATCCGCAAACGGCAACGCGAAATTATGCATTTTACCATTCAATAATCCAGTTCGATAATCTAGATAGTCTTTAACCAGAACTTCTTTTAACTCCTCGATCGGACGGCAGCGGTAACTGTCAGCGCTGATCTTCGGACTTGGTTGCAGCGATATGCAGGCTGCTGCCGGCGAATCGTCAGGTAATTGGCTGCATACCGTACATAACGGGTCGGGCAGAAAGAAGTGACATGAGTTCTTTAATGTTTTCAGGTTGATTAGGAACAACCTTTCTTCTAAACGGGTATGACTGCCTTCCAACACCCTCTGCGTCTCCGCGACAATCAGGTGAGCCATCTGCAAAAGTCCTATTCGTGATGCCCATGCATCATGCTGTATTCCTCCTTGCACCGCCATCACCTGTTGCAGCTCCCACATTTCCTTGCGGTCGTATCCCGCTATAAGGCGCCGCATGTCAGCACACTGAGAACATCCCGGGGTATTAGGGCGAACTAGCGGACCGATCACGCCCTCCCCAAATGAAACAAAGCCCCGGAGCCATGGAATGCCTGACGATCGTAATGCCTCTTCCGCCTTGTGGTGAACAGAGGGATGCCAAGCATCGTGCAACACCAGAGCCAAACCTGTTTCTTCCGGAATTCCTTCCTCGAAATCGATTTGCCGAACTACCTGATATTGGACGGACAATTTTTCATACACAAAATCCGCCAACACTCCTTCTCCAACCATCAATACGCGAGAACCCATCAGAAATCCTCCTTTCTCAACAGCACGCCAAACACCCCTGCCAGTTCCTCTTTCAAAAAAGGTTCTATCGCTAAATCAAAGACGAAGAGCCGCATACGGTTTTGTTCCAAAACCTGCATGGCGGACTGCAAGAGCTCTGATTGCGTCGTCTCTTCACAAGCGGGGATCTCCAGTCTCAGTGGCTTCTCTTCATTTAGAAAAATGGATGATTCCTCCAGCGCTTGTATTTGGAAAGAAGTCGCTTGATTTTGTGCATCCATAATCGCCTGCTCTAGCGCTTTCCGCAACGCCATTGTGATATTCAAACCTGCGCTGCCATACCAACGGCCGCCCGTGCCGACCCATACTACAGGAAAGCCTGACACCTTTTCTCCCAAGCCGATCGTCGGTGGCCCATGCATCGTCGCCAGTGACTGCAAATAAAATCTGCAGTGTTCATCCTCCACCGCACCCAATCGTACCTGAAAAATAGGTTCTCTTCGGTTAACCTGCCGTTTGCTCAGCTCCTCATCCAAGCACTTTTGCAATCCCCGGCAAACGCCTTCCGCCATCGTTTCCCCTGCTCCGACACCAATAAATTCCTGTGGTGTGACCACACCAACCTCTTTTTCGGTGTTAACGAGTAAATCTATCATTCCCGATACATACGATTCAATCCCAGCTAGCCCCGCTTCCCGCCGCGCCTCCTCATGTGTTAGACCTGCACAGACAACTTCTGTCAATAGCTCAGCCGGTCCCTCCGATAATGGGTTAACCGCTTGAACGCAGCACTGGGACAACGGGAGCTGATTCAAGTTCCTTTCCTCCCATATATGGAAAATTCCCGATTCTGTGGATGTCAATTGACTGAAATAATGAAACAATCTGCTCGAATCATCGCGGCTCGAATTTTGTTTAAGCCTCGAATCAAGATCTTGAATCAATTCAGCCGTCACACGTTCCGTCGTTGCCAGCGGATGTGGTATGAACGAATGCCAGTCACCTTCCAATGTTTCTAAGTCAAGAAGGAAAAATTGATTTCTCTGTTCCGATTTCGTCACTCCTGTAACTTTTTTAAATAATTCAAATACAATCACATTCGCCAACATTGCTCCCGCTGTTGCAGAAAAAGCTTGCACCAGCCGGTCTTCGCGAAGCGCGGATCGATGTATGCGACGCCATACGGACTCCCAGCATCCCTCAGAGTCCGGATGCACTAATGGACCAGCTAAACCCACTTGCTGCAAAGATATGGCAGGGAGAAACCCCTTCTTCTCCTCCCTGCAAACGGCATGAAGGGCCCGTAGTTCCTCTACATTGCCTTCCTGAGAGACATATAAAATCCACTCAAATGGCTGTACCACTTCTCGCCAAGAACTCTCCCCTGCTCCCCTGTGTAGAGATATTTCCTCTATTGCTACTTCGGAGTCCATTTTGCGGGCATGCTCCGCCAGTTCCTTCAACCGCTGTCGATTAGTAGGCATCGAATCTGTAATCAGAACATGGAACTTAGGCAATCCAGATTCGATCAACGCCGAAACTAATGAGACCAAAAAAGGTCCAGAGCCGACTGCCAATACTTTAGATTGGCGATATACTTGAAAACGGAACGCACCGGAATCAACGAAACTTTCTATAAATTCAATTTGTGAAGCATACTTTTTGAGAATCTTGCTGTCCAATTGATGCGGACGATCTTGGTTCACATCCCGAACAAAGCCGTTTCGGTACAGAATTTCTGCGATTTCATACACCCTGTTCCGATATGGGGCCGATAATCCTTTTGTCAATTCTCCCAATGTGTGCTCTCCATTGAACATTGGCATTAGTTTTTCAATCCACTGATAGATTGTTTTGCCTTTCATACGAAATGAGCTGGAGTTATTCCTAAAATACACGCCGCCATTTGGATCAGGGAGAAAAAACGTGTCTCTTTTCACCTTCAGACGCGCGGAATCGTTCAGTTTTGACATCCTGCTCCCTCCTTATCCGTAGTTGTTCCTAAATGCGTAGTATCATTTTATGTATTTGTATTTGTCCTTTATGTTCATTTCATAGAAAGGGCCCCTGCAGAGGATTATGCAGGGGCAGTTCCTTCTTAAATTCCTCCAAAACAATGGTCAAAGCAATTGTGGCATCTAAAGCAATTGAAGCATCTAAAGCAGTTAAAACAGCGTCCAAAGCACTGTCCTCCGCAACGTCCAAAACACTGTCCTCCACAACGTCCAAAACACTGTCCTCCACAACGTCCAAAACACTGTCCTCCGCAACGTCCACCACAATGTCCACCGAATTGACGAGCATCATCGACAACATAGGTCTGGGTTTGAGGATCCCAAACCATCACCTCGTCCGCTACGAAATCATCCATACCTAACATTTGAAGTTCATTTTGGAAATTATACATTTCACACCATCTCCTTATTGTTATAAATTTGTTGTTTCCGTCGACGCAACCAAGAGTGGAGAGTAGAACGAAAGCAATCAGAAAGATATCTGTGAAGCAGATAATTCCACCGACTACTTCGAGTACTCTCTTCAACAAGCTATGTGCTCTGTTGGGTGGTTGTTACTGATTGAAGTGCCTATTTTGCTGATTGAAACGCCTATTTTCATTGAGACTTCGTAAAACCGTACGAACCTCCCTACCTTCATTCCATGAAAGAGGCGGTTACCATTTCCATCGAAAAAGCTGCTGCTAAGAAGAAGACGGCCTTCTTCCACTCGATGCCTGCGTTGGAAGTCTTCTCAATAGATTCCGTTCTTTCCTTTCCTGATTGGATAGTTTGGTCATAAAACATACGTTTGTTTTTATGGATCAAAAAATTTCCGAATCATATCCCTCCTTCCTTCGTGTAGAGGAAGGAGATGATTCGGGAAAAATGGTTAGCTTAATTTTGATAATATAAAACCTTAGTCTACAGCATTTTATGATTCTACTCATATACTGAAATAGCTTAATAAAAATTGAAAGTAGGTGAAACACATTGCTAGAACATAAAAAAAGAAAAAATGTGCAGCAGGTGAGGGTGACATGTAGTTGTACCAATACGCAAATCGTGCAAGTGCATGGACCTACACCAGCAGACGTTGCATTAGCTGCTGTGAATGCCGCAACCACTGTTTCGGAAATGAGAGCCGCCATCGAAAATCCTCTGCTTGGATTGGATCTTACAGAATATAACACATTATCAGAAACAGCTAAAAACGATGTTGCCCAGCAATTGCTCGATGATCGGCCTGCTTTAGGTTACCCTTCCGTTGCTAGTGTCCAAGCTGCTCTGGATCAAGCCGTAAATCAAGTTGTCAGTTTAGCTGCTGTCAATGCCGCAACAACTGTTCCGGAAATGAGAGCTGCCATCGAAAATCCTTTGCTTGGATTGGATCTTACAGAATATAACGCGTTATCAGAAACAGCTAAAAACGATGTTGCCCAGCAATTGCTCGATAATCGGCCTGCTTTAGGTTACCCTTCTGTTGCTAGTGTCCAAGCTGCTCTTGATCAAGCCGTAAATCAGGTCGTTGATTTGGATAATATTTATGTTCAAGCTGGTGCCGTTGGTGGAAATGGTAGTAGAGCAAATCCTTTTGGAACGATTCCTCAAGGAATTGCTGCGGTGAATCCAGGTGGAACTGTTCATATTCTAAGTGGAACGTATCCAATTACATCACAAATTGTCGTCAATAAGGCTGGAATTACTTTAAAAGGAGAACCAGGTACCCTTCTATTCTTGCAAGCAGACATTATTGCAATGTTAATTACTGCTCCGAATACGACAATCGATGGTTTAACGATGACAAGCGATATTCCTTATCAAAAAGAATTTATCCAAATTGGCGGGAATAACACGACGATCGTCAATAATACCATTTACGGGCCACCTCAAGCATTGCCTATGAGCAGCTGGGTTGTTAACAGAGCGATTGTACCTCAAGGAGGCCTTGCTATTTCGGTGATGAATAATACTTTCCATTCTTTAAGGACAGGAATGTATATTAATCCGAATGTGACAGGCCCTATTAACAATAATGTGGTTTACGATACAAAAGGGGGATTTTTAGTAGACGGTGCATTCACAACCTTCTTTGGAAACTCATGGGGAACCCCACCGAATGAATTTGATATTGTTTTGCTTCTAGGTACAACATCTGGTCCTCCATATGATAATCTTGCTGAATTAAGTGCACTTAATAATAATGCAACCATTTCGGACCAAAGATAAAAGGTTAAAGACAAAGGCTTGAGGGATAAGGATTTTCCTTTTTCCCTCAAGCCTTTTTCCAGCCATTTATCAAAACTTTATTTCGATTTTGGCAGGTGTTTTTTTATTTTACAAGAGTTTATTTATGCTCTACAATTTCAAGGTTAGTTTAGCGACACACTCCACATGCGTTGAGTAGTGATCGCAGATATTCAAGATAGTAGCAGTGTTCACCTAATCCTTTTTGATAAAAAAAGAACAGCAGGAAACAATACAAATCAGCCATGATAGAAGCATGATTCCAAAAACGAGGTAGTTCTTTTGGGATGTTTAGTGCAAAATAAAAGTGCAGAGATGCGCAAAACAAACGTTATACATAGGGTCTTTACATGGAGTAGTAGCCATGATGACCTGCTTAGGTTTGCCAAATCTGCTACAGCTGGCTGCTTAGCAAAAGAATCATGGCTGCAGAGGCTCCATATTAAGCCTTTAATAGCGAGAATTTGGTTGAATTTTTATTCAATATGACAGAATTTATATACTGAAATACTCTGCACTTTTTTCTTACAAAAAACAACAAAAGCTGAGCGATTGGTTGGCGATAACTTGTTCCTCTGTTGATGAAAACCCAATTATTTGTAAAACTCATTTAGAAAACTGCTCAGGAGGCATCATACGCTCCCCGTAGGAATTTCCCGCTTTGATACCTCAATTTGTTATTCGTAATTGTTAGCCGCTACAAAATTCACATCAGTACCCCTTTATAGTTTGCCTAATCCTTAACCGTTATTTATCAGATTCACGAAAATTGAATTAATTGTCGAGAGAGTTAGCCAAACAATTTTCATAAAAACCGGGAGTGTTATTTCACCGACACTTATATCTATTGAATGAGCCAATCTATTACGATAATTAAGGCCTACATCTCTATCCTCATGTAAAAAATAATATCTAGTCCAGCGATGATGGTGTTCACCAATTATATTGTCTAATACACCCACATTATTACTTGAAGTCCCTAGGATTGTACCAAGTGTTATCCTTGACCTTTCAAAAAAGGCATTCTCTTCAATACATATATAAATAAGTCTAAGCACTTTCTCTAGAAATGTGATCACAAACATTGCTTTCATATGGTAAAACACAGCTTTTCCAGTATCTCTAAAGGCAGGGGAGTTTTGTTACTTCACACGAATTTTCCGGTCAGGATAAATTAGATTTGAATTTGGGTTTAATGCTTGAATTTGCTTTACGGATATTCCGTATTTTTGAGCGATACGAGAAAGAACATCACCTTTTTTAACAACGTAGTATTCTGCTTTAAGTATGTTTAGTACAAGTTTTTATAATCCGACCTCAATAAATGAGGTTAGGATTTGCAATGTTATTGGCTTTTACAAGAGCATCCACATTCGTTCCGAATCTAGTACCACGTGTTCATTAATTATAAATTTCTTTATTGCTTTAAGAAACCATTTTTATTAAAATAAATGATGCAAACGTTTTCGCAAACGCCACTGAATACATACATTCACTTAAAAACTAGTTATCTTTAAAAATGAATTAGTTACATTTTTTATTTTGACAGATATAGAAACGTTCCCATAACCATAAAATAGGAGGAGACCACAGTATATGAAGAAAATGAAACTTGCTTCATTTGATTTCTGGCAAAAATTTGGTAAAGCGTTAATAGTGGTAGTAGCGGTAATGCCAGCTGCAGGTTTAATGATTTCGATCGGGAAATTAATCGGAATGTTCGGTGGCGATATCGCTTTTGTGCAAACGGTTGCGCGAATCATGGAAGACATCGGTTGGGGAATCATTGTGAACTTGCATATTTTATTTGCAGTTGCCATTGGTGGTTCTTGGGCAAAGGAGCGTGCGGGCGGTGCATTTGCCGCATTAATTGCCTTTATTTTAATTAATCGTATTACAGGCGCTATTTTCGGAGTAAGCAACGATATGCTGCAAGATCCGAAAGCAACCATTTCCTCTTTATTAGGTAGCGAACTAGTAGTAAAAGATTACTTTACATCTGTACTTGGCGCTCCTGCATTAAATATGGGAGTGTTCGTTGGAATCATTTCCGGGTTCTTAGGCGCATCTTTATATAATAAATACTATAATTATGATAAACTTCCAAAATCACTTGCATTTTTCAACGGAAAGCGTTTCGTTCCGTTTGTAGTCATTGTCGGTTCTGTTGTAGCTGCCTTAATTTTGGCGCTCGTTTGGCCATTTGTTCAAGGCGTGCTAAATGAATTCGGCCGCTGGATTGCAACATCGAAAGACAGCGCGCCAATCATCGCTCCATTTATTTTCGGTACATTAGAGCGCTTATTACTGCCATTCGGTTTACATCATATGTTAACCGTACCAATAAACTATACAGAACTTGGCGGTACTTATCAAATTTTAACCGGTGCAAAAGCTGGACAAATTGTTGCTGGTCAAGATCCATTATGGCTCGCATGGATTACAGATTTAAATAACTTATTAGCTGCCGGTGATACAAAAACATATAACGCTTTACTTGCTGATGTGCATCCAGCCCGTTTTAAAGCAGGACAGGTTATCGCTTCAACAGCATCTTTAATGGGTGCAGCTTTAGCAATGTACTTGAATGTCGATAAAGATAAGCGTGAAAAATATAAGCCGATGTTCCTTTCTGCTGCTCTAGCTGTATTCTTAACAGGTGTTACAGAACCAATTGAGTTTATGTTTATGTTCATTGCACCTGTACTATACATTTTTTATGCCGTTACAACAGGCTTAGCGTTTGCTATGGCGGATATTATTAACTTACGCATTCATGCTTTTGGTTTTATTGAATTTTTGACTCGTACGCCTATGATTGTTAACGCGGGATTAACAAAAGACCTTATTAACTTTGCGGCAACATGCTTATTGTTCTTCGGTCTAAACTTTACAATATTCAACGTTTTAATTAAAAAATTAAACCTTCCTACTCCTGGACGCGCAGGGAACTACATTGAATCAGAAGAAACTGCCGCACCTCAGCAAGCGAATACAAAAACAAATTCGCTTGCAGTAACTATCATCGATTTATTAGGTGGTAAAGAAAATATTGAAGATGTAGATGCTTGTATGACCCGCTTACGTGTAACAGTAAAAAATATCAATGCAGTCGCTCCAGAGCAAAAATGGAAAGAAAACGGAGCATTAGGATTAATTTTAAAAGATAAAGGGGTACAAGCGATTTACGGTCCAAAAGCCGATGTATTAAAATCTGATATTCAAGACATTTTAAGGAGCTTGAAGTGATGAAACTGCTAACGTTAAACTGTCATTCTTGGCAAGAAGAAAATCAACTCGAAAAAATGAAATGTTTAGCACAGACGATTAAACAAAAAGCATACGATATCATTGCCTTGCAAGAAGTAAGTCAGTCTATTAAAGCGCCATACGTATACAACAACATCAAATACGATAACTTCGCGTTCGTATTGCTTCAAGAACTAAAAAAAATCGGTGTAATGGACTATACATTCATTTGGGATTTTTCCCATATCGGCTATGATGTGTACGAAGAAGGATTAGCTCTCTTGACAAAACATCCCATTATCGAGGATTTCTCCTTCTTCGTATCGAAAAGTACCGATACGAACTATTGGAAAACGCGGAAAATTGTCGGGGCGAAAATCCGTTACCATGATAGCGCTCTCTCCTTTTATTCATGTCATCTCGGCTGGTGGCATGATAAAGAGGAACCGTTTCAAAAACAGGCGGACCTTCTTCTTCAACATGTCAAACAAGAGGAATTATTCTTTCTTATGGGGGACTTTAATAACAATGCATTTATAAAAGGTGAAGGATATGATTATTTAATGAGCCAAGGCCTTTATGACACTTACCATCTTGCGAAAGAAAAAGATGACGGAGTGACCGTTAAAGGAAAAATTGCCGGTTGGGACAATAACAGGCACGATTTGCGTCTCGATCTTATTTTGACAAATCAGCCTGTAACAGTAAAATATTCAAACGTGATTTTCAATGCCAAAAATAAACCGATTATCTCAGATCATTTTGGTGTGGAGATTGAAGTAGAAGGGATATAAACATAAGGGCTGCCCCATCAATGTTGGACCTTCCGCGCAACCATCATGTTATGTACGATAGATGATGGTTGTAGGTTCGGACACTTGAGGGTCAGCCCTTTTTATAAACATCCTTTAGTTCCTACTTAAGTTGACAACTAACACGCTTAGAAAAACCTTATAAACCAAAACAGCCCGTTTCTTCTTTCAATACAAGCTTCGCAACGTTTTCAACGTGCCTTGAGTGGTAATCGCAAACAATTTTGATGTAGCAGTGTTTGCCTTTAACTATCAGCATGGCTTATCTTTATAAGCCATTTTCCCTTCTTATTTTCTCTATAAAATTTTCAGTAACCCACTCATTTAGTATTTTATCGAAACTAGCAATATAAATTTGATTATTGCTTTTCATTTCATTAAGTTGTTTTTCAATTATAGGAAGTAATTTTTCAAGCGCTAAATCTAACTCCTCTACACTCTCAAGGCCTTCCAACGTGACATACTCCCACCACCTACGCTTCGCTTAGAGGTGGGGGCTTCTCGGGTAATCCCATCTCATGATGGGAAGTTGACCGAGCGATCCCCGTGTGCCCCACGGTTCGAGGACAAATTAGACGATCGCCAATCGTTTCATGCCCTCATGTTTGATATTGATGGCCGCATTGACGTCCCTGTCGCTCTCGAATCCACATTCACAGCGGAATGTCCGTTCAGAAAGCGATAGAGACTCCTTGACTCGACCGCAGCACGAACACGTTTTGGACGAGGGGAACCATTTGTCGATTTTGATCAGCTTCTTCCCCTGTTCGACCAGCTTGTACTGAAGGAAAGTGGTGAACATGCCCCAGCCGTTGTCATGAACGCCTTGACCGAAATGGAGGGCTTGTGACATCCCTTTCATGTTGAGGTCTTCGATGACCACGCAATCATACCGTTTCGCTAATTTGTGCGACTCCTTATGCAGAAAGTCCTTGCGCTGGTTGGCAATTTTCTCATGCAGCTTCGCTACTTTCAGACGCTGTTTGTGCCAACGATTCGAGCCTTTCTTTTTACGAGACAATTTACGCTGTTCTTTCGCTAATGTTTCCAATGCTTTGCGATAGAATCGAGGATAATTGGCTCTCTTACCCTCGCTATCGACATACAGCGTACTCATGGAAAAGTCAAGCCCAACAACCGTTTGTACTTCTTTTAGGGCAGGTTGATGTTCGTACTCTGTGAGAATAGAAATATAGTATTTTCCTGTTTTGGTTTTCGTGATCGTACAAGACTTGATGATATGGTGGGCAGGAATCTCCCGGTGTTGCTTGAACTTGATCCATTTCAGTTTGGGCAGCTTGATATAGCCATCTGAAAGCTTGATGTTGCCATTTACCATATTTGTGGTGTACGACTGTTTCGCCTTGCGGTTTTTGAACTTGGGAAATCCAGCGCGGCCAGAAAAGAAGTGTTGAAACGCTTTCTGCAAATTTAGTTGAGCATTTGCCAGCGCAAGGCTGTCCACTTCTTTTAGCCAAGGAAACTCCTTTTTGTACTTGGCAGGGGTCGGAAATGTTTGCTGTTTCAAGGATTCTTGATCGTCCTTGAACTTTTCAAACATTTGTATGCGTTCTTCAAGCATTTTGTTATACACAAAACGGACACAACCGAAGGTTTTGGCGAGCAATTCTTCTTGTTCTTTTGTTGGGTATAGACGGAACTGATAGGCTTTGTTTGCCATATCGACACCACATCACTTCATACCTTGATTTTCGATATATTTTTTGATTACTTCAATGGGCGCACCACCCGTTGTAAGCAGGCAAAAGCTTCTTGACCAAAAATATTCTTTCCACAGTTTTCTTTTCACTTGCGGAAAATGCTTTTTGATCAGTCGAGAACTTGCACTTTTATAGGCATTGATGAACTTGGATAATTCACTATTTGGATGTGCTTTGAACAAAATATGCACATGGTCCATATCGTGATTCCATTCGACCAAGGAAATATTGTAATTTTTACCCAATCTCACAAACATATCTTTTGCATAGTCAGATATGGTATCATCAATCACTTGTCTGCGATATTTTACAACCAGCACAAGATGATAATACAATAGGAACACTGAATGGTTATTATTGTCTAATTTCATTGATACAACAGCCTTTCATTTTTCTAAAACTGATTATATCATAACACACAAAAAAGAGACAATTTTAGGCTATACCTAACCGAAATTCATCTCCCACTTTCACTTCGTTTAGAAGTGGGAGA
This sequence comes from Parageobacillus galactosidasius, assembly GCF_002217735.1. NCBI lineage: Bacteria > Bacillati > Bacillota > Bacilli > Caryophanales > Anoxybacillaceae > Parageobacillus > Parageobacillus galactosidasius. Next base: position 411,896 of record NZ_NDYL01000001.1, on the reverse strand, counting down.
CTTCTTTCGGAAAGATGTTAAAACAACCATTCTACGCCGGTTACTATATGACTCAGAACGAATATCATCGTTTGCCGCATGTTCCTGCAATTATCACACTCGATGAATACAAGAGTGCAAATAAAAAATTGGAACAATTAGAAAAGCAATATTATGAACTTAAAGCGAAAACGCAAGACAATGTATTCATTCGACCTATATGCTTCATCTGTAACAGCGAAATGTCATTGAAAATGAACACAGTGGGAACTGAAGGATACTTTTTATGCAACAGAAAACATGAATTGGTCGATATTTCAATTCAACAACTTAACAAAGTGATTGATGAAATTGTAACAGAAGCATTAAACAACCTTAATACAAACGAATTGGAAAAGAAATGCATTTCGTTTCTCACTTCATTAAAAAAAGCCAATGATCAGGATAAAACAGCTTGTTTGCAAGCCATTCGACATATTGAATACAAACTATGCACCACATACAACCTATCCAAACCTTGCAATGAAGCCCAAAAACTTTTAGAAGAAATACGTGCATTAGAGTCGAAATTGAACAATATCGTGCAAAAAGAACAAAAAATAAATGAATGCCTACGGGAGATTAACGAATTGGTGCGGCTCATTCAAGTAATGCTGCGGGAAAATCTAGAAGACCATGAGCGCCGCTTACTAGCAAAAATGATGATTAAAAACTTAATTGTCCACCATGATTATGTAATTTGTGAGTTATTTTTCCACGAATTTTTCAAATCGGAGGTTTTAACATGACAATACCCAAATTAAATAAAGGAGTCGGTTATATTCGCCGCTCCAGTCATAAGCAACTGGATAACCATTCAATTGAGATTCAAAAACGCGAGATTGAAATAAAGGCAAAAGCGGAAGGTTACGAAATTATTCACTGGTGTATTGATGACGCAGTCAGCGCCTATCAAAAAAACGCTACGGATCGACCGGGCATGTGGGAGCTTTTTATGTATATTATCAATAACGAAGCTGATGCTGTGTTCTTCTATGAAGAAAGCCGAATAGATCGTACATTCAACAGTTTTGTAACACAAATTTACAACCCCATTAAGTCTCTCAAACCAAATTGTAAGTTCTTTTGCACCACAGTTTCTGGCGAATGGGACGCACATAATACGATTACGGAAATGAAATTGTTATTTGCCGGACAGGAATCTATCATTAAATCCAAACGGACTAAAGATACCCAAGATGGTTTGCTAGCTAAAAAAATCCGTCCGGGCAGCCGAACACCGTTTGGTTATAAAAAAGTCACTGTTGACGAACAAACCGGTTACAAAACATTGATTCCCGACGAAAACGCCCCTATTGTTTTGCTCATTTTTTATCTATCTTCTTGGGGGTATAGCAATGAAAAAATCGCAAACCTTCTAAACGAATGCAATGTTCCTTCGCCATCGGGAAATGGATGGCATGAAAATACAATCGATGCAATCTTACATCGTTATATCTATGCTGGCCATTTAACTTGGAACGTTCGAAAAAGCGCTCATTCCAGTTCCCGTAAACCAAAAGAAGAAATCACTTTCATTGAAAATGTATATGAACCTATTGTGCCGCCCCATCTTTGGCATCTCGTCAATGAAATGAGGGAACTCAAAAAACAAACGAAACAATTTGATACGCCATTTTATTTACGGGGGATTGCTTATTGTAAAAATTGCAAGGTTTCCTTAAAAACTAAGGTTGATACACCTAGCCAATCAACTAAAAAATATATGAAATATGTCTGTCCGAACTGTAGACAAAAAATCGACATGAACGCTGTTCACGAAATTGTATTTACACGTTTCTCTACTCAATGGACCCAACAGTTATACAAGATGAGAAGCCATGCTCAACAACTGCTTCTTCGCTGGAAAAAAGCCTTGCGCAGAGAAGAAGAGTCGTCAAAAAAACAGAATGAGCTGCTATTATACAACGAGCGAATGATTGAGGGGAACAATGAGAAACGCGCGTTTTTAAAACATATTTCTTCTGCAAAAGAAACAATGCAGAAAAAACTTGCACAACTACATTCCGCTATGGAACAAATTGATTTACTGTTGAATAACGATGAGATTGACAAGGTATTTCAACGCTTTGAATATTTAACCTCTTTCGACCAGTTCAGTGATATTGAGAAACGGACACTATCACTAATGTTTATTAACCGTGTCGACATACATTTTGCAAGCAAACGAGTAGATATCGATTTCCGTTTATCTCCCTTTGTAGAGCTAGAAAAAGAAATTAAACAACTTACCGAAAAATCACACGTTTAAATTAAATGACTAACCGAAAAATAATTTTATCTTCTGATTCTCATTCCATGGCACTACGTCAAAAAGCCTTGATACACAAGGCTTTTTGATATGGGGAGTTCGGTCAATTGCCCGTCTAGGTATACCTAGACAGAGAACTAACCGAACCCTCCATTTGCTTGATGGGTAAAAAACCGAAAAATGAAACCACCAATTTTTTTAGAAAAGGCTATGTTAATTTTTAATGTAGATTTTTGTTAATTTTAAAATAGACTTGACTCAACAATTGTAGAATCAAGTCTGTTTCATTTACCATATTGCGTGAACTGACTCCTAAAAATGTGTTTAATCATAACCAATTTTTTACGTAAGCAACTAACCCGAAGAAAGCACCTATTCCTGCCCCAAAAAACAAGATAACAGATATAGGTATTTCTGAAATATTTTTTGTGATGTTCCATTTGTTGCTTTTACCAATCATAAAAATCCCTCCTCTCTCAACAACTATAACAATTTATACGTTCTTAATGAGTGATAAGTTTCGCTAATTGGAAATAAACAACTTTCAACTATCATTTTCCTAATAACTTCTATGTTTCACTATGTCTAAAATTGAAACCAACTCAAATAATGGTCGAAGTATTTTGTTGCAACACCATTAAACCGTTGTATCCAGCCTTTTAAACGACTATGATAGTTATTTACATTTTGAATATGATAAAGTCCTTTTACTCGTTCTTTTCCATCTGACTTGAAACGGTAATGCTCTAATCCTTGATTTTTTGCATACATAGGTAGAAAATGCCCTCCAAGCATCGGTACAAAGCGTATTATTTGAGGACAATTTAGAGCCAATAGCCTTGTCTAATTAAGTTTTCACAATTATACCTCTACCAAGAACACCTGAATAGGTAGATTTTTGACGGTCTCTTGCAATTAAAACACAAACTTGTTCGTGACTGATGCCACGAAATTTTGAAAAACCTCCACGTTTGCGAGGTTTACACCCTTCAATGTTTCTTTTGCCCTTTTCAGAGTACAGAAAATAGGTTTCATCCATTTCTACAATCCCTGAAAATGTGTCGAAGTCCATTTGTTTCAGAGCAGACAATACTTTATGTCTCCAATAGAACAGTGTAACGAAATGAACATCACCAATAAGGTCTGCCGATTTACGAAAGGAATATCCTTCCAACATACATTTAATGAAATCCAACCATTTGTCAGTCTTATGAGTACGATAAAGAGGGGGGGAAGGTTACATCTGTAAAGGTTTTTCGGCAATCTTTACAACGGTATCGTTGACGTTCAACTTCTTTTAGTCCAAGTTTCACCATATACTTACCGAAACACAACTTGTTTAGAACCACAATGTACGCAAGTGTAGCCATCTTTATTTTTACGTTCAGTTACTTCTTGAAATACAGGTTCACTTGCTGAAAATGACGCAAGAGAACTGATAAAGAATTCTTTTAAACGCTGTTGTTCTGCCGAATTCAATTTTTTTTATTTCTGCTATCAATTCTCTTAACGTCATTCTTAACCCTCTATTTGGTTTATTACAGAACATTTGTTTGATCTAATCAGATATCAACAAAATAATTTAACATTGCCTTAGAAAAAACCTTAAAATATAAAAAAACAAAGATATAATATATAAAGATTTCCAAACAAAAAATTAAATACTGACTCCGTAACCCGACAAAAAGCGAAAACCGCAGAGGTTACTAAGCCACTTAATGTATGTAGATGTGGCTGGGTACTCTGCGGTTTTTATTTTTAGACTTACCTTTAAATGAAAGGAGCCAACTATCATGAAGAAACCATTAAATTCTATAGAACGCATTTATAGTGACCCTAAAGTAACCTTTTCTGAACTTATTAAATCCATTATTAATAATAAAATTGACGAAATTGTCAATAATGCTAAAAAGGTGAACACTGCTACATCTCAATTTAGCAAGGAAGGATTGAATGCGAAATGAGATGTGGCGTTTATGTACGAGTTTCTTCTGATAAGTTAGAACAACAAGCTTCTTTGCAGTATCAAAAAGAATTGTTCTACAACTACATCGCAGATAAGGGCTGGGATTTGTATGAAGTTTACATCGATGTTGAATCAGGAACTACAGCAAAGCGCAAAAATCTGCAGCGATTAATTGACGATGCAATGAACAAAAAAATCGATGTTATTTTAGCCAAAGAGCTTTCGCGTTTAGCGAGAAACGGAGAACTCTCTTATCAAATCAAAAATCTTTGTGAAAATCACGGGGTTCACATCATTACGCTAGATGGAGCTATTAACACCTTACAAGGAAATACACACATGTTCGGACTTTATGCTTGGATGTATGAACAAGAAGCTCAACGTACAAGCGAACGAGTAAAAGAAACTCTCAAGACCCGTGCTAAAAAAGGGCTTTTTAAAGGAAGTACACCCCCTTACGGATATACAATCAAAGATGGAAAATTGCACATTCGAGATGATGAAACCCCAAACATTGTTCGCAGAATTTTCAATGAATATCTGGCAGGCTATGGACGCGATTCAATAGCAAGAAGACTCTATAACGAAGGAATACCAACACCAGCTGAAGTGGCTGGAAAAAAGAATGCGGGCGACAAATGGAACGATTCCACCATCAAACTCATTTTAACCAACCCGCACTATACAGGCGATTTGGTTCAAGGGCGTACAACGACTGTGAGTGTTACAAGCACCAAACGAAAAAAGGTGTCTGATGAGGAGCTAATTATTATTCCAAACGCTCATGAGCCGATTATTCCAAGAGACGTATTTGAAGCTGTGCAACATCAGATGAAATTACGTTCAAAAACAATCCCTGCTCCAAAACGGCACCTATTTACGAATATTGCCTATTGCGCTGATTGCGGCAAAGGCATGTGGTATCGCTCAAATCGTAAAGGTTATGTGTGCGGTGGATATGCCAGATTCGGCAAAAAAGCTTGCAGCAGCCATGTCATCAAAGAGGAAGTGCTTAAACAAACCATCATTCATGACATCCAGTCTCTCATGCAGCAAATTGATAAGGAATATTATTTAAAACAACTCGAAGAAAAAGCAAAACAATCTCAACTTTCCGTTCAAAAGAAACTGGATAAAATAAACAAGAAAATTGACGCCTTAAAAGCACGGAAACGCAAATATATCGAGCTACTCGCCGATGACAAAATCACCCAAGAGGATTATCAAGATATGATTGAGGCAAATAGCAAAGAAATCAATGAGCTTGTCGTTTCAAAAAAAGAACTTGAATCTTTGTTATCAAGCCATAAAGTTGTCGAGAACATCCAAAAGTTGAAACAGGAATTAGCCCAATTTTTAAACTTTGATGAATTAACACCGGAAATTCTGCATCGTCTCATTGATCGTATTGAAATTAAAGCCGATGGAACTCCAAAAATTTTTTACCGATTCTCCGCTCCAAAAATTGAATAAAGCAGGAAACAAAAGCGTTTCCTGCTTAATTTTCTCTCAAAACGATCTGCGAGACACACTCAACGTGCGCGGTATGCGGAAACATATCGACCGGCTGCACTTCGATCGTTTGATAGCCGCCGTCTTCTAATATACGCAAATCGCGCGCGAGTGTGGCTGGGTTGCAGGAAACGTACACCACGCGCTTTGGTTTCATGGCAATGATCGTTTGCAAAAGTGTTTCATCGCAGCCTTTGCGCGGCGGGTCGACAACGATGCAGTCCGCGTGGATGCCTTGTTCATGCCATTTTGGAATGACTGCTTCCGCCTCGCCGATGGCAAATTCAACGTTGGTGATGCCGTTTAATTCAGCATTGCGTTTTGCATCTTCAATCGCTTCCGGCACCACTTCGACACCGTACACTTTTTTCGCTTTTTTTGCTAAAAACAACGAAATCGTGCCGATGCCGCAGTAGGCGTCAATGACCGTTTCTTCTCCCGTTAATTGCGCGTATTCCAACGCTTTTTCATACAGCACTTTCGTCTGTTCGGGATTGACTTGATAGAAAGAACGTGCCGAGATCGCGAATTTAATGTCACCGATGTAATCGTAAATGTATTCGGCTCCCCACAATACTTTCGTCTCGTCACCCATAATGACATTCGTCTTTTTCGGGTTAATGTTTTGAATAATCGATTTTACATTTGGCACGGAGTCAATAATTTCTTGCACAATTTTCTTTTTGTGCGGCAACTCTTCCGTGCGGGTAATAAGGACGACCATCACTTCTTTTGTCACTGCCCCGTAGCGCGCCATAATATGACGGAGCACCCCTTTATGCGCCACCTCATTATAGGCAGGCACCTTATATTTTTCACAAATTTTTTTCACCGTCTGTACGACGACATCGTTCATTTCCTGCTGGATGAGACAGGCATCCATATCGATAATTTCGTGGCTGCGCTCTTGGTAAAAGCCAGCGACAAGCCCGCCTTCGCGCTCGCCTACGGGAACTTGCGCCTTATTGCGGTAGCGCCACGGATCTTTCATCCCAATGACAGGATGAACGGTTACATTTTCCAGCTTCCCGATGCGCGCCATTACTTCTTTCACATGTTTCTGCTTCGCCTTCAGTTGGCCTTCGTAGCTTAAGTGCTGCAGCTGGCAGCCGCCGCACTGCTTATAAATCGGGCACAGGGGCGTGACGCGGTCCGGGCTTTGCTCATACAGCTCCATGAGACGTCCGTAGCCATATCCTTTTTTCACTTTAATGACTTTTATTTTCGCTTTTTCCCCCGGCAGACCGTTTTTGACAAAAATCGGGAATCCATCGATTTTCGCAACGCCTAACCCGTCATGCGTCAAATCTTCAAAAGTGACGTCATAGTATTCATTTTTCGCAACTGGAGCTTCTACTTTTGTCATCGTTCCTACTTCCTTTTCGTGAAAATGCTGCACTGATTGTATCATACAATCGCTTCGGACACAAAAAGAGAACAGGTCACAGCACTGTTACCATATAGGGTGCCCGAGGCTGACCAAAAGCAAAGTGTCAGACCCCGCAACATCATATATCGTGAAATGGATGTGAGGTCAGACACTTATCAGGCAGCTCCAGCACCACTATGTGCTCCGCGCTAATATCCTGCTCTCATTTGTTCTGCTTTTTCCTTTGGTACAAATACTTCAAGATGTTGATACAAGTTGACGAACTCGCCAGGCAACAGTCCGCCGTACTCGCCATCTAAATTAAGCTGGATTTTGTTTGGCGAGGTGACTTTAATGCGGTTCGCCTTCGTACAAATTAAATGCGGATCGTTAATGTGCGCACCTCTTGCAGCAAGCGTGGCAATACGGATAAATTCCGCAAGATTTGTTTTCTTTAAAATAATTAAATCAAACATGCCGTCATTCAACGAGGAGTCTGGCGCCAACTTTTCAAAACCGCCGACAGAATTCGTCAGCGAAGCTAAAAACAGCATAATTTCGCCTTCATACACCTTGCCGTCATACTCAATGCGCACCTCAGTCGCTTTAATCGACGGCAGCATTTCAATTCCTTTTAAATAATACGCCAGCTGACCGAGCATCGTTTTTAATTTGCTCGGCACTTCATACGTTAACTCGGTTAAACGGCCGCCTCCGGCAATGTTAATAAAGTAACGCGTCTTTCCTTCATTCGTCACACAGCCGATATCAATCGGCACCGCTTCACCGTTAATAATGATATCGCATGCTCCTTCAATTGTGCGCAGAACACCAACCGCCCGGGCAAAATCGTTCGTCATGCCAACCGGGATAATGCCAAGCTTCGGACGATATGTTTGATTGGCAATTCCATTCACTACTTCGTTAATCGTCCCATCTCCGCCGGCAGCGATAACAAGGTCAAATTTGCGCTCGACCACTGCCCGTTCCGCCTTTGTCGCATCCCCCGCTCCCGTTGTCGCATGACAAGACGTTTCATAACCGGCTTGTTCCAGCTGAATTAATACATCGGGCTAATGCTTTTTAAACAACTCACGTCCTGATGTTGGATTGTAAATAATTCTTCGCTCTTTTCATATCCCCATCATCCTATTTGCCCAAAGATTAAATAAATACATATTTTCCACTATTTACCATTATAAAAAAGGCTGTTGCAATTTTTTCGTCTTTAAATAAGGAAAGATGTTATAGCTGAAATATTATATCAAAAACGGACAAAAGTTTTCATTAAAAATACGCTGACACCTCGGTTGTTCTTAGTTACTTAATTTGACACATGCACCGCTGCATGCTGTGAATCAAAAACATAAATATGATGAGTTCCGTCCCCTAATTGAACCTTGCCTTTAAACGTTTGCTCCGGCAACGTTTTTTCTGTCTCTCCGCTTTCTCTTTGCCACGCGATATTTCCGTCTTCTAAACTCTCACGCGTCACAGCTGTTACGAGAATATCTGTATTTTTATCAAGGCTAATCTGAACATCCTCCGCTTTTGAAACAGTCCAATTGGCGGCAAGCTTCCGCGGATAAAGAAGCACTGAATTATAGTTCCCGCGTACTTCGAGCGAAAGATGCTGCGGAATAACGACAGTCGGGGTCATCGCGTTCACCGTATGAAACAGTCCTTCCTTCCGCGGCATTTCTTTTATAGTAATATACATCGTATCCCCGACAATATTCATCGCAACATAATCTTCCTGCTTTTTGATGTCGTTGGCTGAAAGAGATTGGTATGTTCCAAAGATTTGAATTTCACCGTTGCTGCCTCCTTCAATCACAATCGGTTGGCTCCCTGTTTGTAAGACAGTTCTCTTCATCTCAGGCGAAACAGACTGCCGGACATTCGGCAGGTGAAAGACTTTCGTTTCTGCACTAACGACCGTGCGAATTTCTTGCCATATTCCTGTTGATGAAAGCAATACAAATAAAACGGCTACCGAACCGAGCACCCCGATAAAGATGATGCTCAAAAAATCATATTTGATCAATGTATTTTCCTGCTTCGAAAAATAAAGATACACAAGAATTTCAACGCCAAGCAACACTAAGAGAAACGGCCACCAGCTCGCAAAAATGTCTGCAGCTCCCATTCCTTCCCATTGAGAAATAAACAACACGATGCCAAGCAAAATAAGAGAGGCTCCCATTGACACCGTCCCAACGCGCCATTTTCTCATTTCGTCCCCTCCTTCTTCTCTTTACTGCCTAAAAGCAGCTTGAAGCCGCCGCCAATTAACAAAATGCAAACGATCGTTGTTTGGAAAAATTGATTGTACCAGTAATAAATATCGATTTGTAATAGCTTTGATAGATGCGAAGCAAATGCTGGAAGCAGGATGCTGTCAAGCAAATAATAAAGACCTAACAACAATAATCCGAATCCAACCCATCTTTGATGATTGATAAAGTAGGAAACGATCGGCTGATCCTCAAGCTCTTCTTCGCCATACTTCGACGCCTTCTGCAATGCGTCAAAAAAGCTGTAAAACCAAATGAGCGGAATAAGGAAGAAAAAGGCAGACAGTCTTAACACATCCATCACATAAATCGCCAGCAAAAAGGCGGCCATTAACTGCAAGCCTCTGCGCTGTAATCCTAAGTACATATGACCCGCACCCGGAAAAATCGAAAGAAGAGTCGCAAGTGTTTTGCTTTTCCTTCCATCCTCTCGTTTCGCTTCAAAATCTTCGAAAATCGTTCGATCGACCAGTGACTCGCCGTTTTGTTTTCGATTGAGCTGTTGAACAACATCAAACATGTTGTAAATCCAAACGATCGGCAAAATTCCTAAAAAAACTAAGAAGCTGCCTTCATGCAGCAATACCGTTACAAAAAATATCATGATCATAAGCCCAAAGAAGCTGATTAATAACGTTAACCCTCGGTTCATCAAGCCGAGCTGGAAATGCCCGAGCCCGGGAATGAAGGAAAGAAGAATCGTGTAAAACTTCTCGTTGTCCTGATTTGCCTGTAAAACCTCTCCTTGGACAAGTGTATGCTCCGGCTGTCTTTTGATGAGTGTAAGAATCATATCTAAAATACTGATCAACCAAATCAATAAAGAAAAGAGGACGATCGCCAGCGGTCCACTATTATATGTCAAAAAGACAAGACCGACCGCGAGCACAATCGGCACAAAAAAGGAAAAGCTATAAAACACTCCCCTTGCTTTTTTATTTAAATAAAAATGCCCAGCACCAGGGATAAATGATAAAAAGAACGCAACTAACGAATTTTTGTTCATCGATTATTCACTTCCTCCTTTTGATTTACCTTTAGCCAATCGAGAAATGATAATGTTTTATCCATCCATTGTTCCGTATAGGCCGGCCTGTTTCCTGATAAATCTGTTCCAACAACGCCGGCATTTGTGACTAATTGAAAAATTCCCGAAGACATAAACCCAATCGTAATCGCAGCGGCAATTCCGTAATGAAGCAATTTTTGCTTCGTCTGTGTCTGCTTCGTACGCTTTGGCTTTTTATATTGTTCAACTTGTGCAAGGATGACATCGGCTGAAACAGCTTCATCGGAAGGATTCGGCAAGTCGGAAGCATTTTCTTCAATGAGCTCCATATATACCGCTAAGCATTGATCACAACTATAAAGGTGGCTCTCCATTTCCTCTCTTTTTTCCTCTGGCAGTACATCACAAATGAACTGCCGCCATTCTTCGTTCGTGTAATGACTCATTGAAAATCCTCCTCCCTCCAATGCTTTCTTAGCCAGCTGCGTGCTCTGTAAAGCTTTGTCTCGACCGTTTTCACTTCGACATTTTGTTCTTTCGCAATTTGTTGATACGATTTTTCATCTATGTAATAAGCGTAAATAACATCTCGATAGTTAAGCGGAATTTCCTCAAGACGTTGGCGGATTCGCTCTCGCTCCTCTTTTTTCATAACCGAAACTTCAACCCTTTCATCGGCTTCGGCCTCAATGGACTCCATTACTTCTTCACGCTGCCGCTGCATTTTCCGCTTGACATCAATCGCGTAGTTCACAGCAATGCGCGTCATCCATGTTTTAAAGCCTTGTGACTGATATCGGGGGAGTGAAAAATAAATCCGCACAAATACTTCCTGCGTAACATCCTCGGCATCTTTTTCGTTGCGAATAATCGAGTACACCGTTTTAAATAAATAATTGCGGTATTTCTCGATTAACAGGCGAAATGCATGCTCGTCTCCTTTCCTTGCTTTCGCGATTAATGCTTCGTCCTGAATCTCACTCTCCCCCTTTCTATCTGTCTTCACTTATATAGACGAAATCATTAGCCGTTTGCCCTACACTTTTTTGTAATTTTTTTTGTGTCAATTTTTGTGAAATAAAAAAACGCCTAGGAAACAGGCGCCCCATCTTTTTCTCCTTAAAACCAAACCAATCGTTCGTTCAGTAAATTTCTACCTTTTGGGTAACAACATAAACGCAAAATAAGTAAAAATAGCGAATAAGAGACTGAATCCAAATAGTATGCTTCCAGCAATGAGAAAGCTATGAATATAACTTTCTAATATGATATGATAACGCTCCGTACTCGCTCCGCCTTGCTTTGCTACCCATGAGTCTGCCAAGGACGTTCCAAAATCAACACTAAAAAAAATGAGAACCAATCCAACAACTCCTATTACGGTTACAAAAAAACCGGTCCATTTTAACTGATTCTCCGTCATTTAATCCCTCCAATAAACAAATTTAGATAAGAGTTAGAAGCCCTCCTCACAAAAACATGTAATCGTCGTAAGGATTTATGAAAACAATCATCTATTTTATGGAATTCATGTTTGTAAACTTAATTCTAATGTTGTCATAGAAAATCCTTCTTGTTTTAAGAGAAAAACATGATTCACCAATAGTCGAGAATCGCTGCTGAAAAATCGCTTACATTCCGCAATCCTACCCCAAGATAGGTCCGTTTCACTTCTCCGTATTGCAATAAATCTTCCACAATAGGCTTCACATCTTCACTCGGAATCGCAAAACCTAATCCCTCTACACCATCTTCTGAAATTTTGAGACTATTAATTCCAACAACTTGTCCAGCGCTATTAATCAATGCTCCGCCACTGTTTCCCAGGTTAATCGCTACATCGATTTACTTTGATAACTTTCACTTTCGCTTTTTCACCGGGCAAACCGTTTGGAACGAAAATTGGAAAACCATCGATTTTCGCCACCCCTGCCCCGTCGTGCGTTAAATCTTCAAATACGACGTCATAATATTCGTTTTTTGCTACTGGTGTTTCCATTTGTCTTTCCCCTTCCGCGAAATGCTGTCAAGATTGTAGCATAGTCGAACAAAAAAGAACAGGTTCACTCCCCTGTTCTCATTTGCTCAGCTTTTTCTTTCGGAACAAATACGTTCATATGGCGATATAAGTTAACAAATTCGCCCGGAAGCATGCCGCCATACTCGCCGTCTAAATTTAGCTGCATATTGTTTGGCGAAGTTACTTTAATGCGGTTTGCCTTCGTGTAAATGAGGTGCGGATCGTTAATATGCTCCCCGCGCGCCGCGAGCGTCACTAATCGGATAAATTCCGCCAAATTCGTTTTCTTTAAAATAATTAAATCAAACATGCCGTCATTCAAAGACGAGTCCGGCGCCAGCTTTTCAAAGCCGCCGACAGAGTTGGTGAGCGATACTAAAAAGAGCATAATTTCTCCTTCAAACATTTTGCCGTCATATTCAATGCGAGCCTCTGTCGCTTTGATCGATGGCAGCATCTCAATTCCTTTTAAATAGTAGGCAAGCTGGCCAAGCACCGTTTTCAATTTGCTTGGCACCTCATAGGTTAGTTCTGTTAAACGGCCGCCTCCCGCAATGTTAATAAAATAGCGCGTTTTTCCTTCATTTGTTACGGAGCCGATATCGATCGGAACGGCTTCTCCATTGGCGATAATGTCGCATGCTCCTTCAATCGAACGCGGCACGCCGATGGCGCGGGCGAAATCGTTCGTCGTCCCGACCGGAATAATGCCAAGCTTTGGACGATAATCTTGATCGGCAATCCCGTTGACGACTTCGTTGATTGTTCCGTCCCCGCCGGCAGCTACCACTAAATCAAATTCGCGCTCAACCGCTTTGCGGGCCGCTTCGGTCGCGTCTCCCGCTCCTTCCGTCGCATGGCAAGATGTTTCATAACCTGCTTTTTCTAATTTTACTAACACATCTGGCAAATGTTTTTTAAATATTTCTCGACCTGACGTTGGATTGTAAATAATCCTCGCTCGTTTCATCATTCATCATCCTACTTTATTTAATGTTCAATTCCACTATTTAACATAATAGCGGAATTGCCCAGCAGTTGCAACGATGACGTCTTTCCATCAAGAAAGGGCTGATCTCTCAGCCCTTTTCATTATTGCCCTGCTGTTTTCCGTTGCTCCACCGCGTCTTCACTCGCTTGGATACTTGGCGGTTCCACATTTCCTTTTGCCGCAAAGTTTTCTAGCAATTGTTTCACATCGATCCCCGTGGAAGCTTTCAATGTTTCCTGCAGGCTGGCCATTAAATTGGTCGCATAGCCGGTAATGCGGTTCGCCCCGCCGTTTGTGCTATTAGAACCCGTATCGACAATCGTAATTTTATCGATATTCGCAAGCGGACTTGCCACTTGTTTCGCGTATTCTGGAAGCATTTTGATAATCATATCGAGAATCGCCGCTTGACCATACCGTTCGAACGCTTCGGCGATTTTTTGTTTCGCTTCCGCTTCGGCCAATCCTTTCAAGCGGATAATTTCTGCTTCTGCTTCCCCTTTTGCTTTTTCCGCTTCTGCCTTAGCAAGCCCGTCAAGCCGGATTCGTTCTGCCTCCGCTTTCGCCATCGCTTCGATGCGGTATTTTTGAGCCTCCGCTTCCGCCATTAACTTCGCCTTTTCCGCTACTGCGGCCTGCTCAATCGCATAACGTTCGGCGTCCGCTTTTTTCTTCACTTCCGAATCATATTGCCGTTCACGGCGCAAAATTTCTTTTTCCTCGAGCTCGATTTGCTTTTGCCGCTCAATAATTTTAATTTGCATTTGTTGTTCCATTACTTCCTGTTTCGCTTTTGCTTCTTCTAAATGATACGCCTGATCGGCGCGCGCTTTCGCGATATCTTGTTCACGGCGGAACTCCGCCAATTTCAACTGGTTAATTTTCTCTGCTTCCGCGATTTCGGTCATGCGCTCCAACTCCGCTTTGCGCGCTTCTTTATCGGCTTCCGCGCGCTTAATGCGCGTTTCTTTTTCCGCTTCGGCTGTCGCGATATCCGCATCTCGCTTCACTTGGGCGATGCGCGGTTTCCCTAACGCGTCTAAATAGCCGTTTTTATCGCGCACGTCTTTAATGGTGAACGATACGATGACAAGCCCCATTTTCGCTAAATCATGTGAAGCGACGCGCTGCACTTCTTGGGAAAACTTGTCGCGGTTTTTATAAATTTCCTCGACCGTCATCGAACCGAGAATGGAGCGAAGATGGCCTTCCAATACTTCACGCGCTTCATTTTCCATATCTTGGCGTGTTTTTCCTAAAAATTGCTCCGCCGCTGTAGCAATCTCGCCAATGGAACTGCCTACTTTAATGATCGCCACGCCATCCGCCATGACGGGAACGCCTTGTTCCGTATAAACTTCCGGCGTCTGTACATCTAGTTTAATAGAAAGAAGGCTAAGCGGCTCCGCCTGCTGGAAAATCGGCAGTACAAACGTCCCGCCGCCGCGGACAATTTTAATTTTATTTCCTGATTCATCGACATGCACATTTTTGCTTCCTAAATAACTTCCTGTCACAATGAGTGCTTCATCTGGTCCGACAGTGCGATAACGAAGCATAAAAATAGCTACTAATCCGATAAGAAGCAGTACGACAACGCCGATAACAATTAACATTGGCGTCATTAAGCATATCCCCCTTTATGTAATGATGAAATATAATATGGATCGTGCTTCGCCACAACAGCGACGCCGTTTTCCATTTTCACGATAATCACTTCCGTCCCTGAGGCGATTTCTTCGTTGTCCATGCTTTTTGCTGGTTTCGAAATCGCTCCGCTCTTCCGCTGCAGCAAAATCTCTCCAAACCCATCGGACGGCACAGTTACAATCACTTTCGCAAGCGACCCTTCCAAGTCCGTTTCCGAATAATTCAGTGATGTTTCCGCAGAGCGGAGCGGAATAAATACGAAAAAGTGCAAAAGCAAGACGACAATGACAGCAATTCCTGCGCTAATCAAAGCGATGAGCGCGCTAGACATCCCTGTATATCGTTCGAACAAATAACCGGACGCGCTTCCAACGGTAAAAAATGATAAAATAAGCTGTGGGCTAAACAATGGATGGTCTGGCATATCAAACATGCCATCGACCATATCGCTGAAAAAAATATATAATAACGTCAACCCCCCGCTTACAACAAGCACAGCCAAATACACCGTTTCTAATGGATATCCGAACAATCCCTACACCCTCTTTCCGCCAGCGTCTATCTAATTATACGAAATGCCATGCGTTTCTGTTTCATAACTTTTCAGATTAATATTAATTTTTCTTACATTATCTTGCATATTTCCTCTTTTTTTTAAAATAAAGGCACCGTTTCACAACATGAAACGGCGCTGCCTTATGTTTATTTGACTACTGCTTTATCGAAGGAGGAACGGAATGCGCCTCTGTTAACTTATCAATCTCTTTTTCTAACTGTCCTAGAAGCATCATTCGGTACATGCGAAAATCTGCACGCAACGACCAAAGCGGATGACCGAACGTTGCCGGCTTATTCCCTTCGATAAAAGCATGTATCGTTCGAGCGCCTGCAATACTGATTCATTGATTTCTTTATGGATTTGCGCCTTTTTCCAGCGGAACTCCCGGCGCAAAAGCTCCCAGCATTTCAAAGCGCCTAACAAGATAATGAGCGGGGCGATTGGTCCCGGATTCCAAAGAAAATACACAAACATCCCAATAAGACCAAAAAACCATATTTTTGGCGAAATCACTCCGACAATTCGCCCTCCATCTAACGGATGCAGAGGCATAAGATTGAATAAATTAATAAGCGCTCCAAGCGCAATGACTAATCCCCAAAACGGGTTTCCCGTCATCCAGTACAATGGCAAAGCTGGGAGAAACCCCAATGTCCCCCATAACGGTCCGGCGTATGCTAAATACGCCTCATCTTTCGCCGATTTTGGTTCTTCCTTTAGCGCAATAAGCGCCCCGACAAACGGAATAAAAATCGCCTTCGATGTTGGAATTCCTAACCTTTTTGCCGCAAACAAATGGCCCATTTCATGCACTTAAAAATCGCCAGCACCCACTTTAATTTTCCTGCTAGAAACAAAACAACAGACAAAAACGCGAGCCACGCCTTTTTAAACTGCTTCAATTCTCTCAGTCTCCCTTTCCTTATTTCCGATGCATTTTAAACTGCAAAAACAGCTCGTTGTAATAAGCAAGCATTCGTTTTCCTAAATTCTCGTACACTTCTAAGTTTCCGACCGACTCAAAATCTGGATAAAACCGTTTATCCTCAGTTACTTCTTTCGGCAAATAGTCCAGCGCCTTCTCATTCGGCGTCGAATAGCCGACATACTCCGCGTTTTGCGCGGCGTTTTTCGGATCAAGCATAAAATTAATAAATTGGTGCGCCCCGTCAATGTTTTTCGCCGTTTTCGGAATCACCATATTATCGAACCACAAGTTTGATCCTTCTTTCGGCACGACATAATCGAGCTTGTCATTTTCCGCAATGATCTCCGCCGCATCACCTGACCAAACGACGCCGATCGCCGCTTCTTCATTGACCAAAAGCATTTTAATCTCATCGCCGACAACCGCTTTGACGTTCGGGGTGAGGCGGTCCAGCTTTTCCTTCGCTTCCTGCAAGTGTTTCTTATTCGTGTCATTTAGCGAATAATGCAGACTGTTGAGCCCCATGCCAATCACTTCACGCGCGCCGTCAACCAACAAAATTTGATTGCGCAAATCTTTATCCCATAAATCGTTCCAGCTCGTGATTTTCTTTCCGCCAAGCATTTCCGGATTATAGACGATGCCGACCGTCCCCCAAAAATACGGGACGGAATACTTGTTGCCTGGATCAAATGATAAATTCAAAAAGCGCGGATTGATATATTTTAAATTCGGCAGTTTCGAATGGTCGAGCGGAATAAGCAACCCATCTTCTTTCATTTTACTGATCGCATATTCAGAAGGAACGGCAACATCAAACGTCGTACCGCCTTGGGCAATTTTCGCCATCATCGCTTCATTGGAATCAAACGTTTGGTAGATGACTTTTATGCCCGTCTGCTTTTCGAACTTTTTAATAAGCTCAGGATCGATGTAATCGCCCCAGTTATACACTGTCAATGTATTCTTTCCAGAATATCCCTCCGCTTTATTCAGCTGGGAAGACACGTAAAGCAGTACAAACGAGGCGAGAAACACCGCCGCAAAAAATGATATAAGCTTCCTCATTTTCGTCGCCCCCTCATTCCGTATAAGGAGCTGCTTTTCTGGCTAATAAAGTAGTAGCCAATCACCAGCACAACCGTAAACAAAAATAACAATGTCGATAATGCGTTAATCGACAGCGAAATGCCTTGACGCGCCCGCGAATAAATTTCGACCGATAACGTGGAAAAACCGTTGCCTGTCACAAAAAACGTCACCGCAAAATCATCCAGCGAATACGTCAATGCCATGAAAAAACCAGCGAAAATACCAGGGGTAATAAACGGCAATATTACTTTCGTCAGCACATCCCATTGATTCGCCCCTAAATCGCGAGCCGCATCAATCAGTGTCGGACTCATTTCCTGCAATTTTGGAAGCACCATCAACACGACGATCGGAACACTAAATGCGATATGCGACAGCAGCACCGACGTAAAACCGAGCTGAATGCCGATAATCGTAAACAAAATGAGAAATGAGGCGCCGATAATGACATCGGGGCTGACGATCAAGACGTTATTCAACGTTAAAAGCAGCTGTTTCATTTGCCGCTTTTTCACATAATAAATCGCAAGCGCTCCCATCACGCCGAGAATAGTGGAAATCGCCGCAGACAAAAGGGCAATCGTCAGTGTATTTAACACGATAATCCATAAACGGGTATCACCGATCACCTCTTTATACCATTCCAACGTAAACCCTTCGAAATCATGCATCGTTCCGCCGCTATTAAACGAATAGTAAATTAAATAAATAATCGGGGTGTACAAAATGAGAAACACGAACACTAAATACGCGTTCGCCCACTTTTTATTGCCTCGCATCGCCTCACCCTCACTTCCGATTTCCTGTCGCAATGACGACAATAGCCATCGCGATAATTAAAAACACCGCAATCGTCGAGCCCATGCCCCAGTTTTGTGTGACAAGAAAATGTTGTTCAATCGCCGTACCGAGCGTAATGACGCGGTTCCCTGCGATTAAACGCGTAATCATAAACAGCGATAACGACGGAATAAACACCGCTTGACATCCCGCTTTCACCCCATCTAACGTAAGCGGAAAAACGACGCGACGAAACGTCGTCCAAGCCGAAGCGCCAAGATCACGCGCTGCGTCAATGAGCGTTGGGTTCAGCTCCTCCAGCGAGTTGAAAATCGGCAGGATCATAAACGGGATAAAAATGTATACCGACACAAATACGAAACTAAAATCGGTGAATAAAATTTGCTTTGTGCCGATGCCGATCGTTTCCAAAATCGCATTCGCCAATCCGTACGTGCCAAAAATGCCGAGAAACGCGTACACTTTTAAAAGCAAATTCACCCACGTCGGCAAAATAATAAGCAAAAGCCAAAGTTGTTTATGTTTCGTTTTCGTCAGAAAATACGCGGTCGGATACGCGACAAGCAGCGAAAAAAGCGTGATCAAAAACGCGTACCAAACCGAACTGACCGCCATCTTTAAATAAATCGGCGTAAAAAACGTTTTATAATTGGAAAGCGACCAATTCCCGTCAATGTCAAAAAACGAATAATACAAAATCAATAAAATCGGCGCAACGACAAATAGCCCAATCCATATTACATATGGAAATAAGTAAACATTGCGTACACTATTTTTCATCGGATCTCTCACCATCATCTTCATCATCGCTAATGCGCATGACATGAATGTCCTCTGGGTCAAAATAAAGCCCGATTTCTTCCCCTACTTCCGCTTTTTTCGTCGAATGGACGAGCCATTCATTCCCATCTTCGTCATAGCAGCACAACTCGTAATGTACACCTCGGAACAATAGCGAATCAACGCGCACTTGGAGCTTTCCTTGATCTTTTGTCGTAATGTCCAAATCTTCCGGACGGATGACAATATCGACTGGCTCGTTCGGGCGAAATCCTTTGTCCACGCACGTAAACCGCTTCCCAGCGAATTCGACAAGGTAATCTTCAATCATCGTGCCTCGCAAGATGTTCGATTCACCGATAAAATCAGCGACAAACCGATTAATCGGCTCATCGTAAATGTCTTTCGGTGTGCCGCTTTGCTGGATTTTCCCCTTATTGAGCACGAAAATTTGGTCCGACATCGCCAGCGCCTCTTCTTGGTCATGTGTGACAAAAATAAACGTAATCCCTAAGCTTCGCTGCAGTTCGCGAAGCTCATATTGCATTTCCGTGCGCAGCTTTAAATCAAGCGCCGACAGCGGCTCATCAAGCAGAAGCACTTCTGGTTCGTTGACAATCGCGCGCGCAATCGCCACTCGCTGCCGCTGGCCTCCGGACATTTCTTGAATACTGCGATTCTCGTATCCTTCTAAATTCACAAACCGAAGCGCCTGCTTTACTTTTTCCTCAATTTCCGAGCGCTTTTTCTTTTTAATCCGCAACCCAAACGCCACGTTTTCAAACACGTTCAAATGCGGAAACAAAGCATAATCCTGAAACACCGTATTCACTTGCCGCTTATTCGCAGGTACATGATTTACCGGCTTTCCGTGAAAATAAATCGTTCCTTCCGTCGGCTCCGTAAACCCCGCGATCAAACGCAGAATCGTCGTCTTCCCGCATCCCGACGGCCCGAGCAAGGTATAAAACTTCCCGCGCTCAATCTCAAAACTGACATCATCGAGCACGACTAACCCATCGT
The DNA here is from genome assembly GCF_002217735.1 of Parageobacillus galactosidasius. Taxonomy (NCBI): domain Bacteria; kingdom Bacillati; phylum Bacillota; class Bacilli; order Caryophanales; family Anoxybacillaceae; genus Parageobacillus; species Parageobacillus galactosidasius. The sequence goes on along the minus strand of NZ_NDYL01000001.1, from coordinate 391,609 downwards.
ATTCCTTCGTCACCCGCTCAAAGCGGATGATCGCCTCTTTCTCCATCAGCCCCCACTCCTTGCTTCGAATATATCCTCTGCCAATGAAATCAATCTCTTCCTAATTCCCATCAATCACTATTAGAACATGCACACAATAAAAGTGCAATAAAAAAACTCGTTTCTCCACTAGCATTATGCTAGAGAAAAACGAGAATGCGCCTATCGGTTAGAACGTGATATTGACATGGTGCAGGGAAAGCTGCCGGAACACTACGCAATTACTCGTAGGTGCGATAAAAATAAATAGTTACCAATTCATTATATCACGTTGGAACGCTGGTTCAATTTCATAATTACGATAAAAACAATAATAGAACCTTTTTTAGCTTGGTTTTCATTTCTCATAGGTAAGATAAAAACCCTTTCGCTTCAATCCCCATTTGGCGAAGCGTATACAAAGTTTCAATTCCTCATAGGTAAGATAAAAACGATAGCGGCTGAAAATACTTTTTTGGGTCTACAAGGTTTCAATTCCTCATAGGTAAGATAAAAACCCAAAAAATCATTGATAAATCAACATTTTTCAAAATAGGTTAAGTCCAGTATAAAACATTTATAAAATTGCGTCAATAGAGTGAATCCTTGATGCCTGTAAGCAGGAGGGCGAAAAATAAAGTGTCGTCGATCCCCCGCACTTTTTGCATGATTGGAGGTCGACGGCAACAAAAACAGACGTGGTGATTAACTAAACTAATAAAGACTAATTTCGATTTGTTCACCGGCCAACATGCCGATGTTGCCGATTCGTCTAGACATACCCTTTGTTGTCATTGAAAAAGGTCATACGGAATAGCCTCGCCAATTCGCCCGTTCCGTCCGGTTGTCGTCTCTGCCATTGTCAACGAATTTAAGATGGCTTCCTCCGTTGACTCGATGGCTGCTTGAAACAGCTCATTCATCAATGGATCATCATCGCGAATGAGCGGCGGAAGTTGATAATAAGATGACTCAGAAAAGTGGGGGATAGTGTATCCGTTCGAAAATGCGATGATGATATCTCCGCTTCCATGGTGAATATGGCTTCCTGTTCGAGCGAGCCCGAAGGCTGCACGTTTTGCCAGCCGCTTCAATTGACGAGAGCTCAAAGGAGCGTTGGTTGCGACAATAATCATAATAGAACCATTCGGAATTTCTGTTTCATCAAATGATGGTTTTCGATACTGTGCAATGCACAACTCTTCCCTTTTGCCAAAATTGCTAAGAACCAATGCGCCAACGGTGTAAATCCCTCCATGGATGATTCGCGAAGAACTGCCAATTCCCCCTTTATAGCCGAAACACATCGTACCAGTGCCTGCGCCCACCGCACCCTCTTCGACATCAAAAACAGCCTGCTCTATCGCTAGTTTTGCATGTTCTTTTTCGATGACAGGAAAATGAACCGTGTTTAGATAGCTGTCATTGCATTCACCTACTACGATATTCACTGAACTAGTCGTATCCCCTATTTCTTGATTTTGTTCCATTAAATATTCCAATGTTCCTTGCCAGACTGTGCCCACACTGAACGTATTCGTAAGCATAATCGGTGATTCCATAACCCCTAACTCTTCCACTTGCACTAATCCCGCTGTTTTCCCAAATCCATTTAAAACAAAACACGAAGCAGGCACCTTTTGCAAAAAAATATTGCCTCCATGAGGAAGAATAGCCGTAACTCCTGTTCGAATGACCGTCTTTTCATCCAACTCTTTCTTTAATGTTACATGTCCTACCTTAACTCCAGGAACATCAGTGATCTGATTATGCTTTCCCGTTTCCAGCGATCCAATTTCAATGCCTAATTCCCGAATCTTTTTTCTCATCCTTTTATTCCTCCTGTTGGTTTCAAGGAACAACCAGTATCCATTTCATTTTCCATAATACCCCTGATATCTGTTTTCGTCGAGGTCAGCTGAAACCCTTGCGTGCAACTATTCTTTATAAGAAAATATTGATGGATGTAAGCAAGAGGGAGAAAAAGAAACTGTCGTCGATCCCCCGCACTTTTTGCACGATTGGAGGTCGACGACATTTTTCACCACGAATGATAGTTTATATATACGATCGCATATCGTTATCCGTCTGTATTATAGGTTACTAAACATCCTAAAAGCTATATCCCATTTTTGATGCCTGTAAACTTTCTTTGCAAAGAAAGACGGAGTGATTAACTTAACTCCGCCTTTTCCTTCTCTATATCTTTCCGAAGCACCGGCAAAATCGCCTCCTGATACCCCGCTTTCTTGCACCGCTCGATCTCCTGCTTTACTGGCTGCAGTTTGAGAGAGGAAACCGATTGGAGCTTAGCCAGCCGCTCCTCAGAAAGCGACACACTCGGCATCGAGGCAAAGTAGTCCTCACGCGTGAAATGCCAAAGGGAAAGATTCTCGCCGTATCGCCCGGCAAGCCGATCGGCCATTTTCAGACCTTCTGGATCAAAGTCGCCCGAATAATAAAGATGAGCGCCCGACTCCACAAGCAAGTCAAGAAGCAATAGCGTCGCCAAATTGAGTTGGCCGTTTGTGCTGACAAGCGGCATCGCTTCGTCTAGCAGTTCAGAAAAAACGCCGGCGTTTTCTACGACAAAGACGGCATTTCCTTTCGCTGGATACGCGCGGGTTAGTGCCACTATCTCCCTCAGCGGCACATTCAGCGCCATATTCGTTTCACAAGCGGCGGAAAATACGGGATGAATGCCCTCTTTCGTTTCTGCCAAAATTCCCGCGCACGTCACGAAATTGAGGATGTCTTCGCGCAATATGCCGAACGATTGCAATAGTTCATTGACTTCTTCTACAGACGAAAGCTGATATTTTTTTCGAGAGTAAAATTCCAGCGCGGATAGCAGCAGTTTTCCTTGAAACGTGTGCAAATCAAACGCGTGCGGGTCTCCGGTTACTTTTTGCGCGAATAGCGGCAGGCGTTCGTACGTTCCTTGCTTCGGAAGCTGGCGAAGCGCTTCGCAAACTGTGCAAATGGAAGCATACAGCTCCTCGCGCTGCTGGGCGTACGCCTGATGAAGCAGGCGGTATTCGTTCGGGTGCTCCAGCGCTGCCGTAAGCCATTCCGCTCCACTAGGACAAGCGGCGATCAGACGCTGGAAAAACGCCGCTTTTTCTTGTTGTTCCGCTTCACGCCTTTCTTTGTTTGCGACGAGCGGTTCTCCAAAATAATGGACTAACAGCTCTTCCAGTGAAACACCTGCAAATCTTGTCTTATCCAGTTGTTTGGCAAACGCCTGTAGCGAAACGAGCGTCATTTCCTTCCCAAAAAACGCCGCGATTGCTTCTTTTTCTTCTTTCGTAAAAGAAGCGAGAGAAATCGTGCCGCCAATGCGGCCGAGCGATTCGTACTTCTTTTTCATTTCGCAAAAAAGGCGGTGAAATCCAGCTTCACCGTGAAAAAATTGCGCCGCTTCCGCCGCTAGTTCCGGCAATGATTTCATTGTTTCACCACCATTTCTTGTTCGTCCCAATCTGTCACAAGCCGCTTCATCGTTCCGTTCCAATAATAGCGGATCACGGTGACGTGCGAAGCGTTTTTCGGGCGCACAAGCTCGCAAATCGAAAGAGCCGGCACGGTGTCGTAATCTCCCCAAAGCGCCTGTGAGTTCATAATATAGTTGAACCCGAGCGATTCAACAAGATCGAACATATCGCGAATATTATTTTCATCCACACCGGCGAACGCTTCATCAAGGGAAATGATGTATGGCGCCTCCTCACTTGCTTCTTGATAGCGGGCATACGCGGCCGCAAAGAGCGGAATGTACATCGCCATCGCTTTTTCTCCGCCGCTAAACTGATAAAATCGCTGGTTCGTTAATTCCCGTTTTGGCTCATTTGTTTTTTGATAATAGAGAGTAAACGTAAACCATTTCCGGTAATCGAGCACTTCTTTAATGACTTGATGGAGCGTGTTTCCTTGCCCTTTCTCCTCTAACATTTCACGGGCGCGGTTAATTTTGGACCGGAAGTGCATCGTGACCCGCTGCAAATCTTCTTCTTTTAACAATCGCGAATTCATCCGCAACAATTCAACAAGCTCTTTCGTATCCATTTCTTCTTCTGTTTCCGCTGTTTTCGGTTTCCATTGAATGGACAACAATAATCCGGAAGAAGCATCTCGCTGTTGCATGAGCGCGTTCATGTCTTTCACCCAGCGTTCGGCACGCTGAATGCGGCTGCGCAAAATACGTCCGACCGTTTTTAAAATAATATCTTCGTACAACTCGCGGTCTTGTTCATTAATGTATTCCCGCTGAAGGAGAATGTCTTTTTCCATTTCCTTTAATAAATAGAACGGAGTGACGCGCTGTCCTTTGTAATCAAGCAAAAGAATGATCCGATCCCGTTTTTCTTTCCAATCGCTCACCTTTAACTCCATTTCTTCGTCCAAATCGATACCAGCAAACGGATTTTCCTCTTCTAATGCGACAGGTTCTTGAGATAGGCGGTATTCCACTAAATTCGCGCTTTCTTGGAAGAATACGCTATTCAATTTAGCAATCACGGATGAACGCGTTTGTTCTTTTCCGATTGATCCGTAGCGGCGAACAACATCTTTTGCTTGTTCATGCGGATCTACATTCTCCGCTACTTCGACAAGACCGTGTTCCGCTTCTGCGATAAACGATCGCTTCCATACTGCTGCAAGCGTGCTAGCAAATTGAAGTTTTCGCTCTAACTCTTCTAGTTGACGGTGAGTGGATTTGATCGTTTGTTCGATGTGAGCTTGTTCGTTTATCTTTTCCGGCAACGCCTTGTTTACCCATTCCAGGCGATCGCGCACACGGGAGATTTCCGCGCGAATGTCATCCGCTCCCATCTGTTTTAACATTTGTTCCATATGTTGTATTTCTAAAAGGAGGCGTTGTTGCTCGCTGGCTAATGTATTGATTTCGCCTTTTGCTTCATCGATTTCCGCTTGGACGGTTTCAAGCTGGTCTTGATGATAGCGGCTGACTTGCAATTGATGGAGAAACGAACGGTGTTCCAGCACCAATTCCGTTAAATGGCCCGTATACAATTTCATCCATCGCCGCGCCTCTTCGTACCGCTCTTTTGTAAATTCAAGATCGAGTCCTTCCGCTTTTTCGCGAAGCGTTTGTTTTACTTGTTGCCAGTCGCGGGCGATGCTATTCAATTTTTCGCTTTTTCGTTCCACTTCTTGTTGTTTGCTTGTGATGGCGCGTTTTGTACGGTCCCATTCGTCAAAGGCCGCGCGAACATCGCGGTCAGACGGGAACGTTTGAAACGCTTCATGGATGGAGGCAATTGTTGCTTCCACATGCGCAAGCTGTTCCTTTTTTTGCTGAAGAAGTTCATCTAGTTGTTGAAGCTTTTCCTCGATTTGCGCGATTTGGGAAAGGCGCCACCGCTTGCGGGCGTTGCGGCCGATAAAGATCGCTTGTTCTCGTTTCGGCGCATGGCCTTGAAGGAGCCCGAACGAATATCGGCCCGATTCGTTAATGGTAAAGTATCCTTCTTGTGTTTCATCGGAAATTAGAATGCTGCGAAGAACAGATTCAATGCGATCGGCGGAAACACCGAGATCTTCATCCACATCAGGACGCAAATATTCGGCAAGCGTATGCGCCATTTCCACAGGATTTGGCTTGAGAATACGGTCATGGACGATGGAAACGTCTGTTTCGGTCACTAATGCGTCCAATAACCCTGCATGGTATAAAGATGACTCGATTCGTTCGCGCAATGATTCCGGCACATGGTCGTAAAACTCGACGCTTGCATAAAACGGCACGTAAGCAACCCCTTGTGCTTGCAAAGCCGCGCGCGCTTGTGCGGTTTGTTCGTCATGCTTTAATTCAGGGTCTTTTTGTTCTTTCCAGCGACGCAGTTCTTCTTCTGTTTCCGCAATTTCTCGTTTTACTAACTCGATTTCGTGCTCCCATTTCACTTTTTCCGCTTTTTTCTGATCCAACGCTTCATAATATCGGTCGGCAAACGGTTTTTTTACATCTTCAAAATGATAACGTTCATATAGCTCGTTTAAATAACGCAAAAATGATTGGATTGTTTCTTCATCGACAGGAATATCAGGGTGTGCTTCTTTCCAAGCAAACACTGCTTCTTGCAGACGCGATTTTTCCATTTCCAATAGCTCATGCCATTTTTTCGCGTCATTATGAAGATCATCTAGTAAACGTTGGTGTTCTCCAAGCTCATGGTATGCGTCTTCATATCGGCGCTTGAGGTCATCATGGCTCGTCCAAAGCGACAATATTTCCTCTAACCGTTTCTCATGCGCTTCCGTTTCTTTCCGCCAAAGCGTAAAGTCAAACGGCTCGTTTCGATGCCGCTGAAAGTCTTCTTCATTTAGTTCGTGTGCCGCAAATGCACTTTCAAGCGCGGCATAGCGCAATTCTTCCAGTTGTTCGTCGATTTTCTGTCCTGATTGATGAAGTTGATCTAAGTTGTCATCGATTTCTTGCTTCAGCTTTCGTTCTTGTTGTTGTTTATCATCAAGATAACGTTCTCTTTTTACTATTTGATCTTGCACGTTCGAAAGACGCTGTTTCTTTTCCCGATATTTTTCTTCTGCCTGAACCACTTCGTGGCTCGCTAAATCTAACTCCCGTTTGCGAAGCGCCGCTTGCTCATTTTGTAAGTCTTGAATTTCCGTTGCCAGCTCTTCTTTTCGTGCTGCATACCGCTCTTGATCGCGGAGGCACTGCTCGCGCTCTTCCGTTAATTTTTCCTCTTGTTTTGCTGCTTTGAGCCATTCGTTCGCTTTTTCCCATATCATATATTCGTTATATTGCTGATAGTGCTGGCAGAGTCGACGCAGCGACGCTTCATCCCGTTCCAACTGTTCCAGCTGCTGCTTTGCTTGGTCCATGTTTTCAATCGTTTCCGATAAATGTCGCAATTCGTCATCCGTCAACGCCGGCAGCGAGCTTTCGAGAATTTCGTAAATGACCGTCGGCTTGAAATCTTTCGATAATTTCGGACTGCGAAGCTGAATCAAAAGCTCGATCAATTCTTGAAACGCTTCGAGCGATTCGAAACGGAAAATATATTTATTGACAAGCTCCATATACTCTTTTTGCGTATCGACAACCGTTCCGCCGTCGCCAAGCACCGTGATTAATTCTCGTTTTGTCAGCGGGATTTTTTCGCCCGTTTTTTCCTTTTTGTACAATGTAATATCTTTACCGATGCGGCGGTTGTCAAAAATGACAAATCCCCAAAAATCCATGCCTTTCTGGCGTTTCGCCCTTAAACCGATTCCGGTTGTGATATAATGGTCGCTATGTTTTCGTTTATATTCCAAAAATAAATAGCCTGTCCGTTCATCACGATCAACTAATTCCTTTTCCCCAAGCAAATAATCTTCCATGCGGCGCGCCCGTGACCCAAACGGATCAAGGCGGTCAGGGGTTTTCTTTCCGTCAAGCAAAACAGGAATCAAGCTTTGCATCGTCACTGATTTTCCCGAACCGTTGCTGCCGCGGAGAAACAGCCTGCCGTCCGCAAAATGGAAATATTCTTCATCGTAATACCAAAAGTTTAATAATCCCGCGCGATGGGGCACCCATTTATTCGTCATCATCATCCATTCCTTTCTTCATAAAATCGGGAGGATAATGGCCAACTATCCTTCCGAGCAGTGGATATAACATGATCATTCCCGTTTCTTTTTCCACATCCGCCATTTTCCACTGTTTTAATTCCTCCAACAGCGCCGATGTTAACTGCGCTGGAGTCATATCGCGATACGTTTTTCCCCATCCTTCTCCATAGCGCTCCTTGCATATTGTAAGCAGCCGCTGAAAATCCGCTTGTGTCATTCTGATTTTCCCGTATTCGTCTGGTGGATAATCTAGAAGATGTTCACGAACAACAGAAGCGAAATGAAGAATAATATCCGACGTTCCTTTTTGGTCGGGAAACAGTGTATATACGTTTTCTCGTTCTGGAAGCGTTAACAACGCGGCGTTTTTATACAGTTCGTAGCGAAAATCGCTATGTGCTTCAATATCTTCGCGCAATCGATGGCGAAAGTTGCGCAAGTAATAAAAGTCAGGATCATCTTTTTGTTGTCGATAAACAACTGGAGATAAAAACAGTTGCCGATAAATGCGGTGGCGCCGATAATCTTGCGGAGCGGTTTTCCACTCTTCTTCTAACAATTCTTCCATTGTTTTGTACTGCGTCAAATCTTTCGGATAGGAACGCATAAAATAACGAGAAAGCACGGGGACTTCATATAGCGCTTCATGGTCTTCCCGCTGGGCAAATCCTTCGATTTCTCCGTCCACACGCTTTACGACCCTAAGTTCTTCAGCGGTTTTTAATACACGGACCAGCGCGCGCCGCTGCTGGTAGTTTGTCCAATCAAGCGGAACGTCCCCTGGATACATCGCTTTTATTTCCTCACAGACATCCGACAGCAAAAATTTTTCTTCCACTTCCTTTCCTTCTAAATATGCCATCAAACAACAAAACAGCGCATAATCGAGCGGTTCTTGAAATGATTCAATTCCCATCCATGCCTCAGGTTCCGCCGGTATTTTTTCAAGTTTAGCAAAATAACGGTGAACAATGAGGCGATAACCGAATTTTTCTTGCACATAACGTTTTACGATATTTTCTCGTTCGCGAATCAGCTGAAACAATTCCGGGTCACGCTCGCGGGTAATCCAAAAGTTTTCCAGTAACACTTTTAGTGCTATTTTCGCCTTTTCATCAAAATCACGCTCCACTCACTAGCTCCTCCCTACTCTCAAGAAAATGAATTTCGTAATTCGGCATGATCATCGTTCCGTCTTCCGCGTGTAATTCAATAAATGAATCGTCTTTTTTGACAATTTTCACCTTCCAGCCAATTTCCGTTTTCACGACTCGATCTTCGCGCGTCATCGCTTTCGCAATCCAGCTTAATAACGTTTTGCGAACATGGGGAGCGACAACCGGCAACTCGCGTAAAATAATTTTGCCGTCTTGAACCAACTGTTTGAGCTCTTCTTCTTCACGCTGTTTTTGCTGTAAAAACTCCACCATTGTTTGTTTCTTTTTATTTTCATTGTCTACGATTGCCTGCGGCTTTTTCTTTTCCTGGTAATGGCGGACGCGCGGCTTCACCGTCCATTCGCTTGGTGCTTCTTCCCAAATGTCGCGATACATATCTTCGGTCGCATCATTGTCCGTCACCAAATGTTTTGTGTGAAAACAGCCAAACACAACTGATGACAATTTATGCGCATCTTCTAGCGAATCGAGTTTAGAAAACCATTGTGCCAAATATAAATAATCTTTTTTTCGGCTGCGAAAATGATGGTGCCGCTCGCCAAGCCGCTGCACAACCCTTGTAATACGGCGGATTGCCTCGTTCGTTTGTTTCTGCAAAAACGCCAGTTCGCTTTCGTGACCGTTCCGGCCTAAAAACCATTCTTTTAAGCTGCGCCACGTTTCCATCCGTTCTTCCACCATCTGCTCTCTTGTAAGCGAAAGATCTTCCCAACGCGGAATCGTCATTTGATAGTCTACGACATGATGAACAAACTGACGCACTTCTTCTTCCTGCAAGTCTTCGAGCAGCTTTTCAATCTGCATCGATGTTTTTTGCAACGCGAGGATAAAATCCCGTAAATATGTCGTGAACTTTTCCTTATATACGAGAAACGCCTCTGACATCATTTGCTCTTCCATGTTTTCGCTGTTTAAATAAGCGATATAGTCGGCGGAATTTTGGATGATTTTTTTGAAATAGTCAAATGTTTCTTCCCATACTTGGTTCATCTCATCTCGTTTTTCCGCAAATCCATTTTTGATAATTGTTTCAATGCGGACAAGCGAAGTATACAGGCGGTCAAATCGTGTTTTTTCCAATGACCCGCCAAACGAATCGCCAAGCTGCTCGAGCGTACGGATCATGCGCTCGATTTCGACCGTATACGGGCTGCATTGATAGCGAAAACGCTTCTTTTTAAACTCCTCGATCGTGCGAATATGTGTTGTTTCTTGTCTCGCAATCAAGTTTTTCCATTTGACGAGTTGATCTAAGTCTTGCTGCAGATCGTCTTCTGTATAATCCCGAAATTCATCGTGCTGTTTTAAAAACGCATACACTTCTTCTGGAAACAAATATTGCCGCATCCGTTCGTGCTGTGTGTAAAAATAGCGCAAAATCGCGCGATAGCGATACGCATTGTCCACCGCTAAATACTTTACCTCCGAAATCGGCTTTAGCCAGGAAGCATCCATGTCCATTCTCCTTATCGTTCTTCAGATCATCTATTTCCATTGTAATAAATGTCGAACAATTACTCCACTAAAAATCTATTCCATTCGACATGGCGTTTGTCGGAATGTTTAATGTATAATGAAGGATATAAAGGAGGTGAGTACATGGTAGAGGCGCTGCTGCAAGAAATTCTCCAAGAGGTCAAACTCACGCGCAACGATATCCAAACGTTAAGCAATCGTGTCGACAAATTGGAAAAGCGGATGAGCCGTGTCGAAGAGAGAGTGGCTACCTTGGAAAAAGACATGGCCAGCGTGAAGGAGCGTTTAGCAAACGTCGAAAGCACCGTTATTGTTCTTGATGAAAAAATCACCGAAACAAAAGCGATCAGCGAAGCCGTCCGCCATGGCCAAGAAGTCCTCACTGCAAAATATGACGCACTCTCACTTGACGTCCACGAATTGAAAGGAAAAGTCACTCACCTCACCAACGTGCTCGAAGACAAAGTCCTGCCTCTCCTCCATGACCATGAATCCGGCATGCAAGTTCTCAACAACCGCGTTTTTAAAGTCGAAAGCACGCTGCAACGGTTAGTCAGCCCGTAAACATTGTAAGCGGTATGACGCTTTTAGGCGCCATACCGCTTTATTTTTACATATGCATATATGAGAATGTGCATCAATCTTTAGTTTGACTTGATTGTTGTCATGATAACTTCTCTATTTTTGGGTTCAGGGGATTTCCCTTCTCATTCATAAAAAGAATCGTCTGTGTAGTGTATAGGTTGTTGCTTTCGCGGTTTATTCGTCACTTCCCTCTTAGTAAAAAAGAAACCTTGAAAAGTCAAGGTACTCAAAATTTTATAGTCCTATTTTGTTTTTACAGCTTCTTTTAATTGTCCAATTACGTTTTCCAACCATTCTAAAGGTGTTAATCCCATAGCAGGAAAATAAATTTCTGCATAGGATTTAATGAAGTCTTCTTTCTCTTTTTCGGTTGTATTTGTTCTCATAAAAACCAGTAGACTTTCTAAGGTAAACTCTAAACATTCCTTTGTGTTTTCAACTATAAAATCAGCTAATGCTTGTTCTGGTGACCCCATATCTTGATGAAAAGTTCCAGCTAAAAAGTCAGCTACTTCCTCAAAAGCCTGATGATCATTCATTGATATTTCTCCTTTATTTGGTTGGATAACCTGTCAGAATAAAGTTACCCTTTCCGTCTTTTTTAAGCATGATTTTTGCGTTAAATAGAAAAACTTTGAAAGGCTTATGGCCAATCAAGGTTTTAGCTTATTATTTATAAACTACTTTACATTTCCAAAGAGGATATTGTTCGTTAAAGTCTTTGAAGATATTAATCAGGATTTGAGCGTCTTTCGGCAGTTTCTGTTCAATATGGTTCCATCCTTCAAAAATTAACGTTTCAGGTAATTCAACAAGCCCAGTAATTGCATCCCAGAATGCGTCCCAATTCATTCCATAAAAATCCGGTAACTCGAGTTCTTTTTTTAACAGAGAATGGAGTTCCATAGAATCTTGAATAGTACTCACGTCTAACGTAACCTGTTTTCTTCTCGATTCATTCTCCAGTGAATTCATTATCTTCCACCCTTTACTTATAAGTTCCAATAAAATGAACTGTTTTATAATGGTCAGTTGTAATATACATTAACCCATCATTAGAATAAAGTAATCTTGTTCCCGGTTGTTTACTTCTGGACATAGTATTACTTAAACCTACATCTGCTTCATACCACACTCTGCCCGGAGCATTCGGTAAAACATTGGATGTGTTTTTGAATACATCTCCACCAATCTGTCCACCCGGTACGTAGTTGTTAAGTGCTTTTCCAGGTGCCCAACCTTTTTGCATTGCAACCGTCTTACTAACATAATTTGAAGGTAATCTACCTGTCTGTCTTAAACTATCGACTAGAGGATTAGCTAACTCTGTCGCTTTAAGGACTTCCTTGTACTTGGCGTATAATGCGATGTTGTCGGCTCCAGTTTTACCCGTACCCTTATAATATACAACACCACCCGTTCCTTTCCCAATCACTCCATCTCCGGCTTGACTCATCGAAAAGCGCACGGAGCTGGCGGAGTCTTCGGCGGTCTCCTTCATCCATCCCCTTGGCACCGGCCCAACTCCGGCGAGGACAAGCTGCCATTGGGCAGATCGAACGCTGTCAAGAAGGTCGTCCCATTGCTTCTTGAACGAGTAGATCGTATTGCTAATCGGCGCTTTTACCACTTGGAGGTACACCGCTTGAAGGGCAGGTACGATTTTATCATAGCGGAGAACATGTTTCGTTTGCGAGATCAATTTAGAAACATCGGCTACTGTTCCGGCGGCTTTTGCTCCTTTGATCCCTGCTTTGCCAGCGATTCCTATCCCTTTGATCAGAGGAATAAAAGAAGCTAATAGCATTCCTCCCGCAAGCAGGCGGTCCCATTCGGATATCCGTTCTCCAGTAATTGGATCGTATTCTCCAAACAATCGCTGCAAGTCATACCAGCCAAGAAGCTCTAAGCCGAATTCTTTCATGTTCTCGGCAAGCGTTTGGTCTGCCTGGCGCATTGCCGCGGCCGTCCGATACAGCAGTTCCTCGGCTTCATTCAGCTTTTCTTCATAGCGGCGGAGCCAATGAATCAGCTCGTCTTTAAGCTTATGGATGGCGGCAGAGCCGATTCCGGGAATCTGCACGGCTAAAGAAGGAAGTGTCCAAGAAAGAGATTCCTGCACACGCTGGCAAGCGTCTTCTGCATCGGGAACATGCTTCGCTACCGTTTCCAGCTCCTCTGGTTTGACTCGAATCGTCGTCATTGCCGTTCCTCTATCTTTTGGCGAATCTGGGCGATTTCCCTGCTTATTTCATGAAAAAGATCGTCTGCGGCCGCATAAATCCATGCCTCGATTTGCCGCAAGTCCCCGTATATCGACTCATACGCTGCCCTCGATTCTCCCTGCCAATGCGGAACATACTCGTCATTTGCGCGATAAAAGGCACGAGTGCCATCTTGAAATTCCTCGATCGCTTCTTCGACCTGCCCTTGATAGGACTCGAGGCAATCGATCATCGTCTCATAGGCCTTGCGTTTCAATTCTTTTTCTATCGATTCCAATAAAGACGACACCTTGATTTCCTCCCCCCATTTACACGCTATTTAAATGGTAGCACAAGGAAAATAAGGATATATCATGATATATTCCTGTTTTTCCAGATGACGATAAGGACTTTTTTCTTATCTATCATTCTGACATGCTAAACATATTAAAGCTCTTTCGAAAATAATCTGTTTACGGAACAAACCTTTTGTGAAGAGAATGACTAGAAAGCCGGACGGCCATGAATGAAACGATGATGATATTGTTTTTCACCACATCTAATGGTTGACGGGACAGAACAGATTGTGTTTGCTGCATATGACGTTGACGAGAGAAAAGTAGCTGCATAAGCAAGAGTTTTTCCTTCTGTTTAACGCACCCGTTTTCTTGACATAAATGGCCAACGATATGAAGGCACGAAAATATATTTATCTGCTTTCCGGAGATACGGAAACAAGAAGCAATAGTACAACCGCGCATAATAGAAACGAGTCGAGCCGGTGAAATAAAAAGACCCATTCCAACATTCTTGGAATAGGTCCACATCATTTTACTCATAAAAAATATGGAATCTTTCCCAAATTTCTTCTAAATCAGATAAATGCTTTTCGACTTCGCTACGCTTTCTCCGGCCGACTTCGGTAATGAGTGCGTTCACTAAACTTAACGGCGCAACGAACGAGTCAATAAACGACGGCATTTCCGTCGGAGCACATAACGTGACGTCTCCGTACGATACCAGCGGTGATAATAGATGGTCCGTAATGACAATAATTTTTGCGCCGCGGTCTTTGGCGAAAGCGACCGCTTCAATGGTACTTTTTGTGTAGCGAGCAAAACTTAAACCAATAACGACATCGTCTTTATTAAGGCGAAACAGTTTTTCCGATATGCCGTGCGGATTACGAATGAGCTCCGCATTCTCAAACAATATGTCGAAATAAAATTCTAAAAACAGTCCTAATGAAACCGCGCTTCGGTTTGCGATAATAAATATTCGTTTCGCGTCGGTAATGTATTGCACCGCTTGATAGAACAAATCCATGTCGATTTGCACCGACATTGCTTTAATTCTTTCGATGTCTTCTTGAAACATTTCGAAAATCGATTTGTCTTCCGAATCGTACACTTCTTCGGAAATTTTCAATCTCTCCACCGTTGTCAATTGCCGCTTCATCGATTCTTGCATCGCCTGTTGCCACTCTGGATATCCCGAAAATCCTAAAAACGTTGCGAAGCGGACAACAGTCGCTTCGCTCACTCCTGCCATTTTCGCAAGCTTTCCGACCGTGAAAAACGGAACCGCTTCAGGATTGTTTAATACGTATTTCGCGATTTTCCGCTGTGCTCGACTCATTTCTGGCAGTTTTTCGGCGATTAATCGATACACTTCATTCATCGTTTTTCAGCCCTTTTCTCACAACGATTTGTTGGTGTGTCCATTATAAACGATTTTTTACCTTTCGAATAGCTTTTTCATGCGCTTCTATCGTCCATGCGATATCTTCTTCCGTATGAACGATGGACATCGAATAGCGATTGCCAGGTTTCGTATACACGCCGTGTCCCAACAGTTCGTAATCGATTTCTTCCCGCAATTTCATATTTGCTTTTGTTAAATCGCGATAATTTTTTACATCTTGTTCGGTCAAGACGATGTTGAAGATGCTTCCTAATCCGACCGTTTTCATTGGTATGCCATAAGCACGGTACACCGCTTCCAATCCTTCGCGGAGCATGTTCGTCATTTGTAATAGACGCGGCATCGTTTCCGGCTGCTGTAAGACGTCTAATGTTGCCAGCCCTGCCGCTAAAACAGTCGGATGACCGTTATACGTGCCGCTATGGAACAGGACATCCCCTTTGTTCGCTTTATCTGTTTCTATTGACAGTGCGTCTTTGCCGCGGCGCGGGTCCATTTGTTCCATAATTTCTTTTTTCCCTCCGACCACTCCGATCGGGAATCCACCTCCTAACACTTTTCCTAATGCGGTAAGATCAGGCGCGATGCCGTAAACCGTTTGTGCCCCTCCGTAAGTGATACGGAATCCCGTTTTTACTTCATCGAAAATAAGGACGATGCCAAGTTCTTTCGTTATGGCGCGAAGCTCTTTCATAAAAATTGCATCTGCCGGAATAAAGCCACCTTGAACCGGCTCTAAAATAACTGCTGCAAGCCGATTTTTATGTTTCCGCAAAATCGCTTCCGTTGCCTCAATATCGTTAAACGGCAAAATAATCGTTTCATCCGTATATTGGGGAGGGATTCCTTTCGACTCAGGCACCGCTTTCGGCTCTTTTTCGTCTCCCGCTTCGGTAACCGACGGATTTACACTAATTAACACTTGATCATATCCACCGTGATAATGTCCTTCGAATTTTGCGATAGCTGTTTTTCCCGTGAACGCTTGTGCTAAGCGAATGGCAAGTAATGTAGCTTCTAAACCGGAATTTGTATAACGAACCATTTCCATGCTTGGAAATGCTTGAATAATTTTTTTCGCCATCAACGTTTCGAGCATGTGTGGCGCGCCAAATACGGTCGTTCCGTCCGTAATAATCTGTCTCATGATCGATTCGATTACTTTCGGATGGCCATGTCCTAAAATGAGCGCACCGTAACAAAGTAAATAATCGACATATTCGTTTCCATCGACATCGACTAGGCGGCTGCCTTTTCCTCTTTCCATGATAATCGGGTGCGGCGCGAAATATTTAATATTTGCCGTGACGCCTCCTGGTATGACTTCCTTCGCTTTTTCATACAAATGAAAGGAGCGTTTCATACTACTAGCAATCGCTTCTATCTGCTCGATTTCCACCATGAACACCTCTTTGAAATTTATTTTTCATTTTATAAAATTATATGAAATTTTTATTTCATATTACAGGATTTTTGCCTATATGTAAATAAAAAAAAAGAGGATGATCAAAAATCACCCTCTTTCCCTCCAATACTATATGGTCGCGGTGAAAAGGTTATTTGTTTCTTTCGGTCTTCTTGATTGAATCACAGCAACGGCAATTAATAGCACGCTTCCAATTACACTAAACGTAATATTTGGCGAGATGAGAAGAAGACCAGCGATAAATAAGACAATCCGCTCCCAAACATACGCCTTTCTGACAAGGTAACCAACCATGGCGCTGCTTACACCGATCATGCCAATAATCGCCGTGACCACGCAAATCGTTAAAAACAGCGGTTTAACGTCAATTAAAATCATTTGCGGGTTCATAACAAATACGTATGGGATGATATACGCCGCCGTCGCCAACGTAAACGCCCTTACTCCTGTCATAAACGGGTTCGCTCCCGCCAGTCCCGCACCCGCATATGCTGCCAAACAGACAGGCGGCGTAATATCAGCGACAATTCCGAAATAGAAGACGAACATATGAGCAGCTAAAACTGGAACGTCCAACCCTAATACTAACGCTGGCGCAACCATCGTCGCGGTTACGATATAGTTTGCCGTTGTCGGCAACCCCATTCCTAAAATAAGGCAGGCAATCATCGTAAAGAATAACGTTAAAATTAATGATCCTCCACCTAACGTAATAATGCCATTTGCTATTCTTCCGCCTAATCCCGTTTGGACGACAACACCGACAATAATTCCCGCGGCTGCACATGCTGCGATGACTGGAAGCGCGGTTCGAGCACCTTCCTCAAGCGTTTTTACAATTTGCCATGGTGTCATTCTTGTTTCTTTGCGTACTAAGCTGACAAGAAACGCGACTAAAATCGCCACTAAAGCAGCGCGCATCGGCGTTTTACCAGTCAGTAATGTGTAAAAAATGACTATAAGCGGCAAAATCAAATATCCGCGTTCTGTCATCAGTTTCCGAAAGCTCGGCAGCTGCGATTTCGGTGTGCCGATAATCCCCTGTTTTTTCGATTCGAAGTGTACGCCTAAAAATACACCGAGGAAGTATAAAATGGCAGGAATGATCGCAGCCAACATGATTTGGCTATACGGCGTGTTTGTATACGAAGCCATAATAAATGCGGCCGCTCCCATTACTGGTGGCATAATTTGCCCACCGGTTGATGCGGAAGCTTCTACAGCTGCGGCAAATTCCGGCTTATAACCCGCCTTTTTCATCATTGGAATCGTAAACGCTCCCGATCCTACCGTGTTCGCGACAGAGCTTCCCGAGACCATTCCTTCCAAGGCGCTCGCAACAACTGCTGCTTTCGCCTGTCCTCCAATAAATCTTCCTGTTAACGCAAACGCTACGTCATTGAAAAATTGACCAACTCCAGTCCGAATGAGCATCACTCCGAAAAATAAAAACAAGAAGATAAATGTGGATGACACTTGAATTGGCGTACTAAATATTCCTTTTGTCGTTAAATACAAATCAGTTGCTAACTTTTCCCATGAAAATCCACGATGGGCAAACATTTTCGTTGGAATATGATTTCCGTATAACGCGTATAAAATTGCTACACCCGCTACTGCCACGATTGGCAAACCTACGCATCTTCTTGCCGCTTCAAGCACTAACAGCACACCAAGGGAAGCAACAATAATATCCATTTGCGAATACCCAAACACGATTTTTTGCGCTACAAGCTCCTCGTAATTAATCACATTATAATAGCCAACCCCGAGCGCTGTGAAAGCAAGCACGACATCATACCAAGGAACTCCCTTTTGTTTCCGATGCAATCCTTTTTTAATCGGATAAAGCAAAAAAATGAGGCCTAAAGCGGTTCCTAGGTGTATAGGACCTTGAATTCTCGCTTCAAACGCGCCGCGATACCCTGTGTACAAATGGAACAACGTTAATGATACACCTAAAAAGAGGACAACCCATGACCATTTCCCGAGATTTTTTCTGTAGGAACTTTCTCGGTCATATTTTTCTAGTATTTCCTCTTGAGACAATTCTTCAAGCGGCTTTTCTTTCATATCTTTTTTTTTACGCCATTTCATCGTCATCACCACCTAAATGAAGTTAATTACTTGTTACCGGTTGAAATAGGCAACAGTAAAATCATAGGGAGCACATCGTTAAGATTAATGGAAAAACAAGAGATTTTGTGATAGGAGAATTATTGAAAAAAGGACCAGGACGCTTAGTCTGGCCCTTTTTATTACTTAAGGATGCCAATTTCTTTATAGTATTTTTCTGCACCTGGATGAATTGGTAAATTTCCGCGTCCATTCAATGCGTTTTCTTTTGTCATATGTTTTGCCTGTTGGTGTGTGTTTTCATTTGCTTTTTCAATCATTACTTTCGCAAGCTGATACGCTGTCTCATCATCCACTGTATCTGTATTAGCGACTAAAATCGCAAACGCGGAAACAGTACTGACATCTTTTTTCAACCATTCATATGAACCGGCTTTCATCGTATATCGAGTGTAGCCGCTGTTCTTTTCAACATAAGCCAGTTCTTCACCAGTAATTTCTAAAAGTTTCACGTCTTTTACAGATGCTTGCAGTTCATCAATTCCGGCATCAGGCAGGCCAAGCAATCCGAACGATGCGTCAATCGTGCCGTCTTGCAGCTTCGCTTTCGCATCACCGAAGCCTTCTTGATAAGCTTCATAGTCACCGTCTTTAATACCGAAAGCTTCTAATACGATTTTTGCGGCTGATTGCGTACCACTTCCTGGCGGTCCGATTGCGATCCGTTTTCCTTTTAAATCAGCGATAGAATTAATCCCGAAACTTTCTCTCGTCACAATTTGCAATACTTCTGGATAAATATGGCCGATAAACGCGAAATTCTCTACTTTTCTTCCTTTAAAATCTCCTTTTCCTTCGTAAGCATCATATGCCGGAAGGTTTACAGTCATCCCTAAATCGAATTCTCCATTAGCAATTTTGGCGAGGTTTTCAACAGAGGCACCAGATTCAGTGGATGTAACATTGATACTTTTAATATTTTTATTCCAAACATTGGCCATTTCTGCTCCAAGTGGATAATATGTACCCCCTTGGCTTCCTGTCCCCATCAAGAGGTCAACCGTATCTCCGCTTTTCCCACTGCTTTTTCCTTTATTTTCATTTTTCGCTTCATTGCCGCCACCGCTGCAAGCAGTAGCAATAATTAACATAATTGTACACAATAAAGTAAGCAATATGGATCTTTTCCTCAACATCCTCATCCCTCCTATTGTTATTTTTTTACATAAAAGTTAATAATTCTGCTTACAATATAGAATAACATAAATAAAAAAACTATTGTATATTTTTATAATATTATTTTTTTATAAAATTTTCTCTATTATTCCCAAGAACATTCCACGCTAACATTGTGTTTTAATAACTTGTTATTTAAAAGAAAAAAGACGAATTTATCATGAAAAATCCGACTTTTCCTTCCTATATCTTCTCAAAGCATCGGCAAAATCGCCTCTTGGTATCCCGCTTTTTTCGACTTCAAGCTTAACTGATTGTAGCATCATAAAATTAAGATAAAAATAAAAAGCTGGCTTGATGCAGCCAGCTTTAACTTGTTTATCGTTTGTTAATTTCTTCTACTAACAACTTATTGACAAGCGGCGGGTTGGCTTGTCCTTTTGTCGCTTTCATCACTTGGCCGACTAAGAAACCAAGCGCGCGGTCTTTTCCGTTTTTATAGTCTTCAACGGATTGCGGATTAGCATCCAATACTTCGATGACGATTTTGCGCAATGTCGCCTCATCGGAAATTTGCACAAGCCCTTTTTCTTTGACAATCTTCTCTGGGTCTCCGCCTTTTTCGACGAGTTCTTTAAACACTTTTTTCGCGATTTTCGACGAAATCGTGCCGTTTTGAATGAGCTTAATCATGCCCGCTAAGCTTTCTGGCGTCAGCGCGATCTCATGCAGTTCTTTTTGTTCTGCGTTTAAATAGCCAGATACTTCAACCATGAGCCAGTTGGACGCCAATTTCGGATCTGCTCCGTTTGCGACCGTCGCTTCGAAGAAATCGGCCATTTCTTTCGTCAGCGTTAATACTTTCGCATCGTATTCCGGCAAGCCAAGCTCTTCGATATAGCGTTTTTTGCGCGCGTCTGGAAGCTCTGGAATCGAAGCGCGAACGCGTTCTTTCCACTCGTCGTCGATATATAGCATAACAAGGTCTGGTTCTGGGAAGTAGCGGTAGTCTTCCGAACCTTCTTTGACGCGCATGAGCACCGTTGTTTTTGTCGCTTCGTCAAAGCGACGCGTTTCTTGCTGGATGACGCCGCCGGAAAGCAAAATTTTCTCTTGCCGCTTTGCTTCGTATTCGAGCCCCATGCGCACAAAGTTAAATGAGTTTAAGTTTTTCAACTCTGTTTTCGTGCCGAATTTGTCTGAACCAATTGGACGAAGGGAAATGTTCGCGTCGCAGCGAAGCGAACCTTCTTCCATTTTACAATCGGAAACGCCTGTATATTGGATGATCGATTTTAATTTTTCCAAATACGCATACGCTTCTTCTGGCGAACGGATGTCCGGTTCTGACACAATCTCAATTAATGGAGTGCCTTGGCGGTTGAAATCGACAAGTGAATATCCATCTCCGGTATGCGTCAGTTTCCCTGCGTCTTCTTCTAAATGAATGCGGGTGATGCCGATTTTTTTCTTTTTGCCGTTCACTTCGATTTCAATCCAGCCGTTTTTGCCAAGCGGCTGGTCATATTGCGAAATTTGGTACGCTTTTGGGTTATCCGGATAAAAATAGTTTTTACGGTCAAATTTCGTTTCGGTCGCGATTTCGCAGTTTAGCGCCATCGCTGCCTTCATCGCAAATTCTACCGCTTGTCTATTCAATACCGGAAGAACCCCTGGATAGCCTAAATCGATCACGTTCGTTTGCGTGTTTGGGGGCGCTCCGAACGCATTTGGACTACTGGAGAAAATTTTCGATTTTGTCTTTAGCTCAACGTGAACTTCAAGACCAATGACCGTTTCAAAATTCATCATGTTTCCCCCCTTATAACGCTGGTTTTTGTTTATGATAGTCGGTCGCTTGCTCGAACGCATGAGCGATGCGGTAAATTGTGCTTTCATCAAAATGTTTGCCGATAATTTGCAAGCCGACCGGCAAGCCGTTCACAAATCCGCACGGTACGGAGATTCCAGGAACGCCGGCAAGGTTTACTGGAATCGTTAAAATGTCGTTCGCGTACATCGTTAGCGGGTCGTGCGTTTTTTCGCCGATTTTAAATGCTGGTGTCGGCGTCGTTGGTCCGATAATGACGTCGTATTTCTCAAATACCTTTTCAAAATCTTGTTTGATTAATGTACGCACTTGTTGCGCCTTTTTGTAATACGCGTCATAATATCCGGCGCTTAACGCGAACGTCCCAAGCATGATGCGGCGTTTCACTTCGTTGCCGAAGCCTTCGCTGCGCGTTTGTTTGTACATATCGATCAAGTTTTTCGCATTATCCGTGCGGTATCCGTAACGCACACCGTCAAAGCGGGCAAGGTTCGCGGATGCTTCCGAAGAAGCAAGCAAATAGTAAGTCGCCAGCGCATACTTCGAGTGCGGAAGTGATACTTCTTCCCATGTCGCTCCTAATTTTTCCAATACTTTTAATGCATCAAGGACGGATTGGCGAACCTCTTCCGCAACACCTTCGCCTAAATATTCTTTCGGCACGGCGATTTTTAAGCCTTTAATGTCGCCGGTAAGCGCCTCTACGTAATTTGGCACTTCTACGTTTGCCGATGTCGAATCCATTGGATCTAAACCAGCGATGACTTGCAATAAGTAGGCGTTATCCTCTACCGTACGCGTAATCGGGCCGATTTGGTCAAGTGAAGAGGCAAACGCGACAAGCCCGAAGCGCGATACACGGCCGTATGTAGGTTTCAGCCCGACAACTCCACAAAATGCCGCCGGCTGGCGAATCGAACCGCCCGTATCAGAACCTAAAGCAAACGGTACTTCGCCTGCCGCTACTGCCGCAGCGGAACCGCCGCTGGATCCGCCCGGTACGCGCTCTAAATCCCACGGGTTGCGCGTGAGCTGAAAACCGGAGTTTTCCGTAGAAGACCCCATGGCAAACTCGTCCATGTTTAATTTTCCAATCGTAATCGCACCGGCTTCGTTTAAGCGCTCCATAACCGTTGCGTCATAAATTGGGTCAAAGTTATATAAAATTTTGCTTGCACATGTCGTGCGAAGCCCTTTTGTTACAATATTATCTTTAATGCCAATCGGCATGCCAAAAAGCATCCCAAAATCGTTTCCTTCTTTCGCTAGCTTGTCATCTAACTCTTTCGCTTTCGCGCGCGCGTTTTCTTCATTTAGTGTTAAAAACGCTTGCACTTGTTCTTCCACTTCGCCAATGCGGCGGAATGATTCATCCACTAAATCGGAAACAGAAATTTCTTTTTTATGTAATAAACGATGTAATTCGGAAATTTTATGGTCAAATAATGACATTGCTTCCCCCTCCTTACTCTAAAATGGCTGGTACGCGGAATTGCCCATCTTGGTGGTCCGGCGCGTTTTTCAACACTTCTTCAAGCGGGAGCCCTGGTGTTGGCACATCTTCACGCATGACATTCTTCATATCAAGTACATGAGATGTTGGCGGTACGTTTTCTGTATCGAGCTCGTTTAATTGCTCAGCGAATGTAATAATCGCGTCCAACTGCTTTGTAAACATTTCTGCTTCTTCATCCGTAATCGCCAAACGCGCCAAATGCGCCACATGTTTTACTTGTTCGATAGAAATTCTTGACATCTTTTTCACCTCCAATGAGTTCGACCTACCACAATACTATGATGATACCAAACTTTCATTGAATGAAGCAACATTTGCCGTGTGTTCTGTACAAGATATAAAATCGACTTCCAGATATATTCTTGATAAAAACGAACGTATGTGCTATAATTGCTTCAAATAGCCAAAACAGGCGTGAAATGGGGGATTTTTTATGAATGAAGCGGTTCTCCTGCAAGTGCTTGACAGGCTTGGCAATATCGAAGGCACACTGCACAATCTTGTCGAAGGGCAAAAACGATTAGAGGAAGAACAGCTGACTATCCGAAAAGAACAAGAAGCCATTCGAAAAGAGCAAGAGGCCATCCGAAAAGAACAACAAACAATCCGACAAGAACAACAAATATTGCTCCAAGGGCAAAAAGAACAAACTTATTTGAAATCCGGACTAAAGGAACTCAACGAACTAATGACAGCGCTTCTTCACCGTCAAGATGAAACAGATGCCAAACTCGAAGCCCTCGCAACAGACATACACAACATCCACGGTGAAATCACTTTTCTCAAACAAGATCTTCATAAACTCGAGGAAAAAGCAGATTCCCACTATCAAAAACTGAATGAACAGCTAGACAATATTAAGCTTGATGTCGATTTTGCCGTTCATAAAACGACGGAGAACGAGCGTGAACTATATAAAATGAAAAGCAGACTATTTTAGGGCATTTGTTGCCAAACAGTTCTCGCCCCTCTATTTTTGCAAAAAAGGAGAAGCAGCCATGAATGTCACGTTTGACCATATCGTCCACTTTACAAAAAGCCCGGAAGAAGCGAAAACTGCGTTTCAGCTTATCGGATTTCATGCTATAAACGGAGGAAAACATCCTTCTTGGGGCACGTATAACTGCCTTAGCTACTTTACCGGACTGCGCTACATTGAATGGATTGGCTTTACGGACTTTGATCAAGCAAAAACTTCTGACAACGTATTAATCCAGCAAATCGTCGCGGACTCCTCCAAAGGAGAAGGCTTTTCGCAATTGGCATTCCGCACAGACGATATCTATTCTGTCATTGCCCACATCCAGTCAAAAGGACTAAAGCCGATTGGTCCGTTTTCCGGAAGCCGAACACGCGAGGATGGCAAAGTATTAAGCTGGTCGATGCTGTTTATCGAGGACAAACAAAATGATACGTGCCGCTACCCGTTTTTTATTCAGTGGGGCGAACCGGAAGAAGCCCGCGCGACGGAAATGGCACCGCTTATGCAACACAGCATCGGATCTCCATCTCTTTCTTATATCGGGATGAATGTAAGCCATCTTGATGAGCCATTGCAAAAATATTGCCATTTATTCGATGTACCCCGCCAGTCTGTAACGCAAAGCAAGGATGAATTTGGCGCCTATTCCGAACTTCCGATCGGAAACATAGCGATCCGCTTGTATGAGGCAAAAAGCCTCACCGCTCCAATCGACCATGCTCTTATCAACCGTCCGTTTTTATGCGGAATAACCGGAATGCCGGAAAATAAAATTGTCCATATAAAAAACGCGGTCTATCATTTTTCCACGTAACGCTTCAACTCTATCTTTGGCAAAAACGAATACGCCAATCACATAAAAAGAAAATGACAAGTCCCGATACGATAAAAAACAATAATTAAGCGGATTCATAGCAATGATGCATACTTCACGATGTACTTTACGCTGATGCAGCGGTTTTCCGCTAACAACCAAAGGAAATATACCATATAAGGAATCAGCAGCAGCACCGCAGAATTAACACTTCTGTATAAAAGAAACTGGCCGGCATGGGCTATTTCTGTGTACAAGAAACCAACATGCGCAAAATATCGCACAATGAAGCGGTGATACGATGACGTTTTTATATTCCATCGAGATGATGACGCCCGATATAAGCTGGCCACCGCTAAATTGGGAAGCTCGTGCAATCCCGCAAAAAACATCCACGAACGGCCAGCGAACACCTCTTTTGCCCATTCTTCAAGAAAAAAGAGCTCCTTCATATTATTGGTTCATCACCAAAAGATGTACTTGATTTTTACGTTAAAATGTGATAGAGGTCTCTAGACGGACACGCAAAGTAAAACGCTGGATATTTCGATACCCATATCCTCGCCTTTTGATCAATTTTATTTTTTGTGAGTCTTTTTAAATAGGCGAGAATACGGTATCGTGAATTTGTTGCCGTCTATACGAATCTGGCCAATGATCAGTGAATGAAAGCCATCTTTTTTAAGATATTTTGGAATACTGATAGCCTTGTAGTCATATTTGCCTTGTTTGGCTAGTTTTACTAAGCCAAAGAAAGATTTAAAAGCCTCATTAACCTTTTTTAAAATTTGCTGTGCCATGTTGCTGTTCAACAGCTTATAGTTTTGATCTTCAGGCATTTCATATTTGTACTGAATCTCAAAGAACCTGGCATGATGTTTAGGAATGATTTCAATCTGCTTAATCTTTTTGTCCAGTAACACAGGCGGAATCGTTATCGTGATAGGCTTGTGAGTCTTTTTAAATAGGCGAGAATACGGTATCGTCGCTTAATACGTTTGCCGCTGAACTTATATTCTTTTGGATTGTCGGCATTATATTCAGGAATCTCATCCCCGTCAAAAAAGCTGGCTTTAGACGTATATGACTCTTCCTGTTTGAAGAATTTAATGCCGTAAAATTTACAAAGATGGTTCATCACCAAAAGATGTACTTGATTTTTACGTTAAAATGTGATAGAGGTCTCTAGACGGACACGCAAAGTAAAACGCTGGATATTTCGATACCCATATCCTCGCCTTTTGATCAATTTTATTTTGTTGTTGATTCCTTCCATTGGACCATTTGAGTAAGAAAAAACGATGCAAGAAAGCACTGCGTCTCTTCGGGTGATGAGTGCCTTGGCAATACTGCGTACGGCGGCACAGTCGCTAAAAAGGTACCGGTCAAACCATTGGGTCAAACGAGTTTCGGCTTGCTTTCTTGTTTGGCTTTTGGATACGTAACGGAAATGTTGAAGTGCTTGATAGACATCACGTAAATAAGCACTTTCTTGGCACCATTGTCGAACTTCCTGTCTCTCTTCTTCTGTTAATTTTTCTGGACGTTGGCTTAACAATCGGCACACGCGGCGAACGCTTCCATGTTTGGTTCCGCCTTTGGCAAGGTATTTGCGACAACGTTCCAGTGCATCGGTGAATAACTGAATCACATGGAAGTGGTCAAGAACATGGATGGCTTTTGGACATACCTTTTCAATGGCTTTTCTCATGGCAGGAGCCAAGTCGCTGACAACATACTTCACTTTGGAGGCGACGGGTTGAAGCGCCTCCACAATGGCTTCTTCATTTTTTCCAGAAGCAATGGAAAGGACGTTCCGAGTCTGTGTGTCCATCACCGCTACTCCGTAATCATGTCCCTTTCGGAAAGCGAATTCATCCACACATACTACTGTAGGATTCGATGTTGGTAAAAGAGCCGGGGCATATTGATAAAACCAGCGTTCTACTGTCGTATAGGCGAGTTGTAACAAGCGAGCGACTTCTTGAATCGTTTTTCCGATGCATAACTGGGCGACCCAATGTTGAAACGATTCCGTCGCGATACTGTGAGACGGAAGTCCCGGATAAGAAACGGTGAACGTCAGAAAACAGGCTTGGCAACGCCGTCTTTCTATGGGAAGTTCAATCCAAAATAAACCGACCGTATTGGTATAGCCATGAATCCATTGTTTTCGTTTCGATGATATTTTGGTTGTCCGTCCGAAGCAAGTCGGGCAGATCGGACAATGAGGAGGGAGGGAAAGTTCAAAAATCCATCGTTCTCCCTCTTTTCGTTCTCCATGAATAAGAAAGCCTGGTAAAGTGATCAAATCTTTGATAAACTGAGATTGCATGCGAAATTTCCTCCATGGTTGATGGTTTGGTCACCTTTACCATACAGGAAATTTCGCATTTTTTGTACCCTTGATCAGAAAAAAAGCCTGGTAAAGTGATCAAATCTTTGATAAACTGAGATTGCATGCGAAATTTCCTCCATGGTTGATGGTTTGGTCACCTTTACCATACAGGAAATTTCGCATTTTTTGTACCCTTGATCAGAAAACAACCTGATTGTCAAGTACATTTTGTGGTGAAGAGCCATATTATTCGAAAAGGAGCCATAAATTGACAAGGATGTCATTTCGTCTTTTATTTTTTCCTCATAACATCTGGGAACCGCTTGAGAACCCCTTAAAAGAGAATCCCCCAAAACGATCCTCTCCCCCATCTTAAAACATTTTCGGTGTTGGGAATATCCTGTCAGTGCTGTATTCTGAAAACCTCACCAGTATTGTGCGGATAGATGCCTTATAGAAAGTGTCAGAACGTGATTCATCATACTTTTTACCCTTTGTCTGTCTTCTCACTTTCAGGCATTTCTTTTTTCCTTTTTCCGGGCTATCACATAATAAAGAGCCGGCACTGCCAATAAAGTTAAAGCGGTACTATACAGTAACCCTCCTATCATCGTAACAGCTAAGGGGCGAAATAAATTGCCTCCTATGATGGCTAGGGGCGTTAACCCACCTACTGCGGATAAGGACGTCAATAAAATCGGACGCAAACGCAACCTTCCAGCCTGAATCAAAGCATCTTTCAACTTTTGCCCTTGATTCAATGCACTATCAGCGAATTCCACGAGCATCATTCCATTTCGAACGACAACGCCTCCCAATCCAATCATGCCAAGTAATGCCATAAATCCTAATGGTTGATTGGTAAGATAGAGGGATAAAATGGCTCCACTCATCGCCATATAAATCGCTGTCATAATCACAATTAGCTTCCAGAATGAACGGAATTGGATAAACACCAATACAAAAATCAATAGTATGGATAGCACATAGAACTTGTACATCGATTCAAATGCTTGTGTACGCTGTTCCTCTTGCCCTTCCATTGTCCATTGATATCCACTCGGCCATTTTTCCTCTAGGGCTTTCAGACGCTCCTGCACTTTTTTAGTCACTTGTGGCACCATTTGGTTATTATCCACATAAGCCGTCACTACGGCTTGCCGCTCTCCGTTATAATGAGTGATCTGCGGGACGGTTTGAACAGTCGATATTTTAGCAATCTGATTGAGAGGCGCATATTGACTTGACCGTTAGGTAAGACGGTGGAAACCCAAAAGTCTCCCAATTCTTTCATATTTCTTGGTGATTGATTTGCCTTCAATAAAACAGGAAACGATTCGTTTTCAATAAATGCTTTGCCCACTTCGATCCCCTCAAGGGCAAATCGATGGTTTAAAGCGATATCTTGTGGAAAGATTCCGTATTTCAGGCTCTTTTCCTTATCAGGGATGACAAATACTTCGGAAGTTTTTCTTCCAAGCGATGACTGGGTCTGGGTAATATGGGGGATCCCATCCAACTCTCTTTTGACATCTTCCGAAATCTTTTGCAGCTGGGCTAAATTTTCTCCTTTCATCCGAATTTGGATAGGTGCTTCAATGGGCGGCCCTTGCTCAAACTGCCGTACTAACACACGCGTATCTTTTGGAAACTTCCCTTTTAACTGCTCATTCAGCCGGTCAACAACCTTTTCTGTTTCCTTAACTCCAGTCTCATTGAGATGCAGCATCATCTGTGCTACAGATTCCCCGCGATCTATCGGTTTCTCATTATAGTAAATTCTCGGCAGCAATTGTCCCAAGTAGGCGATATCAAAATCGATCGCTTTATCATGCTTGACGATTTCCCTTACTTTTTTCACCACTCGCTCTGTTTGTTCGAGACTGGACCCTTGTGGTAAACGAATATCGACCACTAACTGGGATCGTCCATCCGCCTTAGGGAAAAACTGTACTTGTAATAATGGCAGCAAAGCCAATAAGGCGGTACTTACCCCAAAAAAGATAGCAATCCATAATGGAACTCTTTTTAATGTTTTCGTCGCTAACTGCTCATATTTAGACTGTAGAACAGACCATCCTCGCAGCAGCCACTCACTTTCTTTTGCTTGTCCTTTTAATCCGAATCTTGCCCGCAATGCTGGAATAAAGAACAGGGAGACGAGCAATGAAACAAGCAAAGTCACAATGATTACTTGCGGGATCGAATGGATAAAACGCCCCATACCCATCAAGTTAAGAATTTTGGTCTTTGTGCATCGTCAAAAACATGGTATCCTTTCTAACGAACACTCCACGTTAGAAAGGATTTTTTTCATGGAAAAACAAATGAAAGCATGGATTCAAACCATTCGTGTTACGAAAACATGCCAAGAAAGGTCGAAGGAAAGGGGAAGAAACGGCATCAGATATCTTAACGAAATTAGAGATATGGTAGAATTAGATATGGATATAAATACCAAATACCCCTCTTCTGGAGGGGGATTTGGTATGCCCAATAATGGATGTGATCCCCATCATTCACTGCGGGGATGAACACGAGTATCGTCTTAAAAATTTTATACCGCTAAACTTGACGGGTATGCCTTCTCACCCCCTTTCGAAGCGAATAATTTAGTACCGTCAATTTGATAATCACATTAACGAGAGAAAGAAAAAATTTTCCTTCTTCAAACCACTCTGCCCATACATTTATTTAAACTTCTTCCATATCTGCATTGCTGATAAGAAAATACCTATTGCTAGCCAAAAGAACGGAAGGAAAACCGAAATGGTATCGACAGGTTCTCGAAAAAGAAATATATGCGGCCATGGCATAAACGTTCCTTGTGTTGCAACTTCCATAAACGTATAAGTCGCTATAATCGCGAGCGCAATGTCTAAACTTTGGACAGCGCTTAAAACGGCAATACCGATCATTTGATAAAAGATAAACAACATAATCAGATGCATAATTAAAGGAGTGGTAAAAAATCGTACACCGTTAAGCCATGCTGTTAAGCCAACAAGCAAGAAGATGAACATTCCGTGCAAAACTGCATAACGTATGAAGTCGATCACAATGATTTTCCGATAATAAAACATTAACGCCTCCGTTGCCCCTTCTTCATAAAGGCTGTTATACAAAAAAACTAAATGCCAACCAGCGATCGGGACTGCAATGCCTTGGACGACGATATACAGCATAAACGGCGCATCGGAACGTGAGGCAAAAGCCAACATTAACAGAATGCACAGCGCGTAAGCCACGAAAGGAAAGCTATATAAATAGCCTAGCAATTTTATATCAAATTTGAATAAGTGAACGAGCCTATTCAAGGGGGGCCGCCTCTTTTAAAAGGGCTAAATATCCATCCATTAACCGTGGGCTGACGCGCTGGCCGATCGGTTTATCCGATAATACGCGCACTACAACGTGAGAAGGCTCTTCACTCATTTGTACGACCTCTTTCGTCGCCATGATTTCATCGAGCTCTGCAAACGAAACGTTGATCTCATATGTGCAATGGGCCGCTTTTTTCTTTAATTCCTCCGGTTCCCCTTCAAATAGAACTCTCCCATTTTCGATAATGCCGATTTTCGTGCAAAGAAACTCAATATCTTCGACAATATGGGAAGAAATAATGACCGTATGGCGCTTTCCGAGCTGCTTCAACAAATTGCGAAAACGCACGCGCTCCCGAATATCGAGCCCCGCTGTCGGCTCGTCAAAAATGAGAACAGACGGCTTGCGCAATAAAAGTTGGGCGATGCCGACCCGCCGACGCATGCCACCGGATAGTTCCCGCATTTTTTTATTGATGTGTTCTGATAAATTCACTTGTTCTACAACGTCCTTAATTTTACTTTGGCACGATGTCGGAGTCTCCCCTTGAAGAATCGCAATATGTTCGAGTACCTCATACATTTTTAACTCCGGATAAATCATAAAATCTTGGGGCAAATACCCGATATGATCTGTTCGTTTCACGCGAGTGCCTGTACTGATCAACTCCTCTCCAAGAAGCACGCGCCCAGCGCTAAACTCCAGCAACCCGGCCAATATTTTCATTAACGTCGTCTTGCCCGCACCGTTCGGTCCTAGCAGCCCGTAAACTCCTGAAATCGAAAGTGTAACGTCCGATAAGATTTGCTTCTTTTTGATGACTTTCGTCAATCCCTCAATGTAAATATCCAATGGCCCCCGACTCCTTTACTAATTGTGATACTTGATCCCATGTCCATGTTTCGTCCATTTCCTGATACCATTTTCGCAAGAATTGCTGCTTCTGTTCTAAGCTCAATTGCTGAAACGCAAAGTAAATGGATTTAATGAGTTCCTGTTTTGATTTCGGTAAAACATCTGATTGGTGACTTCTAAACATATCGATTTTTCGCAAGTCTCTTTTTTCCATTAAAAATTGAGCAGCCGCATGAATCCATTCATTATACATGACGAATGATCCTTTTGGTTGCACCGAAAGCCGGAGCATTTTTTCATAAAAATCTTGTTCCAGGTGGTATTTATCTATAGCATATGAATTATTTGTGTTGTATACGAGATGATCATTCGCCATAAACGAAGACAGTCCAAAACTAGAAAACACAATGGTTTTAGGGAGTGATGAGACCGTTGTCGGTGCAAGCTGCCGCACGTCCTGAAATGCCTCCTCCAGCTGCGGCACCACCGTTGAAACCCTCTCATCCATCTTCGGCCAGTCGACCGGATATATAATCTGATAACCTTTATAAACGAACCGGTGACCCTGTCCCTTGATCAGCGTGACCGCTTGCGCCTCGCCGCTGTAAACCGACCCCCGCTTCGGCAAATTGCAAAACAGCACATCGCCATCCACTTTCAAGGTAAAAGCATGTTTTTCTCTCGGCAAAAATTGGTCCGTGAATTCGTCCCACCATATCCGTTCCTTTGTTCCGTAAATGGTAAACTCATATATTTTATACATTTGTGACGCCCTCTTTTTCGGATACCACGCTTTATCGGCGAGAAGAACCGTTCGTCCGTTCGTATAAGGGATGAAGCTTGTATCCACGATGTCATACCGAAACGTGAGAGATGTCGTGCCTTCAGGCAGATAAACAGTAACAATATCTCCCTCTCTTGCAAACTTGATTCGTTTATGATTTGCTTGAATCCATTTGATCGGATAAGCATGGTACAGTTGAAACGTTGGCTTCATCGTGTCCATACGGGAAAACTTCACATGCACAGTGGCCTGTTTTTCTTTCAATGAAATGGAGTAAGATTGAATATCATACCGCAAGTCTGTCTTGACGTCTCTGTTCATCTTTCGATAGTCATTGATCTCCGTTGTTTGATCCGCTCGAGTAAACGCTTTTGTGTTTGACTGCAAAGAACTATAAGCTGTCAAGACAATAAGGAACGGGAGCATAAGCAGCACTTTCATGACAACATTCCGTTCTCTCGTTGTAAGCGTCCAACGAAGCGACAACATCAAAATCATTCCGAAAAGGACGAGAAACCATGTGAGGAGTTTCAATTCATTTCCCCTATCCACCTCAAAACCAATATAAGAGTTATATACATGTTGGACAGCGTGTTTTCCGATAAAAAGCAACGATTTCCAGTCATTCGCATGAACCTTTTGAAAAAAATCAATAAATAGTTCCGTCGTCATACTGCCGGTCACAATCCATACGACTAAAATGACAAAAAAGCTGATCTTTTTTGTCCCAAAAAACATCGCCACCATCAAGCCATACATTATGCTGAGCACCAGTGGTCCGAACATGTAGACGGCAAGAAACCGTAGCAACGACAAATAAAAATCTGAAGGCTCGATTCCCACGATGAAATAAACGAGTGAAAAAATGCCATAGGCAATCATCACCATGATCCCTTGGCACAAAACATGAACGGCAAACATCGCGCTCATTTTCTCCAACATAATGCGATAGCCATCCGTAAAAAACGACTGGACGCCATAAAGAAGTTCCTTTGAATGGAGAAGATAGAAAAAAACGATGTAAAAGATCGACACCATTTGCACAAGCATCAAGACTTCATGTGGCAGCTGTCCATACGCTTCCATATCATATGGATCTGAAAAGAACAAAATGAGTCTAGCAATCAACAAAACAAAAAATAATATGCTAGCCCCAGCGTATAGCTTACTTTTAAACATCTGTTTCAAATAAAAAACAAATAAAAATTTCCACCTCATTGCTTATCACTCGCCTTCTTTAAAGGGAGTATTGTAAATTTGAATGTGAAGTAAGATGAAATCAGGGAAGTGCCGTCAATTTCTCCGCACATCCCTGACTTAACTATATTCCTGATCATGTGTGTGATTAGTAGACCGTGATTGTCACGTATCCTCTTGATCCGATTGTTTGGCCTGCAATTTGACCGTAATACTTATCTCCTTTTGTTTGAGTAAAACTGCGAGTTTCTTCTTGCCCCGGATTTAGCCAGTTGGTAGAGGCTACAATGCTGTCTGGCCACCAATCAATAGATTTATAAGCATAACCCCTAGTTAGCGTATTTGCACCATTATTTACAGCAAGAAGTTTTCCCGTACCATTCCTTTTTGCTTCAATAAGAGATGTGTTTTTGGAGATACTTGTGCCGTCTAAAAACGCAGATTTTGTTTCTGCTCCCGCTGCACTAGCCAGTGTTATTAATGCTGCTGCAAGCGATAAAGAAGCAATTTTTGATTTCCATTTATTTTTTCGGTTCACTAACATGCTTTTCATCCTCCCTTAGTTATTGTTCTAAATCCTTGTCATCTAGTCCCATCTCCTCGTCATGAGGGTCATTTTAAACTCGTAAAATACCATTAAACAAATAGCGTTGAATTTTTTTACTATGCATGATGCTATCTATCCGCATCCTTCTCACCTCCTTTCAAAGCGAATAATTTAGTACTGTCAATTTGATAAATAGGTTTTGAAAGCATAGTGAATATTCTTTCTACTCGATTTGTAAAAATGAGATAGTTTGCATCTGCAAAATCATCTTTTAAGAAGCGATAAAACTGTTCTAAGTCTTCGAAGTCGAAGTGTTTCGTTGGCTGATCAAAAATAAATATGGTGCGATTCAATGATTGTCCAAGGGAAATGAAATAAATCAGCCGTTGAAACATAGTTAACGAATCAATCGATGCTTGGGGGAGTATATTATATTTTTTACATAATACAGATTGTCGAAATGAGCTATTCAGCAGTTTTGGTATTTCTTGCAATCTATAGTTCATCCACAATTTATTGTAGTTTTCCGGTATCACAAAAAATACGTTTTTACTCGATTTCTCCTTTTTGCTTATAACATTTTCTTCTAAATGTATTTCACCTCCGTCTACAGGATGAAAACCAGCAAAAGTTTTCGCAATAATATCCGTATGAATATGATTTTTTGCCAAAATAATTGATTGAGAAGGAAGCTTGCAATTGGAGTTGTACAAAATTACCTGACCATTATATTTGATAGTGACATTTTTTAATTCCAGCATTAATTTTTTCTCTCCATTTCTTTCACCATTTGAATCAGTGCTTTTTCTTTCTCATCAACGGGTAATTTCGTGTATCGATCCCATTCCTCTAATTTCACAGGATATTTATCCATTATTCTCCTCAAATATCCAACCGACTTAATATCTAACTTTTCAATGAGATACTGACTAATAAAAAAACTAAGTTGCTCGTCGTTTAAAAGCCTGTACGGTATTAAAAAGGTGGCTAATTCTTCGATATGAACAGTTACAGGTTTGTAATTTACATCAAGAAAGGGATCAACGTAAAAAGTATAGTATCCATTAGAAACTGTACTGTCATATAGCGAGAGGTTTGTTGTTCTTAAACTTTTTGGGATGATGACAATAGTTTCTATTTTATTTTTATTTGTGCAGTAACTTGTATTTTTAAGTTTCGTAAATAATCTACAAAGCTCACTACGAATTGAAATAAGTTGGTCCTTCAATTCTATATAATTCTTTGATTTCGTCAAAAATGGTTCGTAAACAAATAACTTTGTATTCTGGACTTTAATTTGTTTATACGGTCCTTTTATAATTGACAGGCAATCCAGTTTATCTCCATGCCAACGATAATGTTTTTCCCCCTTGATTATCTCTACATGCTTACAGCTTTTAGTTTGGACATTAGTATGAAGGATTCCAAATGAATCTATAGAATAAAGATTCAAATGAGTCGACTGTGGATACCAATTTGCTTCAAACGGCAGTAAAATAACATTAGACGTTAACGGATAAAAGCTAGAACCGAAAGTATTTTTATAATATAGCACCATTGAGCGAACACCGTTTGTTTCAACTTCAACAATGCTTCCTTGTTGTTTAAATGATAAATTTTTGTCTTCACTTTTTATGTGGTCAATCTCGAATTGTTCATTAATAGAAAAGCGTACTACATTCTCCTTTTTATCTAAAGTAAGCTCAATTTGAATTGGATATCGGGATTCTGGTTCGAATTGAACTCCCGTTATCCTCCAGTTGTCTGTCATTTTGATGTTGCCATGAGTTTCATTCTTTATTTGATGATAGAGTTTATAGTCGTTGGCTAATAAAATTTTGTCTAACTGTGACTTATTTTGAACATTGTAAGTCGTAAATGTCACAAAAATGATGAGAATAACACTTATAGAGATTCCAATAATATTGCGCCTAACTTTCATCAAAATGAAACAAACCCCTATTGAACAAATGAAATATGCTAACTTGACAAGCATATTCTCTTTTAGAAATGTCAAATGAAGTAAAGGATCAATATAGGGCCAACGATTTTCAATAAATACGTTAAATGATACAAGCCCATATTCCAGGTAAAATAACGTTATTATCCACAGAAGAAATACACAGATGAACAAAACCGCCCTTTTACGAGAATAGTATACATAAACCACGCTGATGGATAGTCCAGTCACCCAAGCCCACGCAAATGGAAGGGCATAATAAATGAGATACAATTTGAAAATAAAGGCAAAGAGATCCCAGCCAGAGGAAAAAGCAATGATAATCGCACTTGCTATTATTCCAGCAATTAGCATTTGCAATATCGAAAAGCAAAGAAATGCAATAGAAATTTGATTAGCTACGATCTTTTTTGGCCTTTCCACGATTTCATTAATTGCAATCCAATCAATAGGAACTGAATTTGTAATTAAAAGATGCAGGCGAAGACTTACTAATAACCAGACACAAACTCCAATAGGAATCAAATACTTAGTATATAGGGTAAACTCTGCCGGATTGACTGCATAAGGATTGCTACAATAAACAATAAGGATGCAAGAAAAAACAATAGTAAAAACCATTTCTATTTTTAAACTTAAAACCATCCTTAACCACACATAAAACATCCTCATCTCATCTTGTCCCCTCAAATATTTCATCTGACATTTGTTCATTCAATCCATTAATAAACAAACACATTTTTAAGGCACATCCATATATCACTGCCCTGATCAAAAGATGTTATGGGCATCTTTATCAAATATCAAATTCCTTCCATAAACAATCATACATATGTTTCCTTCTACTTTCACCGCCAACTTGTGTCGGAACCCCGCCATGTTTTGGCGGAGTTCCAACATCAACTGTCGGACCTAAAAAATGGAAACGCCCTCACCGATCCGATGAAGGCGTTGAAAATAAGGGGGATTCTGGAATCAGCCCCAATTGCTTGGCTTTCTCGATGGCTTCTATCCGCGAAGATACATGCAGCTTGGCGAAAATGTGCGATAGGTGTCTTTCCACTAAATCGCAAGCTCCCATTTTTCCTCCAATTTGGCTGATACATGAACACTCCACTTTTACATTTGCACGTAATTGAAAGCGTTGGATGATCTGTCCGACCGCTTCTTTTAGCCCATTTCGATCAAAAAAGGCGGCCTTAATTCATGGCATATCTCCCTTGCTACATGTTTCTGTGTAGCTATAGATCAATATCCTTTCTTTACCAAATAATCCATCCGTACCGAAAGAGGGCAATGTCCTGTCTCATCGACTTATCCATCCGGATCTCCTCCCTATATCGATTCGAATCGGGACCTTTCCGATCTACCTGTCTTCATCGTATCTGAACGTAGTGGGATATAAAGTTTGGAACGTTTTATTTATACTAGCGCATAGGCAAAGTTTTATCTGAACGTAGTGAAATATGTTTTGTGCTACCCGCAATAATGACATCTGATCCCTGTTTTATCTGAATGTAGATATTGTTAACATGATCGTAAAAAATGTTAATTTTTATCCTCTCCTTACATTTTGCCAACCGTTATTTTGCAACTAATAGATGGTAAAGGATGATAGAGGATTCAAGGAATGATGAAATAACCATAAAAGAAATTATTTTACAATTATAGTATTTTCTGGGGATTGACTTGAATTTTTTATGAAAAAAATCTTTTCTTGCAGAAAAAAATGGTAAATACATCCAATATCCATCTTTATACATAAATATTACAAAAAAACCGTGTTATGATGTACGTGCAAGCAATGAATAGGTCATGCGATCGCAATATTTTGTATCCAGCCGTTTTTGAATGCGGCTTGGGTCGACTTCAACCGCGATGACAACCCCTTCATTCATGGTTACTGCAAGAGGCTGCGCACCTCCCATTCCGCCTAAACCAGCTGTGAGCGTTAACGTCCCTTTTAACGTTCCGCCGAAATGCTTTTTTGCCACTGCAGCAAACGTCTCGTATGTTCCTTGCAAAATTCCTTGCGTGCCGATGTAAATCCAACTGCCCGCTGTCATTTGTCCGTACATGATTAATCCTTTTTTATCCAACTCACGGAAATGATCCCAGTTTGCCCATTTTGGAACAAGGACCGAGTTGGAAATAAGGACTCTCGGCGCGCGTTCATGCGTTTTAAAGACACCAACCGGCTTTCCTGATTGAATGAGGAGCGTCTCATCTTTTTCAAGCTCTCTTAACGTTTTTACAATCGCGTCAAACGCTTCCCAGTTTCGTGCCGCTTTCCCAATGCCTCCGTATACAATAAGCTCCTCTGGTTTCTCAGCAACTTCCGGATCTAGATTGTTATAGAGCATACGAAGAACAGCTTCTTGTTCCCATCCTTTGCACTCTAGCTCAAGACTTTTTTTGCTTTAATGTTGCGCATCATCGTTTCCCCCCTATGAATATTGATTGGTTGGTGTGATGGTTTGAAGAAAAAAGGGCCAGTCAACACCTTTCAACCATTGCGCTGTTGCTTCAATATCTTTGGAAAAGATGCGATCTTTTGTAATGGATGGAACGATATTTCGTACTGCTTCATAAAGCTTTCTCGTCTTCGGTGCCATGTTTTCCACACCGCGATACTCAACAGCTTGCATGGCACAAATCAGTTCAATCGCAAGCACCCGCCTTGTGTTTTGTAAAATGGCATACGCATGGCGGGAAGCGATCGTGCCCATGCTTACATGATCTTCTTGATTCGCAGACGATGGAATCGAATCGACGCTTGCCGGATGAGCGAACGTTTTATTTTCAGATACGAGCGACGCTGCAGTATACTGCATAATCATCGCTCCTGACTGCAAACCTGGAGCCGGGCTTAAAAACGGCGGCAAATCATTTAATTGCGGATTTACCAGCCGTTCTATTCGACGCTCTGAAATGTTCGCAAGCTCAGCAATAGCAATTTTCATAAAGTCCATCGCAAACGCAATCGGCTGACCATGAAAATTCCCGCCGGAAATCACCTTCG
The DNA here is from genome assembly GCF_002217735.1 of Parageobacillus galactosidasius. Taxonomy (NCBI): domain Bacteria; kingdom Bacillati; phylum Bacillota; class Bacilli; order Caryophanales; family Anoxybacillaceae; genus Parageobacillus; species Parageobacillus galactosidasius. The sequence continues at coordinate 352,994 of NZ_NDYL01000001.1, read as the reverse complement.
CTCCTCCTTCAAAAATGAGCGGATTGTCCGTTGCTGCGTTGATTTCAATTTCCAGCTTTTCTTTTACATAATCAAGCACTTGCCAAGAAGCTCCATGCACTTGCGGGATACAGCGAAGCGAGTAAGCGTCTTGCACACGCAACTCGCCTTGTCTTGTCGTCAATTTGCTGCCCGCTAAATAATCGCGAATTCTTGCTGCTACTTCCACCTGCTGCCTGTAACCGCGGACGAGGTGCACATGTTCATCAAATGCATCAATAATGCCGCGCAAGCCTTCGATCGTCATAGCGGCAATCGCTTCGCTTTCATACGCCAGCTGTTCCGCTTCTAAATAAACCACCACTCCCATCGCCGTCATCGCCTGAGTGCCGTTAATAAGTGCCAATCCTTCTTTCGCCTTTAACGTAATCGGCGCAATGCCTTCTGCTGATAATGCTTCTATAGCGGGAACTCGCTTGCCTCGATAAAACACTTCTCCTTCTCCTAAAAGGGCAAGCGCCAGATGGGAAAGCGGAGCGAGATCGCCGCTTGCCCCAAGCGAGCCTTGTTGTGGAATGACCGGATGGATTTTGGCGTTCAATAAATCCAACAGCCGTTCAATAACGATTGGACGCACACCGGAATACCCTTTTAAAAGGGCATTAGCACGAAGAAGGAGCATGGCGCGAGACACCTCTTCCGGAAACGGCTCCCCCACGCCGCATGCGTGCGAATGAATTAAATTCCATTGTAGCTCTTCGACATCGCCAGCGGCAATCAAGACGTCGCTGAACTTTCCGAATCCTGTATTAATGCCATACACCACATTTTTATTCGCCACAATCTCTTCCACCGCTTTTCTGCTTCGCTCCACCGCCTCCATACTCTCTTTGGAAGCAATGACAAATTCATCACGATACAATACCCGTTTTACTTCTTCTAGCGTTAACGTATGACCGGTTAAAACAACCATGTTTTCCCACCCTCTCCATCGCGCTTTAGCGAAATAAAGAAGGAGGCTATATCCGCAATACACACATTGCGAATGCAGCCTCCTCATAACTAAAAAACTATAGGCTTCCTATTTTAAATATGGTTGATTCCTAATCCAATCGTTTCATGTTCGAGCCCGCGAATCGGGGCGCCAATTGTACCATATAAGGCAACGGCGATCCATTCTCCTTCTTTGCTGTTTTCATACGGGTTTCCTCGGACAACAGCGAAACGAAGACCGACGGTTCTCATTAAATCTCCTAGCTCGACCTGTCCTCTCGTTACGCCTTGCACCGCCTCAACTACCGCATGATACAGCGCGTGCATTTCTCGATATAGCTCGCCGTTTACAACATTGTTTCGCTTCGCTGCCGTTTCAACGGAAGCAACAATTTTTTGCAGTTCCATTGAACCGACTTTACCTTTGCAATAACGCCATTGCAAGTTGTCTAAATGAGCGGTGATTTTTCCTTCTTCTTCCTCTTCAAAAAGCGCTAAGAGCACCGCATTGCGGCCAATTCTTCCTTTTGCCTGCTTCAACACGCAAATCAGCACCTATTTTTTTAATTTTCTAAACAAACTAATAACTTACTATTATTGTAATGGCTTTGTTTTTTTATTGTCAATTACTTTTTACCATATTTTAACAAGTTAGCGAAGTAATGAATTAACAAACTAAAAGGGAAGAAATTTGTATTGTATTGGCGAGGCTGGGAATTAACATGATGGAAAAGAAAACATCACTAAGTTAACGCCGACATCGGTGATCATAGTAAAGACCTCTTTTCTGTCATAGGCAGCAATATTTTTCTTGAGGACCTGGACATGTCGATCCTGAACCGTGAAACGCATGGCGAACAAATTATTGTCCGATGGCGTTTTCATTCAAGGAAATGGCAAAAAAGCTTGCTCATGTCGGGATTTTAATCCAAACCTAACTTGCTGACAAAATGACAAAAGAAATGAATAACATGTAATGCGAAAAATCTTCCTGCTTTAATTTAGATTGATGTACTTTGGAGGAGATGTTTTCGCACAAACGACAAGTCCATCGTAACAAGCAATAGGCTTGATAAGATTTAATTGCTTCCCTTCATGCATCGTGTAAGTATGCTTGAAAAGCCAACGATTTTGAGGCACTTTTCTTTGCCGCGAGATATCTAAAAAGCCAATTTCATGTCCTACTTGCTTGATTCGAAACTCGATGCTATCTTGATCAGGCTGCTGTACTTCATATACACTGCGATTATTTTCCGCTGCTTGTCCACTATACATAAAAAACCCAATGGTATAGGAGAATTCCTTGATTTTGGGAGGTAAATAAGAAAATGTCGATAGAAACCCTAGTAATCTCCTAGATTGCTTCATTATATGCCCATTGTGCGCCCATATTATTATCTTTTCATTAGGAAACATCTCTTGTGCCAGCCATGAAATATTGTCAGCCATTGCCTTATTTCGGATTTTTATCGCTTTCATGAAATGGGAAGAGATCATCTGCATAAGGAAAATTCGGTTTTGCAAAATTCGGTTCACAAGCAAAAAAGCGTCTTTTCCAAACTTATTTTGTAATGCAAGGCGGTTTTTATCTAATAACAAGAGAAATTCTTGATAAAGAGCCATCAATTCTTTGCATTTTCGCTTACGTTCCTTTTTGGAAATTGACGGACTACGGGAATTGACATATTGGTAAAGCATTTCTTGTTCCAACTCTACTATTTTCTCACCATAGGCCTTATCCATATTTGAAAACATTTTTGAGAGAAATTTGCCAGTAATATAATCGTTTGAGGCAGGCTGAATATCCAATCCTGTTAAGATGAGAGGCTGATTGGATAATTGTGTTTCCTTCACATAATGAAAGAGAGTCTCGACTTCCTCCGTATGCCAGACTTTAAACAAAGAATGTTTCATCCATTGCCTTATATCCAGTTGATCTTGTTGATAAAAGCATAAGCTGCAGTCACTAAAACTACTTTCGAATGCTAAAACTCGAAACCCCAATTCTTTATGTAAGTACTTGATCATCTTTGTTTTAATCTGGCTATGCTCTGCCACCCCGTGGCCATTCTCTCCCAAAAAAACGATCCGTTTATTCTGCAGTAAAGGTTTTAAAAAATACAAATCGGAATGACCATCTAATTCATGCAATTGTATACTGTATGTATGATCTTTTAACCAATCGATTTCAGAAGAAATATTATTTTTACGGTAAAACATGTGTTTATCTCCTTTTTAATAAGTCATATATACCCGTGGTGCTAGATAAAATCAGACAAGCATAAAAATAGCCCTTGCATGAGGATCTCCTTAAAATGAAAGTGCAATTAAATTTTCGATTTTAGTCGATTCGTATCGGATCACCGAGATTCGAGCGAACTCGGTTTCTGGATTTGAAACGGCGCTGGATGGTATTTTACTGGCTTACTCGCTTGTTGTTCTTGGGCTAGTTGAGCGTTAAGACTCAACTAGCACCACGGGTTCTTATACATAATTTTGAGCTTTTACTCTAGTTTTGCAACACCATCTTGATTATCCAATTGTATTCGAGGGTTTACCTTTAGAAGCTGACGAATAAATTCTTTTTTGTTTTTCGGAGATATGGTGATAAATTCATATTTTCCGTAACTAATCTCAATCTTGTCCATAGATAAAGCAGGTGCTGTAAAGGGATTTTTGGTGTTGCGTACTTTATTGATTTCATCTATATTAATAGTTTTTTTATAGGGACCGCTTTGAATCTCTAGTTTTGAGTTTTCAATTTTATAACCAGTTCCAAACCATATCCATGCTAATAATATAGCAGGAACAACCATTATGACTGTTGTAACCGGTTTAGTATCCAAAATTGATGGTAGCATGATGACTCCTATAGGTTCGATAGATAAGATAGGAGGTATGATACACGCTAATATGACTGACCAAATGATTATAGTCATCCATAAATCCTTTTTTGAAGGAAAAAACATTTTCTTTCTCCTCCTTTTTCTTAAATAAGTCATAACCGCATTTCACCAACGATTTTGATCCATCATACCTTCACAGACGGTCCTTATTCTTTTCGGCAATAAAATCTTTAATAAAAAACAACGGGTAAATCATCAAATACAAATTGGCAGCCCACCAAGTGATGTCAAAATCTTTGCGGAAAACCCAAAATGCAATGGCTTGTAAGCCAGAACAAAAAGTCAAAACAAGGGAAATCAAAGCATAGTTCATCCACGCTGGATTATTTTTATTATATTGATATATGCTGTAAAGACCCGTTATAGAAATAAAAATATCTAACGGAAAAAAAGACCAGTTCCATGCTATAATAATCGGGTTATCATAGTCCTTAAACGCTACACTTTCAGGTATAAGATGGAAAAAAGTAATGAACCAGTATACAATAAACCCAATATCAGTTACTAAAAAAAACGGTTTTAAGTACTTCATTTTTTCCCGCAACATAACTCATCCATTCTATGGCTTTTCTGTTCATGTTTAATCAACCTAGAAGACAGACTGTAACATATCAAAACAAAACACATGATATAAAGAGCTGTTGATATACTAAATACATCGGCCAATCCACCCCCTACAATCGGACCGATTATCATCCCTACAGAATAGGCCATATTAAAAACAGCAAATGCAGTAGCATACGCCCCCCCACCTAAACGATCAACAGAATTCGCTAATTCCGGCAAAGTCGGCGTTAAGACAAAACCAGCCGCTGCCCCTACCAAAAAAAGTACGGCTCCTTCTAATATTAACGAGTTAGGGAGTATGACCAATGGAAGAGAAACGGCTAAAATAAGCAGGCCTGCCATCATCAAAGAAAAAGTTCCGCATCGATCAGATAACCAACCAGCTAAGGGACTTACCATTCCATAAGCAAGAGTCGTAATGCCAAACAGAACCCCTATATGCATTGAATTAGCTCCTAAATGTTCCTCAAAGTAAATAGGCAGAATTGGCTCCAAAATACTTATTGCAGAAGCTCCAAGTAAAACCACACCAAAAATTTTTAATACTATACGGTCTCGGAAAATTTTCATTCCTACACTATCAGCATTCATCGTCTTTGGCGGATCCTCTAATAAAAACATCCTTGCAAGTCCATCTAAAAGAATAAAACATGAAACAAACCAAAACGGCAGCTGATAACCTCCCCATTCAAACAACATCCCACCTACAGGTGCACCTAAAAGAGTCCCTGCAGACATAAAAGTCAGTACGGTTCCTAAAGCCTTTCCCCTTTTAGCAGGTGGATACATATCTGTAATCAGCGCCAATCCCGCAGTCCATGTCGCCGCTGCCGCAACACCTTGAAGCAATCTAGCAACAATGAGCAGCAACATACTATTTGCAAAAGCAAATAGTAAAGTGCTTGCTAAAAGAACTACCAGCCCCCACAGCATGACTCCTCGTCTACCAAACTTGTCAGAGATTCCTCCTAATATAGGAGTAGCGATCAAAAAAGAAAACGCATAACAGCCGATTAGTATGCCAATAACTGTTTGGGAAGCATCAAATTTAGAAGTGTAAAAAGGCACGATCGGAACAACGATGCTATACAGAAGCATATCAATAAACACTGCCATCGCAATGACAATCAATCCAGTTATTGGATTTTTTCTCATATCTTTAAGCTTTGTCATAAAATATTTCACCTTTCTTCTTTTTACCATCGTTAAATGACAAACATGCTGAATTTCGTAAAACAGCTTCTAGGAAATGATAGAAAGTCGTTCGGTGATGTGTTTGACAAATCCAAGAAAGATACGGGAGATTTGTTATGATTCATATGGTCTTCAAGGCTTTTCTTCGGTGGTTTAGATAAACTATAAATGGTGCCGTCGTTTAACGCTGCTCTCCCTTCATACATAAACAGCCCTATATAATAAGATTTACGAACAATCTCTGGATTGACTAAGGAACCCATTGGCTTATATCTCCTCAAAAGAGTTTCATATTTTTTAAAAATATGTCCATTATGAGCCCAAATTATAATCTTTTCATTGGGATGCAATTTTTGGAAAATACATTCCAAATTGCTCGCCATGATTTGATCGCGAAATTTCATAGCTGAATACCGATCCATGCAAGGAAAGACAATATTGCAAAACCTGTTCTCTGCAAAAAATGTGCATTTTTATTTACTTATTATGTGGTTTTGCAACACGTTCAAGAAGTCAATTAGCATTTATAAATTAATATCTAGACCAAACAATTCCTAACAATGCCATGACAGAATGGATTTATTCCAAATTCACTTTTTAGCTGACCATTTCACAATGTCGTTGGTCATTCCATTCATAGCTTTAAATTACTTTTCTCTATTCTTCAACGTCAAAGTAAGCCGGGGAAACATATTTAAAAAATAAAATCCCATCATATTGTTGTGCAGGTACAAAGGAAGTAGGCATTCCTCCGCCCTCATAGGCCCGCCACTTTTTCTGTGCCCAGTTTCCATTGCACTGAATAAAACTATTTTGATAAGGGGAATGGTCAAGAAGGCTTTCCAAATGTTTTTTATTCGTTTTTTTTATTGGATATTCCTTACCTGTATAATCCAACATTTTGCCTTCCTTTGCATACAACCCCAATACAAAACTTTTCTCCTTAATCGTTTGGGAGAGGTTTTCCACAAACGATTTATAGGCAGACAGGCGCTTGGCGGAAGTATTTTTGCTAATATGCATGTTATGTGCCCAAATGATAAATTTTTCATTTGGGTATATTTCCTGTGCTAAAAATTCTAGGTTTTTTGCCATTAATGCATCCCGATACTCAAAAAGTTTCGAGAAACTTTTTTCTAAAGTTGCTTTCAAGTAATTTACTCTATTTTCCATCGTACGGAGGACAATTTTATAAATCTTGCTGTCCGGAAAACAATGCTGTTTGAGTTCCTCAATCAATTCCATGCCCTTACTTTCCATCTCTTCCCTTATATTTTGGCGCATTGAACGCTTGATTTTCCGTTTATCGGCTGCAATCAAAACCTCGATCGCCCGCTTTTCAAAATCGACAAACTTCTGTTTGGTCGGACCCGTTAAATAAGACTCGAGGAATTCCGAAAACAAATTCTCCTTTTTTCCTTGATAAACATCCACACCAGTAAAATACAGCGGCCGCTCCTGCTTCATTTTTTTCATATAGTCAAATAATCCAAGGACAAATTCATTTTGCCACACACGCCCAATGGTACCCGCCATAAAACGTTTAGAATCAAGTTGATCAGACAGATAATCGCCGATCATACATGGCCCCAATTCGCTTTCAAAGGCAAGTACATGAAACCCCAATTCTTCATGAAGATATTTAATCAGGCTTACTTTTGCTAGACTGTATTCTTTGACGCAATGGCTGCTCTCCCCAAGGAAGACAAAGCGTTTATGTTCCAAAATCGGCTGAAGAAACTTAAAATGATAGCGGTCCATATCCCCTATATCGATACTTTGATTTTTGACTTCGTTTACAAATAAAGTAGTCATTTAAAATTCACCTCATCTCTTTTTCCGTCATTTCACCAACATCTCACACTGTCAACAACGATTTAAAATTCCCCAATTTCAACGAAATGAAATTCCCCATTATGAACGGTTAATTCGATAGCTGGGCAGGATAAACCCCTGCTTTTTTCTTTTCCCGTAGTCGGTAAGAATCGCCTTTGATATTAAAGGTAATGGCGTGATGTAATAAACGATCTAAAATCGCTGTTGCTAATACATCGTCGCCGAATACTTTTCCCCATTCGAGATAGGATTTATTCGATGTGAGAATCATAGAGCCATGTTCATACCGTTTCGATACGACTTGAAAAAAGACATTGGCAGTTAGCTCATCAAAAGGAAAATAACCTACTTCATCAATAATGAGTACATCTGGACGACTCCAACGATTCACTAATCGCTGGAGCGTCCCTTTTTCGTTTGCCTTTCGGCATTCGACTACTAAATCGTCTGCCGTTAAAAATAAAGCTGTATATCCTTGGGTAATGGCTTCTACCGCAAAAGAAATCGCTAAATGAGTTTTCCCAACGCCCGGAGGGCCTAGTAAGATTCGATTTTCCCCGTTGGCAATAAATCGACAGGTAAGTGTTTCTTTCACTCTTCTTTCACTGATGCTTGGTTGAAAGGAAAAGTCAAAGTCATGGATCGTTTTGATATAAGGCAATTTCGCTCTTTTCATTCGTTTGGCTAGTTGCTGGGACTCTTGATATTCAATTTCTTGTAAAACAATAGTGTTTAAAAATGCAGAATATGATACATTATCTCTAGAAGCGTCTTCTAATAAACTATCTAGTTGGTGGGCTGTGTGGTGCCAACCAAGCTTTTTTAAACGTTCGATTAACAGCTCGTTCATCATACAGTCTCACCTTCTTCCAATGCTGCGTAAGCAGCGAGAGGGCGTTGTTCTACTTTAGGAGATGGGGCAGAAGAATAAAGATCGTTGGTCGCCAAAACTTGAACGTCTTTTATTCTCTGTCCTTTTTCTTTTGTATGTAAGCCCTCATAATGTTCCATTTGAATATGGGCAGTTGCTTTTCCTGTCAAAATCGGATGTTTGGCAATACACTCATGTTCATCATAAATCTCGATATGATGGTCAAGAGTTTCTTTCACTTTTACAACCTGTCCTGCATAGCGATACGGAACGGAATATTTTTTTCCTCTGTATGAAACAAAACAATCTCGACTTACCTCTCGTGTCTCCCAGCGACATGTAGGGAATAATGGTTTGATTCCCCATGCTTGAAGGAACTTCTGTTCCTGTTCAAAACGTTGAATTGGTGGTTCATTCGTTGTTTGATTCGGTTTTTGATTGGCGACTTGACCAGCCACGTACGAACGTCTTCATTTAATGCATAGAGAGTAGGTTCATGTTTTCGCTGAAAGAAATTATCTTTCAAATACTTTACCACTCTTTCTACTTTTCCCTTTGTTTGTGGACGTTTCGGCCGACATGCTTTTGGAACAATACCGTAATATGCTAGAAAATCCTCAAACACCCGATTAAATCGAATTTCGATTGGACTATGTTTCAGAACAACGGTTTTCATATTGTCATAGAGTATCTGTTCGGGAATGCCGTTAAAGTAAGCAAATGCGTTCATATGACATTTCATTAATGTTTCTACATTCATATTGGTCGTAAACTCCACATATTTCATCCGAGAATAACCAAGTACCATAACGAAAGCATAAATATCTTGATATTGACCATCCACCAAATACTTCCCAACATAGGCCCAGTCCATTTGTGCTTGTTTGCCCGGTGGTGTTTCATACCGTAAGGTGGCTTGTTTCTTTGGCTGTTCTCGATACGGCCGAACAAAATCTCTTAATATCGTCATCTTGCCGGTGTATCCCATCGCTTGAATCTCCTCAAAGAGAACAACACAATTCGTTGTACCTTCTTGTATTCGTTGAAGTAGATAGTTTTTATAAGGATCTAGCTTACTAGCTTTCTTTTTCCCATTGGCTTTACGTTCTGGAAGCTTGTCCCCCTTTAGATACTTACGAATGGTTTTCCGATCAAATCCTGTTTCTTTGGCAATCGCTGTTTGAGTCCAGCCTTTCTGATATAACTCTCGAATCATAAAAAACTCCCCTATCTTCAGCATCGTTTCTCCACTCCATCTAAGATGTTGTTTTGAAACGATTATCTGTTATTTTCGGGGAATTTTAAACCGCTGTTATTGGGGATTTTATCACCGTTGATTACACAATAGATAAATTACAACAAAATTCGTGAAATTCCTTCTTCAAACTAATCGAAATTTAAAATAAAAATCTATTTATGATCCCTTGTTCTTTCATCGCCAACTTATGTCGGAACACCGCCATTTTTGGCGGAATATCGACACGAAATGGCAGACTTTAGGAAAAGCGGAGCTGAGATCACCCAACAGCAATGGGCAAATGTTCTTCGCCCGCTTCAAAGTTTTACTTAAATGCAAAAAAAAAAAAAAAAAATGTCCTCACTGATCAGATGAAGGCGTTGACAACATGTGAAATTCTGGAATAGCGACTAATTGCTTCCACCTATCTACCCTTTGCAAGTTTAGTTGTTAAAGATAAGCATAGTTTGATCTTTTTAAACATTAATGAATAATGAAGTTACTACTCATATATCGACTTCTCTACTATGGCTTAACGAAAACTTTTTAGACAAGAAAGGCAACGATAAACTCGAAAGAAAACACAAAATAATCCCGCTGAAAAATGCTTTTGCCATGGATTTTGCTACATATTCTTTCGATATGTCTTCTATTTGTTTTTTTATGTTAGCAATGTTTTTGTCTATATTGATCAACTGTTGCTTCACTTGTTCTTCGATTTTCTTTTGCATTTCTGGAGACATTGATGTCCCTTTAGGAATCTTCGCCAGTGCCTCTTTTTCAATATTTTTCGCAAGTAATTGCTTACTTTCCTCGTCTAGTTCCAACACTCTATTGTTATTTTTTTCCTCAAAAAAAGTATCTCTTTGTTTCATTAAAACTTTTTGAATAGAGTCTTTTAGTTTTTTAGGAATATCTGATTCTTTTATGATCGTTACTCCTTCATCGACTACGTTAGCGGAATAATGATTTAGAAAGCTTAATGTTAAAGACACAAACAAAGCTACTCCAATAGCTCCCCCCACACTTCGAACTGTAGCAAAAATGCCTGAACTTAAAGAAATTTGAGTTTGAGAAACGGTAGCCGTGCATACCGTAACGCTAGTGATCATAATAATCCCTAAACCTGTCCCTAAAATAGCAAGAAATAAAATTAATTTTAAAACACTTACATTTACATCAATATTTATAAGTAAGCTAAAACCAACAATAATTGTTATGTATCCTATTAACATAGGAATAAGGTAACCAATTTTATCAATTGCCCGTCCGGTGATTGGTGCTACGATGAGCATAACTCCGGAAAGAGAAGTAATCACAAACGAAGCTTCTAATGTACTAAATTCCTTAACTTTAATAAGAAATAGGGGAAGTAAAATTAACGTTCCCATTAATAATATACCACTAAGAAAATTTGAAACTAATCCAGAAACATACAAGCGATTCTTAAAAATTGAAAAATCGAGAAGAGGATTTTTTACTCTCGTTTCAACAAAAAGAAATAGGGCTCCGCTAACAACACTAATTACAAAATAAAGAAAGATCTTATAAGATGTCCATCCAATTTCTTCCCCTTGCAAAATGGCGTACGTAAGAAAAAATAAGCTCAAACTCATCAACAAAATTCCTAATGGATCAAGTTTAAATTTATGAATAGGCTCATTTCGTACTCGAATAGCGAGGAATATGAACGGAAATGCCAATAACACAATGGGAACATTAATATAAAACACCCATCTCCAGTGAATATACTCTGTAATAAGTCCTCCTAAGCTCGGGCCGATAGCAACTGCCATAGCACCAACAGCTCCCCAAATTCCCATTGCTAATCCTATTTTCTCAGGAGGAACAGCCGTTCTAACTAACATCATACTTGTAGGTATGACCATGGCTCCACCTATTCCCTGCAAAACACGAAAGATAATCAGCAAATCGGCTGATGGTGCAATTCCACATAAAAAAGAGCTAACTGTAAAAATGATGACTCCCCACAAAAAAGTGCGAACACGCCCGAACATATCAGCCATTTTACCGAGAGTAACTAATAGTACTGCAAGTGTAAGTACAAACCCGTTTATGATCCATGAGGCTTTACTTAGATCAATTTTGTAATCATCAATAATATTAGGGATCGCTATATTTACTACCGTACTATCTAAAAACACAAGAAAAAGCCCAATGCTTACTGCAAACACTTGTTTCAATCCTCTATGTCGTTGTTGATTTACAGTTTCAGTCATTTTACCTTCTCCTCTCACACCTACCAAGTTACCCTATATTTTGTAAATATTATTAAATTAAACTCTCAATATCGTTTTTCTCGTTTTTTCTTTAGAGTTTCTTCAATTTTTACAAGGATACATTCAGAATGAACACCATAAATTAGCATATATATGAATTATTTAAATTTTTGTATATAGCATCCCCTTTAAAGGAATGAGACATGAGTTTGCATCAGGAGATGCTATCTACGATAGTGAAAAAGTCCTTAAATGGGTGGTCAAACAGGAATATTTTCCCTTTTCACCAATTAATCCGTGAATAGCGGACGAACGAAAAAAAGCATACGGCCGACAACTTCCTCAGTTTTTAAAAACAGAATACAAAAAACAGCAATTTCGTTTCCGCACTCAATGAGCAGACATTTATACAGCCAAAGAATAATGGTTAGAACACCCACGTTGGTACAGTTTTAATCGTTATTTACTACATGTACAACTATACATCCTTATGCACAAACTCTAGTTTTGCAACACCATCATCATATCTAAAGCACTATGTTTTGTAGGAGGATGAAAACTTAACAATTGGCAGACTACAAGAAGATAAGCTGCTTCATTAGAGGATAAAAAGTTTAATCCACCCCATAAATTAGCAGATTTAGTTGCAACCTCTTTTAAAATATTTTCTACCCCATAACGTACTAATAAGGTCTCCTGTAACAATGATTCACTAAACCCATCGGTTAAAAGTGTATACGCCTTTCCTTCTAATGCAGATGTGGCCATTTCTACTTGAACCATCAAATCTACTTTGTTAATATCTGAAATTTTATTATTCATTATAACCTTTTCTACCAATCTTGAGCACGTTCCTAAATAAGTAGCTGATGCTAACAGTTCAAACAATAATAACCCATACAGTACAGCAGGATGTAAGTTAACATGGTCACCTGCTATAAATACATGTTCCATATCAACAAATACATCATGTAAAAAAACCTCTTCTGTTTCTGTTGCCCTCAATACCCAATGTTTCCAGAACTCCTTAACTTCGATTCCTTTTGCATTACTCGGGATCATAGCAATAGCAAAAACTTCCTTACCATTTTTGTCTACGAGATTTACGCTTGCCGTCAAGTAGTCCATTGATTTTGAAAGTGTACATGGCCTTTTACTACCTTTGACAATAATACCATTACTGACAACTTCAGCTTTCATTGTTGGAGAAAAAATATTATTATTGTTCCCTTCGGCAAATCCCGAAGCAAGCAATAGTCTCTCTGCTGCAATTTTTTTTAAGATATTCTCTAATTTAGGTTGATATTTTACAACTTCCATTAGCGAGGCAACTGAAAAGTTATGCATGGTAAGCGCTAGAGCGAGAGAAGGGCTTCTACTAGCAATTGCTTTTTGTATACGAATAGCATCAAGAATATTAGCTCCCATTCCACCATACTCTTCTGAAATCATTAGTTCTGGAGCACCAATTTCTTTATATTTTCTTATACACGGTGAACATTGCTCCTCAAGTTCAAAAAAGGATTGTTCTTTCAGCCATTTATCAAAATTTGGCATGAAACGCTCCAAGGTTTCTCGTTCTTTTTTTAAAAATATAGACACTTAACATTCCTCCTCCACTGATAATGTTTTTAACTCCTCAACGGTTATGTGTATGTTCTCAAAAAGACCTATGAGAATAGATTTGATCGTATCTAAGAGTAAATTGCCTGCAATGGGATCCAATATGTCATTTAGCATGTTGATACCCAAGTCATAGTCAGCAAAAAATAAAATCTGACACCCGCTCTTATTTTTGATAATTTTCCAATAACCATTAAATTTCTCTATATCACCTTCAATCATTTCAAAAAAAAATAACTTTATCTTTATCCTCAAATACATCCCGCTCCTTCCATCGTAAAATTCCATTTTCAAATTCAATTTCCCATGAAGAAATAGAGGTATTTTGATCAATATTCTCAACTGATATTGATCTTACTATATCTACATACTTATTATAATTTTTGAAATTTCCTATTTTTTTGTACACATCATTACTATTTAATCCAGATAATGATGCTTGTATTTTTAGCTGACCCATCGTTTCCTCCTCAATCTAATCAATTTTTAATATACTTTTCATTCAAGGACATAGAAGCTCGTTGCAAGGCAGTAAAAATAAAATTTAACTCATCATTCTCCAATGTAGCAGGAGGAGTTAATCTCACAACTTTATGTGCATTAAGAGAATGTGAAACAATAACTTTTTGTTTTAGTAATTCCAAAATGAATTGACCAGCTATCCCCTCACTTTTTAGCTCAATTCCCCAAAGTAACCCTTTTCCTCTTATGTCCTCGACTAAATTTGGACAGCATTCATAAAGTATTTTCTTTAAGGTTACCCCAAATGTTTCACCTAAAAGTTTAGCTCGATCAATAATTCTGTCTTGTTTTAATATAGCTATCGTTTCTTGAACAGCTACCATTGCCAAAGGATTCCCTGCATAAGTAGAAGTATGTAGCAATGGATTTTTATTAAAAGCTTCAAACACTTCCTCTTTCGCAATAAGTGCTGCGACAGGCACTACTCCCCCACTTAAAATCTTCCCTGACAACAATATATCAGGAATAATTTTTTCTTCCTCAACCCCCCACCAATAACCTAATCTTCCTAACCCTGTCTGAATTTCATCTATAATTAATAAAGCTCCATACTGATCACATAGTTCTCTAACTTGTCTTAAATAGCCACTTGGAGGAAGGCGTACCCCTCCTTCTGCTTGCAATGGCTCTAATATAATACAACATTGTCCTTTGTTTTCCCACAGATATTCTTCAAGCGTAATCACATTTCCATATTCAACAAAATAGACATCGGTTAACAATGACTTAAATGGTTTTCGATATTTTTCTCTACCAGTTACACTTAAAGCTCCTAAGGTTTTTCCATGAAACCCATTTTTGGCTGCTACTATTTTTGTTTTGTTGTTTAATACTGCTAATTTTATACTTGCCTCAACCGCTTCCGCCCCAGAGTTGGTGAATAAAACGTTGTTTAATCCAGGCGGCGCCACATTTGCCAGTTCTTTGGATGCTTTCGCCAACTCAGGATTAAGAAATATCTTTGTTGACATAGGTAATTTTTCCAGTTGCTTCTTAACTCTGCGTACAATCCTTTCATGACAGTGACCAAGTAAAAATACTCCATATCCCCCACAATTAATATATTGGTTATCTTCGCCATCAAAAATATATACGCCTGCTGATTTTTCCTCTTGCGGTAAATTCATTAGTTCTGCAAGTTTTGCCCATCCTTTGTTAACATAGGTGTTGTATAGATTTAACGTATCAGTACAACTATTTTTAATTTCGTTCATTTACTTACCCCCTATATGCTTTCTTTTCTTCCTGAGAGTTTATGAGATTATAAAGATATTTAATGTTGTTTTTTAGTATATATTTCATGTCTTGTATTTTTTTAATTCCATAATGACTGTTTAAAAAATCTAACGAAGATGGCAACGCTTCCTCTATTGTTAAATATTCCCTCATAAACAAAGCTCTTCTTATTTCTTTTCGAACCTGAAAGGGAAGCTTCGGTAAAAACACAGGCTTAATTAATCTATCAAACAGATCAGGATCAACAATTTTGGGAGACGAAATAGATTTGTTAAATAAAATCGTACTTTCCTGTACTATCGTATCAATCACTTCTTTCAACATCGGGGCATTCTGACCATTAGTAATATAAAATTCGCCACCAATATGTTCATTATGGACTAAAGCAAAAATAACCTCCGCTACCATATCTTGTGGAACAATATCAAGAATAGAATGTGGAAGACCTGGTAACATAGGAAGCTTTTCTTCCATTATCAATCGGCTTAGTAAATGAAATCCTTGCAACGTTGACACTGTTCCATGATGAGAATCACCAATAATTATTGAAGGTCTGATAATCGTTGCTTTAACCAAACTGTCTTTAACAATTTTTTCAGCCAATCTTTTTGAGATTTCATAAAAATTACGTTGTTTACCAAAGCGATTTGCATTTGGGAAATCATAAACATATGCCGTACTGACATGGTAAAGAGGAGCATCTGCGTCTCTAGACAAGGTTACAATATTCTTAGTTCCCACAACATTTGTATTTTCAATAATTTCTTTCCTTTCACTAAAATCTGTAATGGCCGCCATATGAATAATGACATCAATTTGTTTACATAATGTTTGGTATTCGTTATAAGTAAGTCCCAATTGTTTTTTGGTAATATCACCTTTTATTGAGATAACACCATGTTCCTTAAAAGGAGTTTTATGAATTAAACAAATAACTTGGTATTCTTTTAATTTAGAAATAAGGGCTCTACCCAATAAGCCTGTGGCACCGGTCAAAAAAACCGTCTTAAAAGTTTTCATTTGTCATCGTTCCTCTCTCGCTTTTTCAGTGGAAGGCCCGTTATCAAAATCAAACTGTATGCCCATAATAACCAAGAGCCAAAATATCGGTCCGATTCTACAGGTAAATTAGTAAACACTCTTGGAAAGACAGTTAACACAATCGTATCAATTAACATACCGGGAAGTGCGATAAACATAGCAGCTTTTAAACGTTCATCTTTTGTTAAACCTTTAAAGTTATATAGCGGATAAGTTAATAAAAAAATTAAAGGAACAACAAACATATAGGATAAGAGAAGAAGCAAAGTACTATCAGGAGTAAAGAAAAAATGACCAACAAATCGAAAAATGAACGTGGCTCCTAACCAAACAAGGAAGCCCCAAATTAGAAAATACATGAACAACACCTCTATTTCTATTTTTTACATTTTTAAATTAAGACAACGATTTACATAAACATCAGAGGCATATCTCAAGTTGCTTCCGTATGAAGAAAACGCTATTTCTACTATTTCATTTAAAGAGTTTCTAATTCTATGATGCAATTCTATAAAAACAGTATCCATTGTCGCCTGTCCCGAGATTAATAAACCAAAAAATGCAGCAGCTCCAGCATTAGTTATATAGTCTGGTAAAATATATACTCCTTTATCAATTAAATATTTTTCCGCTTTAGATGTTACAGGCATATTGGCTGCTTCAATGATTACTTTTGCGTTTACTTCATGGCAGTTTTCTTCATGAATACTATCCTTAATAGCAGCCGGAATAAGAATATCTGCATTTACTTTTATCCAATATCCTTTTGGGTATTGAATTATATGATCTGGTAACTTCGTACGATTAATAACCCCATTTGAATCTGTAATTGATAGCAATTCTGGTATTGGGAGACCATCATTATTGACTACACAGCCGACAGAATCTTCAATTGCAATAATTTTTGCTCCACTCTGGAGAAGCTTTTCTGCAGTGATTTGCCCCACAGTTCCAAACCCTTGAATAGCAACCGTACTTTCGCAAAGATTCAACTGAATTTTCCTACAAATTGTTCTAACTGCTTCTAAAATCGATAATCCAAGCGCTTCTACAGAATAGCTTTTTCCGAATAAATCACTTAATTGGAATTTATTAGGAATGTCTACTGAAATTCCTCGTTCACGTAAACGACGCACAACAACATCAACTGGATTGTAATGAATAGATTCATATATATAAGCCACATCCTTTCCTGTAACACCTAAGTCTTCTCCAAGAAAATAATTATGTTTTAAAAGAGGTTCTGTTAATTCCGCAAATCTTTTTAATAGTATTTTTTTTTCGTGCTTAGAAGGGTCATACTCTATTCCCGCCTTGGCTCCACCTAACTCTATATTTAAGGCTGCATACTTCTTGGTCATAATCGCAGCTAACTTCTTTATTTCACCCAAACTAATATCTGGGGACATTCTTAATCCACCCGCACTTATTCCGTTAACTAAACTGTCAATAACGATATATCCTTTTAAATCATAATTGGGATCGCTGATGGTAATTTCATAAAGACTCACCTTTATATTCCCCTTTCTTTTTATTTTTTAATCATACCTACTTCGAAAGTAAACGCAAAGGAGCGATCATTTTCATTCAGAAATTTTATTACCTCATCAAGTCGTTGAACATGAGATGTTAAATTCTCTGGAATGGTTCTTTTCGAAAGAAAATTACGATAACAAAAAATACCCCTGTTCCTGCTTACTCTAATAATTTCACTTAAAATCGCTTCAAATGAATGTTCTGACATCCAACCGGAAATATCAGATAGGGAAAATTTATCAAATGAGTTATCGGGTACTTCCTGTAAATATTTTTCTAATGGGGCTGTAACAATTTTTACTTTATGACGACTCCTCCTGATTTTTTCATAATGACATGGATACAAATAAACAGGTAATGAAGATGTATGAATGTAATTTCCTGATAAAAGAAATGTAAGCCAATGATTTTCTTTTATAGGGTGATGAGTAAATGTATAGTCCAGACGTGATATTAAATAATCTGCCAGTGAATTTACTTCACTATAAGCATAGTAACTAGGATCATTTAAAATAAATTTGTAGATTGACCTTCTACATAGTGTCTGTATGCTTCTACGCCATAACCAAGTATTTAACTTCTTATAGAGAATTCTTTGTTCTTCGATAGAACGACTTTTTAGCAATTTAGATATAATGTTTCCTCTTGTAAATTTGATAATTGGAAGTACCACATTTCTGTAAAATCTTTCTTGTCTCCCAGTAAAAATGACACCCTGTTTAATTTTTTCTTTATGTTTGTCCCAAAAGATTGCTGCATCATCAGAAAGCAACGGTTTTAATTTCTCGTACATTTGAAGACGTTTGTCGGAATTATGAATTCCTAAAAATTGCAAAACTTCCTCATATGTAAGTGCTTCAAAGGCAGATAATTTTAACTCTAGTAAATAGTTTTGTTCAGGAACAGCGTCAACGGAGGTTAAAGATTTAGGCTCATTCGCTAACAGCGCTAAACTTCTGCAACCACTGCCAGTGATGGAAAGAACGTCATCTGTCGAGGATATATTTAAAGCGGTTAACTCAGATTGTGAATCCTCATTTGAAGTGGTATATAAAAGCCAATTTTTTTCTGTAGTTAATAGCTTAACTATACTACCTAAATATGAAATCATAACAACCTCCCTCTATAAATGTTGATATATCAACGGTTGTAGCCGTTTCAGGGGTGTCAAAAAAATATTTTTCGACAAAGTTCCTAACATTATTTCTTAAATATGTGTATATCTTACATTGACTGGGTACGCTTCGCGGCCACTACTGGTTAAATTTGGTTGTAGTGGGGGAAGCGTATGGGATGCACCGTGGATCTCTGCATCGCTGATGATGACGAACCCTCCCATGTCTCTTGGCATCCTTGTGCCTACATTCCTTCGTTCGGTCTAGTCATCAGGCAGAGGCCGGCTAAGCTCCTTTAGGGACTCAAGGTCGAATGGATGATATCGCGCCAGCTTCTCCGTGTCATCCTTGTTGTCTAGAGAATCGAGACTATAGGCATCAAGCAGCCGTTTCGAGGCCAAAGATGTCCTCTCTTTGGATCGCTTCACGTGCATCGGGTTTGTCATGACGAGAGGAATGCCCTTCTCGTCAAGAAAGTAAGCGAGATTGAGCCAATAATGTCCCGTTGGCTCGATGCCAACGATCACCTCGGTTTTTCCAAATTCCTTCATGGCTTCCACGATGCACTGGTACAACCATTCCAATCCTTCTCTAGATTGCGGAACGGGAAACGACTTTTTTAACACCCTCCCTCGCTCATCCACAAAGCAGGCATAATGCTTCTTTTTCGCGATATCCATGCCAACGACGAGCGTTTGATCGGTGACTTGATTAATCTTCTTGTTTGAGATAGAATTCATGTATAGTCCTCCTTGGTATCCAAATTAGGGGTCAATTCACAGATTGACACCCCCGAATCATACCAAGAGGGCTTTTTTTATTCAAGTCCCCGGAAAAACTTCTAACAGGAATGCTCCTTATAATTTTTATGTAATCAAAAATGGCTCTTGCGTTCTTTTGTCTCACACACTTTTTTTAAAATTATTCTTACTTATCTTAATTATACATCCATTTTCTTTCCTTTTTACCACCAACATGGTGTCGGAACCCCGCCATTTTTTGGCGGAATACCGACACGAGATGACGGACTCCAAAAAAGAAAACGCCCTCACCGATCAGATGAAGACGTTAACAACATATGAAGTTCTGGAATGAACCCTAATTGTTTTGCTTTTTCCACGGCTTCTACCCTCGAAGATACATGCAGCTTTGTGAAAATGCGCGATAGATGCCGTTCTACACTTCGTTGGCTTATATAGTGTTTTTTAGCAATATCTTTATTGCTTAAACCGTTGGCGACCTCGAATAATATTTCTTGCTCAAGCTGGCTCAGCGCAACCTGTTTTTCATTTTCCTCCATACTTGCCCTTACTTCGCAAAGATGCAGTTGACGCAGTAAATGCACAGGAATGACCGCTTCATCTCTTAATGCACAGCGAATCGCCGTAATCAATTGTTCGCTTGTTGCCGTTTTGCTGACAAAGCCTGTAATGCCTGATTCAATTAAATAATTAAAAAAAGGAGCGACATCATACCCGGTATATATGACAATTTTCGCATTTGGCTGTTTTTGGAGAATCCGCCTGCTTAATTCGATACCGCTCATATCCGGCATACGCCAATCAAGCAAAAACACATCATATGTACGTTGTTCCATCATCTGTTCCGCTTCTGTGCCAGATGTAACAAGTTCTACTTGAAAATCTTGTTCTCTCTCGAGTATGTTCTTTGTCCCTTCACCAACAAGACGATGATCATCGACAACCAAAATGTGAATCATCCAGTCATTTCTCTCCTTCTCATGCTTATAATGGAATGGTGATCCGTATATCTAGCCCCTCGCCAAGTTGTGACGTCATCTCGCATGTTCCACCTAAACCTTGCACACGCTCTTTTATGCCAAACAAACCAAGCTTTCCATCATAATGATTTAATTTTTTCATGTCTATACCTATACCATTGTCAATATAATGAAGTTGAACTTCCTCATTTTGAACCTCCAATGTTAGTTGAATGTGCGATGCCTGCGAATGTTTCAGCGCATTGTTTAATAATTCTTGGATAATCCGATAAATAGCAAGCTCCTGTTCTTCTTCTAATTTGGCTAATAAATGAACATTCCATTCTATTTTTATATTCGCACGTAATTGGAACCGTTGGATTAACTGTACGATCGCTTCCTTTAATCCGATTTGACTCAAAAATGGCGGTCTTAATTCATGACATATTTCCCTTGTTAAATCAATGATATCTACGATTTCTTCTTCGATGTCGCTTAGCTGCTTTTTCATTTCATCCATACGCATATTTTGAACGCGCAAACTCTCCACTTTCCGTTTTAAAACAATTAAATCTTGAAGAATCGTATCGTGCAAATCAATGGATAACTTTCTTCTTTCCTTTTCCGACCATTGAAAGATCAAACGAGTGAGCCAAATAGAATTTCTGCTTTCCTTTAGATTGTCTAACTCTTTTATTAAATCCTCTACTTTGGCCATATTTTCAATCGTGATGCTGGTATAATAGACAATAGTCGATAACCAATCTGTTTGTTCTGCCGTAAATGGAATAGGATGTTTCTTTTTTCCTATTAATAGTAAAGGACCTTGCCGGAACGAGCCTACAAAAACCGCAAACAAACGCTTATTTTCAATGATTTTCCCAATCGAAAGTGGTTTTCTATCCATCTTTTTGGTTAGTTTCATCCACTCTTTTTCATCACATTGAAAAGGTGCTTGCATATTTTTAATTGCTGGTTGTACAAAAGCCAGTTCCTCTATAGCTAATAATTCGCTCACCTCTTTTTCTAGGCATTGGATCACTTCTTGCATGTTTTTCTGTTTTTTTAATGCTTCGCCGATCCGATATATACTTTCTTGATAAAAGTCTTTTTGTACGTATAACTTCGTCCTTAATATTCGATCGAAACATCCTTTTAAATAGAGAGCAAGGATATTTATTACATAAATCAGTAAAAACAACAAAGCAAGCTCTACAAGCCCTCTCGCTTCATTGACAAATTTGATATAAAGCAATGTAACAAGAAAAGATGGAAGTAAAGATAAAAAGGCATAGTACACAAAATGATTGATGGAAAACTGTAATTGAAATAGCCGATCCGTACAAATTAAATAAAGAAAGACAGATGGCAGCACAAAAAGCGAGGTAACAGTTAATTCAGCTGGTAATACCCATTTTCCAATAATTAAAACCGGGAGACTATAAAATAAAATAAATGGTACAACAGATAGACCAATTGCGAAAAACAACCCTTTGACCGTATTTTGCTGTTCATCTTTTTTAAGATAAACCAATCCTTTTCCTAACAAAGCAAGAATGATGACCATGTTGATAAAAAATGTAGTCAATAGCACTTCTGCTTCACTGATCGAACGAAACGATAAAGACATGAGTGAGACAACAAACATCACAAAGTTAAACCCATAAAGAGAAAAGATGATTTTGTTCGTAAACCACAATTTCTTTTCTTTTTCAAAATAATGATGAACGAAATGCAAAAAGACGGCAGGTAAGATTAAAAATATACCGTTAAACATTTGCCGCCCAAACAGTGCATATTTTGCTGATAAGCTCGCACTTATATAACAAAGCCCTATCAATAACAAAAAGTAAATAAGCACGGTTGCCGATTTGTCATCCGGCCGCAGACGAAGCAAAAAAATGCTTAAACTAACAGCGAATAGAAAAAAACCCGCCGGCAAGGCAATATAATACAGCCATTGTTCCGTTCCATGCGATTTATAGTCAACCGTCAATGTTTGGATTTGATTTTCTCTCTGAATCGTTATTGTTTTCGCTTGTTCAATTGTTTTGTATTTCCGGACAGTAAAATGGGAGAGCGGAGGCTTTCCATCCACTTTCAGCACTTGATCATTAATATGAATACCATGTTTTTTTGCCCAACCAAACTCGTAAATATCGTTAACAATAATATCACCATTCTTGTTTTCTACTACATCTATACCAATCAATGGATGCCTAACATTTAAAATGGTTAAATATAGCGCTACAATCAAAGCAACAATCATCGCAATGACTGTTCGATTCATCGTTATCTACTTCCAATATCCAAGCGGCTCCGTCGATTCACTAAATACCTTTACAACCGCTTTTACCTCTAACTCACTTAAACCTATCAAGCTCACCGTACCATTTTGTAATTTTTCGATGACTTCTGGATGTTCTACTAAAAAGCGAATGATTTCTTGCATCGCAGATCCCCCTCCAACATTACAAAATAATTGTTTTCAGTGCGGATTTGTACCTATCGTCTACATCCAGTTTCTCGATTTCTTGCAAAGCCTTTTCCTTGTAAATCTGGCTCATCACTTTAGCATAATAAAACGCTCCTTCCTGTTCCATTTGCTGAATCACTTTTTCTTTTTGGGCATAAAGCTCATTGTAATCAATATGATTGCTAAAATACTGTTTCAATAAGTTATCCCGTTTACTTGCCAGCATGTACAATACCGGAAGCGACTTCTTCTTTGCTTTGATGTCGTTCTTCTCATCCCAACGATACAACGCATCGATATCATTGTCGATTTGCGCAGCGATTCCTATATCATTGGCATACTTTTCAATGATGACAGTGTTTTTTTCAGCGCCTGCCAATGCAGTTCCGACGAAACACGCCATGGCTACTAGAGAACCTGATTTTTTCTTCAGCATCTGTAAATAATCCGTTTCCGTCTGTATGTCATTTGTGACATCCATATGCTGCCCATTTAAACTTTGAAGCAATCGAGATAAAATATATGACTGTGCCCTTACTTTTTTATAATCATCGATAGGCAAATCCGCAATTGCTTTTTGTCCTGCTAACAATAATCCGACGACGACATGAAGGAAGGTGGCAAGAGGGACTTGTCTCCACGAGATTTCCAAGCTGTCTTGATCAACGAGGTCATCGAGTAGATCCCCAGCCAACATCATCAGTTCTACAACCGCTGCGATTCGTTCGGTTTCCTTCATGTTTTCGGAAAACATCTGATAATGCACACCGGCTAAGCGGCCGAACAAAAAGTCGCTTTGTTTTGTGTGCTCCTCTATTGATGTCAATACCGCTTCTTTTAAAGACGGCACGGAAAAAGATGATTCGAGGATTTCTTTCATTTTCATCCTCACTGTTTCTTTTTCCATGATTTCACCAACATCCCACACAAATATTTCCAATAGATAAATTACAACAAAATTCGTGAAATTCCTTCTTCAAACTTATCGAAATATGAACCTCTCCCATCTCTTCATGGAATGAGGGTGGGAGAGGTTCATATGTGGTTTTAACACCAAAGTTGTACCTGCCATGCCTCGAAAAAAATTTATTTTTTACTCCGATATTGTCTGAAATTGTTGTTCGGCCAGTTCTCTGTAGAGCGGATGGGTTTGCAGCAATTCGCTATGTGTTCCGACCCCAGTGATGGTCCCATTCTCTAATACAACGATTTGGTCTGCGTTGACAACGGTTGAGAGCCGATGAGCAATGACAAGTGTTGTTCTTCCTTCCATTAGCCGCTGCAAGGCCTTTTGAACAAGAACTTCCGATGAGCTGTCCAGGTTTGAGGTTGCTTCGTCAAGGAGAAGAATTTTCGGATTGCGGATAAGAGCGCGGGCAATGGCAATTCTCTGCCGCTGTCCACCTGATAATTTGATTCCCCGTTCCCCGACTTCCGTCAAATATCCGTTTGGAAGCCGCTCGATAAATTCCGCTGCATTTGCCAGTTTGGCTGCTCGTTCTATTTCTTCATCGGAAACGTCTCTATTGAGCCCATAACAAATATTGTCACGTATCGTTCCTGACATCATTGGACTTTCTTGAGAAACATAACCGATTTGACTGCGCCACGAATACAAGTCAAAATCTTCAATATTGGTTTCCCCTAGCAATATTTCTCCTTCATCGGGTGTGTAAAATCGTTCTAACAAAGCAAACAATGTCGTTTTTCCGGCGCCGCTCGGACCAACAATAGCTGTTGTTTTCCCTGAAGGAATAGTGAGCGTTACTTGTTTGAGTACAGGCTCCCCCTTTTTATAAGAAAAGGAAACATTTCGAAAATGTATATCTTGCTCAGGATTTTGCACCGCAGGCAAGCTGCCGTTTGGTTCTTTCTCTAAGGATAAAATGCGTTGGATTCGTTCTGTTGCCCCCATTGCTTTTTGAAATGAGGTGAAAAATACAGCCATCTGACTAAAAGGAACAACGATTTGAACCATGTAAATAATGATGGCGACAAGAGAGCCGGATGAAAGCGTGCCTGAGGCTACACGAACGCCGCCATAACCGATCAAAATGACTAAAACGAGCATCATCACAAATGTCATAAAAGGGGAAATGACAGCCTGTATTCTTGCTTCTTTTAGACCGAATTGAAAAAGATGAAGAATCCCTAGTTCCCCGTTTTTTTGCTCTTCTTTCTCTGCACAATAAGCTTTTACAAGTCGAATATCGGATAACACTCTGCCAAGATTGGCTGAAAAACTGGCCATTTCATCTTGGGTGGTTTTTGAAATTTTGTACATTTTTTGCCCAAGCGGCCAGAGAATAAGGATTGAAACTGGGACAGCCGTCACCATCATAAGGGTCATTTTCCAGTCGATAATAAGCAGGATGCTAACAGCCCCTGCAACGGAAATGAATCCAGTCAGAAATGTAACTAAATGTTGGGTGATCAGCATTTTTACCGTGTTGGTATCTTGAGTAATTCGGCTCATCGTTTCTCCAGATTGGTGATTGTCGAAAAAAGGAATAGGCAATAATAAAACTTGATTCCAAAGCTTTTTGCGAATTGCTGCAACCACATATTCTCCAATATAGGTGAGGAAGTAATAAGAAAATCCGGAAGTGATCGTTTGCAAAATAAATGAAGCCGCAAGTAAAATAATAATCGATGGTTCTACCGTAGATGCAGCGATCTGGTCAACAAGAGATTTCGTAAACCATGGTACAATGAGCCCAACCCCTGTCTCGATCAAACTAAGAGTAATAGCAGTGACAAAAATCCATTTTGGCGGATTCGTGCTCTTGATTAACTCCCAGAAAGATTGCCAATTGTCTATCGGCATATCACGATTCTTCTTCATTCCAATCTACTCCTTCTTTCGCTAAAAATATTTCTATAGCTTTTGCCACCCATTCCTCTTCTTCTTTGAAAAGCAAGCGATTCTTTTAAATCCCATTTTTCTTCTTGCATAAAATGTTTAATTTCCTCAAGGGAAAAACCTAAAAACTTCAGTGCCACAATCTTTTGCAATGCAATGATCTCATCTTCACTGTAAAATCGGCGTCCAGAACTCGATACATGCGACGGTTTCAAAATTCCTATTTCATCATAATAGTGAAGAGTTCGTATTGTTTGGCCGGTTTTTTTCGCAAACTCACCGATTGGATACACCTTTTTCATCGTTCTCCCCCTTCTGACACTATCATAAAACTTCACGTAACGTTGGAATCAATAAAAATGTTTAAGTCATTACCATTTTTTTAATAACAAAGCCACGCAAAAACTTTGTAAATATTACAACATTTACAACAAGCCACCGAAACTTATCAATACACAAAAAACCCTCCCTGCCTGCGCAGAGAGGGTTTTTCATTAAAACATTTCTGATACCGTTTTTGCTTGCATATGAAGAATCAAGTAGTCAGGGCCGCCCGCTTTCGAGTCGGTGCCGGACATGTTGAAGCCGCCGAACGGTTGGTAACCAACGATCGCGCCCGTGCAACCGCGGTTGAAGTAAAGGTTGCCGACATGGAATTCTTCGCGCGCTTTTTCAAGGTTGGCGCGGTTGCGGGAGATGACGGCGCCAGTTAAGCCGTATTCGGTGTTGTTGGCGATTTCAAGCGCATGATCGAAATCTTTCGCTTTCGTAAACGCCACAACCGGTCCGAAAATTTCTTCTTGCATGATGCGCGCGTTCGGATCAACATCGGCAAATACCGTTGGCTGAATGAAAAAGCCTTTGGAATCGTCCCCTTCGCCGCCTGTCATGAGACGTCCTTCTTTTTTGCCGATTTCGATATATTCCATAATTTTGTTGTATGCCGATTGGTCGATGACTGGACCCATAAATGTGCTTTGGTCCGCAGGATCGCCGACTTTTAGTTGTTTTGTCAACTCGACAACGCGATTTAATACTTGATCATACACATCTTCGACGATAATGGCGCGCGAGCAAGCCGAACATTTTTGGCCGGAGAAACCAAACGCAGATGCGACAATCGATTGTGCTGCTAATTCTAGATCCGCTTCCTTGTCGACAACAATGGCGTCTTTACCGCCCATCTCGGCGATGACGCGTTTGAGCCAGATTTGGCCCGGATGTACTTTTGCGGCGCGTTCGTAAATGCGAATGCCGACATCGCGGGAACCAGTGAAGCTAATAAAGCGAGTGCGCGGATGGTCTACTAAGTAATCGCCAACTTCCGCACCGCTTCCTGGAATGTAGTTTAATACTCCCGCAGGAAGCCCTGCTTCTTCCAATACTTCTGCGAATTTGTAAGCAACTACTGGGGTAGCGCTCGCTGGCTTGAGCAGTACCGTATTGCCGGTAACAAGCGATGCGACGGTCGTACCAGCCATAATCGCAAACGGGAAGTTCCACGGCGAAATGACAACGCCAACGCCAAGCGGAATATAGAAGAAACGGTTTGTTTCGCCCGGGCGGCTTTCTACTGGAATGCCGTCTTTTAATTTCAACATTTGGCGAGCGTAATATTCCATAAAGTCAATCGCTTCCGCCGTATCCGCATCCGCTTCTTTCCACGGTTTACCCGCTTCTTTTACCATCAATGCCGAAAATTCATGTTTGCGGCGGCGCACAATCGCAGCAGCGCGGAATAAAATATCTGCACGCGCCTCCGGTTTTGTTTTGCTCCACCATTTAAACGCTTCATCGGCAACTTTCATCGCTTTTTCCGCAAGTTCTTTATTCGCTTTCGACACACGGCCGATTACTTCTGTCTTATTCGCAGGGTTAATTGAAACGATTTTCTCGTCGGTTGTAACCCGTTCACCGCCAATAATTAAAGGATAGTCTTTGCCAAGTTCCGCCTCGACTTTTTTCAACGCCTCTTCAAACGCTTTTCGATTCGCTTCTACGGTAAAGTCTGTAAGTGGTTCATGCTTATAAGGTTGTACCATCAATGATTTTCCCCCTTTGGTCAGATTACGAAAAAAGCGTTTACAGCCTACATCTATCATTCTAACGGGTGAACTACCCCCACTTAATTTCTAGCGAAAATTTGAAGTGGGGGCTTCCAAAGAAGTTTGACTGCTTTAAGCAATCCTTATTCTTTGAGGCGTGTCCACTTCGCCGCTAGAGCATAAGACACTCAGGTCTACAGCTTTACTTTTCTTTAAGATGTTTAATGCACCATTTACATCAGCATTGATTAGTTTGCCGGACCATCTAACTATATTATACTATATTTTACTGAATCTATCCTATTTTCAGCAAAATATAGTTAAGGCGATTCATCTCCCACTTACTCCGCTTCGCTTCGTTGAAGTGGGAGTCTTCTCGCCTAATTAAAAAGAAAAGTTATTCAATTTTTTAAAAAAAGCAAAAAACTATTGATAAATATGAACAAACGGTTGATCTGCCTTCGCTTGACGAATAATAATGCTTTCCGGTCCACCTACAGAAGAAATATAGACGTTTACATTAATATAATTCGGAAACTTTTCCATGACCAGGCCTGTAACATATTGGGTAAATCCTATCACTTCCGCTTTTCCGTAAAACGGCATCGAGATGTTAATCGTCAGCTGTTGCAGTTGATCATTACGGTATAGCGCTTTTCCGACAACTCCTGTGTAATTTGGGAAAAATTCCTCAATATCCGATTTAAAATTGTTAAACTTTAACCAGTCATCCCGATGGTTTTTTTGCGCTTCATCGGATGGAAATAAATAGTACTCTTCATGAATGGCTTTCCATTCGTCAATCGTATCGCTTCCTTCATCCACATGCGCAACAGCGAAAAAGTTGCCTGGAATAACCGAAGATTTTGGCGCTTGTTTGAACAGCGCGATCGTAATCGGAACCTCTTTCAACTCTTTGATATGGCGAAGGCGGGAAAGAACTTCCGCTGCGATTCGTTTTCCTTCCTTTTCAATAACATCATCTTTGATTTTTACCTCGCGCGGATAGCCTTGTTCCGTTTCGTAGTAATGAACGGAATTTAATGCTAATCCAATGGCTACTCCGCCTAATTTTACTTTATTGTCACTCGTTTTGACTAAATAATCATGCTCCAAAATGCTTGCTAAATAAATCGGGCTTTTTTTATTTTTTTCTTCATTCGTTCCGCTGTCGCTAATAGGTGGATTTAAGCCGACGTTTTCGGAAGGCTTCATCTTTTCTCTTTTTAGCTGACTAGGAGTCCGTTCTCTTTTCAGCCAACGTTTCACCGTTTTTTTATCTAAGTATTGCCCTTCTTGGAATAAATATTCTTCTGGAGAAAAGCGGTCTTGTGCTACACGCATAAGCCCTGTTTCAAATTCATCCACATCCAAACGGGTATTTAAATCTTCTACTACTTCTCCCCGTGCTCCTGAGACTTTAAACGGCAGCACAACACGGTAATAAGAATCGGAAATGTTATATTTTGGAATCACTGCTTTTTGCTCCTTATTGTCTTTCTTCTGTACTACCTCTTCCTCATCAAATTTTGGAGCGCAGGAAGAAAGGAAAAGAAGAAGTGCAGTGAATATGATCATCCGTTTCTTCATTTTTCCACACCTACTTATTTTGTTCAATTTCTTGAAGAAATCTCGCTTCATCCCAAATCTCGATGTTAAGCTGCTGTGCTTTCGCAAGCTTCGAGCCTGCATCTGCTCCGGCAATGACTAAATCTGTATTTTTGCTCACACTGCCAGTGACTTTGCCGCCAAGCTGTTCAATTTTTTCTTTTGCCTCATTGCGCGACAATGATTCAAGTTTTCCTGTTAATACAACTGTTTTTCCTGCAAAATATGAATGAACATCGCCAGGTTTTGGCGTTTTCGGGCCCTTGTATTCCATGTTGACACCGTAAGCGCGCAGTTCGTTTAGAAGTTCTTTTACTTCCGGTTTCGCAAAATACGTGACAATCGAATCAGCCATTTTTTCACCAATCTCGTGAATTGCCATTAATTCTTCTTTTGTCGCTGTTTGCAGACGATCCATTGTTTCAAAATGTTCCGCTAACACTTTGGCGGCTTTTGCGCCGACATGGCGAATGCCGAGACCGAAGAGAAGACGTTCTAGCGAATTTTGTTTGGACGCTTCAATGGCATGGAGTAAATTGGCTGCCGATTTTTCCCCCATACGTTCTAAAGGGATGAGCTGCTCCTTCGTCAATCGATAAATATCCGCAACATCATGGATGAGACCTTCACGGAACAGCTGGGAAATGACCTTTTCGCCAAGTCCCTCGATGTTCATCGCTTGACGTGATACGAAGTGAATTAATCCTTCGCGAATTTGCGCTGGACATTTCGGGTTAATACACCGGAGCGCCACTTCACCATCTAAACGAACTAGTTCACTTGCACATTCCGGGCAATGGGTCGGCATGACAAACGGCACTTCTTCTCCCGTCCGCCGGTCTGGCACGACATTCACTACTTCTGGAATAATATCCCCCGCTTTTTTGATGATGACCGAATCACCAATGCGGATATCTTTCTGGCGAATAAAATCCTCATTATGAAGGGTGGCGCGTTGTACCGTTGTACCTGCAACGCGCACCGGCTCTAAAATCGCTGTCGGAGTAACGACTCCTGTGCGTCCGACGCTTAATTCGATGCCAATCAGTTTCGTTACCACTTCCTCAGCCGGGAATTTATAAGCAACGGCCCAACGTGGACTTTTCGCGGTCGCACCTAGTTGTTTTTGTTGCGCAAACGAGTCGACTTTTATGACAATCCCGTCAATTTCATAAGGTAGATGCGAGCGTTTTTCATGCCATTCATTCACAAATTGAATGACTTCATCGATATTAGCACAGCGGCGGCGTTCCGGGTTTGTTTTAAACCCAAGCTGCTGCAAATAATCGAGCGCCGCGCTATGAGAATCAATTCCTAATTCTTCCGCGTTGGCAAGGCCGTATACAAATAAATCCAGGTGACGCGATGCGGCGATTTTCGGATCCAACTGACGCAAAGAACCTGCGGCGGCGTTGCGCGGATTGGCAAACAGCTCTTCCCCGCGATTGCGTCGCTGTTCGTTCAATCGCTCAAACGACGCTTTCGGCATGTACGCTTCGCCGCGCGCTTCTAACGTTACCGGCTCATTCAAGCGAAGCGGCAAAGAGCGGATCGTTTTTAAGTTTTCGGTAATATCCTCTCCGGTCACTCCGTCGCCGCGCGTCGCCCCTTGAACGAAATAGCCGTCTTCATAACGGACAGATACAGCAAGCCCATCGATTTTCAGCTCGCAAACATAAGCGACATCATCGCCGACTTCTTGACGCACACGGCGGTCAAAATCGCGCAAATCACCTTCGTTAAACGCGTTCGCAAGGCTTAGCATCGGCGTGCGATGTTCCACTTTTTGAAACGCATCTAACGCCTGCCCGCCAACGCGTTGCGACGGAGAGTCTTTCGTTTTTAAATCCGGATATTGTTCTTCTAACGCGATAAGTTCTTGCATAAGCCGGTCGTATTCCGAATCCGGCACAGATGGACGGTCAAGCACATAATATTCATAATTGTATTGATTCAAAAGCTCGCGAAGCTCTTCGATTCGCTTGATCGCAGCTTGTCGTTCCATATTCGTTTCCCCTTTCTTTACACCTTTGTAATCGGAGCGAATTTCGCAAGCAACCGTTTAATTCCAACCGGGCTTGGGAACGCGATGTCAAGCTCTTTATCCTCTCCTTCTCCGCGAACGCTGACAACGGTGCCGATTCCCCATTTTTTATGTTCGACTTTATCTCCAACTTTCCAAGGGATCGCTTCTCCGCCAGTAGAAGAGGCGATTGCGATTTTACGGACAGTCGTTTGTTTTCCCGCCGCGGCCGATGTCCATGACGTTCGTTTGTTTACTCGTTCCACTAGCTCTTCTGGAATTTCGCGAATAAAACGGGATACCGGATTTATATTTGTATATCCAAACAATGTCCGCATTTGCGCGCTCGTTAAAAACAGCTCTTCTTCCGCGCGGGTGATCCCGACGTAAGCGAGGCGACGTTCTTCTTCCATCTCATCTTCATCGTCAAGTGAACGGCTATGAGGAAAAATCCCTTCTTCCATCCCGATTAAAAAGACAACCGGAAATTCCAGCCCTTTTGCCGAATGGAGCGTCATTAACACTACCGCATCCTGGTCTTCACCGTTCATTTCATTTAGCTGGTCAATATCAGAAATTAATGCCAAGTCGGTTAAAAACGCAATTAACGACTTATCTTCGCTTACATTTTCAAAATGCTTCGTCACCGACAAAAACTCATCGATGTTTTCTAAACGGCTTTGCGCCTCCAGCGTGTTTTCCGCTTTCAGCATCTCGCGGTAACCAGACTTGTCCAACACTTCTTCGACTAGTTCTGTGACAGAAACATATTCTTGCAGCTGCCCCCATTGTTCAAGCATGCGGCGAAATTCAAGCAAGGAAGCGGCGATGCGCGCAGAGAGCCCAATATGCTCAAGTTCGCCGAGCGCTTCGAATACCGATAATTCGTTTTCAGAAGCATAGCTTACGATTTTATCGATCGAGGAAACACCGATGCCGCGTTTCGGCACATTAATGATGCGCAGCAAACTAATATCATCATTCGGGTTTGCAATCACCCGCAAATATGCCAAAACATCTTTAATTTCTTTACGGTCATAGAACTTCAAACCGCCGACAATTTGGTAAGGAATGTTCGACTTCAAAAGCACTTCTTCCATGACCCGCGATTGAGCGTTCGTGCGATATAAAATGGCAAAATCAGAATATCGGCGTTTTCCGCTGTCCACATATTCTTTTATTTTACCAACAACAAATTGCGCTTCATCCGATTCGTTCATCGCTTCGTAATAGACGATTTTTTGTCCTTCCGGGTTTTCCGTCCATAGTTTTTTCGGCTTACGGTTCACGTTGTGTTCAATGACTTCGTTTGCCGCTTGCAAAATCCGCTTGGTGGAGCGATAGTTTTGCTCAAGCAAGATGACTTTCGCGTTCGGATAATCTTTTTCAAACGATAAAATGTTTTGAATATCGGCTCCGCGCCAGCGATAAATCGACTGATCCGCATCACCGACAACACATATGTTTTTAAAACGCGACGCAAGCATTTTGACAAGCACATATTGCGCCCGGTTTGTATCTTGATACTCGTCAATATGAATGTATTGAAATTTATATTGATAATGTTCCAACACTTCCGGCACACGCTCAAACAATTGAATGGTCGTCATAATTAAGTCGTCAAAATCGAGCGCATGGTTGCGCAAAAGCCGCTTCTGATATTCTTCGTATACGTCGCTGACGATTTTTTCATAGTAGCTGCTCACCTTTTTCGCGAACTTTTCAGGGGTGAGCAATTCATTTTTCGCATTGCTGATCGTGCCGAGTATCGCGCGTGGATCAAATTTTTTCGGATCGATGTTTTTTTCTTTTAAAATATTTTTTAAAACAGAGAGTTGGTCGGTCGTATCTAAAATGGAAAAATTGCGGTCAATGCCGATGCGATCAATATCGCGGCGCAAAATGCGGACACACATGGAGTGAAACGTGGAAATCCAAATTTCCTCGGCTGCTCCGCCAAGAAGTCCCTGCACGCGTTCCTTCATTTCACGCGCCGCCTTATTTGTAAATGTAATCGCTAAAATATTCCACGGTGCGACGCGTTTTTCCGCCATTAGATAAGCGATCCGATGCGTCAATACACGCGTTTTCCCGCTCCCCGCCCCCGCCATAATGAGAAGCGGCCCTTCCGTCGTCTTTACCGCTGCTTGTTGCTGTTCATTTAAGTTAGCGAGTAATTTTTCCGACAAAAAATTCATATTGATCACCACCAGAAAACATATGTTCTATTTTACACCACTTTTTTCATATCGACAAATTTACTGTTTCACTGCTTTTACGGTCGCAAGCGCCTTTTTTATATCTTCGTAAATGACATTGCCTACGACGATCGTGTCAGCATATTGTGCCATTTCTTTTGCCTGTTTTTCCGTTTCGATTCCGCCGCCGTAAAACAATTGCGTTTGTTTCAACACTTGTTTTACGCGCTGTACTAGCTCAGGATTTCCGTATGAACCGCTATATTCTAAATAAAAAATTGGCAGCCGATACATATGCTCCGCTATGCGCGCATATGCAACAACATCATCTTCTTGAAGTTCCGTATTCGCATCCGTAAGCATTGCTGCTTTGCAATTTTTATGTAAGATGCAATACCCTTCCATAAAAATTTCATCCCAGTTCATTATGTCGCCAAATTGTTTTACCGCTTCATGATGCAAATCGATAATCCATTTCTTTTCGCGGCTGTTTAATACCATTGGGACAAAATAAAAATCAAATCCCGGTGTCACTGACTCAAGATTTGATATTTCCAGGACACATGGAACGGAAAAACGGCGGATTCGCGCCAAAAGCTCCAGGACGTTTTCCAATGTGACATCGTCCGTTCCGCCGACAATGACTGCATCTGTTCCTGATTCACAAATGTGTTCAAGCTGTTCGTCACTAATTTCTTTGTTTGGATCTAACTTAAACACATGACGCCATTGGCGAATATCGTACATATAGAAAACCCTCCATTGATTTATCCATTTTTTCATTATAACAAATCGGCAAAAAGAAAAGGAGTTCCTTTTCTTTGGAAGGAATCTCCTTGCTTACTTCTGTTGTGCGTTATTTGCTTCTTCGGAATGTTGTTTCTCTTCTTCTTTAATGCGGTCTAACGCCATCGCATAAGCGTCGTTTCCATAGTTTAAACAACGTTTCACGCGTGAAATCGTCGCGGTGCTCGCTCCTGTTTCCGTTTCGATTTTATGATACGTATATCCCTCGCGAAGCATACGCGCTACTTCTAGGCGCTGTGCTAGCGATTGAATTTCATTGACCGTGCATAAATCGTCAAAAAAGCGGTAGCACTCCTCTAAGTCACGCAGGGAAAGAATCGCTTTAAACAGCTGGTCCACTTCCCTGCCGCGTAATTTATCGATTTGCATAACATCTCCTCCTTTACCATTTTACTATGTTTAAGTCCGGAACAACATTGATCCACGTTTTGCCTGGCATAAAGCCGACTGGTGCTCCATTTTCATATGGCAAAATGCGCCCGTTCACATTTTCCCATTCGATTTGTTTGACGATTCCGTTTTGAAATAAATATCCGCTTCCGCCAGAAACTAGATCAATACTGCGTCGCCCCGATGAATCGATAACATTATGTTTCGCCGCAATAACCAATACGTTTTGAATTTGGATAGGATCATGCGTATCATAATCAATGGTTTGTTCGCCCGCACTATAGCGGAAATAGCTTTTTTGATCCGGCGCATATTTGTACTGCACTTGAGCATAGCCACGGTGAGAATAAATAATGTCGATTTTGTCCGCCTGTTCTCCTTTCGGGGCATCGATGCGAAACGGGAGCGGATCGATATGATCTTGAAGCAAATATCCTTTCTCAGCCGCTCCCTTTTTGATATTGGCAAACGTAATATATGAATTATGCGGCGCTGTTCGAAAGGAAACACGCTTAAACAACGTTCCATCATAGAACAAACCGTTTAAATAATCGGTTGTCCCTGATTCCAGCATCGCTTTTGCCTCTGGACTCCAACCGTGGCAAACGTAAAGCGCATGATAACCATTGCTAAGCTCGATATAGTAGTCGCGCGCACTGCGCACAGGGCCTACTTTTTTCGGAAATTCGCTTTGATATAACGCTAAAAGCCGTGTAATATCCCCTTCAGCGAGCACCTCATAAACGATATCTGCCTTTTGTAGTCCTGACTGCGGCCGCGCTTTTGGATGATTGTTCACCATTACCGCAATAACGCGATGGTTCACCGCCCCTTCCGCTGGCAGCCCGGTTAGCGGAAATACTTGCTGTGTGGAAATGTTCTGGTGTTTTGGCGTTTCCACGGGCGACGGATTCGGCTGAGGTGCTTTTACTTCATGCATACAACCGCCCATGAAAAGGCATAGTGCACTAAATAAAATAAGCCAACGTTTTCTCAACAGCCACACAACCTTTTTCTTTTCTATTTTAACGCATTATCGGCGGAAAGAGTACTGTTTTGTTCATTACATCATAAATTCCCCGTTGTGTAATACGCACATACGGCAAATGTGTCGATTGTAAAAAGAATAGCGAATAAATTGGGTCCACAAAACGATATCCGCGCTGTTTTAATAATTCAACGAACTTTTTCTCCTCATCGATCAACTCTTCTACGCTTTGTTTCGACATCATGCCATGGAGAGATAGCGGAATTTCATGAATGATTTCACCATTTTCCACTAATACAATTCCGCCGCCGATTTCACACATTCGTTGGAAAGCAAGAAACATATCCTTCTTGCTTTTTCCGATTAAAATAATATCCCCTGTAGTCGAATAGGAGCTAACAAGTCCGCGGACATTCGTAGCAAACCCTTTCAATATTGTATTGACACGCCATTTCCCATGGCGATCCATCAGTGCTAAAAAGCTTTCATCATGATCGGTGGACAGTTCGTCACGAGAAGTATCGATCGAAATAGAATATGGCTTCATAATCACCGTGTTTTCCATATACATTCCTATTGGCATCGAAAATTGTAAATCATCCATTGTTAAATGCCAGGATAAGCGAAGCGGCTCCATTCCATAGTCGCTCCACGAGATCGATGGCCATGTAATCGAGTCTTCTCCTTCTCGCTTTACCCATTGTCCTTTTGCAAGCACTTGCACAGGGGTTGGGTCTTCTTTCGCACGCAAAAAGTTAATGTTTGCTATTCTTCCTGTCGCAATGCTTCCGTGAAGGTGCTCTATTCCGTAATGGCGAGCGACGTTCACCGTAGCCATATTGTATGCGTCAATAACAGGAATACCATGCTCCAACGCAATGCGAATCAAGCGGTCCATGACTCCTTCTTCATAAAACGATGGCGGCGATCCGTCCGTCGTGAGAATCAACTTATCATACTGATGAATGCCAAGTTCCTTTATTTCTTGTAAAAGCATCGGTAAATCTGGTCGAATGGACGAATGGCGTAATGACACGGTATATCCGTGCAAAAGCCGCATATATACTTCTTTGCCTGTCATCGCTTCATGATCGCTATCAGCACCAAGAAGCATCATTTTTGTAAGCGTTTTCTCAGAAGCACCAGGAAAATGCCCTTCAATTTTTCGTCTTAACCGCTTTGCTTCTTGAATCCAATGAAGTATCAGATCATCCCCAGCAAGAAGCTTCGGCCAGCCTGTTAGCTCGCCACCTTGCAATACCGTTTCCTGTTCCAGCCACCGCTTTACTCTGGCGTTGGATAACTGTTCTTCTTCTTTCTCCAGCTCCGTCTGTCCATCCAATCGACACCACCAGTACATCGATGACGGAAGCGCATTCATTTTCTTTAAAAAAGAAAAGGCTTGATCATCTGATAAGTGCAACAAAAAGAATAAATTATCGTTAATCAATGTTGTCGTTCCATATTTCGATGCATAGTGCGCAAACGAATGGGGATTATATAATTGAAATGGATGTGCATGTGGTTCAATATAACCAGGAACTAATATATAACCGCTGCAATCGATGATTTCACATTGATCATCGACCCGATCGGGAAACCGTTCCCCGACATACACAATTCGATCATTGTATATCCAAATATTTCCTTTCAACCATTCACGAAAATACGAATGTAAATAAGTCGCGTTCGTTAACACTTTTGTCGGTGATTTTTTTCCATCAATAATCGCAACATGTTCACGCAATTCGTAACTTTTCCAACGATAACGTTGTTCGCTCATCTATATCTCGTCCCCTTTTTTCCTAATCATGCCATGTAATCATTTTACCGCATTAAAGTCGCTTTCACAATGAAAAAGGAGGGAAAAATGGAGATGGCTAATATCGGTATCGTCAATGCGCTCATTCGTATTACTTTTGGTTTGACCATGCTTGCATGGGCAACGGCAAAAATGACAAGACGGCCTTGGTGCGCTTCTTATCTCATTGTTGCGCTGCTTGCCGCAATGAAAGTAGGAGAAGGGATTACACATTTTTGTCCAATGACCGCTTTATTTGAAAATAATCGCCGTGAGCAATCGATACGTATAAAAGATGAAACGATGTTCAATCCTACTTAAAAAAGAGACTGGCGCTTGATGACGCCAGTCTTTCCGAAGGAGTGTTCGAAATGTTACTCGAATATATAACAGATATGTCATTTGTACTTGCATCCCTCATCGGCGGTATTATTGCTCTTACATTTGTGTACGTGCGGAAAAAGCGCGTTCGATAGCTTTATTTCCAATGTCGCGGCGATAAAACAGCTGATCGCATGTAATATACGAAATTCGCTCATATACCGTTTGTTGTGCTTGCTTTAGCGTCTCCCCTTTCGCCGCAACAAGCAACACGCGTCCTCCGTTTGTGCATAACGCGCCGTTTTCCATCATCGTTCCCGCGTGGAACAACAGTGCGCTTTCTCCTAACTGTTCCCATCCTTTAATAACTGCCCCGCGCTCGTATTTTCCTGGATAACCTTTCGCTGCTAAGACAACGCCAATCACTGCTTCTTCTGACCATGTAAGCTCTATTTCACGGTCCGCAAGCAAGTCCAAAATCACTTGAATCAAATCGTTTTGTAAACGCGGCAAAACGACTTGCGCTTCCGGGTCGCCAAAGCGTGCGTTAAACTCGATGACTTTTGGTCCTTGTTTTGTTGCCATTAATCCAGCGTACAGCACGCCGGTAAACGGCCTGCCTTCCGCGGCCATCGCTTTCGCCATCGGCTTGATAATTTGCGAAAGCGCCGCATCGATCGTTTGTGCTGAAATTTGCGGTACAGGAGAGTATGCCCCCATTCCGCCTGTATTTGGTCCTTGATCATTGTCATATGCCCGCTTATGATCTTGGGCAATGACCATCGGATAAACGCGCTCTCCATGGACAAACGCCATGAACGAAAATTCTTCGCCCTCCAAATATTCTTCAATTACTACTTGCTTGCTCGCTTCGCCGAATCGTTTTTCGACCATCATCGCGCTTAGTGCTTCCATTGCTTCCGGCAGCGTCGCAGCAACGATAACCCCTTTTCCTGCCGCTAATCCGTCCGCTTTAATGACAATCGGCGCTCCTTTTTTCTCGACATACGCTTTTGCTTCTTCATACGAAGTGAAAGTTGCATGTTCCGCCGTTGGAATGCCGTACTTTTTCATCATCTCTTTCGCGAACGCCTTGCTTCCTTCGATCAATGCCGCTTCTTTGCGTGGCCCGAAAATGCGCAGCCCTTCCTCCACAAAACGGTCGACAATACCGGCAAGCAACGGGGCTTCCGGACCGACGATAGTAAGATCGATACCCTCTTGTTTTGCAAACTGAACAAGCGCTTCGACATCCTGCTCATCAATCGAAACGAGCTCGGCGACTTGAGCGATCCCCGGATTGCCTGGGGCGGCATATAACCTACTTACGAGCGGGCTTTGCGCGGCTTTCCAGGCAATCGCATGCTCCCTGCCGCCGCGTCCGATAATAAGCACTTTCATGTTATTCCCTCCAACTTAATGTTTAAAATGGCGGATTCCTGTAAAGACCATGGCAATTCCGTATTCATCTGCTTTTTTGATCGAATCGGCGTCGCGAATCGAGCCGCCTGGCTGGATGATTGCTGTGATTCCTGCTTTCGCTGCCGCCTCCACCGTATCATCCATTGGGAAAAACGCGTCAGAGGCAAGCACGGCTCCTTTTGCTTTTTCCCCTGCTTGTTCAATCGCAATTTTCGCCGCGCCGACGCGATTCATTTGACCGGCACCAACGCCGATAGTCATTCCGTCTTTTGCAAGCACGATCGCGTTCGATTTCACATGTTTCACCACTTTCCATGCAAACCGCAACGCTTCCCATTCTTGTTCCGTCGGCTCGCGTTTCGTTACAACTTTAATCTCCGCGTCATCGAGCGTATGCGTATCCGTTTCTTGAACAAGCAATCCGCCTTGTACGGAAACAAGCAGCTTCTCTTTCGTGTTTGGCGCCGTGAAATCAACGGTAAGAAGGCGAATGTTTTTCTTTTGTGTTAAAATATCGAGCGCTTCTTTGCTAAACGATGGGGCAATCACGATTTCTAAAAAGATTTCATGCATTTTTTCGGCGGTTTCTTTATCGACCTCGCGGTTTAAGGCGATAATGCCGCCAAAAATCGAGGTTGGATCCGCTTCGTACGCTTTGGTGAACGCTTCGTAAATCGTTGCGCCAGTACCGACACCGCACGGATTCATATGCTTCACCGCCACCGCGGCTGGTTCGGTAAATTCTTTGACGATTTGCAATGCCGCATTCGCATCGTTAATGTTGTTATATGACAATTCTTTTCCATGCAGCTGCATTGCTTGGGCAATCGAGAAAGATGCGCCTAACGGTTTTTTGTAAAACGCCGCAGTTTGGTGAGGGTTTTCCCCATAACGCAACGCTTGTTTTTTCTCGAAAGTGATCGTCAATGATTCCGGATACTCTTCTCCAGTTTTATTCGTTAAGTACTCGGCAATCATCGCATCGTACGCAGCTGTATGGCGAAATACTTTTGCCGCAAGCTTTAATTTCGTTTCTGCCGAGACATCTCCGTGTTCTTTTAGTTCTTGCACTACCGTATCATAGTCGGCCGGGTCAACGACAACCGTCACATATTGATGGTTTTTCGCCGCCGCCCGCAGCATCGTCGGGCCGCCAATATCAATGTTTTCGATCGCTTCGGCAAACGTCACATCGCTTTTGGCGATCGTTTGTTGAAACGGGTACAAATTGAC
Source organism: Parageobacillus galactosidasius (assembly GCF_002217735.1). Classification (NCBI taxonomy): domain Bacteria; kingdom Bacillati; phylum Bacillota; class Bacilli; order Caryophanales; family Anoxybacillaceae; genus Parageobacillus; species Parageobacillus galactosidasius. The sequence goes on along the minus strand of NZ_NDYL01000001.1, from coordinate 312,203 downwards.
GACAACAAGGTCAATTGGGGTAATGTGATGCTCGCGAAGCTCGCTTTGATGGCGCTCATTGTCGCGAATCGCAAGAAGTCCCCCATGGATCATCGGATGCAATGTTTTGACGCGCCCATCTAAAATTTCCGGAAATCCGGTAACATCAGAAATGCCTATGACAGGAACTCCCGCTTCTTCTAACGTTTTTTTCGTTCCGCCTGTTGAAATAATTTCCACACCGAGTTCCACTAACTGTTTCGCCAATGATACGATTCCTTCTTTGTTCGATACACTTAATAATGCCCGTTTTACTGCCATTATTCTCGATCCTTTCTATCATGTTCGAGTAATGTTTTTAATACAGCTGGATATAGCTCATGTTCCACTTCATGAATGCGCTCCTCTAGCTGTGCTAGCGATTCTCCTTCGTGAATGGCAATCGCGCGTTGAGCAATGATTGGTCCTGTATCCATTCCTTCATCAACATAATGGATCGTCACACCAGTTATTTTCACTCCTGCGCGGTACGCCTGCCCAATCGCATCTTTTCCCGGGAACGCCGGCAACAGCGAAGGATGAATATTGACGATTTTCCCTTCATATGCATCAAGCAATGTTGGACCAATGAGCCGCATATAACCGGCAAGAGCGATAAATTCGATCTCGTGTTTTCGCAACTCAGCTAAAATCGCTTGTTCAAATTCGGCTTTTGAGTCGTAATCTTTCGGAGAAAAAACGAACGTAGGGATTCGCTCCCGCTCCGCCCGTTCAATCACTTTCGCTCCCGGCTTGTCGCATACTAATAACGCTACTCTTGCTGGCACGATCCCTTTTTTCACCGCGTCGACAATCGCTTGAAAATTCGTTCCGCTGCCGGAAGCAAATATGGCGATATTTTTCATGACATCGCCCCTCCGGCAAACGAAACGCCTTCTCCTTGTTTCACGCGGCCGATTAAATACGCTTTCTCACCAAGTTCTTCTAAGCGTGCGATCACTGGATGAATCATTTCACTATCTACCGCCAGCACCATGCCAATACCCATATTAAAAATCGAAAACATATCACGGCGAAGAAGGTTTCCTTTTTCTTGCAGGAGGTCAAAAATCGGCGGAATCGGCCACGAACCGTAATCAATTTCCGCACCTAATCCTTTCGGAAGCATACGTGGAATGTTTTCGATAAAACCGCCGCCAGTAATATGCGCCATTCCTTTGATTTCAAATTGTTTCATCACGTTAAGCAACGGTTTTACATAAATGCGCGTCGGTTTTAATAGTTCTTCTCCTAATGGAACACTAAGCGGTTCATAGACGCGATCAAGCGCAAGTTTCGCCTGCTCGAAAACGATGCGGCGAACGAGCGAATAGCCGTTGCTATGAATGCCGTTTGATGCAAGTCCGATGAGAGCATCTCCCGCTTGAATGGCACTGCCGGTAACAAGCTTCGACTTTTCGGCAATACCGACCGCAAAGCCGGCAACATCATATTCATTTTCGTCATACATTCCCGGCATTTCCGCCGTTTCTCCCCCAATAAGAGCACAGCCGGCCTCGACGCAGCCGTCCGCGATTCCTTTGACAATTTGCGCGATTTTTTCCGGTATTGCTTTGCCGCACGCGATATAGTCAAGGAAAAAGAGCGGCTCTGCTCCTTGCACAACGATATCGTTGACACACATTGCCACACAATCGATTCCAATCGTATCATGGCAGTCCATCATAAACGCGATTTTTAGTTTTGTCCCCACTCCGTCCGTCCCGGAAATAAGCACCGGTTCGCGATAGCCGAGTGAAGATAAATCGAACATCCCGCCAAAACCGCCTAATCCGCTGAGCACTTCAGGGCGCATTGTTTTTTGCACATGCTGCTTCATCAAGGAGACCGCCTTATACCCTGCTTCAATATCCACACCCGCTTGTTTATATGCTTCTGCCACGTCGAGTCCCCCTTTTTTACTTTGTTGCCATAAACAGCGACCGCGCTTTATGAATATCTGTCGGATAGTTTCCGGTAAAACATGCCATACATTGCCCACGTAATGGTAGATGAGGAGAGCGCCCAATCGCTTCTAACAGCCCTTCCTGACTTAAAAACGCCAAGGAATCTGCTCCGATGATTTGGCGGATTTCTTCTACCGTATAATTAGACGCAATCAATTCCTCTTTTGTGGATGTATCAATCCCGTAAAAACAAGGATGAGTGATCGGCGGCGAGCTGATGCGGACATGCACTTCCGTCGCTCCTGCTTCGCGAAGCATCGCAACAATGCGTTTGCTTGTCGTGCCGCGCACGATCGAATCATCAACCATGACGACGCGTTTTTCCGCGACAACGCCGCGTACCGGGGAAAGTTTCATTTTTACTCCTTGTTCGCGAAGTGACTGGGACGGCTGAATAAATGTACGTCCGACATATCGGTTTTTAATGAGCCCAAGCTCATAAGGAATACCCGTGGCTTCCGCGTAACCAATCGCAACGGAAATGCTTGAATCAGGCACGCCGGTGACAATGTCCGCTTCCACCGGAGCTTCAAGCGCCAGGCGTTTCCCCAGATTTTTTCTTGCTGTATGAATGTTGATGCCATCGACATTGCTGTCTGGACGAGCAAAATAAATGTATTCCATGCTGCAAATCGAACGTGATTGCGCTTGTGCAAATCGTTCAGAACGCATTCCTTCCGCGCTGATGATGATTAGCTCTCCCGGTTCCACTTCCCGTTCATATGTCGCGCCAACGACATCAAACGCGCACGTTTCGGAAGCGATAACATATGCATTGCCAAGCCGCCCAATGGAAAGCGGGCGGAACCCATGCGGGTCGAGCGCCACGTACAACGCTGTTTCCGTCAATAGCAGGAAAGCGAACGCTCCTTCAACATACGTGAGCGCTTCTTTAATTTGCTCTTTGAATGTCGGCGCATGGCTGCGGCGAATGAGATGAGCAAATACTTCCGTATCCGATGTCGTTTGGAAAATGCTACCTTGCTCCTCCAGCTGAAGCTTTAAGTCCATCGCGTTGACGAGATTGCCGTTATGTGCAAGCGCAATGCTTCCGGTTTGCGAACGGAACAGAAGCGGCTGAACGTTTTCATAGCCGCCTCCTCCCGCGGTTGAATAACGAACATGACCGATGGCGGCCGATCCTTTTAGCGCTTGAAGCTCTCCGTTGCTGAACACTTCGGTAACAAGCCCTAATCCTTTATGTCCTTGCAACATTCCTTGATGGGCGACAACAATTCCCGCTCCTTCTTGTCCGCGATGCTGAAGACTATGCAAACCGTAATATGTTATTTGCGCCGCATTTTCGTGTCCCCAAATGCCGAAAACACCACACTCTTCGTTCAATCCTTTGATTTCAGCAAGCATGGAATAGCTCCTTTCCAAACGCTTCTCATTTGCTCGACTGAAAGCTGGATGACAACTTCTCCGCTCGCTCGTTCAACAAGAAGCGTGCCATCGTTTGTTACTTCGCCAATAAGCTTCGCTTCCACAAGCTTTTCAAACTTTTCTTGATTTTCTTTTTTCACGGAAACGATGAAACGAGATTGTGTTTCACTAAATAATTGAGACGTTATATCCCCGTCCACTGTTACTTTCGCGCCAAGGCCGTTTGTGCTCATCACGCATTCCGCCAGAGCGACCGCAAAACCGCCTTCTGCGATATCGTGCGCGGATGCGACGACTCCTGCTTGAATCGCCGTCAGCAATTCTTGCTGCCGCTTTGCTTCCGTTGCTAAATCAATTTCCGGTGCTTTTCCAAAAATGCGGCCTTCTAGCAATTTTTGCAGCTCGCTTCCGCCGAACTCCTGCTTCGCTTCCCCAATCACATAAATGAGATCGCCTGCTTGTTGAAACGCTTGTGTAGTAATATGACGAATGTCCTCCACGAGTCCAACCATGCCGATAACAGGTGTCGGATAAATGGCTTCTCCATTTGTTTCGTTATATAAAGAAACGTTTCCACTAATGACTGGAGTTCCTAACACTCGGCAAACTTCGCTCATTCCGTCAACGGCTTTTTCTAGCTGCCAAAAAATTTCTGGTTTCTCTGGATTGCCGAAATTTAAGCAGTCTGTAATCGCCAGCGGTTTCGCTCCTGAACAGACAATGTTTCGCGCCGCTTCCGCCACGGCGATTTTTCCGCCCGTTTCTGGATCTAAATAAATGTAGCGCGAGTTGCAATCGGTCGTCATCGCCAGCGCCTTGTTCGTGCCGCGGATGCGCAAGACCGCAGCGTCCGATCCTGGGGCAACGACCGTATTTGTCCGCACCATGTAATCGTATTGTTGATACACCCATTCTTTGCTTGCAATCGTTGGCTGGGCTAATAACGAAAGCAGCGTTTCTTCATAGTTGGAAACAGCCGGAACATACGGTTCCATCGCTTGAAATTCGCGATAATATGCTGGTTCTTTCGACGGTTTATGGTATACTGGCGCATCTTTGGCTAAGGCGTCGACCGGGATTTCGGCGACGACTTCCCCATGAAAATAAAGGCGGAGCATTTTGTCATCGGTCACTTTGCCAATCGCTTTCGCTTCGAGCCCATATTTTGCAAACAACTCATAAATTTCTTGCTCGCGTCCTTGTTTGACGACAAGCAGCATCCGTTCTTGCGATTCGGACAGCATCATTTCATACGGAGTCATGCCTGCCTCGCGCTGTGGAACAAGATCTAAGTTCATCTCGATGCCAAAACCGCCTTTGCTCGCCATTTCCGCCGAAGAACTCGTCAAGCCCGCCGCTCCCATATCTTGAATGCCAACAAGCGCATCGGATTTTACTACTTCCAAGCACGCTTCAAGCAATAACTTTTCCATAAATGGATCGCCGACTTGAACAGCCGGTCGTTTCGCTTCTGATTGCTCGGTCAATTCCTCGGAAGCGAACGTCGCTCCATGAATGCCGTCGCGTCCTGTTTTTGCTCCGACGTACATGACCGTATTCCCTACACCCGATGCGATTCCACGCTGGATGTCTTCATGACGGATGATGCCGACACACATGGCGTTAACGAGCGGATTTCCTTCATAAGCCGCATCAAATTGCACTTCGCCGCCAACGGTTGGAATGCCGACGCAATTGCCGTACCCAGCGATTCCCGCAACGACATGCTCAAATAAATATTTTACGCGCGGAGAAGTCAATTCCCCGAACCGAAGCGAGTTTAACAAAGCGATAGGGCGCGCTCCCATCGAAAATACATCACGGATGATCCCGCCGACACCAGTCGCCGCTCCTTGATACGGTTCAATGGCGGACGGATGATTATGGCTTTCGATTTTAAACGCCACCGCCAGCCCATCACCGATGTCAACGATGCCCGCTCCTTCCCCTGGACCTTGAAGCACATGTTTTCCTTCCGTCGGAAACTTTTTTAGTACAGGTTTAGAATTTTTATAGCTGCAATGTTCTGACCACATGACCGAGAAAATTCCCGTTTCTGTATAGTTTGGAAGACGTCCAAGAATTTTCTCGATCATCGCGAACTCTTCATCCGTTAATCCCATTTCCCGATACAGTTTTTCTTCTTTAATCATTGTTGGGGTTGGCTCAAGCAGTAACGACATGTGTTTCCCTCCAATATTTCACGATCGATTGAAACAATTTTAATCCGTCAGCGCTGCCAAGAAGCGAATCAACAGCTCGCTCCGGATGCGGCATCATTCCAAGTACGTTCCCTTTTTCATTGACAATTCCAGCGATGTCGTCCAAGCTTCCATTTGGGTTTTCCCCATGATAGCGAAAGACGATTTGCCGATTTTCGATCAGCCGCTTCAGTGTTTGCTCATCACAGTAATAATTGCCTTCACCGTGGGCGATTGGAATCGTAATCACTTCCCCTTGTTTGTAAGCGGACGTAAACATCGTTTCGTTATTTTCGACTCTTAATGAAACCGGACGGCAAATAAATTTCAAACTGTTATTGCGGCGCATCGCTCCTGGAAGCAGTCCTGCTTCTAGCAAAATTTGAAACCCGTTGCATACGCCTAGCACCGGCTTTCCTTCATCTGCCGCTTTTTTCACTGCTTTCATGACATTGGAAAAGCGAGCGATCGCTCCGGAGCGAAGATAATCTCCATAGGAAAATCCTCCTGGAAGCAAAATGGCGTCAAATCGATCAAGGTTTTCCGCATCATGCCATACATATTCCACTTCTTCTCCTAATTCATCGGCAATCGCATGATACATATCGACGTCACAGTTGGAACCTGGAAACACAATGACCGCGAATTTCACTGTACGACTACCTCCTCAATTTCATAGCGGTAGTCTTCAATCACTGTATTCGCTAGAAGCTTTTCGCACATTTCGCGAACAAGGACATCAATATCACGCTCGCTTTTTTCGATGACAAGCTCCATAAATTTTCCGATTCGTACATCCTGCACTTCCTTATAAGACAAGCTATGGAGCGCTCCCTTCACCGCCGTTCCTTGCGGGTCTAGCACACTTTCTCGTAACGTAACATATACTTTTACTTTGTACATGCTGATTCTCCCCCTAATCGTTGTAAAATCGTTTCATAGGCATCCGTTAAGCTTCCTAAATCACGGCGAAATACGTCTTTATCAAGCTTTTCGTTCGTTTCCATATCCCACAAACGGCAAGTGTCTGGGGAAATTTCATCGGCAAGCAAAATCGCTCCTTCTGCATCAACGCCAAACTCTAATTTAAAATCAATTAATCTCACACGGCAGTCTGCGAAATGTTTCGTTAATACGTCATTCACTTTTAAAGCTAGTTCCTTCAAAACAGCAATTTGTTCTGAGGTAGCCAGCTTTAAAATCGCGATGTGATCTTCTAATAAGAGAGGATCACCGAGGTCATCGTTTTTGTAATAAAATTCAATGAGAGGCTTTTCCAAGTGGGTTCCTTCTGGGATACCAAGCCGTTTTGCTAGACTCCCAGCAACAACATTGCGGACAACCACTTCTAGAGGAATAATCGTCACTTTCTTGACAAGCTGCTCCGTAGCAGATAATTTTTGAATAAAATGATTTGGAATTCCTGCTTCACAAAGCTTTGAAAATAATACACTTGTAATTTCGTTATTAAGACGCCCTTTCCCCGCAATCGTCGCTTTCTTTTCCCCGTTAAACGCAGTGGCGCTATCTTTATACTCGACCCATAATACGTTCGCATCATCAGTCATATACACTTTTTTCGCTTTTCCTTCATATAGCAATGCCAGCTTTTTGACCATCAAAAAGGCCCCCTAATCCAGAATATTGGGAATTTTTTTAGTTGTACATCGGCAAGGGATTCCTTGCCGATATATCATTACGACAATCCTAACCGTTCAAAAATCGTATCCACATGCTTTAAGTGATAGTGATAATCAAAACAGTCATCGATTTGTTCTTTCGTTAAACGGCTTGTAATCCGCTCATCCGCTTCAATGAGCGAACGGAACGGCACTTGTTTTTCCCATGCCTCCATCGCTTTTGGCTGCACTAAGTCGTACGCTTCTTCGCGCGTCATGCCGGCATCAATTAACGAGAGCAATACGCGCTGCGAATAAATAAGCCCTAATGTGCGATCCATATTTTTCTTCATGTTTTCCGGATAGACTTTCAAGTTTTTCACGATGTTCGTAAAGCGATTTAGCATATAGTTCAACGCGATCGTCGCATCCGGCAAAATGATGCGCTCAGCAGAAGAATGGGAAATATCACGCTCATGCCAAAGAGGCACGTTTTCATAGGCCGTTAACATATAACCGCGAAGAACGCGCGACATTCCTGTCATATTTTCCGAACCGATCGGATTGCGTTTGTGCGGCATCGCCGAAGAACCTTTTTGACCTTTGGCGAAAAACTCTTCCACTTCGCGTACTTCGCTTTTTTGCAAACCACGAATTTCAACAGCGAATTTTTCAATCGACGTCGCAATGAGCGCCAACGTCGCCATATAATACGCGTGGCGGTCGCGCTGCAACGTTTGTGTGGAAATCAATGCTGGTTTTAACCCGAGTTTTTCGCATACGTATTGTTCAACAAACGGATCAATATTTGCATACGTTCCAACCGCACCGGAAATTTTCCCGACGCGCACCGTTTCCGCCGCTTGTTTAAAACGTTCTAAATTACGTTGCATCTCCGCATACCAAAGCGCCATTTTAAGACCGAATGTCGTCGGTTCGGCGTGAACGCCGTGCGTGCGCCCCATCATCACCGTATATTTATGTTCCTGCGCTTTTTCTTTCAATACTTGAATAAAGTTTTCTAAATCTCTCAACAAAATCTCGTTCGCCTGTTTTAACAAATACGATAACGCTGTGTCAACGACATCGGTAGACGTTAAACCGTAATGCACCCATTTTCGCTCTTCGCCTAGCGTTTCCGAAACCGCGCGCGTAAAAGCAACCACATCATGGCGCGTTTCTTCCTCAATTTCTTTGATACGCTGAATATCAAACGATGCATTTTTGCGGATAAGCTCGACGTCTTCTTTTGGAATTACCCCAAGCTCCGCCCATGCCTCACAAGCTAAAATTTCAACTTCAAGCCATGCTTTGAAACGGTTTTCTTCCGTCCAAATCGCTCCCATTTCCGGTCTTGTGTAACGTTCAATCATACGTGTTCCAGCCTCCGATCATTCCAAATTTGCCATGAATCAATCATTTTAAGTGCTGCATTGACATCTTCCGCGAGCACCGTTACGTGCCCCATTTTTCTTTTCGGTTTTGCTTCTTTTTTGCCGTAAAGATGAAGGTGAACGTGGCTTAGTTTTTCGATATTCTGAAGGATTGGTTCCATATGCTCACCTAAAATGTTCACCATCACGGCTGGTTTTAGCAGCTCTGTGCTTCCTAACGGCCAGTTGCAGATGGCACGGACATGCTGCTCAAATTGAGATGTCACACAAGCATTAATTGTATAATGACCTGAGTTGTGCGGTCTAGGGGCAAGCTCATTAATATAAATATCCCCTTCTTTTGTTAAAAACATTTCAACCGCTAACGTTCCGACGAGCCCAAAATAGCCAGCGAGCGTTTCCGCATAACGAACCGCTTTTTGCGCTATGTGCCCGGAAATTCGTGCTGGAACAATCGTTTCGTGCAAAATATTATCGACATGAATATTTTCCGCGACCGGAAATACGGCCATCTCCCCAAGTCCATTTCTTGTTACGATAACGGAAATTTCTTTATCAAACGAAAGCCAGCGTTCTAATACACAAGGGCCAACCGCTAATAAGGATAGCGCTTCCTTGACATCTTCTTTGTTGCGGATGACGAATTGTCCTTTGCCGTCATAGCCGCCGCGGCGTGTTTTGAGTACACAAGGAAGACCGACCGTTTCAATGGCCGAAACCAGCTCCTCTTTGGATTGCACTTCGACGTACGGTGCAACAGGAAGTCCCGCATCTGTAATCGCCTTTTTCTCCATCGCACGGTCTTGCGTAATGGCAAGCAGCTTGCTTCCTTGCGGCACATACGCGTATTCCACGAGCCAATTTAAAGCATTCGCATCAATATTTTCAAATTCGTACGTAATGACATCACTCACCGCAGCAAGCTTTCGAATTGCTTCAAGATCGTTATATTCTGCCGTAATCTCGATATCCGCCACTTGGCCACATGGAGAATCTGGGGTTGGATCAAGAACGGCAATGCGAAATCCCATTTCTCTCGCAGCGATTGCCATCATCCGCCCAAGTTGTCCACCGCCAATAATTCCAATCGTTTGTCCAGGAATGATTTGTCGATTACACAAGTTGATCACTGCTTTCCATTACTTGTTTTCTTATCGTTTCCCTGCGTTTTTTTAGCGCCTCCATGTACTGCGGGTAATGAATGCCTAACATCGAGGCTGCTAAAAGCCCCGCGTTTGTAGCTCCCGCTTTGCCGATGGCGACCGTCGCCACTGGTACACCTCCCGGCATTTGTACAATGGACAAAAGCGAGTCTAATCCGTTTAACGCTTTTGACTGCACTGGCACACCAATCACCGGCAGCGTCGTTTTAGCAGCAACCATCCCTGGTAAATGCGCCGCTCCCCCTGCTCCGGCAATAATGACTTTAATTCCTCTTTCTTCCGCCGTCTCCGCATACTCAAACATGTAATCTGGCGTTCGATGGGCGGAAACTACTTTTTTTTCAAACGGAATTTGTAATTCTTCTAATATATCGCAAGCATATTTCATTGTCTCCCAATCCGATTGACTTCCCATAATCACACCAACAAGCGGCTGCATGTGGCATTCACCTCTTTGATTCTCTTCATATAAAAAACCAGAACGAACGTTCCCTCTATTGATAAGGGAAAGCATCGTTCTGGGCATACCTCGGCTATAAGGTGACGAAAAAAGCCAATACGATCCTTTCCCTCATAGTCCAATAATTTACGGTTATTGGGTAGAGACTTTTGGGCCATATTCCCAAAATTATATGAGGGTGATTCACTTTATGAAGTTACTATTATCTTACCAACCTTTTTCAGAAGATGTCAATATAAAATCGAACATTTAATTTATTTATACTATTAATGTTCGTGTTTTCTATTCATTCTCACAAAACGGTATAGAAAACATATGATGAAATAGCGGAGGAGGGAGTTGCCGTGAAGTCAAACCCGTTTAACTCGTTTCCCGAATGGACAAAACAATGGGAACAGTTTTTTCAAGGAGATTTTTGGGGGAGTTTCCAATCATTCTTACCGACAACGAAAAAGCAATCTGGCATGAATATATACAAAAAGGATAACGAGCTATTAATCGTTGTCAGTTTACCGGGATTAGAAAAAATGGAAGATGTTGAACTTTATGTGTACTATAAAACATTAGAAATTAAAGCAAATATTAATTTGCAATTCAAAGGGTTCGAATTAATCGAAGAAGGAATTTTTCAAGGAGAATGGGAAACAACGATCCCGCTTCCCTTTGCAGTAAAGGAAGATCGAATTGAGGCAACATATCACAATGGTCTATTGTTTATTCATCTTCATCGCCTAATCCCTGATGGGACAAAAAAGAAAATCGAAATCAAAAAAGGAGAATAGTTTTTTACATTCGACATGTTTTCAACTACCGTAAAAGCGCAATAAAAACATGATCATTCAAAAACAAACCAATCATTGGTAAGAAAATATGTATGATAAAAATGGGTTACAGTACATCGCTTTCCCTGCAAGTGATCACTCCTTTCTCCTTCTAAATATAAAAAAGGGAGGGTGTCCACAAATTTTTGGGACACCCTCTTTTCACAGCTTCCGTTTCCTATACTAAATCAAAAAGGGGGTCTAGGAAACGATGATAACGCTTCTAGTTTTGGGGGAGAGGATTTAAATGGCGTCATTAAAAACTCAATGGTTTTATATAAGCTGAGCAAAAAAATTAGAGAACTTGTCAGCTCTCTAATTTTTTGCCTGCCTAGCAACGACCTACTCTTGCAGGGGCGCTGGCCCCAACTACCATCGGCGCTGGAGAGCTTAACTTCCGTGTTCGGGATGGGAACGGGTGTTTCCTCTCCGCTATTGTCACTAGGCAAGCACTTCAATTGGCCACATATTATTATATTCCAATCATCACGTTTGTCAAGAGGGATTTCGTTCCCTCAAAACTAGATAACCGTCTGTTTGGAAGAAGCCGTTTTGCATAGGCGGCTTCCGCTTTTCCGTTGTCTAGCTCCGGTGCCTAGCTCTCTTGCGCCAAATAACCTTCTCCCTTGAGGTGCAAGCACCTCTACGGGCGAAGAACATTTCGCTTGGTTAAGTCCTCGATCGATTAGTATCCGTCAGCTCCACGTGTCGCCACGCTTCCACCTCGGACCTATCGACCTCGTCATCTTCGAGGGATCTTACTCGCTTGACGCGATGGGAAATCTCATCTTGAGGGGGGCTTCACGCTTAGATGCTTTCAGCGCTTATCCCTTCCGCACATAGCTACCCAGCGGTGCCCCTGGCGGGACAACTGGTACACCAGCGGTGCGTCCATCCCGGTCCTCTCGTACTAAGGACAGCTCCTCTCAAATTTCCTGCGCCCGCGACGGATAGGGACCGAACTGTCTCACGACGTTCTGAACCCAGCTCGCGTACCGCTTTAATGGGCGAACAGCCCAACCCTTGGGACCGACTACAGCCCCAGGATGCGATGAGCCGACATCGAGGTGCCAAACCTCCCCGTCGATGTGGACTCTTGGGGGAGATCAGCCTGTTATCCCCGGGGTAGCTTTTATCCGTTGAGCGATGGCCCTTCCATACGGAACCACCGGATCACTAAGCCCGACTTTCGTCCCTGCTCGACCTGTCCGTCTCGCAGTCAAGCTCCCTTGTGCCTTTGCACTCTACGAATGATTTCCAACCATTCTGAGGGAACCTTTGGGCGCCTCCGTTACCTTTTGGGAGGCGACCGCCCCAGTCAAACTGCCCACCTGACACTGTCTCCCACCCCGATAAGGGGTGCGGGTTAGAATTTCAATACCGCCAGGGTGGTATCCCACCGGCGCCTCCACCGAAGCTGGCGCTCCGGCTTCTCAGGCTCCCACCTATCCTGTACAAGCGATACCAAAATTCCATATCAGGCTGCAGTAAAGCTCCACGGGGTCTTTCCGTCCTGTCGCGGGTAACCTGCATCTTCACAGGTAGTATGATTTCACCGGGTCTCTCGTTGAGACAGTGCCCAAGTCGTTACACCTTTCGTGCGGGTCGGAACTTACCCGACAAGGAATTTCGCTACCTTAGGACCGTTATAGTTACGGCCGCCGTTTACTGGGGCTTCGGTTCGCACCTTCAGCCTTGCGGCTTAAGCGCTCCCCTTAACCTTCCAGCACCGGGCAGGTGTCAGCCCCTATACTTCGCCTTTCGGCTTCGCAGAGACCTGTGTTTTTGGTAAACAGTCGCTTGGGCCTTTTCACTGCGGCTCTCTCGGGCTCATCACCCAAGAGAGCACCCCTTCTCCCGAAGTTACGGGGTCATTTTGCCGAGTTCCTTAACGAGAGTTCTCCCGCGCACCTTAGGATTCTCTCCTCGCCTACCTGTGTCGGTTTGCGGTACGGGCACCTCTCACCTCGCTAGAGGCTTTTCTTGGCAGTGTAGGATCGGGGACTTCGGGACCGATGGTCCCTTCGCCATCACGGCTCAGCCTTTGCGCCAGACGGATTTGCCTATCTGGCAGCCTAACCGCTTGGACAGGCTATTCCAGCAGCCTGCTCGCCCTACCTTCCTGCGTCCCCCCATTGCTCAAACGGTGAGGAGGTGGTACAGGAATCTCAACCTGTTGCCCATCACCTACGCCTTTCGGCCTCGGCTTAGGTCCCGACTAACCCTGAGCGGACGAACCTTCCTCAGGAAACCTTAGGCTTTCGGTGCAGAGGATTCTCACCTCTGTTTTCGCTACTCACACCGGCATTCTCACTTCTAAGCGCTCCACGAGTCCTTCCGGTCCCGCTTCGGCGCGCTTAGAACGCTCCCCTACCGATGACCAATGGTCATCCCACAGCTTCGGTGGCACGTTTAGCCCCGGTACATTTTCGGCGCAGAGTCACTCGACCAGTGAGCTATTACGCACTCTTTAAATGATGGCTGCTTCTAAGCCAACATCCTGGTTGTCTGGGCAACTCCACATCCTTTTCCACTTAACGTGCACTTTGGGACCTTAGCTGGTGGTCTGGGCTGTTTCCCTCTCGACCACGGATCTTATCACTCGTAGTCTGACTCCCAAGGATAAGTCGTTGGCATTCGGAGTTTGACTGAGTTCGGTAACCCGATGAGGGCCCCTAGCTCAATCAGTGCTCTACCTCCAAGACTCTTCCCTTGAGGCTAGCCCTAAAGCTATTTCGGGGAGAACCAGCTATCTCCAGGTTCGATTGGCATTTCACCCCTACCCACACCTCATCCCCGCACTTTTCAACGTACGTGGGTTCGGGCCTCCAGTAGGTGTTACCCTACCTTCACCCTGGACATGGGTAGATCACCTGGTTTCGGGTCTACGACTCTCCGGATCAACGCTTGCTTACAGCTCCCCGAAGCGTTTCGGCGTTTGCCCCGTCCTTCATCGGCTCCTAGTGCCAAGGCATCCACCGTGCGCCCTTTCTAACTTAACCATGCGAAAACAGCTTCATGCTTGCCGCCTTCGCTTCTCGGCTTCTTCCACTGTCTAGCTTCGGCGCCTAGCTCTCTTGTGCCAAATAACCTTCCCCCTCGAAGTACAAGCACTTCTGTGGGTGAAGAACATTTGGCTTCGAGAGCTAATCGCGGCGCCTCCGCTTTTCTTCTCGGTTATCTAGTTTTCAAGGAACGAAGCTACTACTTTGAGTTCGCTTCTCTGCAGCTTTGTGCCGAGGAACCTAACTCCCTCGAACCTGCTTGTAGACGCAGGCACAAGACTGCTTCTGACACAAAGCCTCTGTTTTGAAAGAACATTAAACATGCTCCCTCAAAACTGAACAAACCCGAAGCGTCCTTCGCCTTTCTGCTGTCTAGCTCCAGCGCCTAGCTCTCTTGTGCCAAATAACCTTCCCCCTCGAAGTGCAAGCACTTCAGCGGGTGAAGAACATTTGGCTTCGAGAGCTGATCGCGGCACTTCCGCTTTTCGTATCATCCTTAGAAAGGAGGTGATCCAGCCGCACCTTCCGGTACGGCTACCTTGTTACGACTTCACCCCAATCACTTGCCCCACCTTCGGCGGCTGGCTCCCTTACGGGTTACCTCACCGACTTCGGGTGTTAGCGTTTCGGCGTTTGCCCCGTCCTTCATCGGCTCCTAGTGCCAAGGCATCCACCGTGCGCCCTTTCTAACTTAACCATGCGAAAACAGCTTCATGCTTGCCGCCTTCGCTTCTCGGCTTCTTCCTTCCGGTTATCTAGTTTTCAAGGAACGAAGCTACTACTTTGAGTTCGCTTCTCTGCAGCTTTGTGCCGAGGAACCTAACTCCCTCGAACCTGCTTGTAGACGCAGGCACAAGACTGCTTCTGACACAAAGTCCTTCATCGGCTCCTAGTGCCAAGGCATCCACCGTGCGCCCTTTCTAACTTAACCATGCGAAAACAGCTTCATGCTTGCCGCCTTCGCTTCTCGGCTTCTTCCTATGTCTAGCTTCGGCGCCTAGCTCTCTTGTGCCAAATAACCTTCCCCCTCGAAGTGCAAGCACTTCTGCGGGTGAAGAACATTTGGCTTCGAGAGCTAACCGCGGCGCCTCCGCTTTTCTTTTCGGTTATCTAGTTTTCAAGGAACGAAGCTACTACTTTGAGTTCGCTTCTTTGCAGCTTTGTGCCGAGGAACCTAACTTCCTCGAACCTGCTTGTAGACGCAGGCACAAGACTAATTCTGACACAAAGCCTCTATTTTGAAAGAACATAAACATGCTCCTTCAAAACTGAACAAACCCGAAGCGTCCACTTCCGACTAGCCCATAAGGGCAGCCGCTTCCGCTTTTCGTACTGTCTAGCTTCGGCTCCTAGCCCCTCGGGCCGCTTCGGTCTCGCTGCGGCGGCAACAGCCTCCTCGCGAGCCCTCCAGCGCCTGTCGGGGCTAACCAGTCGCCTTCGCTTCTCCGGATCAACGCTTGCTTACAGCTCCCCGAAGCGTTTCGGCGTTTGCCCCGTCCTTCATCGGCTCCTAGTGCCAAGGCATCCACCGTGCGCCCTTTCTAACTTAACCATGCGAAAACAGCTTCATGCTTGCCGCCTTCGCTTCTCGGCTTCTTCCACTGTCTAGCTTCGGCGCCTAGCTCTCTTGTGCCAAATAACCTTCCCCCTTGAAGTGCAAGCACTTCTGCAGGTGAAGAACATTTGGCTTCGAGAGCTAACCGCGGCGCCTCCGCTTTTCTTCTCGGTTATCTAGTTTTCAAGGAACGAAGCTACTACTTTGAGTTCGCTTCTCTGCAGCTTTGTGCCGAGGAACCTAACTTCCTCGAACCTGCTTGTAGACGCAGGCACAAGACTGCTTCTGACACAAAGCCTCTGTTTTGAAAGAACATTAAACATGTTCCCTCAAAACTGAACAAGGCTACTGCCTTGAATCAACTTCTCTGCTGCCTTGCGTCGAGGAATCTAGCTTCTCTGAATCCACTCGTAGACGCAGACGCAAAACGACTGAAGGAGTGAAATGCTCCCTCAAAACTGAACAAACCCGAAGCGCCCACCTTATTTCACACACATACAGTCCTTAGAAAGGAGGTGATCCAGCCGCACCTTCCGGTACGGCTACCTTGTTACGACTTCACCCCAATCACTTGCCCCACCTTCGGCGGCTGGCTCCCTTACGGGTTACCTCACCGACTTCGGGTGTTTACTACTTTGAGTTCGCTTC
Organism: Parageobacillus galactosidasius; assembly: GCF_002217735.1. NCBI lineage: Bacteria > Bacillati > Bacillota > Bacilli > Caryophanales > Anoxybacillaceae > Parageobacillus > Parageobacillus galactosidasius. Next base: position 295,966 of record NZ_NDYL01000001.1, on the reverse strand, counting down.
TCTGCAGCTTTGTGCCGAGGAACCTAACTCCCTCGAACCTGCTTGTAGACGCAGGCACAAGACTGCTTCTGACACAAAGCCTCTGTTTTGAAAGAACATTAAACATGTTCCCTCAAAACTGAACAAGGCTACTGCCTTGAATCAACTTCTCTGCTACCTTGTGTCGAGGAATCCTGCTTCCTCGAATTCACTAGCAGACGCAGACACAAAACGTTTGAAGGAATGGGTAATGTTCCCTCAAAACTGAACAAACCCGAAGCGCCCACCTTATTTCACACACATACAGTCCTTAGAAAGGAGGTGATCCAGCCGCACCTTCCGGTACGGCTACCTTGTTACGACTTCACCCCAATCACGAAGCGTTTCGGCGTTTGCCCCGTCCTTCATCGGCTCCTAGTGCCAAGGCATCCACCGTGCGCCCTTTCTAACTTAACCATGCGAAAACAGCTTCACGCTTGCCGCCTTCGCTTCTCGGCTTCTTCCTTTGTCTAGCTTCGGCGCCTAGCCCCTCACGGTCGCTTCGGTCCTGCCGTGGCGGCAATAGCCTCCTCGCAGGCCCTCCAGCACCTATCGGGGCTAACCGCGGCGCCTCCGCTTTTCCTTCCGGTTATCTAGTTTTCAAGGAACGAAGCTACTACTTTGAGTTTGCTTCTCTGCAGCTTTGTGCCGAGGAACCTAACTTCCTCGACCCTGCTTGTAGACGCAGGCACAAGACTGTTTCTTAGGTTTATTTTCAACTCTGCGTCGAGGAATCCAGCTTCTCTGAATCCACTCGTAGACACAGACACAAGGCTACTTCTTTGAATTTTCAACTTAAATGGTGGAGCCTATCGGGATCGAACCGATGACCTCCTGCGTGCAAAGCAGGCGCTCTCCCAGCTGAGCTAAGGCCCCACATAGAAAGGGATGGGCCTAAGTGGACTTGAACCACCGACCTCACGCTCCTTAGAAAGGAGGTGATCCAGCCGCACCTTCCGGTACGGCTACCTTGTTACGACTTCACCCCAATCACTTGCCCCACCTTCGGCGGCTGGCTCCCTTACGGGTTACCTCACCGACTTCGGGTGTTGCAAGCTCTCGTGGTGTGACGGGCGGTGTGTACAAGGCCCGGGAACGTATTCACCGCGGCATGCTGATCCGCGATTACTAGCGATTCCGGCTTCATGCAGGCGAGTTGCAGCCTGCAATCCGAACTGAGAGCGGCTTTTTGGGATTCGCTCCCCCTCGCGGGTTCGCAGCCCTTTGTACCGCCCATTGTAGCACGTGTGTAGCCCAGGTCATAAGGGGCATGATGATTTGACGTCATCCCCACCTTCCTCCGGTTTGTCACCGGCAGTCCCCCTAGAGTGCCCAACTGAATGCTGGCAACTAGGGGCGAGGGTTGCGCTCGTTGCGGGACTTAACCCAACATCTCACGACACGAGCTGACGACAACCATGCACCACCTGTCACCCTGTCCCCCCGAAGGGGGAACGCCCTGTCTCCAGGGTTGTCAGGGGATGTCAAGACCTGGTAAGGTTCTTCGCGTTGCTTCGAATTAAACCACATGCTCCACCGCTTGTGCGGGCCCCCGTCAATTCCTTTGAGTTTCAGCCTTGCGGCCGTACTCCCCAGGCGGAGTGCTTAACGCGTTAGCTACAGCACTAAAGGGAAAACCCCTCTAACACTTAGCACTCATCGTTTACGGCGTGGACTACCAGGGTATCTAATCCTGTTTGCTCCCCACGCTTTCGCGCCTCAGCGTCAGTTACAGACCAGAGAGCCGCCTTCGCCACTGGTGTTCCTCCACATCTCTACGCATTTCACCGCTACACGTGGAATTCCGCTCTCCTCTTCTGCACTCAAGTCCCCCAGTTTCCAATGACCCTCCACGGTTGAGCCGTGGGCTTTCACATCAGACTTAAGGGACCGCCTGCGCGCGCTTTACGCCCAATAATTCCGGACAACGCTCGCCCCCTACGTATTACCGCGGCTGCTGGCACGTAGTTAGCCGGGGCTTTCTCGTTAGGTACCGTCACCGTACCGCCCTATTCGAACGGTACTTCTTCTTCCCTAACAACAGAGCTTTACGATCCGAAGACCTTCTTCGCTCACGCGGCGTCGCTCCGTCAGACTTTCGTCCATTGCGGAAGATTCCCTACTGCTGCCTCCCGTAGGAGTCTGGGCCGTGTCTCAGTCCCAGTGTGGCCGGTCACCCTCTCAGGCCGGCTACGCATCGTCGCCTTGGTGAGCCGTTACCTCACCAACTAGCTAATGCGCCGCGGGCCCATCCGTAAGTGGTAGCAAAAGCCACCTTTCAACCAAAGACCATGCGGTCTTCCCGTCCGCCGCTAACCGAACAGAAGCAAGCTTCCGTTCGGTCCGCTCGACTTGCATGTATTAGGCACGCCGCCAGCGTTCGTCCTGAGCCAGGATCAAACTCTCCAAAAAGAAAGTTGATTGGCTTTAATTCGGCGCCGACACCGAAGGTGTCAAGTCGCCTTCGCTTTTCTTATTGTCCAGCTTCAGCGCCTAGCTCTCTCGTGCCAAATAACCTTCCCCCTCGAAGTGCAAGCACTTCAACGGGTGAAGAACATTTGGCTTCGAGAGCTGATCGCGGCGCTTCCGCTTTTCTTATTGTCCAGCTCCGGCTCGCAACGCCTTGCGGAAAATAACCTTCCTCCGTCGACATGCAAGCATGTCTCGTCGGAAGAACATTTTCCTTTCGGCGTTATCCGCTCGCCTTCGCTTTTCTATGTGGACGCTTCGTTTTGTTCAGTTTTCAAGGAACATTTGTTTTGTTCTTTAAAAGCGACTCTTATAATATATCACTTTCAATTTAACATGTCAATATGTTTTTTTAATTTTTTTCGTCCGCATCAAAGCGGCTTTACTAATATAACATCATCGCTTATTAAATGTCAACCATTTACCATAGGTATTTTTATCCAACCAAACAACACTTTCTGTACTCTATATTCTATATTCACCACGATCACACATACAGCCAAACAAACAGCACATGCGTTTTATCCTTATATAGCCGCCAAGTACAATATTAGCGGCAATACCTTCGTTTATAACCTCAACCTAACACTATTAGGTAAATAACTTTTTCTTTGTGTTTGCAATATATTTAGCTGTCAAATCTCTAGTATAAACAAAAAGAAAGATGCCACAAAAGATCATTCGTATGGCACCCTCTAGTTCGCTTTAACGTTTCCATTCTCTCTCTAACATTCCATAAATAACGTGGTCAACGAAATGGTCGTAAAGCCACTCTGCTTCCCGGATCGTCCCTTCGTTTGTAAACCCTAATCGCTCAGGAATTGCCCTGCTTCGTTCATTTTCCACTGCGCAACGGATTTCCAACCGATGCAATTTCAATTCATTAAAGGCATAGTCGATACACGCTTTGCACGCTTTCGTCATTAATCCAAGCCCTTGAAACTGCTCCCCCAGCCAGTAGCCAATGCTTGTTTTTTTATTCGCGCGATCAATATAATGAAGTCCAATGACTCCCGCTAATTGTCCTTTATGCCAAATCCCTGCTTCAAAGCCGTTTCCAGCGGCAAATTTCTGCAATCCCCCCGCGATAAACGCTTTCGAATCCTCTACTGTTTTTGTTGAATCCACCCACGGAAGCCACTTCCGCAAATGCGGACGGCATGAATCAACTAACGCAAATAACCGTTCTGCATCTTCCACTGTAAGCAACTTCAGCCACGCTTCTTCATCCAGGCGGTGGATAAACATAGCGTCCCCCTCCCAGTTTTATAAATTTTTCCTACTATTATACCAAATCCAAATAAAAAAGCCCGCCGTTTTGGCGGACTTTTTCTATTCTCTTAAAAAGAGAAAGTATAAGATAAAGATGACAAACAACACATATAAAATCGGATGAACTTCTTTACCGCGTCCTCTTAAAATCATCGTAATTGGATAAAAGATGAATCCAACCGCAATCCCTGTCGCAATGCTATACGAAAGCGGCATCGTAATTAACGTGAAAAACGCCGGAATTGCAACTTCTAGTTTTTTCCAATCGATTTCTCCAATCGAAGATACCATTAACACACCAACAATAATCAACGCCGGGGCGGTGACAGGCGCGGTAACAACACTTAATAACGGCGAGAAAAATAGCGACAGCAAAAACAAAATTCCTGTTACTACCGCAGAAAAACCGGAACGGCCGCCAGCTGCGACCCCTGCCGATGATTCGACATAAGAAGTCGTCGTCGATGTTCCAAGCACGGCGCCGACCATGACCGCCGTTGCATCAACAAGCAATGCTTTCCCCGCGCGAGGCAGTTTATTATCCTTTAACAGCCCTGCTTGATTCGCTACTGCTAATAGCGTCCCTGTTGCGTCAAAAAAGTCGACGATGAAGAAAGTTAACACTACCCCAAGCATTTTTAACGAGAAAATGTCCGGTAAATGCTGAAGAGCAACGCCAAATGTCGGAGAAATATCCGGAACAGCTCCGACGATTTTATCTGGTACTTTGATTAAACCAAAAATCATTCCGACAATCGCTGTAATGACCATACCGTAAAATACGCTGCCATTTACTTTTCTTACCATTAATATTATCGTCACAAACAAACCAAAAATAGCTAATAGCGTATTTCCGTCTTTTAAATCGCTTAAACCTACTAACGTCGCCGGATTATCAACAATGATTTTTGCATTTTGCAAGCCGATAAATGTGATAAATAGCCCGATTCCCGATCCAACGGCGTACTTCAACTCTACCGGAATCGCATCAATAATTTTTTCGCGGATGCCTGTTAAAGATAAAATCGTAAAAATAACCCCTGATACGAACACTCCCGCTAATGCCGTCTGCCATGGGATGTGCATATGCAAAACAACTGTGAATGCAAAGAACGCATTTAGTCCCATCCCTGGCGCTAGCGCAATCGGGTAACGAGCTAAAATCCCCATTAAAATACAACCATACGCCGCAGCAAGCGCGGTCGCGACAAATACCGCACCTTGGTCAATCCGCAGCTCATTAGGAAAATCTTTTACCGCTCCTAATGACAGGGTAAACGGGTTAACGAACAAAATGTATGCCATCGACAAAAACGTTGTAATCCCAGCGATGATCTCCGTACGGTAATTCGTGCCGAGCTCTTCAAATTGGAAATACTTTTTCACTTACTGTCCCCCCTATAAAAATAAAAACGCTTCTAGTAAGCTACCAGAAGCGTTGACTAAAGAGGGATAATGAATATAGAGAGGACAAAAAAATGCACTCTCTACCCCATTATACCTCGTAGTCAAGCTATTTACGGTAGCTTGGTAGAAACTCCCGAGCCATATTCCCGGGATTATACGACGTATTTTGACAATATTCGCGATATAGGTACATTGTATCAGCACGATCGCTTTATGTCAATGAAAAAGACGAACATTTAATGATAAATGTCCGTCTTTTGTTCGTTTTACAGAAATCATTCCCATTCAATTGTTGCCGGCGGCTTACTTGTAATATCGTATACAACTCGATTGACATGCGGCACTTCATTGACGATACGCGTAGAAATTTTCTCAAGCACTTCCCAAGGAATGCGCGCCCAATCCGCTGTCATGCCATCCACCGATGTAACAGCGCGAATGCCGACCGTATAGTCATATGTGCGGGCATCACCCATCACACCGACGCTGCGAATGTCCGGAAGCACCGTGAAATATTGCCAAATTTCCCGATCAAGTCCCGCTTTTTTAATTTCTTCCCGTAAAATCGCGTCCGATTCACGGACGATTTCTAATTTTTCTTCTGTCACTTCGCCAAGCACGCGAATGCCTAATCCTGGACCTGGGAACGGCTGCCGCCAAACAATTTCATCTGGAAGGCCTAATTCCGTTCCAAGCGCGCGTACTTCATCTTTAAACAGCGTATTAAGCGGTTCGATGAGTTTGAATTTCATATCTTCCGGCAATCCGCCGACATTATGATGAGACTTGATCGTCTGTGCTGTCGCCGTGCCGCTTTCGATAATATCCGTATAAAGCGTCCCTTGTACTAAAAACTCTATTCCTTCTAATTTTGCCGCTTCATCATCAAACACATAAATAAATTCGTTGCCGATGATTTTGCGTTTTTGTTCCGGGTCGGTTACCCCTTTTAATTTTGATAAAAAGCGCTCTTTCGCATCCACTTTAATAACGTTCATATGGAATCCTTCGCGGAATGTTTTCATGACGCTTTCCGCTTCCCCTTTGCGAAGGAGCCCGTGATCGACAAAAATACATGTGAGTTGATCGCCGATGGCGCGATGCACAAGCACAGCCGCCACGGAAGAATCGACACCGCCGCTTAACGCGCAAAGCACTTTTTTATCTCCAACAAGCTCGCGAATTTTGCGCACTTCGCTATCGATAAAGCTTTCCATTGTCCAATCGCCTTTACATTGGCACACGTCAAATACGAAATTTCTTAAAATATCGTTTCCGTAAACGGAATGGCGCACTTCTGGATGGAATTGCACCGCGTAAAACTTTTTCGCCTCATTGCTCATTGCCGCAATTGGACAAGAAGCGCTAACAGCATCTACAGTAAACCCTTCTGGCGGAGCAGTGACTAAATCGCCGTGGCTCATCCAGACCACTTGCTCGTCTGGGAGACGTTCAAAAAGGGCGGAAGCGTTCTTTACTTGAATCATTGCTTTTCCGTACTCACGATGTGTTGCTTTTTCTACTTTTCCACCCAAATGATAGGTCATTAACTGCATGCCATAACAAATTCCTAAAATCGGCAAACCAAGCTCAAAAATTTTCGGATCACACGTAAACGCATTATCATCATATACGCTGTTTGGACCGCCAGAAAAAATGATTCCTTTTACATTCATTTCTTGAATTTTTTCCGCTGTAATCGTATGTGGATGCAATTCGCTGTATACCCCAAACTCGCGAATGCGGCGAGTAATTAATTGGTTATACTGGCTTCCAAAATCTAGAACAATAATCATTTCCTGTTTTTGTTCCATGTCATCACCTCATCGCAAAATAAAAAACTAGAATCGCCCCCGACAACTATAAAGGCAAAATTCTAGTTAATTCCGCCTTCATAGTCGGGTCGTTTACGGCGACCCGGTAGAGACTCTCGGACCATATTACCGAGGATATATGAAGGTACATATGATGATTTCATTAAATTTTAATCCATTCTATCAACTCTATCTATCAGCGGTCAAGATGCCGTTTTTTTAATTAAATTTTCCCATAATTCTTTCACTTCCGCCCATTCAACCCGAACGGTTTCTTGTTGATAAATCACCTTTTCATATAACAATGTCAACTTCGTCATTTCCTTTGTTTGAAACCAATCGTCGACATATGCGGCGTATTGTCTTAGCGTTTGATCTTGTTTCCGTTTTAATCCATAATCATCCAAGTGACGGAGTAAAGAAAGATACGCTTTCGTAAATCGGTCATTCCCCCGCTTATATTTGAATAGAAACAATGTAACATACGGCCACCATTTCCGTCTCGTTTTGTACAACACCAATACACAAACAAGCAATATAGACACTACAATCGTGATGCGCTTCCACGACAAAATGTCCAAAAAGCTGGTGAATGTTTCTTTCACACTTGATGAAGGAGAACGATCTTGCTCCATCACATCTTTTATAGGAACACGGCCTTGCTCGAGCCTACGCTGTCGAGGAACCGGCGCTGTTTCCGGCGTAGATTGCAAATCGGTAAACTCATATGGGTTCGCAAACCCTTGCGTTGGCTCAAACGGAACCCAGCCGATTCCGGAAAAATACACTTCCACCCATGAATGCGCATCCTTGTTCGTCACTTGATATACATTTTTTCCTTCTTCCTCTCCCAAAGTTGCTCCTTCTATTAGTTGCCCCGACGTATATCCCTTCACCCAACGTGCTGGAATACCAAGAGAACGTAGGAGCACAACCATCGAAGTGGAAAAATTATCACAATATCCTTTTTTTGTTTCAAATAAAAACTGATCGACGTAGTCATCCTTTTCCCCTGGAATAGCAACATCACTCGTTTCATACACATATCCGTTCATGTGAAAATATTGCTCAATTGCTTTTACTTGTTCATACTGTGTTTGCTTTCCTTTTACGATTTGTTTCGCCAAATCGCGCACTCGTTTCGGCACGCTTTCAGGAAGCTGCGTATATCGCTTTTTTAACCCCTCATCTTGCACTGGCGGTGCGGCGTTTAATTTATCAATGGAGAACGTCGGATATTCATAAGTAATATTATATGTCCTTAACATAATCGCATAAGCTGAACGATCAGTTGCATACATTTTTTCCGTTGCCGTGTCCAAACGAAACACAATGTCTTCAGGCGTATCTATTGTCTTTAGCCCAAGAGGGTAAACAATATGGAAATAAGGCTCCTTTATATGGATGCTAGCTGTCATCGTTTGTTTTTTCACCGATAGATTCCACCAAGAATAACCGATATCTGTATTTTTTTCAAATGTTTTTACTTGCACACTATCCGAGCTTTCCCATCCTTTTCCTGTATAAATATCTTTCGTTTCGACACGCCAATAATGCCGCTTTTGGTCTTCGGCAATAAAAACGACCGTATCATCGGCAATAAATGGACCGCCAAGCCGCGAATCATTTTGCCCATAGCCGATTTTTTTCACCTTTGCTAAAGCAGGATCATTCCGTTTTTCCTCTTGCGGGGCTGCATAGCTTCTCACAAACGCCACCGGATCCGGCCATTTAGGCGGCAGTTTGGGACTAAAATATCCGCAGATGAAAGCTAGTCCAATTAGGCATAAGCAGAAAACCGTCCATTTTCTGATTCCGCCTGCAATCGATGCCTTTTCACGCAACCGTTCTATATGCAGGAAGCTTAAGAGGAAAAAACCAAAGACGACTAAACGAATAATCGCACCGTTTCCACGAAACATGGTAAACGTATCTAGTACCGTAATGTACGTAACAGTCAGGACATAAAAGAAAAACAGCCGTTTTTGCGTAAATAGCCAATAATGCAGTAAATACGCCATCATCCATAACAAAAGAAAAAAAAGAAAGCTGCGAAACGAGTTGGTCAGTTCCGCCCAACGCATCGAAAATAAAATAGGGACGTGATCAACAATTTCCCGAACAAGCAGCTTCAGCACCTGCAGATAAGAAACATGGTAAAACAATGTGTTTAACGCACAGACCATATATGCAATCTTTATAAAAGCAGAAAGCCACACTGGAATCCGCAACAAATAAAGAAGAAAACAGACAGACACAAACCAAATAAAGACTTGCACATTCCTGGTATCAGACACCGTTTCTAGCGGAAGAAGCCATTCGATCAGCAGCCAGCAAGCCAACCCATATATAAGCAGATTCTTCCCGAGATTTTTAATTGCATTCATCATTCATCCCTGCCTTTATGCAAGGTCGTCATTATATTTCGCGGCGATACGACCACAACATGGATTCCTTTGTGGCGCAGCGCTTCCATCCAATTCCGCTCCTCTTTCGTCAAATCATCCTTGATAAGAAACACGGTTCCCTCATGGCGGCGTGCAGACATTTCGCCTAACGTGAAAACCAGCTCTTTCTGTAAATAAGAAGTAACATAGCAAAAAGCAACGGACGCTCTCCAGTTTGCTCTTTCATTGGAAATAACGCGCGCAAATGGCTCATGACTATCACAAGCTACTTTTGCCAGATGATAAAACAAGCGCTGTAGATGCTCCTCACCATTTCGAGCAGGAAAGATAGTGCGGTCGCTGCCAACGGATACAAGTCCTGTCTGCACCCCTTGTTTAATAGCGGCCCGCAAAAAAGAAGCAACAAATGTCACGATCTCTTCAAACAATGATGTTGGTGTACGATCAAGTACAACGATCAAATCATCCCGCTGCCGTTCTTCAAACTCTTTTGTCATCAACCGTTGCTTGCGGGCAGATGCTTTCCAATGAACCCATGAAAAGCGGTCGCCTGGCGCATATTCCCGAACCCCCACAGCCATCGTCATATCTCGATGAATCTGTAGCAAGGAAGCGGCCATTCCTTGGTCAAACTGTTGTCCCGCTTTTCGGTACATGATATCGATATAGCGAGGATATACTAAAATCGTTTCTTCTGCGAAATGGCTCGAATTCTTTTCTATCAGTCCGAAAAAGTCCGTAGCGGTAAGGCGAAGCGCGGAAAATACATGTTCCCCTCGCGGCAGCTCGCGCAATTCATACGTGTAAGAAAACGTTCGTTTCCAAATAAATGGAATCGTTACTTTTGTCTGTTCCATCTTAAGTAAAGGAACATCGGCTTCCTCCATCGTCAACGCCACAAATGGAAACCAAATCGGAAAACGCACTTCGACCGTTGCCGTAAGCGAATCGCCGGCATGAAACTGCCGCTGATGAATCACTCGCCTCACAATGACGCGATGAAACGGATAGACGGCAATTGCTAGTGAATAAAGACCAAATGGAAGAAAACTATAAAACAAAAACCAACTGACAAAGCCTCCCTGAAACATCGCATATGAAAAAAGGATCACAAATAAACTAAATAAACCAAAAACTTGCCGAATAAAGCGCGTTCGTTTTCTCATCCGTTTCACTACCTTTGAATTGGAACAGGAATTCTAGCGATAATTTGGGCGACAATCTCTTCCGCTGTGAGCCCGTCAAACTTTGCTTCTGATTTAATGATCATGCGATGAGACAATACATATGGCGCTAAAAACTGCACATCATCAGGGACAACGAATTCCCGTCCGTGCATAAACGCATACGCTTGTGCCGCTTTCATCAGCGCAACAGAACCGCGTGGACTTACTCCTAGGTAAACGGACGCGTTCGAACGGCTTCGCTGCACGATGTCAACGATGTAACGCTTAATAGGATCGCTAACGTATACTTCCGTCACCTGCCGCTGCAGCTCCAGCAGCTCATCCAAAGCCATTACAGGGCGAATTCCCTCAATAGGCGGCGCTTTTTCCACTCGGCTTAATATTCCCACCTCTTCCTCAGGGGATGGATATCCCATGTTTAGCTTCAATAAAAAGCGGTCTAACTGGGCTTCCGGGAGCGGATATGTTCCTTCATATTCAATCGGGTTTTGCGTTGCCATGACGAAAAACGGACGCGGCAACGGTCTTGTCGCCCCGTCCACTGTAACGCTTCCCTCTTCCATCGCTTCCAAAAGCGCCGATTGCGTTTTCGGCGACGTACGGTTGATTTCATCGGCCAGCACGATGTTCCCCATAATTGGCCCGGGCTTGTATTCAAATTGCCTCTCTCTCGGGTTATAAATAGACACGCCTGTTACATCGCTCGGAAGCAAGTCAGGGGTGAATTGAATCCGCTTAAACTGCGCGTTGATCGATTTGGCCAGCGCGCGCACCAGCATCGTTTTGCCGACGCCGGGAACGTCTTCCAAAAGCACATGTCCTTTGGCCAGCAGTGCAACAAGGCTTAATATCGCTACGTTTCTTTTCCCCACAATCACTTTCTCGATATTTTCTACAACTTGTTCTATCGAAGGCTGTAACATTTCTTTTACCGTCATGAATGAAGCTCCTTTACTTTTAGGATGGCAGTCATATTGTTATGATGATAAAACTTTTGGCTGTGGACATTTCATTTCCTCAATTATTTAATATTATAATAACTAATATACATAATTTTTGAAATAATTTTTATTATTAAGGAGCATTCCTGTTAGAAGTTTTTTCGGGGACTTGAATAAAAAAAGCCCTCTTGGTATGATTCGGGGGTGTCAATCGGATGAATTGACCCCTAATTTGGATACCAAGGAGGACTATACATGAATTAGGACATCTTTGGCCTCGAAACGGCTGCTTGATGCCTATAGTCTCGATTCTCTAGACAACAAGGATGACACGGAGAAGCTGGCGCGATATCATCCATTCGACCTTGAGTCCCTAAAGGAGCTTAGCCGGCCTCTGCCTGATGACTAGACCGAACGAAGGAATGTAGGCACAAGGATGCCAAGAGACATGGGAGGGTTCGTCATCATCAGCGATGCAGAGATCCACGGTGCATCCCATACGCTTCCCCCCACTACAACCAAATTTAACCAGTAGTGGCCGCGAAGCGTACCCAGTAAATGTAAGATATACACATATTTAAGAAATAATGTTAGAAACTTTGTCGAAAAATATTTTTTTGACACCCCTGAAACGGCTACAACCGTTGATATATCAACATTTATAGAGGGAGGATGGAGATGGAAACATCAAATAGCCAAACTAACAAGAAAAAATGGACCATTATTGGTCCCGGTCTCATTGTCGCGGCTACCGGTGTCGGGTCAGGGGACCTCGTCGCCGCGCTTGTCGCCGGCACGAAAATTACGCTCTTGTGTTCGCATGGGCAATCATCGTTGGAGCTATCTTTAAATTTGTGTTAAATGAAGGGGTAGGACGCTGGCATTTGCTGAGCGGCAAAACCATTTTTGAAGGCTGGCAGTCGATGGGGAAATGGGCCTCCGGCTATTTTGGCGTCTATGCGCTTATTTGGGGCTTTGTATACGGCGCCGCCGGTACATCTTCGTGCGCCTTGGCGATGTCAGCGATGGTTCCGGCCATTCCTCTCTGGGCTTGGGCAATTATCCATGGAATCGCCGGGTTTGCGATCACTTGGTCGGGCCGTTTTCAGCTATTTGAGCGTGTCATGAACGTACTAGTCGGTCTCATGTTTATTACTGTAGTCGGCTCGGCCATTCTCGTTCTTCCGCAGCTGAACGGACTATGGCATACGGCCGTTCCTGACCTGCCGAAAGGATCCCTCCTTTACGCGCTTGGATTAATCGGCGGCGTCGGCGGCTCGATTACAATGGCATCATACGGCTATTGGATTCAAGAAAACGGCTGGAAAGGACCCTCCTACATTTCGCCGATGCGCTATGATTCCGCTATCGCTTACATTGTAACAGCTATTTTTACGTTGTCGCTACTTGTGCTTGGTGCCGCCTTGTTATACGGAACAGACACAAGCATCAGCGGCGAGCAAGGGCTTGTCTCCTTCGCCTCCATTATGGGCAATGAGCTGCATCCGGCAGCGCGCTGGCTGTTTTTGCTTGGATTTTGGTCTGCCTCCTTTACGTCGGTAATCGGCGGTATGGAACGGAGTATCATATTTGTTCGCCGATTTTATCCGCAATGTACGAAAATTGAACATTGATAAAGAAAAACTCAATCAAACAAAAGCATTCCGCTTTTACGTCTTTTGGCTCACATTTCCACCGATGCTTTTGCATTTTATCGGCAAACCGGTTGGATTAATTATCGTCTACGGTGCGTTAGGAGCATTATTTATGCCGTTTTTGGCGATTACGCTACTGTGGCTTTTAAATTCGAAAAAAGAGCTACCGGAAGGAAGACGCAACCATTGGCTGTCCAACTTATTGTTGATTCTTTGCCTCGTCTTGTTTGCCGTATTGGCGGTGAACGAACTGCGCAACCTTTTTGCCTGAATAAAAAAACATCCTGGAGCTGCCAGGATGTTTTTTTCTATCGTCCACATAATGATTTTTTATTGTCTTTCGTGTAACGCAAAACAAAGGAAAAGATATAGAAAGGCGGGGCAACTGACATATGTATTTCCCTCTCGCCTGCCTTCAAACAGTCAACCAAGACAAAAACAGTGAAAAGAACCTTTTTTACTGTTATAATAACTATAGCCCAAATAGATAACAGGAAAGGGATCATTTGGTGTAAGAATTAGATATAAACAAAAATGGTATTTTTATCCAAAAAAAATTTTCGACTGCTTCCTCTATAAGCAAACTACTCATCATCGACACTTCTATTCCTTCGATGGCCAAATCTAAAAAAGGTCGTAGAAAGTTTATTGTTGCTCACATTTGGTAATATTAGGGTTTATTAGGTGCCATAATCCAAATGGCGCTTCAAAAACAAATAAACAATCCATAAGGAGGAATCTTTGACCATGAATATTCGAGAAATTGAACTTCCAGGAATTGGGTACAAATTTGAAATTATTACGCGAAACAAAGATAAACTTGTCATCGTGATTCATGACGATGGACGAAGAGAAATTTATCACTTTGACGCAGAGGATTATGATGAAGTCGTTAGCAGTGTGACGCTAAGCGACCAAGAAGCGAGGCAAATCGCGGGGATCATTGGAGGAATGGCATACAAACCGAAAGCACTCGAAACGGTTGAATTCGCCTTTGACGATCTAATTATCGAGTGGTTTCAAGTAGAACCGAACGCCCCTGCTGTAAATAAAAAAATTGGAGATCTTGATATTCGGAACCGCTTCGGTATCACCGTTATCGCTATCAAAAAGAAACATTCCCAAAAATCTCATAATCCGGGTCCCAATACATTGATTGAAGCCGGGGATACATTGGTCATGTCTGGAGAAAGACAACAAATAAAGGAGATCATTAATCAGCTACTATCAAATAAGGAGTGATGTAGATAAATGAACTACTTAGTATTGGAAGTGGGAACAGCGCTCGTTTTAGTTGCTATTGGATCCATCATTGCCAATAAATTAAACTTCTCCATTATCCCGTTTTTGATCATTATCGGCATGCTGGTTGGTCCTCATGCCCCCACGATTGGGATTATTGACCTCACCTTTATTGAAAGTAATGAAATTATCCAGTTTTTAGGGAGGATCGGGGTACTTTTTTTGCTGTTTTATTTGGGGCTTGAATTTTCTGTCGGCAAACTGATTAAGTCCGGAAAAAACATTGTGGTTGGTGGCACCATCTATGTCATAATGAACTTTGTTTTAGGATTGCTTTACGGCAAGGCCGTCGGAATGCCATGGATGGAAACGCTTCTGATTGCTGGGCTCCTCAGTGTATCATCAAGTGCCATCGTGACTAAAGTGCTTGTCGATTTAAAGAGAACGGCCAATCCTGAAACAGAGCTCATTTTAGGGATGATCCTTTTTGATGATATCTTCCTTGCCTTATTTTTGACGACGATGTCAGGTGTTTTGCTAGCTGGCTCCACCTCCCTTTTTGGAATCAGCCTATCTGTTTTCACATCTGTCGCTTATATGTTGCTATTTTTTATCATCGCTCGAAAAGGTGCCCCTCTACTGAACAAATGGTTAAATATCAAATCCGATGAAATATTTATCATCGTCATCTTTGCTACTCTCTTCTTTGTTGCCGGTTTTTCCGAAACGATTCACGTCGCTGAAGCCATCGGAGCCTTACTGCTCGGGCTTGTCTTTTCGGAGACGGAACACCGTGATCGGATCGAACATTTAGTTGTTCCATTCCGTGACTTCTTTGGAGCTATTTTTTTCTTTAGTTTCGGTTTGAGTATTGAACCGTCAACCTTAATTCATGCGTTTTGGTTATCATTAGGGGCCGTTATCGTCACTCTAATAGCAAATATCGTGGCAGGGATGATCGCTGGGAGAAGGGCTGGATTGTCCTACAAGGCCTCTACAAACATTGGTTTGACGATCACTGCGCGTGGGGAATTTTCCATTATCGTTGCGAATCTGGGGATTACAGCGGGGTTAAACCCTATATTAACTCCTTTTACCGCACTTTACGTTCTCATGCTCGCGATATTAGGGCCGCTCTTTGCTAAAGAAAGCAAAAGTATATATAAACTACTCAATAAAGTATTTAAATGGGATAAGAAGGTAATAAAAGAGAAGCAGAAGGAACGACTGGAAACTGCGGAAAAATAATAGCGTCTGCAACGCCTTCTTTACCATTCGCTTACTTCAGATCCATCTCTTATTTGCTTCCCCCGAGTGGACGCTCAGTTACCGGACAAGCGGCAACTCGGGGATGTATTCATGCAACCGATCGGTCGAAAAGACGTTTACATTCCAAAAGAAGACCTCTCTATGCAAATACTGTAGACTCCGTTTCTTCTCTTCCCTCTATCCAAAAAGAAAAGGAACACCGGGATCACTCCCAGTGTTCCTTGTTTTTTATAGGGATTACATCATTCCGCCCATGTCAGGCATGCCTGCGTTGCCGCCTTTGTTTTCTTCTGGTTTGTCAGCGACAACTGCTTCTGTTGTTAAGAACATAGCGGCAACAGAAGCTGCGTTTTGAAGTGCGGAACGAGTTACTTTCGTTGGGTCTACGATACCAGCTTCAATCATGTCTACCCATTCACCAGTAGCCGCGTTGAAGCCGATGCCAGGTTTTTCTGTTTTTAAGCGTTCAACAATGACAGAGCCTTCCAAACCAGCGTTTTGCGCGATTTGGCGAACTGGCTCTTCAATTGCGCGAAGAACGATTTTCACACCAGTTGCTTCATCGCCTTCTGCTTCAATCGCAGCAACTTTGTTGTATACGTTCATTAATGCTGTACCACCGCCGGCTACGATACCTTCTTCCACAGCGGCACGAGTAGAGTTGAGCGCGTCTTCGATGCGTAATTTGCGTTCTTTCAATTCTGTTTCTGTAGCTGCACCAACTTTGATTACCGCTACGCCGCCAGCTAATTTTGCTAGACGTTCTTGTAATTTTTCACGATCGAATTCAGAAGTTGTTTCTTCTAATTGAGCACGAATTTGGTTGATGCGGGCTTTAATGCGGTCAGAATCGCCAGCGCCTTCTACGATTGTTGTATTTTCTTTTGTTACAACAACTTTTGAAGCGCGGCCAAGTGATGCGATTGTTGTAGATTTTAAGTCACGTCCTAGTTCTTCGGAGATAACTTCACCGCCAGTTAAGATTGCGATGTCTTCAAGCATTGCTTTACGACGATCACCGAAGCCAGGAGCTTTTACCGCTACAGCAGTGAATGTACCGCGAAGTTTGTTTACTACTAATGTTGCAAGCGCTTCGCCTTCGATATCTTCTGCGATGATTAATAATGGTTTGCCTTGTTGAACAACTTGTTCTAAGATAGGCAAGATGTCTTGGATGTTAGAGATTTTTTTGTCTGTGATTAAGATATATGGATTTTCAAGCACTGCTTCCATTTTTTCTGTATCTGTGATCATGTATGGAGATACATAACCACGGTCAAATTGCATACCTTCCACAACATCTAATTCTGTTGTGAAGCCTTTTGATTCTTCTAATGTGATAACACCGTCGTTACCAACACGTTCCATTGCTTCTGCGATTAATTGGCCAACTTCTTCGTCAGCTGCAGAGATAGCCGCAACTTGAGCAATCGATTCTTTTCCTTTGATTGGTTTGGAGATTGCTTTTAATTCTTCTACTGCCACAGCAACCGCTTTTTCAATACCTTTACGGATGCCCATTGGGTTTGCGCCAGCTGTAACGTTTTTCAATCCTTCGCGGATCATTGCTTGCGCTAAAACTGTTGCCGTTGTTGTACCGTCCCCAGCAACATCGTTTGTTTTGCTTGCAACTTCAGCGACAAGCTTCGCACCCATGTTTTCAAATGGATCTTCTAATTCGATTTCTTTCGCGATTGTTACACCGTCGTTTGTAATTAATGGAGAACCGAATTTTTTCTCTAATACGACGTTACGGCCTTTTGGACCTAACGTTACTTTTACCGCATCAGCTAATTTGTCCACACCACGTAACATCGCACGACGAGCTTCTTCGCTGAATTTAATTTCTTTTGCCATACCCCGTTACCTCCTTATGAAATAGAATCGTTAAGTATTTTGTTAAATATTATTTTTGCATATCTATGTTATCAATGCTATATTAACCAATAACAGCTAAAATATCGCTTTCACGTAAAATTAAGTATTCTTTGCCATCATATTTTACTTCTGTACCAGCATATTTCGAGAAGATAATACGATCGCCAACTTCTACTTCTGGAGCTACACGTTCACCGCTGTCAAGCACGCGACCTTTACCAACAGCAACAACTCTGCCTTCTTGTGGCTTTTCTTTCGCAGTGTCTGGCAATACGATGCCGCTTGCAGTTTTTTCTTCTGTTTCAATCACTTCAATGACAACGCGATCACCTAATGGCTTTAACACGGAAAACAACCTCCTTGATAATAATTTTCGCCGTTCTTATTAGCACTCGTCTTAACTGAGTGCTAACACACTTATAATATTAATGAACTTCTCTTTTTTTTGCAAGTGGGAAACACCAAAAAATAATATGTTTTTTCTCGTTTCCTGCCCTTTTTAATTATTTCACATTTCCACAAACCTAAACAACAATCCATTCTTTTTTTGTCATTTTTTATAGAAGATGTGCTACAATACGGGAAGTATCACTATATTATTTTATCGGCAAAGGGGTAAGTTTCATTGAAACGACGCTACTGGTATGTCATTATTACGTATGTCATCATGCAGCTATCAGGTATTGCAGGGGTCCCATTGTTGCATTTTCTCGGTGTTGGAAAACACGCAAAAAATGACTTTGTGGCAACAGAGATCGCCTCTGGCTATTGGGCGGTTATCAGCTTTTCCATCGCCTTTCTCATCATTCTCTTTTTCTTGCGTGAAGATATAAAACAGCGGCACACCCGTTATAGCGTTCCGTTATCTGCGGCATGGATGTGGGCCATTGGCGGCGTCTTTTTAGCCTTGTTTGCCCAAAGCATTGCCGCCAATATTGAATGGCGCTTGCTCGGCATCGAGCCCGGTTCAGAAAATACAAAACGAATTGTCGAGATTATTCGAGTCACCCCATTATTGATGGTCGTTACTTCTATCATCGGACCGATTTTAGAAGAAATTATTTTTCGCAAAATTATTTTCGGAACACTATATCAAAAATATAATTTCTTCATTTCCGCACTAGTTAGTTCTCTTTTATTTGCGGTTGTCCATATGGAGTTCGAACACCTGCTGCTGTATGCGACAATGGGATTTACCTTCGCGTTTCTTTACGCGAAAACAAAGCGTATTTTCGTTCCGATTTTTGCCCACGTCACTATGAATACGTTCGTCGTATTAATACAAACGATATTTGCGGATGAGATAGAAAAAATGATGCGTCAAACAGAACAGATACAACTCATTATTGGAGGCTTTTAGTACGATGAAAAGGTCACCATTACAATTCGCTTTTTTCTATTTTCTTATGGGCATCTTATTCACTTACTTGTCGATTCAAAGTGCGGATGAAACCATTTGGAATTTTTTCACGATCGTTCTTGCGATAATAGCTACGCTTGATTTTGGAACTGCGATACGTCTGTTAGTACTTTACTTTAAAAAATGAACCTCCCGCCGCATTCACGGGAGGTTTTCTTGTTCCGTCTGCGCCAATAGCGCTTTGCGATAAGCTATTTTCGAAATCCAAATGCTCACTTCATATAAAATCGAAAGCGGAATCATAACAATGACTTGTGACAGCACATCTGGCGGCGTAATGACCGCCGCTAAAATCAATAATGCTAAATAAGCATATTTGCGCACCTTGATTAATAACATCGGTGTAATCAAGCCAAGCCTTGTTAAAAACATCACAACTACCGGCAGCTGAAATACAATTCCAAATGGCAAGATCAGATGAAGCAAAAATTCAAAGTATTCATTAATCCCTATCACCTGATGAATGCCGAGACGGGACGCTAAATTTTGCATAAAACGAACGACGAAAGGAAATAAGATGAAATACGCAAAACTAATGCCAGCTAAAAAGAGAAAGATCGAAATCGGAATGTAGCTTAACGTGACTCTTCGTTCCTTTTCATACAGCCCAGGACTGACAAACGCCCAAATTTGATAAAGCAGAACTGGCGCGGTAAGAACAAACGCAAGAACAAACGCAAATTGAACATAAATTTTTATTGGATCTGTTAAACGAAAGGCGTTCATCGTTAATTCCTTCGCTTCGTCCGTTCGCTGCAAATATAAAATGACGGGCTCCACGAAAAAGAAACTAGCAATAAGGGCAATGACAAAAAACACAAGAACAATAATAAGTCGCTTTCGTAATTCTCCCAGGTGTTCGTACACCGACATTTCTTTATCGTCCATACTTCAATCATCCTAACAAATCATAATTGGTCTGGTTTTTTTTCATCCTCGTCTGTTAATCCTTTAGTGGCATCCTTAAATTCCCGCAGCGATTGACCGAGCGATTTGCCCAGCTCCGGAAGTTTTTTCGTTCCAAACAATAATAAAATAACAAGCACAATTAACAAATATTTCACTTTTCATTCTCTCCTTTATCGGCCGGATAATTTTTTAAGAAATAGACTAATGATTGCAATTCAACCGCTAAATCAATATGATGGACACGAATATGTTTCGGTACGTTCAATCGAGCGGGTGTAAAGTTTAAAATTCCTTTAATCCCTTTTTGAACGAGACGGTCCGTAATCCATTGAGCGGCAGGAGCCGGTACGGTCAAAATCGCAACAGGAATTCCTTCGTGAAGGCGATTTTCCAATTCATCCAAATGATATACTGGCACACCGCCAACTTCTTTTCCTACTTTCTTTTGATCGACATCAAATGCCATCACAATTTTTGTATTATTATTTTTTGTAAAATTATAATTTAAAAACGCTGTCCCTAAGTTCCCGACTCCAAATAACGCCACTTCGGTAATTTCATCTTGATCAAGCGTCTTGCGAAAAAAAGATAATAAATAATTGACATTATATCCGTATCCTTTTTTGCCAAGCGCACCGAAATAGGAAAAATCACGGCGAATGGTCGCGGGATCAACTTTTACTGCCTCACTTAATTCCGCAGAAGAAACTCGTTGTTTTCCTGAAGCATGTAAATTTTTCAAAAAGCGGTAATATAGTGGCAAACGTTTTGCAGTTGCTTGCGGAATTTTTGGTTGTTCATTGTTCATTCGCAAATCCCCCAACACTACTGTTTTCTCGTTGATAATGGCCTGATTTCCCACCTGATTTTTCCACTAAATAGGTTGGGCCAATCACCATCCCTTTGTCTAGCGCCTTACACATATCATACACGGTCAGTGCACAAACAGAAGCAGCCGTCAGCGCTTCCATCTCCACACCTGTACTTCCTTTTGTTTTTACCGTTACGGTGATCAGTAATTGGTAAAGCGCTTTTTCTTCCTCGACATGCCATGCAAATTGGATGTCGACACCTTTTAACATAAGAGGGTGGCACATTGGAATTAAATCAGACGTTTTTTTTGCGGCCATAATGCCGGCTACTTGCGCAACAGCAAGCACATCCCCTTTTTCAATCATGCGATTTGTCATTTTCTCGTAAATTTCTTTATTTACGGTCACGCTCGTTTGTGCTACCGCTACTCGAATGGTATCCTCTTTTTCCGTAATATCGACCATTTTTGCACGGCCTTGTTCATTAAAATGCGTAAATGATGACACACATATCTCCCCCATTTATAAACTATACACTATTTTTAGACATCTGTCTTTTATCGTTTTGTTTTATTGCGATAAGAAAACAAATTACGCTACACTATTATTGTTAAACGAGAGGTGAACAACAATGATTATTTTACAAGTCAATCAACTAACAAAATATTTCGGTGCTGACCTTATTTTATCGAATATAAAATTAGAAATACAATCCAAAGATAGAATTGCGCTCGTCGGAAGAAACGGAGCAGGAAAATCGACACTATTAAAAATTATTGCTGGTGAGATGTCTTACGATAGTGGAGAAATCATCAAACCAAAAGAAGTATCGATCGGATATCTTGCTCAAGATAGCGGTCTACACTCCTCTTTATCCATTTGGGAAGAAATGATGACAGTATTTGCTCCTCTAAAAACAATAGAAAAACAACTTCGCCAGATGGAGCTGCAAATGGGAGACCCTGATCTAATCGCCGATTCTTCCCGCTATGAAAAATTATTAAAAGATTATGATGCATTGCAAGAACGCTATAAAGAACAAGGCGGTTATCAATACGAAGCGGATATTCGTTCGATTTTACACGGCTTACAATTTGCGAAATATGACTATATGACGACTCCCGTTCAATCGTTAAGCGGCGGACAACGAACTCGTCTGGCGCTTGGAAAACTGCTTTTAATGAAGCCTGATTTGCTTATTTTGGACGAACCGACAAACCATTTAGACCTTGAAACATTAACATGGCTCGAACAATACTTGCAAACATATCCTGGCGCTATTCTTATCGTATCCCACGACCGCTACTTTCTCGATAAAGTTGTCACCCAAGTATATGAGCTGTCACGGACAACATTGAAACGATACACAGGAAATTACAGCCGTTACTTAGAACAAAAAGCAGCCGAATATGAACGAGAACGAAAACTGTATGAAAAACAACAAGAAGAAATCGCAAAACTCCAAGACTTTATTCAACGCAATATTGCCCGTGCCTCCACAACAAGACGTGCGCAAAGCCGGAGAAAACAGTTAGAAAAAATGGAGAGAATGGAAAAACCAGCAGGAGACGAAAAAGTTGCTTCCTTTTCTTTTGACATCGAACGGCAAAGCGGAAATGACGTATTAATCGCTGAAGATGTCGCAGTCGGATATGATGAGAACAAGCCGCTCATTCGCAACATTCGTTTCCGCATCACGCGCGGTGAAAGCATCGCCTTGGTCGGACCGAACGGAATCGGAAAGTCAACGTTGTTAAAAGCGATTGTAAACAAACTTCCGCTGCAATCAGGACATTTCCGTTACGGTTCGAACGTGCAAATCGGCTATTACGACCAAAACCAGGCTGATTTGTCCTCGAATAAGCGCGTGCTCGATGAACTTTGGGATGAATACCCTGACAAAACGGAAAAAGAAATCCGCACCGTGCTCGGAAGCTTCTTATTCTCTGGAGACGATGTATTAAAACCTGTATCGGCCTTAAGCGGCGGTGAAAAAGCGAGACTGGCGCTTGCCAAACTAATGATGCAAAAAGCCAATTTCCTTATTTTAGACGAACCGACAAACCATCTTGATTTAGACAGTAAAGAAGTGCTCGAAAACGCCTTAATCGAATATCCCGGAACTATTTTATTCGTTTCTCACGACCGCTATTTTATTAATCGAATTGCCACGAAAGTATATGAGCTTTCTAGTGACGGAATTACCGAGTATTTAGGCGATTATGACTACTATGTCGCAAAAAAGGCGGAAATGCTGGAGCTAGAACGTCTCGCTTCCGAGAAACAAACAGGCCGTTCTCATGAAGAGGCATCATCGAAACTTAGCTACGAACAGGAAAAAGAGGCGAAAAAACTAGAACGACAGCGCAAGCGGCGCATTGAAGAAATTGAAACAGAAATTAGCGAATTAGAACAGCAAATCGCATACATCGACGAACAATTATGCGATCCAGAAATTTATCAAGACCATGAGAAAGTACAAAAATTAACAAAAGAGAGTGACGAAATGAAGGGAAAATTAGAAAAATTACTAGAAGAATGGGAAACACTTCATACATTACAATAATAATTGCGAAAAAACATCCACGGTTGTGCATACCCGTGGATGTTTTTTAGTTAGTCACATACCCACAAACTTATCCCCAATTTTTTTCCCACAATTTAAGTTATTCACGGATTTTTCCACATTATCCACAAAAAAAGCCGTTTTTATATGAAAAAATTTGTGGTTATTTCATCCCTAATAAAATAAGATTCTTTCTCTTTTTCCACAATATCCACAATTTGTGGATAAATATATTCACATGATTATTTTTTTAATAAAAAATTGGTTTTTCCTTTTTCCACCATGTAAAACGCTCATAGCTAATCTGTTCAAAGATACTTTATCTCTCTTCCTTTCACTCCGTTCAACGAAAAAAGTTACACATTTTTATATAAAAAAAGAACTTCCTTCAAGACATATCTTGAAAGAAGTCCTTTTCGTTTAATCTAGTTCTAAACTTGGATCTGCGTTCAATGCCATGTCGGCAAGTTTTCCTTGTGTGAATAAAACAGTTCCTGCCGCCGCAATCATCGCCGCATTGTCGGTACAAAGCGATAAAGGCGGAATAACCAATTCGATATGGTCTAATTCAGCCATTTTTCGCTCCAACTCCGCTCGTAATCCTCTGTTTGCGGCGACTCCGCCCGCAAGCAGCACTTGACGGACATTATATTCTTTTGCTGCGTTGACGGTTTTGGTCACAAGCACATCGATTACGCTCGCTTGAAAGCTGGCTGCCATATCTTTCGGGTCGATGATTTCTCCACGCTGATTCGCGTTATGAAGCGTGTTTAATACCGCCGATTTCAACCCGCTGAAGCTAAAATCATATGACCCTTCTTCCAGCCATGCACGAGGCAAATCAATGGTCACCTTTCCTTCCTGTGCAAGACGGTCAATATGCGGTCCGCCCGGATAAGGAAGGTTTAATGCCCTCGCCACCTTGTCATACGCTTCTCCCGCCGCATCGTCTCTCGTTTCGCCGATGACTTGAAACTTGCCATGCCCCTCCATGTACACAAGTTCCGTATGTCCTCCTGAAACCACAAGAGATAACAACGGAAATTTCATTTCCGTAACAAGCCGATTCGCGTAAATATGCCCGGCGATATGATGAACGCCTACAAGCGGAAGACCATGGGCAAACGCTAACGCTTTCGCCGCGTTCACACCAATCAAAAGAGCGCCGACTAATCCTGGACCTTGCGTCACTGCAATAGCACTCAACTGTTGAAACGAAACATCCGCCTTACGCATCGCTTCTTCAATAACGAGCGTAATCTGCTCGACATGGTGGCGCGAGGCGATTTCTGGTACGACTCCGCCAAATCGTTTATGGCTTTCCATTTGGGAAGCCACAATATTAGACAAAATTTCCGTTCCATTTTTCACAACTGCCGCCGCGGTTTCATCGCAGCTCGTTTCAATTCCAAGAACATATATGTCATGATTCATGATAATTTCACCCACATTACAAGAGCATCTTCTAAATTATCTGGATAATAATGTCTGCGGATACCGCCATTAAGAAATCCTAATTTTCGATATAAAGATTGGGCTACATGATTAGAAACACGAACTTCTAATGTCATGGTGACAGCCCCAAGTTGCTTTGCTGTTTCCATTAATTTGCGCATTAGCGCTTCCCCTAATTTTTTGCCGCGATATTCAGGCAATACAGCTACATTTGTAATATGCGCTTCATCAATGACGACCCACATTCCCGCATAGCCAATGATGCGGCCGTTATGTTCCATTACGATATATTTGGCATAACGATTATAAACAAGCTCATTATAAAATGCTTCTCTGCTCCAAGGAGACGTAAAAGAAGCATGCTCCACTTGCAATACTGCATCAATATCATTTAAGGTCATTGAGCGAAATCGAATTTTCATCCCCATATTTGTTTTCCCCTTTTTGCTTGGCAAGCCATTTTGCTTCTGCCTCGGCAAGGCGAACGTAATTAGGCACAAAAGTATGAGTATTCTCTTTTTCTTTATTTTTTCCAAGCAGCGCTAACTCACCTGGGCGAGGCAATTGTAACGAAGACGGCGCAAATTCCGCAAAATCGCCAAGTTGTTGCTGAAACGTTTCTTTATATAAGGCGATATCGGCTCCGATAAATAACACTTTCTCCTGTCTTTCCTGCAGTTTGTGCGCCCATTCATCGGCCAAAACGATTCGGTCACTTTCTATACACTCTAGTTGTACGCCGTTATAGCGATATAATCCTGTATAAATTTGACCTCTTCTCGCATCAAAAAACGGAGCGATAACACCCGAAAAATACCTTCCGTTCGCTGCTAACACTTCAAGGCTAGATACTCCTACAATCGGGATCTTTAATGCCCATGCTAATGTTTTTGCAATCGTTACTCCGATGCGCACTCCCGTATAAGATCCGGGCCCTCTCGCAACAACAATTAACTCTAGTTCACTGGGAGATACACCGCAATCTTTCAATAAAGACTGGATTGCCGGCATTACGCGCGTGGAATGGTCTTTCTTTATATTTGTCACTATTTCTCCTTTTACGATATCGTCTTCCACTAATGCGACTCCCATTACCACATTTGATGTATCAATCGCTAATATTTTCATGACTCTAAAATCCCCTTACATAACTGTTCATATCGTTCTCCGATTGGTTCAATCACTAATTTTCGCTCATCATTCCCATGGTGAAACAGATAAATGTTCAATCTTTCCGGTGGTAGCTGTGGTTCGATAAGATGTGCCCATTCGATGACAGTGACACCATCACCATGAAAATATTCGTCAAAACCGAGATCCTCCATTGTATCTTCTAAACGATACACATCCATATGATAAAGGGGGAGACGCCCTTTATATTCCTTCACAATCGTAAAAGTAGGACTGCTAACCGTTTTCCTTACTCCCAATCCTTTGGCTAATCCTTTTGTAAACGTCGTTTTTCCCGCGCCTAAATCCCCTTCTAATGTAATGACATCTTTTGCTTTTAACTGTTCTCCAAATCTTGAAGCAAGATGCATCGTTTCCTCAGGAGAGTGCATAATCAGTTCATAACGTTTCATCACGTTTCACCTTTACATTTTTATAATGATAACCTTCGCTTCTGAAATTTTATCATATTCTTATCACTTGTTACCACTTTCCCTGCTAATATTTAATATTGTTGAAAAGAAGCATCTATGCCTCTACACAATGACTAAAGTTATCGGCTTCCTTCGTCAATCTTCTTAAAGGATGAGTCCAACCTGCAGTAAGCTAGTTGCACATCTAAAAAAAATAAAAAAACCCTAGGAAGCCACTTCCTAAGGAGAAATAAAAAAACGAAACAAGGCTGTTTCGTTTCCTACGCAAGAATTTTATTAAAATGCATTCAACCTTAAGCGGTCCCGACGGGACTCGAACCCGCGATCTCCTGCGTGACAGGCAGGCATGTTAACCACTACACTACGGGACCAATATTGGTTGCGGGGGCAGGATTTGAACCTGCGACCTTCGGGTTATGAGCCCGACGAGCTACCGGACTGCTCCACCCCGCGGTGATAGAAAGGAATGATTGAATTAGGAACAAATGATTGGAAAACTTTAATTCAATTCGTTGCCTCTTCCTCTACTAGCTAATTCAAAGATGTCAAATGCGTCGAGGCAACTCGTAGCTTATTCGATGGAGCTTAAGCTCGTTGCTCCACCCCGCGACGATAGAAAGAAATAAATTAATCATATAAATAGCCTAGCGACGACCTACTCTCGCAGGGGCGCTGGCCCCAACTACCATCGGCGCTGGAGAGCTTAACTTCCGTGTTCGGGATGGGAACGGGTGTTTCCTCTCCGCTATTGTCACTAGGCAAGCACTTCAATTGGCCACATATTATTATACCCGTCCGCCGCTAACCGAACAGAAGCAAGCTTCCGTTCGGTCCGCTCGACTTGCATGTATTAGGCACGCCGCCAGCGTTCGTCCTGAGCCAGGATCAAACTCTCCAAAAAGAAAGTTGATTGGCTTTAATTCGGCGCCGACACCGAAGGTGTCAAGTCGCCTTCGCTTTTCGTTGTGGACGCTTCGTTTTGTTCAGTTTTCAAGGAGCATTCCCTGAAACATTAGTTGTTAATTATGGAGCGGGTGATGGGAATCGAACCCACGACATCAGCTTGGAAGGCTGAGGTTTTACCACTAAACTACACCCGCATGTTTATTCATTAAGATTAAATAAATCGGGAAGACAGGATTCGAACCTGCGACCCCATGGTCCCAAACCATGTGCTCTACCAAGCTGAGCTACTTCCCGAAATGGCGCGCTCGAGAGGATTCGAACCCCTAACCTTCTGATCCGTAGTCAGATGCTCTATCCAATTGAGCTACGAGCGCAAATATTGATTTTGGAAACAACGAATTATATTTTAGCACTTCCTGAAATAAATCACAAGTATTTTTTTTGTATTTATGCGGTCGAGAGGACTTGAACCTCCACGGGGTTGCCCCCACTAGGCCCTCAACCTAGCGCGTCTGCCATTCCGCCACGACCGCATGTTTATTAAGTTAGTGGTGCGGGTGGAGGGACTTGAACCCCCACGCCGTAAGGCGCCAGATCCTAAGTCTGGTGCGTCTGCCAATTCCGCCACACCCGCAAAAATGAGCCATGGAGGACTCGAACCTCCGACCCTCTGATTAAAAGTCAGATGCTCTACCTACTGAGCTAATGGCTCATGGCTGGGCTAGCTGGATTCGAACCAGCGCATCACGGAGTCAAAGTCCGTTGCCTTACCGCTTGGCTATAGCCCAATGTAAATAAAGTATCTAAATGGCGGTCCCGACGGGACTCGAACCCGCGATCTCCTGCGTGACAGGCAGGCGTGTTAACCACTACACTACGGGACCATCAATAAAATGGGGTTGGTGCTTTATAGACCCCAACACCCATCAGCAGTGACCCGTACGGGATTCGAACCCGTGTTACCGCCGTGAAAGGGCGGTGTCTTAACCACTTGACCAACGGGCCACGACAAAATATATCAAAAGTGGCGGAGAAGGCGGGATTTGAACCCGCGCGCCGTAAAGACACGACCTAACGGTTTAGCAAACCGTCCCCTTCAGCCACTTGGGTACTTCTCCAATGGCTCCGCAAGTAGGATTCGAACCTACGACCTACCGGTTAACAGCCGGTTGCTCTACCGCTGAGCTATTGCGGAATAAAGGGAAATGTAGTTATCTTGTTGCAAAACATCATAACTTTCCAGTTCGTTGCCTCTTCCTCTGCTAGCGAACTCAAAGTTGTTGGATGCGTCGAGGCAACTCGTAGCAAATTCATAGAAGTATCGCTCGTCGCTGAGCTATTGCGGAATAAAAATCATAGCAAACTTTTTCATCGCTTCCCAATTACTTACGAACTTGGACAATCGACATTCTTTATTATATTGAGCTGAGTGATGGTTGTCAATAGCTTTTGTATTCATTTATCATCCATCGCCTTTTGGCGACGGCTTTTATAATTTAGCATATACAAACAATAGCTGTCAACACTTTTTTAACAAAAATATTGTTTGTTTTTTTAGGCTTGCCCCTATAAATGCACAAAAATGAAACTACGGCAAAACGTGCTTTCATATTTCTCCGCCGTTATCCAACATTAGTTTTCCGCCACATTGTCCACAAACATACTTGTCTGTATTGACCCGCTTTTTCCGTCTATATTTTAAACTGCACTTAGAACAAACATACACGTAAACTTTTTTTGTTCTTTGTTGTGCTTGCTGAGGGAGTGGCCGACAATAGCGGGGAGCCTGAACTTGTCGTAATAAATCACGAAAGTCTTGGTCACGATGGCGATATCCTTTTCCTTCCAAATGAAGATGGTAATGGCATAATTCATGCTTAATAATGGCAATAAGCTCTTCTTCTCCGAACGCTTCGTAATATTTTTTATTTAGTTCAATGTTATGAGTTTGTAATATGTAACGTCCTCCCGTTGTTCGAAGCCTTGGATTGAATGTCGCTGTATGTTTGAACGGTTTTTTGAAAAATTGTAAAGACACTCTTTCGACAAGCCGTTGCAAATCACTTTGTTTCATTTTCGTTACTCCTTACTTTTTTGACACAGGACAGACCAACCATACATACATTATATACTAACCTTTCTGTTACAGGAGGTCGACTGTTATGCCAACATGGTTAAAAAATCAAATGAGACGAGCCTATTATGAAAAAAATCGTTACCAAATCAAATTGCTAAATCAATGCTGGTTTTTTTATCGGAAAAAACACTGCTCATGAAAGCAGTGTTTTTTCTGATTCTTCCGGTGGAATCATAGATAAAGAAATTCTTCCTTTATCGAGATCTACATTGTCAACCCAAACTTTTACCACATCGCCTACTGATACAACGTCAAGCGGATGACGTACATATTGCTTGCTTAATTTTGAAATGTGAACAAGCCCATCCTGCTTAACCCCAATATCCACAAACGCTCCGAAATCGACGACGTTCCGCACCGTCCCTTCTAACTCCATTCCCCTTTTTAAATCTTCCATTTTTAAAATGTCTTTTCGTAATAACGGCTTTGGCAGCTCATCGCGAGGATCACGTTCTGGACGAATTAAAGCGTCGATAATGTCTTGTAATGTCAATTCTCCGATGCCAAGTTCAGCAGCCGTGTCAGGAATGGAAAGAGATTGCAATGCCTGACGAAGCTCTTCACTTCCGATATGTTCAGTTGTAAAACCAATTTGGTGCAACAGCCTTTTCACTTCTTCATACCGCTCAGGATGAATCGGCGTACGGTCGAGCGGTTCGTCTCCATCAATAATGCGTAAAAATCCGATACACTGTTCATATGTTTTAGCACCAAGCCGCGGTATCGATTTTAATTCCTCGCGGTTTTTAAATTTTCCTTGTTCCTCACGGCGTTTTACGATATTTTCCGATACTGTTTTCGTAAGCCCTGATACGTATTGCAATAAAGAGACGGAGGCAGTGTTGACGTTGACGCCAACTTGGTTAACAACGGTTTCCACGACAAACTGCAATGATTGCGCTAATTTTTTTTGTGAAACGTCGTGCTGATATTGGCCAACTCCTACTGATTTTGGATCAATTTTCACCAGTTCGGCAAGCGGGTCTTGTACACGCCTTGCGATCGAAACTGCGCTCCGTTCTTCTACCTGTAAATCTGGAAACTCTTGACGGGCAAGGTCAGAGGCGGAATAGACGCTCGCTCCCGCTTCATTGACAATAAGGTAAAAAATTTCTTTATCTACTTGTTTTAAGGTGTCCGCCACAAATTGCTCCGTTTCCCTTGATGCAGTTCCGTTCCCAATGGCAATCATTTCGACATGATATTCTTCGATAATGCGGATTAACTTTTCTCTCGCTTCTTCTATCTGTTGCTGCGGGGGATGAGGGTAAATGACATCGATTTTCAGCAATTTGCCTGTTTCGTCGACCACCGCCATCTTGCATCCCGTTCGATAGGCAGGGTCTATACCAAGAACAATCTTCCCTTTTAACGGCGGCTGAAGCAATAGCTTGCGTAAGTTCTCCGCAAAAATATGAATCGCCCGCTCTTCCGCTTTTTCGGTTAATTCATTGCGAATATCCCGCTCGATTGACGGTTCAATAAGCCTTTTGTAGCCGTCCTCAATCGCTTCAGAAAGGAGGGAAGCGGCGGGAGATTGCGGATTTGTAATAATGTGCTTTTGTAAGTATGTCATAATATCTTCTACCGGCGCCTGAATGGAAACACGCAACACTCCTTCTTTTTCGCCGCGATTGAGCGCTAATACACGATGCGGAACAATCCTATGTACTGGCTCTTCATATTCGTAATACATTTCATATACTTTTTTCTCATCATTTTCCGACTCTTTGACAGTCGATATGATCACGCCTTTTTTCCATGTGTGCTGGCGAATCCATTGGCGAAATTGTGCATCATCCGATACCTTTTCAGCGATGATGTCTTTCGCACCTTGAAGCGCCTCTTCGACGGTACGTACTTCTTTTTCTGGTTGAATAAACTCTTGTGCTTTTTCTTCCGGCCGCGGCCTCATTGGACACGTCCATAACCATTCCGCAAGAGGCTCTAACCCTTTTTCCTTGGCAATGGTGGCTTTTGTACGTCGTTTTTGTCTATAAGGACGATACAAATCTTCCACTTGCTGCAGTTTCGTAGCATTGATGATCGCGTTTTTTAGATCATCCGTTAGTTTTCCTTGTTCATCAATAAGGCGAAGGACTTCTTCTTTCCGCTGTTCTAAGTTTTGTAGGTAATTCCATTTCTCCAAAATATCACGAATTTGCACTTCATCTAAGGCGCCTGTCATCTCTTTCCGATAGCGGGCAATAAACGGCACCGTATTTCCTTCCTCAGAAAGAGAAATCACATTGCTAACTTGCTTTGTGGACAAATGTAATTCATTCGCTATCAGGTCCATCAACGCTTCTCTATTTAACAAATCCTTACCCCTCCATGACTAAAAATAAAAATAGCTACAATGATGCAGCTATTCCTAACGAGTCGTATATGAATAAAATAGTTGGACAGATCGATTGTTTGCGACCTGCCCTTTTTTGCGCATAGCAAACTACTCACCACTTTTTATGAAACGGAGGCGATAGGTGGCTCAGTGCATTCTCTCATGGTGAATGAGACTTATATATCCTGAAGGCCGTTTCCGTCTATACTCTTGCTGCAAAAACGGAGTGGGGGGTTCACGAAACAAGTTTTGTTTCGGAGAAGAGAAATTTAAATTTCGAGCGCTACTGTTTAAAAATCTATAAGTCCTAAACTAATTTGCAGCGCTTCGTCCACCTTATCCATCATTTCATCGTCCAAGTGAGTAATTTTGTCTGTTAGCCGCTGTTTATCAATTGTCCGAATTTGCTCTAGCAGAATGACAGAATCCCGCTCAAACCCGTAACGTTTTGCATCAATTTCGACATGCGTTGGCAGCTTCGCTTTTTGAATTTGTGCTGTAATTGCCGCCACAATCACCGTCGGACTAAATCGATTTCCAATGTCATTTTGAATGACCAATACCGGACGAACGCCTCCTTGCTCTGAGCCCACTACCGGGGAAAGGTCCGCAAAATAAACGTCGCCACGCTTAACAATCAAAGCATTACCCCCCGCTAACTAAACGTTCAACGGTGTGGTCGGCCTCGTATTCTGCAAGAAACGCTTCTGAAGCAATGGATAAATTGATTTTGGCCATTTCCATATAACCGCGTCTCATTGCTTCACGGATTTGACGTTTTTTTCGCTCGCGAATATACATTTTAGTCGCTTGATAAATAAGGTCATTGCGGTTGCCGTTTTCCTGTTTTACAAGCACATCTAATTCGGTTACCAATGCTTGAGGCAAACGAACGACGATTTCTGTTGTTGCGCTAGATTCCGACACGAACATACACCTCCACGAACTGCAGCCGATTCATTACTTCCATTTCATAATACCACTAAATAAAAACGCTGCAAAGTCATTTCTGCTTTTTCTACCTATTATCTTCTGAAAAGTCTTTCAGTTTATACTTAATCATTGCCATCCAAAACAAAATTTCTCACTTCCATTATACTCTTATTTCTGAAAAAAATACGGGGAACGCGATAACTTATTGTACAAGGAACCTCATAGTTAATCGTTCCAAGATATTGAGCCACGTCATCAACAGAAATATATTCGTCGCCTTGCCGCCCAATCAGCGTCACTTTCGTTCCAACAGGCATTTGCTTCGGCAGACGGACCATTAATTGATCCATGCAAATTCTTCCGATAATCGGCGCTTTTTCTCCGTTCACAAGTACATGAAAATTTTGCAGTTTACGCAACCAACCATCTGCATATCCAATCGGGACCGTTCCAACCCACTGCTCCGTTTCCGCCGTATATGTCGCTCCATAACTCACCTTTTCTCCAGGCTTTAACTTTTTCACATGAACGAGACGGCTATGTAATGAAAAAGCTTCTTTTAGCTCATACGGCAAATATTGTTTGATTTCCGGTGAAGGAGATAGACCATACATTGAAATGCCAAAGCGCACCATATTAAAGGCTTTATCCGGAAACCGTAAAGCTGTCGCACTGTTTCCGCAGTGGATAATCGGTGGTTTATATGGAAGCCATTCAAGCATTCGCAAAAAATTATCGTATTGGAAAGAAAAATAGTCCGTGTTTATTTCATCAGCTGTAGCAAAATGAGTATATGCTCCTTCCAATGAAAAATACGGATGTCGGTCAATTTGTTCAATGACGCGCTTTGTTTCCGTTTCCTCCCTGACACCTAACCGTCCCATTCCTGTATCCATTTTTAAATGAAATAAAACGGGACTCGTTTCGCTGTATACGTTTGCCGCTTGTTCTATCCATTCCGGCTGAAACACAGTGAGCGTAATCCGATGCTTTGCGGCAATATTAATATCGCTAGGCCGGCAAGCCCCTAACACAAGAATAGGTGCAGTAACTCCTTTTTTCCTTAGCGCAATCGCTTCGTCTAAAAACGCCACTGCTAAATAAGAAGCACCTGCTTCAAGCGCTGTTTTTGCCACTTGTACATCACCGTGGCCGTATGCGTTTGCCTTCACTACCGCCATAATGCGGATGTCGTTTTGCAAAAAGTTTTTTAATTGTGAAACATTGTAGTAAATGGCATCTAAATCAATTTCTGCCCAAGTATCGCGGTAAAACAAATTGCTCATATCTCGCTGCACTTCCTTGTCTATCAAAATGAATGCAAATACATTGAAAGATATTTACTCCAACTTTATCTTCCTATCTCGATAAAAGGAAGCATTCCATCTTTTTTTAGTTTACCACTTGCAAAGCAATGAAGGAATATGTACTTATCGTCAATATTTAAGTTCCCCAGATTTTTTAGCAAATAAAAAAAGGCACAGCAACTGCTGGCCCGTGTCAATAACGGTTATTTCATTGCTTTTCCTTGTACAGAACGAGCAACCATTACCATTTCTTCTGGCGTTAAGTCCTTCGAAGCGAGCGTAAATTCGACTCCTTTATACGACCATGTAAGAGTCTGATCTGTCAATGCGCCGATCGCAAAGCCTAAATCAACTGGCTCGCCATTGACAAGTGTCGGAGTGCTTGTTGCCGGCAATACTTTCGCTTTCTCTTGGACTAACGTGAATGATTTTTCGCCTCCAAATGTCATAATAATCCGTTTCCCATCTTCGGCAGCAACTTCTTTTTCATCTATTTGTTTTACCCCTTCCGGTAAATTGACCGGATACATTACTTCAACCGCTTTGTCTTCCGCTTTTGCCATCGTTGGTACTTCTAAGCGTGCTCCTGTCATGTTTTTAGAGGTATCAAACGCATCATCATCAAATTTTTTATTAAACTCCACTTTTGAAAATTGTACGGTTAACAAAGCGTTCCGGTCTGTATCCATCACTTTGACGGATACCGGCGATAAATCTTTTTTGTTTAACGTAATTTCTTGCTTTGGAATCATGTTGCTGTTCGGATAGTTTGTTTTCGTTTCAAATACGTAATGATTTTTCGTCGCTTTAAAACCCGCTTTCGGATCGCTTAAAATGTCTTTGACCAGTGACTCATACAAATACGCTTGACTGCTGTTTTTCGGCCAATCACTTTGGAAACGGAAGCTTTTGTTTAGCGCCGGAGTAAAAACAAAAACCCCTTCATCGTTGCGTAAAATCATCTGGCTTTGACCTTTGTCGGCATTTTTTAAGCTGACACGGTAGTACGAAGGCTGCTTATACCAAATTTCAACATGGTATACTTGCGGCTTAGATCCTGTTTGAAAGGTCATTTTTGCCTCTGCTTGGTAACTTGTCATCTCATCCATCTTTTCATCCAGCGCTTTCATCACGTCTTCTTGTGATTTTGCCCAGCAGCCAGTTAAAGCGACAAGCAGTATGATGCCCATAAATACACTAAACACTTTTCTCCTCATCGTTTCAACCCCTTTGTCTCATATCGATTTCCATCTGTGCATTACAATATATGAGACAACTTAGGGGAATATGCAGACTAGCTATGACAAGCGCTCAATAATGACTTGAGCAATCGCATAATCGCGGCTATGAGAGATCGAAACGTGAATGCGGCAATCCTTCCCATTTGAAACAACGATCGGTTTTCCGTTATCGTCATTCATAATTTGGATATCATGAAATGATACATTCTTTCCGATTCCTGTTCCAATCGCTTTTGCATATGCCTCTTTTGCCGCAAACCGCCCTGCCAAAAATTCTACTTTTCGTTTCGGTGATAATTGAAAAAAAATCCTTTTTTCTTCCTCCGTTAAAATTCGATCAATAAATTTTTCATTTTTCATCATTAGTTGCTCAATCCGTTCCAATTCTACAATATCGATGCCAATCCCGATAATCATCGTTCTTCTACCCTCTCTATGTACATACATTTTAATAAACGAATAAAGGAGCGAAGTTTATGTTTGCGCGCATGGAAAATGCCCATACATTTTTTCGGTTTTACCCTGTCGTTTCCATCCTTGTCGCCCTTCACGTAGTGATTTGGTTCACGTTTTTTTTACGCATTCCTATAGCCGAGCCATTATGGGAAAAAATGATTGGTTTTAATGCCGCTGTACAGAACGGGGAGTATTGGCGGTTAGTAAGCCCGCTTGTTTTGCATGTACGGTTTGAACATATGATCATCAACTCCATTTCTCTCATTTTATTCGGACCTGCTTTGGAAAAAATGTTAGGGAAAAGCAAGTTTCTGATTCTTTATATTGGCAGTGGAATATGCGCCAACATTGCAACATTTTTTGTTCTGCCAGCGATGTATAGTCATGCTGGAGCTTCTGGGGCCATTTTCGGTTTGTTCGGCATGTATGGATACTTGATCGTATTTTGCCGCGATATAATCGAAACACAACACGCGCGACTTCTTTTTGCCGTCATATGTATTAGCCTATTTATCTCATTTACTGCCCCTAATGTAAATATGGTCGCTCACCTGTTTGGTTTTTTAGGCGGTGGGATCATTGCTCCTTTCATTTCTTCCCATCTGCATCCACATCAGCCTTTTCTTCTTCATCGCTAAGATTCCGCTTTCTTCATTCATGAAAGCGGGATCTTAATTACCGAATGAGAAAACTTGCACCATCAATCCATTCGATTTCAGGAAATGACCGCAAATTACTAACAAGATGAAATAATGCTTCATCTTTTTGTTTCGCCTCAATCATACAGTCAAGCTGCTCCACCGTTCCTTTTATTTCATGTAAAAAAGAAAGAAAAAGCTGAGCGTCCACAAAATCATGATGCGCTCGGAACTCTTTGTCGCTTTTTGGACTAGATATATGCATTTTCATCGGTAAAGGGGAATATTTCCACGTATTTACGATACGATCCCACTCTTTTCTCCAATCTTCCTCTTCTTCGTGATTAGCGAAATGATGATGAAGGTCAAAAACAAATGGTATTCCTAATTTCTCACATAAGTATAATGTATCACGAACCGTAAAAACCTTATCATCATTTTCTAACATAATCATTCGTTGCAGTTCGTTCGAGATATATCCCCAATTATAAATAAACTGTTCAAGCGCTTTTTCTTTATCGTTATACCCTCCACCAATGTGGAGGACACAGCGATGTTGAGGATTTACCTTCATTCCTTTTAACAAAGCCTCATGCATGCGCAACGTTTTTAGCGATGTTTCAAAAATATTACGGTCGGTCGTATTTAAAATGACAAAATGATCTAGGTGGAAATCGATGCGCATCGGGTACATTTGTAAAAACTGGGCTATATCAGCGAGCGGTTGCTCGAGCATCCTCATATAATCCCAATCGTCTAACGCCTCGTGATTTGCCAATGGAATTAAACGGGAACTGAAGCGAAAAAAACGAATATCATGCACTTTGTTATGTTTCAACAACCGTAAACAATTATGCAAATTAGAAATGGCAATCCGTTCTAGTTTTTTTATCGCTTCATCCCGATCATGTATTTTTTGAAATTGCGCAAATGTCATCGTTTGGGAAGGAGAACAATTTTGTAAATGTACACTCATCGCTACATAACCAAGCCGGACAATTGTCATACGAATCACCTTTCATCTATCAGCATATTGTATATTCATAATGTCTACTGTCCGGCTGTCATTCATGCATACGGATTTTCCCGCTTTATTGGATCGCTCAAATAAAAAACGGCGCTTATGCGCCGTTTTTTAACGGGCAACGCGCCGTTTTTTTGTACGCTCTTTCGGTTGACTGCCTTGACGGTTCCCGCGCTTTTTCTCCCGTTTTACCGGAAGCGGCGGCTCTTCCGTTAATTGCACTGGCGTTGTATCAGGCTCTTTTGTCAACATTTTAATGCACGCGGCGACAAGCGACACGGAATCATGTTCTTCCAATAACTCTTCGGCAGCTCGTTTATAAAAAGAAAGATTTTCCGATTCGACAGTCGCAACCAGCTTTTCCACAGCGATACGCTGTTGGCCTTCTAGCGCCTCATCAAGCGTCGGCGGCTTCATCCGTTCCATCTTCCGTTTTGTCGTGCGCTCAATATTATGAAGCTGTCCAATTTCCCGCGGCGTAACAAACGTCATCGCTACACCTGTTTTTCCAGCGCGCCCGGTGCGGCCGATACGGTGAACGTAGCTTTCCGGATCTTGCGGGATATCAAAATTGTAAACGTGCGTCACGCCGGAAATATCCAGTCCACGTGCCGCTACATCCGTAGCGACTAAAATTTCAATCGAACCTTCTTTAAATTTACGAAGAACGGATAACCGTTTCGCTTGGCTCAAATCGCCATGAATTCCTTCGGCAGCGTACCCACGCAAGTTGAGCGCTTCTGCCAATTCATCCACGCGCCGTTTTGTACGTCCGAAAACAATGGCTAACTCCGGCGCTTGAATATCCAATAAACGCGTTAAAATATCGAATTTCTTCTTTTCTTGCACTTCTAAATAATATTGTTGAATATTTGGAACCGTCATTTCCCTCGCTTTTACTTTCACAATGTGCGGCTCATTCATAAACCGTTCGGCGATGCGGCGGATTGGCTCCGGCATCGTTGCGGAAAATAATAATGTCTGCCGTTTTTCAGGAACATTGCTTAAAATCGCTTCGATATCGTCGATAAACCCCATATTAAGCATCTCATCCGCTTCATCAAGCACAACGGTGTGCACGTTGTCTAACCGAAGCGTCTTACGGTTGATATGATCAATAATTCGGCCAGGCGTTCCTACAATGATGTGCGGGCGTTTTTTTAATGCGCGAATTTGCCGCTCAATATCTTGCCCTCCGTAAATCGGCAATACTCGAACGCGCTTGACTGCTCCAATTTTATAAAGTTCTTCCGATACTTGAATCGCCAGCTCCCGCGTCGGTGCCACAACAAGACCTTGAATGGCTTCATTTTTTACATCTACTTTTTCAATGAGCGGAATACCAAAAGCAGCCGTTTTACCGGTGCCAGTTTGCGCCTGCCCAATGACGTCTCTATTTTGTAGACTTAACGGAATCGTTTCCGCTTGAATCGGGGTCGTTTCCTCAAATCCCATCCGGCGAATCGCCTTCATTAATTCGTTGCTTAATCCTAATTCATGAAACGTTGTCAATGTTATTCAAACTCCTTTAAATTTCCTTACTATCCGAAATGAATCGAATAAAAATATTTAAGAGTTATCATACCATTTTCACGCTCTGTTTTCAATAAATACCATTTTCTAACTTATTTTCCCGTAAAAATTTTTCTACTTCGCAAAACAATAGATATCGGTCAGGGCCGTGGCAGACGTGATGGTATGATTCTCGTAACAATAACAGCTTTTTTTGCGATGAACCGATCTTATTATATAAATAATGGGCGCTTTTTACCGGAACGATGCCATCTTTTTCACCTTGAACAATCAGCGCCGGAATATGTACATTAGGCAAACGCGGCCGGACTTCATTGACTAATTTTCGGAACTCTAATATGGCTGTAAGCGGCGTTGCTAAAATTTTATTTTTGTAACGGATAAAAAGCGGATTTTCGCGAAGACGCCTCCTCCATCCATCACGAACGATTTCATGGATATCTTTTATTAATTGACGCGGATTGACATAATAAAAAGCGGCGCTTAATAGCACAAGCTTGTCAATCTTATATTTTTCCGCCAAATATACCGCGATTACTCCACCCATCGAAAAGCCGATGACATAAACCGTTTCGCATATTTCCATTAATGCTTGCAATTCCCTTTCTGCCGCTTGAAACCATTGATCATAAGTAATTCCTTTTAGTTGCAGCCGCTTTCCATGTCCGGGAAGTGTCGGCGTTTTGATCACCCAGTCCGTTCGTTTTTGTAAATATTCCGCCAGCGGAGCTACTTCATCAGGGCTTCCCGTAAATCCGTGTATACATAGACACCCAATCATCATCATCACC
Organism: Parageobacillus galactosidasius; assembly: GCF_002217735.1. Classification (NCBI taxonomy): domain Bacteria; kingdom Bacillati; phylum Bacillota; class Bacilli; order Caryophanales; family Anoxybacillaceae; genus Parageobacillus; species Parageobacillus galactosidasius. Next base: position 256,333 of record NZ_NDYL01000001.1, on the reverse strand, counting down.
ATTTTCCAAAAAAATCAAAAGCGGCAGTTAGAAACGCCGCTTTTATTTTTTCACGGTTGTTTTCATTTTACACAATGATATGGTTATTGCAAATCAGGAAGCAACTCTTCTAGCTTCATTCCACGTGAAGCCTTCAGCAAAATCACATCGCCAGAGGAAACAACTGCAAGCAAGTCTTTTGCCAAAGACTGCTTATCTTCATATGCTTTCACGCGTCCATCCGGAAAAAACGGCTGTGCCGCGAGCGCAATATGACGTGCTAACGCTCCATACGTAAATACATAATCGACCATTTCCGGCCGCAGCATCGCGCCGATTTCCCGATGAAACTCCGCTTCTTGATCGCCAAGCTCCAGCATGTCTCCTAATACAGCAATCTTTTTCTCATATCCCGTCAATTCGTGAAGCAATTGCAACGCCGCTTTCATCGATGTTGGGTTAGCGTTATACGCGTCATTAATAATCGTCCAGCCTTTCTTTGTTTCGATTAATTCCATGCGCATACGCGTCACTTGCAATTGTGAAAATGCTTCTTGAATCTTCTCCCAGCTTACGTGAAAAAAGCGAGCTACAGCGATAGCAGCCAACGCGTTATATACATGATGCTTCCCTAAAATCGGAAGGAAAAAGGAGCGATTTGGCGCCTGATGAACGGTAAACGTAGTGCCATTGGCCTGTACATGGACCGCTTTCGGATAATAATCGTTTTCGCTTCCTTGCCCAAATCTCAAGACGTGCTCAGGCAGCGGCAAGTCTGGAACCCGGTTCACCAGCAACGGCTCATCTCCATGATAAACAAAAAGGCCGTTCTTTTTTAAACCCGATAAAATTTCTAATTTTGCTTGAGCAATCCCTTCGCGTGAACCTAGTTCTTGCAAATGCGATTCGCCAATATTTGTAATAACTGCCGCATCCGGCTCGGCGATGTTAGATAATAATTCGATTTCGCCAAAATTGCTCATTCCCATTTCGACGACAGCCATCTCTGTGTCTTCTTCCAAGCGGAGCAATGTCAATGGTACGCCAATATGATTGTTCAAATTTCCTTCCGTCTTTTGTACTTCATAGGTGGTTGCTAATAATGATGCCACCATATCCTTTGTCGTTGTTTTGCCATTGCTCCCCGTAATGCCGATGACTTTTACCGAAAGCTGCTTGCGATACCGATGCGCGAGGCGCTGGAGCGCGCGCAACGTGTCGTCCACGATAATCACTGGCACGTCTTTCGGCGGGGTTCCTTCCGTTTCCGCCCAAAGCACAGCACTCGCGCCCTTATCGAGCGCATCTTGGACAAACGCATGACCGTTAAACTTAGCTCCTTTTAATGGAACGTACAAATTGCCTTGTTGAATCGTTCGCGTATCCGTTGAAACCCCATGAACCATTATGTCGAAAAAGCCGGCCGCTAAACCGCGTCCGTCCACCATCGACTGTATATCGCGCAATGTACGAGTAATCATTTCTTTCACCTTCATTTCTATTTCTCAAACGTGTACGTGATCGTTTGCTTTTCTTCATGACGTTCGATCGCTAATTGTACAAGACGTTCAATCAGTTCTGAATAGGAAATGCCGCTATGTTTCCATAACAAAGGAAACATACTATACGGTGTAAACCCAGGCATTGTATTAATTTCATTAATATACGCTTCGCCGTCTTCCGTTAAGAAAAAGTCGGCTCGTACGAGTCCAGAAAGGTCAAGCGCCTTAAACGCGGTAATCGCCATTTGTTTAATCGTTTCATACTGTTCTTTTGTAACGTCTGCCGGAATAATTAATTCCGTATTACCGTCTTCATATTTCGCTTGATAATCGTAAAATTCTTTTTTCGGGACAATTTCTCCAACAACCGAACAAATTGGATCATCGTTGCCGATGACGCCGATTTCGATTTCACGCCCAACAATCGCTTCCTCAACAATAATTTTTCGATCATACTTAAACGCCTCAGCAAAAGCCGCTTTTAAATCATCGCGCTGCTTGCATTTCGTAATCCCAACGCTTGATCCCGCATTCGCCGGCTTGACGAAACAAGGGTATCCAAGCTCTTGTTCCACCTTGTCATAAGCCGCTTCTTCGTTTCTACTCCATTCCCGCTTCGTAAACGATACGTATTTTGCCTGACGTAATCCTGCTTGCGCAAATAAGTTTTTCATCACCACTTTATCCATCCCGACTGCGGAGGCAAGCACACCGTTTCCAACGTATGGAATATTAAGGAGCTCAAGCAACCCTTGCACCGTGCCATCTTCTCCGTTCGGCCCATGCAATAATGGAAAAATGACATCCACTACCGCTTCCTCTTGCTTTTTCCCGTCCGCAACCGCCGGCGTTTGATTTAACGCTACCGGTATAATGGCTTTTGCGTCAGATTGAAACTGCAATTGCTTTATATCATTTACTTTTCCGGTCAACCGTTCTCCCTTGATCCACTGTCCTTCTGTTGTAATATAAATCGGGATGACGTCAAATTTATTTTTATCAATGGCATTCATCACCGCCATCGCCGTTGATAAAGATACGTTATGCTCAGGCGATTTGCCGCCGTATAAAATTCCAACTCTCGTTTTCATTTAGGCTCCTCCTCTTTGTTTACCATAGTTTCTATTTTAACACGTTTCCAGCATAATCGTATGGTATTTTATATGAGTAATATAGGTTGTTTCGTCACTTTGAAAACAGTAAAAACACCATCTAACCCATTCGTTAGATGGTGAAATCTCTATTTCCAGAGAGCACGGTATTGTCCTTGATACATTGCCACAATCTCTTTTAATGCGTCTTGCGCCGTTTTTTCAATCTGTGAAAAATATTCATGCACCCGTCGATAAAAATGATTTTTTTCTATTTCATCCGTGAGTACATGAATGATTTTTCGTTCGTAATAACGAAACCCTGTCAAATTATAAATCAATCCATGTTTTTCAAGATATTGCAAATTAATTTGTTCTTGACCAGGCAAGTAACCAACCGTAAAAACAGGCAATTGTTTATGCAGCACTTCACTTACCGTAACGCCGCCTGGTTTTGTAATTACCGCATCTACTTCGTTATACAAACGATTCATCTCTTGTGGGCTAGATATGTATGAGAAAGGGCGAATATGTGGATGCTTCCAGCTTGCGATTTCATCATATAACTTTTTGTTCGTTCCACATAGTACCGAATAGCGAAATAAACGGGAATCTTCTACTTTCTTAAAAAAATCGACAATATTGCCTAGTCCTTGGTTTCCTCCCGCCAACAGCAAATGAAACGGGCGTCTTTTCCCCCTCAGCTCGGAATGTTTCGTCATAAACACTTCATGGACGGGAATACCTGTCACAATAATTCGTTTTTCATCAATATGATATTTCGTCATTAACTCCTTTTTTGCGTCCGCATGTGGAACAAAATGATAGTCGATGTCCCGTTTCCCCCATACGCTATTGATGAAAAAATCGGTATATACGTTGATTACTGGTATTTGAATCAGCTTCTTCCGCTTTAGCCGTTGCAAAATGCGCGATGGGAACGAATGAGTGCAAATAATGAGTGTCGGTTTCTCCTTCTCCAACATTTTTTTCATTTTATTTTCAAAATAAGGCAGCCATGGCTCAAAAGAAACGAATTCTAACCGATGAACATCATAGTACATAAACGCCTTATAAACACGATGATAGGAAGCTGGATGAGAGCGAATCCATCGTAAATACATTTCAGAAACCATTTTTTCCATCAGTTCATTACAATAGCTTAAAAAGTCGATTTTTTTACAGTATATATCTTGAAATTGCCTTTGCAGAAAATCAATCAACGTATCGGCTACTTTATGATGGCCTGTGCTCATTTGGAACAATGGTAATACAAGAATTTTCATCATCGTTAGCTCCCTTTAATTTTCAAAAGATTTTTTGCGAAATTGCTGTCCAACCCACACTCCAAGCAGAAACAACAAAAATAAAACAATCCCGATCATCGGAAAATAAATCAGTGGAATTTGCACATGTTGACCAAGCAGCATTCCAACAACGATGATGGGAATCACCCATATCGCTGCGCCAACGGATGCAAGCAATAAAAACAAACGGAAAGGAAAGCGGATCACACCAGCCATATATGGCGAAATTTGCCGAACGCCGGGGACGTAATAGCCAAACAAAATGACCCATTTTCCATATCGATGAAACAACTTTCGTGTTCGCTCCCATTTTTCCTCTTTTATTCCTACATACTTTCCGTACCTTTTAATAAATGGCGCTCCTAAAAAGCGGCCGATGCCGTAGGCGACGATCATTCCTATAACAACACCGCCCCAGCTTACGATAAAACAATATTCCCATAACAGCTGCTTCCTGGCAATAACAATCCCTAGAAAAAACAGCAAACTCTCTTCCGGAGCGGGAATGCCGACAATGCCAAAAAACAGAAACAGAAAAATAATCACATATCCATATGATTGCACGTACGAAAAAAGAATGCTCGTATCCATAGATCCCCCAATTATATCGATGAAATTTGTTTATTAGTTTGCTCGTTCAGCAAATCTGTAATCGTCACCCAGCGCATATTTTTCGCTTCTTCTTCCTTCAATAACAATTCCAACGCCGAAAGCATTTGTTCTGGAGCCAATTCATCAGCGCCAAACGTTTTCCCGCTGTCATGAAGAACAATCACCGCTCCATCTTTCAAGCTATTTTTCAGCCGATTAAACAATTCCATTGTACCAATTTTGGCATTCCAATCGCCAAGAATGTCCGTCCACATCACCGTCGAATATTTTTTCTGCAAAAACGGGGTGAACAAATTAAAATGCCCCCACGGCGGACGATAATACATCGGCCGCGTTCCAACAATTTGTTCAATAATATCCGCGGATTTTTGCAATCCTTTTTCTAAAAAAGGAGGGAAAATAAACCAATTGCTTATATGTCGATAGTTATGCATCCCAATTTCATGGCCTTCATCATGCATTCGTTTCACAATATAAGGGTATTGCTTCGCCTTTTTCCCAACAACGAAAAAGGTTGCCTTCACTTGATGTTTTTTCAACAAATCTAACAGTCTCGGTGTATAATATGGGTCGGGACCGTCATCGAACGTTAACGCGATCATTCCTGGTTGTGTCCCTTTGCGGTAAATGCGAAAATTTGTTTTTCGAATAAGAACTGTTGGAACGATGCCGTATAATATCATTACTCCAGCGAACAAAACGATCCATAGCATCGTTTTCACCTCTTTATTTGTACTTTACCAGTACTCTTTTTCTTTGAAAATAGAAAATTATAATCCTATTTATCTTTATTAATCATTTTCACGTAACCATTTCCAATTTTACATTTTTTATTAAATGAATAAAATCAGTCATATGTTATATACCGCAAGCACTTTCATAAAAATAAAAAAGAAAAAGATACAAACATTGCCTTGATTCTTCTCCATCTAACGAAATTTTCATGTTTTCGCACCTCAAGCGTCAATTTGCTATAATACAATACGATATTAAAGATAGTAATAATCGTTTTTAAAAGGAATGTAAAATTTCAATATGCTCAAAAAGATAGGTGATTACATTGAATAAAAAAATTATTCTTACCGGCGGCGGAACAGCCGGGCACGTGATGGTCAATTTAGCGCTCATTCCCAAGCTAAAAGAACAAGGCTGGGATATCGCATATATCGGTTCCCACCAAGGTATTGAGCGCGAACTAATTTCGAAGGTGGAAGGCGTGCCTTATTTTCCGATTTCGACAGGAAAACTACGCCGCTATTTCGACTGGAACAACTTTAAAGATCCATTTAAAGTCCTCAAAGGTACATTTCAAGCGTACCGCATCATTAAAAAAGAAAAACCGAGCATCGTATTTTCCAAAGGTGGATTCGTTTCCGTCCCCGTCATTATCGGCGCATGGTTAAATGGCGTCCCATCCATCATCCACGAGTCCGATATTACCCCGGGACTTGCCAATAAAATTGCGATGCCGTTTGCGACAAAAATTTGCGTCACGTTTCCAGAAACACTCCGCCATGTCAAAGAAGAAAAAGGGATTTACATTGGCGCGGTGGTGCGTGAAGAATTAAAACGAGGAAACGCCGACAAAGGGCGGGAGTACTGCCAATTTGAAAAAGGGAAACCCGTTCTTCTCGTCATGGGCGGAAGTCTCGGTTCGAAGCGGATTAACGATGCACTGCGCGCCAATTTACAGACGCTTCTTGATGATTTTCAAATCGTCCACATTTGCGGAAAAGGAAATGTCGACCCTCAATGGACGAACAAAAAAGGCTACAAACAGTTTGAGTACGTTCATGAAGAGCTTCCTCATCTGATGGCAATGGCGGATATCGTCTTATCACGAGCTGGCGCAAACTCGATTTTCGAGTTTCTCGCCTTGCGCAAACCAATGCTGCTCATTCCTCTTTCCAAAGAAGCAAGCCGCGGCGACCAAATTTTAAACGCCCGCTCTTTTGAAAAATCCGGCTACGCGGAAGTGCTGATGGAAGAAAACTTAACGAACAAATCACTGCGCAATGCTATTTATCATCTTTACCAAAACAAAGACCGCTACCGGCAAAACATGGATCGGTCCGACGCGGGAGATGCACTGCAAAAGTTGCTGACGTTGATTGAGGAAGCAAGGAAAAGTTAAGTAAAAAAGACGAGGTTGACTCAAAAGGTTGCTAAATCCACCTTTTGAAGTCAGCCTCTCTTTCCCATTTTCCCTATTTTTATTATCTATTATTTATTACACTTACTAATTCCTTTAGTGTGTCATTAATTGGTATAGTTGAAAACCTACAAAAAAGACACCAATTGCTACTAGAGACAATACTTGTCTTGATTCTTCACAAATATCACCTCTTTATATGCACTAGCCGAAAAAGTACCATCACTTTTTACTATATTTAGAGTCTGCTTTAGCTGAATTTTTTCTTAAAAAGTTAAAGAGCGTAATCTCCGACTCTTCTTCTATTGCGCTTTCCACCGTGATAGCTAAACTATTTAAAATCCCTTGAATATATGTTTTGCTGTCGGAAATAATTTTCCATTTTTGCTTGACACATTACCTTATTATCTCCCGTTTTCAACAGTTGTAAATATATAGTATAATAGGAAGGCAATGGTACGGGGAAACTCAAGGGTGGGTCGGCATTGTACCCCTTTATATGCAGAAAGGGGGTGATGCCGATGACAGTGTTTGAAGCGTTAATGTTTGCGATAGCTTTTGCAAGTCTTATCGTTTCAATACTGTCTTACAACCAAAAGAAATAATCCACCCTTGAGTTGTCGGAGCTACGGGTGGATTATTTCTGCCCTGCTGCCGATCCCCCTTTCAGGGAACCGTTCTATTGCAGGACCGAGGGTGTTGCAGCACCCTTGGTCTATTTTATTTATACGAACCTTCTGTATATATTATACATGATTAGTGTCGTAAAATGAAGGCTTTTGTTTGATGTTGATCAAGTCCTAATGATTGTGTAAAATTTCGCTCTCAGTCCATTGAACTTGGATCACCGGAAAACAAAATCGTTTTTTGCCGTTTTCTTTTTATACAAATTTCAGGATTTAATCCAGTTTCCTCCTTTTATATATAAATCCAGTTTGAAATTCCGACATGTTTAATCAACCTGCATCCTTGTCTATACTGCTCCTAAATGAGTAAATCAAAGGAGCGGAAGAAGAATGAGGAAAAAAGGATTACAAATTACAAACGACTAGCCTAATTGGCTGCCGCGTTCGGCTGGTTGACAGCAGCCCTGCGGATGTTTTCCGCAGCCACGTTGTCGGCAGGGGCAGCGTACCCACAAGCTCGACAACAAAACTGATCCCTTGACGGTCTGTTTTCTTTGGCCACATGTCCGCAAACCGGACAGGTGCGGGAAGTATTTTTTGGATGAACCAATACCACCGGCACGCCAGCGATCGCCGCTTTATACTCAATAAACTTTCTCAACTGATAAAAAGACCAAGAAGAGTGTTGACGACGCTGTTGCTTTTTAACCGTTTTCTCGGTGCGTTGGCGGATGCCCTTTAAATCTTCAAGGGCAATGCCGCATCCGAGTGCCTTTGCCTTTTCAACAATCTTCTTGCTAATGCAGTGGTTCACATCACGGGCAAATAGTTTTTCCTTCTTGGAACGCTTTTTAAGCAGGCGTTTCGCTGACTTGGTGCCTTTCTTTTGGAGTTTGGCGCGAAGTTTCGCATGGCGGCGGCGCAGCCCGTTGACCTTCGAGCCGGAAAATACCTCACCGGTGCTATCGACGGCGATATTAATGATGCCAAGGTCCACACCGATAAATCCGTTTTCGGAATTGGGCTGGCCTTCGGGAACGTCCACCACGAGCAGTAAATAAAAAATACCGTTTTGAAGGACTAAATCGGCTTGACCCCGAACACGGTTGCCGCACAGCAAACCTTGATGGTAGCGGCTAATGACCATAGGGATTTCCATTCTTCCTTGCAAGGTAAGGATGGAAGCATACTCTAACCCTTTAAAGGACAGGATTCTTTCATCATACACGATGGCACCGGTTTCTTTAAAGTTATGCAAGGTTTTTTTATCCAAACGATAGCTTTCCGACACTTTGCCGATGGCACGAACGGTCATTTGGGCAGAGAGGCCAAATTTTTCCCTGACGTCATAGTAGCAAAGCCGCTGGATTTTCGTTTTGGAAAAGGTTCTGGAGCGAAAAGCAATCTCGCTAATATAGTTGCATGCTTGGTTAAACCGTTTCATTGTTTCCAGCAGCGCATGAAACTGTTCAAGAGTTGGCAGGTACCGTCAAGAATTTTGTGTAATGTAAATGGGGTAGGGTTTCTCTGAAATGGATTTGAATTGATAGGGGACTGATTTTCTCCACACAGGAGACTGAATATTCAGTCTCTTGTGTGGAAAGGGAGAATCCCCTTATCGTATTGGTTTGATATTTACATTATTTGGTTAATTGTAACGTTCTTCAAATATTCGCTCGAGGGCTTCCTGTGCTTCGGCAAATCCTCTTAACTTTCGCCCTGCCCATTTCTCATTAAAATCTTGAATGGTCAAATACACGATTTTTTCAGCGGCTTCTAAACTATTCAAACTGTTCATCGGTTTTAGGCGTTTCCGAATCTCCTTGATCGTTCGTTCGATGGCATTCGTCGTGTAAATCACACTTCGAATACTGCTTGGATAATCCATAAATGTAAGGAGGACATCCAACTCATTGGCCCAAGATTGAACTTCTCTCGGATACTTGCTGGACCATTTCGACTCAAACTGTTGAAACATTTGTAACGCCATCTCCTTATTCGGCGCGCGATAAATCAGCTTGAGATCCTCGGCCACTTCGAATTGGTCTTTTTTCCGAACACGGCTGAGGGTGTTGCGGACTTTGTGAACGACACAGCGCTGCACATCGGCTTTCGGATACACCGCCTTAAAGGCTTCCTCCAGCCCCGGTAGTCCATCGAATACGCCCAGAAGCACTTCCTTGACGCCTCTTTTGTAGAGCTGTTGGAGAATCTCCCGCCATCCATAGGCGCTTTCTTGTCCTCCCACGAAGAAATCCAGAATTTCGCGATACCCTTCTTCATTCACTCCTAACACCACATAAATGACTTCTTTCTCTACCGTATCGCGGCGAAGTTTCACGTACAAGCCGTCCAAATATAAGACAGAATAACGTTTGGATAGTGGACGATGGTGCCATTTCTCGATGTCTTCTTTCACGACATCGGTAATCCGGCTGATCGTCGCTGGAGAATAAGCATTTCCTAGAATTCGTTCAATAAACTTGCCAATTTCCCGTGTACTCATGCCACTTTGATACATCCTAATGATGGCTTCCTCCAGCCAGCCCGTGTGGCGTTGGTAAGGAGCGAACAATTGGGTTTGAAATTCTCCGTTTCGGTCTCTAGGGACCAAAAGACCTTCAATCCGGCCATATTGCGTATCTAGATTTCGTTGATAGTAGCCGTTTCTCCTATTTGATGTTCCGGCCTGTTCTATTTCGAGGAAATTCTTGATTTCTTCCCGCATGATCAGTTCTAATTTTTCCTTTACAAACTGACGAATGACATTTTCCAGTTGATTTGCCCAGTCGACATTCGGTATACTTCTTTTAGACATAGGTAGGGTACTCCTTTCTCTAAGATTTTTGGTCCAATCAGAGAATACCCTACCTTTTTTCTTTTGGTCTAGCAAAATGCTTTACACAAAATTTTATACATCATCAATAACCCTCTTCTTGAGGGTTATTTGGCATGCCCAGCATTTGGTTTTCTCTTCATCCTTTGATTGATTTTTCGAACATGCGTATCATCCTAAAAAATTTTATACCGCTAACTTGACGGGTATGGGGGCCAGTCCCCCTCTCCTGCTCGTTTTGTTTCGAGATATCTTGTTTTAGTCTTTATTGCGTAATGCAAGTTTCACGGCAAAATAAACGACCAATCCAATGATGAACAGGTTAAGGATCCAGCCGAAGAACCAAAATCCCATCATTCCCCAACCACTCATCATACCACCCATCATGATCATCGCCTCCCAAATTATCTAAAAATTATTCATCATCATTCCTTGAGGTTCCATTTGTTCAAAGTTTTTACTTGGTGCTGCCCCATTTGTGTCATAGCATGAATTATACATGTCTTTTAGCTCGTTTTCAGATAAGTAAGGGGGCATTTTCTTCATAAATGGAAGCATCTGACCGAAATTCAAAGTACCTTCGCCCACATCGTTACTATTCGCAAATACTTCAGTTCCTATTCCTAATACTAACGTAGCAATAAAAGATCCCACTTAAAATCTTTTTCGTGGTTAGCATCCACTTTCCTACTATGGTTTTAGAATAAAGGAAAATTATGGAGAAAGTGTTCATAAAAATTTACAATTTCTTGTCTTGGATTATTATTTGTTAATTGGATATTTTCGAAAAATGGACTAAACTCCTCCCAAATTTTACATAAAAGAGAAAAAGCCTAATAAAGGCTTTTTCTCGAAGGTTTAGACAATGTTATTTTCGGTTCATTTAACAGCTATTTATCTGCATTCATCAATACAGGATATTAATCTCTTTTCAATGTCTTCCGCTAGTTTTTTCAGTTCTTCATGATTCATCATGCTGATTAACATGGATGGTTTTGGCATACCAATTTTTGTTGTTTCATTTTCTTTATACACCACGATTTTGCACGGAAGAAAATAACCTGCTAATAAGTTTTCAGAAAGCACACGCGCTGCTTCTTGCGGATTACATACTTCCAAAATCACAAATGGTATTGGAAAATCGAATCCTTTTTCCTGCAGTTTTTCCGTTACACTAAATTTCCACAAAACTCCAAATCCTTCTTTTTTCAAGCTTTCTTCCAACATCTTTATCGTTTCGTTCATTCCCCTTTGTACTTCAATCGTATAATGAAACACCTTCATTCAACCGCCCTTCTCCAACATATTGCATGTTATTTCACTTTAGTTGTATGTAAAACTAAACAATAATATAAATGAAAAAAGCCGAGCATTGTCTCGGCAGCTACTTCACTTTGTTAAGAAACTTCAACGAATCCAACCATACCAGATTCTTTATGTCCGGGAACCGTGCAATAAAAGCGAAAAACACCGCTTTCGATTGGTATGAACTTCACTTCAGCTGTTTTTCCCGGTAAAGAATGAATATGAACGGTTTGATTTTTTGAATGATGCCCATGGTGACTCTGTTGTAAGAGAGATGCTTTCATATTTTCGAATTCGATATCATGTTCAACTTCACCGCTATTTTTGAAAATTAAGGTTACGGGTTGTCCTGCAGAAAGTTTGAAATCTTTAGGGAAGTAAGCAAATTCGGTTGCTTCAATGACTACTTTTTTCGCCTTTGTACTGGAATTCAACGGAGAGCCAGACGACTTATTATGGGTCATCGATTGACTCATATGGGAATTTTTTATGGGCACGTTATGGTCTTGAGCGAGTTCATTGTATAAGTGGTTATAGGTGTAGAAAAACAGCAGAAAGACGATTGATAATAACAATGGATTATGGAATATTTTGTTGATGAAAGAGAAACGGTTAAAACCAGTTTCTTGCTGAAGCATGTATAAAACAATACCAATCATCCCAACAAATATGACGAGCATTACACGAATCATTGAATTTTGGTGTTCCGGCGAAATCATTTCTCCTAACATCGCTCCCATCATTCCGCCCATTATTCCTGACAAAACGCCATCTATGATGGCCATGACACTAATCGGCAGCCCGGTTGTAAATTAGCACATTATTTCAGAATCCCTTTTTCAAATTATTTCAGGCGGATTCGGAAATAATGTGCAAAATTTTTGCGGATTGTTCCGGATTTTGCACATTCTTTCGGAACGTTTGCACGCTCTTTTTATGACGCTGCAAAGCAAGATATTCCCATTGATGTGATCAAAAAACAGCTCCGTATCGCGTAAGGGGTACCCTGTTTGTCTCTCTAACCATGGAAATTATTGTAATGAAAAATGCTCATCTACAGTAAAATATATTTAGAACTTGGCGAATTGCATGTTGAAATTTTAGGTCGAGGTTTCTCTTGGCTAGATTCAGGTACACATGAGTCATTGCTTGAAGCTTCGCAATTTATCGAAACAATCGAGAAACGTCAAAGCTTAAAGGTTGCTTGTCTTGAGGAAATTGCTTATGTGAAAGGATATATTACGCGGGAACAGTTGTTAAAGTTAGCGGAGCCGTTAAAGAAGAACCAGTACGGCCAATATTTAATAGATATCGCGAATCAGAAAAAGAAACCAATCTATTTATAAAATGGCGGGGTGCTTGTTATGAAAGTGATCGAGGCTTCACTGCCCGATGTGTTGTTGATTGAACCGAAAGTATTCGGCGACCACCGCGGCTTTTTTATGGAAAGCTACAATAAAAAGCTTTTTGCAGAATATGGGCTTGATTTCGACTTTATTCAAGACAATCACTCATTATCTCAACAAGCAGGGACGATCCGTGGGCTTCATTATCAGTTGAACCCGAAGGCTCAAACGAAGTTAGTTCGGGTTACCCGTGGTGCGATCTATGATGTTGTTGTCGATATTCGCAAAGGTTCACCGACATTTGGAAAATGGCAAGGGTTTATCTTAAGTGCGGATAATAAGCGGCAATTGCTTGTACCGAAAGGGTTTGCCCATGGATTTTGTACATTGGTGGAAAATACAGAAGTGCAGTATAAAGTGGATGAATATTATTCACCTGAACACGACCGCGGCATTCTCTGGAATGATCCAGCATTAGGGATTGACTGGCCGACAGCGAATCCAATTCTTTCTGATAAAGATACGAAACATCCACTATTAGCAGATGCCGAAATCAACTTTGAGTGGGAGAGATAATAATGAATCTTTTAGTTACAGGCGGAGCAGGGTTTATTGGTAGCAACTTTGTCCGTTACATGCTTGAGAAATATCCAAATTATAAAGTAATTAATTATGATTTATTAACCTATGCTGGTAATCTTGAAAACTTAAAGGATATTGAAAATCATCCGAACTATACATTTGTGAAAGGTGATATCAATAACCGTGAGTTAGTAGATTATATTGTTAAAACACATGAGATTGACGTTATCGTGAACTTTGCAGCTGAATCACATGTAGACCGTAGTATTACAGATCCTGATATTTTCGTAAAAACAAATGTATTAGGCACGCAAGCGTTATTAGATGTGGCGAAAGCCAACAATATTAAGAAATATGTGCAAATTTCAACGGATGAAGTGTACGGTACACTTGGAGAAACGGGGTATTTTACAGAAGAAACACCATTAGCACCGAATAGCCCTTATTCGGCAAGTAAAGCTGGTGGAGACCTACTTGTAAGAGCGTATCATGAAACGTATGGGTTAAATGTGAACATTACGAGATGTTCTAATAACTATGGACCATATCACTTCCCTGAAAAACTCATTCCGTTAATGATCACGAATGCGTTGGAAGGAAAAGAACTTCCGATTTACGGTGACGGCCAAAATATTCGTGATTGGTTGCATGTTAAAGATCATTGTGCGGCGATAGATTTAGTGATTCATAAAGGCAGACCTGGGGAAGTATACAATATCGGTGGACATAATGAACGGACAAATAACGAAATCGTGCATCTAATCGTTGAAAAATTAGGAGTTTCAAAAGATTTAATCAAATATGTTGCGGATCGTCCAGGACATGATCGTCGTTATGCGATTGATCCAACGAAAATTATGACCGAGCTTGGTTGGAAGCCACAATATACCTTTGAAAAGGGTATCATTGAAACAATCCAATGGTATATCGACAACCAAGAATGGTGGAAAAATATTAAATCAGGTGAATATATGAATTACTACCAAAAACAGTATGGTGACAAACTATGAAAGTGGTTGTAACAGGTGCAAAAGGTCAGCTTGGTACAGATTTAGTCCATTTACTCGCTGATAAAGAGTATGAAGTTTATGGTTATAGACGAGAAGAGTTAGATATTACAAACTTTGACCAAGTAACACAGGTTATTCGCAAAGTTAACCCTGATGTTGTCATTCATGCCGCAGCGTATACAAAAGTTGATTTAGCGGAATCCGAGCCAGACCAAGCATTTTTAATTAACGCATATGGAACGAGAAATGTTGCTGTTGCATCGGAAGCAGTAGGAGCTAAACTTGTCTATATCAGTACAGATTATGTTTTTGATGGAACGGCGAATGTGCCTTACAATGAATTTGCTCCAACAAATCCACTTAGTGTATACGGTAAAAGCAAATTAGCCGGGGAACAGTTTGTTCGAGATTTACACTCGAAGTTTTTTATTGTCAGAACGTCTTGGGTGTACGGAAAGCATGGAAACAATTTTGTTAAAACAATGTTAAAACTTGCACAAGAACGAGACGAATTGATGGTTGTGCAGGATCAAGTCGGCTGTCCGACATATACAGTTGATTTAGCGAATTGTATTTTGGAACTGATTCAAACGCAAAAATACGGAGTTTACCATGTTTCCAATTCTGGACATTGTTCTTGGTACGAATTTGCAAAAGCAATTTTTGAGGAAACGGGGATAGAAGTTAAAGTAAATCCTTGTACTACAAAAGATTTTCCAAGACCAGCGCCAAGACCGGCTTATTCGGTATTTGATCATATGTCATTGAGGATAAATGGTTTTAAAAAAATGCCGGATTGGAGAGAGTCATTAAAAAGTTTTTTGAAAAGTGTTAATCATATTTCTGAAAAATTTTAATATACTTTTTAGGAATTACCTATCAAATATAGATATATCAAATATAGATATTTTATTGTTACTTCTATGTGTAACCGTAATAATTAAAAAGTATCTATCTCCTAAGTTAGGAGATAGTCTCTTCTTTTTTTTGGTTGAATTGAGTTCTCTTTTAATTGAACGTGTTGCAAAACGCATAACGAATGCATAAATGCACATAAAAAATCCACCACCTTGGAAATCATATACAGTGACCAAAAAAACTCTCCAAGGGGTGGACACTATTATGATTTCCAATTGGAACAGCGAACATGCATGGACTTATGAAATTGACCCAATTTTAGAAGCATTATTTCGGTATATCGACTCGCTATCATTGCCGGAAACACCGTATGTGACAGGAAGACCGCCGGTGTCGAAAAAATCGTTGTTGAAATGTTTCTTTTTGAAAACCTATTTTCCATTGATTCCTTGCGAAAATTAGTGCGCATCCTGCAGCGTTTTCGCTGTTTTCAACGGGCCTGTGGGCTTGGTGAAGTCCCTCACCTTTCTACGTTTTCCCGTGCGGCGAAGTGGTTCCGGGAACAAGGATTTCCTGTTTTTCATGCACAGCTGCTCAAAGATCTAGAAGTACGTTATCCGCAAATCGTGCTGATCGACAGCACGGCCCTTCGAAGCAGTCTTTACGATCCACAGGCGAAGTGGGGAGTGTCCACCCGATATCACTGGTTTAAAGGATATAAACTCCATCTCTGCACCACCGCCGAGGGAATCATTTTATCTCATGTGTTGACCACAGCGAATCGAAATGATGCGGCAGTAGCACCAGAATTGCTTGTTTCTTTAAAGCAGTGGGATATCGAATTGGTATTGGGCGATGCCGCGTATGACAGTGAAAAGGTTCGTCAAACAGCAGAGCAGTCAGGAATCCTATTCATTTCCCCTATCAACCGCCGCAATAGCAAGGAACGAAAAGATGCCTATGGCCGGGTTCTTCCTGTCTTTTTGAAAACGAGATTTGGCCAATGGCTGTTTGGACTTCGTCGTGAGATTGAACGAGTATTTAATGAGTTAAAGAGTGACGGGTTGGAACAGCCAAGATGGTATGGATTTCATCGATATGTACTGCATGTGTTATGTTGCATCCTTATGCATAACTTCGAGTTTTTACTCTAGTTTTGCAACACCATCTTAATTAATAACATATTTTAATTTTTTAGGAATTTTAAGAATTTGAAAGTGATTAAACTGGAGATTGGTACTACTTTCCGGTGTTAATAGCCTATACGTTGTATGTAATTTAATATGAGAGGGGCTATTAAATATGATGAAAAATGCGGCTTTATCAACATCAAGTATAAACCTTAAATCAATAACAATATATATGTTCATCGGCTTAACTCTAGGAATTTTAGTATCCTTCTTAGGGATATATTCGATTGGTTTAGTAACAATGCTTTTTGCTTTGTATGGAATATTTAAGGTAAATTTAAATGGACTAACAACTATTTTCTTAACTACTGCTGTATTATATGTGAATTTTTTAAGGCCTTTAAACGGTTTCAAATATTTTTCAATAATGATAGATATCTTTATATTTGTTTTAGTTGTGAAATATTTGTTTAGTAAAGAGATAGGGAAAGAAAAAATATTTTGGATTGTTGTTGTTTCAAGTTTTGTAGTAATATCCTTTCTACAGATATTTAATCCCAATATTCCATCTTTTATGGCCGGAATAGAGGGATTTAGAAAAACGTCATTACCTTTTTTATTTTTTTATGTGGGGTTACTTGCTTTCAAAAATGTAAAGGAAGTCAAAAGCTTTATAATAAGTTTCTCACTAATTAGTATGCCGATTCTTTTATACGGTATAAAACAGTATTTATTCCCAACAAATTTCGACATGTTATATATAAAAGATAACGATGCTGATATGTACACTGGAATATTTTTTGGGAAAGTTCGCGCTACTTCAGTTTTTGCAGGACCATTTCATTTCGGTATGTTTTCTGCCATTTTGGCTGTATTTAATCTTTTTTTAATAGATATAGTTAAAAAGAAGAGACATAAATTCTATTTCTTTTTACAATTTTTAGTTTCAGTAGTTGCTTGTTATAGTTCTTTAACTAGGACAAATTTAATAGCTTTATTTGTGGCGTTGCTTCTTTATAAAATATTATTTGTGGATGTAAAAAAATTGTTTATTATTCTTTCGGTTATAAGCGTATGTTTTATTACCTCCATTAATTTTATTATTTCATATAGTCAAAAACTTATTTATTCTAGTAATGATTTGCTCAGAATGATAGGTACTATTGCAAACTTTAATGAGGATTCTCGTTTATTAGGAAGAATCCATGGATGGGAAACAATTTTGTATTTAATAAAACAACAACCGATTACTGCATATGGTACAGGATCGGCGGGCGACACACTACAGAATACTTATGATTTTCAGTACCATGTGACAAGTCATAACTTTTTCCTCAAAGTTTTTATGGAAACTGGTTTATTTGGGTTTATTATAATATTACTTTTATTTACCATGATTACTATCACTTTATTAAAAAGAATAACTATTGAAACTAACGTTTTTAATAAGAAATTGCTTATCTGTTGTTTTTCAGTTTTTAGTATTTTTTTAGTAAATACAGTTGTTGGTTCAACCATTGAAACTTATCCTGTCTCTGGGTTTATTTTACTTATGTTAGGATTAGCTCTTATTAAGTTTGAAAAATTAGGACATTTAGAAATCGGCCAATAAAATCTATATGCTAAGGAGTAAAATCAACAATGTCTATATACATGCAACATGAAGAGTTAACTTCTCAGTCATCCTGCACACCCTAAGCGCTGCAGCACTTCCTCCAGACGTTCGTGGATGTAGTTGACAAACCGAGTAATGGCTTGAATGATATCGTTGCGATCCTTGTGAAATACATTGGCAATCACCGTATCTTTCAGCCATTTCCATAAGCGTTCGATCGGGTTCAGCTGCGGCGAATAGGGAGGAAGGTAAATAAAGTGAAATGCATTGCGATCCCAAAAGTAGACAGTATAAATTCGGTTTTGCGAAGGAATCAGAGTGATAAAGCTCTGATTCTTTCCTTTTCTCGTCTTTTTCACAGTGTCTCAGAACCCCGAGGAACTGTCAAGGAAAGCACTTGACAGCCCCTCGGTGTAAATTAGCACATTATTTCAGAATCCCTTTTTCAAATTATTTCAGGCGGATTCGGAAATAATGTGCAAAATTTTTGCGGATTGTTCCGGATTTTGCACATTCTTTCGGAACGTTTGCACGCTCTTGGACCGCGGCCACTCAAGGCGTCTGTCGCCCGATGATGAGGATCATATTTTAGCCCTAAGAAAAGAACATCCCACCATGCCCGTGACGGTGTTCTACGAACACCTGATCGAGCAGGGGGAAATCCCAGAAAACCATATCTCTTACTTTACTATATACCGATTGTTGAAAAAATACAACCTTGTCGGGAAAGAAATCTTGCCCATGCCGGAGCGAAAGCGCTTTGCGTATGACCAGATCAATGAGCTTTGGCAAGGTCGTTTGTAATTTGTAATCCTTTTTTCCTCATTCTTCTTCCGCTCCTTTGATTTACTCATTTAGGAGCAGTATAGACAAGGATGCAGGTTGATTAAACATGTCGGAATTTCAAACTGGATTTATATAGAATTTGATGTCTTTTACCTTTTATTTAAAAGTTGGTATGTCTTTAAAACATAATAAAAATCTCTTAAATGAAATGTCTCCTTATTGTCTTTTATACTCTCTATACTTCTATTTAAGTGATCATTAATTAAACTATTTATATCTACATAATTTCCGTTTTGACTAATAATAGTAAGAATCCACATAATATAAGGATCATTTAAATTGTTTTTGATATCTTTTTGGAATTTTTCCCAAAAAATTTTAATGTCTTTTTGTGAGATTCTTTGAGATATACTAAGGGTTCCTAATAAAAAAAGATGATCTTTGAAATTAAGATTATTAAGATTATCCTGTATATTAATCTTTAATTTAGGTATTCCAACGTTAATAAGCTTCATAACATAGGATACATATAATGCATGTTCATAATTTTTATTCTTGATTAAGTCTTTATATTTATTTTGAATACTCTCAATAGCTTCTTCAGGTATTTTAATATTGTATGTTTTAAGAGTTTCAATAATATGTGCAATTGTCTTACCATCTAAGATATCCCAGTTAATTTTCCTAATAATTAATTTCAATAAATCCTTAGTTTCTTTTTCGTTTTTAGTTTTATACCCATAGTAGTCACTTATTTGTTTAACCATATTTGTACTCTCTATTGAGAACTCTTTTTGTATAATTTTTGAATAACCTCCATCAATGCCTTGGTGATCTTCTAACATCTCCTTTAGAATTTTACTTTTCCTTACATCTTTATTAAAATGTTCAAGGAATTTTAAAGCTAAATAAGTTCCCTGCTCATCACTAGGTCCCTCTAGTGCAGCATTCCATCCACCATCATTATTTTGATTTGCATATAGTAAAGAAAATATTTTATCTGGCGGTTTATTGTAGTCTAATTTATAATAATTTAACAAATCAATTATTTCTAGTGATGTATTCAATTCAAATAAATCCAATTTAGTTTTAGAAAATGTTTCATTAACGTATTTAACCATTATTTTTTTATCTGATTCAGGAATCTGATGATTATGGTTAAACTTTAATAAAAGAATATTTTTGAAATAAATCAATCTGGCGTTGCTTAAAGAATTATCCAGTTTAATATTTGCTATCCAATCTTCTTTTATTTTTGTTTTATCCAATTGTAAAAAATCTTCAATCTGGCTAGCCATATATGTAGATATTAAATAATCTTTCAGTTTCTCATTCCCATAAGTATCAAAAGAATAGTATCCGTCTCTGTAAAGCTTGACAAACATTTTTTCTAAAAGTGCATTTATTTTTTTATTTTTGAACTCCCCTAAATTTTCCAAAATATTTACTGTATAATATAAATCGTCCATCATAATATTTTTATCTTCAATATCTGCTAAGTTATTTTCTAACATTATTATTGTTTTTCTTTTATTTGTAAAGCTATTAACACCTAGTAATTTCAATGACTCCATAATATAATATGTGGAGTAAATATTCCCTCCATAGTAAATAAAAGGAATGCTGTATCCCCCTTCATACATACGCAGTTTCCCTTCATAAATAAGAAACTGTGTTCTTATGTCTTGTAAGTCTAAATTTCCTGTTTCGTTTCTATTCTTAATTGTTTGGTTAGTAGTTTCACTTATACAGCCAAATAAAATGATTATTATAATAAAGATCAGACTTATATTTTTGAACATTAACTTCATAATTTATTCTCCTTGTATACTTTATATATATACTTATAAAAAGACTGGTGTTAGTATAGTTTCATGGACACATCTTAGTTAAAATTTTTTATAACTGCTATAATAAAAACGAAGGGATGTGTCCTCTATGGGTAAATTTTAATGAAGATTTCAAAAAAATGGTTGTTGAACTTTATCACTCAGGAAGTGCAGTTAAGGATTTAAGTAGCGAACATGGCGCTTCAGATATAACGATTTATAAATGGATTAAAAAATATTCTCCTGTTCATTTAGAAGATGGCTCAACTTTAACTCCAGATGATTATGCGAAGTTACAAAAACAACTCCGGCGTTTACAGGAGGAAAATGAAATATAAAAAAAGCTATGGCCATATTCGCGAAAGGATAAATCCCCATGAAATAATCGAAGTGATTGATGAATGAAAAGACCAGTATACTGTCAAAACCCTTTGTGATGCATTAGAATTCCTGAGAAGTTCGTATTATGATTCTAAAAATAAGCAGGAGTCCAATCGTGCTCGTGAAAATAAAGAATTAACCGAGAAAATTAAAGAAATTCATTTGAAAAGCTCTAAACGTTATGGAGCCCCGAAGATTCATGAGGCACTTAAAAAAGCTAGTTATGTAGTCAGTGAAAAAAGAGTACAGCGTTTGATGAAAAAAGCCGGGATCCGTTCAATTATTACAAAAAAATAACGTCCTCATTGCAGTAGTAAAGGCGTAGTCGTTGATCACCCAAATATATTAAATCAAGATTTTTCAACAACCACCATTAATGAAAATGGGCAGCTGACATCACCTATATTCATACCATCAAAGATGGGTGGTGTTATTTGGCATCGGTCATGGATCTCCATTCCAAAAAAATTATCGGTTATTCCTTTTCACGGAATATGACGACAGAGCTGGTCATGAAAGCTTTTGATAATGCGTACTCAACACAACAACCAAAAGAAGGATTAATCCTTCATTAGACTTAGGCTCCCAATATACGAGTGAGGAATTCCAACAATATCAGCAATCAAAAGGAATGAAGCATTCCTTTAGCAAAAAAGGCTATCCATATGATAATACCTGCATGGAATCCTTTCATGCTATTTTGAAAAAAGAAGAAATCTAGCAAGTACGATACTTAGATTATCGTTCTGCTCAATTATCTTTAAA
This sequence comes from Parageobacillus galactosidasius, assembly GCF_002217735.1. Lineage (NCBI taxonomy): Bacteria > Bacillati > Bacillota > Bacilli > Caryophanales > Anoxybacillaceae > Parageobacillus > Parageobacillus galactosidasius. The sequence continues at coordinate 234,621 of NZ_NDYL01000001.1, read as the reverse complement.
TATATTGAGGGCTGGTACAATCGTCAAAGAATCCATGGAAGTTTAAGTTATTTGACCCCTCAAGAAGTAGAGGATCAAATCAAAGGGCAGCATGAACCACTACATTTTTATCGAGCGCTCTGCTTTATATGGAGAGGTGGGCGTGGTAGGCTATTTAGCCTTGCGAAATATGACCTCCCTTTCGCCCTTCGCAAGATACCACGCCCACAGATGCTCCATGTCAAGCGTCAAAATACAACCAACTATTTTGGTGCGATAACCAAAATTTCCCTTTAACTAAATTATGTCCGAAATATTGACCTAGATCCAGACCTTGTTCTATATGAACAAGATCTTTTTACTAATCATAGATATTAGTCTATAGTAGCTACTGCTGTTGTACGATAGTCATATCCTTGTGGGCTCCGTACAGTAGTTGTGGTATCTAAAGTTGCTTTGCCAAGAGATATCCAGCTAGATGCACTACCATTATTAAAAGTCACAGCATGAACATTAGTACCATATCTTTTTTCACCATTATATGTTGCTACTTTTGAATCGCTAGTAACAGAAAAACCTGCTGGCCAAGATATTGATACAGCTACACCGGAATAAGCTAATTTTTGGTCAATTTTAATCCATTGTGCCGTTCCAGATCCAGTCCATTTACCAATACCCGATCCTGCCACGCTTGTCCAATGTACTTTTCCATTATTCCAATGGTATCCCTGAACCTGTGACATGGAAGTAGCATAAACATTTTTAGAATCTTTTTGATCATAACGGAAAGCATCACTACACTCCTTAGTACATATACTAGCTCCAAGAGTAGTAATTCCTCCATTATTACTGGTATTAGAAATTAATTCTTTTTCACCTTCTTCTTTATATTTTTCCAATAATTCAGCAACAATCTTCTCTGTATCTTCTCCTGAGATTGTAATAATGTCTTCAGTTACTTTTTCAACAGTAGCATTTGTATACTTTTTCTTAATAGAGTCTAATGAAGTCGTTCCATCCTTAGCAAAGGCAAAGTTTGTTCCACCTAATAATAGAGATAAGCCTAAAACTCCAGATAAGATTTTTTTCAATACCATTTCCTCCTCATTCATTATCTTATCAAGCCGGCCGACTTCACCCTTACTGTATCAAAATGAACAAGAAAAAACATCCGTATTTTCCGCAAATTTGATTGCGGAAAATACCTATTTTTTCAAAAAATAATGACATAAATTGTAATATAGTGTAAAATTTTGATGAAAATATTGGTTGGCGGTAGATATTATGAACCAAAACTTATGGAATGTTCTTCAAACACTACTAGAAAAAGATTCCATTTGAACAACGGAACTTGCGTTAGCAAGGAGAAGTTAAACCCAGAAGTCTTCTCATCATTAGTGGAGTCTCTGCAAGATGGATGGAGATCAACAGGTATCAGATAAATATTGTCGGAAGAAGCGAAATAAAGACTTTTTGCAAAATCATTTGTCCACTAACTGCATGTTTCACCCATGAGTGGCAAAACGCTTGTAATGGACAATGGAGAGACTTGCATTTGGTCATAGAGTATTATTTGTCCCTTGTAAGACTAGTTTGCGAACAAAGCGAGATTCATCATCAAAACATATTGGGGATCCATTGCAACGAACATCGGTATTGCCAGTCAGCTAAAAATGAGCATTGGTGCTGTTTTTTTCGTGCGTGCTCCCAATTGTTCCATGTAGGCTTAAAGTTGGTTCATCATCCGTTCTTGCTGTTGAATCATTTGCTTTTGTTGCTGGGCGATGGATTTTGCCAGATTTATTGGCAAAGCCCTTGAACCAACTCAGTTCTTGTTGGTATACCGCTGCAATTAGTCCCCGGTTCATGTTCCCATTCTTCTCCCATCCCTACATCACTCCTGTCTTCATTTGGAGAACAACGGTAAGGGGTAAACAGAATATAGGCAAATTTATAGCAATAAACTGAGTAGTTAACTCATAAATTATCATTCATAGTAATAAAAGCATACTTCGATTGGTTAAGAAGCAGTGTCATATCCCGCTTTATCGTCACTGCCAATAATCGGATCATACCAAACATAAAAATTATAAGTTCGGTAATTTATTCAAATTCTTTGTTCATTTTCAAAAGTTCGATGATTCCTTTGCTTGTATATTTTTTAAGGATAATATGGACGATGACGCGATTGATAAGAAGCAGAATGAGTAACAAAAAAATGACAAGAAAAATTAGATAACCAATAGAGTGAAGCGGAACCAACAGCAATCCTACCAATATTGTATACGAAATGATAACTGCAATAACCTTAAAAAAGATATGGTTGATATTATATGAATATATTTCTTGAACGCTCTCATTACTATACCCATACTGTTTCAAAATCCCCATATCTCTTTGTTGGACTTTGAGATATGAGTTGAAAGAGAGGATAACATGTGTAGCAGTGATCAAAAGAATAACCAGAGCCAATAAAGAAGCAAGGATCGCCGTATTTTTCATAGATCCAGTGAAATTATCAAACGCTTTAAAAGTGTATCTTGTGTTATAACCAAGATCGTTCAATAATCTGGCTGCCGCTTCGACATCCGTAATCTTATCGACATAAATATACATATTTTTGAGCACTTGAATGCCGAACGGATTGTCCTGATCATATTTTTTCACGAATTCATCCCAGCGCACGTGAAATGCGATTTCAATCATTTTTTCAAATGTATGACTACCAACATATAAAATGCCTGTATCTGAGATTACCTCATCGCCTTCATATAATGTAAATGGATTCCTTTCAAAGACGCCGCCTTGATTGGCCACAGGAAAATCGACATTCTGCTGGCTGCTGAATCCCCCCTCTTGAACGTCGATCACTGGAATTTTCAGAACTGATCTTTGTTTGATTGTTTTCCTTGCACATGTCGTATTTACTTCCAAATGGCAATTTCCAAGCAAACGGGCAGCCCCTTCGTCTAAACCATATATAAAGTATGTATTGCCATTCTCATCTTGAACCCCAAAACTGAGTTGATATAGTTTGTATAATTGAAATTTCACATTTGGCAGATGTTTTGAGATTGCCTCTTTGACCTTGTCTTCATCTTGAAACGTTAAAAACTGTATCTGCGTGTTCCCTTCTCTTTTGCTAGTGATCTCGATCATATGTGTATTGTCGTTCCGAATAAAGTCTTTATCCACTTGTAAATATTGATTAATGAAAAAAACCGATGCTGTTGAAATTAAAACGAGCGACAAGATAAACAATCCAATCGATATTTTTAAATATGAGCTGGATTTCTTTAAAATGAGCTTGGAAATCTGCCTTGCTATTTTTTTATTCATATTGCAAACTCCCGTTCACTAATTTTAAATGAATGCTATTACTCGGCATCTGATCATTCTCATGGCTCACAATAATAACCAGTTTATTCCTAAAAGCATGAGTAATTGCATCCAAAATGCTCTTCCTGTTCTTAGCGTCTAGCTTCGACGTCGGTTCGTCCATGAGTACAATATCTGGATTCGACATAAACACATTGGCCAATTGAACACGCCGTTTTTCTCCACCTGACAGCATGGAAACCTTTCGATCTATTAAATCAATGATGTGAAAACTCCTTAAGACATCATGCGCTGTTTTTTCGAATCCGGCAGCATCAGGATGAAGTACAGCATATTTGATATACAAGTTCTCTTGAACAGTTAAATTGGAAAACAACATATCATCTTGAAAGAGGTATTCGATTTTTAAATCCCCCGCCCTCTCTACCTCACCTTCATCTGCATGAATATATCCGGCTATGATGTTCAATAATGTTGTTTTTCCTGAACCGCTTTCACCGCGAATAACATATATATTTCCGTCTTTGAATTCAAAATGGACATGATTCAAGACCTTTTTCCCGTTAAAGTTTTTCGTCACATTTGTAAGCTTCAGCATGATCATAGGCACTCCTTTGCTCCGCTGTACACCCTATTTTATGCTCATTGAATCGTAATTCGTTTGATATCCCTTTGGCCGTAAACGATAACCTCATTTTTCTCAATCGAAAAATCGATCACATCCGTCGCAGACCCTATGTGTTTCTTCGTTTGCGTGTCGATCACGTCCAGTATCAAAGTCGCATCACGATTAGGGTAAATTTGGATTAACATTTGACTGTCTTGATCGAAATAATTCAGGATTTTTTTAGTAAAAACATTGTTACCATGATATATTTTTTCTTTATCCGATCGATACAGCTGATCATTGAGACAATACAACTCACCGGCTTCTAGGCCAGTTTCGAGTAATTGCGGCATATTGTTTCGATCAGACAAGTCTAGCACGTACAATGAATAGGAGTCTGTAGGTTTATCATAAGCAGTGTAATAAAGCTGATTATGTATGATGACCCCATAAGATATCAGCCCTTTTGCATTAGGATAATCGATCAACTGATGTTCTCCTGCATCCAAACGAACAATAGAGCGCTTTATTTCTGCACCATTTTTGTCGCAGTATAGCATGATAAAAAAGAATCTTTTTCCATCCGTAGCCAAAGGGAAAATGGCTTGCTGATCCTCTAGACGATAGATTTCTTTTATTTGATTTTGATGAATACGCAAAATTGAAAAGTCTTTAGCGTGACTATCCCCTGCAGTGTAGTAGTTGCTTTTTGTATTAAACTCGTATACAACGTAATTTGGTCTATTCGTTTGTTGCTCTATCGTTTTCGTTGCCAGATTGTATGCCAATAACTTTTGAGTAAACCTGTTATATAGAATCATGCAGCTGTCTTTCGATTGACATTTGGGCAAGGTTACGCCCTGCCCCGACAAAGACGAACTATTGTTTTCTGAATTATTATTTTCATTTACGATACTACAGCCAGAAACAAAATAAAATACTATGCCCATTATGAGCATAACTACTCTTTTCATTTATTCACCTCACGAGCAGATAATCTTTGATTATATCAAGCGTGCTTAATACAATCATCAGATTGCATGCTATTAGAACTAACGGCTACAACATGCTCTAGATATATAATTATGAGCCGGCAGCAGTCTAATTATCTCTCCGATCACACCGACCCGCCGGCCCGTAATATTTCTGACCTTATTCTAATTTACTATTCTCATAGCAAAGTGTAGCGCTTGTACCTAAACTTTTTATTAAACCCCAGCAGAGATGTAATAGGTTCTAGGATCTCCTTTTAGTTTTACATATGCTGTATTGATTGTTGCAATAGTGCCACTTCTATAATCCTTCTCAGGGGCTATAACAATGTTTGAACGCCAAGAAGAACTTTTTGCTCCGTTGGTATTTGTCCAATATTTTACTTTTGTTTGGACAGTTTGCCATGATGATGAAGCACCAGCACTAGCACCATCTCCAGAAACCCCCATGGTAATAGAAGCGGAATTTCTTAAAGATGCAGTACTGTACCACTCAGTCTTAATCATTTCTACAGTGACATTACCACTATAAACTGCTGAAACTTGCCAGTCCCATTGTATAGTATTCCCTGAATACGTTGCTGAAGTTGATCGCCAAACATTAGAAGTTAATGTCCCTTGCCCGCCAGGAATTGTATAATCTTTTGCTTGAGAAACAGCAAACACCTTTGAATTCGAAATAGACAGAGAAAAACTTAAAACAGAAATAAGAAGCACAACAAACAAGCCTTTCAACCATCCTGAACCAATTCTGAGAAAAAACATAAATACCCCCCTTAATTTTAAAATGACAGCCGGCTTCACCCCCACTATATCAAAATAAATCTGAAAAAACATCCGTATTTTCCGCAAATTTGATTGCGGAAAATACCTATTTTTTCAGAAAATAATGACATAAGTTGTAATATAGTGTAAAATTTTGATGAAAATATTGGTTGGAGGTAGATATTATGAACCAAAACTTATGGAATGTTCTTCAAACACTACTAGAGAGAGATTCCATCGGAACAACGGAACTTGCGTTAGCGAGGGAGAGTTTAAGTCCAGAAGTATTTTCAGCACTGGTAGAATATATGCAGAACGGATTCAAAGCAAACGGAGATCAGTGGGTGTAGGATTGAATGAATATTGTTGGAAGAAACGAAATAAGAGCTTTCCTACAAAATCACTTATCTACTAACTGCATGTTAGAACAAGAGATCATTCAATATATTTTCCATATGCTGCACCGCAAAGGAAAAATATTTAATAATGATGAAACTTATTTTTCTTGGGGAGAGTTTTATGCATACGTATCCTCATTCCGTTTTGATGAGGATACATGCAGACAATCTGTTATTACTTACGCTGCGGCCATTGAGCTTCTTATTTTAGCGACCGACATTTTTGATGAGATTTCTGACCATGATCAAAGTAATGAGATAATAAGCCAGTTATCTATAGGCGAAACGGTCACCATTGCCAATGCGATTATGATGGAAGCGTTTCGACTCATTCTTCACAACTCTAAGACAGATGTGTATGAAAAGTTTGCTATTATCATCCATGAGTTGCAAAACGCTTGTAATGGACAATGGAGAGACTTGCATTTTGTCATTTCTGAACATGTTCCGACAGAAGAAGAGTATTTTCATCTCATCCAACAAAAGTCTTCGTCCTTAGTAAAACTAGTTTGTGAACTCAGCGATATCCATAACCAAAACATATGGGGACCCATTGCAACTGACATCGGCATCGCTGGCCAACTGAAAAATGACGCAAAAGATATTCTTTCTGATGATAAGAGTGATTTAATAAACCAAAAGGCCACTCTTCCTTTCATTAAAGCCGTTGAATATAGCATCGAAAATGATAATGGGTGGCTACTAAAGAAACTTCATCAATTGAAAGCAAATGATCACAACTCTCTATTAATGCAGGAGATTAAGAACTATATACGTAAAACCGGGGCAATCGACTACTGTTTCATTCTCTCCAAAGTTTATATGAATAAAGCATTGGACCAGCTTGCTGCCCATTTTCCTGAAAAACAAGTTCAAGTGAATCGTTTAAAAAGTTATCTAGAAAGCTAGGGATAATATGAACAAAAAAGTTTTTCCCTTTGTCATGCCACTCATTTTTGTCCTTATTATTTGTTATAATCTATTGAAAATGTACAATGAGCACTTTTCGTTCCAGCATTATTTCACGATGTTCATTGGAATGGCGTTTTTGTTTATTGGCATCTATAGCTATGTGCAAAAACCGAACTCCATCGTTGTTCAACATTTTTTAGCGTTAATGTTTATTAGCGGACTTGCTATTGCTTTGTCAACTCCTTCTAGCTGGAACATAAAACCGGCAAAAGAATTGGAAGTGATCGCCGTTTCTTTTGCCCCGTATATTCTTATGAAATTTTTTGAGCATTTTCCTTCATCTACAAAACCAGCATTTTTTCGTCAGGTGCGTATAATCACATTATTTATCGCTATTTTCGTAACGCTCAATTATTTTTTAATAGGTATTCGTCACGATGTCATCGTCAGCACGATCGTTCGGCCATGCATTGTTGCAAACATGGTTCTATCGTTACTATCTTGTATTGTCATCTTTTATTTACACCTTCAATCCAATTCCGATAGAATAAGAAATCAAATGTATCTTTTAATCGCTGGCTTGATTCTGTCGTTTGCTCCTGTTGTCATTCTTAGCTTAATTCCAGGTGCATTTTTTTCTTTTTCAGGCGTTCCTTTTCATTATAGTCTTAGCAGCATCATTGTCTTTCCTATGACACTGTCATATCTATTAACAAAGCAAGAAGTCGTTGATTTTCGAGAAATCTTTCGAAAAATTAGTTTTCAATTATTAGCAGTGATTTTGAGTTTAGTTGCATTTAACCTATTATTGGCTATGTTTTACAAATTCAACTTAAAGTCAGCTGTCTTAATAAACACCCTGCTCGTATGCACCTTCGTTGTTTATGACCTGATCCACAAAGGGTTGGAACCTTTAAAAATGAAAAAATGGGATCTTAAGAATCAAGAAATACAAAAAGAAAAATTGCTCATCCTTCAGCAATTGCTGAACGGGAAGCATTTGGAATATTGCGCAAAGCTCCTTGCTGATTTAATACATAAAACGATCGATGTTAGCGGAGTATGCCTGATATGGAAAAACGATAACATCCCTAAGATTTTACATAAAACAGGGGTTTTTCTCCATTTCAACGATGCGGAACTACTGACTTGCGTTCATCCAAGCTGCCATCCTGAAAAAATGAATATCAATGGAAAGAACTTTTTTTTCTATCCTATGAATATGGAGGATGTAACAATCGGATGGATCATCATCGGGGAAAAAACGAACGCAACGGTTTTTGAAAAAGAAGAAATCAAACTCATCGAAAAAATTCGAACCGACGCGACAGAATTATTTTCCAGCTCTAAATCGTTACAGCAAATCGAAAAACAGCTAAAGGAAACAGTGAAAGAATCCCTCACTTCCGAACAATTTCATTTGCTGCTGATTAATGAACAAGAAGAGGAAAAAAAGAAGCTATCTGTTTTTCTCCATGATGAGGTGTTGCAAAATTTAATCCTGCTTTTTAATAAACTTGAATTGCTAAGCAAAAATAAAAAAATGGATAACGGAGTTTTCGAAGACATTAAAGAGTCGCTCCGCAACAGTATTTTTGAAATAAGGGAAATGTGCCATGAGTTATATCCGGTTATAGTAGAAGATTTGGGATTGGAGAAAAGTCTTTATTCACTAAAAAGAAAATGTCAAACGAACCATAATGTGATCATTGAGATTGATTATAATACGAATCTGAGAGTCATTCCCGCTTCCCTCTCTATTCAAGTGTTTCGAATGATCAAAGAATTGGTTTGCAACGCTATCAAGCATTCTTCGTCAAAGAAGGTTTTCGTTTCTGTTGTAGAAACGAACAATTTCCTAAACATAAAAGTAAAAGATCATGGTATTGGATTTAAGGTGCCGAATCGTTTATCAGAGTTATCGCAAAACAATCATTTAGGATTGATTACGATTCAAAAACGAGTCAATCAGTTAAAAGGCACACTTGACATACAGTCTGAACCGGGAGCTGGAACTTGCGTTTCGATAACTCTGCCAATAGATGGGGATGGAACAAATGAAAATCAAAGTATTACTAGTGGATGACCATTTATTAGTGATGCTCGGGATTCAACAATTGTTAGAACATGAAGCTGATTTAGAGGTTGTAAATACGATTTGTCATCCCGCCCGTTTAGAGGAGGAAATCATCAAGCACAACCCTGACGTCATTGTCATGGATATAAGAATGAAAAACGATAACGGAATTGAATGGACGAAGAAAATCGCTGAAACATATCCAACATGTAAAGTCGTTATTTTATCAGGGTATGACTATGACGAATACATTCACGCTGCTTACGAAGCTGGGGCTTATGCGTTTGTGACAAAAGAAAATTCCGCCTTTGAATTGGCCAATGCGATTAGGCAAAGCCATTTAGGAATCAAATCTTTTCCGATTGACCGATTATCCAATTATAATTCTCCTCTCACAAAAATAGAATTAAACATTCTCCAACTCATTTCCGAGGATAAGACAAACGCAGAAATCAGCGAGCTGTTAAACATCAGCAGAAGAACGGTCGAACACCACGTATCTTCGATTTTGCGAAAATTGGATGTCGACTCACGGGTGGGAGCGGTTGTCAAAGCGATGAAACTAGGAATATTGGAATAAAAACAGCCCGATGGAATGTTGTCCATCGGGCGTCAGTTAAATAATTTCTAGAAATACACGATGTAAATAACAAGCGCCAAAACAATACGGTACACCGCAAACGGCACGAGGCGGATTTGGTTAATAAGCTTTAAGAAAAAGCGAATCGAAATGAGTGCGAACAAAAACGCGCTAATAAAGCCGGCGGTGAAAAACGGCAGAGCGTCGATCGTAAAATACTGCCAGTTTTTCAGCAAAGAGAGCACGCTCGCTCCCATCATAATCGGAACGGCCATAATGAACGTAAAATCGGCTGCCGCCCGGTGGCTCATTCCCACCAATACCCCGCCGGAAATCGTCGAGCCGGATCGGGAAAATCCTGGCCATAAGGACAAACATTGAACAAGACCGACGATAAGCGCCTGCTTATATGTAATTTGGTCCACCGTTTGCGCTTTTGGCGCCTTTTTGGCAAATACATCGGCGGCAATCATCAACAGCGCCCCGAGCACTAATCCGATCAGCACGGTTGCTGTGGAAAATAAGTGCTCGTCAATATAATCTTCAAATAATACCCCTAATACCCCTGCTGGAATGAGTCCAACGATCACTTGCATCAGCTTCAAGCGCGGCTTCCCATCACGATGGCGTCCGCGCAGCCCAAGCAAGTCGATAAATCGGTCTTTAAACACGACAACGACCGCCAAAATCGAGCCGAGCTGAATAACGACCTTAAAGGTATTTGCTGCATATTTTCCTAAAAATTTCTGCGATTTCAGCCACATATCATCGACAATAATCATATGACCCGTTGAGGAAACAGGGGCAAATTCCGTTAATCCTTCGACCATTCCTAAAATAATGGCCTTTATAATCTCTACAATGTCCATCCTCTAGCATTCCTTTCTTTTCGAAATTATGGCTGTCCTTATATAACATATTTCTCCGCTATGCCAAAATATCACGATTCTCTTCTTTTTACATCACTTTTTTGCTTTTACCAATCGATACACACCAAAAAGTCAGCACGCCTTATTTTACTATAAATCTTCAATTTCTACCACCGCCAAAAGAGGTATCTATCTGCCATAAGCCATTCACCGTTTAAGCTCACGATGATTGACGCAGAAAAAAGGGTGTCCCCTTTCGCTTTTGGAAACACCCTCTGTGATGATTATATAATATCGTCTCCACCGTCGAACCAATCGCCGACATCCAACATGTCTCCTAGGTCATGGTCATCGAGCGCTTCCTCAATGACATCCTCCAGCAACTCCTCCGCTGCCATACCTGCAAGCATTCCTGCCGCAAATCCTCCAATCGCTCCCGCCATTCCATGTCCGTGGTGATGAGATACGTACCGCGGAGGATAGGAAGCATGTGGAACATACGATGTGCCAGCATAAGAATGTGGCTGCTCGATCATTTCTTCGATAGCTGTGTGCAATTTTTTCGCGGTTTCTTCCACATCCTCTATTTCTTCATCGCTCAAGAAGATTTCTCGTTTTATTTCTCTTTCATGGAAGCCGCCAAATCCGCTCCATACATCCACTTCAAGGAACAATCGAATACCGTTTTCTTCGATGAATGCTGAAAATTCCACTTCTTGAACAGTGCCTTTAAACACTTCCGTTGGGAAAAACGCAAATTCCTGACCATATGCAGTTATTTTCCCAGATGAAGGCTTTTCGCGGAAGCCGAGCTTTTCAAACGCATGAAATAGTTTCTCGAGCGATAGTGGAGGAAGAATACGGATCGCATCTTGGTCAAAAGCATCGACTCCGTCTGCAATATCTAAACGTGTTACAAACGTATAACCCACGCTAGGACGAGTAATTGGCAAATGCAGTGGAAGCACATACGAAAACGGCAATACTTTTCTTCCTCCAGGCTGAATCGTAAATGAAGGGGAAACCGGAATGACAGCAACCGTTCGGCGATATGCTTTTCCATTCGTCTGAACGATAAGCTGTAGTTCCACCTCTAATTTGCGAATGCGTTGTTCTACTGTTCCTCCTTCAATAAAAAACTCCCCTTCCAACTTCTCCCCAAGGCGCACGTGAGGATGATGCAGCACAAGATCGACTTTCGCAGCTCCTACTCCAAGCTTGGACAAAAGCTTTTTCAACATGGCACCGATCTCTCCTTACGCAATAATGTTTATTTCAACAATGGTTACGAACCAACTGGCAAAAAGGATTCAACATAATAAATCCTAAAGGCAAATAGTACCTTTAGGATGTTCTAAAAAATATTTTGACAATCCCAAGAAAGATTAAAATCATCCCAGGGATGACAGTTGCTTTTTTCATTGCCTTTGTCTTGGCAAACATATTTCCGACCCTGAATCCTAAGCGAATGAAAATGACATTCCATATACATACAAGCAAAGCAAGCATAAACGGCGAATAGCCTAAAAACGAGGCGCTTAATCCCGCTCCAAACGCATCCATCGATAGCGCGAAACCAATAAGCAATGCTTCTTTTATACTAATGCTTCCTGAACGATCTAAATCCGCTAACATTGGGCGTTTCAGCACTTGAATAACGATACCAAACCGTTTTAAATCGAATCGCCATACTTTGATTCTAAGTTGTTTTGGCAATGGTTCGGAATAATCGCATTCATCCTCATCTTTTTTAATAACATTATAAATCGCCCAAATGCCGAGCGCAATTAGCAGACATGAGGCGATCCATCGTTCCGCTTGCACCGGTAAAAACAATAGAAGAAAGCTGCCAACATGCATAGACAGTAGTAACATCACACTGGACATACACGCAATAATCATAACGGATCGAAGCGGAAATTTAATATTTCTCATTCCATATGTCACACCGACACTGAAACTATCCATACTCACGGCAAAAGCTAACATGAACATCGATATATATTTCCACATAATTCGTTCCTCCTGCGTTACTATATGCAAACAACAACGCAGAGGAAACCATTTTGTTTCATTCGACACATATCGATTTCCAAGGAAATATTTCCGCTTTTATCGACACATTACTCTTTTAAATGATACGGCAACGTCGCAATGACAATATCTTTTTTCATAATAAAGAAAAAGCGCAAAATAATCGCTGTTTGGTTGTGCAGAAGCGTATGCCACCATTTTTTTACGATGAATTGCGGCATTAAGATCGTAACCGGTGAATCCCATTAGAAAATACAAGACGATCGCCGCGAGCCGATAAGCTCCTTGGCAAAAATCGATCATTGGCAATAAAGGAATTTTGCTTATTTTATGGCTTGCTGTTTTTTCTTTCTCACTCTTTTGCTTATTTTTCGCTTCTCGCTTAACCAATCATCATTTTTTTAGATAACAAAACGAATCATGTTTGCGATGCAATGTGGCCAGCCTAAGGCGATCGGTCCAACTCTTCCTCGCAAATATTGTAATGTTAAATCACCAGCATTCAATGTATCCAATCCAGCTGTTCGCGGTGCTGCGGCCTGATAAAGTCCGCATAGTTGTACATCAACCATAGAAAAACATACAAGTACGCTCAATTTTTCATTGCTTTATTTTTAATCATAATAAGCAATTCCATTAATAAAATGATTAGAGGGCATGACCATTCCTTTATTTTATAAATTTTACATAAATCATGAAACTATTTGTCTTCCATTTTCGTCTATGTAAAATGGAAAGAAAAATGCTTGGTTTTAAAGGGGGGGCTCACCGCAAGAAGCAAAAAATGGGGTGGAAATATGATAAAAACATTCCAATTGACTTTATATAAAATAGATATTATGCTACTTGACGTAGAGACTTTTCAATGTAAAATGGTGACATAACGTTTTTTTGCATGCTGCACGGAACTTTGTGCAGCTGTTGGTCTTATATTCATATATTCGTAGTTATTTGCACCAGACGTTGGAATAACGAATAAGGAGGCGAAGAGGACGTGAAGAGGATTGGTGGAAAGCTATTAGAAAAATACCGTTCTCTCCCTAATCAATATACTGTTTTTTTTATTTTTACCGTATTTTTATTTTGGATGAAAACATATGCAGCTTATCAAGCTGAATTTAATTTAGGCATTAGCAATTCCTTGCAGGAATTTCTATTATTTATCAACCCGGTTAGTTCGGCAATTTTCTTTTTTGGATTAGCGTTACTCGCGAAAGGGAAACGAACATATACTTGGCTCATTATCATTAATTTCATTTTATCGTTTATTTTATACGCCAATATTGTTTATTATCGTTTCTTTAGCGATTTTATTACGTTTCCGACGCTCACACAAACGAAAAACTTTGGCGATCTTGGCGGAAGCATTTGGGAACTAATAAAGTGGTACGATATTTTCTACTTTTTAGATACGATTATTTTAATTGCTATTGTCGTTTCGAAACGTTTTTCGTTGCCAGCAGTTCCGGTCGGACGTTATAAAAAACGCATTGTGTTCGCCATTTCTGCTCTCATTTTCAGTGTAAACCTTGCACTAGCGGAAGCAGACCGTCCACAATTGTTAACAAGAACGTTTGATCGCAACTATATCGTGAAATATTTAGGTGTTTACAACTATTTGATTTATGATGCTGTACAAAGCATGAAATCGTCGACACAGCGTGCTTTTGCGAATAAAAGCGATATCACAACCGTTCTGAACCATGTACAAGCAACATATGCAAAACCAAATCCAAAGTATTTCGGTGTAGCAAAAGGAATGAATGTGATTTACATTCATTTGGAATCATTCCAAAGCTTTTTGATTAACTATAAATTACATGGTGAAGAAGTAACGCCATTTTTGAACTCGCTCGTTCGTGATCCGAATACGTTTTACTTTGATAACTTTTTCCATCAAACAGGTCAAGGGAAAACATCCGATGCTGAGTTTATGCTAGAAAACTCGTTGTTTGGATTGCCGCAAGGAGCCGTGTTTACGACAAAAGGACAAAACACGTACCACGCAGCTCCGGCTATTCTTTCCCAGCAAGGGTATACGACAGCGGTATTCCACGGCAACTATAAAACGTTCTGGAACCGCGATGAAATTTATAAATCGTTTGGTTTCGACTATTTCTTTGACGCAAGCTACTATGACATGAGCGATGAAAATGTGCTTAACTACGGGTTAAAGGATAAACCGTTCTTTAGAGAGTCGATTCCGTTGTTAGAATCATTGAAAGAGCCGTTCTATGTAAAATTTATCACGTTATCGAACCACTTCCCTTATCCAATCAGCGAAGAAGAGGCAACAATTGAACCAGCTGAAACGGGAGATGGCTCGGTAGACCGTTATTTCCAAACGGCTCGCTATTTGGATGAGGCATTAAAAGAGTTCTTTGATTATCTCAAAAAATCCGGTTTGTACGACCGTTCCGTCATCATTTTATATGGTGACCATTATGGAATTTCCGAAAATCATAACAAAGCAATGTCACAAGTGTTAGGAAAAGAAATTACACCATTTGAACATGCACAATTGCAGCGAGTGCCTTTATTTATCCGTGTTCCGGGTGTCAAAGGCGGAATTATGCACCAATACGGCGGACAAATTGATTTATTGCCAACGGTTCTTCACCTATTAGGAATCGATACGAAAAACTATGTTCATTTCGGTACAGACTTGTTGTCACCGGAACATCAGGAAATCGTACCATTCCGTAATGGTAACTTTGTCACTCCGACAGTGACAGCAGTAAATGGAAAATATTATGATTCGAAAACGGGCGAACCAATTAAAGAAACACCGGAAATTAAACAGCTTGAGCAAATCGCCCGTACAAAACTCGATCTTTCGGACAAAGTCGTATATGGAGATTTACTGCGGTTCTACACACCAAAAGGATTCAAACCGGTCGATCCTACAAAATACGATTATAATAATCGTGAAGATAAAGAAAAGGGAAGTAAATAACAGCTTCCCTTTTCTTTTTTATTTTTTTAATAACTCAATCGCCCTTTTCGCATTGACATATCCCGCGCCATATATATTTGGGTCACGATCTTTCCATAAGACTGCGCCTTCTTTTAGCGCGCTTTTTATCTCATCTGGCGTTGCATTCGGTTTATATTCGAGCATTAAAGCAACAATGCCAGCGCAGATTGGCGTCGCCATCGATGTTCCTGACATGCTCGTATAGTATTGCCCAATGCGATTTTGCTTTTGATATTTATCGAATGTTGATTTTGGCGCACGTAAAGAAATAATGTTTACTCCTGGAACGACAATATCTGGTTTCCTAACTCCATAATAAGTCGGCCCACGGCTAGAAAATTCCGCAATTTCATCATCTTCTCTTGTCTCTGCTGTATCGCGGTCATCTAGCGCTCCAACTGTAATAATTTTATCGCTAATTCCAGGGCTTGAAATCGTTTTATATTCCGGCCCCTCATTTCCAGCTGCAGCACAGACGACTATGCCCCTGTCCCATGCCTCTTCCACTACTTGAACAAGCGGATCGTCATTTTCCGCTGGAAACGGCTGTGATTCCCCACCCAATGACAATGAAATAACATCGATCTTTCTATCTTTATTCATTTCATTATATTGGATGCACCATTCAATCCCGCGAATAATCGTATCAAGCGTGCCAGCGCCTGTTTTGTCCAACACTTTTACTCCAACCACATTTGCCTCATACGCCGGTCCCGCATACAATCCGGAAGAAACCGAACCATTCCCTGCTGCGTCCCCCGCGCAATGGGTGCCATGTCCATTATCATCATATGGAGCTGTACGCCCATTGACGAAATCGACAAACTCGACAATCCGTCCTTCTAAATCAGGATGCGGATAAATCCCTGTGTCGACAATCGCAATTGTCACTCCTTTTCCGCTTAACGTTGTTCCGTTCACCGCCACATGTTTCGCATTCGCTGATGGAACAGCGTTATTTAATAACGTGCTTACTTTTCGGTTTAAGTATACTTTTTTCACATCAGACCGCTGTAAAATTTGTTCTAACACTTGCGGAGTCACTTCGGCACTACACGAAGAGATATAGCGGAATTGATGGTGGATTTTCATGCGGAAGTGTTGTTTTTCAATTTCCCGGAGAGCAAAAATACTATTCTTTTCATGAAAATGAATGATAACCGGAATTTTTTTTGCCTTTTTCATCCATCTTTCTAGCTGCTTATGAATCATACAAGGAGTATACATAAAAGGCTTATACATACTTACCATAAAATGGCGCAAAGGACGGTCTAATTTATGTGTATAATTGCGCGCTAGTTGAACGATAGAATACCCAAACATTCGATCTCCCCCTCTAGTGAAACCTTGATATACTCTATGAAAAAGGAGGAGCTTGGCAACGGCTTGTATCTTGCGACAAACCAATCAAAAAAGCCTATCACACTTAATAAAGTGCGATAGGCTTGCTATACGAATTTATCTTTTCACTCGTTCCAACTCGATTTTATTAGCCTTTCCTAAATAGTACTCAACTTGTTTCAATACATTTTCTTTTTTCTCATAGGCACCGATTTGCTTTCCATCAACAATGACACGAATCAAATCGTTCGAATCCGACTTTTTCATTAAATGAAAAGCTTTCTCTAACCCATTCACATGTCCTCTTGCGATCTTTTGAAGAAACGCAGGGTCTTTCAACTTTTCCGCATCTTCCTTTCGATCGACAAATCCGTTTTCCGTAAGTATCGCTGACATGATCGTTTCCCTTAGCACATAAAAGTTTGCTTTCTTTTTCCCACGATCGCGGAATCCTGTCGCTCGTATCACTTCTTCGTGAATGATATCGCGAATCCGCGCTGTTGTTGAGTGATCCGAAAGTCCTTCATAAATGTAATCCTCATACCCCGTTCCTCCGCCAGCATTCACATGAATCGATACGTAAACATCGGCGCCCCAGCGGTTCGCTTTAGCCGCCCGCTCGCTTAACGGCACGGCTATATCGCTTGTTCGACTTAATTGCACAGATACGCTTTCATATTCGTTTTGCAATATACGCCGCATCTCCAATGCAATGGACAACGTAATATCTTTCTCTTGCAGTCCGTTTCCAAGTGCGCCTGTATCTTTTCCGCCATGTCCCGGATCAATAAAAATTTTCAGCATATGTTCCCCCCTATCAATTCCATGACAGAACCTCACTATTAGAATATGCACAACGATGAAAATCGCAACGCATCATCGTCTATGATAGAAATAAGGCACAACGGAACTAACATTGAAATGGATGAGGAAAGCGTTTGTCCCTTGATCGCTATAATTTTCCTTTATGATGGCGAATGTGATACAGTGCATTCGCGACCAATGCAGCAGGGCGATTCAAATGTTTCCTTGTATATGGAAGTGTAGCTGCTCTTTCTCAAACGATATGTTTACATACATTTGCTCTTGTGAAAACTTCAATTTTTTTGTCCGCTCTTTTGCTCCATATAAATATTGAATCAGAACCATCATAAGGAAATACAACAGTGCAATAATGCCGAAAAACCCTCAATGACGATGTCATTCTCATTTTCTCTTTTATTATATTACGAACGGTATTTCCAAAAGTTTCATTCGTTGTTTAATCGATTTTACCGCACTGATGAGTCAAGAACGTGCAAGCAGGGCGACTGGGGGCTTTCGATTGCGAAAGAATTCGTATTGACCCTCGATGACACGATCGGCATAGAAAGCTCCTCAGGGCAAGGGACGACCTTTATTGTCAAGCCGCCTTACTAACTATATCCTGTCCTTCTTTGATATAATCGAAAGGGAAACAAACCTAAAGGGAGGAATACACATGAGCCGTGCACAGCAATTCGTGCAACACTTTTTATCCCATCGCAATGTCACGGTGGAGTTAATTAATAAAATCGAGGAAAAGCATTATGACTACAAACCGACACCAACGTCGATGTCGGCAAAAGATTTAGCCACTCATATTCTTTTTAGCTTTTATAAATTCGCCAACACCGCAAAACAAGGGGATCCAGCGTTATTTACACAAAAAATCGAGGAAGCGGAGACCAATTTGCAAAAGCTTGCTGAAACATATACAGAAAAAACGAAGCAATTGCTCGAATCCCTTACCGATGAAGATTTCGAGCGCGTTTTAGATCTCACAAACGTATTTGGCGCAAAAATCCCAACAGCGCAATTTTTGCAAATGGCGATGGACCACGAAATCCATCATAAGGGCCAGCTTTTCGTATACGTCCGCGAAATGGGGCATACCGACTTGCCATTGTTTGTCAAACGAGGATAATGAAAAAAACAACCAGGCGTCTCTCTCCAAAGACCGTCTGGTTGTTTTTTCATACGCTTACCTATTCGATTTTGCAGTTGCCGTCCATGCATTGGCCTCCTCCATCAGCTGCCAGCGGCTGCAATGGAGAGTTTGCGTTTTCCTCTTCCCATACTTTTTCAAGCGCCTGCATAAACACTTCGGTCGGCTGTGCGCCGGAAATCGCGTATTTGCGGTTCAGCACAAAGAATGGCACACCGCGGACGCCGAAACGAGCCGCTTCCGCTTCGTCTTTTCTCACCTCATCAGTATAGCGGTCGCTTTCAAGAACTTGTTTTACTTTATCGCGATCCAGCCCTGCTTCGCCTGCCAACTCGATAAGCACGTCATAGTCGCTAATTAGTTTCGAATCGGTAAAATACGCTTGAAACAGCTGCTCTACCATTTCCCGAAGTTTTCCTTGTTCTTCGGCATATTTGGCAAGACGGTGGGCGTCAAACGTATTCGTCGGCTTCATCGTGTCAAAGCGGAACGTCAGCCCGACGGACTCTGCCTGTCTGCCAATATCGGCATTGACCCTTTTCGCCTCTTCAACTGAAATACCATATTTTTGCGCAATGATTTCGTGAATCGTCATATCATAATGTTTTTTTGCGTTGGGGTCCAGCTCAAAACTGCGGAATATGACTTCGACTTGGTCTTTATGCGGAAACTGCTCAAGCGCTTTTTCCAACCGGCGTTTCCCAATATAGCAAAATGGGCAGACAAAATCAGACCAAACTTCTATTTTCATCGTATATGCACCTCGGTTTAGGCTCTCCGTTGCATAAACAACAAGAAAGCAAAATTTCATGTTTCCACTTTATTGTAGCGAATCGCCATGCCGGTATTCAAATAAATGAACTTGGCATGCATAAAGGAAATGCCGCTCACAACTATTTTGTAATGCGAAACTTCTTATTAAGCAACCATGTCATAGCTAATACAAACAAGCCGAAAAGGATCCGAACCATTCCTCCCGCTTCGATACGGTAACCAAACTCAGGGACAAGCCTTTCCATTAGAATAAACATACCGAAGACAATGAAAAAAACAAACCATACAACCAAGAATGTCTTTACCTTATTGTTAAATGTGTTCGAATCATCACGAAAAGTAGATTTTCTAATCCATAGTACGATGATAGCAACCACTAACAAAATAACAGCACATTCAATCACAAAAAGGACAAACTCTTTTCCAAGATAGACGGTATCATCCACATCTGTAAACAGCTCTGCTACTAGTTCCACTGCACCTGTCGCCAAGGCAATGAGAGCGAATAATTGGATCATTAAGTAGCCAATAAAAGCATATATATTTCTCCTTTTTTCCTTTGGCAGCTGACCAATCAACTCATCGCAATACGCTTTCGGATCTTTGCCGAATACATCTTCCGCACTTTTGCCATGTTTCTGTGCCTCCAATAAATGATCTAACAATTCCATCAACAATTCCTCGCTTTGCTGTTCCGATAGCAACAA
Organism: Parageobacillus galactosidasius; assembly: GCF_002217735.1. Taxonomy (NCBI): domain Bacteria; kingdom Bacillati; phylum Bacillota; class Bacilli; order Caryophanales; family Anoxybacillaceae; genus Parageobacillus; species Parageobacillus galactosidasius. The sequence continues at coordinate 214,304 of NZ_NDYL01000001.1, read as the reverse complement.
ATGGGAACGGATATAAACGAGCATATCTTCATAGTAGTTTCGATTATGTTCATTTAATTGTTTACGCTTTTCATTATTAAGCACTGCCAAATCTTTCGCATTCATGTTACCTCTCCCCCTCGTAAAATCGCCTCTACCGGCGTCCGAATACTCTCCCACTCGGTGATGAAGTCTTGCAGCGCTTTCTCCCCTTTTTCTGTCAGATGATAATATTTCCTCTTCGGACCTGAAGGGGAGTCACGCATTTCTCCCTTAATCAATCCCGCTTTTTGCAGCCGAAGCAAAAGCGGATAAATGGAGCCTTCACTCACGTCATTGAGGCCAAATTGCTGCAGCTTTACTGACAATTCATAGCCGTACACGGATTCTTGTTTAATAATGGCCAAAATGCATCCTTCCAGCACCCCTTTTAACAACTGGCTTCTTAGCGACATGTTTTCCAGCTCCTTATATACCTTGTAATGCAAGATAGTCAGCAAAAGAAAATGTATCTTGCAATGCAAGATACCTACATGTTTATTATATATCCACTTCCATCTGAATTTCAACCAAAATATTCCTTACATTTCAGTGTTGATTTTAGACCACAGACAAAAATAGATCTTGTTCAACGAAACCCCCGTTAGCCAACTATGCCACATTTCATAGCACCACAGATGATGGAAGTTAATTCATTCTTCCATACCGCGTCACATCATCAGTAAATAAATGATCGTTGAACAAGATAATCAATCACATTTTTTATCAAGACCTAAAATCTAAAAATCTCTAAAAAATAAAGGTAAGCACATATTAGTCATATTGAATATGTTTGCTTACCTTTTATTTCATCTATTTTTTATCGGCATTTTTTCTTATGATAATGAACAGCTATAATAAAAAACAGAGTATATGTAATAATCGAATAAATAGTAGAAAGCATACCATTTACATCGATTAAGGCCAATAAAGAAGGAAGATTTCCATATACACTATTTTCATATGTCAAAAAGATACAAAAAAACATATTGTTTGCAGCATGAGCACCAATCGTGAATTCAGCACTATTGGTTCGAATAGTGATGTATGAAAGCATGAACCCAGTGAAAACATAATCTAACCCTACCCAAAGTGCGCTATTTGACATCTCAGGATTACCAAAATGTAATGCTCCAAAGATAAATCCTACTATGATGGATAATAAAATTGGTTGTTTGACTAGTTTCCCTATCCATTGCAATAAAAATCCTCTGAAAAATAACTCTTCCGAAGTAGTTTGAATAGGGACAAGAAAAATAACGAATATGACCATTTTTTCCTAATTCAGGAAGAACAAAATTTGGCTTCATATACTAACTCCTTCTAATATTATGTATGCTCTTATATTGAACATAGTATCCTCTAATCATTCTAGTTTTAATTTTTAAAAGGGCTTATTTAAAAAAATGAATGTCTGTTTGGATTTTTTTGCTGACGTTCTAATGATCGGACAAGCACATATTTTTGCAGGCCTCTTGCGGAAGAAATAGCGAGATGGCCAAGCTGTTCCGCCTCTTTTTTGTCTCCTTGGCGAAAAGCCTTTTCTGCCTCCAATACATAACGGAGCACTCGATTTGCCACGTTGTTCTTTGCCTGTGCAAACTGCTCCTCTTTCCCTTGCATGAGGGCGACGAGCGCCTGGTTATAATAACGGACGGTATCGTTCTTGATTTCATTCGCTATGTCAGCGGCTTCTTCCAGCTGATTTTTCTCTATTTGAATATTCGCCAGCGCCGATTTTCGCGCTTCTTCATACTTTCCCGTCAGTTGTTCGGCATATCGCTCCGCCTTCTCAAGATCCCCGTTTGCCAGCGCCAGCATCAAAGCGTAATAAGGCTGCTTCTTTCGCTTCTTGAGATATGCTTCGACGAGCTGGATATTCTTTGTCCAAAAAAGAACATACGCATGATAACCAACAATGACAACGACCAGCGCAATTACGATTCCGACGGCGGCCCAATCTGGGATCTGCACTCCCGCCATCCCGAGCATCCATCCTATTGCGGCTCCTACTATGCACCAAATAATAATTGTTCTCATTTCCAAACTCCTTTGCTATGTTTTCAACATTTATAAAAAACAACCTTATGGAGCGTCCAAATCCATTAGGGGTTAATGAGGAAACAACTCCGTAAAAAAATTAACTCCATTTTTATATCCTTTTATTACGATTTAATACTTGGAAATAAGTTATTATAGCTATTACAGTACACAAAGATCCACTCACTAACCAAATATAAAAAAAGATTTTTCCACCTATTGAAGTAGAATCAATAAAAAAATAACTAAGTAGGAGTAAGCCTCCTCCTAAAATTAATAGAAAATAAGCAAATCTTTTATGCTGCAGTTTTAAGAAATAGTATCCAATAAGAATTAATAAGTATAAACTGCTTATTGCCATGATACTTGGAAAAATAGGACGGAATTTAGCCGCGTATACAAAGTAGTCAAGTTGTGAAATATGGCTTTCACTATGTACTTGACCGTATAGCATTTGGGAAAATGGTGTTGAATGCTTCCATTCCCAAGGATTATCTAATATTGCACTACCTTCATACCAAGCAGCTAGAGTAGAAAATAAAAGTAAAATAGTGACTAATCCAAATTGAATAATAATCCTCAAAGCAATAATCCCTCCCCCTAAAACGTAATCTTATAATTTCTTCTATGTCTTGGACTGTTGCTTTACGAATTTCAAATTGCAAATTCATTATAAACCCTCCCTTCATTCATTATGTACACATAAAAAACTTCTCTAAAGACAATTCTCCCTACAAACTTGATATCCTTCTTCAAGAAAACTGCCTATTTACAGTTGCTTTTTTTATGCTCACGAGAACATCCGCCGGAAGCCCACTGCTTTAGCTGTGGAAGAAAGGCGGGGTTTATATTTTCAGTATATATTGAATTTTTCGTTCAGTATAAGTACACTGGATTTAGAAAGGTAGGTGAATCAAGAATGCTCTGCACTCTCAAGATTAAATTAATGCCAACTCTTGAACAGTTTCATGCGCTGCTGGAAACAATGAAACGGTTTAACCAAGCATGCAACTATATTAGCGAGATTGCTTTTCGCTCCAGAACCTTTTCCAAAACGAAAATCCAGCGGCTTTGTCTGGCATGGCAAGGGATGAGAGTTCGAAAGCGCTTACGGATGAAATTCAAAAAAATGGTTCGCTAACCTATGACTTACATCTGTTTTCAGGAATCAAAAAAGTTCCCACAAAGTCTTGACTGACTCCATTCACTGTCACTACTTGCCCATTAATACAACCACATCTTATCTTTGGCTTATGGTGATCTTTACATTTTTCTTCCCAATCTTTTGACATATGTTTCACCTCTTTTAATTAAGATTCGATATTAATATATGAGCAGGATAATAAGTTTGATTAGACAAGTTGTAGGTTAAGTGTTTGTATTTCCAAAATTAGGCTATTGAATATTCGGAGATGAGATAGCCAAAAGGAGGCATTCCCTCTTTCTCTTGTAGATTTTTTCAGTTCAGAATGTTCATTGATGTTCCAGCTAGCCATGCTGTTTTTGAATGTTTGCATTTACGTTGTTCATATGATGATTAAATCGATTTACTATAAAAATATTTGCCGCCATGGTTGGGAGTAAGAAAAAATAAGTTTTATTCAAACATTTGTCACAAATTTGGAAGTGTAAGCGTTACAAGAAAAAAATTAAATAAAAGTTCACAAGCGTTTGTTCTATCGTCGTTTACAATATATACGTGAAAATAATCACAAATAAATATATAAAAATAATATTTACCTCACTAGATTGGTCACCAAAGAAAGGATGAATCTATCTTGGAGTCATTATCAATTAGTGGAATAGTTATTCGATTTTTATTAGGGGGAGGCGCGGTCGTCGCTTCTACCATTATCTCGAGAAAATTAGGGCCGAAAATAGGAGGAATTTTTGCTGCCTTTCCCGCTGTATTTTTAGCAGCATTACTGACACTTCGGCTCGATGCAAAGGGCAGTGAATTAGTGGAAAAGTCGATTGTTCTATCTCAAGGAGCCGTTGTTGGGATGTTCATCAATATTATGTGTGCAATAGGGGCCGTTTACTTTTGTACTAAGCAAGGTTGGAAACGTGGGCTTACACAATCAATAGCTGGGTGGTTTCTCGTTTCCATCCTTTTTGCTGTCATTTCAGGATATTTTTAATTAAAGGTGATTGTATGGATAGACGTGATTTATTTTTCCGTTTTTTATTCGGCGGATCAGCCGTTGTGTTAAGTTATGTAACGGCAAAACTATTACCATGGAAAGTTATCGGGGGAATTTTTGCCGCATTTCCAGCCGTTATGGTTGTTGCTGTGATGATGGTTGGCATGAAGAAAGGTTCTAAAGAAGCAGCGAAAACTGCGCAAGGGTCTGTTTATGGGATGATTGGTGGTTTCATTTGTGTGTTAACGGTTTTATTTTCTCTACAATTTACACAAAATTGGTGGGGAAGTTTTATCTTTGGGTTGATTACATGGTTTGCAAGTTCATTATTCCTTGTATACATGCGGGATCATAAAAAAGAAAATAGAGCATCAAATATCAAATTGGAACATTGATAAAGAGGTGGCAGACCGAAAAACAATGGAGCCATGAGTAACGAATACAGAAGCCTGGCATGATACGAACGTGCCGGGCCTTTTATATGTTATGAAAGATTGAATTAATAGAATCGTAAACAATAGATGGAAAATGGTAGAGGTTGTTTGCCTGTTAACTGATGGTTTTGATCAATCGGCATTTCAAGACTAAAAAATTATTAACAGATCGACTTATGATATTGAACATATGAAAATAGGACTATATAGTTGAATTATCTATCCTTATTTTCCTAAACTTGACTTCGCTTTACTTATACGTAAATAATAGATAAGGATGACAATATTACAAGTAAGTGAGTTGAGGAGGAATTGAATATTAAAGATTTTTTGCAGCATGTTCAAGATGCATATGCAGCACTCACGGAGTTAAGCATTATTATGCTTGATTTACAGCATCAACCTGTTACAAAAGTCTCAAATATAACGGAATTAGCGGAGCTTGTACTTTTTTCTCCAGATAAGCCGTTTCCTCCTTCATGTTTTCCGAATGACTATACCGAATGGCAACGTCCGATGGTTGTTCAGACAGGGTATTGGGGAGTAAAGGCAATTGTCGCACCTGTACTAGTGGAACAAAAAGTCGAGTATTGGATTTGGGCAGGTGCGTTTATTGAAGAAGAGACAAAACCGATGATCAAGGAGCAGTGTTTTCGTTTCCCTGACTCACAAATATGGCTTCAAGCCATTGAACAAACAAAAGAGCAAACGATATCGGCGGTGGAAAAAAAGTTAAATGATATTGAAAAAATGGCAACAATATGTGGCGAGTTTATTAGCAATAATAGACAAAAACAACATTACGAACAGTACTTCTATTTATTAGATACGGCAGTGGATCGTGCGCAACAGTTTTCTTTGCATATGGACGATTTTTTACATATGTTTCAAAAGATAGACTCTGATATAGATTTTTCATTGTATATAAAACGGCAAAATCGCGAATGGGTTGTTGCACACGCTGTGGGAGAAAAGGCAGAACAGCTTTGGAATCAGCAGATAAAGACCGCTTTTCCTCCACTATCAAACTCCCTATTTCATTCGCACAATGTTGTTTGTGTTGAAAATGCCGCGCTTGACCCACGTTTTGCTTTTTTCGTGAAAAATGGAATAAAACCGAGTACTGTTGTGATATATCCGATTTTGCACAACGATGAAGTAGAAGGCTGGATTGTGATCGGCAGTCAAACAAAACGTTCATTACCGAAAGAGGCAGTCCAAATCGGCGCTATTCTCATGAAATATTGGCAATTACATTCCAAATATGAATTAGCTTACATAAAAATGGATCGACATTTCATGAGATTATCGATGTTAATAGAAATTGGCCGGGCAATGAATGTTGTAAAAGATACCGATGAAATTATACGGATGATGACAGATTTTGTTGCGGAACTGGCGTACGGTGATTTCGCATTTACAGTGTTAGCCGATCATAAAAGGAAAGTAAAGGTTCATTGTGGCGCCATTTCAGAACAACAAGTAACAGAATATTATGAAGATGTTTGCCAACGCTACTTTTCTACTGAAAAAAGACTGCTAGAAAATATACCGAAGCTGCGTGAAACAAAGTTTGGGACTGTAATGGAAATTTCATTTTCGGTTCATGAACATGTGCACGGCGTGATGGCTGTTCATTTGAAAGATATCGAGGCTGCAAAAGAAGCGGAAGTATATGTTGCGGCATTAATAGGGATCGGCACAATGGTCATGAAGCAAAATACTTATCAGACGTCAAAGCAAGAATTGAATATCGATATGCTATCGGAACGCTTAACGACCCGGGAGATGGATGTGTTAAACTTATTAGTCCAAGGATGCAGCAACCGCGAAATTGCGGATCGATTATTTATTAGCATTCATACGGTGAAAAACCATATTACAAATATTTTTCAAAAAATAGGGGTAAACGACCGTTCTCAGCTAATTGCTCTTGTATATCAGTTAAACAATCGTAAAGTTATCAATGAGGAACATCATTAGACAAAATTATGGATCGATGATGTTCCTTTTTTATTTTCTGCTTGTTTAACATGGAAATGTTTTGGTATATAGGAAATAGGAAGCAAAATAAATTTGTATTATAATCATTAATAGTATATAAGAACTAGGTATTTAGTTATAATAAACATATAGAAGCGAACATAGTGCGATGTTGCTGTGTTGTTATAAAGATGCTCATCCCCTATGAATAGAAAGTGTTATCGTACTTACAAAAGTACTATTTAGCACACATATTATAGAAGAAATAGGGGGAATATTGATGGAAAGTATAAGTATAAGGAGAAATATCACAGTAATGGAAGATTCTGATATTATGAAAGCGATGGATATAACCGAGCAAATCGCAAGTGAAATGGGATTTTTGCCACGTGATTGTCTCTTTCTTCGATTAGCAACGGAGGAAGCGTGTACGAACGCGTATGAATATTGTCAAAAAACAAACCAGCTGCCTTTTGAAGTATTTTGGAAATGTGGAAAAGAGAATTTGATTATTGGTGTAAAGCAACATGGAAAGAAATTTGACATTACAAGAAAGGATGAGGTCAACAAAGGCTTACGTGGTAGGGGGTTGCAGCTTATCACTCATATTGTAGACGATGTTTATATTGAACAAAAAGGGAATAACGTATTGTTTTATATGTGTAAATATAAAGCTCATTGACGACTGTTGGAGGAACGGAATATGGGTGCACAGCATGAACTAATTGATGTTTTCGTATGGAATGAAGATATTACTTTGAACAATACCGAACAATTTCGAAAAGCGATGGCTAAGTTTATTCAAAATCCAGCTGAGTATCTCATATTAAATATGGAACAAGTGAAATATATTAATAGCGCTGGTCTTGGCATTATTGCCAATAGTGTCATGACGGCAAGAAAGCAGCAAAAAGAGCTGGTGATCGCAGGGGTTCGAGATTCGCTTCAAGAAATTTTCCATATTGTTAAGTTTGCTTCGTTTATTAAACTTTTCGATACGGAAAAAGATGCGATTAATTTTTTTATGGAGAATGGGATATGATTCATAAGCATTTGCAAAAAATCAGGAAAGACAAAAATGTTTCGTTAAAAGAATTATTGGAACTTCTTGACGAATGGAACACACTCTATAATAAAGCGGACCAAGTTTATTGGCTAGCTAACTTAGCGGAAAGGCGGGTTATTTTTGTTTCTCCGGCTTGCGAGAAGATTTACGGAATACAGCCTGAAGCCTTTTATCAAGATGTAGAGCTATGGAAAAAAGTTATTCACCCGGAAGATCGAGAAAAGGTAGAGAAAAAGCAATCTGCTCTTTGGAAGGGAAGCTGTCTTGAACATGAATATCGCATTATTCATCAACAGGATGGGACGGTTCGCTGGGTTTTGGATCAAACGTTTCCCGCATTTGATGAAAATGGAAAGCTAGTAATGTTAAGTGGAGTGATTACGGATATTACGGAGATAAAAAAAATGAATGAAAAGCTTTTACTAGCGGAAAAAGTGTGCGAACATGTACAGCAGGGCATATTGATCACAGATGAAAATGGAGTTATTCAATTTATTAATCCCGCTTTTACAGAAATTACAGGGTACGGGTCAGAAGCAATCGGTTTGTCATTAGACTTTTTGTATTCTGGTTACTACAATGAACATTTTTATCAAATCATTAAGAAAACTGTCGCTGAAAAAGGACAGTGGAGAGGGAGTCTGCGGGGGCGCCGGAAAAATGGGGAAGTGTATGCTCAACAGACGACGATTACAGCGATTCATGATAAAGAAGGGCATCTGATTTTTTATCTTTTTCTATTTTCAGATATGATCAAAAACGAAAAGACCGCAACAAGCTTAAAAGATGATTTAAAGTTAGCGCAGGAAGTGCAAAAACGTGTATTGAGCAAGCCGCTTAAAACGGAAGCGATTGATATATATGGTATGTATGTCCCTTCAGGAGAATTAGGGGGAGATATGTACGCATGGTATCGGATTGATAGCGACCGATACGGAATCTTTTTGATGGATGTGATGGGGAACGGAGTAGCTGCTTCACTCATTTGTATGTCGGTTCGTTCATTATTAAATGGGGTTATTCGAAAATGCATTTATCCGCAAGAAGTATTTCATGAGTTAAATAAACATATGCAGTTGTTGTACCATGAAGATGGGCCAATGAATACGTATTATTTTACTGCCGTTTATGCGATGGTAAACACAAAAGAAAAGTTCATTGAATATGCTTCGGCAGGTCATCCTCCTGGCTTTTTATTTCATCCAAACGGTTTAGTCGAGGAGCTGGACCAAGGATGTGCCCCGATCGGGTTGTTATCGTATCTTCATGTGGAAACGGGAAAACTAAATTACGCTCCAGGAGCAACGTTAGTGCTGTACTCGGATGGAGTAGTCGAAGGGGCCCATGGTTCTGTTAGAACCAATATCGAAATGTTCCGGGAAAAACTAAAACCATATATTCATTTAGACAACAAAAATATGATAGTACATATAAATAAAATGTTTAAGGAAGAGTATCCGTTTCTCGATGATATTTCTGTCGTTGTGGCGAAATTGCATTAAATTGAACTGTTTTTCAAAGTTCGATAATGAAAAAATAATGTCATGCATTGTCAATAAAGAGATAAACCGGTATGATAAATAATAATCTTCCATGAATCGGATGCAATGGTGATGAATACATTGTAGTGATGAAGGGAAAGAAAGGGGATTGTATCATGGTGAGGAATCCAGCGGGATTTTGGAAACGGTTAGCGGCTGGTTTATTAGACGGTCTTATTGTCGGTTTGCCGCTAGTGCTTATCGGCTACCTTATTACGGGAAGCTGGGAGGAGAATTGGTTCACTACGGCAGCAAACATCGTTTACGGTCTAGTTGTACCGGCGGTTTGGTCTGGATATACAGTGGGGAAAAAGTTGTTGGGCATTCGCATCGCAAAAGTAAATGGCGAAAAAGTCGGAATCGGGACGATGTTTTTACGGTCCGTTGTCGGCGGACTTGTTTATGGGTTAACGCTTGGCATCGCTCTCATTATTAGCACCATTATGGTGGCAGCGCGCGAAGATAAACGTTCTATTCATGATTTTATTGCCGGAACGTATGTGACGACAGAGAAACCAGCATAATTGGATATTGATCATAAAGAACGGGTGTCTAAGAAGGAGATGCCCGTTTTTTTATGGTGAATTACAGGAACGCTTGTTTGTGTATTCATACTTTTTCATTTTCCCCCATATCATGCAATATGGGGGGGATGTTCATGCAATTTTACTATGGCCAGCAAATGCCGCTGCGTATTTTAGACGAAGCGGAATTTTGGAAACATCAAGAAGAGGAGCATACGGTCGTTATTCGCGAGCTTGTTAGCGGTTTAGAGCCGGCTTATGTCGAAGCGTTGAAAAAATGGGAAGAGGCGCTTTCTGCAACACATCAGCAAGTAGTGCGTTTTATTGAATCGGTCGTTCGCGCAGGATATTACGTTCCTTATCAGCTTTACCAGCAAGTGTTGCAGCTAGTGTCTCATTGCTTGCAGCAAAGTCTTGATTTTATTAAGCTGTGTCAACAAATAAAAACGGAAAGCAAAGCAGTGAGCAAAAATCCAACGGCAAAAGTAGTGCTGAACCATATTATTCGTGAGTCAGAATATTTTATTGGCATCGCGCAATTGTTATTATACGGAAAATAAGGAAAATGCCTATTCGTTTCGGATAGGCATTTTATGTGTTTGAAAAAGAGCAGAGTAAGTAGTAATGAAAAAGGGTAACGGTTTGTTTTATGTTTTGTAATATTATACTAGAAATATAAAAAAGAGGTGAATATATCCGATATAATTAATAGTAAGATTCTTTAATATTAGAAAAAAGGTGGGAAAAAGGTTGTCGCTGCATAGTTATATTTTACGCACGATGTTCATTGTCATACCTGGCACCGCTCTCATCGGCCTTGGTGTATGTATGGCGAATGGCATTAGCGGCGCGGCGTTTTGGTGGACGCTTGTTGCGACTATATTATTTGGGGCTGTAGTCGGAGTCGTTTCTGCGATATTAAACTATCGTCGATTTATTGCCCCGATCGCTATTATCAATCAGCATTTAGATAAGATGACCAATGGAGATTTATCGGCGCGTGTTCCTATGGATGAAGTGAGACAGTTAAAACCGATTGCCGTTTCGCTCAATAAAATGGCCCAAGCGTGGCAAGAAGTCATCGCCAACGTTCAACGCCATTCCGATGAGATGACGCAATTTTCCGGACAGTTAACCGCCATTGCGGAACAGACGACGAAAGCAACGGAGCAAATTGCGTCAACAATGGAGATAATTGCCTCAAGTTCGGAACAGCAAGTCAAAACGGCGCAAGAAACGTCGTCAGCGATGAACGATATCTCCGATACGCTTATGCAGGTGGCTGCGAATACGAAGTGCGTGTCTACGAACGTAAATGAAACATCGGCAAAAGCGCAATCGGGAAAACAGTCGATTTCGCAAATGGAAGAGCAGATGCAGTTTATTTATGACCATGTCCAATCACTTGGACAAGTTATTAAAGCGCTTGGAGAGCGTTCGAATGAAATCGGCCAGATTACGCAGGTGATTACAGGAATTGCTTCGCAAACGAATTTACTTGCCTTAAATGCGGCGATTGAGGCGGCAAGGGCTGGAGAACAAGGAAAAGGGTTCGCCGTTGTGGCGGATGAAGTTCGCAAATTGGCGGAACAGTCTGCTCAATCCGCACAGCAAATTTCGCAGCTGATCGGCTATATCCAAGAAGAAACGGAAAAAGCGATCGAATCGATGGAAACCGTAGTTAGCGAAGTATCGCAAGGGCTTGATGTTGTGCAAACGGCTGGACAGTCGTTTGAACAAATCCGCCAATCCATCGGCGAAGTCAATGCCCAAATCGAACAAGTATCCACAGCGATCGAGCAAATGACAGAAAACGTGCAACGGGTGGCCGCTTCCATTGGACATATGACGGAGATTGTGGAACAAACTTCTTCTGGATCAGCGAATGTTTCGGCGGCAACACAAGAACAAATGGCATCGATGGAGGAAATTGCTTCATCGGCATCATCGTTAAGCAAAATGGCAGAAAATATGCAAACAATGTTAAAACGGTTCACCGTATAAGGAAGCGTATTTACATTGCTTTATAAGTATGTTAATATTAAGAAAAATTAAATAAGTTTGTCGCTTATCTACTAGGGGAGTCCAATAGCTTGGACTGAGAAAAGAACGCGCTTAAGTTCTTTGACCCTTTGAACCTGATCTGGGTTATACCAGCGTAGGGAAGTAGATAGCGGGAGTGTATGCGTTTGTTGCGTACGTTTCGCTATTTGCGTTCCGTCGGGTTCTCTTAGAGAACCCGATTTTTATTTCCGCATATATTCTCCTATCTCCGCCCCGCGTTTTGGTGTAACTTCAGGTCCTCACTATTATTTTAAGGAGGTGTAGACCTGGTTACTAAAATCGTTGTCGTGTACTGACCGATGGAAGGAATGGTGCACGACAGATGCCGTCGCTGACAAGCGATCCACGGGGTGTCTTTCACAGCGGGTGAATGACAAGGGAAATTCCCTTCCTGATGGAACTCAGGTGTTTCCTGAGCGGCAAGCAGTTTTGCTGGTTCCATCGCGATGAGTCGATTTTTATAGATTTTAGTAACTAGGAGGAGTTACATGCAAAACATCAAATCTTTTATGCAATTTCCTGAGAGTAAAAAGGTGTATGTCGAAGGTTCAAGACCGGATATTCGTGTTCCGATGAGAGAAATTACGTTAAGTCCAACAAAGACAGAAACAGGAATCATCGAAAATGAACCTGTTCGTGTTTATGACACAAGCGGTCCTTACACCGATCCTGATTTTCAGCCGGACATTCAAAAAGGATTGCCGCCGCTAAGAAAACGCTGGATTTTAGAAAGGGGCGACGTTGAAGAATACGAGGGGCGTCCAGTGAAACCGGAAGATAACGGATTCCGTAATGGGAAGCAATCAGAGATTACTCTGCCTTTCGAGAGAAAACCGCTGCGCGCAAAAAAAGGAAAAACTGTGACGCAAATGCATTACGCAAAACGAGGGATTATTACGCCGGAGATGGAATTTGTTGCGATTCGCGAAAATATAGATCCGGAAATCGTGCGTCAAGAAGTTGCCGCAGGCAGAGCGATTATTCCTTCGAATATTAACCATCCGGAAAGTGAACCGATGATTATTGGGAGTCGTTTTCATGTAAAAATTAACGCGAATATTGGCAATTCCGCAGTCACATCATCCATTGAAGAAGAAGTCGAAAAAATGCTTTGGGCGGTGCGCTGGGGAGCAGACACGATTATGGACTTATCGACGGGAAAACACATTCATGCGACACGAGAATATATTATTCGCAATTCCCCTGTACCTGTCGGGACGGTTCCGATTTATCAAGCGCTTGAAAAAGTGAACGGCGTCGTCGAAGACTTAACGTGGGAAATTTACCGTGATACGCTCATCGAACAAGCGGAACAAGGGGTGGACTATTTTACGATTCACGCGGGGGTGCTGCTTCGTTACATACCGATGACGGTAAACCGAACGACTGGCATTGTTTCACGCGGCGGCTCGATTATGGCGCAATGGTGTTTAGCCCACCATGAAGAAAACTTCTTATACACGCATTTTGAAGAAATATGCGAGATTTTGAAAACGTACGATATTGCAGTATCGCTTGGAGACGGGCTGCGCCCAGGCTCGATTGCCGATGCGAATGACGAAGCGCAGTTTGCTGAATTGGAGACGCTCGGAGAATTAACAGAAATCGCTTGGAAGCATGATGTGCAAGTGATGATTGAAGGACCAGGGCATGTGCCGATGCATAAAATTAAGGAAAATGTCGATAAGCAAATCGAAATTTGCAAAGGTGCGCCGTTTTACACATTAGGACCGCTTACGACCGATATCGCGCCGGGATATGACCACATTACATCCGCGATCGGAGCAGCGATCATTGGCGCGTACGGAACGGCGATGCTTTGTTACGTGACGCCAAAAGAGCATTTAGGGTTGCCGAATAAAGATGATGTGCGCGAAGGAGTGATCGCTTATAAAATCGCAGCACACGCGGCCGATTTAGCAAAAGGGCACCCGGGAGCGCAACGGCGGGATGACGCGTTATCAAAAGCGCGCTTTGAGTTTCGTTGGAACGATCAGTTCAACCTTTCGCTTGATCCAGATCGAGCTCGGGAATATCATGATGAAACATTGCCGGCGGAAGGGGCGAAAGTCGCGCACTTTTGTTCGATGTGCGGGCCGAAGTTTTGCTCGATGAAAATTTCACATGAGCTGCAAAAAACGGTGAGGGAAGAAGGGATGAAACAAAAAGCGAAGGAGTTTGTCGAAAATGGCTCATCTCTCTATCGATGATGTTCAAGAATTGCAAAAGGAAATTGCCGAATTGAAGGAGAAAATTCTTAAATTGGAACAGCAAATTGCCCATATTCAAAAAAATTGCCAGCATTCATTTTTTGAGACACCGTTTATGCGAAAATGTGTCAAATGCCATTATATAGAGATTTTATATTATTAAGGGGATTGTCAAATATATAGCTAATTCATCTCCCGTTTTGCAGGACGGAAATCGGGAAATGAATTAGCCTTTTTATTTTTGTTTTTAGTCATTTCTTTTAAGTTTTTTTATATATATTTCATGAAAAAGTTTATTTGATTGGTTGCGGCGGGATATGGTGCATGATGGATAACAATAAAAAATGTCTAGTGATTATTTACAATCAGATTTTTATTTTGGAGGGAAACTATATATGACCAAATTTCCCAATTATACAAAAACAATTTTTATTGATGGACAATGGTTGGAAGCACATAATGGCAACACGCTTCCTGTTCAAAATCCCGCCACGTTAGAAACGATTACGGAAGTTTCATACGGCGATGAAGTGGAAGCGGAACAAGCGGTGCGCGCAGCCAGCCAAGCATTTCGAAAATGGTCGGCAAAAACAGCAAGAGAACGGTCGCAATTGTTATATGCCGCGTATGAAAAAATGCTGGAACATAAAGAAGAACTTGCTTCCATTTTGACAACAGAGCAAGGAAAACCGTTAAAAGAGGCAAGGGCAGAAATTGATTCAGCGGCAAGTTACTTTCTTTGGTATGCCGAGGAAGCGAATCGCCTGTATGGAGAAATTATTCCTTCGTCCAATAAACATAAACGGCTAATGGTCATTCCGCAGCCGATCGGCGTTGTCGCTGCCATTACTCCGTGGAATTTCCCGGCTTCGATGATTACAAGAAAGCTAGCGCCAGCACTTGCGGCAGGGTGCACCGTTGTATTAAAACCGGCTCCAGAAACGCCGTTAACCGCTTATCAGATTGTAAAAATATTAGAAGAAGTAGGGATTCCAAAAGGAGTTGTCAATCTCGTTACTGGCGATGCGGTTTCAATCGGGCAGTGCTGGATGAACCATCCCGATGTGCGGCTGATTACGTTTACCGGTTCGACGGAAGTCGGACGTCTGTTGATGAAAGGAAGCGCGGATCATGTAAAAAAACTTTCTTTAGAACTAGGCGGCCATGCGCCGATTATCGTATTTGATGATGCCGATCTTGATTTGGCAGCCGAGATGACGCTTGCCAGCAAGTTCCGCAACTGCGGGCAAACGTGTATTTGCGCCAACCGCGTATATGTGCAAAAAACGATTTGGGATGATTTTCTCGAAAAACTAACGGAGAAAGTACGCCGTTTATCGATTGACATTGGCGCAAAAGAAACGGCGGATATCGGGCCGCTAATTAATGAAGAGGCAGTGCAAAAAGTGCAGCGGCATTTAGAGGATGCTGTACAAAAAGGAGCTTCGGTCATTTACGGCGGAAAGAGATGGGATGGTCCGTATCCAGGATACTTCTTTGAACCGACCCTGTTAGTGAACGTTACGAAAGAGATGAGAGTAATGAATGAAGAGACGTTCGGTCCGCTTCTGCCGCTGCAGCCGTTTGAGGAGGAAGAGGAGGCGATTCGTCAGGCGAATGATACGCCATATGGGCTAGCAGCTTATATTTTTACGGATTCGATTCATCGCGCGTATCGAGTCATGGAGAAGCTGGAGTATGGAATTATTGGCATTAATGACGTCTTTCCAGCCGTAGCGGAAGCGCCGTTTGGCGGTGTGAAACAATCGGGGCTAGGAAAAGAAGGAGGAAAAGAGGGCATTTTTGAATTTGTGGAATTAAAATATGTTTCCATGGGGATACGGTCTAGCTGAGCCCCCTAAATATAAAACTGCGTAGTCTATTTCCACCGTCTTTGCCGGCGGTTTGTAAAAATAGACATCGGCCAGTTTAATCATTATGTGATTATACTGGCCGTTTTTGTTTTCTTGATTTTTTACAACCGTTTTCGAAAAAGAGTTAAATAGCCAATGAGAAGCATAGAGTAAGAGGGAAAGGACCATTTAATGGATGTGAGGGGATACGTATGGACGTTTATTCTGACATCATAAGAAGCATGCCGCCATATTTGTTCTCTGTTTTTCAGCAAAAGAAAGAAGAACTAATGAAAAAAGGAGTAGATGTGATCGATTTAGGGATAGGGGCGCCCGATTTGCCGCCGCCTGCTTTTGTGGTGGAGAAATTAAAGGAAGAGCTGGATAATCCTAAAAATTTTACGTATTCTCCATATGCCGGGTGCCGAGAGTATAGAGAAGCGGTTGCGCTCTTTTATAAACGGGAATATGGCGTAGAGTTAGACCCAGATACAGAAGTGTTGGCATTAATCGGTTCCAAGGAAGGAATTGTCCATTTATTACAAGCGATTCTTCATCCAGGGGAGACCGTGTTAGTTCCAGATCCTGGCTATCCGGTTTATAGCACAGCTGTACATTTAGCAAGAGGAAAAATCGTTCGTTTGCCGCTTGATTCGGAAAACGGATATAAGCCGAGTTTTTCGAGCGTTCCTTCAGGAATTTATCGGGATGCGAAATTAATGTTTTTAAACTACCCCAGCAATCCAACAGCTGCGACTGTCGAAATCGATACGTTTGCTGAAGCTATTTCGATTGCGAAACAATATCATATTTTCATTGCTCATGACTCGGCTTATTCTTTTGTTACGTTTCAAGGATTTAAAGCTCCAAGCATTTTGCAAGTAGATGGGGCGAAAGAAGTAGCGGTGGAATTTGGTTCGTTATCGAAAAATTACAATATGGCCGGTTGTCGAATCGGATACATTGTTGGGAATCGCGATATGATTAAAGCGCTGTCGATCATCAAAAGCAATATGGATACTTGCCAGTTTATTCCGGTCCAAAAAGCGGCGGCGGCAGCGTTAACAAGCGATCATGAAGCGGTCAAAGAAAACAATCGAATATATGAACAGCGGATGAATATGATGGTAAAAGCTTTGCGCTCGCTTGGCATAAATGTTCATCCCCCGAAGGCGACGTTTTTCCTATGGATACCTGTTTTAAAAGGATACTCTTCCGAACAATTTGCGACTAAATTGCTCAAAGAAGCGGGAGTAATTGTTACACCAGGAACAGCGTTTGGTCCATCAGGAGAAGGATATGTTCGGTTATCGCTTTCCGTTTCGATGGAACGGTTACAACAAGTGGCTGACCGACTCAAACAAGTAAATTGGGAGGAGTAGAAGCGGTGAAACAGGAAAAGGGCAAAATTACGGCGGCGAAGGCGATTGTCCATTGTTTGAAAAGCGAAGAAATTTCCCACGTGTTTTGCGTGCCGGGAGAAAGTTATTTGCCGCTAATGGACGCTATTTTTGATGAACCTTCCATTCAGCTTATTTCTGCTCGTCATGAGGGAGGCGCCTCTTTTATGGCGGAGGGCTACGCGAAAGCGACAGGAAAACCGGGAGTGGTGCTGGCGACAAGAGGAGTCGGTGGCGCGAATTTGGCGATTGGTGTCCATACGGCAAAGCAAGATTCGACGCCGATGGTCGTTTTTTTAGGCCAAGTGCACAACGATTTTCGCGGCAGAGAAGGGTTTCAAGAAGTCGATTTAGAGCAATTTTTCCAGCCGATTGCAAAATGGGCGGTAGAAATCAAAGATGCGAAGCGAATCCCTGAACTTGTTCAACGGGCGTTTCGTGTTGCGCAAACAGGAAGACCGGGGCCTGTTGTCGTATCGCTTCCGGAAGACGTATTTCTCGCAAAGATAGATGAAGTTATTTTTCCAAAAACAATCGTTCCAAAACCCGCCCCAAGCCAACAAGATATTTTGCGTGTTCAAGACATTTTACAAAACGCCAAACGGCCTGTCGTGATTGCCGGAGGGGGAGTGAAACTTTCGAAAGCGGAACGAGAATTGCTTTTGTTTGCTGAGAAGTTTACGATACCTGTTTCTGTCTCTTTCCGAAGACATGATGTATTTCCAAACGATCACCCATTATATGTTGGACATCTCGGTTTAGGAACGTCAAAAGGGATTATTGAGACAGTAAAACAAGCGGACATCATTATTGCGATTGGAACGAGATTATCGGAAGTGACGACACAAGACTACCGCTTGCTATCAGCAGGACAAACGCTGATTCATATTGATATCGATGCAAATGAATTGGGAAAAGTATACCCGCCAAAAGCGGCAATCATAGCTGATTGCAAGGAAGCGCTTTCGAAACTGCTTGAAATCGATATTCAGCCATTTTGGCATGACTGGGCAACATCGAGACGAAAAATATACGAACAAGCATCAACACTCCCAATGGAAAAACGAAATGTGAATGAATCCGTGATTGCTAGTCTACAAGAACATTTGCCGCAAGGTGCGATCATCACCAATGATGCAGGAAATTTTGCTGGTTGGCTGCATTCCTTTTTTCAATTTACGGAAAAACATACGTATATCGGCCCGACATCCGGAGCGATGGGATATGGCATGCCGGCCGCCATCGGTGCCAAACTAGCATATCCCGACCGTGTGGTAGTTTCACTATCAGGAGACGGCGGTTTTATGATGACCGTTCAAGAGTTAGAAACGGCTGCTAGATATGAAATTCCTATTATTAGTGTTGTTTTTAATAACCGCATGTATGGAACGATCCGGATGCATCAAGAACTGCATTTTCCAAAGCGAGTCATCGGAACAGATTTAGGGAATGTATCATTTGCGGAATTGGCTAAATGCTTAAATGGCAACGGCATTCAAGTAGAAACGGAACAGCAATTTACCGAAGCGCTTCTTCAATCTCTCCATGCAAAGAAACCTACGGTCATTGAAGTCATGACGGATCCAAATCAAATTTCGGTCACTTCTACAATTGAACAATTGCGGAAGCGGGTGGATTCTATATAATCATTTCATTTGATTAATAGCAACCATCATGGATGCATAAATTTTTAATAGAAAGTAAAGAGCAAGGAGGAACTCCGTTGATGAAAGTATTGAATTTTATTAATGGCGAGTGGAAAGAATCGAGCAGCAAACAATTCGCCCCGGTCATTAATCCGGCGACAGGAGATGCGATTGGAGAAGTGACGGTTTCGATTGAAGCGGATGTGGGCGCGGCGGTAAAAGCGGCAAAGGCTGCGCAAAAAAAGTGGGCGCTTGAACCCGCGCCGAAACGCGCCGAAGTGTTATATAAAGTAGGATATTTGTTGAAGGAACGAAAAGAACAATTAGCAAGAATGTTAACCATGGAAATGGGAAAAGTCATTGAAGAAGCTCGCGGAGAAGTACAGGAAGGAATTGATATGGCGTTTTATATGGCGGGAGAGGGAAGACGATTATTCGGAGATACGACTCCTTCCGAATTAAAAGATAAATTTGCGATGAGTGTCCGTGCCCCTGTAGGAGTCGTTGGCATTATTACTCCATGGAACTTTCCAATTGCGATCGCCACATGGAAATCGTTCCCTGCCATTGTAGCCGGTAATGCGGTCGTTTGGAAGCCAGCGTTGGAAACGCCGTTTATGGCGCAGGAATTAGCAAAAATTTTTGAAGAAGCTGGATTGCCAAAAGGAGTATTTAATGTCGTCAATGGTGACGGTCCGACAACGGGGAACGCGCTTGTCGAACATCCTGATGTACGGGTGATTTCCTTTACCGGATCCAATGAAGTAGGCAGAAAAATTGCGGAAAAATGCGGCCGAAGCTTGAAAAAAGTGTCACTCGAAATGGGCGGAAAAAATGCGGTGATCGTGATGGACGATGCGGACTTATCTTTAGCGGTAGAAGGAATTTTATGGAGCGCTTTTGGCACTTCTGGACAAAGATGTACCGCGTGCAGCCGAATTATTGCCCATGAAAGTATAAAAAAAGAATTAGAAAATAGACTGCTAGAGGCGATGCGAACTCTAACAATCGGG
Organism: Parageobacillus galactosidasius; assembly: GCF_002217735.1. Classification (NCBI taxonomy): domain Bacteria; kingdom Bacillati; phylum Bacillota; class Bacilli; order Caryophanales; family Anoxybacillaceae; genus Parageobacillus; species Parageobacillus galactosidasius. The sequence goes on along the minus strand of NZ_NDYL01000001.1, from coordinate 194,368 downwards.
AATGGCTTAGATGAAAATGTAAAAGTTGGACCAGTTATCAATGAAAAAGCGTTACAAAAAATTGACCGATATGTGCAAATCGGTAAAGAAGAAGGAGCAAAACTATTGACAGGTGGGTATATTTTGCAAGAAGGAGAATATAACAAAGGATACTATTACGCTCCGACGCTCTTTACGGATGTAATGCCAAATATGCGGATCGCGCGGGAAGAAATTTTCGGTCCAGTCGCTTCTATTATTCCTGTGAAAAGCTTAGAAGAAGCGATTGAAGTGAACAATAGCGTTGACTACGGATTATCTAGTTCTATTTTCACTCGCGACGTGAATAAAGTGTTTACCGCAATGCGTGATTTGGATACAGGAATTGTATATGTGAACGCAGGTACGACAGGGGCGGAAATTCATTTGCCGTTTGGTGGAACGAAAGGAACGGGAAACGGCCATCGCGATTCCGGGGTGGCGGCGTTAGACGTATTTACAGAATGGAAAAGTATTTACATTGACTTTAGCGGTAAATTACAGCGGGCGCAAATCGATATTGACGAATAACGAATTCATCAGCGAAAGAATAAGGGGGCGCATGCCATGAAAGCGTTAGTGCTTGGAGCTGGACTGATGGGAAAAGAAGCAGCGCGTGATTTAGTGCAAAGTGAAGAGGTTTCTTCCGTCACCATAGCAGATATCGATATAAAAAAAGCGGAGCGAGTTTGCCAGCAGTTATATTCTAGTAAAATCGAGGCCAAACAAGTCGATGCATCGAATGAAAGAAAGCTAGCGGCATTAATGAACGAACACGATGTTGTCATCAACGCGTTGTTTTACGCTTTTAATGAAACGGTGGCGAAAACAGCGATTCAAGTCGGTGTCCATTCCGTTGATTTAGGCGGACATATCGGCCATATTACGGATCGCATTTTACAATTGCATGAGAAAGCAAAACAAGCTGGTGTGACGATCATTCCTGACTTAGGAGTGGCACCGGGAATGATTAACATTTTATCTGGTTACGGAGCAAGCAAACTAGATGAATTGAAATCAATTAAACTATACGTCGGCGGGATTCCTGTGCGTCCGGAGCCTCCGTTAGAATACAACCATGTCTTTTCACTGGAAGGATTGTTCGATCATTATACGGACCCGTCTCTCATCATCCGGGATGGACGGAAGCAAGAAATCCCATCTTTATCAGAGATTGAAACAATCTACTTTGATAGGTTCGGGCCGCTAGAAGCATTTCATACATCAGGAGGAACATCCACGTTATCTTATTCCTATCCGCAATTAGAATGTTTAGAATATAAGACGATCCGCTATCCAGGCCATGCGGAAAAATTTAAGTTGCTCGTCGATTTAAATTTAACAAGAAATGACTACGAGGTGGAAGTGAAAGGGCAAAAAGTGAAGCCGCGAGACGTGCTTTTAGCAACATTATCCCCGCTTTTAGACTTAAAAGATAAAGAGGATGTCGTCTTGTTAAGGGTGATTGTCGGAGGAATAAAAAATAATAAAGAAACGATTTTTGAATATGAAACGGTCACATTTAAAGATCGAAAAAAGAATATTACCGCAATGGCGCGGACAACAGCGAATACGATTTCTGTCGTTGCACAAATGATTGGAAACGGAATCATCGAAAAACGAGGTGTTTACCCGCCAGAACAAATCGTTCTGGGTGACATCTACATCAAGGAAATGGCAAAGCGCGGCGTTGTTATCAAAGAGAAACAATATGTAAAGTGATAAAAAAAGGCTGCTTTTAGGTGGAAAAATCTCAACTAAAAGCAGTCTTCATTGTTTTTATTAGCTCAACATTGTGATGAGCTGTTATGAAGAAGCGAAACGAGTTGTTCAAACGAAACAGGAGGGCTAAATAAATAGCCTTGGATTTTATCGCAATGGTGTTGTTCTAAGAAGTGTAACTGTTCCGCTTTTTCTACTCCCTCTGCGACAACTTGCAGGTTTAAGTTATGCGCGAACGTGATAAGCGCAGACGTCAAATGAGCGGTATTTGGATTGGTTGCTACATCGAAAATGAATGATTTATCAATTTTCAATGTGTCAACGGAAAAGGTTCGTAAATATCCGATGGAGGAATGGCCGATTCCAAAATCATCAATCGCGATGCGGACACCTATATCTTTTAATTTCTGAATGCTATAGATGACGTTTTTTTCGTCGCATAGCGCGATATTTTCTGTAATTTCTAGTTCTAAATAGTTTGCTTGCAATTTGTTTTTTTGCAGTAATTGACTGATCAGTGAGGTAAAGTCATGATGCCGCAATTGTCGTAATGAAAGGTTCACACTGACGTATAAATGATCAAATCCGATTTCGTGCAAATGTTTTAAATCGTGAAGAGCTGTCATTAATATATGCTTGCCAAGCGATACAATTAGACCGTTTTCTTCTGCAACTGCGATAAATTCATTTGCCGGAATCTCCCCGATCTCTGGATGGTTCCAGCGAACTAAAGCTTCTAAGCCGATAATCCGTTTTGAAACAGTATCAACAATCGGCTGATAGCATAAAGAAATCTCTTTGCTTTCTATCGCGGTGCGAAGCATCTGTTCAATTTTTGATTTTCTTGTTCTCTGTTGTTCTAGTTTGGTCGTATAGAATGAAAATTGGTTTTTTCCTTTCTTTTTCGCATCATACATTGCCATATCGGCGTGTTGGATTAAGGTCATTTCGTCATCTCCATCTTTTGGATACACGCTGATCCCTATGCTTGTTGTAACAAAGACTTCTTTATTTTCCAGTTTAATCGGCTGGCTTAATATTTGAATGGTTTTGCAAGCGATTTCCTCAACATTGAAATTTCCGGATAAAAGAACGGCAAACTCATCTCCACCCAAACGGGCGATAAAGCAATCAGGATGAATCATTGTCAAGCGTTGAGCCACGTTTTTTAATAGTAAATCCCCCATGATATGACCAAATGAATCATTAATATTTTTAAAATTGTCTAAATCCAAATACAGTACAGCAATTTGGCTGTTATGTTTTTCTGCGCTTTTCAGTTCGTTCTTCAGCTTCTCAATCAAGTAGCGGCGATTTGGCAAATCCGTTAATGCATCATGGTAGGCTTGATATTTAATTTTTTCATTGTATTTTTTTCGTTCAGTAATATCACGAAAGACAACGACAGAGCCGATTATTTCTCCGTTATCGTCGATCATCGGCGTAGAGACATAAGCAATTGGCAGCAGCGTCCCATCTTTTCGCACAAAAAAATCCTCTTCTACGCGATATGCTTTTTTTAATTCCATCGTCTGATGGATCGGACATTTACAGAGGGAATCGCATTGATTTTCACTGCCGCAATGAATTTTTTTGAACAATGCTTTTCCTAATAATTCACTTTTTTGATAACCGAGTAAACGCTCCGCTTCTTGGTTCATAAAAGTTACTTTTTTGTCTTTGTCTAATACGATGACACCTTCACCTAATGACGAGGTGATCGTTTTTAGATGTTTTTCACGTTTTTTCAATTCTTCCTCTGCTTTTTTCCGGGCATCGTATGGTTCTTTAATCGTCGCAATGTATATTCCTTTCATAAAATAAATGTAACTGATTCCTTTGTACAAATGACCTAAAAAATTTTGCAAGTCGTACACGTTTTTATACAGTGTAAACAAAAGTTCGCTTAAAATTAAAAATATAAACGCTAAGATGAGATCAAGATAAGACGTTTTTGGCTGTTTTTTGTAGGAAAGCAGCATCATCAAAGCGGTGGAAGCATAAAAAAGGATAACAATATATTCTAAGAAATTTTTTAAATTCGTTGTGCCTTTCCCATCGATCACAAGAAGCGGAAGTGTTTGTTCATAGCGAATGATAATGTAGGAAATAACAAATACATAGAGAAGAGAAAAAATAAACACCGTCTTTTTTTGTCTGCTTTGTACTTGTTTGTCTGGAAAAAACATGATCAGAAACAGCATGCATGCTTGTGTTAATCTGGCAGCAATCCAAAACCATGTAGCTTTTTGCGTAGAACTTTCCGTAACGATTAAGCCAGGCATGCCTTTATACGAAAGCGTGTGCAGTAAGTCGATGATACCGATGATTAGAAATATCCCGGAATACCATAAGCGATATCTAGATAAATGTTGCGGAAAAATCATCCATCCTTGAATCGCAATGGACAACGAGACGGTGATGCTGAGGAATTCTAAGATGGTGTGTATGGATAAATATTGTTTTGCTTTGGCGACAAAATACAGTTCATCGCGAAACAAAATGGTGACTAAAAAAAATAAGACAGCGATGCTGGTAATCATTAATGCTTTTTTCTCTTGTTTATTTGAAATGCCGGAATTGCTCGTCATCGATATCTCCCCTCCCCTCTGATATCTAAAATAGTTATATTTATCTATTACAATTGGCCTATTCAAATATAGAATACTCTATTTTTTGTTTGAGTCAAGAATCGCGTAAAAAATATGCAACAAAAAGCACTCCCGTTTTAGAGCGATATTTGCTCATAAGCGGGAGTGTTTTTTAGCTTTGAAAAACTTCTCTACTCGTTTTTTCTCTTTTCCATTAGTACGGATTTTACTGCTTCCTCAATTTCTTGATAACTTGTGCAGCGGCAAATATTGGATTCAAGCCATTCTTGAATAGTACTGTCGTCCGCGTCGGGATGCTGTTCTGTTAAAGCGTAGGCGTTCATAATAAATCCAGGTGTGCAATAGACGCATTGGAAAGCGAAATGTTCAATAAACGCACGCTGAATCGGCGTGTTACGAAGACCTTCGATCGTAGTAATCTCTTTTCCAACTGTTTCGATGGCAAGCATCATGAACGATTTGATGGGGATGCCGTCAACTAATAATAGCGGCAATACGGCTTCACGAAAAAAATTTGTCCGCAAATATTTCCGCCAAGGGTAATTTGGTTGCGTGCTGTCCGGTCGGCAACCTCGCTTGCGGTTTTTGTTAATAGTGGGAAAGGATTTGTTTCTTCAATCGTTGTCAACGATAATGCCGCTCCAAGGACGAGTTCGTGTTGTCCAACTTCGAGCGTGCGGCATTCAGGAATATGTTTAATGTCGATCACTGCATCGGCGGAAACGAAGTGAAGCCGAGAGAGTGTAATGATTTCCGTTCCTCCTCCATAATAGAGAGGCTTTTTTCCTTGCTGTTGCAATGTTTCAAATAGCTGAACCGCTTCTTCAATCGATATAGGACGATGATACGTCATATCAAATGGAATCATGAGCGTCACCTTTCTTTTTCCGCCAAATCAGTTCCGGAATAAGCGGCACTCCTGAAGCAAGTGATAGCGCGTTTGCCAGCGCCGCCGTCAAACAAAAACAAAATTGACAAAAATAAAAAGGCTAGCAATTCCGTCTAAATCGGAAATGCTAGCTTCTTTCATCTGGAGGATTGTCTGTATTTATTTTTCGCTGCGTAAGTCGTCCGGCTCGTTTAGCAGCTTCGCGCAATAGAAATTCAATATGAGCATTGACGCTGCGAAATTCGTCGTGCGCCCACCGTTCAATGACTTCGTATAAGACTGGATCGATTCGTAAGGGGAAACTTTTCTTTTTTGCCATAGCACTCCACAACCGTTAATATAGACTTCCGGTATTGATCACCGGTTGGGTCGCGCGTTCGGATACGATGGCGACCATTAAATTGTTAACCATGTTTGCTTTTCGTTCATCATCTAACTCTAAAATTCCTTCTTTGTCAAGTTGCTCGATCGCCATTTGCGCCATGGAGACAGCACCTTCGACAATTTTCTTTCTTGCCGCTAAAATCGCGGCTGCTTGTTGCCGTTGCAACATCGCGCTTGCAATTTCTGGAGAGTAGGCGAGATGAGTAAGGCGAGCTTCGATTACTTCCACTCCGGCTACTTTTAGGCGCTCTTGCAACTCGTTGGCAAGGACATCGGAAATAATATCTGCATTGCCTCGTAATGTGATTTCATCATCATCGGTAAAGGTATCATAAGGATATTTCGTCGCAACATGGCGAATGGCTGCCTCACTTTGAATCTCTACAAACTCTTCATAGTTATCTACATCAAAAACTGCTTTTGCGGAATCAATGACCCGAAATACAATAACAGCGGCAATTTCGATAGGGTTGCCTTGAACATCGTTTACTTTTAATTTTTTGCTGGTAAAATTACGGACGCGCAAAGAAACGTTTTGCCTAATCGTAAGCGGAACAGTAAGAAATAGTCCGCTGTCGCGAATCGTACCTAAATAGCGGCCAAAGAAAATCAACACTTTTGCTTGGTTCGGCTGAACAATGGTGATGCCGCTGGCCAACACGATGGCGGCAACAACGAATAGAACGGCAATAATGACTAGCTGCTGAAGCAAACTAATAATCGCCACTGCCACTAATACAGCAATACCAATAATCCCAGCAAACCCGTTCATATACCATGCCTTTGTTTCCTTCATGAGCATCGCTCCTTTAACATCAATTTTATATCAATATGATATCATGTTTTGAAATAAATGTAAATTTATTTTTGTGTTCTTTTATTACAAAGTTATTGGTTATATATTTCAGAATTAGCTAACTTTTTTGAATAAGGCGGTTTGCTTGTTGCGATTTTGTGTGAGTAAAATGTTTGTGGGAGAAATTCTTAGAAGTTCCCCGATGAGGGGGTTGGGAACGTAGGTTCGCAATCCCCCCCTCATCGGGGCCACCAAGCGAAGCGCGGTAGGATCCCAAGCAGGAAACATGAAAAAGGACTCTCTCCCTGGTAAGATGATCATTGTCCACACCATCAAACAGGAGGAGAGAGTCCTATGAATATTCAACAACATCTTACCACAAATTCGTTGACATGGAAAGAGATCGAACTTGATTTGTTTCGAGCCTTGCAAAACACCTTCGCTGAGCTGTACAGACCGTCAAGGGATCAGTTTTGTTGTCGAGCTTGTGGGTACGCTGCCCCTGCCGACAACGTGGCTGCGGAAAACATCCGCAGGGCTGCTGTCAACCAGCCGAACGCGGCAGCCAATTAGGCTAGTTGCAAGCCCACGACTTTAGCCGTTGGGTAGTTGACTTTGCTCACATATGGGGGAGTAGGATGACTTTCAAAGATCTGTTGAAGATGAGAAAAGATCTCTTCCCGTCCAATCGCCTGGCTCCCATCAAAACCGATGAGCTCGCCCTTCTCTGTAAACTGCTCGGCCATTGCAACGGCATTTCGGTTATTCCATCCATCTCACAGCTTTTGATAGAGTGCGATGGCTTCATTGGATGCAGAAGAGTTCACAATCATTTTCTCCTTTCCCTGCTTGATAGGATGGTTCTATTATAGAACATACGTTCACTTTTAGGAATCAAAAATTCCCGATTCATCTCCCCCCTTCCCTTTATTTTGAGGAGGGAGACTCCTCGGGAAATATGTTAAACTACCTGCAGAGCCTGCCATACATCCGCTTTCAGGTCCTCGATGTGTTCGATGCCGACCGAGAATCTCACGAAATTGGACGGAATCCCAGCTGTCTTCATCTGCTCCTCGGTCATTACTCCTTCCCACATTGCCGCAGTATGTACCACAAGGGAATCGATCCCTCCCAGACTCACCGCATTAGGTGGTAGTTTCAATGCGGAAACGAACCGCTGAGTTTCTTCATAACCCCCTTTAATGGCAAAGGCAATAACCGCTCCGAACCCTTTCATCTGCCGTTTTGCCAATTCGTGTTGCGGATGGCTAGGAAGGCCAGGATAATACACACGCTCTACTTGCGGCTGCTCCTCCAAAAACTTTGCCAATGCTAAGGCGTTGGCATTAATGCGTTCCATCCGTATCGGAAGCGTGCGCAGACCGCGCAATAATAGCCATGCATCCATTGGCGAGAGGACGGAGCCGATGGAAATATGCGTATGCCAAATACGCTCGGCTAACTCCTCGCTGGTGCAGATGACACCAGCTGTCAAATCATGGTGTCCACCCAAATATTTTGTCGCGCTATGAATAACGATATCAACGCCTAGATCGTGAGGACGCTGATTGATCGGAGACGCGAAGGTGTTATCAGCTACGACGATAATTCCATGCGGGCGCGCCAACTCCACCACAGCAGCTAAATCGGTCAACACCAAAGTCGGATTAGCTGGCGTTTCTACCATGATAAGCTTTGTGTTAGGCCGTATCGCTTCCGCAAAGGCGTTGATGTCCGCTTGTTCGACCAGAGTCACTTCCACACCAAATCGCGGTAACATTTCATCCATGATCTTGGCGGTGCTCATATAATGCCGTGTCTGTGCAATCACATGATCTCCTGCGCTGACCAAAGCCAAAATGGTCGTAGCAATTGCCCCCATCCCGGAGCCAGTTACCATTGCAGTTTCTGTACCTTCCAGTTCAGCCATAATCTTCGTTACACGCTCATGCACTGGATTGCTGTAACGCGTGTAATACCGAGGATGACGGGGTGTTCCCGCCATTTCCGCAAATTCACTGGAATTATGCGCGCGAAACGTAGCTGAGTAATAAATTGCCGGAGCTATCGTCCCATCATTAGTTACCCAGTCATCGCCATGCACGACCAATGTTTCGGTTCGGAGTCCTTCAAGGTTCATCTCTTTACGATTTTCACGTTTGTTCATCTATTCTCTCTCCTTTACTTTTCTAGATAAGCGGCGCCGGTCTATTATTGGGCCCATATGGATCTACTTTACAATTAACATAACCTTCATTTATTTCAGAATTTAATAGATATTATATAATTTTTCTTAAAAAAAAGTAAACCCATCGTTATAGATGGATTAAGTCAAGAGGGTGTGTAATATTCTCCCTTTTCCCTTTTTGTTTGCCATTGTGTTTTATCGCTCTTCTCCTGCCTGTATCACCATCTACTTAAGCAAAAACTTATTTTGTGGTATAAGCAGCAAAAGCGGGGCATTGCCCTGCTTTTGTTCACATCATTTTTTGTTTTTATCCGCAAAGACTGCCATGGCATCGCGCATAAATTTTGCCAGGCCTTCTCCAAATTGGTCGATGTTTTTAGTGAAGCGTGCATCATCCACGTACATTTGCCCTAATCCTTTGAACGCTTCGAGCGAGTAATTGCCAAAGTTATTGTTCAAAAAGTCATACCATTCTTTAATTGCCGCTTGCGCCTCTTCTGATTCAGGCGAGCCGTGGCGAAGGGCTGCAAGTTTTTTATAGATCGAATTCATTGTTTGAACCATAGCTTCTTGTTCTTCTTTAGACATGCTCCCGATTTTAGCGTTTGCTTTATCGACCGCTTCATCTCCCCAACGTTCACGTGCTTCTTGTTCATATGGATTATGACGAAAATCAAAACCTTCAAATTTCTCTTTGTTTGTCATTTGAATTTCTCTTTTCATGTGCTGAATGGTCTTATCAATTGTCGCAATCATTTTATCGAGCCGCCTGCGTTTCTCCAGCAGCATTTTCCGCTGCAGCACCAACGCCTCATATCGGTCAAACGAAGGATTATTGATAATTTCTTTGATCTTTTTTAAAGGGAAGCCAAGCTCTTTAAAAAATAAAATTTGTTGTAATTTCTCAAGATCAGCATCTGTATAAAGGCGGTAACCAGCTTCGGTTGTCTTCTCTGGGGTTAATAGCCCGATTTCATCATAATAATGCAGTGTGCGCACACTAATGCCAACTAAATCTGCTACTTCTTTCACTCTCATTGCCATCGTTTTGGCCTCCCTTCAACATTCACTATAAAGTATCACGCAACGTGAGAGTCAACATGCGTTTTGAAAAATAAACGTATAAAATATGCATAACACCGTTCAGAGATCCGAACGGTGTAAAAAACAGCAATTTCTTCTGTTTATGTGGCTTTCTAAACAAAGCCATATGGCCTTATTTTTTTCCAACTAAAATATCTAGATCGATGGTTATTTCGGTTAAATTCATATTTAACAATGCCTCTAAATGCACTTCATTTTTTATCCATTCACTAATCATCTTGTATAACGGTTCAAAAAATCCATTTTCAGCAATAATCTTACGTGATTCAAATAATTCCTTATCGTACTTCGTTGCGAGAGAACGAGTCATCAAATTTACATATCCCTGCTTAGCGATATCAAAAGTATGGTTGTTAGAGCAAACCAAACTTTTCAAGTCCACGATTCCCATAGGAGACGAACAAATAGGACATTGAAAAATCTCTTCAAATTTATTCATAAGTGTTGCGTTTATTATTTTTTTGTTCATTTGGACAAAGACACCTCATTCTTTCATATTTAGATAAATGAAAAAGATAGACAAATAAACCTCATAAATTAGTTATTTTTGTACTTTTTTCTCTTGGCTAGTATGGATGTTGAACATATTGAACCATCGTATTGAAGAATATTTCTCATTGAGGGAATTGGCTTGCTATCTCATTTTATCAAAGATTTATCTCATTACCAGACTTTCCTATTCACGAAGAACGAAAAGAAGGGAATCGCTCTGCACCTAGCTGCCCATTTGTCCCATCTGTTTTGAACGTACAACAAAAATGTCACCAAAGCGACATCAGTGGACACATGGATATTACCATTCGGTTGGATTATCTCGGATCGAATTTCTTCATGAAAGATGACGTTGCCGAGCTTGTCCCATCCTATCCAAAGCATTCACTTCAGGAAATAACAAAAAGAAAAAAGGAAAAACAAGGAATAAGGATTTTCTTCTCTCTTCCCCTTTAAAACAACAAAATCGAGAAAAGCACAGTTAGGCACTTTTCTCGATTCCCCTCAATCTTATTCCCTTTCTCCCTCAATTTATTTCCCAGCCATCGTCACACTTTTTTGTGTGCCGTCATGTTTTTTGTAGGGAGACACAAACATGTTAGTGAAAAATAAAGTTGGTAACCAAAAGTTCTTTTGTTCCAAGGATTATTTACTTTGTTAAAGTGGTACGTCTTTTATTAAAGTTGGTAACTGATCGTTAAGCATGTAATTTCAAATGAAAAATAAAGATGGTAACTGAACATCCTGGATATGACAAAGATTTTTTCATGATTATAATCAATTCTGTATGCACAAATTAAAAACGACCTTTGAACAGGTCGCTAAACTCCTCCGTCATTATTTTCCTTTTCTATTTTATCATAATTAAACATATGTTTCATCATGCTTTCATTTCCATTAGATCCTCAATACAAAAGAAGACCCCTTCAATAAAAATTGAAAGGGTATCTTATAATAGAATTTTTGATATTTTAAGTCTCAACTGTTACCAGCAATAAACAAAAAAAGATCTTTTCATCTTGTGAATAGGTTATAGTTTATTGAAAATTACGTTAACGATTTGATAAGGCTTTTCTATATTCATTCCAATTTATACGTTCAAATTTCAAATCAATTTCTGCAGGAGGAATTTTTTCTTTGCTTGTAACCTTAATAACAAAGTATCCCCTTTTTTTCGATCTTTTATTACTCTTTATTCGCTTAAGGAACATTTGAAATCTTCCTCCTTTTTTATCTTCTAATTGTTGCCATGGCTTCAGTTAATTTTTCGTTAAAACCCATTAACAACAAATACGATGTAGGAATCAAAAACTCCTGCTTAATTTGATCATTTATCACACCATTTTTATAAATCAAAACTGCAAATCCAAGTTTAAGATCTCCAAAGTTCCGAACACACATCAGTTCTTCAATTGGTTCATTATCGATATGTTGTGAAACTTGAGTGTCAAAATAACGAGACTTCGGGCTTCGAACAATAAAACTCAATAAATTTTTAATTTCGTTAGTTATAGTCGCCTTTGATATTAAAAGGAAGTCGGTTGTTTGATTTTCACCAGAATTAATACCAGATTCAAGTTGGGGCGAAGGTATAATCCAGAAACATTTATAATGTTTGCTTTGCAATTTCAGTATGCTTCCGATCCATTCCTCAAAAGAATCCATGAAATTTGTTATAGATTCTTTAATTTTAGAATCACTTTCATTTTTTTCTACATTCATTATCGCTTCGGATAAGTATTTCTCGAATTGCTTCAAATATTGATTTTCATTGAATTGATTTTCTCTCAATCCCATTATAAAGTTATATATGCCGCTTATAATAAAGTAATAAGATAAAAGAATAATGCCGAAAAATAATACTTTTACGAATGATAATTGATGAGCTTTTAAAGGATACAACCATTTTATTGGTTTAATAAGAACATCGTTAAAAATGTCTATAACATCTGTAAAGGTTTCTGACATTCCAGTCAATACAATAGTCAATAAAATATAAAAAATAGGGTACCTATAAAACCTACCCATATTAATCCCCCGAGACTTATATGCCAACCTCTCTTCTTTTTAATTTTACCACATAAGCCAAAATTTTTCATCATTCAGCTGGAGGTATAGGTTTATCACCTTTTACAATCTTCCAATTATATGTGATCCCTTTTTTATTTGTGTAGCTCCCTTTTTCTTGTAAAGGTTCGGTTAATTTTACTTTTTGAAATTGCTTTTTAAACAAGCTAAATAAAAACATTATTCATTCTCCCCTCTTATCAATCTATACTGGATTTATCTTGATACATCCTATGCAACAATTTAGAATACCTTTCCTCTCAAGATCACGGATTACTCTTTTTGTTGTATTAACTTCCGACCATTAAATTTTTTATCTTTTACATAATATCCTTGCCGGTTTAATAACGAGGTAAACATAACATTTACTTACTAATACGTAACTATACCTATGTTTCATCATGTTTTCATTTCGATTAGATCTTTAATACAAAATAAGGGGCTGACTCAAAACATCGCCTTTAAGCGATGTTGAGTCAGCCTTCTTTGTATAGTTTTGGAATTAATTGTTAATTATATGATGTTTTTTCTTACTTAATTTTATTTGATTGGGGGATTATCTTTTTCCCCCTTGTTGAAGTTCCCTTATCTTTTGCCACTTTTTAAAATTGTGCGCAACGCAAACTAGGCCCCATTCCACAGTCGTTTTGGAGAGGCCTCGCAAATGAAAACGTCGAAAGTCTTGATTCTGCTTGATTTGACCATACACACTTTCCACTTCCGTCTTTCGACGTCGATATTTTTCTTTTCCTTCTTCAGAAAGTAGTCGCTCTTTTATTTCCTTTCTTTGAATCTGATTCTTTAAGGATATCGTGATGGTACGATGCGTTTTTCCTTTTGCACACGTGCTCTGGAATGGACATCCTTGACACTGATCGCATCGATATCGACGTTTAATGGATAGGTATCCATGGGATGATTCCTTCTTTGTTTCATAACGAAAAGTGAAACGTTGTCCATTCGCACAAATGAATTCATCTGCTTCTTCCTCATATTCCATGTTCTCGACTCGTTCGATCCGTTTTTTCCATGTTCTCTTTTGCTCCTGGTCCAACGTATGGTAAGGGATGTACGCTTTCTTTCCTTGTTCTTCTAAAGTATGTATAGTTCTCCTCACTCCCGTATCCAGAGTCGCCAATAATATTTTGTGGGAGAGGAATGTATTGTTTTACATGTTCCAGATGCTCGATCAAACACTGGGTGTCTCCTGCCCGTTGATGAAGAGAATACCCAATGATAAATTGACCTTCCGTTCCCATTTGTACATTATATCCTGGTTTCAATTGCCCATTTTTCATATGATCTTCTTTCATTCGCATGAAGGTCGCATCAGGATCGGTTTTGGAAAAACTGGTGCTATGTCAAGAAAACGGACACGTTAAACAGAGAGAAATAGCTGAACTTAGGCAGCTACTTTTCTCTGGTTGGCGTAGTATGCTTCTTCAAATTCACATGGCGATACATAGCCAAGGGCGGAATGACTTCTTTTTCGGTTGTAGAAGCATTCAATGTATTCGAAAATTGCTTGTTTTGCTTCTTTCCGCGTACGGAATCGATTCAGATAGATGCATTCTTTCTTGATTAGGCTATGAAATGACTCCATACAAGCGTTGTCGTAACAGTTCCCACGTCTCGACATACTGACTTGAAAATGATGCTCTTGTAACAACTGCTGATAATCATTGGATGCATACTGGCTTCCACGATCCGAGTGGTGAATGACTCTCCCTGTCGGTTTTTCGCTGTTTAGAGCTCGTTGTAACGCTTTGATGACTAATTCTTTAGTCATTCGTGTATCGATATACCAACCTACGATTTTTCGTGTATATAAATCCATGATGCTCGCTAGATACAACCATCCTTCATCAGTAGGAATGTACGTAATATCTGCCATCCATACTTCATTCGGAGCCGTTGCTTGGAAATTTTGTTCCAACAGATTGGCATAGACGTTGTAAGGATGGTTACTGTTCGTAGTGGCTTTGAATTGACGGACGGTGATGGATCTCAAGCCTTCTTCATTCATGATGCGAGCGACCGTCTTTTGAGACACACGAATCCCTTGTTTGCGCAGTTCTTGCGTAATTTTCGGGCTTCCGTAAATCTTACGGGACTTTAGATACTCATTTCGAATCTGTTGAGTTAGTTGTTCTTTTCGTTCTTTCTGCTTGCTTTTCGGACGCTTGAGCCAGTCGTAATACCCACTTTTGGAAACACCGAGAACTTGGCACATCTCCACCACACGAAATTCATTTCGGTGTTGAAAAATGAACGTATAAATCACTTTTGGTTTCTGGTGAAGATGCCTAACGCCTTTTTTAGGATCGCTAATTCCTCCTCTAACTCTTGATTGCGGCGGCGTAATTCGATGATTTCTTGATTTTGCGGCTTGATGTTGCCAGAACCCACAAAACTCTTTCCGTTGCTTTCTTTGTATTCTTTGACCCAACGATGAAGAGTGTTGTAAGCCAAACCTAACTCTTTTGCCACTTGGGCAATGGACTTATCCCCCCTCCAGGCATCATTCAACATCCTGAATCTTGTACTCCTTATCAAATGTTCTCTTTCTCATGATTGGACACCTCGAACCAATTGTAATTAAGTTTATTATAATCTCTCTGTTCTCCGTGTCCAATTTTTAGACTAACATCATATTTTTCAACCTTATATGGAGGTACAGGATAAGAGCAGAAAAAGCCGAGACAAGGGAGAAAAATGAACGCGAGAGGAATGTTATGATTGCTGCTGATGGGTAAATGTTTTATGTTTTTGAACAATAGGACCTGCTCAAAAAAGAGCAGGTCTTTTTTGATTTCCGCTTCTCACGGCTTAAATAAAGGTGCCTGCAGCTCTAAAGCTTTTGAGTAATTGAATGCTTCCTTCGTCGCTTTTGTTTTCTTAATAACTCTAAGTAATTTATTATTCCTTGTATTTTTGATTAATTCCAAAATCTAGCCATTAATATTGCTTAGAAATTGTATAACTTTATCAATTTGCGTTGCTAAAAAAGTTGTATCATCAACTACTGTTCTAATTTTATTTAATGATTCCCTTGCTCTACGAATTACGGATGGTTTTGGTGTATTACCAGACTCTAATTCATTAGCTACTTCTTGTACGAAATCTATTGCATCTTCTTTATCTTCAGTATTATTAATTTCTGCATCTTTAAGACGACGGATTAAATCTTTTAAAATACTTAACAATTCTTGATTTTCATTATGATTATTTGTTTGATGCGCCTCAATGTCTCCTGTTTCCGTAAAGTTTAGTTGGCCAACATTTCCCTGAATTAAAACCTTAGCATTTGGTTTTTCGTCAATACCCAATTCTATCGCCTTCCCTTCTAAATAATCTGTTATATGATTAACCAATAATTTTACGACTTCTTTATTAAAATTCCGTATACTATCGGAAATCGTTGCACCTCTATAAAATGCATATCCTCTGGTAACAGTATCATATCTTTCAAAATGAGTAGTAATATATTTCAATAATTGATAAATAAAGCTTATTTCTTCATTAATATCTAATGGTATTTCAAATTTTTGGAAATCACTAGTTTCACGAATTATTTTCTCAAAATCGTAATCCTTTGTATGAGCCTTCTTAATAAAATCACTTATTATAGGTTCATTGTCAATATAAGAAATGAATCTCTTTGCCAATCTTGTTGCTTCATACGGATCTTCAGCATTTAATAAGTCTCCAGCAAATCTTCTAAATTGTCTAGATATAATTTTAAATTCCTTGATATCTATTACTTTTTCCATTCAATTCACCCCACAATAAGGACAAAACGGCCGTATTGTTTTTGATAATAACGAAAGTTTGGCTTTTTTATTACAGCATAGGAATTCAATTTGTTCTAAATCATCTTTTTCGTATAATGTTCTAGGTTTTGTATTTGGTAAAGACTTACCACGTTTAAAAGTAATATTCTTATTATTCCTTGTTGATTTTTCTAGCCTCTTAAACATATCATTAATCATATTTATTGCTTCATTAAGTGCAATTGTTTTTGCGTGATCTATTAAATCTTCGGTATAGTAAGTTGAGATAGGACTAGGAATTCCGCAGTTAGGGCAAAAAAGTTCAAGAACATCGTCTTCTTGCACTTCACTCGCTAGCAACTTAAATTCTTCACCGCATAATGAACATTTAAAAGAGTTAAATCCATCAATATCACTTTGTTTCGATATTACAAAGTTTTTCCTCATTCTATCACCTCCTTCTTACTAAAACCGCCGTACGACCTCAGCAACTTTTTTTACATTTTTCCGGATGTTTGGAAAATTTAATCCTCTCCTATAATTTTACAACAACTGACAAGTTTATATAACATAAAAAAAGCGAGAGGCTCCTTCTCGCTTTTACTTTATTCGATTGTAGAAAGGGTAGGAGTTTTAGTATATGTATAACGGGTTCACTTCAAGGAGAGAAAACATTAAAAAGCACACGATTTAGCAAGTGAATTCGCAACCAATTTAGTGATGTAATTAAATCATTAACGGAAAGGAAAAAACTTAATCAATATCATCAATCTTTTCTCCTTCTTCATCTACTTGATAAGTACCTCCACCGAAATTCCATCCCTTACTTTCAATAAACTCAGTAATGCACCCAAAAATTCATTGTGTCCCAAATCCCCTTCATTCGAATAAACAAAACCCTCTATTCGAACTCCAAACGGTCTTTTCATTGGAAATCACCTCGTTTTGTAACCGACCTTTTTCATTCCAGCAATTTCTCTAATTTTTTCACATATTCCTTGTATCTTGGTGTTTCTTTCTCTTTTAAGAATTGTTTACAGGCAGCACCCAGTTCAAGAGGTTTAGCATTTTTTACCTTCTCAATTCTTTTCTGTACGTTGTTCAACATAATCTCACTAACCTTTCATCAACAACGTTTCTTACTCAAAGCCTTGAATAATTTCTCGGCCACAATCATCGGTGGTTTGGGTCTTTGGTATTTTGATGGGTTTCTCGGGGTGGAAAATTTCACGTATGTGTTCCCTTATCTTGTTAATATCATATTTATCCTCATCTTCATCTTTATCATTTTCCTCTCGGTGTTCTTGAATAATTTCTAAAGTCCTGCGAATCCCAACGTTGTAAATCAACAAACGCAAAAGATTCTCCCTTTCCTCGGCCGACCAATACAAATTTCCGTCAATTAACTCCATATGGGATGAAGGAGTTAATTTAGAATACAGATCATAATCAATCTTTTGAGGCCCGTTTTTAAATTTAAAATCACTCATTTTCCTCATCCTTTTCCATTTGACAAAATAAACTTTTCAAATTGATTTCGCTCTCGATTTTAAAAACACGCACTTTTCCTTTGAGGTTTGATCACAAAAAGGGATTTTTGTTTTTTTGTTTTGATACCGCTATTTTTATTATTTCATCAACTAGCCATAAATTTTTCCTAGTTAACTCTTCATCTTTATCAGAACAAAATCTCAACAGATTTTGAAGAATACTTTTTAAAACTTTCATATTATTTTCATTTAAATGAGACGGATTTATTTCTTTCGGTAAAGGTAGATCTGAAGTAATTTTGAGAAACAATTCTCGCCAAGTTTTTGTCTTTTTATTTTTTAAATAAAACGCATTAGTAGCACCATTTAATTCTAACTGGTCAAGTGCATATAAATAAGAATCAAGATTATGATGTGAAATACTTGAAGTTTTTCCGTCCATAAAATTCCTTAATTGAATTCTAAAGTCTGCTCTCCTAAGTTTGGAATTATGTAATACGTTAACGTGGTAACTAAATGCTAAAGATTCAAATTTTTTTAAATTGGATTCATCCACTTGGTTTAATGTTTTCCTTAAATTATTTATATACATTGTATATCAACCCATCCTTAGTAATAGAAAACCCTAACTTGTAAAATTCAAGTTAGGGTTTTCTGTGGTGCATTATGGTGCATTATTTTTTTAAGTCTTGCTTAGAAGTATTTTATCTTAAAACTTCTATTTTGACTAGATAGAGGTTAACTTCTACTTACCAGTTTTTTTCAATTAACAACTTTTTTGGCTTAACATTCGTTTGAGGAAAATATTTACATTCTGCTTTACAACTTTTTTTCCGCTTAACAACTTTTTTCTACTTAACGACTTTTTTTAACTCGACAAGAGGGGCGACCTCTCAAAGGAAATTTTTAGTTCCTTTTGGGTCAGCCCCTTTTTCTAGTTACCATCATTATTTTCTAGTTACCAACTTTATTTTCTACGGACAAAACTGTTAAGTGACAAAAAAGTTGTATACTGAAAAGTCCATTGAAAAAGCAAAACACCGTTCAGAGACATGAACGGTGTAACAAAAAAGTTGTATACTCATTTTACAATTTTTTGAATCAGCCGATTAAAAAGTGACAAAATTGTTGTATACTCAATTTCCTTTATCTGGATTTTGCAACTTCCTTCAAAAGCTCTATTGCACTTTCTAATTTACCGCGAAAGGCTTTGTCGAGAATAGATTGTTTTACGATATGTCTATCATTAGATAAAACTTCTATTAAAAAATAGTTTTAAGAAAGTCATCGTAAACTCCTTGATTTTTCAAGGGGTTTTTTTATTGTAATGACAAAAAAATTTTAAAAAGAATTTCTTTCTGATCGGATTGTGACTAGAAAACTTTTAAAAACAGCGTAATTTATTCCGACGGAGTTTTTATCATCATCTAATACAGGAACTATTTATTATTCCAACATATAACAGTCGAACTTTGGTTGACAATAGCTAAAGTTTTTCATGTAATAAGTTTCTTTCAACATCAAATTAGCGATCCGATACAATTAAAACATCTACATATTTCAGCTTCCGCATGATTGCGTTAATAATTGATCCTTTCCAAATCTCTTCCCACCGCGTCCGAGCGGACATCCCCATAACGATTTGTGTAATTTTATATTGGCGGCACACTTCTACAATTTGTTGAGCCACCTTTCTTGATTTAGCTTCTTGAATAATAAATGTGGCACCAAATTGCTCAGCTAGATTTTTCCATTCATTGATTGCTTTTTCGTCTTGATGACCTGATTGTTTAATATGAAGAATATAGAGATCGGCATTTAAACGATCGGCAATCCTCCAGCCTCGACGAATTAATTTTTCTGCGTTCGGTCGGTAGTTCACACACACCAAAATTTTTTCATGTATGCCTGATGGTTCTTCAATGCCTAATTCCGTTCTCTCTTTTTCTAGCCGCAAATCAATGTCATCGGCCACTTCACGCAGTGCCAGCTCCCGTAAAGCGACTAAATTTCCTTTGCGAAAAAAATTATTGAGAGCCTGCTGGATCTTTTCCTTACTATATACTTTTCCTTCTTTAATACGCTCACGCAGCGTTTCTGGACTGACATCGATAACTTTTATTTCATCAGCTTCCTTTAGTATGGAGTCAGGGACTCTTTCGTTTACTTGTATACCCGTAACCTGCTGAACAATGTCTCGGACACTTTCTAAATGTTGAATGTTCATCGCCGTCCAGACATGAATCCCTGCTTGTAGGATCTCTTGAACATCTTGATAACGTTTTTTATTTTTTGAGCCGGGGGCGTTTGTATGTGGGAGCTCATCAATAATGACGACATCAGGATTTCGCTTAATAATGGCTTCCACATCTAATTCTTGGAATTCGCGTCCCTTGTAATGAATCGTTTTTTTCGGAATAATTTCTAAATCTTTGATTTCGGCTTCTGTATCAGCACGACCATGAGTTTCGACTAAGCCTATGACAATATCGACCCCTTTTGCTTTCAGGTCATGTGCGTCCCTTAACATATGAAACGTTTTACCGACACCCGGAGCCGCCCCAATATAAATTTTGAGGCGGCCCTTTTTCATTTTTTCGATTTTCTTTAATATTTCTTCCGGACTCATTCTTTTGTATTTTCTTCCATTATCCATATCCTTATTAACCTCTTTTATCAAGACTTGCCTTGAATCATCTTTTGCAGTTCCATATTCAGTTTTAATACATTTACTCTTGGTTCTCCAAAAATTCCTAGCACTCTTCCTTCAATATGCTTTTTCACCAAATTATTCAGTTGTTCTTCAGACAAACCAGTAGCTTTGGCAACAGAAGGAACTTGAAAGAAAGCCGCGGCAGGGCTGATATGAGGATCCAGCCCTGATCCGGAATTCGTGATTAAATCTAACGGAACTTCTTCTTTCGTTTTTCCGGGATTTTTCTTTAACCATTCTTCGGCTGCCTTCTCTGTTCGCTGAATCATTTCTTTATTAGATGGAGCATAGTTCGGTGTTCCTGAAGCTGCCGCATCATAATGAATCGAAGAAATGCGTCCATGAAAATATTTTGGATCTTGGAACAACTGACCAATCAACTCCGATCCTACAGCTTGTTTTTTATCGTTATAAATTATACTTCCATTTGCCTGATGAGGAAAAAGTGCTTGAGCAATCCCGGTCATCACAACAGGATAGCCTAAACCGAATAAAAGTATCATCACAATCGCTAAACGAATAAATTTCATATACCTCATTCCTCCTTTACTATTAAACGAACATCCCAACAAAAAGGTCAATGAGCTTAATACCGATAAATGGAGCGATCACGCCACCTAAACCATAGATCAATAAGTTGCGGCGCAATAGCTTCACAGCTGGCATCGGTTTATAGGTAATCCCTTTCATCGCTAATGGAATTAATAAAGGGATAATAATCGCGTTAAAGATTAATGCCGATAAAATGGCACTCGTAGGCGAATGTAAGTGCATAAAATTTAAAGCTTTCATTTGCGGAATGGCCACCGTAAACATAGCTGGTAAAATCGCAAAGTATTTCGCAATATCATTCGCAATACTAAAAGTTGTTAAGGCTCCGCGTGTCATCAATAACTGTTTACCAATGGAGACCACTTCAATAATTTTTGTTGGGTCTGAATCAAGATCGACCATATTGGCTGCTTCTTTCGCAGCAATCGTTCCACTGTTCATCGCTAATCCCACATCTGCCTGTGCCAGAGCAGGAGCATCATTTGTTCCGTCCCCTGTCATGGCCACCAAGTTACCTTTTGCTTGTTCTTCGCGAATCACACGAATTTTATCTTCTGGTTTGCTTTCAGCGATAAAATCATCTACTCCTGCTTCTTTCGCAATGGTAGCCGCAGTTAATGGGTTGTCGCCTGTACACATAATCGTTTTAATCCCCATCTTCCGAAGTTCTTCAAATCGCTCTCGCATCCCCGGCTTAACCGTATCTTTCAAGTAGATAATTCCTACAATCTTCTTGCCTACCGAAACAGCTAACGGCGTTCCTCCTTGATTTGCGATTTGATCACTTTTTTCTTTCAAATCGCTCGGAATTTCGCCACCTAATTGCTGAACATATTTTTGTATTGCATCCACTGCTCCCTTACGGTAGGAAACACCATTAATATCCATGCCGCTCATCCGCGTTTCAGCGGCAAATGGAATAAATTCGGCTTGTTCATATTGAGAATAATCAATCGAAAATCCTTGATTTTTCGCCAACTCTAAAACAGAACGTCCCTCTGGTGTTTCATCTTTTAAAGAAGAGAGGACCGCCGCTTCTCGTGCTTCTTCCTCAGTTGCCGAACCAACGGGGATGAACTGTGAAGCCATCCGGTTACCAAACGTGATGGTTCCCGTTTTATCCAGAATAATGGTACTTATATCCCCTGCAGCCTCTACGGCTTTACCAGACATGGCTAACACGTTGAATCGAGTAACACGATCCATTCCTGCAATACCAATCGCTGAAAGAAGTCCTCCAATCGTTGTTGGAATTAAACAAACGAGCAACGCAATTAAAGTGACAATCTGTAATTTTATACCTACATAACTGGCAATTGGTATCAATGTGATGACGACCATTAAGAAAATTAAAGTAAGCGTAATCAGTAATGTATTTAACGCCAATTCGTTTGGTGTTTTTTGTCGTGAAGCTCCTTCGACCAATGAAATCATTTTATCTAAGAATGATTCACCCGGATCCACCGTAATTCTTACTTTAATCGAATCACTGACCACCTTCGTTCCACCGGTAACCGAGCTAAAATCCCCTCCTGCTTCTTTAATGACAGGAGCTGATTCCCCTGTAATGGCTGATTCATCAATGGACGCTAATCCTTCAATAATCTCCCCATCTCCGGGAATAATGTCACCAGCTTCGACCAATACAATATCGCCCTTTCGTAACTCAGTAGACGAAACGGTTTCGATCTCTCCTTTGTCATTAATCCGTTTAGCTACTGTATCTGCTTTCGTTTTCTTTAATGAATCCGCCTGTGCTTTCCCTCTACCCTCGGCAAGTGCTTCGGCAAAGTTTGCAAACAAAATCGTGAACAACAAGATGATAAAAACAGCAAACACATATCCGCGATTTTGTATATTAAAATAACGAGGCATGAAAAGCATCAACAATATAATAAAGGTTCCAACTTCGACAACAAACATGACCGGATTGCGCATCATGACAAGCGGATTTAATTTTTTAAAGCTGTCAATAACAGCTTGTCGTACAATGGGGCCTTGAAAGAGCGACTGCTTTTTTATTTCAGATTTCATGCTTATCTCTTCCTCCTTCTAACGAATCGTTAAAAACTCAGCGATAGGACCTAATACAAGTACAGGGAAGAATGTTAATGCTCCAATTACTAATACAGTACCAATCAAAATCACTCCAAATGTGACGTTATCGGTACGAAATGTCCCCACTGTCTCCGGCACAGGCTGTTTTTGAACCAATGATCCTGCCACGGCTAACATGGCAATAATCGAAAGATATCTTCCCAGTAACATCACCAATCCTGTCGATATATTCCAGAACGGTGTATTATCACCTAGTCCCTCAAAACCTGAACCGTTATTGGCGGCTGCGGAAGTATACTCGTAAATCACTTGTGAAATTCCGTGGAATCCCGGATTGCTAATCGCATCCGTACCTAAATGCGTCATAAACGCAACGGCTGATGGCCCCAGAATAATAAAAGGATGTAACAATAAGGCAATGACAATCAATTTCATTTCCCGCGGCTCGATTTTCCGTCCTAAAAACTCAGGAGTTCGTCCTACCATGAGCCCAGCTAAAAAGACCGCTAACATTGCATACATTAGCATATTGACAAAACCAACACCATCACCGCCAAACACATTGTTTAGCATCATTTGCGAAAGTGGAACTAACCCACCAATTGGCGTAAGTGTATCATGCATGTTGTTGACTGTTCCGGTTGTCGCAGCGGTTGTGACTGTCGTAAACAAACTAGACAATGGAATACCGAATCGTACCTCTTTTCCTTCCATACTCCCTTGGGAAGAAGAGAAGCCCAGTTTATTCAGCATAGGGTTTCCAGCTTGCTCAGCGCTGTAAACGACGGAAAGCATGACAAGGAAAATCGCGAACATCGTTGCAAACAATACCCAACCTTGTTTACGGTTTTTCACAGCCAGCCCGTAAGTAAATGGTATAGCAGCTGGAATACACCACATCGACAGTATTTCAATGACACACGTAAGAGGATTCGGATTTTCAAAAGGATGAGCAGAGTTTACTCCGAAAAACCCTCCACCGTTCGTTCCTAAATGTTTAATCGACTCCAGTGAAGCCACAGGTCCCAACGCTAATGTTTGCACTTTTCCTTCCAATGTAGTGACCGTTGCACTAGAAGCAAATGTTTGCGGTACGCCCAATGCAACAAGAACAAGCGTCACAATGACGGAAAGAGGAAGCAGTACTCTCACATTCGCTCGAATGAAATCTTGATAAAAGTTGCCAATTGTTTTCCCTTTTTTAGATAGAGCACGAATAATTGCCATCGCAATAGCTAAACCACTAGCCGCTGAAGTAAACATCATCATCGTGACAAAAATCATCTGTGATAAAATGGAAAGACCTGTCTCACCACTATAATGCTGTAAGTTTGTATTGGTCATAAAGCTGACCACTGTATTAAACGTAAGTGTAGGTTCCATATTATCAATTTTCGCGGAATTTAAAGGCAAATATTTTTGTAATCTTAATATGAGATAAGAAATTCCTAAAAGAACAGCATTGACTGAAAGGAAAGCAAATGAATATTTTTTCCATCCAGTCTCTTCAAGATTTTTAATACCAGACGCTCGATAAATGATTTTTTCAATAGGGAGAAAGAAACGATCGAGCTTGCTTGTTTCCTTGAAGAAAACTACATACAAATATCTCCCTAACGGTATGGCGAGTGCCAATAATAAAGCAAAGATGACGATAAACTGTAAAATGGCGTATCCCATGATTGAAAGCTCCTCCTATCCTTCATTCAAGTAAGTTAAAATTTCTCAGGATAAATCAACGCATACACCAGATAAACAAACACCATTAAAGTAATAGCGCCAATGAGCCACATCATTGTTCTTCTCCTCCATGCACTACATCGTCACACCAAATCGTAAATCCGTAAAATAAAGCAAAAGTTAAGACCAATAATAAAATCATGAAAATATCCCACACGATTTTTTCCTCCTAATAAAGATAGTCCGCTAATTTTA
This sequence comes from Parageobacillus galactosidasius, assembly GCF_002217735.1. NCBI lineage: Bacteria > Bacillati > Bacillota > Bacilli > Caryophanales > Anoxybacillaceae > Parageobacillus > Parageobacillus galactosidasius. Next base: position 169,575 of record NZ_NDYL01000001.1, on the reverse strand, counting down.
TAATTTTCCCCAAAAAATTCAATATTATCACTTATTATCCATCCACAAGCACAAAAAACCAACAGGAGGGTATCCTGTTGGTTTTTTGGCAACAACAAATAACCCCTCCTCTCACGACGCTTACGAGGTTAGCTGACGGGTTCGGGTGATGAGAGTCACCCTACTCATTCAGAACACTCACAAGTTCTGAACAAGATTCACCCCATGTGATCAACAAGATCACGATTGGTTCCCCCGCTCCTATTCGGATTCAGCGACTATTAGGGAAATCATTCATTTATGAAGTTGTTGTTGTAATCATACTCCTTTCCAACACGTTATGTAAAGGAACAATTTGGTTAAAAAATAGACGAAAAACGGTTATTTTTTCGAATGTAAGCGTTTTAAATATTATTTTTTTATTATTTTCTCACTTAATCATTATGTTTTCTGGCCTAACAAAAAATAAAATTCCATGCATATTAAAGTTTAGAATTTGGCTTGCTGTTGATAAACCTTTGCGTCTGTCTAAAAAATAAACGACAGCCGTTATAAGCTGCTGTCCTCTGTAATTCAGAATGAATCCATGTAACTGCACGTAATTAGGGAGAGAATTTACTCTAGACAAACATCAAATCGAGCTGATATGGTTAAAAAAATAAGACTGACATAGCCTTATCAAGATCCATCTCTTATAAATAAACGCCATTATTTCTAAAAATCATTTACGTATTCATCTTGACAGAGAGCTAAAATTTCCCTTTATTCAATCTTAGACCTTCCTCCTAAAAAATATAGCCTCTAACGCTAAAACGTTAGAGGCATAACTTTACTCAAATCGTCGCCCTAAAATATTTAATTAATCAAAAGCGAGTATACAACTTTTTTGTCGAGTATACGACTTTTTGTTCAGTATACAACTTTTTTGTCACTTAACAAATACGAGACGCGTATTTCTATCTTTTATTCGACCGTCACGCTCTTTGCTAAGTTGCGTGGTTTGTCGACATCGCAACCGCGATGCAATGCCGCGTAGTACGCGATCAGCTGCAGCGGCACGACAGAAACGAGCGGTGTAAGCATTGGATGAACCGCTGGAATGACGTAGCGGTCTTCGTCTGTTTCTAAGCCTCTCATCGAAATGATGCAAGGGTTGGCGCCGCGGGCAACAACTTCTTTAACGTTGCCACGAATGCTTAAGTTGACGTGTTCTTGTGTCGCCAAGGCGATTACTGGGGTGCCGTTTTCGATAAGAGCGATCGTACCGTGCTTCAATTCTCCGCCAGCGAATCCTTCTGCTTGAATGTAAGAAATCTCTTTTAATTTTAACGCGCCTTCCAAGCATACATAATAGTCAACAGTGCGGCCGATGAAGAAACAGTTGCGCGTTGTTGATAAATACTCGAGAGCGATTTTTTCCATTTCTTCTTTTGCATCGCACAACATTTCCATTACGTTGGCGATAATACCAAGCTCTTTTTTCAAGTCAAAGTCAAGCGCAATGCCTTTTGCTTTCGCCGCAGCTGTCGCTAAAATCGCAAGCACAGCGATTTGGGCCGTATATGCTTTTGTTGATGCAACAGCGATTTCCGGGCCGGCATGAAGCAATAACGTATAATCCGCCTCACGGGAAAGAGTAGAACCTGGTACGTTCGTAATCGTAATCGCTTTGTAGCCAAGTTCTTTCGTTTGGACAAGCACCGCACGGCTGTCCGCTGTTTCCCCGCTTTGAGAAATGTAAATGAATAGCGGTTTTTCAGACAACAGCGGCATATTGTACGAAAACTCGCTTGCAACATGTACTTCGACAGGGATTTTCGCCCATTTCTCGATCAATTGTTTTCCGACTAACCCCGCGTGATAACTTGTACCACAAGCGATAATATATAAACGATCCGCATTGATCACTTCTTTGACTATTTCTGGATCAATCGTAAGCTGACCATTTTCGTCTTGATATTTTTGAATAATGCGGCGCATGACAAACGGTTGTTCATCTATTTCTTTTAACATGTAATGCGGATATGTTCCTTTCTCAATATCGCTTGCGTCTAGCTCCGCTGTATATGGAGCGCGCTCAATAATGTCACCGTTTAAGTTTTTAATTGTAATGCTTTCTCTTGTCACAATGACCATTTCTTTATCCATAAGCTCGACAAATTGTTTTGTCACTTGCAGCATCGCCATCGCGTCGCTCGACACAACATTGAAACCATTGCCGAGTCCGACAAGCAACGGGCTTTTATTTTTTGCGACATAAATAACTTCTTGATTTTCCGCATCAATCATTGCGATGGCATAAGAACCTTTCAACAATGTTAATGTTTTGCGGAACGCTTCTTCGACAGAAAGACCGTCGTTTACAAATTTTTCAACAAGCTGCACGATAATTTCCGTATCCGTATCACTCTTTAGCGTTACATCTTGTAAATACTCCTGTTTTAAAAGCGCATAGTTTTCAATAACTCCATTGTGCACTAATGTAAAGCGGCCAGAAGCGCTTTGGTGCGGGTGCGCGTTGATGCGGCTCGGAGCACCGTGTGTTGCCCAGCGTGTATGGCCGATTCCAAGAGTAGCACTTACGCTCGGATCAACGACATTCCGCAAATCGGCAATCCGTCCTTTTTCTTTAAAAAGGTGAATTCCTTCATCATTTAGTACCGCAATGCCTGCAGAGTCATATCCGCGGTACTCCAATTTTTCTAATCCGCGCAGTAAAATTTCTTTTACGTCCTGTTGACCGATGTAACCGACAATTCCACACATAGATCCGTATCCTCCTTAATATTCAGGAAGACTGTCGCACAAAGGAATTCCTCTATTATTTTTTTGTCAAGGAACGTTGTCAGGTGTCTGACCCCTTTTGCGCGGACAGACTCCCCATTTCCGTATTTTTGCGATTATATCCTTCCCTTTGTCCAAAGAGTCACCTCTTTGTTTTAAGAAAGGACTTGCGGTTGTAATCGCAGCAACCGGGAGGCATCCGCCGAAACCTCGATAAACCTCCTCCTCGTCAACTAAGCGTTTTTCCGTCCACGCTTAGTCCAGGCGCTTTGAAAAATAAATAATAAATAAAACCTCTACCCACCTTTCTTTTTTAAAATAACAACAAAATAATATTACAGTACATCTCTAGAAGCGTCAACTGTTAGAATTATTTCATAAAATAACCTATGCATAAATGGAACAGAATGTTCCATTTATACATAGGTTAGTTATGAGCGTTTTATTTTATTCGACTCCCATTTCTTCGCGAACGACAGAGGCGATCCGTTCGACATAATTCCGGCATGCTTCTTCCGTCGGCGCTTCTGCCATCACACGTACAACCGGCTCCGTTCCAGACGGACGAACAAGAACCCGGCCGTTTCCGTTCATTTCTGCTTCCACTTCTTGAATAACAGCTTTTACTTTTTCATTTTCCATTACTTTATGCTTATCCGCTACTTTTATGTTTACCAGCTGTTGCGGATATTTTTTCATTTCACTGGCAAGCTCAGAAAGCGGTTTTTCTTTGACTTTCATAATGTTCACAAGCTGCAATGCCGTTAGCAATCCATCTCCTGTTGTATTGTAATCGAGGAAAATAATATGCCCTGACTGTTCTCCGCCTAAGTTATAACCATTTTTTCTCATTTCTTCTACGACATAACGGTCGCCAACAGCTGTTTGTACACTTTGAATTCCTTGCGCCTCAAGCGCTTTGTAAAATCCGAGATTGCTCATCACAGTGGAAACGACGGTTTGATGTTTAAGACGGCCAGTTTCTTTTAAATATTTCGCGCAAATGTACATAATTTGGTCGCCATCCACAATATTTCCGTATTCATCTACCGCAATCAAGCGATCCCCGTCGCCGTCAAAGGCAAGTCCAACATCTGCTCCTTTTTCTTTCACAAACGCCGCTAATGCTTCTGGATGTGTCGAGCCAACTCCTTCGTTAATGTTAAGACCGTTCGGTGATGCACCCATTGTAACAACATCCGCCTCCAAATCGGCGAATAAATGGGTAGCAAGAGATGAAGTGGCTCCATGCGCGCAATCGAGCGCAATTTTCAATCCGGAAAAATCTTCGTCAATGGTCTGTTTTAAATACTGCAAATACTTTTGGCCGCCTTCAAAATAATCGTTCACTTGTCCTAATGCTTTTCCTATCGGTCTTGGCAACATATCTTCCGGGCTATCAATCAACGCTTCAATTTCTTGTTCTTGTTCATCGGAAAGTTTAAAGCCGTCTGGACCAAAAAACTTGATTCCATTATCTTGAACAGGGTTATGTGATGCGGAAATCATAATTCCCGCTTGCGCTCCCAACGCTTTTGTCAAATAAGCAACACCTGGTGTAGAAATCACACCGAGGCGCATCACTTCCGCCCCGATAGAAAGCAGCCCAGCGACAAGCGCTCCTTCAAGCATATGACCAGAAATACGTGTATCACGACCAATTAATACTTTTGGCCGTTCTTCGCTTTTTGTTAATACATAACCGCCGCAGCGGCCTATTTTAAATGCCAGTTCTGGCGTCAACTCACGATTCGCTACTCCACGAACACCATCAGTGCCAAAATATTTACCCATTATACACTCTCTCCTTACGCAAATGAAATTATCGTTCATTAATTTTAATTTTTACTTTTTCTTTCGGTAATTGCCATTTGATATTTTGTGGACCATTTAATTCCGCTTTTACTTCATGTTCACCAACGCCTAAATCACTAACATCTATATATAATTGAATATCGTCTTTTGTTATATCGCTTAATACATTCGGTGCCCCATAAAGCTGAACATCCATCGCCCCTTCTTGCAGATCTACAAAATCAACCGTATATTGATCTCCTAATCCTACTACATGAATCGGTACATCTTTTAATGTTTTCGATTCTTCTTTTTGTACATCAATGACTATTTTTATTTTAGAAGGATCCACACTTTTTACTCCTGCAGGCAACGGAACATTCACTTCCAATGTCTTATCTTCTGTAATTTCATCTAAATGAATCGTAATACCGTCAATAAATTCAATGGAATTGATTTTTTCTTTTGAGCCAAAAATAGTTACTTGATTTGGGATGGTTTCTATTTTTACTATACTTAATCCTTTTCGCAGTGATCCTGTCCGATTAATTTTCAGTGGAACCGTTTTGCTTGGGCTTTTAATCGGAACGGTTACTTCTACTACGGAAGGCTGGACATCTACATTAAGTACGTTGCCTCTTTTGTCATAAACGGTTACGCTCGATTCCTCTGTTACGGTATCTGTTGCCCTATCTAAATCAATTCTAGCTTTTACCGATGATATACTTTCAATTAATTCTTTGGCACCCGTAATAGTAACGGCGTTTGGTTTGACAATCGGCTTTTCAATCAAATAGCCTTCGGGCACTTTATTTTTATTGATCAAATCAACCCCGACAGGGAAATTTTTAGAAACTTTTTCTTGAATCGTTACTTTTGCGACTGAAGGGTGGATGTTGACCTTTAGTTTATCAGATATATCTTTATATTTAATTGGAACGGTATACGTTCCTAATGGTAAATTCGTTAAGTCGATATACACTTCAAAATTGCGCTGTAAAGCAGTCGGCTTAACAATACTTGCAGGCCCTTGCAAAGTGACATTCACATATTTCGGAATACCGGAGACAACTAAATTTTCCTCATCATAATAAACCACTACAGGAACATTTGTCATTGTTTCCGTATCCTCTTGTCCTACCGTATTGCGGGTAATCACTCCCGATTTTGTTTCTTTCTCAATATTCGCCGACATATAAAGCATAATCGCTAACAGTAAAGAAAATATTTTAATAAACCAATGATTGTTCATTAACTTATCCATGTTTCTTCCCCCTCCATTGCCAACGGGATGAGGAAGTCGCCTTTGTGGATGGCACTAGCTCCTTTGTAAGCAACTCCCGAAACTGCTCCGGGGTTAAATCTCTGTGTAGCTCCCCGTTTTTTGTGACCGATACCGCACCGGTTTCTTCTGATACAACAACCGTTATGCTATCTGTCACTTCACTAATTCCTAATGCAGCGCGATGCCGAGTCCCAAGCTCTTTCGAAATAAAAGGGCTTTCTGAAAGCGGCAGGTAACAGGCCGCTGCTGCGACATGGTTTTTTTGAATAATAACAGCCCCGTCGTGCAACGGAGTATTAGGGATAAAAATATTAATTAATAGTTCAGAGGAAACACGGGCATTCAAAATAATGCCTGTTTCAATATAATCTCCCATTCCTGTTTCCCGTTCAATGGAAATTAACGCGCCTATTCTCCGTTTTGCCATATATTCCGTTGCTTTAATAATCGCTTCAACCATTTTTACTTGCTCTTCGTCCTCATTCGAACTGCTTCGAGAAAACAGCTTTCCCCGTCCTATTTGCTCAAGCGCACGCCGCAATTCCGGCTGGAAGATAATAATAATAGCGAGAAACCCCCATGTGATTGCTCGATCCATTAGCCATTGCAGCGTGTTAAGACCGAGAAAGTTACTAACAATATGCACTAGTATAATAAGAATAATTCCTTTTAGAAGCTGGACTGCCTTCGTCCCGCGAATCATCATGATTAATTTATATATAACATACCAAACAACAAGAATATCGACGGCCTTGCCTAAATAACTTAAAATCGGGAGCTCTCCGAAAGGCATTTTCACACTTCCTTTATCATTCTAATTCAAACATAATTTTATTGAAACAACCCTTCTATTATAACATATCATATAAAAAAGCCATCAAAAAAGATGGCTCTCTATTCGAACGCTTCCACCGCATCCTTGATTCGTTCCTTAATATTATACCAAATCCACTCAAATACTTGGTTAATTTCTTCAATTTCTCCTGTTACTTGTCCTGCAGAAGCTAAATATTTTTCTCCATGAATCACGGTGACATTGCCCTCGACTTTCCCTTCTATCTTTATAGAACCGTTGCGAACGACAATATCTCCTTGAACGACTTCTCCTTTCGGAACAATGACAGTATGACCGCGAATAATGACATTTTCATGTGTGGAAACAGAAAATTGTTTCTGTGTGTTCCATGTGGTAAATAGACTGCCTATCGTCAACATCATAAATAACGATGCAGCGGTAATAAACGGATGGGTTTGCAGCCACCTTCTAACACGAATCATCTTTCTTTCTTTCGGTAGCTGTGCCATCACACGGGCCGTAAAATCCGAAGGAGGGGTGAGATGGGACGCATGCTGAATGAACGCGACTGTTTTCTCTAGTCCATTAAAATGATCAGCGCATGCTGAACATTGCTGCAAATGCTCCCTTAATATTTTTTCATCATGCGGCCCAATATCACCATCTAAAAAATCATGCATAAGGTTTACAATGTTATGCGGACATTTCATGTTCTTCACCCTCTCATAAATGACCCAAATGCTTTCGCAACGCTTCTCTGCCACGGTGAAGTCTCGTTTTTACCGTGCCGAGCGGCAAGTCTAAAATTTCGCTAATCTCCTGTAATGATAGCCCTTCTATATACTTCAATACAATAACACTACGATATTTTTCTGGAAGTTGTTCAATTGCTTTCTGTACTGTTTCCTGTAGCTCCAAACTTTCTAATGCTTCTTCCGGAGAAGCTTCGCTAGAGGAAAGCTGTGAATACATCGTAAGCCCATCAGTACCGCTTATCTCTTCGTCTAAATAGGCATCCGGTTTTTTCTTCCGAATCTTATCAATCGCCAAATTGGCGGCAATTCGGTAAAGCCACGAGGAAAACCTCATATTTGGATTATACGTATGAATATTAACATAAGCGCGGATAAACGCTTCTTGCGCAGCATCTTCCGCCTCATGGCGATTTCCTAGCATACGATAACATAAACGGTATATTTTATCTTTATAAAGATCTACAATATCAGCATAGGCATTTTGATCGCCTTTTTTGACCGCTTTTATACGTTTTTTCACAAATATCTCCATAATAATACGTACCCCCGCTCACTGCGGCTACAGTGTATTACGTTCACAAATAAAAAAAGTTTCATGCAAACATGCACCATTTATTTTATCATATCCGCCTAATCTTTCCTAAGCAAAATAAAAACAGCAGATTCTGTAAAATCTGCTGTTTTTACACCGTTACACCAGCTTTTCTCCAAAAAGGGACCCCATCAATCCTACAGCAACAGAAGCAGTCTTATTGCGCTCATCTAAAATCGGATTCACCTCTACAAATTCCGCTGATGTAATTAGTTTTGCCTCTGCGAGCATTTCCATTGCCAAATGGCTTTCACGATAAGTAAGACCACCGATAACTGGCGTACCCACTCCCGGTGCATCGTTCGGATCAAGTCCGTCTAAATCAAGTGATAAATGCACTCCATCCGTTCGTTCTTTTAAATATGCAATCGTTTCTTCCATTACTGTCGTCATGCCGAGACGATCTATTTCATGCATCGTATATACTTTAATCCCTTTTTCACGGATTAACTGCTTTTCCCCTTCGTCCAGAGAGCGAATGCCAATAAGAACAATGTTTTCAGGTTTCACTTTTGGGCTATAACCGCCGATATTCGTCAAATACGGATGTCCTAAACCAAGACTCACAGCCAGTGGCATGCCATGAATGTTTCCGGATGGAGAGGTTTCTGGCGTATTTAAATCACCATGGGCGTCATACCAAATAACTCCTAAATTCTTATAATGCTTCGCAATACCAGCTAATGTACCAATGGCAATGCTATGATCACCGCCCAACACGAGAGGGAAGCGCCCCCTTTTGATCACTTCGTCCACTGTTTTTGCTAATTTTTCATTTGCTTCTGCAACCGCTTTCAAATTTCGTAAGTTGGGCTGTGATCCTTCATCATCAGGATGTTCTGTTTTTCCAATTGGAATATCGCCTAAATCTTCAATTTCATAATGAAGACGTTCTAACCTCTCGATTACCCCTGCATAACGCATGGCACTCGGCCCCATATCTACACCACGACGTGTCTGCCCTAAATCCATCGGTACACCAATAATCGATACCGTCTTCATGTTTCCCTCTCCTTCCCATTGTGCTACTTCAATTGTAGACAAAAATATCATATTGACTCAACTCGACAGTTTTTTGAATATTTATTCTTATAAAAAAAGAACAGTCTGCAATCACAATAAACAAAAAATCCCACTTCGTTTTTTCCGAAGTGGGATGTTATATCAATGGAGCCTATCGGGATCGAACCGATGACCTCCTGCGTGCAAAGCAGGCGCTCTCCCAGCTGAGCTAAGGCCCCAAACTATCTTGTTGTAAAAGAGCGGAAGACGGGACTCGAACCCGCGACCCCCACCTTGGCAAGGTGGTGTTCTACCACTGAACTACTTCCGCATGACAATGAGCCATGGAGGACTCGAACCTCCGACCCTCTGATTAAAAGTCAGATGCTCTACCTGCTGAGCTAATGGCTCGTGTAGTAAATGAAAACACTCCATGTTTTTGTTGCCTCTTCCTCTGCTAGCCAATTCAAAGATGTTGGATGCGTCGGGACAATTCATAGCGAACTCATAGAAGCTTTGCTCATTGCTTCCCTGCTGAGCTAATTAATGGGATTATGGCTGGGCTAGCTGGATTCGAACCAGCGCATCACGGAGTCAAAGTCCGTTGCCTTACCGCTTGGCTATAGCCCAATAATATTGGAGTACCTAATGCTACCGAAAAATATTATTTCACATAACTTAAAAATTATACTTCATTTCAGCTAATTACTCTATGTATAAGGTGGTGGAGGGGGACGGATTCGAACCGCCGAACCCAAAGGGAGCGGATTTACAGTCCGCCGCGTTTGGCCACTTCGCTACCCCTCCATATTATGATGCCGGCTGCAGGACTTGAACCCGCAACCTACTGATTACAAGTCAGTTGCTCTACCAATTGAGCTAAGCCGGCATAAGAAAGAAGTATTGACATATATACTTAATTTTTTGTGTCCCTTCCTCTTCTCGCTTATTCAGCGAAGTGATATGCGTCGGAACAACTCGCAGGGAATTCACGGAAGCTTAGGCTCGTCTCTACCAATTGAGCTAAGCGGGCATTAAAAATGTCGTGGTGGAGGATGACGGGATCGAACCGCCGACCCCTTGCTTGTAAGGCAAGTGCTCTCCCAGCTGAGCTAATCCTCCACAAAAAGAAAGTGACCCGTACGGGATTCGAACCCGTGTTACCGCCGTGAAAGGGCGGTGTCTTAACCACTTGACCAACGGGCCAAAAAATCACAATACGAAAGCTTCCAACCGGGCTTGAACCGGTGACCTCTTCCTTACCATGGAAGTGCTCTACCAACTGAGCTATGGAAGCATGGCTCCGCAGGCAGGATTCGAACCTGCGACCAATCGGTTAACAGCCGATTGCTCTACCACTGAGCTACTGCGGAATAACGGGTTGTTGGTTTATACTCAATTTTTTCGTTGCCTCTTCCTCTACAAGCTTTTTCAAAGAAGCTGGATGCGTCGAGGCAACTCGCAGCTTATTCATAGAAGCTTATGCTCGTTGCTTCCCACTGAGCTGCTTTGGAATATTCAACTTGCCTAGCAACGACCTACTCTTGCAGGGGCGCTGGCCCCAACTACCATCGGCGCTGGAGAGCTTAACTTCCGTGTTCGGGATGGGAACGGGTGTTTCCTCTCCGCTATTGTCACTAGGCAAGTTATCAGCCAAATATTATTATATCCAAATAAATAATCTTGTCAAGAGTGAAATTTCATTCCCTCAAAACTAGATAACCGTCTGTTTGGAAGAAGCCGTTTTGCATAGGCGGCTTCCGCTTTTCCGTTGTCTAGCTCCGGTGCCTAGCTCTCTTGCGCCAAATAACCTTCTCCCTTGAGGTGCAAGCACCTCTACGGGCGAAGAACATTTGGCTTCGAGAGCTAAGCGCGCACCTCCGCTTTTCCGCTTGGTTAAGTCCTCGATCGATTAGTATCCGTCAGCTCCACGTGTCGCCACGCTTCCACCTTGGACCTATCGACCTCGTCATCTTCGAGGGATCTTACTCGCTTGACGCGATGGGAAATCTCATCCCCGTCCGCCGCTAACCGAACAGAAGCAAGCTTCCGTTCGGTCCGCTCGACTTGCATGTATTAGGCACGCCGCCAGCGTTCGTCCTGAGCCAGGATCAAACTCTCCAAAAAGAAAGTTGATTGGCTTCTTTTCAGCTTCAGCGCCGACACCGCAAGGTGTCGCTCGCCTTCGCTTTTCGTATTGTCTAGCTTCAGCGCCTAGCTCTCTTGTGCCAAATAACCTTCCCCCTCGAAGTGCAAGCACTTCAGCGGGTGAAGAACATTTGGCTTCGAGAGCTGATCGCGGCGCTTCAGCTTTTCGTTGTGGACGCTTCGTTTTGTTCAGTTTTCAAAGAACATTTTTTCCTCTTTGCGACCTTTTTATGCTAACACATTCATTAATAAGATGTCAATATTATTTTCGCTATCACTTAGCGACGTTAAACAATTTACCATAGCAAATTTTTATTGTCAATACTTTTTTATGTATTTTTTACCCGTGGTGCTAGATAAAATCAAACAAGCATAAAAAATAGCTCTTGCCTGGCGAATCTCCTGTAGAATGAAAGTGCGACCTACCATTCGAAAGGAGAATCCCCATGCAAGAGCACTTTCATTTTACCCGTTCGAAAAAATCAGCGAATTCGCCAATCGGACGCATGGAAACAGTGGATGAAGCGAAAACGTAAAGTGGTGGAAACCGTGTTTTCGATTTTAGTCGATTCGTATCGGATCACCGAGATTCGAGCGAACTCGGTTTCTGGATTTGAAACGGCACTGGATGGTATTTTACTGGCTTACTCGCTTGTTGTTCTTGGGCTAGTTGAGCGTTAAGACTCAACTAGCACCACGGGTGTATTTTTTATTAATATGTTTATCGGGATCAAGAATAAAACATGGTTTGAAAATATTTTTCATAACACCCGGGGTGACAAGCATAAGATGGTGACAGAACAACTTTAGGATAAAGGGGGAAAAATAGTGAGTTTTTTCTATGCATTAAATGGACGTTCCTTAAAAAAGGCACTTATTATCGTTCTATCTGCATTTTTTACAGCCACTATTTTATATGCCCAAGGAATCAATAATCCCACGCTTTCTCTCTCTACTGGGCCAAAAGCGGTCTATAAAATAGAAAAAAGCAAGCATGAGGTATCACTAACATTTGATATCAGCTGGGGGGATCAAAACGCCTTACACATCCTCGATGTATTAAAACAAAATGGCATAAAAAATGCAACATTTTTTTTATCTGCCTCTTGGGCGGAACGTCATCCGAATATTGTGAAACGAATTAAAGAAGACGGTCATGAAATCGGAAGCATGGGATATAACTTTGTTAACTACACAGAGTTAGAAAGCCCGAAAATACGTCAAGATCTTATGCAGGCAAAAAAAGTATTTGACACGCTTGGAATTAAAGAAATTACATTATTGCGGCCTCCGGGCGGCAATTTTAATAAGAATGTATTAAAGATTGCTGATTCGCTAGGTTATACCGTCGTTCATTGGAGTATTGACTCAAAAGATTGGCTTAACCCTGGAGTAAAGACAATTGTTGAAAATGTCGTAAACGACATGGAAGCCGGAGATATTATTTTACTTCACGCATCAGATTCTGCTAACCAAACAGCAAAAGCACTTCCAAAAATTATTGAAGCAATGAAGGAAAACGGTTACCGTAATGTTAGCGTTTCACAACTGATCGCTAATGGCGATGTAAATAGTAAAGAAATAAACTAAACCGAGTCTCTGCGTGACTAAAGTCGCGGACTTTCGTGGTTAGTTATCCTGTAAACATAAGCACGCGCAAAAGAAAGGGAGGTATCCTCCTCCCCTTTATGACTTTGGAACACCTGTTAGTTTATGCAGTATAAGAAGCTGATAAGCGTTACAAACTAATAATGGAAATAACATTAAATAAAGCCAATCTTCATTGTTAATACGCAATGCTGGAAACCACTCAATAACCGTTACGACAACCATAAAAAATAATGCTGGTACGAATGCCCCTTTATTCGTTTGTGCACTTTTTATATAAGCAACAATAAGCCCGACAATCAAAATAAATAAAGCGACTAGTATGTAACTGACAATAGACTCCCCTTCCACAGCAAACACTTGATAGCGGAAATATACTAAATCGAAAAGCACAAACAAAATTAGCACAACTTGTACTGAGTTCCAAAGAGAGTCAGAACGAAAGATCCCAAGTCCAAAGCGATGAATGGTTAAATAGGCGAAAAACCCCATTTGACTAATGACACTAAAAATAAAGCCAACACCAATGTGCCACACTAACACCGCAATAATTTCCAATACGTCCGATCGTAAAAACAGTTTCTCGTATTCACTCCAGTTAAGTATAATCCCTATAATCGCTGTTGTTATTCCTCCAATAGCTAATGTTGTTAAAAATAAACGCACCCATTTACGGCTGTTCACAGCTTCATCCTGGTTACTAAAATCTATAAAAATCGACTCATCGCGATGGAACCAGGAAACACCGCTTGCCGCTCAGGAAACACCTGAGTTCCATCAGGAAGGGAAATTCCCTTGTCATTCACCTATTGTAAAAGACACCCCGTGGCTCGCTGTCAGCGACGGCATCTGTCGTGCACCATTCCTTCCATCGGTCAGTACACGACAACGATTTTAGCAACCAGGTCTACACCTCCCTTAGTTGAATTTGATACTGATTCATCCAGCAGAATTTGTGCAAGATGTTCCATAACGACCATTCATGTTCTTGTTTGAAATTTTCGATTTTTTGTAACATCATGATTAAATATTGGCGTTGTTTCTTGCCGCTTTTCGATTGCTTGTAGGATTCTTCCATCGACCCTAACACGGCAATCAAATGACGCTTCACTTTCGTTTTTATGATGTCCATGAGTTCTTTTGGCAATCGTTCCTGATGCCCTAACCCCCGTCTGCCAATCACCAAAGCGGCACTTTCATGAACGGATAACCCATACTTTTTCATACAACTGATTCGAGCGCAAATCTTTCCATTCTTCGTTCGTGATTTTTCCTTTCAAGCGCTTGTAAAAGTTTTGTTTTCCGCCAAAAATCACACGTGGAATCGTCCCTTGGTCGAGATGGTGCTTTAGCTCATCTTCTTTCGATTTCCATTTTTCTAATCGTCGGTGTAATCCGTCTAAACACGTTTGAAGATCGACTTTTTTCGGTGTTTTTCTTCCATGTTGGTAGTCATCGATTTTCTTTTCGGTTTTTTCGATTTTCGCCTGCACATCCTCTAAGCGCATTGGAAGCAACTCACGTTGAGAAGAAATCAACGATTGTGCAAGCAAGACCGCATCTTCGGCATACCGTTTGTTGAGCTGAAATTGGCGCAGAAGGTGCTGGATGAGGTCTTTGGCGTTCCTTCCCTCCAGCAAACGGTTGAACGCGTATCGCTTCGCGGAACCAAAGACGCGCATCAACTCATCTAATGAGCGAAGGTGTGTTTCATCATTGGAAACAATTTTCATCACCCGAACCGTTTTCATCCCCTTGCCTTCCCCCTTGTTTGGATCCTTAAGAACATATATTCGCTAAATCTTCTTCCTTTCCTTTTTACATGAGGAAGGGGAGATGATTTTTTATCATCAGACAGGAGACGATAGAAAAGATGGAGAACATCTGCCTCTTTACGTCCAATAGCAGGAGATATTTACATGATTTTATAGATGTTTAACAAACTGCTTATACCTCCATTATTCTCAAATTCGATTCGCTTTAAATTTTATCAACGACTTAGGAATAAAGCAAATGCATATTTTTTTGACAGAAATTCATATTAAGGGTAAGGGATTTTTGCAGAAAGGAGCTTATTTACACATGAAAAAAAGCGCATTGCTCCTATTATTTAGTTATTTCCTTATCCTTAGCTCTTGTGCTCCTCAAGAAATTAGCCCACCTCCCCCGGATTACGATCAAACGAAAAAAATGGTCGTTGATATTTTAAAAACAGATGAGGGGAAAAAGGCTATTCAGGAAATTATGACGGATGAAAAAGTGAAACAACAATTAGTAATGGAGCAAACCGTTGTCAAAGAAACACTCGAACAAGTGTTAACGTCGGAAAAAGGAATAAAATTTTGGGAAAAAGCACTGCAAGATCCAAAGTTTGCAGAAAGCTTTGCAAAAAGTTTAAAAACAGGGCAAGAAAAAACGATCAAAGCGTTAATGAAAGACCCTGAATATCAAGGGATGATGATAGATATTTTAAAAAATCCAGAAATGGAAAAAGCGATGATGGACGTGCTAAAAAGTAAAGAATTTCGCAAGCACCTTCAACAAGTCATAACAGAAACGCTGAATAGTCCATTATTCCAGGCAAAAATTCAAGACATATTAATAAAATCCGCTGAAAACATTCAGCAGGAAACAAAAAAACAAAATGAAAATCAAGAGGGAGGAGAAGGAGAGGAAAGCGGCGACGATCAGCAAGGGCAAGGAGGAAGTTAAAAAGGAGCTATCTCCGAGCGAGATATGCTCCTTTTTTCTTTAACACTTTTCAATAATTTTTCGCGCAATGTCCATATATATTTTCCCAATAGGATGATCTTCCGCATAAACAGATGGAGCGAAATCCTCATCGTTCCAATCTGGTTGTTGGAGTGGCAGCTGCCCTAAAAGCTCCGTTTGCAACTCTTTCGCAAGCTTTTCGCCGCCGCCTTTGCCGAATACATATTCTCTTTCGCCTGTTTTGCGGCTTTCAAAATAGGACATATTTTCAATCACACCGATGATTTCGTGTTCCGTGCGAAGCGCCATTGCACCTGCGCGCGCCGCGACAAACGCCGCTGTCGGATGCGGGGTAGTAACAATGATTTCTTTACACGAAGGCAACATGGTATGTACATCTAACGCAACGTCCCCCGTTCCCGGAGGCAAATCTAATAATAAATAATCTAAGTCGCCCCATTCGACTTCTTTGAAAAAGTTGTTTAACATTTTTCCTAACATTGGACCGCGCCAAATAACAGGAGCGTTATCTTCGACGAAAAAGGCCATGGAAATAACTTTTACGCCGAATCGTTCAACCGGAATAATTTTATCGCCGCGCACGGTTGGTCGTTCGACAATGCCCATCATATCCGGAACACTAAACCCATAAATATCGGCATCAATCAGCCCTACTTTTTTCCCAAGACGAGCGAGAGAAACAGCAAGGTTCACGGAAACGGTCGATTTTCCAACGCCGCCTTTTCCGCTAGCAATTGCAATGTATGTCGTTTTCGATGTTTCCCCTTGATATTTTGCTACTACTTCTTCAGGGAGCTGCGCAAACCGCAAACCGACCGAAGCAGCGCCAGCATCTTTTAGTAGCTGAACAATCGTTGTTTGGATGCGAAGCTGCTCGGCTGTCCCTGTTTTTGCTAATGCGATTTTGACGCTGACGTGCTTTTTATCTTCCTTGATTTTAATTTCTTGAATCGCATTTGTTTCTTTAAACGTCTTGTTTAAAAATGGGTCTTTTATATTTTCTAACAATCCTCTTACATCATTTTCTGTGAGCATCGGCCATCACCAATCCTTATGTATGTATTCCCTTTCATACTTTTACTATAACATATATAACCATTGCGTATCTATCATGTAAAAAAAAGGAATCCTCCCTATTCAGGAGGATTTTTTTCATTCGAAAAATATCGCAGTACCCCTTTATATATCGATGCCGCTAGCTTCGTTTGATAACGGTCAGAAGCTAAAAGTTCCCGTTCCTCTGGATTAGATAAAAACCCCACTTCGACAAGCGCACCTGGTTTTTTCGCATATTTCAACAAATAAACGGTATCGATTATTTTGGCAGTACGATTTGTATTTTCAAGATTGCGCCGCAATTCCGCTTGGATAAACTTAGCGATCCGTTCATTTTCGATCAGCGAACCGTAATAAAACGTTTGCGCCCCACGCCAACGCGGAGAGGGAATGGCATTAAGATGGATACTAATAAATAAATCTGCCTCCGATTTATTAATCAACGCAACACGTTTTCGTAAATCTTCCGCCTTTCGACGGCTATAGCCACGTGTGTCTTTATCGGCAAGGTCGCTGTCCGTTTCCCTTGTCATCAACACGAGCGCACCTTGCTGCTGCAAGTAGTCTCGCAATTTCTCCGCCACTTTCAGCGTCACTTCTTCTTCTACCACATCACCGCCGACAGCTCCTCCGTCCGGCCCGCCATGACCAGGATCTAAAATGATAATCCTTCCAGAGAGAGGGAGGTTCCACGATTTAGTTGAAGTCGTATTCGCAAAGATATATTGGAAAAGAACAATAACAATAATGGAACTAATGAGAGCACCCAACCATTTTACTTTCATTGTTTCTCCTCCTGCGTTTCCCCTTCTCTATCTTATATGGGACAAGAGGCAAAAATAGAACTTTTTAGTGAAGTTTCAGACGTCGACGTTTTTTTCCTCTTTCAAATCCTTCCGTCCACCAATAAACAACGTAATGTTCACAGGCATAATAAAGCGACTCATTGGCTAAACCATCATCAATGTTTCCCCAAAAGCAAAGAAAATCAAATAATGTATCAATGAAATATTTTTCTTCTTGCGCGCACCGTTGTCTTACACTTTCTGCTGGTTCTCCATAGTAACCGAATCGACTGTAGTTCGCACCAAGTAAATACGCTTCAATAGCGATATCGATACATCCTTCTTCAATGACGGTGGGAATGCACGGTACATTGGATAAAAAGGACTAAAATGCTTGATCGCCTTTGTTTTCAGCTTTTCGAAAGACAACTCACGCAACATTTTTCGTTCATATAACATTTGTTTTTCCTGCTTCTTTTCTTTAAATGAAGTGATCACACTCATGTTCTTTCACACCCCTTTAGGATGTAGTTTTTAACGATTCATCCTAAACATGCGTGAATAAAAAAAGAGGGAGAAAAGAAAAAAATCCCAGCCGATATCGGCTGGGATTTTTGGAAAAATACCATTAACGTTTTGAGAATTGTGGAGCGCGACGAGCACCTTTAAGACCGTATTTTTTGCGTTCTTTCACACGAGCATCGCGTGTTAATAAACCTGCGCGTTTTAATACTGGACGGTAATCTGGATCTACTTGCAATAACGCACGAGCGATTCCATGGCGAATCGCGCCTGCTTGGCCAGAGAATCCGCCGCCTTTTACGTTTACTAACACATCGTAATTTCCTAACGTTTCTGTTAATACTAACGGTTGTTTCACAACTTCGATCAACGCTTCCGATGGAATATAGTCACGAATGTCACGATCGTTAATCACAATGCGTCCGTCGCCTGGAACGAGGCGCACACGTGCGACAGAGGTTTTACGACGGCCTGTGCCATAATATTGTACTTGTGCCAAAATAATGCCCTCCTTCTATTGATTATCCGCGAAGTTCATAAACTTCTGGTTTTTGTGCTTGATGTGGGTGTTCGCTTCCACGATATACGTGCAATTTTTTAAACATTTGACGACCTAAGCGACCTTTTGGAAGCATTCCGCGTATAGCTCTTTCAAGCATTTGCTCTGGATAATTTGTACGCATTTCTAACGCCGTTCTTACTTTTAATCCGCCTGGATGCAAGCTATGACGATAGTATAGTTTCTTTGTTAATTTCTTTCCAGTTAGTTCAATTTTCTCAGCGTTGATAATGATGACATGATCACCACAATCCACATGTGGTGTGAATGTTGGTTTATGTTTGCCACGCAAAATGGCTGCTACTTCACTTGCAAGGCGTCCTAACGTTTTACCAGCAGCGTCGACAACGTACCATTTACGTTCTACTTCATTCGGCTTCGCCATATAAGTTGTACGCATACTTTTCCCTCCTAAATAAAAAATCAACGAACATCATCTATTTATCTCAACACGATTACTTTCCGGGGCTAATCGTGGAAAAATACATACCATATGATATAATATCTCTTTAGCATATCAATGTCAAGAAAATGTTACACCAGGACTAGTTGTCATAATATACTTTCCATAAATATAATCCTTGCGGTGGAGCCGTTTTGCCAGCAAACTGGCGATCTTTTGCCTCAAAAGCGTGTGAGATACTATCTATACTCCGTTTTCCTTGCCCAACTTCCAAAATCGTTCCAACGATAATCCGCACCATATTATATAAAAACCCGTTGCCAATAAAGCAAAATTCCAATAAATCATCATGCATCGCCATATCTGCTTTATAAATCGTGCGTACACGATCATCAACATCCGTCTTTGCTGAACAAAAGCTAGTAAAGTCATGCGTGCCCTCTATAAGTCGCAATGCATGTCTCATCGCTTCCATATCAAGTGGATAAGGGTAATGATAGCAATAATTACGTAAAAATACGTCACGTTCTTGGGCAATTCGTACTTTATATCGATATTCTTTTGCTTTGGCACTAAAACGCGCATGAAAAGAAGGATCTGCTTCTTGTACATCTTTAATCACTATATCATCCGGTAACTGGGCATTTAATGCTTTTTTCCATTGATCTGGAGAAAGCGATAAGAACGTATCGAAATGAATTACTTGCCCGTATGCATGAACACCCGCATCTGTCCTTCCTGAAGCAGTAATACGAATCGCTTTCCCTTTATGCATTTGTTCGAGCACTCGTTCTAACTCGCCTTGCACCGTTCGTTTGCCAGGCTGAATTTGGTAACCGAAAAAATGTGTACCGTCATAGGAAAGCGTACATTTGATCCGTTTACTCATTTTTCTCACCCTGTTATGAGCGTAGTATAAACAAAACAACTGCTAATAATAACACTGCCGCTAAAAAAGCTGTATCTGTCCATTTCCATACAAGCAGGCGAAATTTCGTCCTTCCCTCGCCGCCGCGGTAACCGCGTGCCTCCATCGCGGTCGCCAATTCTTCGGCACGTTTAAACGAACTGATAAACAATGGAACAAGCAAGGAGACGATTGCCTTGATTCTTTCAGAAAACGGCCCCCCTGTAAAGTCGACACCGCGTGCGGTTTGTGCTTTTATAATTTTCTCCGTCTCTTCCATTAACGTCGGGATAAAGCGAAGCGAAATAGACATCATTAGCGCCAGTTCATGGACAGGGACGCGCATTTTCTTCAACGGCGCCAGTAGGCTTTCCACTCCGTCAGTCACTTCGATCGGGGTGGTTGTTAAGGTTAATAAAGTAGTAATAATAATGAGCAGCAGAAAACGCAGCGAAATAAAAATTCCTTGCTTGACGCCGCCTTCGTAAATCGAAAAGGAACCAATTTGGTACAGCACATCTCCTTCTTTTGTCATAAAGACATGCAGCAAAAAAGTAAAGACGATAACCCATATAATCGGTTTTAAACCTTTAATCACAAACGATAACGGAATGCGCGATAATGCTAAAAGACTAAACGTAAATATCGTTAAAACAGCATAAGTAGCACTATTATTCGCTAGAAAAACAATGAATACGTATATAAAGATGATTAGCAGTTTCGCGCGCGGATCCATGCGGTGAATCACGGAATCGCCTGGTACATATTTGCCGATAATCATGCTATTCATCATGGGCGTTCACCTTGGAAAATAATTTTTGAATGGCGTCTACGGTCTGCTCGATCGTCAAACACGGAGACGGCACGGTGATCCCTAACTTTTTCTCCAATTCTTTTTTTAGCCGCACTGTCTCCGGCACATTGAGCCCAATTTCCGCCAAAGAATCGCTATCTTGAAAAATTTGCTGTGGTGTCCCCGTTTTCCACACTGTTCCTTTATGCATGACAATCATATAATCTGCGTATGCGGCAGCATCTTCCATACTATGAGTAACTAACACAGTCGTCAGCTGTTTTTCACGATGAAGGCGATAAAACATTTCCATAATTTCTTTGCGGCCGCGTGGATCTAAGCCAGCAGTTGGTTCGTCTAACACAATCACATCAGGTTCCATCGCAAGCACTCCGGCAATCGCAACACGGCGCATTTGCCCGCCGCTTAAATCGAATGGTGATTTGGTTAGTACGTCTTCTGAAAGCCCGACTAACTTAATAAGCTCCTTTGCTTTCTTTTTTGCTTCCTCCTCAGGAACGCCAAAATTCATTGGTCCGAAACATATATCTTTCTCCACCGTTTCCTCAAACAGTTGATGTTCCGGAAATTGAAAGACAATGCCAACTTTTTTGCGGAGCGGTTTTAAGTCCGTTTGTCGTTTTTTATTCGTAATCGTTTGATTTCCTATCATCACTGTTCCGCTTGTCGGCTGAAGCAAACCGTTTAGATGCTGAAGCAGCGTTGATTTTCCTGAACCAGTATGGCCGATAACCGCCACATAAGAGCCGCTTTCAATCATGATGTCTACATCGTACAACGCTCGGCGGGCAAACGGTGAGTTGGCATTATATACATGCTCTACCTTTTGGAATATAATGTCCATAATTCTTCTACCAACTCCTCTATCGTAAAGTAGCTTGAAGATAGCGGGATTCCGCACTGCTTCAGCCGGTCTCTTACTTTTACCGCAAACGGCAAATCTAAACCAATTCGTTCTAGTTTTGTCCCAAGCGCAAAAATTTGTTTCGGCGTTCCTTCTGCCATGATTTCTCCCCTATTCATAACAATAACGCGATCAGCCTTAGCGACTTCCTCTAAATCATGGGTAATGGACAATACAGTGATACGTTGCTTTTTGTTTAAATCACGGACCGTGTCTAATACTTCCTGCCTTCCTTTCGGATCTAGCATCGATGTTGCCTCATCTAAAATGATGAGATCTGGCCGCAATGCAAGGATGCCTGCAATCGCAACACGTTGTTTTTGACCACCAGAAAGGTGATGCGGTTCATGATGCAAAAACTCTTCCATACGAACTAGCTGTATAGCTTCATGCACTCTTTTGACCATTTCATCGCGAGGAATTCCATTATTTTCAAGAGCAAAAGCGACATCATCTTCTACCGTTGTTCCAACAAACTGGTTATCGGGATTTTGAAATACCATGCCAACACGGCGACGAATCTCCCAAACCGTCTGTTCATCGAGTACAGTGTGAAATAGTTTAATCACACCGCTTTCCGGTCTTAACAACCCGATAAGCAATTTAGCGATCGTTGATTTTCCTGAACCGTTATGACCGACAATCGCTAGCCATTCCCCGCGTTTCACTTGAAAGGTAACGTTTTGTACCGCGTAATCTGACTGATTCGGATATCGAAAGTATAGTTTTTCTACTGATACAATGGTTTCTTCCATCATTTCTTCCCCTTGTCTCTGACATTCTCATCTCTACTCTACTAAAAAAGGGCAAATAAAAAAAGGGCATAGATCCAGTTCAAAACAAACTGTCTCGCCCTTGTTAGCCAACCGAATCGTTTTATACTAACTCGATAATCACCATTGGTGCCCCATCACCACGACGAGGACCAAGTTTCATAATACGAGTGTAACCGCCTTGGCGATCTTGGTAACGCGGTGCAATGTCGCTAAATAGCTTTTGAAGTGCATCTTGACCTGTTTCGCTATTTGCTACTTCTTTACGGATAAATGCAGCAGCTTGACGGCGTGCATGCAAATCACCGCGTTTACCAAGCGTAATCATTTTTTCAACAACAGAACGCAATTCTTTTGCGCGCGCCTCTGTTGTTTCGATACGCTCATTAATGATTAAATCTGTTGCTAAATCACGAAGCAATGCTTTGCGTTGAGCGCTTGTACGTCCTAATTTTCTGTATGACATGAAGTGTCCCCTCCTTTTTAGCATTTTCACTACAAATCTCATTTCAGAAATGATACTTTATACGATCAAGTCTATTTTTAGAAACGTAAGCGTTCATGTATCTAGTAACATGAAAATACTAGTTAAACAAACGTTAACTAGTCATCTTTACGCAAACTGAGACCGAGTTCAGCAAGCTTTGCTTTTACTTCTTCGAGAGATTTGCGACCGAGATTGCGCACTTTCATCATATCTTCTTCCGTTTTTTGCGTAAGCTCTTGAACGGTGTTAATACCAGCACGTTTTAAACAGTTGTAGGAACGAACAGAAAGATCAAGTTCTTCAATTGTCATTTCGAGCACTTTTTCTTTTTGATCTTCCTCTTTTTCTACCATGATTTCGGCATTTTGTGCTTCGTCTGTTAGGCTAACGAAAATATTTAAGTGCTCGGTCAAAATTTTTGCGCCGAGAGCAATCGCTTCTTTTGGTCCAATGCTCCCATCTGTCCACACATCTATCGTTAACTTATCATAGTCTGTCACTTGACCGACACGCGTATTTTCTACTTGATAAGAAACGCGTGAAACCGGTGTATAAATCGAATCGATAGGGATAACGCCTATTGGCTGATCCTCGCGTTTATTGGCCTCAGCTGGAACATACCCACGCCCTCGTTTTGCTGTCATTCTCATGCGTAAGCGCCCGCCTTCTGCTAACGTAGCAATATGAAGGTCCGGGTTTAAAATTTCTACATCGCTGTCGTGAGTAATATCAGCAGCTGTGACAACTCCTTCGCCCTGTGCATCAATTTCCAACGTTTTTTCTTCGTCAGAATAAATTTTCAACGCTAATTTTTTTATATTTAAAATAATTGCTGTCACATCTTCTACGACGCCATCAATCGTTGAGAACTCATGCAGCACACCATCTATTTGAACCGATGTCACAGCAGCACCAGGGAGTGAAGACAATAGGATACGACGTAAGGAGTTACCCAAAGTTGTACCATATCCACGCTCAAGCGGTTCGACAACGAATTTGCCATATTTGGCATCTTCGCTGATTTCAACCGTTTCGATTCTCGGTTTTTCAATTTCGATCATTAGTTATTATACCCTCCTTCAAAACGTCGAAACCCCGACCAAACGATAAACGCCTAATCGAAATTCCCCCATGAATAAGTTCCCAAATGTGCGAATGGCTGAGCAAAACTTCCCTGTAATTTAATACTTATCATATCCCATTATTGACAAGGATACAAATTCTATACAGGGGTATTACACACGGCGACGTTTTGGCGGACGGCATCCATTGTGCGGTATAGGAGTTACGTCTTTAATTGCTGTAATTTCTAATCCAGCTGCTTGTAATGCACGAATCGCTGCCTCACGACCAGCACCAGGGCCTTTTACATTTACTTCTACTGTTTTCATTCCATGTTCCATGGAGGCTTTTGCAGCTGCTTCTGCTGCCATTTGTGCCGCAAACGGCGTCGATTTACGAGAGCCTTTAAAACCTAATGCTCCAGCACTTGACCAAGCAATCGTGTTACCGTGAACGTCAGTAATTGTTACGATCGTATTGTTAAATGTTGAACGGATATGCGCAATACCAGTCTCAATATTTTTTCTTACACGGCGTTTGCGTGTATTTGTTTTACGTGCCATTCGTGGAATTACCTCCTTTGCTTAATTATTTTTTCTTGTTTGCTACTGTACGGCGTGGACCTTTACGTGTACGAGCATTGTTTTTCGTATTTTGACCGCGAACTGGCAAGCCGCGACGATGACGAATACCGCGATAGCATCCGATTTCGATTAAACGTTTGATATTTAGCGATACTTCGCGACGAAGATCTCCTTCTACTTTCAAACGACCAACGATTTCACGAATTCTTCCTAGTTCTTCTTCTGTCAAATCACGAACGCGTGTATCTTCGGAAACGCCAGCCTCCGCTAAGATTTTTTTAGCAGTAGATTTACCGATTCCGTAGATATATGTTAACGAAATGACTACACGTTTGTCACGAGGAATATCTACACCTGCAATACGTGCCATACTATACACCTCCTTAAAGATTACCCTTGTCTTTGTTTATGTTTTGGATTTTCGCAAATTACCATAACTTTGCCACGTCTACGAATAACTTTGCATTTTTCGCAAATAGGTTTTACAGATGGTCTTACTTTCATGTCCTTTAACCTCCTTATTGATGCGGAGTCCTTTATTTATAGCGGTACGTGATCCGACCGCGAGTCAAATCATACGGAGATAATTCTACCGTAACTTTATCTCCTGGTAAAATTCGAATGAAGTGCATGCGAATTTTGCCAGAAACGTGTGCCAATACCGTATGACCGTTTTCTAATTCCACACGGAACATGGCATTGGGCAATGTTTCGACAACGGTGCCTTCCACTTCAATTACATCGTCTTTAGCCATCGAACGGCTCTCCCTCCTTCGAATGAGTAACATAGTGTTAGGAAAAAACCGAACGCATACTATATCTACGAATTGCTACACGACCAGTCTCCATCATGATTATATTAGAGAGTTGTTAAAATTTCATAGCCATTTTCTGTAATGGCAATCGTATGCTCAAAATGAGCACACATCTTTCCATCTACTGTAACGACCGTCCAGTTATCGGCAAGTGTTTTAACATAACGGCTTCCCGCATTTACCATCGGTTCAATACATAGCGTCATTCCTGGTTTCAAACGTGGCCCTTTATTTGGCGGACCATAATGCGGTATTTGTGGGTCTTCATGTAAGTTTTGACCAATTCCGTGCCCAACATACTCGCGAACAATCGAAAAATGATGGGATTCGACGTACGTTTGTATAGCATGGGAAATATTGGACAAACGGGCACCTGGTTTTGCTTCTTCTAATCCTATATATAAGGATTTTTCCGTTACTTCAAGAAGTTTTTTCGTTTCTTCCGCAATTTCCCCAACAGGATACGTCCATGCAGAGTCGGCATGATAACCATTATATTGGGCCCCGACATCAATGCTAATAATATCGCCTTCTTTTAACACCCGGTCACCAGGAATACCGTGAACGAGTTCTTCATTTACCGAAGCGCAAATGCTGCCAGGGAATCCGTTGTATCCTTTAAACGAAGGAATTGCCCCATGTTTCCGTATAACTGCTTCAGCAATCGCATCCAACTCTTTTGTCGTAATTCCAGGACGAATATGTTTTTCTAACTCTTGGCGAGTCAAAGCAACAATTTTTCCTGCCTCACGCATGATTTCAATTTCACGCGGAGTTTTGCAAATAATCATTATTGTAATCCCCCAAGAAGTTCACGAATGTCCGCAAATACTTTTTCAATGTCTTGCTGTCCGTTAATGTGGCGTAAATACCCTTTCTTTTCATAAAACTCAAGCAATGGCTGCGTTTGTTTTATATTGACTTCGAGACGGTTTGCCACCGTTTCCTCATTGTCATCTGCACGTTGGTACAGTTCACCGCCACATTTGTCACAAACACCAGACTTTGCTGGTGGGTTAAACACGAGGTGGTACGTTGCACCACAGTTTTTACAAATTCTTCTTCCAGTTAACCGCTCCATTAAAATATCTTTGTCGACTTGAATATGGATGACATAGTCGATCGAACGATTTAATTCCGCTAGAATGTTTTCTAATGCTTCCGCTTGAGCAACGGTCCGCGGAAACCCATCTAGCAAAAACCCTTTTTGGCAGTCATCTTTGCTTAAACGCTCGCGAACGATCCCAATCGTCACTTCATCAGGAACTAGATCGCCGCGGTCCATATACTCTTTCGCTTGCAGTCCTAATGGCGTCCCTTCTTTAATGGCAGCACGAAACATGTCGCCAGTCGAAATATGCGGAATCCCATATGTTTCAACGATTTTCTCCGCTTGAGTACCTTTCCCAGCGCCCGGCAATCCCATTAGTACTAAATTCATCCTCGCTCCCCCTCAGCTCTATAGAGGTTAGGGTACCCCTGACCTCTTTATTTAATAAAACCACGATAGTGACGTTTTACAAGCTGACTTTCAAGTTGTTTCATTGTCTCAAGCGCAACACCGACAACAATGAGCAAACTTGTTCCACCGATTTGAGCGGAAGGCGGCAATTTAGCAAATTCCACAAAGAAAACAGGAAGAATTGCAATAGCCGCTAAAAATAGCGAACCGACGAAAGTAAGCCGGTAAAGAATTTTCGTTACATATTCCTGTGTATTCTTTCCTGGACGTATTCCTGGGATGTAACCACCTTGTTTTTTCAGGTTGTCCGCCATCTGTTCCGGATTGACTTGGACAAATGCATAGAAATACGTAAACGCAATAATTAATAGAACATAAATAACCATGCCAACTGGATGTGTATAATCGAATGTTTTCCGAATCCACAATGTTACATCATTCGAACCAAAAAACGATGCAATTGTTGGTGGAGCAACAAGAAACGACACAGCAAAAATAACTGGAATCACTCCCGCTGGATTTACTTTCAGCGGCAAGTGAGTAGAATGCCCGCCAACTGGGCTGCGTCCTTCCAGTCGTTTTGCATATTGAATCGGAATTTTCCGGAATGCTTGTTGAATGTAAATAACGCCAACGATAACAACAACTACCGCTAACGCAACAAGCAGAAGCTTAACAATTCGTAAGAACAAATCTTCGCCGATGTTTTCAAATTGTTGAGCATAAATTTGGTTTAACACGGCAGGGATACCGGAGACAATCCCGGCAAAAATAATGATCGAAATGCCGTTTCCAACACCTTTAGCAGTAATTTGTTCTCCAAGCCACATTAGAAATGCAGTTCCGGCTGTTAACACCGTTGCAATTAACAGGTATGTTGGTATTCCAGGATTTTTAATGAGCGCTCCTGAAGCTAGGTTATTAAAACCGTATGACATTCCGAGCGCCTGAATAAAACCTAAAACGACCGTAAAATAGCGGGTAAACTGAGCTAATTTACGTCGTCCAACCTCACCTTGCTTTGACCACTCCGTAAATTTAGGAACAACATCCATCTGCAAAAGCTGCACGATGATGGATGCTGTAATATACGGCATGACGCCCATCGCAAAAATGGAAAAGTTTTGTAATGCCCCGCCGCCGAATATGTTCAGAACACCGAAAGCGTTCATTTGGTCTTGCACTTTTAATACATCCGCATTCACATTCGGCACAGGAATAAACGTCCCAATTCGGAACACAACGAGCATGAGAAGAGTAAAAATAATTTTTTTTCTTATATCACCGACGCGCATAAAGTTGGAGATTGTCCGAAACATTAAATCACCTCAGTTTTACCGCCAGCAGCTTCAATCGCTTCTTTCGCAGAAGCAGAGAATTTATGAGCTTTTACCGTTAACTTTTTCTCGATTTGGCCTTTTCCTAAAATTTTCACACCTGATTTTAATTTGCTGATTACGCCAGTTTCAAGCAACAATTCAGGCGTTACTTCTGTACCGTCTTCAAAGCGATTTAACTTATCAAGGTTGACGATCGTATATTCTTTGCGATTAATGTTGGTAAAACCGCGTTTTGGAAGACGACGGAATAAAGGAGTTTGACCACCTTCAAAACCGAGGCGTACCCCACCGCCAGAGCGTGCATTTTGACCTTTTTGACCTCTACCAGACGTTTTACCTTTACCAGAACCGATACCACGGCCCACGCGAGTGCGTTCTTTGCGGGAACCTGGTGCTGGTTGTAATTCATGAAGTTTCATCGCGAAGCACCTCCTTATGATCATTATTCTTCAATTTCTTTTACTTTGACAAGGTGAGCGACTTTGTTAATCATCCCGCGAATCGCAGGATTATCATTATGAACGACGGTTTGGTGCATTTTGCGTAAACCTAACGTTTTCACTGTGATCCGTTGATCTTCTGGACGACCGATGACGCTGCGAGTGAGGGTAATCTCCAATTTTTTTGCCATTGTATTTCCCTCCTTATCCTAACAGTTCCTCAACTGTTTTACCGCGCAATCTCGCTACATCTTCTGCACGTTTTAATTGTTTTAACCCGTCAACAGTAGCGCGCACCATGTTAATTGGCGTATTCGAACCGATAGATTTAGATAAAATGTCGCTAATACCCGCTAACTCTAGTACAGCACGAGCTGGACCACCAGCGATAACCCCTGTACCTTCGGATGCAGGTTTCAAAATGATTTTCCCTGCTCCAAAATGACCGATCACTTCGTGAGGAATCGTTGTTCCAACAATCGGTACTTCAATTAAATTTTTCTTCGCATCTTCAATCGCTTTGCGGATCGCATCAGGAACTTCTTGTGCTTTTCCTGTACCAAAACCGACATGACCGTTTTTATCGCCGACCACCACTAATGCGGAAAAGCGTAAACGACGTCCACCTTTTACTACCTTTGCAACACGGTTCACCGCTACTACGCGCTCTTCAAGTTCAAGTTTATTTGGATCGATACGACGCATCATTGTCCCTCCTTTATAATTAGAATTCTAAGCCAGCTTCGCGAGCAGCATCAGCAAGTGCTTTTACACGTCCGTGATATAAATATCCGCCGCGGTCGAAAACGACCTTTTTAATTCCTTTTTCTAACGCACGTTTTGCGACTAATTCGCCAACTTTTTTTGCTGCTTCGATATTTCCAGTCGATTCTAAGTCAAATTCTTTATCTAATGTAGAAGCGCTGACAATCGTTACTGCTTTCATATCATCAATAATTTGCGCATAAATGTGTTTATTAGAACGGAACACATTTAAGCGTGGACGTTCAGCAGTTCCAAATATTTTTTTGCGAACGCGCGCATGTCTTTTTTTACGAACTGCGTTACGGTCAACTTTTGTGATCATTTATGTCACTCCTTTCATTTCGCTAAGCTGCATTATTTGCCAGTTTTACCTTCTTTAAGACGTACGACTTCGCCTTCGTAGCGAATACCTTTGCCTTTATATGGTTCAGGTGGACGCACAGCGCGAATATTCGCTGCAAGTTCGCCGACACGTTGTTTGTCTGCACCTTTTACAACGATTTTTGTTTGTGAAGGAACTTCAATTTCTAATCCTTCTTCCGGTTCAATTTCTACTGGATGAGAAAAACCGACGTTCAGTACAAGTTTTTTACCTTGTTTCGCCGCACGATAACCGACACCGACTAATTCAAGCGTTTTTTCGTAACCTTTTGATACACCTTCAACCATGTTTGCAAGCAAACTGCGAGTCGTACCATGAAGAGCACGATGGCGTTTTTCGTCGCTCGGACGAGTAACAGTGATTACATTATCTTCTACTTTAATTGTCATATCTGGATGAAAAGTGCGAGTCAATTCGCCTTTTGGTCCTTTCACTGTAACGGTATTGCCGTTAACCGTTACTGTTACACCAGACGGAATTTCAATTGGCTTTTTACCAACACGTGACATGCATAAACACCTCCATTCTTAGCAAAATGAATTACCATACGTATGCGATTACTTCGCCGCCAGTTCCTTTTTGACGTGCTTCTTTATCTGTTAAAATGCCTTGAGATGTAGAAAGGATCGCAATCCCTAAACCGTTCAATACGCGAGGCACTTCATGGGCTTTAACATAAACGCGCAAACCAGGTTTGCTGATGCGTTTCAAACCGGTAATTACACGTTCGTTATTTGGGCCGTATTTTAAGAAAATACGAAGAATGCCTTGCTTATTATCTTCAATGTATTCAACATCACGAATAAATCCTTCGCGTTTTAAAATTTCCGCGATTTCACGTTTCATTTTCGAAGCAGGCACTTCGAGCTTCTCGTGACGTACCATATTCGCATTACGAATGCGAGTGAGCATATCTGCAATTGGATCTGTCATCACCATATGTTTTACCTCCTTCCCAATTCATGGGTTTATTACCAGCTTGCTTTTTTAATGCCTGGAAGTTGACCTTTGTATGCTAATTCACGGAAACAAATACGGCAAAGTTTAAATTTGCGATAAACCGAATGCGGACGACCGCAGCGTTCGCAACGGGTGTACGCTCTTACTTTAAACTTTGGCGTACGTTTTTGTTTCGCGATCATTGATTTTTTAGCCACGATTTCGCCTCCCTTATTTTACAGATGGGATTCATTATTTTTGGAATGGCATACCGAGTAATGTTAATAGTTCACGAGCCTCTTCGTCCGTTTTCGCTGTAGTAACAATAACGATATCCATACCGCGAACTTTATTTACTTTATCGTAATCAATTTCAGGGAAAATCAATTGTTCTTTAATTCCCAACGTATAGTTACCGCGACCATCAAACGACTTTTTCGATACTCCACGGAAATCACGAACACGCGGAAGAGATACAGAAATAAGTTTGTCTAAGAAATCATACATGCGTTCTCCACGCAATGTCACTTTCGCACCGATTGGCATTCCAGCGCGAAGACGGAATCCAGCGATTGATTTTTTCGCACGAGTTACAACCGGTTTTTGACCAGCGATTAATGTTAATTCTTCTACAGCACTATCAAGTGCTTTTGGATTTTGTACCGCATCACCAACACCCATGTTGATGACGATTTTTTCGATTTTTGGAACTTGCATTATAGATTTATAGTTGAACTTGCTCATTAAAGCAGGAGTCACTTCTTTTAAATACTTCTCTTTTAGGCGGTTCATAAGAGTACCTCCTTTCTGACATCACAATTATTTATCTAAAATCTCACCAGATCTTTTTGCATAACGTACTTTTTTGCCATCTACAATCTTATATCCAATACGTGTTGGAAGTCCCGTTTTTGGATCTAAAGGCATTACTTTAGATACGTGAATTGGTGCCTCTTTTGTGATAATGCCGCCTTGTGGATTTGCTTGAGATGGTTTTGCGTGTTTTTTAACGATATTGACACCTTCAACAATCACACGGTTTTTCTTAGGGAATGCAGCAAGGATCACGCCTTGTTTTCCTTTATCTTTGCCGGAGATTACTTGTACTTTATCACCTTTTTTTACATGCATCGCAGTTCGCACCTCCTTAAAAGGCTTTTCCTGTCCGTTAAATTACTTCTGGAGCTAAAGAAATGATTTTCATAAAGTCTTTGTCACGTAATTCACGTGCAACAGGTCCGAAAATACGTGTGCCACGCGGGCTTTTATCATCACGAATAATGACGCAAGCATTTTCATCAAAGCGGATATAAGAACCGTCAGAGCGACGAACACCACGTTTCGTACGAACAACTACCGCTTTCACTACTTGACCTTTTTTAACAACGCCACCTGGTGTCGCTTCTTTAACTGTCGCAACGACCACATCGCCAATGTTTGCGTAGCGGCGACCAGAACCGCCTAATACTTTAATGACAAGCACTTCACGTGCGCCTGAGTTATCAGCTACTTTTAAACGAGATTCTTGTTGAATCATTGACGAAACCTCCTTTCGGAATTATATCACGATCCGAACATAGATAATGATTAAACGATAACTGCTTTTTCAACGATTTCTACTAAACGGAAACGCTTCGTTGCAGAAAGCGGGCGAGTCTCCATAATTTTTACGATATCGCCGACTTTTGCGATGTTGTTTTCATCATGCGCTTTATATTTTTTTGAATATTTCACGCGTTTGCCGTAAAGCGGATGTTTTTTGTATGTTTCAACAAGAACAGTAATGGTTTTATCCATTTTGTCGGATACAACGCGGCCTACGTACACTTTGCGTTGATTGCGCTCACTCATGTCGCAAACCTCCTCTCAAACGGTTATTTTTTTGCGTTCGCAGCAATCTCTCTTTCGCGGATAATCGTTTTCATGCGTGCAATATCTTTACGCACTTGGCGGATGCGTGCTGTGTTTTCTAATTGCCCTGTTGCCAATTGGAAGCGAAGGTTGAATAATTCTTCTTTTAACGCTTTAATTTTTTGTTCGATTTCGGCAGTGGTAAGTTCACGAATTTCTTTAGCTTTCATTTGCTTCACCACCAATTTCTTCACGTTTTACAAACTTGCATTTGATCGGAAGTTTGTGAGAAGCAAGACGCAATGCTTCACGTGCTACTTCCTCAGAAACACCGCCAACTTCAAACATTACTTTACCTGGTTTTACAACAGCTACCCAACCTTCAGGAGCACCTTTACCGGAACCCATCCGTACTTCCAATGGTTTTGCTGTATATGGTTTAGAAGGGAAAATTTTAATCCAAACTTTACCGCCACGTTTCATATAACGAGTCATCGCACGACGAGCAGCCTCGATTTGTCGGTTTGTGATCCAAGCAGATTCTAGCGCTTGCAATCCGTACTCACCGAAATGTACTTCCGTACCGCCTTTTGCGCGCCCTTTCATGCGTCCGCGATGTTCACGACGATATTTTACGCGTTTTGGCATTAACATGATTATTTTCCTCCTTCCTCAGTTTTCTTTTTTGTCGGAAGGACCTCTCCACGATAAATCCATACTTTTACACCAAGTTTTCCGTATGTTGTATCCGCTTCTGCAGTTGCATAATCGATGTCAGCGCGAAGCGTGTGGAGTGGAACAGTTCCTTCACTGTAATGTTCAGAACGTGCGATATCCGCACCGCCAAGACGACCGGATACCATCGTTTTAATCCCTTTTGCTCCTGCGCGCATTGCACGTTGAATCGCTTGTTTTTGCGCACGACGGAACGAAACGCGGTTTTCAAGTTGGCGTGCAATGTTTTCCGCAACTAGTTTCGCATCTAAGTCTGGCTTTTTGATTTCAACGATGTTAATGTGAACACGTTTGCCAGTTAATTGCGTTAATGCCTTGCGAAGCGCCTCTACTTCTGAACCACCTTTTCCGATCACCATGCCTGGTTTCGCTGTGTGAATCGTAATGTTAACGCGGTTTGCTGCACGTTCAATTTCAATGCGAGATACTGCAGCGTCTTGCAAACGTTTATTAATATACTCACGGATTTTTAGATCCTCATGTAAAAGGTCCGCATAATCTTTTTCAGCGTACCATCTAGAGTCCCAGTCACGAATAATGCCGATGCGGAGACCGACCGGATTCACCTTTTGACCCACTGATTATCCCTCCTTCTTTTCTGAAACAACGATGGTGATATGGCTTGTGCGTTTATTAATTGCGCTAGCACGACCCATTGCGCGCGGACGGAAACGTTTCAATGTTGGTCCTTCGTCAACGTATGCTTCCGTAATCACTAATTTGTTGACATCCATATCGTAGTTATGTTCAGCGTTTGCTACTGCAGATTTTAAAACTTTTTCAATAATCGGAGAAGCAGCTTTTGGTGTGTGGCGAAGAATTGCGACTGCCTCACCAACTTCTTTTCCTCGAATTAAGTCAATCACTAAACGTGCCTTACGAGGAGCAATACGGACTGTTCGTGCAACAGCTTTAGCTTGCATGTGTTGAACCTCCTCTCATTAACGTTTTGTTTTCTTATCGTCGCCAGCGTGTCCTCTGAACGTACGTGTTGGTGCGAACTCGCCAAGTTTATGTCCTACCATATCTTCTGTGATATAAACCGGTACGTGTTTGCGTCCATCGTATACGGCGATCGTGTGACCAACAAATTGTGGGAAAATAGTGGAACGACGAGACCATGTTTTAATCACTTGTTTTTGTCCTGTTTCATTTAATTTTTCGATTTTTTTCATTAAATGCTCATCACAGAATGGACCTTTTTTTAAGCTGCGACCCATAAATGAACCTCCCTTCGTGATTGCTCTACGGTTCTTAAGAACCGTAGTTCAACCCCGTTATTTTTTACGACGACGTATAATGAATTTATCCGATTTGTTTTTCTTTTTGCGTGTTTTAAAGCCAAGTGTTGGTTTACCCCAAGGAGTCATTGGAGATTTGCGTCCGATTGGTGCTTTACCTTCACCACCACCGTGTGGGTGATCAACAGGGTTCATAACCGAACCGCGAACTGTCGGGCGAATACCTAACCAACGAGCGCGACCTGCCTTACCGATCTTCACAAGCTCATGCTGCTCATTGCCTACTTCCCCAACTGTTGCACGGCAAGCACCTAAAATCATGCGGACCTCGCCAGATGCAAGACGAACAATAACGTATTTTCCTTCTTTACCAAGCACTTGCGCAGATGTACCAGCAGCGCGGACCAATTGTCCACCTCTTCCTGGTTTTAGTTCGATATTGTGCACAAACGTACCAACTGGAATATTTTCAAGCGGCAATGCGTTACCCACTTTAATATCTGCATCTGGTCCAGACATAATTTCCATGCCTACTTTTAGATTTTTCGGCGCAATGATATAACGTTTTTCACCATCTGCATAGTGAATTAACGCAATGTTTGCAGAACGGTTTGGATCATACTCAATTGTAGCAACGCGGCCTGGAATTCCATCTTTATCACGTTTAAAGTCAATAATACGATATTGACGTTTATGACCGCCACCTTGATGACGTACCGTAATTTTTCCTTGGTTGTTGCGGCCAGCTTTTTTCTTTAATGGCGCAAGCAACGATTTTTCCGGCTGATCTGTTGTGATTTCTGAGAAGTCAAGAACTGTCATACCACGACGACCATTTGACGTCGGTTTATATTTTTTAATCGCCATGTTTGTTTCCCTCCTTCGCTTTTAAACTATACTTCGAACAATTCGATATCCTTGCTGTCTGGCGTTAACGTTACAATCGCTTTGCGGCGACGGTTTGTATAACCGCTGTAACGACCAACGCGTTTGAATTTTCCTTTATAGTTCATGATGTTTACTTTTTCTACTTTAACACCAAAAATTTTCTCTACTGCTTCTTTCACTTCTGTTTTATTCGCTTTTACATCTACTTCAAACGTATATTTTTTTTGAGCCGTTAAATTCATCGTGTTTTCCGTGATGATGGGGCGCTTAATAATATCACGAGGATCTTTCATTATGCAAGCACCTCCTCTACTTTCTCCACGGCCGCTTTCGTGATTACAAGTTTATCATGATTTAATACATCAAGAACGTTAATGCCGTTTGCTGTAACCACGGTAACGCCAGGAATATTGCGTGCAGATAATGTGACATTTTCGTTCACATCATCAGTTACAATTAACGCTTTGCGATCAACAGAAAGGTTATTTAAGATTTTCACCATTTCTTTTGTTTTTGGAGCTTCTAATGTTAAGTTATCTAAAACAACAATGTTGTTTTCAAGAACTTTAGAAGATAACGCTGACTTAATTGCTAAGCGACGAACTTTTTTCGGCAACTTATAGCTGTAGCTGCGCGGAACAGGACCAAATACCGTACCACCACCACGCCATTGTGGAGCGCGAATAGAACCTTGACGAGCACGTCCTGTACCTTTTTGACGCCATGGTTTGCGGCCGCCGCCACTTACTTCAGCGCGATTTTTTGTTTTGTGCGTTCCTTGACGCAAAGAAGCACGTTGCATAACAACCGCTTCAAATAACACATGTTTATTTGGCTCAATGCCAAATACGGAATCGTTCAGTTCGATTTCTCCGATTGTTTCTCCGCTCTGGTTATACAATGCTACTTTTGGCATTGGATAGTTCCTCCTTTCCTAGCAAAGTATTATTTTGCTTTTGCTTTCACTGCGCTTTTAACGATGACTAATCCTTTTCTTGGGCCAGGTACGTTTCCTTTAATAAGAAGAAGGTTGCGTTCTGGATCCACTTTGACAATTTTCAAGTTTTGGATTGTTACACGTTGGCCACCCATGCGACCTGGCAATTCTTTTGATTTAAATACACGGTTTGGAGCAATCGCACCCATTGAACCAGGACGACGATGATAGCGAGAACCGTGTGCCATTGGCCCGCGAGATTGTCCATGACGTTTGATTGCGCCTTGGAATCCTTTCCCTTTTGAAATTCCAGTAACATCAACAATATCGCCTTCAGCGAAAATATCTACTTTGACTTCCTGACCAACTTCATATTCATCAATATTTGCGCCGCGAATTTCACGGATGAAGCGCTTAGGTGCAGTATTCGCTTTCGCAGCATGACCGATTTGCGGTTTATTGGCGCGTTTTTCGCTTATATCTTCAAAACCTAATTGAATCGCTTCGTAACCGTCTTTTTCAATTGTTTTCTTTTGCAATACCACGTTTGGAGTCGCTTCGATGACGGTTACAGGAATTAAGTCGCCGTTTTCCGCGAATACTTGCGTCATACCAATTTTTCTCCCTAAGATTCCCTTGGTCATTCGTCACACCTCCTGCTAAATTAAAGTTTAATTTCAATATCAACACCAGACGGTAAGTCAAGACGCATTAATGAATCTACCGTTTGTGGAGTAGGATTTACGATATCGATCAAACGTTTATGTGTACGCATTTCGAATTGTTCACGAGAGTCTTTATACTTGTGAACAGCACGCAAAATCGTATAAACAGTTCTTTCCGTTGGCAACGGAATCGGACCGGACACTTTTGCCCCGGAACGTTTCGCTGTTTCTACGATTTTCTCAGCAGATTGATCAAGAATTCGATGATCGTAAGCTTTTAAACGGATACGAATTTTTTCCTTTGCCATTGTTTTCCCTCCTTCTTCGCCTATTTTGAAAATAGACATTCTCCATGGAAATTTCCTGCACACTCGCCATGGCAAAGCGACCGGGTGTGTCAGCAACCTTCCACTTCATCGCAGTCAAAGACCAACATTTGATATTATACAGATATGTAAACGAGATTGCAAGCAATTTCTTTGTTTTTCTACACACTTATTATATTATACATAGCTAATGAGCATTTTCAACTTGTCAAAAAATTGCGCAAATGAAATAAAAGCAGGTTTGCAAACGCAAACCTGCTTTTTAGTAGGGCTGTTATTATTCAATAATTTCAGATACAGAACCAGCGCCTACTGTACGTCCGCCTTCACGAATCGAGAATTTTGTACCTTCTTCGATCGCGATTGGCGCGATTAATTCTACAGTCATTTCAACGTTGTCACCAGGCATAACCATTTCCACGCCTTCTGGAAGCGTGATGATACCTGTAACGTCTGTTGTACGGAAGTAGAATTGTGGACGGTAGTTAGAGAAGAATGGAGTATGACGTCCACCTTCTTCTTTTGTTAAAACGTAAACTTGTGCTTTAAATTTTGTGTGTGGTGTGATAGAGCCTGGTTTTGCCAATACTTGACCGCGTTCTACTTCATCACGAGATACCCCGCGAAGAAGCGCACCGATGTTGTCACCAGCTTCTGCTTGGTCAAGAAGTTTACGGAACATTTCTACACCAGTAACCGTTGTAGATTTTGGCTCGTCAGCAAGACCAACGATTTCTACAGCGTCACCAACTTTTAACGTACCGCGTTCAACACGGCCAGTTGCAACTGTACCACGACCAGTGATCGAGAATACGTCTTCGATTGGCATCATAAATGGTTTGTCAATTTCACGTTGTGGAGTTGGAATGTATTCATCAACTGCATTCATAAGTTCAATAATTTTTTCTTCCCATTGTGGATCGCCTTCAAGTGCTTTTAACGCAGAACCTTTGATAACAGGTACTTCGTCGCCAGGGAAGTCATATTCAGATAATAGATCGCGAACTTCCATTTCAACTAGTTCTAGCAATTCTTCATCGTCTACCATATCGCATTTGTTCAAGAATACAACGATGTATGGTACACCTACTTGGCGAGAAAGAAGAATGTGTTCGCGAGTTTGTGGCATTGGACCGTCAGCTGCAGACACAACAAGAATTGCGCCATCCATTTGCGCTGCACCTGTGATCATGTTTTTCACGTAGTCAGCGTGGCCAGGGCAGTCAACGTGTGCATAGTGACGGTTGTCAGTTTCATACTCAACGTGTGAAGTAGAGATTGTGATACCGCGTTCACGTTCTTCTGGAGCAGCATCGATTTGGTCGTATGCTCTAGCTTGCGCTT
This sequence comes from Parageobacillus galactosidasius, assembly GCF_002217735.1. Lineage (NCBI taxonomy): Bacteria > Bacillati > Bacillota > Bacilli > Caryophanales > Anoxybacillaceae > Parageobacillus > Parageobacillus galactosidasius. The sequence goes on along the minus strand of NZ_NDYL01000001.1, from coordinate 131,113 downwards.
TACCTTGTTTTGCAAGAACCGCTGTAATTGCAGCAGTTAACGTAGTTTTACCATGGTCAACGTGGCCGATAGTACCAATATTGACGTGTGGTTTCTTACGTTCGAATTTCTCTTTAGCCATTATAGTATCCTCCTTAAAATTAGAATATTAATTTTTAAATTAAAAATTGAATTTATAATATAGAATGCCCGGGAGCAAACACTTGTCATATTTGCTCCCAAGTCTTACATAAGTATTTATAGCGAAACTGCAGACAGAAATCAATTATTCACCCTTATTTTTTTTGATGATTTCATCTGCAATGTTTTTCGGAACTTCTTCATAATGGTCAAATACCATCGTGAATGTTCCACGTCCTTGTGTGTTAGAGCGTAGCGAAGTAGCGTATCCAAACATTTCCGCTAGTGGAACCATCGCGCGAACGACTTGTGCGTTACCGCGAGCTTCCATTCCTTCTACGCGTCCACGGCGAGAAGTAATGTCACCCATAATATCGCCAAGATATTCTTCTGGGATTACTACTTCAACTTTCATGATTGGCTCAAGCAACACAGGGTCACATTTTGTCGCAGCGTTTTTCAATGCTAACGAAGCTGCGATTTTGAACGCCATTTCACTCGAGTCGACATCATGGTAAGAACCATCAAATAGTTTCGCTTTAATATCGACCACTGGATATCCGGCAAGAACCCCGTTTTGCATTGCTTCTTCAAGACCTGCCTGTACTGCCGGTACATATTCTTTCGGGACAACCCCACCGACAATCGCGTTTTCGAATTCGAATCCTTTTCCACGCTCATTTGGAGAGAATTCGATCCAAACGTGACCGTATTGACCGCGACCACCAGATTGGCGGATGAATTTCCCTTCGACTTGCGCCGATTTACGGAATGTTTCGCGATATGCAACTTGTGGAGCACCGACGTTTGCTTCCACTTTGAATTCACGGCGCATACGGTCAACGATGATGTCTAGGTGAAGCTCACCCATACCAGAAATGATCGTTTGGCCAGTTTCCGGATCTGTATGAGCGCGGAATGTCGGGTCTTCTTCTTGTAATTTTTGCAATGCTTGACCCATTTTATCTTGATCCGCTTTCGATTTTGGCTCGATCGCCACCGAAATAACTGGTTCAGGGAACTGCATTGATTCTAGTATAACAAGGTTCTTTTCATCACATAGAGTATCGCCTGTTGTTGTATCTTTTAAACCTACAGCTGCTGCGATGTCACCGGCATATACTTTCGAAATTTCCTGACGGTGGTTCGCATGCATTTGTAGGATACGACCGATACGTTCACGTTTACGTTTTGTCGAGTTCATGACATATGAACCAGAATCTAGTGTACCAGAGTACACACGGAAGAACGTTAACTTACCAACGTAAGGGTCAGTCATAACTTTAAACGCTAACGCTGCGAATGGAGCGTCATCGTCTGCTTCACGAACTACTTCTTCTTCTGTATCCGGAACGATCCCTTTAATTGGAGGGATGTCCACAGGAGAAGGAAGATAGTCTACAACTCCGTCAAGCAATAACTGAACCCCTTTGTTTTTAAATGCAGAACCGCAAAATACAGGGAAGAATTCCACGCTAATCGTCGCTTTACGAATCGCAGCTTTCAATTCTTCTTTTGTAATTTCTTCCCCTTCTAAATATTTCATCATAAGCTCTTCATCTAATTCCGCAACTGCTTCAATGAGCTTGTTGCGATATTCTTCCGCCATATCGCGGTAATCTTCTGGAATTTCAATGCGCTCAATATTTTTGCCAAGCTCATCATGATAATGGTACGCGCACATTTCCACAAGGTCAATAATGCCGGAGAATTGGTCCTCCGCGCCGATTGGCAATTGCACAGGATGCGCGTTTGCATGCAAGCGGTCATGAAGCGTTTTTACGGAATACAAAAAGTCCGCGCCAATTTTATCCATTTTGTTAACGAATACGATACGTGGAACCCCGTATGTAGTCGCTTGGCGCCATACTGTTTCTGTTTGCGGTTCTACACCAGATTGCGCGTCAAGAACAGTGATCGCACCGTCAAGTACACGAAGAGAACGTTCAACTTCTACCGTAAAGTCTACGTGCCCTGGTGTATCGATGATATTGATGCGATGCCCTTTCCATTGTGCTGTTGTCGCAGCAGATGTAATCGTAATCCCGCGCTCTTGTTCTTGTTCCATCCAGTCCATTTGGGAAGCACCTTCATGAGTTTCCCCAATTTTATGAATACGGCCAGTATAGAACAAGATGCGCTCTGTTGTTGTCGTCTTACCGGCGTCAATATGCGCCATAATCCCAATGTTTCGAGTGTTTTCTAAGGAGAACTCTCTTGCCATGGTGGTTATTTTCTCCTTCCTTCAAATAAGTATCATGTGATATTCGCTAATACAAAATCATAATAATAAATAATATAGGAATATAGGTGAATTGGCGGCAAGTTTCCCAGCCACCATCACCTATTCTCCCTTGTAGATTATCAATAAAGAACCGTAATTACCAACGATAATGTGCAAACGCTTTGTTTGCTTCTGCCATTTTGTGTGTATCTTCGCGTTTTTTCACAGCTGCGCCAGTGTTGTTTGCAGCGTCCATAATTTCATTCGCAAGACGCTCTTCCATCGTTCTTTCACCGCGGAGACGAGCATACTGTACTAACCAGCGAAGACCTAATGTAACGCGACGATCTGGGCGAACCTCAACAGGAACTTGATAGTTCGCACCACCAACGCGGCGTGCACGAACTTCAAGCACAGGCATTACGTTTTTCAACGCTTGCTCAAATACTTCCATTGGATCTTTACCCGTACGCTCGCGAATAATATCAAATGCTGTATAAAGAATTTTTTGCGCTTTTCCTTTTTTACCGTCAATCATAATTTTATTGATAAGACGGGTCACTAGTTTTGAATTGTAAATTGGATCTGGTAGTACGTCTCGTTTTGGAACTGGACCTCTACGTGGCATATTTTTTCCTCCTTTCAACCAAAAATCCTATTTCATATTATTTTTTCGATTCTTTTGGTTTTTTCGCACCGTATTTTGAACGACCTTGCATACGGTTCGCTACGCCTGCTGTATCTAGGGCACCACGAATAATGTGATAACGTACCCCTGGCAAGTCTTTTACACGTCCGCCGCGAATTAACACGACGCTGTGTTCTTGTAGGTTATGGCCGATACCAGGGATATAAGCCGTTACCTCAATACCGTTCGTTAAACGAACACGCGCATATTTACGAAGCGCAGAGTTTGGCTTTTTCGGTGTCATCGTGCCAACACGTGTACAAACACCGCGTTTTTGTGGAGAAGACACGTTTGTTTGTATTTTTTTGAAGCTGTTGTACCCTTTATTTAATGCAGGCGATTTTGATTTTACCACTTTTTTCTCGCGACCTTTGCGAACTAGTTGGTTAATTGTAGGCATGTTAAATTTCCTCCCTTCACATACAAACTCAAGCCCACATATCCAGGCGGTTCATTATTTATGCAAAAACAAAGTTTTTGTAGTAAAAACCACAAAAACGGTTTTTAACGAATGATTGCTACAGCAGCTGCTCCTACTTGAATTTTGCATGCTTTCCCAAGTTTTTTCATGGAATCCACTTTCGTAACTGGAACGTTCGCTTCTTTTGCCGCTTCCATCACTTTATCGATAATGGATGGATCAGCATCTTCCGCAACGATAACTTCCAGTGCCTTTCCTTCTTTCAGAGCTCTTACTGTTTGCTTTGTTCCTACAACAGTTTTTCCAGCCTGCAATACTTTTTCATAAGACATGTAACATATCCTCCAAAGTACCAGGTTTTCGGAACACCTTTATTAGACTATCACTTTCATAAGACATTGTCAACTATATTTTTAAGTAATTTGCTACCAGCAAAGGAATCGTCCTTTGCTGGTAACAACCAATTATTTAGAAGTAACCGCGTCCTCATTTGCTTCTTTCTTAATTACCGGTTTTACTTTACGATAGCGCGCCATTCCAGTTCCTGCTGGGACAAGCTTACCGATAATAACATTTTCTTTTAAGCCGAGCAACTCATCCCGTTTTCCTTTGATCGCCGCATCGGTTAAAACGCGTGTCGTTTCTTGGAACGATGCCGCTGATAAGAACGAATCAGTTTCTAGCGATGCTTTTGTAATACCAAGCAATACTGGGCGAGCCGTTGCTGGACGTTTTCCTTCAAGAAGCGCTTTTTCGTTCACGTCCGTAAATTGATGCACATCTAATAACGTTCCAGGCAGGACATCTGTATCCCCCGCATCAATGACGCGCACTTTACGAAGCATCTGACGGACCATTACTTCGATATGTTTATCGCTAATTTCTACCCCTTGCATTCTATATACCTTTTGTACTTCACGCAATAAATATTCTTGAACGGACGTAACATCCCTTACTTTTAATAATTGTTTTGGATCAATGGATCCTTCAGTAAGTTCTTGACCACGCTCTACTTGTTGTCCTTCCTCTACTTTTAATCTTGCGTTATAAGGAGCAATGTAAGAGCGTGTCTCGACCTCGCCTTTTACGACAATTTCATATTGACGATCACGCGTTTGGCTAATCGAAGTGACGATTCCGTCAATTTCAGAAATAACCGCTTGCCCTTTCGGATTACGTGCTTCAAACAGCTCTTGAACACGCGGCAAACCTTGGGTAATATCGTCGCCGGCAACACCACCTGTGTGGAACGTACGCATCGTTAACTGCGTACCAGGTTCACCGATCGATTGCGCAGCGATAATACCGACCGCTTCGCCAACTTCCACATCCGCACCTGTCGCCAAGTTACGACCGTAACATTTTTTACATACACCGTGTCGTGTATTGCATGTAAAGGCAGAGCGGATCCATACTTCTTCAATGCCTGCTTTAATAATCGCGTTCGCAATATCTTCGGTGATCATTTCGTCTTTGCGAACGAGTATTTCGCCTGTTTCCGGATGTTTCACCGTTTTTTGCGCATAACGGCCAACAAGACGCTCTTCTAGTTTGACAATGACTTCCGTACCGTCCGTTAATGCTCTTGCAAGAATACCACGGTCCGTACCGCAATCCTCTTCACGAACAATGACATCTTGCGCCACATCGACAAGACGTCTTGTGAGATAACCGGAGTCTGCTGTTTTTAGTGCGGTATCAGCAAGCCCTTTGCGCGCTCCGTGTGTAGAAATAAAGTATTCCAATACCGTTAATCCTTCACGGAACGAAGATTTGATCGGCAATTCGATGATGCGTCCCGCTGGGTTTGCCATGAGACCGCGCATTCCGGCAAGCTGCGTAAAGTTTGATGCGTTACCGCGAGCTCCAGAATCGCTCATCATAAAGATTGGGTTGCGTTTATCGAGCGATTTCATCAGTCTGTCTTGAATTTTGTCTTTCGCTTCGCTCCAAATCGAAATGACACGTTCATAGCGCTCTTCGTCAGTAATTAAACCGCGTCGGAATTGTTTTAAGACCGTGTCGACTTTTGCTTGTGCTTCTTCAAGAATTTCTTGTTTTTCCGGTAATACGACAATGTCGGCAACCCCAATCGTAATGCCGGCTTTTGTTGAATATTGGAACCCTAAATCTTTCATGCGGTCAAGCATCTTCGATGTTTCTGTAATTTTGAACCGCTTAAATACCTCAGCGATAATTTGTCCGAGCACTTTTTTCTTAAACGGTGGAACAAGTTCGCGCTTGCGAATTTCTTCTTTTACATTTGCACCTTTATCGAGGAAGTATTTATCCGGTGTCCGCCCTTCGATATTTTCAGTTGTCGGCTCGTTAATATAAGGGAATGAGTTTGGTAAAATTTCGTTGAAAATAAGTTTTCCAACTGTTGTAATAAGCAGTTTGTTATTTTGCTCTTCCGTAAACGTTTCATTTTTCAATGAACCGGCATGAACGGCGATTCGTGAATGTAAATGGACATAACCATTATGATACGCAAGCAACGCCTCATCCGTATCTTTAAATACCATTCCTTCACCGATTGCTCCTTCACGTTCCATCGTTAAATAATAGTTACCTAAAACCATGTCTTGCGAAGGAGTAACAACTGGTTTTCCGTCTTTCGGGTTCAAAATATTTTGCGCGGCCAGCATGAGCAATCGCGCTTCTGCCTGAGCTTCTGCGGATAACGGAACGTGCACGGCCATTTGGTCTCCGTCAAAGTCAGCGTTATATGCTGTACATACAAGCGGATGCAAGCGAATCGCGCGACCTTCAACAAGCGTTGGTTCGAACGCTTGAATACCCAATCGGTGAAGAGTTGGGGCACGGTTAAGTAATACCGGATGCTCTTTAATCACATCTTCTAACACATCCCATACTTCCGGATGGACGCGCTCAATTTTCCGTTTTGCACTTTTAATGTTGTGCGCTAATCCACGTTCGACAAGCTCTTTCATCACAAACGGTTTAAAGAGCTCAAGCGCCATTTCTTTCGGCAAGCCGCATTGATACATTTTCAAGTTCGGACCGACGACAATAACCGAACGGCCTGAATAGTCTACGCGCTTACCAAGCAAGTTTTGACGGAAACGACCTTGTTTCCCTTTTAACATATGAGAGAGCGATTTTAGCGGACGGTTTCCAGGTCCTGTTACCGGACGGCCCCGTCGACCGTTATCGATTAACGCATCGACCGCTTCTTGAAGCATCCGTTTTTCGTTTTGCACAATAATGTTCGGTGCACCAAGATCTAATAAACGTTTTAAGCGGTTGTTTCGGTTAATGACACGGCGATATAAATCATTGAGGTCTGATGTCGCAAAGCGTCCACCGTCTAATTGCACCATCGGCCGCAATTCAGGAGGAATAACAGGAAGCACATCAAGCACCATCCAAGCAGGATCGTTTCCTGAATTCCGGAACGCCTCTAACACTTCCAAACGCTTAATAATGCGGGCGCGTCGCTGCCCCTGTGCTGTTTTTAACTCCTCTTTTAACGTTGCCACTTCTTTTTCTAAGTCGATATCTTGAAGAAGTTTTTTAATTGCCTCTGCACCCATGGAGGCTTGGAACGATTGCCCGTATTTTTCACGATACGCACGATATTCTTTTTCGGAAAGCAATTGTTTTTTCTCCAGTGGCGTATCACCTGGATCAGTCACAACGTATGAAGCGAAATAAATCACTTCCTCTAACGCACGTGGCGACATGTCCAAAACGAGTCCCATACGGCTTGGGATTCCTTTGAAATACCAAATATGTGAAACAGGAGCTGCTAGTTCAATATGACCCATCCGTTCACGACGGACTTTCGAGCGAGTCACTTCGACACCGCAACGGTCGCAGACAACACCTTTATAACGTACGCGCTTATATTTTCCACAATGACATTCCCAATCTTTTGTTGGTCCGAAAATACGCTCACAAAATAATCCGTCTTTTTCTGGTTTCAATGTACGATAGTTAATCGTTTCTGGTTTTTTTACTTCACCGTACGACCAAGAACGGATTTTCTCCGGTGAAGCGAGCCCGATTTTCATGTACTCAAATTTATTTACATCTAGCAAGGGGTATACCTCCCTCTTTATCACTCGGTTTTGCCTCGATTGCTTTTATGAAATAAAGGTTAGTAGTGAACGTTCTTTTGTGAGTCATAACATCTTGAAAGTGATGGAGGATCAACTCCCCCATCACCGTTCAATAAGCTTATTCTTTTGTGACAACATCTTTTTCGTTCTCTGTCGACTTCACTTCTGGAACAATGGCATCCGCACTATGATCATCATCTTCATCAAAGTTTTCCATATTAATTTCTTTTTCGTCGCTAGTCAAAATGGTTACATCCATACCTAAGCTTTGCAGCTCTTTAATCAACACTTTAAACGATTCCGGCACACCTGGTTCTGGTATGTTCTCACCTTTGACGATTGCTTCATATGTTTTCACACGACCGACGACATCGTCCGATTTGACTGTAAGTATTTCTTGCAATGTATATGCAGCGCCATAAGCTTCGAGCGCCCACACTTCCATTTCGCCGAAGCGCTGCCCGCCAAATTGCGCTTTACCGCCAAGTGGTTGCTGCGTAACGAGCGAGTACGGTCCCGTTGAACGGGCATGAAGCTTATCGTCAACCATGTGAGCAAGCTTAATCATGTACATAATACCGACAGATACGCGGTTATCAAACGGCTCACCCGTTCTGCCATCGTATAAAACCGTTTTTGCGTCACGCGGCATTCCTGCTTCTTCTAAAATGTTCCATACGTCTTCTTCCATAGCCCCATCAAATACTGGCGATGCAATATGGAGGCCGAGCTTCTTCGCTGCCATACCGAGATGCAATTCGAACACTTGCCCGATATTCATACGCGACGGAACGCCTAAAGGGTTTAACATAATATCAATTGGAGTACCGTCTGGTAAGAACGGCATATCTTCTTCCGGTAAAATTCGCGAAATAACCCCTTTGTTTCCATGGCGTCCTGCCATTTTATCGCCTTCGGAAATTTTCCGTTTTTGCACGATATAAACACGGACAAGCTGGTTAACACCTGGCGGAAGCTCATCTCCGTCCTCGCGGTTAAAGACCTTCACATCAAGGACAATACCGCCGCCACCATGTGGAACTCGAAGAGACGTATCACGCACCTCGCGCGCTTTCTCACCGAAAATAGCATGTAACAGCCGTTCTTCTGCTGTAAGCTCCGTCATTCCTTTCGGTGTTACTTTACCAACGAGCAAATCACCGTCTTTTACTTCCGCGCCAATGCGGACAATTCCACGTTCGTCCAAGTTCCGTAGCGCGTCTTCACCGACGTTTGGAATATCGCGCGTGATTTCTTCCGGACCAAGTTTTGTATCACGGGATTCTGCTTCATACTCCTCGATATGGATGGACGTATATACGTCTTCTTTGACAAGACGTTCGCTCATGATAATCGCGTCTTCATAGTTGTATCCATCCCATGTCATAAAGGCAACCAGTACGTTGCGGCCGAGTGCAAGCTCACCTTTATCCATGGATGGACCATCTGCTAAAATTTCTCCTTTTTCAACGATATCGCCTTTTTTCACAATCGGGCGTTGATTGTAACAAGTCCCTTGGTTCGAACGAACGAATTTCAAAAGACGATATTTATCAAGATCACCTTTTACTTCTTTTCCGTCCACTTCAATGAGGCGGCGAACCCAAATTTCCTTTGCCTCCACTCGTTCGACAATGCCGCGATGTTTACAAATAACAGCGGCACCGGAGTCTTTTGCGGACACATATTCCATTCCTGTACCGACAATTGGCGCTTCTGGCTCTAACAATGGAACTGCTTGACGCTGCATGTTCGCTCCCATAAGCGCACGGTTCGAGTCGTCGTTTTCCAAAAATGGAATGCAGGCTGTCGCTGCTGATACAACTTGTTTTGGCGATACGTCCATATAGTCGACGCGGTCGCGTTTTACGACAATGTTTTCCCCGCGGAAACGAGCAACCACATTTTCTTCTAAGAACGTTCCATCTTCCGCTAGAGGGACGTTCGCTTGTGCTATAACATAGTTATCTTCTTCATCGGCTGTTAAATAATCAATTTGATCGGTAACTCTTCCTGTCTCCGGATCGACACGTCGATATGGCGTTTCGATAAAACCAAATTTATTTACTTTTGCATACGTAGATAGTGAGTTGATCAACCCAATGTTTGGACCTTCAGGTGTTTCAATCGGGCACATTCGTCCATAGTGTGAATAGTGAACGTCACGCACCTCGAAACCTGCGCGTTCACGAGTTAAACCACCAGGTCCTAACGCAGAAAGGCGGCGTTTATGCGTCAATTCAGCAAGCGGGTTCGTTTGGTCCATAAATTGTGAAAGCTGTGAGCTTCCGAAAAACTCTTTAATCGCTGCAATGACAGGACGAATGTTAATCAGCTGTTGCGGAGTGATCGTGTTTGTATCTTGAATGGACATGCGCTCACGAACCACCCGCTCCATGCGTGACAAGCCAATCCGGAATTGGTTTTGCAATAATTCGCCGACAGAACGAAGCCGGCGATTTCCTAAATGGTCAATATCATCCGTGTCACCGACTCCGTGTAATAAGTTAAAGAAATAGCTAATCGAAGCAATAATATCCGCAGGAGTAATATGTTTCACATCTTCGGCAATATAGCCGTTGCTGATGACATTAATAACTTTTTCTCCATCCGCGTCGTTTGGTGAATAAATTTTAATAGACTGTAACGCAAATTCTTCATCCACTACGCCACCGACAGGTTTATAAACTTGTAATCCAACGCCGTTTTCAAGGTACGGTAAAATTCGATTTAACGTTCTTCGATCAATAAGCGTTCCTTTTTCCGCAATGATTTCACCAGTTTCCGGATTTACCAATGTTTCGGCAAGACGTTGGTTAAACAGACGGTTTTTAATATGAAGTTTTTTGTTAATTTTATAACGTCCAACGCTTGCTAAGTCATAACGTTTTGGATCAAAAAAGCGGGAGATTAACAAATTTTTCGCGTTTTCAATCGTCGGTGGTTCACCTGGACGCAAACGCTCGTAAATTTCAATGAGCGCTTTTTCAGTGCTATCCGTATTATCTTTTTCAAGCGTGTTGCGAAGATATTCATTATCACCGATTAAATCGATAATTTCCTGATCGGAACCAAACCCGAGCGCACGAAGAAGCACCGTAACTGGTAGTTTACGAGTGCGATCAATACGGACATATACAACATCTTTTGCGTCTGTTTCGTATTCTAACCACGCACCGCGGTTCGGAATAACCGTTGCCGAATAACCGCGTTTTCCGTTTTTATCAACCTTTTCACTATAATAAACGCTTGGAGAGCGGACAAGCTGTGACACAATAACACGTTCCGCCCCGTTAATGATAAACGTTCCTGTTTCTGTCATTAACGGAAAATCGCCCATAAAGACATCTTGTTCTTTTACTTCACCAGTCTCTTTATTAATTAAACGTACTTTTACGCGAAGTGGTGCGGCATATGTAACATCGCGTTCTTTTGCCTCTTCAACAGTATATTTTGGCTCCCCTAAACTATAATCAATAAACTCAAGAGAAAGATTACCGGAAAAGTCTTCAATCGGGGAAATTTCTTTAAACATTTCCCGCAATCCTTCATCAAGAAACCATTTATAAGAGGAAGTCTGAATCTCAATAAGATTTGGCAATTCTAGCACTTCACTAATACGCGCGTAACTTCTTCGTTGGCGGTGTCGTCCATATTGAACTAGTCGGCCTGTCAACTGATTCACCCCTCAAAATTTAAACATTAATCAAAATGGAAGGTAAACCTTCAGCTATAATGGAGAAAAAAAGAAAATGGTTTCTATTATAGAAAACCATATTTTTACCTGTTTATTGATTTTATCATTCTTCCCATTATGGATAAAATTATACGTCATATCCTTGCGATGAAATGTACATATTTAGCATTTTATAATACTACCACAACCATAGAATACTGTCAACATTTTTTTGACTTTATGATATAATATCCTTTTTTCTTTGTCACAACTTCTACATACGAGAATATTTCCTGCAGTTTTTTTAATGCAGAAGGAGCCCCTTGTTTTTTCTGAATCACAACCCATAATTCTCCGTTAGGATAAAGATGGGCAGCACTTTGTTCAAAAATGGCATGAACAACACGTTTCCCAGCGCGAATCGGTGGATTTGTCAAAATCGCAGCAAACTTTTTATCTCCTACTTGCGCAAATAAATCACTTTCATAAATGGAAGCGTTGGTAATATGGTTAGCATGTTTATTTTCATTTGCCAGCTCAAGAGCACGTTTGTTTATATCAATCATGTCTACATGTCGGTTTGGAAATGCCTTGGCAATAGATAAACCGATCGGACCGTATCCGCAACCTACATCTAAAAAATCACCATCTACTTTCGGTTCTTCAAACGTTTCAATAAGCAAGCGTGTCCCAAAATCAACTTCTCGTTTCGAAAATACACCACTATCTGTCGTAAACGTCAGTTCATTGCCCCGCAATGTAAATGCCCACGTATGGGGATTGCTTTCCGACGATGGAGTGGAAGAGTAATAATGTTCGCTCAATGACATCACCCTTCTATTACTGATTTATTTTCATCATACCCATTTTCTTATAAATAAAAAAGCCCGCTGGTTTCAGCGAGCTTTTTCTGCGCGAATGACAATTATTTCACTTCTACGCTAGCGCCAACTTCTTCAAGTTTCGCTTTGATTTCTTCTGCTTCTTCTTTAGAAACGCCTTCTTTAATTGGTTTTGGAGTGTTATCAACTAAGTCTTTTGCTTCTTTCAAGCCAAGGCCAGTGATTTCACGAACAACTTTGATAACTTTAATTTTTTGCGCACCAGCGTCAGCAAGAATAACATCAAATTCAGTTTTTTCAGCAGCAGCATCGCCGCCAGCAGCACCGCCAGCAACTACTACAGGAGCAGCAGCAGTGACGCCGAACTCTTCTTCAATTGCTTTTACTAATTCGTTTAATTCTAATACAGTCATATTTTTAACCGCTTCAATGATTTGTTCTTTTGTCATCATCAGTTCCTCCTTAATATCATTATGGTTTTATAGCATAAACGAAAGAGAAATTATGCGCTTTGTTCCTCTTTTTTGTCCGCAACTGCTTTTGCAACAAGCGCAAAGTTGCGAATTGGAGCTTGAAGAACGCTAAGCAACATAGAAAGCAAGCCTTCGCGGGAAGGAAGTTTTGCAAGCGCGTTGATTTCTTCAAGTGTTGCAATGTTGCCTTCAATGACACCTGCTTTAATTTCAAGCGCTTCATGGTCTTTAGCAAATTCGCTTAAAATTTTCGCAGGCGCTACAACATCTTCTTTGCTAAATGCAATCGCATTTGGCCCAGTAAGTACATCATTTAATCCTTCTAAGCCAACTTCCGCTAACGCACGGCGAGTTAATGTGTTTTTATACACTTTGAACTCAACGCCTGCTTCACGAAGTCGCTTACGAAGTTCTGTAACTTCCGCTACGTTTAAGCCGCGGTAGTCTACGATAACCGTAGATTTGCTGGCGCGGAATTTTTCAGCTATCTCTGCTACAATTTGTTTTTTGAGTTCGATCGCACTGCTCATTTTTACACCTCCTGTGGAAGATAAAATGAAAACACCACTTATACCGCATCAACAAAAAACCTCCATGCCACGTAGACATGGAGGTATCGTAAAACGCGCAAAATGACCTTGAACGCGTTTTTCTATCGTACAAATACCTCGGTAGGATATTAAGCTCCTAAGAGCACCTACTGTCTACGGTACAAATGATATTCATTTTTTCAGACAAAAAACATTTTACTAAAAGGATTGAAAGAAGTCAATATTTATTGCGCTACCGCTACTGTAGACGGGTCTACTTTGATGCCAGGGCCCATCGTTGAAGTAATCGTTACGTTTTTCACGTACGTACCTTTTGCAGCGGCTGGTTTTGCTTTTAAAATCGCCTCGTAAATCGTAGTGAAGTTTTCTGCCAGTTTCTCGTTATCAAATGACACTTTACCAATCGGTACATGAATGTTGCCGGCTTTGTCAACGCGATATTCTACTTTACCAGCTTTAATTTCTTGCACCGCTTTCGCAACATCAAATGTAACAGTGCCTGTTTTCGGGTTTGGCATTAACCCTTTCGGACCTAAAATACGTCCTAATTTACCAACTTCACCCATCATATCTGGAGTAGCGACAACAACGTCAAAATCGAACCAACCTTGTTGAATTTTGTTGATATACTCTGTATCGCCAACGTAATCAGCGCCAGCTGCTTCCGCTTCTTTTGCTTTTTCGCCTTTCGCGAATACTAATACGCGTTGTACTTTTCCTGTACCATGAGGCAATACAACCGCACCGCGAATTTGTTGATCGGCTTTTTTCGGATCAACACCTAAACGGAACGCAACTTCTACTGTAGCGTCGAATTTCGCAATGTTTGTTTTCTTCACAAGTTCAATTGCTTCTGCAATCGGATACGCTTTGAAGCGATCCACAAGCTTTGCTGCTTCTAAATATTTTTTTCCTCTTTTTGGCATGTAAAACTCCTCCTTATTGTGGTTTTAGCGGAATGACCTCCCACGAATAAAGGTTGCGAAAAGGATTTCTCCTTATAGTCGCAACCTCCTCAGCCAACTTTATGCACATTAGTCTTCGATAACAATACCCATGCTGCGGGCTGTACCTTCAACCATGCGCATCGCAGCTTCGATGCTCGCTGCGTTTAAATCCGGCATTTTCATTTCGGCAATCTCGCGCACTTTATCGCGTTTGATTGTCGCTACTTTATTACGGTTTGGTTCACCAGAACCAGATTCAATGCCGGCCGCTTTTTTCAATAATACTGCAGCTGGCGGAGTTTTCGTAATAAATGTAAATGAACGGTCTTCAAAAACCGTAATTTCAACCGGAATAATTAAACCCGCTTGGTCAGCTGTGCGAGCATTGAACTCTTTACAAAATGCCATAATATTAACACCGGCTTGACCTAACGCTGGACCAACTGGTGGTGCCGGATTTGCTTTACCTGCAGGAATTTGTAGTTTCACGACTTTTATAACTTTTTTTGCCACGAGACACACCTCCTTAAGTCCGTGATGTGGTATTAGGGATTGTCCCTCCCACTCATAAGGCTAACTATAGCCCTTTTCCGTATTCTCTCGTTTCGGTTGAGAGGATCTGCGTGTTAGAAAAACGCTCCCTTATACAAACTTGTATAAGTTCATTGCCTAATGCAAACCAATTGTTTGCCTCGATTCACGAGACATACTGACTTTAAAATATTATCACTTTTCTATTTCGATTGCAAGTTGTTTTCCATTATATTTTTTCAATTTGTGAAAACTCAAATTCCACTGGTGTTTCGCGACCAAACATATTGACAAGCACTTTTACTTTTCTCTTATCTAGATCGATCTCTTCAATTTTACCGGTAAAGTTAGCAAAAGGACCTTCTTTCACCCTTACCGTTTCATTTAATTCATAGTCTACATCGATCTCCGTCAACGGCATACCCATTCGTTTTAAAATCATTTCGACTTCCTCTTCAAGAAGTGGCGTTGGTTTTGAACCTGCCCCGCTTGATCCAACAAACCCTGTTACTCCTGGCGTGTTGCGTACTACATACCAGGAATCATCGGTCATCACCATCTCCACTAACACATACCCTGGAAATACTTTTTTCTTTGTTGCCTTCTTCTTTCCGTTTTTTGTATCTGTTTCCGTTTCTTCAGGAACGACGATGCGAAAAATTTTATCTTGCATACCCATTGATTCCACGCGCTTTTCCAAGTTGGCTTTTACTTTATTTTCATAGCCTGAATACGTATGAATGACATACCAATTTTTCTCCATCGATGAGGACTTGACTGTCCTTTCCCTCCCTAAATCGGTTTGGTTTCCTTTTTTAAGCAAAACAAAAACCCGTTACCGGGCTATACGTTCGCTTTATTATCTTTCATTATATCATATGGGCAAAAGACTTATTCAAAAACAAGACGAATTAATTTAGAAATACCTAGATCAACAATAGCGAAAAAGACCGTAAAAAACACAACGGTGGCCAATACAATAGCCGTATAATTGACAAGTTCTTTTCGGCTTGGCCAGCTTACTTTTTTCATTTCCCGTGCTACTTCTTTAAAAAAATTCATTATTCGTTGCATGATTAGTAACCTCCAACAAACGTACGAGCTGCCCACATTGCTTTATTTCGTTTCGCGGTGGGTCGTATGCATATTGCAAGTTTTGCAAAATTTGCTCGTTTCAAAGCGTTCTTGACAACGGTTGACGTTTTTCATTGTAACATAATTTCGACTATTGCATTGACTGCAAGCTAAAATAATTTTTTTCCTCATGAATGTCCCACCGTTCTAAAGGATGTCCATAAAAATTTACCATACACGTATTCCCATGTCAATGACTTCAGGAAAATAAAAGTCTTCTCCTAAAGACTAATTTCACGATATTCCAAATATTTTTCCAGTTTTCTTTTTACGCGCTGAAGGGCGTTATCAATCGATTTGACATGGCGATTTAGCTCTTCAGAAATTTCTTGATATGAGCGACCATCTAAATATAAAGCAAGCACTTTCCGCTCCAAATCGCTGAGCAGTTCAGTCATTTTCACCTCAATATCATCGACTTCCTCGCGATTGACGATCAGTTCTTCTGGATCCATCGCTTTCGTTCCAGAAATGACATCCATCAGCGTCCGGTCTGATTCATCATCATAAATAGGTCTATCCAAAGATACATAAGAATTAAGCGGAATATGTTTTTGTCTTGTCGCTGTTTTAATTGCAGTGATCATCTGCCTTGTAATACAAAGTTCTGCAAACGCTTTAAAAGAGGAAAGCTTGTCCCCTTTAAAATCGCGAACCGCCTTATATAAACCAATCATTCCTTCTTGAATGATATCTTCCCGATCGGCGCCGACTAAAAAATAAGAGCGCGCTTTGGCACGTACAAAATTTTGATACTTATGAATCAAAAAATCTAGCGCATCTCCATCCCCTTGATGCACAAGTTCAACTAATTGCTCATCTTCCAAATGTTTATAGTTTTTATATGTTTTTTCTTTGAAGCAATCGCACACGCTGATCCCCCCGACCGCATAAATCGCTAGAATTTATTATACAGTACAAATTTTTACAGCGTCAACCGCTCATTTTTGCCCTCTTCGCCATCTTTCGAAAATTTCAGCAATTTCATCTGTCAATGGAACTTTAGACATAGGAGTTTGTTCTTGTATATTTTGTAATTTTTTTGAAATAGCCTTTTCGATAGACTCCATTTCGACTAAAAGTTCACGTGCCGACTTACGCAACGCCCCTTGACTAAAAATCGTCCATTGCTCCGTATAATCCGACGTAGCGACATACACCTTTGTTTGCACATTAATTAAGCTTTTTGCTAACCTTTCAATCCGTTCATCCGCTGTCTCATTTTCTTTGGTAAAAATAACTTCGACTTGATGATCTTTATATTTTTTCTCATTCCCTTGTATGAGGTGCGCATCGAAAACGATAATGACTTGATCTCCAGTAAATCCTTGGTACTCGGCCATTTTGGAAATCAATAAATCCCTTGCCGCAGCAAGGTCATCCTCCTCTTTCAGCTTGCGAAGCTCCGGCCAAGCACCGATCATGTTATAGCCATCGACAATCAGAATATTCATCGATTTATTCTCCTTGCGGATAACGTTTGCGGTACACCTCATACATGAGAAGACTTGCAGCGACAGAAGCATTCAATGACGTAACATGCCCTCTCATCGGCAAATGAATGAGAAAATCGCATTTTTCTAAAATGAGCCTTCCGATTCCTTTTCCTTCACTGCCAATGACAAGAGCCAGCGGCATCGTTCCGTCAAGGGAGCGATAGTCATCTTTTGCTTTGGCATCTGTTCCAACAATCCATACACCGCGCTCTTTTAATTCATCAATCGTTCTCGCTAAATTCGTCACTCGCGCAACGGGGACATATTCGATCGCACCTGTCGAAGCTTTTGCTACCGTTGCTGTCAATCCTACAGAACGGCGTTTCGGAATAATGATTCCGTGGGCGCCTACGGCATCAGCCGTTCGCATAATCGAACCTAAGTTATGTGGATCTTCCAATTCATCAAGAATGAGAAAAAATGGCGGTTCGTTTTTTTCGGATGCTCGCGCAAATAAATCATCCACCTCGTAATAACGGTACGCCGCAACTTGAGCGACAACTCCTTGGTGCGCCCCTTCCACCATTTGATCAAGCTTTTTTTTCGGAACATATTGCACAAGCACACCATTTTGCTTAGCAAGCTGAATAATCGGTTGGATAGAGTTGCGCTGCACACCTTCTGCTATCCAAATCTTGTTAATTTCCCTTTCTGATTTCAATGCCTCGATGACAGGATTTTTTCCAATAATAAAATCCATTGCTACAACTCCCTTTCCTCACCTTCAATAATCGCAAAAGAACAGCGAATAATCTCCTCAACTCGTTTTTCATTATTTCCTAAAAAATGATAGCCAATAAGCGCTTCAAATGCTGTACTATATCGGTACGTCTGCACATCCGTGTTTTTGGGAATCGTACCAGATTTGGCGTTTCTTCCCCGGCGAACGACCGACTGCTCTTCTTCTGTTAATAATTCATTTTCTAATAATGTTAACAACACTTTTGCTTGTGCTTTCGCTGATACATATTGAATCGCTTGTTTATGAAGCTGATGCGGCTTCACATTTCCGTTTGAAAGAAGGTGATGCCGTACATAAAGTTCGTATACGGCATCCCCAATGTAAGCAAGCGCTAATCCGTTTAGTTGTTTTACATCTTTGATCGGCTGTAAAAGACTCATCGCATCTTATCCTCTTTTCCATCTCGTACCTTGCGGCGTATCTTCTAAAATAATGTTTTTCGCCTTTAATTCATCACGAATTTGATCCGCTAAAGCAAAATTCCGATTTTTTCTCGCTTCGTTCCGCTTTTGAATAAGCGCTTCGATTTCCTCGTCCAATAATTCCTCTTCTTGCAACGTAATGCCCAGTACATCTAACAGCTGTTCAAATTCACGCAAAAATGCATGAATGACGCGTTCGGACGTATTTTTTTCCAACAAATATAAGTTCGCTTGTTTCGATAGCTCAAATAACACGGCAATCCCATTGGCTGTGTTAAAATCATCGTCCATCTCCCGAATAAATGCCTCATGTTGCTCTTGAATGCGCGCAAGCCATTGATCATCATCATCGGTTAAGTTCGTGCTGCTTTGCAATCGATGTTTTAAATTAAAATAGGACGTTTTTAACCGTTCCAATCCTTTTTTCGCGCTTTCTAATAATTCTTCACTATAGTTAATCGGATGTCGGTAATGAACAGAAAGCATAAAGAACCGTAATACTTGCGGATCGATTTGCTGGATAATATCGTGAACGAGCACAAAATTACCTAGCGATTTTGACATTTTTTCGTTATTAATATTTAAATATCCGTTATGAAGCCAATATTTCGCAAACGGTTTTCCTGTTAACGCTTCTGATTGTGCAATTTCGTTTTCATGATGAGGAAACGTCAAATCTTGACCACCGGCATGAATATCAATCGTATCCCCTAAATATTTACGCGCCATTGCCGAGCACTCGATATGCCATCCCGGACGCCCTTTTCCCCACGGGCTATCCCAGCAAATTTCACCTTCTTTTGCCGCTTTCCATAACGCAAAATCAAGCGGATCTTCTTTCTTTTCCCCTACTTCAATGCGCGCTCCCGCTTTTAGTTCATCAATAGATTGATGCGAGAGTTTTCCATATTCTTTAAATTTCCTTGTACGATAGTACACATCCCCGTCTACTTCGTATGCATAACCTCTATCGATTAATGTTTGAATAAATTCAATAATCGTATCTATATTTTCCGTTACGCGTGGATGAACATCCGCTTTTTTGCATCCAAGCGCTGTAATATCTTCAAAATACGCTTGAATAAAACGCTCCGCGATTGTCGGCACATCTTCTCCTAATTCGCGCGCCGCCTTAATTAACTTGTCATCCACATCCGTAAAATTGGAGACGTATTTCACTTCATAACCGCGAAACTCTAGGTAACGGCGAATCGTATCAAACACAATCGCGGCGCGGGCGTTCCCAATATGAATATAGTTATATACGGTTGGACCGCATACATACATTTTTACTTTATTCGGTTCTAGCGGTTCAAACAATTCCTTTTTTCTTGTTAACGTGTTATAAAGTCGAATGCTGCTCATCTTCGACCTTCCTTTCCTTCTTTAAGCTTTCAATTTCTTCACGCAATCTTGCAATTTCTGCTTCTAACTCTTTAATGCGATCGGCAACCGGATCTGGCAAGTCCGTATGATTTAAGTCTTTTTTCACTTTCACACCATTGCGGACAACCACTCGTCCCGGAATGCCAACAACCGTGGAGTTCGGTGGAACGTCTTTCAACACAACAGAACCTGCTCCGATTTTTGAGTTTTCTCCAATCGTAATGGAACCGAGCACTTTCGCACCTGCTGCAATTAAGCAGTTATCTTTAATCGTTGGATGGCGCTTTCCTTTTTCTTTCCCTGTTCCTCCTAATGTTACACCTTGATACACAGTTACATTATCTCCAATTTCACATGTTTCGCCAATCACCACACCCATGCCATGATCGATGAAAAAGCGGCGGCCGATTTTCGCTCCCGGGTGAATTTCAATGCCTGTAAAAAAGCGGCTAATTTGCGAAATAAGGCGGGCAAGAAAGTAAAATTTACGCTTATATAATGCATGAGCAATACGGTGCGCCCAAATCGCGTGAAGACCAGAGTATGTTAAAATAACTTCTAAATAGCTTCTTGCTGCTGGATCTTGCTCAAAAATCACCTCAATATCTTCCTTAAGTGTTTTAAACATATGATCCTCCCTCCACTTTCATCAAATTTGCGGAAAGTACATCTATGAAAAAAGCGTCTCTGTGCCAATGACACAGAGACGCTTCTAGGCGCGGTTCCACTCTGTTTAGCTAAACGATTCGTTTAGCTCACTCCAATCTGATAACGGAGAAACTCCGCTCCTATCTACTACAGAACGTCTCTGCTCTGGTTCGAAAGGAGGCTCCGAGGGGCATTTCAAAAACATCGGTCATGAATCACTTCCAGCCAAGGTGATTCTCTCTGGAATGCCAATGTTTTCTACTTCTCCTCGTCAACGCTTTTTCTATATTTTATTTTTACTATATGAAAAACGGATAAAAAGGTTAATGAATTACTTTTTCTAATCGGCTTATAACTTTTTCCTTTCCTAATAATTGAATCGCAAATGGCAGTTCCGGGCCGTGTGTTTGCCCTGTTACCGCAACACGAATCGGCATAAACAATTTTTTCCCTTTTTGTCCTGTCGCTTTTTGCACCGATTTAATTGCCGCTTTAATATTTTCTGCCGTAAACGGCTCAAGCTGTTTCACTTCTTCTAAAAATGTTTTTAACACATCAGGGACTTGTTCGCCAGCTAACACTTCTTTCGCTTCTTCATTATACTCAATGTCTTCTTTAAAGAACAACTCCGATAGCTCTACAATTTCCGCTCCATAACTCATTTGTTCTTGGTATAATGCAATTAAATCACGCGCCCATTGACGTTGTTCTTCACTCATTTGTTCTGGCAGGCGGCCGGCTTTAATCAAGTGCGGCAATGAAATTTCCACTAATCGGTCTAAGTCTAATTTTTTAATATATTGGTTATTCATCCATGTCAACTTTTTCGTATCGAACATCGATGGTGATTTGGACAATCGGGAAACATCAAAAATACGAATGAGTTCCTCTTTCGAGAAAATTTCTTCTTCCCCTTCTGGTGACCATCCTAATAGTGCAAAGAAGTTAAACAACGCTTCTGGCAAATAGCCAAGCTCTTTATATTGAGAAACAAATTGAATAATCGATTCATCACGTTTTGAAAGTTTTTTGCGATTCTCATTTACAATTAACGTTAAATGAGCAAATTTCGGCGGCTCCCACCCGAAATAGTCGTAAATCATTAACTGTTTCGGCGTGTTCGATAAATGTTCTTCACCGCGGAACACGTGGGTAATTTTCATTAAGTGGTCATCAATAACAACAGCAAAATTGTATGTTGGGATGCCGTTTGCTTTCATAATGACCCAATCGCCAATATCTTTTGATTCAAACGTCACTTTTCCACGTACGATATCTTCAAATTCATATACTTTTCCTTCAGGTACTTTTACACGAATCGTATACGGCTTTCCTTCTGCTTCCAATTGTGCGACTTGTTCTTTCGTTAAATGGCGGCACTTTCCGCTATATTGCGGCGCTGCAATCCCTGCCGCTCTTTGCGCTTCCCGCTCTTTTTCCAGCTCTTCTGGCGTGCAGAAACATTTATACGCATATCCTTTTTCTAAAAGTTCATTCACGTATTTACGATATATATCGAGACGTTCCGTTTGGCGATATGGACCGTATCCGCCGTCTTTATCCACCGACTCGTCATAATCAATGCCTAACCATTTTAAGTTTTCTAACTGCGACTGTTCGCCACCTTCTACGTTTCGTTCGATATCCGTATCCTCAATACGTACAATAAATTTTCCATTATGATGACGAGCAAATAAATAGTTAAATAACGCCGTTCTTGCACCGCCAATATGTAAATGACCGGTTGGGCTCGGTGCGTATCGCACTCTCACTTCTTGTGACATCGTCAATAACCCTCCAATATCTAATCAAACTTGTACCACTATTGTACATTTTATATGAGCAAAGTTCAAAATGGATTGTTTGAGGCTATACAAGTAAGCAATATGATGTTTATTTTATTTTTTTTGCAATAATACGACTGCTTGAGCAGCAATTCCTTCTTCTCGGCCAGTAAAACCTAACTTTTCCGTCGTTGTTGCTTTGACATTGACTTGTGACAGTTCTCCTTCTAACAAATTCGCAATGTTTTCTTTCATTTGCTCAATATGTGGCGCCATCTTTGGCTTTTGTGCGATAATCGTGCAATCGAGATTAGCAAGTTCGTATCCTTGCTGCTTGACTAATTCCCATACTTGTTTTAATAATAGCGCAGAATCAGCGTCCTTATAGCAGTCATCGGTATCTGGAAAATGCTTGCCAATATCACCTGCACCAATTGCTCCTAAACATGCATCTGCGACCGCATGCAACAATACATCGGCGTCGGAATGGCCGAGCAACCCTTTTTCGTATGGAATGCGAACGCCTCCAATGATGAGGGGACGGCCCTCGACAAGCTGATGAACATCAAATCCTTGACCAATGCGAAACATGTAGTTACCCCTCTCGTTATGAAATTACCCAACTTGATAAAATCGCTTCAGCAAATAATAAATCATCCGGTGTCGTTAATTTAATATTGCGGTAATCGCCTTCGACAATTTTTACTTTCCCGCCAATTCGCTCTACAAGACTTGCATCATCTGTGCCAATATAACCATCTTTTTGTGCCTGCTCATGTGCCCTTAAAACGAGAGAAACATGAAAAGCTTGTGGAGTTTGTACAGCCCACAAGCTAGAGCGTTCCACCGTTTCCTCAACAAACTGATCGCGCGCCTTTTTGATAGTGTCTTTAACACGCACAGCCGGAATTGCTGCACCGTGTTCCTTCGCTTCTTTTACTAATTCATGAATGTGCTCTATCGTAACGAACGGACGCGCACCATCATGAATAAGCACAATATCCCCATTTTTCACCGCTTTCAGTCCATTGTACACGCTGTGTTGTCGCTCTTTTCCACCGCTTACGATCGCAGTGATTTTTTTAATATGGAAACGAGAAAATAATTGTTCAAACTGTGTTCTTTCCGCTTCATTAATCACAACAATAATACCACGGCACCATTCATCGTTTTCAAACACTTTTAATGTGCGCACAATTAGCGGTTCGTTTTGAAGTTCAATCAATTGTTTATTAACTCCTGCCTTCATTCGCTTTCCTTGCCCGGCTGCAGGAATGACTACCTCATACATCATCGCTGTTTCCCCTACTCATTCGTTTATAACGCTTTTTGCAATAGCTTTAGCTTCGCGAAAATCATTCTCCCTGCTGATGTTTGTAACACGCTTGTCACCAGTACGTCAACCCGTTTGCCTATATAATCTTTTCCGTCTTCCACGACAATCATTGTTCCATCATCTAAGTACGCCACACCTTGATTGTGCTCCTTGCCATCTTTGATCACATGAACGTTTAATTCTTCCCCAGGGAGAACAACCGGTTTCACCGCATTCGCTAAATCATTAATATTAAGGACACGCACATTTTGCAGCTCACATACTTTATTTAAATTGAAATCATTCGTGACGACAACACCTGATGTTAATTTTGCCAACTTCACCAGCTTACTGTCTACCTCTTGAATATCGTCAAAATCACCTTCATAAATTTCCACTTTAATGTCCAATTCCTTTTGAATGCGGTTTAAAATGTCAAGTCCACGTCGGCCACGATTGCGTTTTAACACATCAGATGAATCTGCAATATGTTGCAATTCTTCAAGCACAAAACGAGGAATGACAATCGTTCCTTCTAAAAAACCTGTTTGGCAAATATCCGCAATTCGGCCATCAATAATTACACTTGTGTCTAAAATTTTTACAGGACTGTCTTTTGATAAGCCGGTCTCTTCTTCTGTCCCCTTTTTCTTTGCCATTCGATTGGAAAGAGAAAATAAATTCATTAATTCATGCCGTTTTTTAAATCCGACTTGAAATCCTAAATAACCAAGCAGGATCGTCAAAAATATTGGCAGCACCGTATTGACGACTTGAAACTGAAACGATTGCAGCGGCATGACGACTAAAAACGCAATAATAAGGCCGAAAATAAGCCCTAAACTGCCAAATAAAAGATCAGCAACAGGCACTTTAACGAGCGATTCCTCGACCCAGCGAATCATATCTACAATATAATCTACTAGCCAAAAAGTCATCATAAAGAAAATAAGTGCTCCTAATACCGCTAATGTATATGAATTATTTAATAATGAAATGTCGCTTATATTCATAAGGCGCAACAAATTTGGCAAGAAAACAACACCTAATGTTCCTCCAACAACAAGAAAAAACAACTGAACGATACGTTTTACCATTTCTTTATTTTCACCTCCCTATTTAACATTATAAACAGTTTCCAATGTTTGAAACCAATCTTTAACATAGTTTTTAATATTTTTTAAATATTTGACATGTACTTGTAAATTTTACTGCAACGTATGTTCAAGTGCCTCGGCAACGTGGGACACACCGATCACGGTTATATGTTTTGGCGGATTCCATCCTGCTAAATTGTTTTTAGGAATAATGATGCGAGAAAACCCTAATTTTACTGCTTCTTGCACCCGTTGTTCAATACGGGAAACACGGCGTACTTCCCCAGTTAAACCGACCTCGCCGATAATCACATCGGACGGGTTGGTTGGCTGATCGCGGAAACTTGAGGCAATGCTTACGGCAATCGCCAAATCAATCGCTGGCTCGTCTAATTTTACTCCCCCTGCCACTTTCAAGTAAGCGTCCTGATTTTGTAAAAGCAGGCCGACCCTTTTTTCCAATACGGCCATTAATAAAGAAACACGGTTATGGTCGATTCCTGTTGCCATCCGCCGCGGGTTGCCAAAACTCGTTGGAGATACTAATGCTTGAATTTCGACTAATACAGGACGAGTTCCTTCCATTGCTGCGACAACGGTTGAACCTGCCGCCCCTCGGGAACGTTCTTCTAAAAACACTTCTGAAGGGTTTTCGACCTCGATAAGTCCTGAATCTCTCATTTCAAAAATACCAATTTCATTTGTGGAGCCGAAACGGTTTTTCACCGCCCGTAAAATACGATACGTATGGTGACGTTCTCCTTCGAAATAAAGAACCGTATCCACCATATGCTCTAAAATTCTTGGACCGGCAATCGCTCCCTCTTTCGTTACATGGCCGACAATAAAAATGGCAATTCCTTTTGTTTTGGCAATTTTCATCAGTTCCGCTGTACATTCACGGACTTGCGATACACTTCCTGGTGCGGACGTAATATCTGCACGGTAAATCGTTTGAATCGAATCAATCACAACACAAGCGGGGCGAACATTTTCGATTGCTTCTGCAATATATTCCAAATCTGTCTCCGCTAATACATACAATTGGTCGGAAGCAATGTGAAGGCGGTCAGCGCGCAATTTCGTTTGTTTTACGGATTCTTCGCCGGATATATATAATACTTTATGTTGCATAGCAGCAAGTTGCGCAGAAACTTGCAAAAGAAGCGTTGATTTTCCAATGCCTGGATCCCCACCGATTAAAACGAGCGAACCTTTCACAATTCCCCCACCTAATACGCGGTTAAATTCAGAAATATTCGTTTGTATGCGCGGCTCTTGCGTTGTGGTCACGGTAGTAATTGGAACTGGTTTTGAGATGATATCATCCGTGGAATGCACAAACACTCCTCTTGTCATTGGCTTTGTCCGCTCAATTTCCTCGACCATCGAATTCCATGTACTGCATCCTGGACATCTTCCAAGCCATTTCGCTGATTCATAACCGCATTCTTGACAAACAAACTTTGTTTTCTTTTTCCCCATCGCTAGAAAACCCTTTCTTTTTCATCGTTGAAACAAAAAGGTATGGGCAGTGAGCCGCCGCATACCTTCCATCAAGAAAACGCCGATTACATCACCGCTTGCTCTGATAAAACGACGAACTCTCCGTCTTTTACGTCTACAATGACTTTTTGCCCTTTGCCAATCGTTCCTTTTAACAGCTCTTCCGACAAACGATCTTCTACATGTTTTTGCAACGCGCGACGCAATGGACGAGCACCGTATTCTAGATCATATCCCTCGGAAACAATTTTTTCAATGGCCGCATCCGTTAACTCTAAATCGATATCTTGTTCTTTTAAGCGTTTTACAAGCTGTTCTGCCATTAGTTTTACAATTTCTTTTAAATGTTGTTTTTCAAGTGAATGGAAGACAATAATTTCATCAATTCGGTTTAAAAACTCCGGACGAAATGCTTTCTTTAACTCGTCCATGACTTTTCCTTTCATGTCTTTATACTTCTGATCTTCATCTTGGATATTAAAGCCGACGTATTTATTCCGCTTTAACGCATCCGCACCGACGTTCGATGTCATAATGATAATCGTATTGCGGAAATCAACCGTTCTTCCTTTCGAATCAGTTAAACGCCCGTCTTCCAACACTTGCAGCAAAATGTTAAATACGTCCGGATGCGCTTTTTCCATCTCATCTAACAACACGACCGAATACGGTTTGCGGCGCACTTTTTCCGTTAGTTGACCGCCTTCCTCGTATCCGACATAGCCAGGAGGCGAACCGATTAAACGAGATGTCGAGTGCTTCTCCATATATTCCGACATATCGATGCGAATAAGTGCGTCTTCATCACCGAACATCGCTTCTGCAAGCGCTCTTGCTAATTCTGTTTTTCCAACACCAGTTGGACCGAGGAAAATGAACGAGCCAATCGGGCGTTTCGGATCTTTTAATCCAGCGCGTGCACGACGAACTGCTTTGGCAACTGCTTTTACTGCTTCATCTTGACCAACGACGCGGGAATGTAAAATTTCTTCTAGTTTCAATAATCGTTCTGTTTCTGTTTGCGCAAGTTTTGACACCGGAATTCCTGTCCAGCTTGATACAACCATCGCAATGTCTTCCACTGTTACTTCAGAGTTTTCCTGACCCTGTTTTTCTTTCCACGCGCGTTTCGTTTCTTCTAATTCTTCACGTAAACGTTGTTCCATATCACGCAAGGAAGCAGCTTTTTCAAATTCTTGGCTTTGTACAGCAGCATCTTTTTCTTTGCGTACTTCCTCAAGTTTTTGCTCAAGCTCCTTTAATTGTGGAGGAGCAGTAAACGAACGAAGGCGAACTTTCGAACAAGCCTCATCGATTAAATCGATTGCTTTATCTGGAAGGAAACGGTCAGTAATATAGCGGTCAGATAATTTTACTGCCTGAATGATTGCTTCATCCGAAATAGATACACGGTGATGCGCTTCATAGCGATCGCGCAATCCTTTTAAAATTTGAATCGATTCTTCTACCGTCGGTTCATCGACGTAAATTGGTTGGAAACGACGTTCTAATGCCGCGTCTTTTTCAATATATTTCCGATACTCATCCAATGTAGTCGCACCAATGCATTGCAACTCCCCACGGGCAAGCGCTGGCTTCAAGATGTTCGATGCGTCAATCGCACCTTCTGCACCACCTGCGCCAATAAGCGTATGGAGCTCATCAATGAAGAGAATGATATTTCCTGCTTGACGAATCTCATCCATCACTTTTTTCAGACGATCTTCAAATTCACCGCGGTATTTTGTACCAGCTACTACCGTTCCCATATCTAACGTCATTACTCGCTTATCGCGGAGTGTTTCTGGAACCTCATTATTTACGATTTGTTGCGCAAGACCTTCAGCAATGGCTGTTTTCCCAACCCCAGGTTCTCCGATTAACACCGGGTTATTTTTTGTACGACGGCTTAACACTTCAATAACGCGCTGAATTTCCTTGCTTCTGCCAATAACAGGGTCTAATCTTCCTTCACGAGCAATCGCCGTTAAATCGCGAGCTAAGCTGTCTAATGTTGGTGTACTTACGTGTGAAGCACCGCCTCCTGAATGACCGGAAACAGACTCATTGCTTCCAAGCAGTTGCAACACTTGTTGGCGCGCTTTATTAAGACTTACTCCCAAATTGTTAAGTACGCGGGCCGCAACTCCTTCACCTTCACGAATAAGACCTAGTAAAATATGTTCTGTTCCTACATAGGAATGGCCAAGCTTTCTCGCTTCATCCATCGATAGTTCAATTACTTTTTTCGCACGCGGCGTATAATGGATCGTATGGGAAACTTCATGGCCGCGACCGATTAACGATTCTACCTCTTTTTGAATTTTTTCTGGCCCAAGCCCTAAAGCCATTAATGCTTTTGCTGCAATTCCTTCCCCCTCGCGAATTAAACCTAATAAAATATGTTCCGTTCCAATGTTATTATGGCCAAGGCGTATTGCTTCCTCTTGAGCTAGCGCCAATACTTTTTGCGCCCGCTCCGTAAATCTTCCAAACATCATTATTCATCACCCTCCATCGCTTTTCTTTCTTCCATTTTTAGACGTTCGCGGATTAGTGCCGCCCGTCGAACATCCCGTTCTTCCGGTCTTAGCACGCCGCCTGCATACTGTTGTAAAAATCCAGGTTGAGTTAAAATCATCAGCTCATTTAAAATATTGCGCGAAATATTTTTAATATATCCTAAGTCAATTCCTAAACGTACATCAGACAAACATTGCGCTGCTTCTTTAGATTCAATAACACGGCTATTTGCTAATATCCCATAAGAACGGAATACTCTGTCTTCTAATTGTATGTTTAAAGTTTTGACTAATGTCTCCCTCGCCATTCTTTCCTGGGCAATTAATTGTTGAACAACGCTTTTCAAATCTTCCACAATATCCTCTTCCGACTTTCCTAATGTAATTTGATTTGAAATTTGGAAAATGTTACCTAACGCCTCACTGCCTTCTCCATATGTTCCGCGTACTACTAATCCTAGTTGGTTGATTGCTGGAATAATGCGGTTTATTTGCTGTGTTAAAACGAGAGCCGGGAGATGCATCATAACAGAAGCGCGCATCCCTGTTCCAACGTTTGTCGGACAGCTTGTTAAATATCCGAGTTTTTCATCAAACGCATAATTGACATGTTCCTCAATCCAATCATCAAGCTCATTAGCCACTTTTAACGCTTCTGTTAATTGAAGACCAGGAAATAAACATTGAATACGAATGTGATCCTCTTCATTAATCATAATGCTTATTTCTTCATTTTCTGAAAGCAAGCACGCCCCAAAAGGAGAATCTTCTGCCAAATGCGGGCTAATTAAATGCTTTTCTACCAATACCCTTTTTTCAATCGGTTGAAGCTCTGACATTTTTAACAATTCAAAACGACCGACAGACGGGTAAAAACGATGAGCAAATGTTTGCTCAAACAATGAAACAATTTGCTGTGCTTCCTCATTGTTAAATACTGTTGGAAACTGAAAATCAACAATGTTTCTTGCTAAACGGATACGGCTGCTTAACACGATATCAGAATCAGGCCCCTCTTGACTCATCCAAGAACTGACCGCCGTATTAAAAAACTTCTCAAACGACATATAACTACATCTCCCCCCCTCGATGTTGATGCAACTGATATTCAAGAGAGCGAATTTGATCACGAACCTCTGCCGCCTTTTCAAATTCTTCTCTCGCCACAAGTTCTTGCAGTTTTTGTTTTAACATAGCAATTTGCTTGCGCAGATGGAGTGTTCCACCTTTTCGTTTCGGTATTTTTCCAGCATGGGTTGTATTTCCGCTATGGAGTCTTTTTAATATTGGTGGTAAATATCTAGCAAATGTGCGGTAACAGTTTGAACAGCCGAAACGGCCTGTTTTTGTAAACTGATGATAAGTCATTGCACACTTCTCGCATTGTAAAATATCGGTGCTTTGGAACGGGCTTGACGTCATTTCTTTCATTGGAGATGAAAAATTAAGCAGGCCAGCTAATAAATTATTAAAGGAAAAGTCATCATTTCCGTAAAACATAAACATATCACTATTCTCTTGAGCGCATTGTTCGCAAAGATGAAATTCGGTTTTTTCGCCGTTTATAATTTTCGTAAAATGCACTGTTGCCGGTCTTTGATTGCATTCCTGACATATCAACTTTATCCCCTCCCTACTTATATTTTAGCGATATCAACATCGCTCTTAGCATGCGTGCTCTCAATTCATCACGTTGGGGCAAATCGATGTATAATACAGAACGGTCCATTACGCTTAGCATAATCTTTGCTTCTCGTTCGGTAATTACTTTTTCCTCGACAAGACGATCAATAATATCTTCCGCATTTGATTGACTAATCCGATGCTGGATTAATTCTAACAGTTGATCAATTAACTGTGCTTCACTTTTTGTTTTCACTTTCATAATGCGGATGTAACCACCGCCACCGCGCTTACTCTCAACAATATATCCTCGCTCTAGCGTAAATCTTGTATTAATAACATAATTAATTTGTGAGGGAACACATTGAAATTTATCAGCAATTTCACTTCTTTTGATTTCCACAATGTCTTTACCGCTCATATTTAATACCTGTTTTAAATATTGCTCAATAATATCAGAAATGTTTGGCACTCTACCTCCTCCTTACAAACCAAGTTGACTTTGACTATATTTGACCTTACTTCTACTATATAGTTTATTATAAAAAAATGCAAGGGTCACTCACAAAAATGGCTAGTCATATGATTTCCTTTTTTTTCGAAAATGAAACATGATTTTAGGTAATAAAAGGAAAGGGTAAGCAAATATAGAAAAAAAGAAGCATGCCTTTCATTAAGGCATGCTTCTTTTTACATTGCCTAGCAACGACCTACTCTTGCAGGGGCGCTGGCCCCAACTACCATCGGCGCTGGAGAGCTTAACTTCCGTGTTCGGGATGGGAACGGGTGTTTCCTCTCCGCTATTGTCACTAGGCAATTATCTCAATTGGACATTTATTATTATATTCCAATCATCACGTTTGTCAAGAGGGATTTCGTTCCCTCAAAACTAGATAACCGTCCGTTTGGAAGAAGCCGTCTTGCGTAGGCGGCCTATGCTTTTCCGTTGTCTAGCTCCGGTGCCTAGCTCTCTTGCGCCAAATAACCTTCTCCCTTGAGGTGCAAGCACCTCTACGGGCGAAGAACATTTTCCTTTTGACGCTAAGCGCTCGCCTCCACTTTTCCGCTTGGTTAAGTCCTCGATCGATTAGTATCCGTCAGCTCCACGTGTCGCCACGCTTCCACCTCGGACCTATCGACCTCGTCATCTTCGAGGGATCTTACTCGCTTGACGCGATGGGAAATCTCATCTTTATGACGCTGCAAAGCAAGATATTCCCATTGATGTGATCAAAAAACAGCTCCGTATCGCGTAAGGGGTACCCTGTTTGTCTCTCTAACCATGGAAATTATTGTAATGAAAAATGCTCATCTACAGTAATTTTAGTAACCCTGATAATGATCCTAGAGGTGAATGGATTAAGGGTGATTTAACAGTAGGAATGACTAAAGAACAAAGACCTAATCAATATTATGATTTGGTTGACCCAAAAACAGGAATTGTTTATAAGCCTAATCCTCAAAGAGTATGGGCTTATGTAAAAGAGTCAATGGATAAATTAATAAAGGAAAATAGAATATATTTTCCGAACAACCCGAAACAGAAACCAATGTATAAAAGGTTTAAAAGTGAATTGAAAGTTGTTGTAAATCCTATTTCTACTTGGATCAACGAAAATTCAAAGTTGGTTGATTCTAATGAAGTCACACAGTTATATTCGGGACTAAATTCAGAGGGCACAAAAGTAATACAAAACTTATTTGAAAACAGAATTTTTGACTACCCTAAACCGATTTCCCTATTAATTTCTATTATTAATCAATGCACTAAAAAAGATGATATTATCCTTGACTTTTTTTCAGGTTCCGCTACAACAGCCCATGCAGTGATGCAATTAAACGCCGAAGACGGAGGAAAACGTAAGTTTATTATGGTCCAGCTGCCTGAGAAGACAGATGAAAAATCAGATGCGTATAAAGCGGGATATGAAAACATTTGTGAAATCGGCAAAGAACGCATCCGCCGCGCGGGCGAGAAAATTGTTCAGGAAACAGGAAAAACGGATTTAGACATCGGTTTTAAAGTGTTTAAGCTCGATTCTTCGAACGTGAAAACATGGGATCCTGATTTTGACAACTTGGAGCAAACCCTTTTCGATTTGCAGGATAACATTAAAGAAGACCGCACGAAAGAAGATTTGTTGTATGAGATTTTACTGAAAATCGGCCTGCCGCTCACCACACCGATTGAAGAAATTGATTATAACGGCAAAACGATTTATAACGTTGCCTATGGTTCCGTGTTAGTATGTTTAGAAGATGACATCGATTTGGATATCGTTCAGGAGATGTTGAAATATCAATCCGAGCATATGCCGCCGAAAGTCATTTTCAAAGAGTCTGGCTTTATTAGCGACGCCGTGAAAACGAACGCGATTCAAACATTGAAAAAGCACGGAATCACGGATGTTAGGAGTGTGTAACCGATGAAGCTGAAGTTTATCGCGGACTTGGATTATCAAAAGCGGGCGATTGATTCCGTTGTGCAAATTTTTAAAGGGCAAGAAATGAGCCAGTCCAACTTCACCGTTTCGTATGGACCAAACGC
Organism: Parageobacillus galactosidasius; assembly: GCF_002217735.1. Classification (NCBI taxonomy): domain Bacteria; kingdom Bacillati; phylum Bacillota; class Bacilli; order Caryophanales; family Anoxybacillaceae; genus Parageobacillus; species Parageobacillus galactosidasius. The sequence continues at coordinate 98,332 of NZ_NDYL01000001.1, read as the reverse complement.
GGGGATGATTCAAACGGATTTAGGCGTAGGGAATCGTTTAGACCTTACGCCGGAAGAAATTTTAAAAAACGTGCAGGACATTCAAATGAAAAACGGCCTGCCGCGCAGTGAGCGGCTTGATGGCATGCATTTTACCGTTGAAATGGAGACAGGTACGGGGAAGACATATGTCTATTTACGGACGATTTACGAATTGCATAAACATTACGGATTTACGAAATTTGTCATTGTCGTTCCGTCCGTGGCGATTCGCGAAGGGGTGTACAAGTCGCTGCAAATTACGAGAGACCATTTCAATGAACTGTATGACCATACGCCAGTAGAATACTTTATTTACGATTCGCAAAAACTCGATCAAGTCCGTAACTTTGCGACAGCGACAACAATCCAAATCATGATCATTAATATCGACGCGTTCCGAAAAAGCTTTGAAGACCCTGATAAAGAAGATAAAGCGAACGTTATCCACCGTCCGAACGACCGTTTGAATGGCTATCGCCCGATCGAATTTATTCAACAGACAAACCCGATTGTTATTATTGACGAGCCGCAAAGCGTCGATACGACGCCGAAATCAAAAGAAGCGATCGCTTCGCTCAATCCGCTTTGCACGCTGCGCTACTCGGCGACGCATGTGGAAAAATATAATATGGTGTATCGCCTCGATGCAGTCGACGCGTATAATCAAAAACTCGTCAAAAAAATCGAAGTGATGTCTGTTCGTTCTGAACCGTCTTTTAATGTGCCGTACATAAAACTAATCGAGGTAAAGGAAAGAAAAGCGAAGATCGAACTGGACGTCGAATCGCGCGGAAAGGTGAAGCGGACGACGAAAACGGTGAAATACGGAGACGATTTGTACGATATTTCCGGGGAACGAGAATTGTATCGTGGCTATATCGTCGAGCAGATTGATTGGACGGAAGGAAACGAAGCGATTGAAGTAAATGGCTATCGTCTGCGGGTCGGTGATGCGATCGGCGATTTGGACGATGATGCGATAAAGCGGTATCAAATCCGCAAAACGATCGAAGAGCATTTGAACAAAGAGCTGCAGCTTCGCCCGCGCGGAATTAAAGTGTTAAGCCTTTTCTTTATCGACAAAGTCGCCCATTACCGTGATTATGATAAAGATGGCAATCCGATTAAAGGAAAATATGCGGTGATGTTTGAGGAAGAATATAAGGATTTGATCCAAAAACCGAAATACCGACAGCTTTGGGATGATCCAGGCATTGATAAGGACGTGGAAAAAGCGCACAACGGGTATTTCGCACAAGATAAAAAGGGGCGTCTGAAAGATACAAAAGGAAATACAGAAGCGGACACCGATGTGTACAACCTTATTATGAAAGACAAAGAACGGCTGCTTAGCCTCAATGAGCCGCTTCGCTTCATTTTCTCCCATTCGGCGCTTCGTGAAGGATGGGATAACCCGAACGTCTTTCAAATTTGCACGTTGAAAGATTCCGCTGGCACGTATGTATCGAGACGCCAGGAAATCGGGCGTGGCTTGCGTTTAGCTGTCGACCAAAACGGGGAGCGTGTGCAAGACTATCATATCAACACGCTAACGGTCATGGCGAACGAATCGTATGAAGAATTTGTCGCGACGCTGCAAAAAGAAATCGAAGAAGAAACAGGAGTCAAATTCGGCAAAATTGAAAAACATATATTCGCCAAACTTATTTATATCGACGAGAAGACGGAAGAGCCGATGCAAATGGGCTACGATTTATCGGTGAAATTATATGAAGAATTGAAGCAAAACGGCTATATCGATAAGCATAGCATGGTCACCTCTGAATTAAAGAAAGCAATAGAAAACTATGACTTGCGCTTAAGTTCGGAGTTTCAGCCATGGCTTCCGGCGATCGTAAAAGAAATAAAACGCCACTTGCAAGCATTGCCGATCAAAGACGCGACCAAAAAGCAAAAAGTGAAATTAAATATGTCTGTATTCAATCAGGAAGAATTCAGACAGTTATGGGACAAAATTAAATATAAAACGGTCTATTCCGTCGATTTCGACAGCGAACAATTGATTGAAAAATGTATCAAAAGCATTCAAGATATGGCGCCGATTAACAAAATTCGCATTTTAAGCCGTAAAGGAAAAGTTGAAATCGACCGAGTGACAGGGGTGCAGGCGCAAACGGTAAGCGAAAGCGTCGAAGATTACGTCAGCTTGCACCATACGCTTCCAGACGTCATTACGGAACTGCAAAACCGCACGAATTTAACGCGGAAGACGATTGTCCGCATCTTAACCGGCTGCAAGCGGCTTGACGATTTCAAAAACAATCCGCAAAAATTTATCGAAGAAGTGACAAAGATCATCCAGCGCGAAATGAAGCAACTGTTAAAAGACGGTGTGAAATATTATAAAATCGGCGACGATGCGTATTATGCGGTGGAACTATTCCAAAACGAAGAACTGCTTGCCTACTTGAATGACAACGCAATTCCGAGTGAAAAATCGCTGTTTGACCATGTCGTCTATGATTCAGATGTGGAAGAGCGTTTTGCCAAACGGTTTGAAAACGACGAAAAAGTAAAAGTATATGTAAAGCTGCCAAGCTGGTTTAAAATTGACACGCCAATTGGCTCCTACAACCCTGACTGGGCGCTTGTCATTGAGAAAGACGGGGAAGAAAAGCTGTACTTCGTCCTAGAGACAAAAGGACAGGAATGGGAAGGAGATTTGCGCCCGGGCGAATCGGCAAAAATCGAGTTTGCCCGCAAGCACTTTGAAGCAATCGGCACGGATATTGAATTTGTTGGTCCGGAGAATGATGTGGAGGCGTTTATGCTGCGGGCGGTTAGCCGTTAGTGATGCTTTTACAGGAGGCTGTCCCAAAAGGTGGTACAATGACCTTTTGGGACAGCTTTTTTTATTGAATGCTCTCTCCTCTCTTTTTTCTTTCCAGCATTTGTGGCATACTATTGTCAAAGAGGAGGGGCAATATGATGGTTAAGGTTGAGGTTAAACCCAATGTTCTACAATGGGTGATCAAACGCATGGATAATTTTGATCGGCTGAAGGATCAGTTTCCTAATATTGATAAATGGATCAATCAAGAGAGCCAGCCGACGCTTAAGCAGTTAGAAAAGCTTGCAAAAATGACAGCTGTACCTCTTGGTTATTTTTTTCTCCCTAATCCACCAGAGGAGAAGTTGAGAATTCCTCATTATCGCACGGTGAGAGATGAAGGGGCTGTCCGCCCGAGTCCAAATCTTTTGGAAACGGTTCAAACGATGGAAAGACGGCAACAGTGGATGCGAGATTATTTAATTCAGCTAGGCAATCCGCCTTTAAATTATGTGGGACGTGCGAACTTGTCAATGGATCCAAAACTCGTTGCACAAGATATGCGAAGGACGTTAAATTTGGAAGATGGATGGGCATCAAAACAATCAACTTGGCAGGAAGCTTTACGCAATCTTATTAGAAAAACTGAAGATATCGGTATTATTGTAGTCATTAATGGAGTAGTTGGCAATAATACACATCGAAAACTGGATGTTGCGGAATTTCGTGGTTTTGTCCTTATTGATGACTATGCCCCTTTAATATTCATAAATGGAAGAGACGGAAAAGCTGCGCAAATGTTTACATTGGCCCACGAACTTGCTCATATTTGGTACGGGGAGAGTGCCGCATTCGATTTAAAAAATCTTCAGCCTGCTGATGCTGAAATTGAAAACGCATGCAACAAAGCAGCTGCTGAGTTTCTTGTTCCTGAAGATGAATTAATTATTATATGGAAACAGGTTGGTCAATCGGAAGATCGTTTTGAACAGGCGGCTCGCTATTTTAAGGTTAGTGAAATTGTGGCGGCACGTAGAGCTCTAGACTTAAATCTTGTGACAAAAGAGGAGTTTTTTTTATTTTATGAAGATTATATGAAACGGCTTCGACAACAAACGGAACAAACGAAAACAAGCGGAGGCAATTTTTACGCAACTCAAACGATGCGTATTGGCCGTCATTTTGCGGAAGCAGTCATAAGCGCGGCAAAGGAAGGAACGATCCTTTATCGTGAAGCCTATCAATTGACGGGGCTTTCTGGTGACACTTTTGCTAAGTTTGCCGAATATGTCGATACGGGGAGATATGTATGAGTTCTAGCCATAAGTTTGTGATTGATACGAACATTTTTATTGAAGCCTATAAAAGGTATTATTCTTTTGATATCGCTCCTTCCTTTTGGGATGCCCTGCTTCAACATGCCGAAAACGGCAACATCATAAGCATTGACCGTGTTAAACAGGAAATTAATAGCTTTCATAAAAATGATGAATTAAGCGAGTGGGCCAATCATTATTTTGCCCAATGGTTCGAGCCAACCGATAAGATTGAAGTTCTTAGAACATATCAAGAAATTATTACCTGGGCTGTTCAGCAGGGGCAATATTTTGAGGCGGCAAAAAGAGAGTTTGCTAGTGCAGCAGATAGTTGGTTAATAGCGTTTGCAAAGACATACAATTTTATTGTAGTAACACATGAACAATTTCATCCTAATTCCAAAAGCAGAATTTTTATTCCTAATGTTTGCCATGCATTCAATGTGCCCTATGTCGATACATTTGACATGTTGCGCTGGTTAAGTATAAAGTTTTGAGCCTATGTCTGTCATTCTCTGGAGTACTAGTCTTTTAACATTTGCAGTGAACGGCCTATTGAATTGAAAGAAGAATTGGGTAAAAGAAAACATGAGTGATTGGTGTAAATTAGCACATTATTTTAGAATCCTTTTTCAAATTACAAATAAACACTGTCATTCATATGTATGATAAGCCAAGAGGAGAGATATTATGCCCGCTCCTTTTATTTTTACTTAAACAAAGATCTTTTTTGTATTCACGAATTGCTTTGTTTATTGATGGTCGGTATCTCCACAATGTGTTAAAAGGGCATCAAAAAACAAAAAATTGACTACATTAACATGGTTCATGATCATTTCTTCTAAGAATGCGCTTCTACCATGGTCTTCCTTATCAATCATCCAATTCATCCTCAGAATGAATACTTCTCAAATGCACAAAGTTTTTATTTCTGAAAGCGGGCGGTTTCATTGATTATTGCAAGTAACATTGAAGAAATTGAGAACGCTTTTGATTTTACCGACAGTATAATAACGGGTGTCAAATGGGTTAATCATTTAACAGATTTATCAATCAGCGTAGATTATTATTGGGATATACAAGACGGTAAGAGTGAAACTAGGGAATTGACACTTGTTTTTAAGGACTGCCTAAAAGCAGAATTTAGTATGCCAAGTAAGTTTACCCAACTGTCAAAAGACGAGATTAACGTGAATAGTTGGTTTACGATCGTATTGTTTGAAAGGGTGTACAACAGCCGACAGACTAATATGGGCTTGCATCACATTAACATCTATACTTTTGATTATACACATCCTTGGGTAAAGATATTATGCAAAGAAGTCATTCTTGAACAAAAGTAGAACTTTAATTGGCTGCAAGCTTTTCTGGTTATGATCCAATGGTTCCCCAGCACTTGCACATCGTCTCAGATCATCCATTTGGATGAAAATCGAACGAAGCTGTCCCAAACAGCTGTTTTACGGCCTTCCGGAACAGCTTCAATGTGTAAATTAAACTCTCTAAAATACGGATTATAAAGTTGCTTAGCATAATATCAGTCATTATGGCTATATAATCGCATACAACACGCTTTGTCGGGTTCCTTTTGGCTTCATGCATGATACTTAATTCAGATTTTTATTTCAAATCGTTCTATTCTTACTATAATTCCGAAGGATGATGATATAATATACGGTGGATCGATTTGGAAAGGCGGTGAGATTGTGAACCATTATTATTTTTCTGAATGTAAAGCGGATGAAAAAGCGTCGGATATTGCCATTCATCTTTATACGGTTCCTTTATCTAATCCGCACGAAAAATATTCTTATGCCCATTCGATTGCTTATGAACTGAGAAAGCTAAATTCGTACATAACGGTGGCGGCGCATGGACAGTATATAGCGTCGTTTGAAGAGATTTGTCATTGGGGAGATCATCGTTATATTCAGCACGAACATCGACCCATTCAATGTTCTTTGCCTATGGAAAGAACCATTTTGGAAAAATTATTAAAGAAAGAATTAGAGAATCGTTGTAAAAGCAGCTATAAGATAGATAAAGACTTATTCCGTTTAACTAATGAACGGTCGATGCATGTCGGTGAAATTAGCATTCATCCGGCGATCTATATTTCCTTTTCAGTCGAAGAAAATGGAGATATTTTCGTGGGTTTTGATTATCAGCACCGTTTTGAATATCGAAAAACATTGCAAGATGTGATCAATAATGATCCATCGCTTCTCAAAGAAGGAATGGAGGTTGTCGATCCATTTAATAGGCGGGCATACTATTACACTTTTGTGGGGATGGCTGACTATACAGCCGGGCAAAAAAGTCCGTTTTTACAACAAAGTGTCATTGATTATTACTTAGAAAAAAATGAACTGTGGAAGCTAAAAGGGGTTCATGAAAAAACACCGGTCGTACATGTAAAAAACAGAGACGGTCATCTTCTTCCTTATTTGCCCCATTGCTAAAATTAACTTGTTCATACGAGCAATTGCCGCCATCGATGACGAAGAAAGTGAATCGCCTGATTAAGCTGTCACCGCATGAAAAAATGTTTAAGCTTTATACAGAAGCGTTCCGCTTGCTTAGTCAACAGCAAGTGTTGACGTTCCAAAAAGAAAATGTGCGGGCGGTTAACCTAGGCTATGATGTTAATGAGCTTGATTCCCCGATAATGGAGTTTGGACAAGGATATAAAACAAATGAGATTTATAGAGGGCTTAAGCAGTCGGGAGTGTACGAACCGAGCAATGTAGCCGTCAGCTATTTCGTCGATCCAGAGCTGAACTATGACCCACAAAAGCGAAGAGAAGTGGGATGTTTTGTAAAAAAGCTAGAATCAATGTCTGAAGCGCTTGGAGTAAAGCTTAATGTTTCCAATCAGCCGCGCCAACTATACGGTCAATTGCCCAAAGACTTTTTTAAACAAGATAACCTGTCGTATCATTTGAAATCCATTACTGACCAGTTCCGCGGAACGGTTGTCGTGGTTATTGGAACAGAAGAAAATATTGATCGCGCCTACGTTACGATTAAAAAAGAATTTGGTGGAAAAGAAGACTTAATGACGCAATTTGTTGGGTTCACTTCTTCTTTAGTTACGGAAAATAATATCTTTCACTACTATAATATTTTGCTAGGGATTTTATGCCAAAGCAGGAATTCAGCCTTGGATTTTGGCCAGCCCGATGCATTCAGATTGCTTCATTGGCTTGGATGTCAGCCATGAACACGGAAAGCATGCCTCTGGTATCATTCAGGTGATTGGGCGCGATGGAAAAATCATTAAACAAAAATCAGTTGCCACTGCGGAAGCGGGGGAAACCATCGCCAATTCCACAATGGAAGAGATTGTGAATGAAAGCATATACAGCTATGAACAAACCTATGGTGCAAAGCCGCGGCATATTACTTTTCACCGCGATGGTATTTGTCGGGAGGATCTAGATTTTTTGCAAGCTTATTTGCGATCATTTCAAATTCCTTTTGATTTTGTGGAAGTCATCAAAAAAACGCGAAGACGAATGGCTGTTTACTCCAACCGAAAATGGATGACAAAGCAAGGGATATATTATTCGAAAAGAAACATGGCGTATTTATGCGCGACGGACCCGAAAGAGGCAGTCGGCATGGCCCAACCGATTAAAATTGTGCAAAAAACAAACGGTTTATCGATTCATGAGATTGTCTCCGATATATATAAGCTATCGTTTATGCATATTCATTCCATGCTGAAGACACGCTTACCGATTACGATCTATTATGCCGATTTGAGTTCTACTTTCCATAACCGCGGGTTGATTCACCCGCGTTCACAGCATGAAAGGGTATTGCCGTTTGTGTGATATGAAAGGGTTGCTTGCCCGCCACTCTCTAAGGATTGCTGGGATTTGTAGAAGCAGAGAGTCATTGCTTGGCTCTCTGTTTTTGTTTTATCCCATGTAGGAATTTCGCACATGTTGTCGAATAACGTATGTGAATTTTCACATGTGAGGTGAATGTATGGCTGTTGACCATGACCGCTTGTTCAAAGAGTTGATCCAAACATTTTTTGAAGAGTTTATCCTTCTCTTTTTCCCTGAAATGTACGAGTATATTGATTTTCAGCATTTGTCCTTTTTATCCGAAGAACTGTTCACCGATGTAACGGCAGAGGAGAAGTATCGCGTCGATTTGTTAGTCGAAACGAAATTAAAAGGGGAAGACGGGCTGATCATCGTCCATATTGAAAATCAAAGCTACGTGCAGCCGTCGTTTCCTGAATGGATGTTCATTTACTTCAGCCGCTTGTTTGAGAAATACCGTACGAATGTCGTTCCGATTGCCGTTTTCAGCTACGATACCATCCGCGACGAACCCTCTTCGTTTACGCTTCAACTTCCGTTTGGCAACATCCTTCACTTCCGCTTTTTCACCATCGAACTACGCAAACAAAATTGGCGCAACTACATTCGCATTGACAACCCGATCGCCGCTGCACTGTTAAGCAAAATGGGTTATACTGAAAGTGAACGAATCGAATTGAAAAAACAGTTTTTACGCATGTTGGTTAGTTTAGAGCTGGATGAAGCAAAGCAGAGGCTGTTAATGGGCTTTTTTGAAACATATGTGAAATTGTCGGATGAAGAAGAACAACGATTACGAAACAAGGTGAATCAAATGGAAACGAAAGAAAAAGAGCAAGTGTTGGAATTGTTGATTTCGTATGAACAAAAGGGAAAACGTGAAGGAGCTAAGCAAAAAGAGCGAGAAATGATGAGAAAAATGATTGCAAAAGGAATGAGCATTGCCGATATTGCACATATATTTGACCTAACGGAAGAAGAAGTTCATAAAAGGGTAAAAGATGAGTAGGAAGGGACAGTGCTTGGCATCTGCTAGCTCCTGAAATAGCGTTTTTATATTTAGCGATAAACTCACAATAAGGATGTGATTCCAATGATGACAAATAAAGATTATCAAGAAATCGTAGAAAAAAAGTACGGTAAGCCGTTGAAAGAGATTATGTATGAACTTTGCGTGATTAGAGATGTTGTTCCTTGGGAAGGGGCAAGCGAGTTAGGCGTGCCTAAAAGTACATTTTTATCATGGAGAAATAAATTTCGTTTTGGTCCGATTCAAAGAAGAGCTGATTTTGCAAGACAAATGCGTGATAACACGATTAACAAATATAAACAGGAATTAGAGGATATTGATTTCGAACGTGATTTTATTTATAAGGATGAAAAGACGATTAGAGGATTTAAAGAAATAATGGAGCGCCTTTTGGAACTGGAGAGATACAAGAGAACATTATTAGATGACGAGGATACTTCTTCCGATATATTAATAACAATGAAAATAGCAACCATTGAGCAGACACTAAATTATTTGATGGAATATGAACAAGGGAAGTTGCATGAAGAATTTAACCGAGAGAGAGAACGTATACATTATGGGAGGAAATAAAGAGATTTCAAACGATATTTTGCATGTGGAGTGAATGTATAACGATTGGCCACGACCGCTTGTTTAAATAGAGAGCTGGCACAGCGTTTTTTAATGGTTTTATTCTTGTATTGGCTTGGTACCTGTTGTTACCCACTAAAGGAGAAAGCTACCCTAAGCTAATGGGTAGCTTTTTTGTTTCAATCGTCTGAATTTTCAGATGGTATATTAGTTAATTATGCATAGGAAATTTGTAAATGATTTTACAATATTCGACAACGTTTTTCTACAAATGTTGGTACAATCGAATTAAATGAGATTATTGGTTTAGTAATAAGGAAGGGGATCATGATGACAACGATTTGCAAAGCTGACTACTATTACGGAGCGTTGCTTTCCGCGCTGGTTAATGGAGGGCTAGCGCCTGCACTGTTTGAAAAAGAAAACGACAATCGGCAAATATACGAAGTCACGACGAATAAAGCGAGTTATATCATTTATACGAAGTACAATACCACTCCATCAGGCTCCAAAGATTTTACCTGGTCTTTTTCATTTAGCGACAATGAGATCGAGGAAATTGCCAAGATTCATCAAGGAAATAAAGAAAAAACATTAATCTTTGCCTTTATTTGTAGCCAGAAGCAATTAAGCGACTACAACCAAGTCATTGCCATCGTCTACTGGGACGAATTTATCGAATGCGTGGATATCGAAAAAGAACAGATTCGTGGAACGGCACGGCTGTCCGTGAAAGCGGTCAAAGGTTCCCCGTGGCTTCGCATTTACGGCAGCAAGCGTGCCGATATGCTAGACGGAAAAGACAATACGATAAGAATTGAAAGAAGTCGATTGAGTAGTTTGTAACAATAACATTTGGGGGCGGGGAAGGGAATTGTGAATATGGGGCTTTTCTATACATTGCTTCTTTTGGTCTTGCTTGTTTTGCTGGCAAGATGGATCAAGTCGAAAGAAGCAGAATGGATTGGATCGTATGGAGAATATAAAGTCCGTAAAGCAATCAAAAAGATAGAAGCAACATCATCTGGAAAATACAAAGCTTTTCATAACCTGTATATTCCAAAACAAGACGGTTCAACTTCGCAAATTGATCATGTTATCCTTTCCGATCAAGGACTGTTTGTCATCGAAACGAAAAATTACAGCGGCTGGATTTTCGGAGATGAAACGTCAAAATATTGGACGCAAGTCATTTATAAACAAAAAGAAAAATTTCTTAATCCTATTTTGCAGAACAAAGGGCATATCAAGGCGTTAAGAGACTGGCTTGGGGAGGAGTTTGTGCATATTCCGATGCACTCGGTTGTCGTGTTTTTGCCGCGGGCAAAGTTTAAATCAAATGCTCATTTTGCCCATGCTTATGTGGTTTATCCGAAACAATTGAAACAAGTGCTCGAGCAACACCAAACAAAAGTGATCGATAGGGAAACAAAGCAACGTTTAGCTCAAAAATTAGAAACAGTGCTTGCCAAAGATAAGACACAAGAAAAAGAAATGAAAAAGTGGCACATGCAAGCGATTCGAACGAAGCAAAAGCAGACGGAACAACATATACAGCAAAACCGTTGTCCAAAATGTGGCGGTGTTCTAATCGTTCGGAAAGGGAAATACGGAACATTTAAAGGTTGCAATAATTATCCGAAATGCAAGTTTACGCAGTCGATTGGCTGAACTTGCAACATGGCGATCGGGTAGCAACTATAGATAAGGGAAGGAGGAAAATGATGTTTTCTATTCAAGAGGAATTGGAACGCCTATCGCAAAAGTATCGATTTTTTGCTTCAAAAGAAGCGTTTAAACAGTCATTAAAATTTCAGCTTCAAGAAAAATTCCGCGTCGAGGAGAACAAACGCTTTCATGATTATCTGATCGATTTGTGGGTGGAAGAACCGGAAAGTGGGCGCCAATACGCGATTTGTTTAATGAACAAGCTCGCTCGGGTCACGATAAAGCAAAACGGGCAAACGATTGAATTGAAGCACCACGGTGCTCAGGATCAGGGTCGTTATGATTTTTTGGCGCAAGTGGAAAAGTTAGAACGAATAACGATGGGGAGAAGGAATGTCTACGGGATCGTTGTGTTGCTAACGAATGACCATTTGTATTGGACCGAGCCGATGCGACCAAATACGGTGGACTGCGAGTTTCGCATTCATGAAAACCGGATCATCACCGGGGAGTTAAAATGGCAGGAACGTGCATCAGCAGGGACGAAAGAAAACCGTGATGCGCCGATCTTTATTAAAGGGAGATATCAATTGAAATGGCATCATTATTCTACCATCAACCAAGACAAACATGGCGAGTTCCGATATGTAGCTGTTCATGTTGGGGACGTATATAGTTGAGAGAAATAGTTTTAGTGTCTGTTGTCACCTATCGAAGAAAAGCTGTGTCAGGAACGAAAACGTCTCGGGCAAGACTTGATTAACCCGGATTTATCTGTTGTGATGAAGAAGTGTTATGAGAAGCAATTAAAAAATTAGAGTGCGACAGGAGAAGCTTCGTTGCACGCGGATCCTGTCACTTGTCGAATGTATGGGCACAGACAGGGGGGAGAAAGTTTGTTAGCTGAAATACATGGAAAAATATCATCGGAAGGTTCGAATTTAAGCGAGCGGCTTGAAGATCAGCTGACAGCGAACGTGTTTGGTACGTTGCGTTATCTCCCTTTTCACAAAGGGATTAAGCCGATTTTAAGCAAGGCTGTATTTTTTTCTCAAACTGATCAAATGGCGTTCATAAACAGTTTGGGAAGGCGAAAAAACGAATTTATAGGGGATAAGGTTAAGTTTTGGGTCAAGGGAGAAAGAAGTGAAATCGATGTTTTACTTGAATTTGATCATTTGATCATAGGAATCGAAGTGAAATACCATAGTCCTTTATCATCAGACGATCAATTGGAACGAGAAGCAAGCGATTTATTAAAGGGTAAAGGACAGACGCCAAAGTTTTTGCTCTTATTAGGAACGGAACCAGAAGTGAATATGATTGCTAAAAAGGTGATGGAAGACAGAAAACTGCCAAGCGGTGTTCATTTCGGATATTTATCTTGGCAAGAAGTGTTCCATCAATTGGTGTACGTGCAAAAAAATGAAACATTGAATGAGTTTCAAAGGTTAATATTGGAAGATTTGGTTGCTTTATTGAGAAAAAAGGGATTTGATCGCTTTCAAAACTTTCAAAGCCTTGCTTGTCCTTTAGTTGACCACTGCTCCTACTTTCATTTTTATACAGATGAACAGTTTTTTCATTTAAGTGCCAACCGTATTGAAAAGGAGGGGTATTATGAATTCTGTTAGCGTACAGGAAAACATAAAAAACGCTTTCGAGGTTGTGCGAAAAACGTACGAGAGTGTCGATAAACTGTTGGCGGAAATGGACCGTCAATCGGTCGAATGTGGATTTGTTCCGGTGATCCCGCAATTTTTGCGTTGGAAATCTGACCGAGAGTATCAAGGCTGGTTCATTCAATCTTTTATCAAACTATATCAGAGAGATTTTGCCACTCCTTGCCGGTCAGGGAATGGGTTGAAAAATGACCCAATATATGCGGTTGAAATTTCATTTGAAGAAGAACCAAGGATGACGTTGTGTAAATACGTGTATTCAACCCTTGAACATTGGGATAAACCACCGAGCGTTTCTGAGCATTGGTTTTTCTACTGGCCTTTATATGATGGCGATAATTTTACTGACCATGAACTTGAAAATGGAGTGTTTAGAACCGTTCCGAATGACGAAAAAACTTCGGAAAAATTCGGTAAAATTCAAGAGGTTATTTGGAAGGAAATTGACTTATTATCCATTACATCAACGAACATTAGGGATATGGTATTTCGTGAGTTGAAGTGTTTGTGACGGATAAACTCGAATTGGGGAAACAAAAGCAATTTATGGACTCAGGGAGAGGCTGTGCATGGGGATCAAAATAGAAAAATTCCTGTTCGGGTGGCAAGATTCCAAGCGCAGGAGCTAGAGAAATGGAGAAACGGGGAAAGAGAAAACGGTAAAGATTTTTATTGCAGAGAACTGCCTGGTACGAAAGGATTTGGTTATTTGGGAGTTTTAAAACAAGCCGATAGAGCATCATTACCATTTCACACTGCTTTCGGCGAAGATGTGGCGAGCCCTGTTTTTTACCGTGAATCGCAAAGAGCATCGTATTAAAGATATAGGGGGAGAGGAATGAACATGCTGAGCTTTGAGCATAAGAAAGCGATTTTTCGGTCATATAAGCAGCTACAAGAAAAGCCTATAAGTTACGATCGAGTAAATTATGTTTATCCAGAAAGCCGGCAAAGAGGGAAAGTATTAGCTAGGGAGTTATCCCCTAGTGGAAATGGATATGTAAATGGCAAGTATATGGATAGTGAAATCATAAAGAAAAAAGGATATAACGTTGATCCACGAGGATGGATAAGAATTGCCCATTTCTCTGAAGAACAGTTAAGGGAAGTTATTTGAGATTGCCATGATGTCTATGTCAGGGAAAAGTGCTGAAATGATACAAACTGGCGCAAATTTGAACCATGATAGTAACAAAATGAAGTAGCAAGAAATAGGGATGGAAACTTCGACTTCTTTTGAAAGACTGGTTCGTTCATGTTTGTATAATTGGATTGGCTATGGAAATGTCAATGCCCCGATTTGGTTTCTTGGAGTTGAAGAAGGTGGGGCAGAAATATGGAGACACCGTACGAAAATGCTTGAACAAAGTTTAGAGATTCGCTCAAAGTTTCATCTTCAAATGGATTTTCGGCATGTTTGGGAAGATTTGTACAATATATCGTTATCATCATGGACAGGCCCTAATGTTTGGCGCTATATAGCGGCTTTTATTCTGGAATTCGAAGGAAGGGATGCAACGGTTGAAAATATTAACGATTATTTGGACATGATCAAGGAGTTTAGAGATGCAGAACCGAAAAATTTGGTTGGTGCATTAAGAGACGGGAGTGGATCAACGTGAAATTTGATCCCAATCAGCATCTTCATTTAGGATATTATGAGAACAATGTTGACTTAGAAGCAGTTGCATATAAAATTCAGAACGAAAATAAGTGGGTGGTTTTTTTAGATAATGAACAAGATACTACATTAGTTCAAAAAATATTAGATCAATATGATTACCATGAAAAATATGGTTACAAGATTTTTACTATTGATGCAGATGATTTATCTTATGAAGTCGGAAGCAAGCTATTGGAAGAGTGGTTAAAAACAAATAACGTAATATAACAAGGAACAAATTCGCTAACACGGCTTCAATCCACGGCCAAAGAATAATATTTGGCGGCATGATATAATGGAAACAAAAAGCAAATGGAGTGAAGGCGCGGTGAAAACTCCAGAGTTTCCAAATCACAACTACACGTATGAAGATTATCTGAAATGGGACGGACAATGGGAATTGATTGACGGCGTGCCATATAGTATGGCTTCTTCTTCGTTTACCCATCAATATATCATCGGTGAGCTTTATGCGGCGTTGCGGGATTATTTTCAACAACAAGGATGCATAGTGGTCATGGCACCGTTTGATGTCATATTCGCTTCAAATCTTGATGACAAATCTGTGAAAAATGTGGTGCAGCCCGATATTTCCGTTATTTGTGATCGAGAGAAAATCACAGAAAAGGGATGCGTAGGCGCACCTGACTTAATCGTAGAGGTGTTGTCTCCGAGTACGGCGTTAAAAGACCGAAATGAAAAATACAAATTATATCAACGGTTTGAAGTAAAAGAATACTGGATGGTTGACCCGCTGCATCGAACTATCGAGGTGTACGGATGGCATAACGGAGTATATGAAAAAAGGGAAGTATTTGGAGAACAAGATGTGCTAGTTTCTTTTCTGCATCCAGACTTAAAGATTTGCCTAAAAGATGTGTTTCAACGGTTATAATAAACACATATATGCGCACATGTTTAGAATGGCTGTGAAAACAAACACCCCCATCTGTTTGGCGATGGGGGCAATTTCATCGTGGAGAGAACGTTACGGATAGAGAGGTTATTGTTGCTGGGAGAGCTTGCGGATTTTTCGGTCATGTTGGGCGATTTTGGCTGAGTGGAAATCGACGGTTTCTTGTGTTTCAATAAGTTCAATGCGCAAGTTGTCGATTTTTGTTTCTAAGCGGTTAAATCGTTCGTTCATTTCATTTTCCAGCCGATCGATTCTGCCTTCCAACCGGTCGTCCATCTCTTGTATCCGCTTGTCTATTTCCACAAACTTTCTTCTAAATTCACCATTCATTGCTTCGACTTTTTTATCTATTGCTTCGATTTTTTTGTCTAATGCAGCGATTTGTGAGCGAAAGTCAGATGCATACAGATCGAGTGCTTTTAAAATTTCTTTTAACATCGTTTGTTGTTCCACGTCATTCACCTCCTCACTAAACAGTATAACCCGATCATATAGACAAGAAAAGACAAAAAGGTGTAGGCAGGAGCCTAATACATCTGTCTTTTTGTTACTATCCCCTATAAGTAGACAGCAAAAAAGACATTGGGTATGATGTTCTTGAGCGTCAGCTTTTATGGAGAAGAAAAGATCAAGTTTTTTTATTTGTCTAAAAGACACGTCTCAACAGTTATAATATGATTGTTGCTTATTTACTAATGGATGCTTCTTATTTTTTAAAAATGATGATAAGGAGAAAAGAAATGAAAGTAGGAAGAAACGATCCTTGCCCTTGTGGAAGCGGGAAAAAGTATAAAAAGTGTTGTATGAAAAAGGATGCTGTTGTAGAAATCCGAAAAGTGAGGGAGGAGCGCTTTTTTCAATTAAAAAATGAGTTATCGGAAGAAATTTACCAATTTTTAGAGCGGTCGTTGCCTTTTTCGGAAAAACTGCGCGCGGAAACAGTGTTCGATCAAAAAATAAACTCAACACAAAATGGTGATATGTTTGGACCTTTGTTTCGTCTTTGGTATTTATTTTTCCATCGATTTGACAACGGATTGCGCGGAGTCGAATGGTTTTATCAAGAGAAAAAAACTGGTTTAAAGGCGGAGAAAGCGCGATTGCTTGAAACATGGGTATCACTTGTCCCACGCCTTATTCAAATTGTAGATATGGATGACAATGGAATAACGGTGGAAGATGCGTTTACGCACGAACGATTTCATATGCCGTTTTGTGAAACGATGAGTAAGCCTATTCCGTGGGGAGGAACGTTTTGTCTGCTTGAGCCATTCGGCGAAGGTTATTATGTTCATGGTGTGGCAATTATTGAAGGACCACGTGGAGTCAAGCGCGCATATGCAAAGATCAACGAATTGATGTCAGAAACGAGACAATCATATGAACAAATCGCGATGACCTGCTTTTTAGAAATTGTGAATGAATTAATGGATCCGTATGATTTTCGGCATCGCGAAATGACAAAAATTGATGAAGTGACATTGCATTATGAAGTGGATGATGGAAAAAAGCTGGTTCATTCTTTAGAAAAACAAGACGTCGTTATCGTGGATGAACAGAAAGGAAAAATAACAAAGTTAAGTTTTGCCGGCAAACAGTATATATATGAGGACAATCTAGCTTCAAGTCCGGTGTATATGCGCGAAGTGTTAGGATTTATAGAAATCAATAAACACCACCTAAAGTTTGTGACTTTTTTGCCAGATGCGGTGGAATCGTTTATAAAAGTGATGGAGAAAGCGGGATCTGTTGCCCGTTTTATCAAAAAAACGGTACGCAAATTGGACGCGCCGAAAAACGTCGAATTTCGCTCTTATGCGATGCAGTTAGGAGAAAATGTACCGCTTTATTTTGGCGCACTGGCGAATCAGACGCTAGATATTTATCAGTCATTGCACACTCCGCAAGAGGAATGGGACGGGAAAACCGTGATGCAAATGGTGGAACAAGGGAAAAAAGAAGAAGTCGAGCGATGGCTGCAAGAACGCGAGTATATTAGTTTTATGAACGCCGAGCGTCTAGAATGTCCGGTTACGGTTGATTTTAATACGATTCGCCGGAAGTTTGGTCTTCCTTTATCTCCATTTGTCACGTTAGGGGAAAAACGACAAACGCGATTGCTGGAGAAGCAGCGAACAGACGAAATGGAACAATACGAGCAATATGACATGCCGCTTGAATGGATGGATTCCTTCTTTGGTAAAGATATAGCAGAGTTTTTTATCGAAAAAACGAGAGGAAAATCAGAAGCAACGGTATCGAAATATGGAACAGGGCTATCCATTATCGCCCAATATTTGTTACAGTCTCGTCTTTCGTCATGGACAAGCATCACAAAAGACCATTGGCAGCAATGCATCGTTTATCATTATTTAGAAATGAACGGTGATGCGAGCATCAATCAAGCGAAGTCGTTTTTCAGCACGGTAAAAGCGTTGGCAAAGTGGATTGACGCGCGATATGGAACGAATCATGATAAAACGGTTCGATCCATCATCCAGACGGTGGAAGAAGAGATATATGACGCGATTCGTTTGCTTGATTTATACGTTCCGTATACAACGAGAAAATACCATTATTGGTTACAGAAAATAGAAAGAGATGTAGTTGAAAACACACTAGCGAACTATCAAGTAAGCGGCCTGTTTCAAATCATCGATATTTCCGCTGCGACGATGAAATGTAAACATACAGAAAGCGGAAAGCAATATACGATATCCGTCACTTCATTTGTTCGTTCTTATGCGAAAATAGGGATGATCATTCGCGGAAACATTGTCAAAACGGCAAACTCTGGCCGTTGGAAATTCATCTATGTGTCACGGGTGTTCCCAAAAGAGGCGGGGCAGTATTTGAGTTGAAAATGGAGTTTGCTTCAAGAATAGAAAAGATTGCTTAGTTGGTTGACGGACAGTGATAGGCACTGTCCGTCTTTTTCCAATCAATAGAGAGCCGTCGATGCAATTGGAATGGAGCGGCTCTCTTTTCATGTGAGATTGATAGGGGGTGCGTGTTTTAAATTGTTATTCCAAACTATCGCGATATTGATCTCGGATTAATGTCGTAAGGCCAATATTGTCTAAATAACGGACAGGACATAGGAATGTGACAGTGACGACTCCTGGGTGTCTGCCGATTTCGATCGCGCCGGTGATCGTTGCGCGGTTCATCACTTCAGGGACGGAAATGCCTAACACATTCGCCGCTCTTTGTAATCCGTTTTCCGTCGCTTCATTCAAGTTTGCGCCTGTTCCGATAAAGGAAATCGGAAGGGATTCTTCTAGCTTTTTCACGCCCCATGTTTGTGCGAGGTCAAGCGCAATTTCTTTTTCTTTTTTCGTTATTGGCTTTGCTAGATATGGAAGGTCTTCTTCGACAGGGAGAAGGATCGGACCTTCAATCGTTAAACCTTTAATCACTTTTACTTGAAGCGTGACGATACCAGCTACATCTGTTGTATGTCCCGCGATTTCCCCATCTCCTTGCATGGCGTGCATATCCCCGAGATAAACGCCGCCGCCCGGCACTTTCACAGGGCAGATTAAGACGGCACCTTCCCGCACGCGATTAATATCCATATGTCCGTCTGTGCGGTCTTCGAGCTGCTCTTTGGTGATCCCGTATTCATGCGGGGCATCAACGAGAAACTGCCCGAAGTCCCCCGCGTTGTGCGAGTCTGGAAATGGGCGTGCCGGCGTTGTGCCAAGTTGTCCAAGGAAAGGTCGAAGTCTAGCGACAGTTCCGACTAAATCGTGAGGTGCAAAAGTGACGATCGGGTTTTGCACCGAGTTGTCAGGGGTCGCCATGTAATAGCGCCCTTGTTGGGCGATATGTTCTGCCGCTTCTTTATGCAGTGTGATGCC
The DNA here is from genome assembly GCF_002217735.1 of Parageobacillus galactosidasius. Lineage (NCBI taxonomy): Bacteria > Bacillati > Bacillota > Bacilli > Caryophanales > Anoxybacillaceae > Parageobacillus > Parageobacillus galactosidasius. The sequence goes on along the minus strand of NZ_NDYL01000001.1, from coordinate 78,970 downwards.
GACTTTTTTATTGGAATCAAATGCCATCGTATAACCGTTTGTAAACACAAAAGGAGTGACGTCCGCGCCGCAATTGGCGCAACGAATTGCTTCTTGGCCTATTCCTTCTATTTTTGTCTCTGGATACATCGTTCCGCATTCAGGACATTTCACGGCGACAAATGGGTCTCCTACAAATCTTCCTTCCATCGGCTTATCATTTCCGGAGGACGTAGCAATGGAAGTGACGCGGATCGATTTAATTTTGATCGCGATCGCGTCTCCCACTTCTGCGCCTTCTACGAAAACAGGTTTCGTGACTTCGTGGCCGCCGCGAATACAAGGGGTGATCATCGGTCCCCAGCAGCCAGGGGCCGTATTAGCCACAATATATCCGCCATCTTGCACAGGACCTAGCATGTCACCGTTAGGATCTAAAATTCCGTTCGTGAACTCGTTGACAAATACGGTTTGTTTTGCTTCCATCGTTTTCCTTTCCTTTCATGATAAAATATTTTCTATGCAAATTATAATAGATAATAGAAAGCGATTTCAAATAAATAGCTTGATAATTCTAACTTAATAGATTGTCCAATTGGAAATTATTAAAAAATATAATATTATGAATATTGTTAATTTTATGTATAATATTGTATAATTCAATTTTAGAAGGGAGGAAAATGAATGAGAAGCAGTATAGAAAAGGTGTTAGAAGAAAAAGGAATTAAAGTATCTGAAGGGGAACTAGAGCTGTTAGAACAGCAATGGAAGGCGATTCAACAACTGAAAAATGGAATCGAAACATTGAAATTAAACGATGCCGATATTGGCATCATCCATCATCCGGGGGGTGTGTATCGTGGAAAAACGGTTCAATGAGAAAACGATTTCCGAACTTGCGCCGCTTGTAAAAAGCAAGCAAATTTCCCCAGTTGAGATCGTCCGTGATGTACTCGAACAAATCGAAAAGTTAAACGGTGAGTTAAATGCTTATATTGAGGTAACCGCGGATAAAGCGCACAGACAGGCGGAGACGGCGGAAGCGGAAATATTATCGGGAAATTATCGTGGTCCGCTGCACGGCATTCCGGTGGCGATTAAGGATAATATTTATATCGCCAATGAAACCACAACGATGGGATCAAAAATACATCGGAATTTTCAACCTAGCTATCATGCGACTGTGGTGGAGAAACTTTCCAAAGCGGGAGCGGTTTTTCCTGGGAAGCTCAATTTGCATGAATATGCTTGGGGAGCGACGAATAATAATCCTCATTTTGGCCCTGTTCGCAATCCTTGGGATACCGAGCGAATTTCGGGAGGATCGAGCGGAGGATCAGGAGTTGCGACAGCCGCTCATATGACGATTGCCTCTTTAGGGACGGATACGGGCGGATCGATAAGAATTCCTTCCTCCTTTTGCGGTATTGTCGGCTTAAAACCTACCCATGGATTAGTGAGCAAATACGGTTGCTTTCCGCTCGCGTGGTCGTTGGATCACATCGGTCCGATGACGAAAACGGTGGAAGATGCTGCTTATGTTTTAGAAGCGATTGCAGGCTATGACCCCAAAGACCCGACCTCTATTGATGCCCCTACAGCTAGATATTCCACGCAATTAACGGAGTCCGTCAAAGGTGTAAAAATCGGTATAGAACCATATTTCTTTGACAATGTGGATGCGGAAGTGGAAAAAGCGGTGAAGAATGCCATTTCATCGCTGGAGCGTGAAGGCGCCATCGTCGAAACAGTACGAATTCCGACATTGCAATATGCGCAATACGCGGAAATGATTACGATTATCTCGGAAGCTAGCGCCATTCATCATCATAATTTAGTAGAAAGAGAAGAGGATTTTGGTGATGATGTCCGTTTTCTATTGAAGCTTGGAGAAATACCGTCCGCCGTGGACTACTTGCAGGCGCAGCAAATTCGTTTGCAGTTGGATCGCGAATTTATGGAGATATTCAATAAGGTAGACGTCATCATTACCCCGACGCTTCCGTTGCTGCCTCCGAAAATCGGCCAAGATACGGTACTATTAAATGGAAAAGAAGTGAATTTTCTTGACCATATTATTCGTTTTACTGGTCCGTTCAATTTGACGGGCTTGCCAGCTGTAACGGTACCGTGCGGTTTTGCGCAAGGTCTTCCTATAGGCATGCAAATAGTCGGTCCGGCCTTCCAAGAAGGAAAAATATTAAACATTGCCGACGTGTTTGAAAAGTTGCATCCAGAGTTAAAACAAAACCCGATTGTTCTTAAACAGTAAGAAAACGGCCTTCCCTTTCCGATGGGAGAGGGGAGGTTTTTATGTATGGATGGATATCCCCGAATAACGTGAAGCAGGGGTAATGCAACACGACTTGGACAACAAAAATATTTTGACCAGCAGGAATAATTTTGTTATCGTTAAGACAAGAATATGGAAAAATTTTGAGGGGGATGTCTTGTGAGCGAATTCAAAGCGTTAGTAGTAAATAAAACCGAAACAGATTTTACCGTCAATGTACAAACTGTTTCCATGGATGACCTTCCAGAAGGGGATGTCTTGATCAAGGTCCAATATTCCAGCGTCAATTATAAAGACGGATTGGCGTCCATTCCTGATGGAAAAATTGTAAAAACATATCCGTTTATCCCGGGGATTGATTTAGCTGGTATTGTTGTTTCTTCGGATGATCCGCGTTTTAAAGAAGGAGACGAAGTCATCGCAACTGGCTATGAAATTGGTGTGACGCATTACGGAGGGTACAGTGAATACGCCCGTATTCCTGGAGATTGGATTGTTCCGCTTCCAAAAGGATTGACATTAAAAGAGGCAATGGCTTTAGGAACAGCTGGCTTTACGGCGGCACTATCGATTCACCGCTTGGAGGAAAACGGCCTGTCCCCGGAAAAAGGGAAAGTGCTTGTCACTGGGGCAACCGGCGGTGTCGGCAGTTTGGCGGTTTCGATGCTGGCAAAACGGGGCTATGAAGTGGTCGCAAGCACTGGCAAAGAAACAGAACATGAATATTTGCGCGAGCTCGGCGCGAAAGAAATTCTTTCCCGAGAAGATGTATGTGCCGAGAAGATCCGCCCGTTAGATAAACAACAATGGGCAGCGGCGGTGGACCCTGTCGGCGGGAGAACACTTGCGACTGTTTTAAGCCGCATCCAATATAATGGCGCCGTGGCAGTCAGCGGGCTGACAGGCGGCACGGACGTTCCAACAACCGTTTTTCCATTTATTCTTCGCGGTGTAAGTTTATTAGGCATTGATTCTGTCTATTGCCCAATGGAGTTAAGAAAACAAATTTGGGAACGAATGGCCAGCGATTTAAAACCGGATAAACTATTAGAATCGATTGCGCAGGAAGTTACTCTCGAACAGCTTCCTGAGGCGTTATCGAATATTTTAAAAGGTAAATTACGTGGCAGAACGGTGGTAAAGCTATCATAATGATGGATAATCAGTCGACTACATGTATATCCCCATTCCGAAAATTCGGGCATGGGGATTTTTTATTTTGATCAAACGATGATGAGTCAAACTAGAAAAAGTGATAGATGGCTCGCCTAGAATTGTTGGTGAAAAATATTTATCCTTTCATATCACTCGATCTAACATATAGTCTGATGCATCTTATTTTTCGCTTTCTTCCTAATATCTTAAACCTACATTCTCACGTTGCTTTTATGTATTCTTATTAAACTATGTAGTAAATATTTTATTTTCTAAAAAAACACTATTAAAAACAAGCATTTTCATAACCTGATTGTTTATTGAAATTTGTTCACATTTCAAACAGGAAAAATATTGATTGATTTTATGTGTGAGTTTGACATACAAAATTTAGAAATAATGGTCGCTATTTATGGTAGAATGTAAGAAGATAAAAACGATTCATCATACAGGGGGAGAGAGTGATGAAAAAACTAATTAACGATCCGAACCAAGTCGTCAACGATATGTTAGAAGGAATGATAGCGGCTTATCGCAATCGGGTAAGACGGCTGCCGGGTACGAATGTGATGGTAAGAAATGATGCTCCAGTAAAAGGAAAGGTCGGAATCGTAAGCGGCGGCGGCAGTGGACATGAGCCGGCGCATGCGGGCTATGTCGGAAAAGGAATGTTAGATGCGGCGGTATGCGGGGAAGTGTTTACCTCTCCGACGCCTGACCAGGTGCTTGAGGCGATCAAAGCGGTCGATAGCGGAAAAGGCGTATTGTTGATTATCAAAAATTATACGGGAGACGTCATGAATTTTGAAATGGCCGCGGAGTTGGCGGAAGCAGAAGGAATTCGTGTCGCGAAAGTCATTGTAAATGACGACGTAGCGGTGGAAGATAGCACGTTTACAACAGGACGGCGCGGCATCGCGGGAACGGTGTTTGTTCATAAAATCGCAGGAGCACTATCAGAACGCGGCGCATCGCTTGAAGAAGTCGAGGCGGCGGCGAAAAAGGTGGTGCAAAATGTTCGCTCCATGGGGATGGCACTTACTCCGTGCACCGTGCCGGCAGCGGGAAAACCTGGCTTTGAACTTGGAGAAAACGAAATCGAAGTCGGCATCGGCATTCACGGTGAACCGGGAATTGAAAAAACAACGATCAAAACAGCGGACGAAATTGCGGAAACGCTGCTAGACAAAATTTTCGATGACATGAAACTAGAAAAAGGTGATCGCGTCGCAGTGATGATTAACGGGCTTGGTGCGACACCGTTAATGGAGCTATATATTGTGAATAAAAAAGTATCAGAAATGTTGAAGGAAAAACAAATTCACGTCCATGAAACATTTGTCGGAGAATATATGACCTCGCTGGAAATGGCCGGCTGTTCCATATCGCTGTTAAAATTGGATGATTCCTTGATCGAATTGCTAGATGCGCCTGCAGATACGATTGCGTTGAAAAAATAAAAGGGAGAGGAGAAATCATTATGGCGTTTGATATGGAACAGGCAAAACGATGGATGAGAATCGCAAACGATCACATTCAACAACAAAAACAATATTTAACGGAACTCGATCAAGCGATCGGCGACGGCGATCATGGGTTAAATATGACGCGGGGATTTCAAGAAGTAGTTGAAAAAATCAGTTCTGCCAATTACGAAGATCTCGGTTCGCTTTTCAAAGATGTAAGCATGACGCTAATCGCGAAAGTCGGAGGAGCGTCGGGACCGTTATACGGCACTGCTTTTTTGAAAATGTCGCTTGCGCTCGCGGGAAAAAAGGAAGCGGATGATAAAGAGCTGATCGCAGCGTTAGAGGCGGCGTTAGACGGAATCAAAGCGCGCGGAAAAGCAAACGTCAGCGAGAAAACGATGGTGGACGTATGGGAGCCGGTCATGGAATTTTTGCGGGAGAAAGGAAGCATACATGCGAAAGAAGCAGCACTGCTCGCGAAAGAAAAAATGGAACATACAAAAGAACTCGAGGCGAAAAAAGGGCGCGCCGCTTACTTAGGAAAGAGATCGATCGGCCACATCGATCCAGGTTCCGCTTCTTCGTATTTATTGTTTGCCGCTTTAGCGGAAGTGCTCGAGGGATAAAGGAGAGATCATTCATGAAGTATGTCAGCCTTGTATTAATTTCGCACAGCGAGGAAATTGTAAGCGGTTTAAAGAAATTATTAAATCAAGTCCAACCCGATGTCAACATCGCAGTTGCCGGTGGAAACGATGGGGAGATCGGGACGAACGCTTTCCGCATCAAAGAAGCGATTGAATCCGTCTATTCGGAAAAAGGGGTTGTCATTCTGTTTGACCTTGGCAGCGCTTTGATGAACGCGGAATTGGCGATCGAGATGCTCGAGAAAACAGATCATATCGTGATTGCCGATGCTCCGTTGGTGGAAGGAGCGTATATCGCCGCGGTGGAAGCGGGATTGGGAAAATCGCTCAGTGAAGTTGTCCGTGCATGTGAACAAGCGAAACAGATGGTGAAAGTGGCGCGTTCATAGGCTGAATGAGCAAACTATGGCAATAATGGAAAGCGAAAACATGAGGAAATATTGATAGAAAATCCCCGGAATCACAATGATTTCCGGGGGTTTTATTTGCTTGACCGCGAAAAAATTTTGCTGCTGCCGATGTTGGTACATTTTCTTTTTCAGATGGTTCTGTTAAATGTTAATGTTGATAAATTGGATAAAATTAAGGGAAACCCAATCTAGAAGGGTTTTCTCGCTCTTATTAAACTTGCCCACTTGTTACTCAAATAAGTTAATGTGTATTAAAATATCTATTCTTTAACTACTACTTTGTAATTTTGAAGTTGTTTTGCAATATTTACTATCGAGCCATATTCCTCTAATCTTCCTTACTATAATTATCTGGGTAAAAGTAAACATTCGTCATCAAGTTCACCTTCTTTTATTATAAAAAAGCTGGACAATGTTTTTTATTGATACCGCTCCAACTGGGCGAAAAAGTCTTTCACAAACCGATAAAACACTTTGACCGACGGCGCCAGTTCATGATGGTCAGAGATGATAATGCCAACGTTTCGTTTGACTTGCGGTATTTCGATTGGCACTTTTACCGCGAAGCGGGGCACCGTTTCATAAAAGGCGCTTTCCGGAAGAAGAGTGACGCCAATCCCCGCGGAGACGAGACCTTTAATTGCGTCTAAATCTTCGCCTTCCGATGAGATGATCGGGGAAAATCCTGCTTGCTGGCAGGCATCGAGAACAATTTGATGCAAAATGTACCCTTCAGGAAATGTCACAAACGGTTCGTTGCGTAGTTCATTTAGTACTAAGCTGTCTCGTTTGGCAAGCGGATGATTGCTTGGAAGAAGGGCGGCAAACATTTCCGAAAACAAAATCTCCCCTTTAATGCCTGGCTCACCAGTTGGAACAGGTCCGAGAAACGCCAAATCGATTTCTCTTTTTTTCACCGCTTCGATTAAATATTTGTAAGCTCCTTGCCGCAAATGAAACGACACATTTGGATGCTCTTCTTTAAAAGCGGAGATGACCATCGGCATCGTATGGCTTGCTAGACTCGTTGGGAAGCCGATTCTGATCGTTCCACGCTCCGGGTCTAAATATTCTTCGATTTGCTGTTTCGCGTATTCAATGGCCTTTAGCGCTGTCTCCACATGAGGCAAAAAATGACGGCCGACCGGGGTGAGTTTTACGTTTCGTCCTTCCCGTTCAAATAACTGTACGCCAAGTTCGGCCTCTAAATTAGCAATTTGCCGGCTGATGGCGGATTGTGCGACATGAAGAGCTTCCGCCGCTTCGGAAACGTGCTCCCGTTTGGCCACTTCTAAAAAATATTGAAGTTGTCTTAGCTCCATTTTCCTCACCTCCCTTCTATTAATCTCAAAATGTGATTGATTTAATCTAAATTATATATTGTTTATATTATTTTTGAAAACTACAATTATATACACAGAGCAAATGGAACGGGAGGGAAGCAAGATGAAACATTACGGGCTACCGAAAGCGCAAGGGCTTTATCATCCTGAATTTGAGCATGATGCGTGCGGTATCGGCTTTTACGCCCATTTAAAAGGAAAGCCGTCCCACGATATTATAAAAAAAGGTCTTCATATGCTTCGTCAGCTTGAACACCGCGGCGGGCAAGGAAGCGATCCAGAAACAGGCGATGGCGCGGGTATTATGGTACAAATTCCGCACGAATATTTCCAAGTGGCGTGCGGAAAAATGAAGCTTCCGCCAAAAGGGCGTTATGGCGTCGGCATGGTGTTTTTGCCGGAAGATGAGGAAAAACGATTGTATTATGAAAGAGAAATCAATAAAATCATCAAAAAAGAAGGACAGACGCTGTTAGGCTGGCGCACTGTGCCTGTAAATATCGAAAAACTCGGAAAACTCGCAAAACAAAGCAAGCCGTTTATCCGCCAAGTGTTTATCGCAGCAAGCGACGATATTCAAGATGAGCTTGCATTTGAACGAAAATTGTATGTCATTCGCAAACAGGCGGAAAAGCTTGTTCAAAATAATGAATGTTATTTCGCCAGCCTCTCAAGCCGGACGATTGTATATAAAGGATTGCTTACACCGGAACAATTGGATGAATTTTACGTCGATTTGCAGGACGAACGGTTTCAATCGGCGTTTGCCCTCGTTCACTCCCGCTTTAGTACAAACACATTCCCTAGCTGGGAAAGAGCGCATCCAAACCGCTATTTAATTCATAACGGCGAAATCAATACGCTAAGAGGAAACGTCAATTGGATGATGGCGCGGGAAAAGCAATTTGTATCTGAACTTTTCGGTGAGGATTTGCAAAAAATTACGCCGATTTTAGATATGAACGGCAGTGACTCATCCATTTTAGATAATGCGTTTGAATTTTTCGTCTTAGCCGGGAAAAAATTGGCTCATGCGGCGATGATGCTCATTCCGGAACCATGGTTCTGGGACAACGAAATGGATGATGACAAAAAAGCGTTTTACGAATACCATAGCTGCTTAATGGAACCGTGGGACGGCCCAACAGCGATTTCGTTTACGGACGGCAGACAAATCGGCGCGATTTTAGACCGTAACGGTTTAAGACCAGCGCGTTATTATGTGACAAAAGATGACTATATTATTTTCTCATCGGAAGTCGGTGTCATTGATGTAGATCCAAATAACGTGCTATATAAAGATCGCTTAAGCCCAGGGAAAATGCTTTTAGTCGATTTAGAGCAAGGCCGGATTATTTCTGATGAGGAAATTAAAGAAGAAATCGCTAAAGAAAAGCCGTACCGCAAATGGTTGAACGAAAAAATGATGACGTTAAACGATCTCGATATTCCAGAATATACGGAGCCGGTCAAAAATCTTGTCACATTGCAAAAAGCGTTCGGCTATACGTATGAAGATGTAGAAAAAACGATCATCGCGATGGTGAAAGAAGGAAAAGACCCGACAGGCGCGATGGGAATGGATGCGCCGCTTGCGGTGTTGTCAGACCGTCCGCAAAGCTTGTTTAACTATTTTAAACAGCTGTTTGCGCAAGTCACCAACCCGCCGATTGATGCGATTCGCGAATATATTGTGACATCGACGATGACGCTTCTTGGAAAAGAAGGAAATATTCTTCATCCGGATGCATCGGCCGCCCGCCGTATTCGCTTGGATACACCGATTCTTTCGAACGAAGAACTTGCTGCGTTAAAGTCGAACCCGTATCCTGAGTTTAAATGTGTGACGATTCCGACATTATTTACCGACGACTTGCAAAAAGCGCTTGATGAAATGTTTGAAAAAGCGGAAAAGGCGATGGAAAACGGCGCGGTGCTTCTTGTATTGTCTGACCGAGGCGTTGACGAACGTCATGTCGCCATTCCGACGCTTCTTGCCGCAAGTGCGCTTCATCAATATCTTGTACGAAAAGGAACGCGCACGAATGTAAGCATTATTGTCGAATGCGGCGAAGCGCGGGAAGTGCATCATTTTGCCGCTTTAATCGGATACGGCGCGGATGCGGTAAATCCGTATTTGGCGCTGGAGACGATTCGCAGCGCTGTGGAAAACGGAGTCATTTCGCTTTCCTATCATGAAGCGGTGAACAAATATAAAAAGGCGGTTACCGATGGCGTTGTCAAAGTCATGTCGAAAATGGGAATTTCGACGGTACAAAGCTACCGCGGTGCGCAAATTTTTGAAGCGGTCGGCATCGGTGAAGAAGTGATCGAACAATATTTCACAGGCATGGCATCCCAAATCGGCGGCATCGGTTTAGCGGAAATTGCTAAAGAAGCGAAAATGCGCCATGAAGCCGCATTCCAAACGACATACAAAGACGATACATTAGACCCAGGCAGCGAGCTGCAATGGAGACGAAACGGAGAACATCACGCATTCAATCCAAAGACGATTCATCTGCTTCAATGGGCGTGCCGGAAAAACGATTATGAGCTGTACAAACAATATTCGAAATTGGCGAATGAAGAGCGCATGACCTTTTTGCGAAATTTGTTTGAATTTGATGAAACGAGAACGCCGGTTCCGATTGAGGAAGTCGAGCCGGTTGAATCGATCGTGCGCCGCTTTAAAACAGGTGCGATGTCTTATGGTTCATTAAGCAAAGAAGCACATGAAGCGCTCGCTATCGCAATGAACCGCATCGGAGGAAAAAGCAATAGCGGCGAGGGTGGAGAAGATCCGAGCCGTTATGTGCCAGATGAAAATGGGGATTTGCGCAGAAGCGCGATTAAGCAAATCGCTTCCGGCCGCTTTGGCGTCAAAAGCCATTATTTAGTCAACGCCGATGAATTGCAAATCAAAATGGCGCAAGGGGCAAAACCTGGCGAAGGCGGACAGCTGCCTGCCAATAAAGTGTATCCGTGGATCGGAAAAGTGCGCGGCTCTACGCCTGGAGTAGAATTGATTTCTCCTCCTCCGCATCATGATATTTATTCGATTGAAGATTTGGCGCAGCTTATTTACGATTTGAAAAATGCCAATAGAGATGCACGGATCAGCGTGAAACTTGTTTCCAAAGCAGGTGTCGGAACGATTGCGGCCGGCGTTGCGAAAGGAAATGCGGATGTTATTGTCATCAGCGGTTACGACGGCGGTACAGGAGCGTCGCCAAAAACGAGCATTAAGCATGCTGGGCTTCCGTGGGAGCTCGGTCTTGCGGAAACGCACCAAACGTTAATGTTAAATGGCTTGCGTGACCGTGTTGTGCTTGAAACAGACGGAAAATTAATGACTGGACGCGATGTTGTGATGGCCGCATTGTTCGGCGCTGAAGAATTTGGTTTTGCGACAGCCCCGCTTGTTGTTTTAGGCTGTGTGATGATGCGGGCATGCCATCTTGATACATGTCCGGTTGGCGTGGCAACGCAAAATCCAGAGCTTCGCAAAAAGTTTATGGGAAAACCAGAACACGTGATCAACTTCATGTATTTCGTTGCCCAAGAAGTGCGTGAAATAATGGCACAGCTCGGTTTCCGCACCATCGATGAAATGGTCGGAAGAGTCGATGTCTTAAAAGTGAGCGAGCGTGCGAAAAAACATTGGAAAGCGAAGCATTTGGATTTGTCGCGCCTACTTTACCAAGTAGACGGTCCACGGACATTTGCTCGTCCGCAACAGCATAAAATCGAACAAACGATGGATTATAACGAAATTTTGCCGGCGGCAGTATCTGCGTTAGAGAAAAAAGAACAAGTCGAGCTTCATCTTCCTATTCGAAATGTTCATCGCACCGTCGGAGCGATTACGGGAAGCGAAATATCGAAACGATATGGAGAAGAAGGGCTTCCGGAAGATACGATTCGACTGCATTTCACAGGTTCTGCCGGACAAAGCTTTGCCGCTTTCGTTCCAAAAGGAATGACGATGACGCTTGTTGGCGATGCGAACGACTATGTCGGAAAAGGCCTTTCCGGCGGAAAAGTGATCGTCCGTCCGCCAGAAGAAGCGGAGTTTGCTTCTGCGGATAACGTCATTATCGGCAACGTCGCTTTCTATGGGGCGACGAGCGGAGAAGCATATATTCGCGGACGCGCCGGCGAACGGTTCTGCGTGCGGAACAGCGGCGTGAACGCTGTCGTTGAAGGCGTCGGCGATCACGGCTGTGAGTATATGACAGGAGGACGTGTCGTGATCCTTGGTTCCGTCGGGAAAAACTTTGCCGCAGGAATGTCCGGGGGAATCGCTTATGTGCTAACCGATGATGAAAACGAATGGCAAAGAACCGCGAATAAAGAATTAGTGTTGTTCGAACGTCTCGAAGAGGAAGAAGAGATCAATGAAGTGCGTCAAATGATTGAAAAACATTACCAATATACCGGAAGCATAAAAGCTTCTCACATTTTGGCGCATTGGGATGAATATGTCGGAAAGTTTGTGAAAGTCATTCCGAGAAACTACAAATTGATGATCGAAACAATTAAAGCGATGGAACAATCCGGGCTTTCTCAAGATGAGGCGATGATGGCTGCTTTTGAAGCGGTGGCCAAACAAAAAAAAGTTGCGGTAAACGAACCACTCGCATTACAAGCGGTCGCTAAATAAGCGATCGCTTCGCCATCGTTACTGATCACAACAGCATGTGATTTCAATTACGGGGAGAACCAATCCGACACGATGTGAAAACGTCCAGGAAGTCGAGCAGAACAAGCGTTGCGAAGGTGTAGAAAAAACTTTTTTAGAATCTGCCGATTTCTATCGTATAGAGGTTCAATGGAATGGTACGGAAATGGAGGGGAAAACGATCATGGGAAAAGCAACCGGCTTTATGGAATATGCACGCGAGGAAGAAACAAAACGTGACCCGCTTTCCCGTCTCGACGATTGGAAAGAATATGCGTTTCCGTTTTCCGATGAAACGCTCGCAAGACAAGGCGCCCGCTGTATGGATTGCGGGACTCCGTTTTGTCATATGGGACTGGAATTGAACGGGTTGACATCGGGCTGCCCGATTCATAATTTGATCCCGGAGTGGAACGATTTAGTCTACCGAGGCAGATGGAAAGAGGCGCTCGAGCGGTTGCTGAAAACGAACAACTTCCCAGAATTTACCGGAAGGGTTTGTCCGGCGCCTTGTGAAGGTTCCTGTACGGTAGCGATTTCCGACCCGGCTGTCGCCATCAAAGGAATCGAGAGGGCGATTATTGATAAAGGGTTTGCCGAAGGATGGATTCAGCCACGGATTCCGCAAAAACGAACAGGAAAAAAAGTGGCGATTGTCGGTTCTGGGCCTGCCGGTCTTGCTTGCGCCGACCAACTCAATCAAGCGGGCCATTCGGTAACGGTGTACGAGCGGGCTGACCGAGTCGGCGGGTTATTAATGTATGGCATTCCAAATATGAAACTAGAAAAAGAAATTGTCGAGCGGAGAGTTCGGCTTTTAGAACAAGAAGGGATTACGTTCATAACCAATACGGAAGTTGGAAAAGACATCACCGCCGAAGAGCTGCGTTCTCAATATGACGCCGTCGTATTATGCATCGGCGCGCAAAAACATCGTGACCTTGCGATTGAAGGAAGAGAGCTTGAGGGTGTTCATTTTGCCATGGATTATTTAACAGGTGTGACCAAAAGCTTGCTTGATTCCGATTTTGCCAACGGAAACTTTATCGACGCCAAAGACAAGCGCGTCATTGTCATCGGCGGAGGCGATACGGGCGCGGACTGTGTTGCCACTGCATTAAGGCAAGGGTGCAAAAGCGTTGTGCAGTTTGGGAAGCACCCGGCATTGCCGGAACAACGATCGGAAAATAATCCATGGCCGCAATATCCGCTTGTATTTACACTGGATTACGCCTATGAAGAAGCGAAAGCGAAATTCGGTGCTGACCCGCGGCAATATTGCATTCAGACGAAAAAAATTGTTGGCGATGAGCACGGGCGAGTCAAAGAGCTTCATACGATTCAAATGGAAAAAATCATCGATGAAAACGGCAAAGCGATATTTAAAGAGATTCCGGGCACCGAACAAGTTTGGCCATGTGATTTAGTATTTATCGCCATCGGCTTTGAAGGTCCGGAGCAGCCGATTTTGCAGCAATTCGGCGTCGAGACCGTCAACAATAAAGTTAAAGCGCCGTACGGTAAATACACAACCAATGTCGAAGGAGTATTTGCGGCCGGAGACGCCCGTAGAGGCCAAAGCTTAATCGTTTGGGCGATTCACGAAGGCCGGGAAGCAGCAAGAGAAGTCGATCGTTTCTTAATGGGAACAACGAATTTGCCGTGATGTGGAAAATCCTCTTGAAAACAACTGGTTTTCGAGAGGATTTTTTCATGTAAAAAACGAATGTAAACATTATCTGATATTCAGAGTGTTGGAGGGGATGGATATGAATATCATAGATCCATCTAGACGCGAAATTTGGCAGCGCTTTGTTCGTGAAGGAATTTTGGACCATGCAAGGATGAATAAAAGAATTGCGGAATCATGGCATCTCTGCCGCCAGAAAAATGTGAACCCTTATGACGGAAAAGGAAAGATGATTTTAGAGCCGCATGTGCTGGCAGAAAGAAAAAAGAGGAATCAACGATTGCTTCATATTGCCGTACCTATTTTAGAAAAGCTGCAAAAATATTTTCAAGAAACCAAGTCTATTTTTCTTCTTGTCGATCGAGAAGGATATGTTTTATATGCAAAGGGACATAAACAAACAATGAAAATGGCTGAAGGAATAAAATTTGTGGAAGGTGTAAAGTGGACAGAAGATGAAGTCGGGACAAATGCCATTGGCACGTCTTTGCGAATCCATGAGCCTATTGCGATTGTTGGCTTAGAACATTATTCCGTTGCTTCCCATCAATGGGTTTGTTCCGCAACACCCATTTATGACGAAAAGAGAGAACTTGTCGGAATTATCGATGTTTCTTACCCCATCAATCATTATCCATTTCACGACCATGTTTTAGCCACTGTGGTTGCCGCGGCATATACCATCGAGCAACGATTCCACATTCAAGCAAAAGAAGATGAATTGGAGTTGTTTAAGTATAGTCGTAATATGGAAAATACAAATTCCCCTGTAGTGATATGCAATCATAAAGGGCGTATTGTCTGGGTGAATCATTGTTTGCGCTCTTCCTTTTCAAACATGCTTGATCGATCGCTGGAAGATGTTTGTGGCGATCATTGGATTATCAAATCCCAAACTCCCATTTATTCTTCTATTCATCATGATATTATTGGTTATCAAGTTACTCTTCAAAAGGCAAAAAATAATGATTTTAAATTTGTTTCTACGACATTTCATTTTGAAGGAGTAACCGGTAGGAGTAAATCATTTGCAAATGTAATAAAAAGTTGTGAAAAGGTAGCGAAAACAGATGCCACTGTTTATATCACCGGAGAAACGGGAACAGGGAAAGAATTGATTGCTCGCGCTATTCACCAAAACAGTGCCAGAAAAAACGGCCCGTTTGTTGCGATTAATTGCGGTGCGATACCAAAGGAACTAATTGGCAGTGAATTGTTTGGTTATGTAGAGGGGGCATTTACGGGAGCGAAACGTACGGGACATAAAGGAAAATTTGTCCAAGCAAACGGTGGAACCATTTTTCTCGATGAAATTGGCGAAATACCTTTGGAAATGCAAATTGCGCTTTTAAGGGTTTTGCAGGAAAGGGAAGTCATTCCTATTGGCGGAACGAAACCAATTCCTATTGACGTGAGAGTAATAACAGCGACACACTGCGATTTATATCAATTAGTAAGAGAAGGAAAGTTAAGGGAAGATTTATTTTATCGCATTTATGTATATCCGATTAAAGTTCCGGCGTTAAGAGAACGAAAAGAGGATATACCGTTTTTGATTCAGTACTATTGCCAAAAAAACAATTGGTCTGTTTCCTTTCCTGATGAAGTGATGCAACTATTTATGACCTATCATTGGCCAGGAAATATTCGAGAATTATTTAACGTGTTAGAGCGAGTTCGAATTGAATATGGAGATCATATTCCATCTATTCCGGAGCTCAAATCGATGTTCATTGGATGGGAAAGTCAGGGAGAAAATATGAAGTCAGATCAAGAAACTTTGTCCTATCGGGAACAGATTGAAAAAAATCATATTATGGATATGCTGCAGAAAACAAAAGGCGATATTGCTAGAGCGGCAGCTGAGTTGAATATTCCTCGCAGTACATTTTACCGAAAATTAAAGAAGTATCATTTGATATGAGACAAAATGAGAAAGAATGAGAAAAAATGAGATTAGTTAAAATTTAATTTTTTAAAAACGCTTACAACAATATTGTTGTAAGCGTTTTTTTTGTTGGCACATTACTTGCATGGTTAGAAAATGAGAAGAATTCACTTTAATTAAGGAGGATGGAAGCATGACAGTGACAAAGCCAGAATCCAAGAGTATTACGAAAGAAAGAGCAAAGTGGATGTATCAGAAAATGTGTGAAATTCGTCAGTTTGAGGACAAAGTTCACGAAATCTTCAGCAAAGGTATTTTGCCAGGATTTGTTCATTTATATGCCGGCGAGGAAGCAGTAGCTGTAGGAGTTTGTGCTCATTTGAATGAAAAAGACTATATTACGAGTACACACCGCGGGCACGGCCACTGTATTGCAAAAGGTTGCGACTTGAATGGAATGATGGCGGAGATTTACGGAAAAGCAACAGGATTATGCAAAGGAAAAGGGGGATCCATGCATATTGCCGATGTGGAAAAAGGAATGCTTGGTGCTAACGGAATAGTCGGTGGCGGGTTTCCTCTGGCGGTCGGAGCTGGTTTGACGGCGAAATTGAAGAAAACAGGTGCTGTGACCATTTGTTTCTTTGGCGATGGAGCGAATAACCATGGCACATTTCATGAAGGAATCAATCTTGCGGCTATTTGGAAACTGCCGGTTGTTTTTGTCGCGGAAAACAATGGTTATGCTGAAGCAACTCCTTTTGAATACGCATCGAGCTGCAAAAACATTGCAGACCGGGCGGCCGCTTATAACATTCCGGGAGAGATTGTTGACGGCAAAGATGTCATTGCCGTATATGAAGCGGCAGAAAGAGCAATAACACGAGCTCGCAATGGGGAAGGACCAACTTTAATTGAATGTAAAACATATCGAAATTATGGCCATTTTGAAGGGGATGCACAAACGTATAAACCATCGGAAGAAAAAGAAAAACATTTAAAAGAGTTAGATGCCATCGTAAGATTTCGCAACTATATTCTTTCCAATCAGCTGTTATCAGAACAAGAACTATTGGAAATAGAACAGAATGTAGCAGAAGCGATTGAGAGAGCGGTAGATTTTGCGGAAAAAAGCCCATTCCCATCGGAAGAAGATCTTTTAAAAGATGTCTATGTATCCTATTAATCATAAAAGTTAGGAGGTAAAAACCATTATGACAAGAACAATTTCTTTCTCACAAGCAATTAATGAAGCGATGAAGCTTGCGATGCGCAAAGATGAAAATGTTATTTTGATGGGAGAAGATGTTGCTGGCGGTGCGGCTGTAGATCACTTGCAAGATGATGAAGCTTGGGGAGGAGTAATGGGTGTAACAAAAGGTCTCGTTCAAGAGTTTGGAAGAGAAAGAGTATTAGATACGCCGATTGCGGAAGCTGGGTATATTGGTGCAGCTGTTACAGCGGCGGCAACGGGGTTAAGACCGATTGCAGAATTGATGTTTAATGATTTTATCGGAAGTTGTTTAGATGAAGTAATGAACCAAGCAGCGAAACTTCGTTATATGTTTGGCGGAAAAGCGAAAGTGCCTTTAACCATACGAACGATGCACGGTGCTGGATTTCGCGCGGCCGCACAACATTCACAAAGCTTATATGCGCTTTTTACCCATATACCAGGGTTAAAAGTCGTTGTTCCTTCTACCCCGTCTGATGCAAAAGGTCTTTTACTTGCCTCTATTTTTGATGATGATCCGGTCATCTTTTTTGAAGATAAAACACTTTATAACATGAAAGGAGAAGTGGAAGAAGGATTTTATACCATTCCTCTTGGAAAAGCAGATATTAAAAGAGAAGGCAGTGATTTGACCATTGTGGCGATCGGAAAACAAGTGCATACGGCCTTAAAGGCAGCGGATATGTTGAAAACAAGAGGACTGGAAACAGAAGTCATTGATCCAAGAACGTTGTCCCCGCTGGATGAGGAAACAATTTTATCTTCTGTAGCTAAGACAGGACGATTGATTATCATTGATGAAGCAAATCCGAGATGCAGTGCAGCGACAGATATTTCTGCTCTTGTAGCAGATAAAGGGTTTGATTATTTAGATGCTCCGATTAAGATGATTACTGCTCCGCATTGTCCTGTTCCGTTTTCACCAACATTAGAAGATCTTTACTTGCCAACTCCAGAAAAAGTGCTTCAGGCAGTAGCTGAAATGATAGGAGATGAAACGATTGTAGCAGTTTAATAAATTCAAGCGTGTTGCTAAAAGCAATTTTGAGCAACACGCATTCCTTGTATCAATCGAAAAAGGGGAGAGATAGGAATGGCGGTTGAAATCTTCATGCCAAAGCTAGGAATGAGCATGAAAGAAGGCACGGTGGTAGAGTGGTTAAAGAAAAAAGGAGATAAGGTGAAAAAAGGGGAATCGGTCGTTGTTATTAGCTCTGATAAGATTGAGACAGATATTGAAGCACCGCAAGATGGGGTGTTATTAGAGATCCTTGTCGAACAAGATGAAACGGTGGAAGTAGGGAAAGTAATTGGCTACATTGGCCAGGAAGGAGAAGAAGCGGGTGATCAGTCCAATGAAGCACCGCAAGAAACACCACAACAAGCAATGCAAGAAGTAGCCGTGTCTGTTGGAACCATCGAACCAAAAGCAATATTAAGACAAACATCTAGACATATGTTGCGCGTTTCTCCTGCCGCTAGAAAATTAGCTCGCGAAGCGGGAATCGATTTAAGCAATATTAAAGGTTCGGGTCCAAAGGGACGAATAACAAAAGCAGATGTAGAAAAAGCCATTCAACTAAAACAAGCATCCTTACAGCCAGTGAGCGAGAAGCAAATGATCGAAGAAACAAGCCAGATCACAACGGAACAAAAAGGCGTCACCGTAAAACCGGTAACCGGCATGCGAAAAGTAATTGCCACAAGAATGTTTGCAAGCCTGCAGCAAACGGCTCAGCTAACGATTCATATGAAAGTAGATGTGACAGAATTGCTTGAATTACAGAAAAAACTAAGGGAAGAGCTGCAAGACGAACCGGATATAAAACTTACAATCACCGATTTTATCGCACGGGCAACAGTTTTAGCATTATGTGCCCATAAACAAATGAACAGTCTTTATCAAAATGGGAATATTCATACGTATGATTCCGTGCATTTAGGAATTGCAGTCGCATTGGAGAACGGTCTAGTCGTTCCGGTCATCCCTTATGCAGAGAAACTTTCTTTAAAAGAAATTTCGAAAAAAATTAAGGAATTGAGCGTACGGGCAAGGGAAGGAAAATTAAGCAGTGAGGAAATGAAAGGTTCTACTTTTACGATTACAAGTCTCGGTGCATATGGTGTTGAATTTTTTACACCAGTATTAAATCCGCCGGAGGTAGGAATTCTTGGGGTAGGAACAGTCACAGATACTCCGGTTTTTGTAGGAGATGCTATTCAGAAGAGAAAGATTTTACCATTGAGTTTAACGTTTGATCATCAAGTGATAGACGGTGCACCGGCTAGTCAATTTCTTACTACCATTAAAAATTATCTGGAAAAGCCATATAAAATGTTATTATAGTATGTATTATTTAGAGGAAAATGTTTTTATCACGGCCGTTTGGGAAAGAAAGCAGCCTAATTTTGGGTTGCTTTCTTTTTGATAAAATATGTCTTCTTACTTTTTCCATCGTTCCGAAAGAAGGCGCGCTGGTGAGAGTCGAAGCTTCGATCTCGATCCGAACTATCGTTTGCTTAATAATTCCATACTGCTTCAAATTTAGAGCATAAATCCGATGAGGGAGTTTGTATCATTTTCACCTTCAAAAACGTGCTGAATGCGTCACCATTTACGATTTCATGATTCATTCTTTCCGTTTCATTGTGAATGCTGTCAAAACTTTATGGAGAAATTGTGAAATGGTGAACAAACTCGTTTTAATGTCTGTAGAAAAATAGTATGATTAAAGTGTAAGGAACATATAAAAATTGAGCGGGAGGAGAAAACATGGCACAAGCTTCTACATTAGTTAAAGTAGCCGCTAAAGGAAAGTGGGAATTTGGTGTCAAAACGAATGTTTCTATACGAAACTTTCCTGCTTTTTCTATGGATGAACCAGCGGAATTAGGGGGAACAGATACAGCTCCAAATCCGATGGAATATGTGGTTGCGGCTCTGTGCGGCTGCAATGGAGTGATGATTCCATTAGTTGCCAAAGAATTAGACTTTGCTTTCTCGGGAATTGATTTTGAAGCGACAGGCATCATTGATATTCGGGGACTAATGGGGGAAGAAGGCGTTCGTCCGCATTTCCAAAAAGTTCGTTTCCAAGTGAATATACAAACCGAAGAAAGCGAAGAGAGAATTGAGCAGCTGAAAAATGAAGTGGAGAGAAGATGTCCTGTATTCAGTCTTTTGCATGATGCCGGAGTTAAAGTGGATACAAAATGGAGCAAGAAATAAGAGTATTGAAGCAAATTAAATGAATAGAGTGGGAAAAAGAATGGGTGCATGCCATTCTTTTTTTTCGTGCGCCAGATTAAGGATGATAGTTTGTGTTTTTCTTCGTCTTGGATCGCATCTCCTTCATCCATGCGCCGCGGTCTTTTCCTGTTGTAACTGTAAATTAGCACATTATTTCAGAATCCCTTTTTCAAATTATTTCAGGCGGATTCGGAAATAATGTGCAAAATTTTTGCGGATTGTTCCGGATTTTGCACATTCTTTCGGAACGTTTGCACGCTCTTTCAGATGAAGATTTCCAGCGCGCCTGATGGACCGATGGAAAAGAGAAAGCACAAAAGAGGCCGATTCGGCCCCTTTCGTGCTAATACCCCATTTCCTCTGCGGCCATGCGCACCATTTCTTCGTCAATGGCGTCCTTTTTCAGCTGATACCCGTATAACAGGCACGTCGTGGCCAACGTGTTGATCACCCGAGGCCATCCCCGCGACTGCAGGGCAATCGCCTCTAACGCCGATGGGGTGAAGATCGGATGCTTCGCCCCAGCCTGTTTCATCCGATGTTCGATGTAGCCCGCCACCTCTTCCTTCTCCAGCGGTCCCATCCGGTATCGCATGATGATCCGCTGGTCGAGAGGGCGGTGCTGATTGAGCCGCAGCTTCCCCTGTAAATGGGGCAGCCCGGCCAAAATCAAGACAAATGGGTTGGTCGAATCCATCTCAAAGTTGAACAAGATCGCGATGTCCTGTAAAAATGCATCCTTCGCTAAATGCATCTCGTCCAAAATGAACACCGGCGTGATCCGCCGTTCATGATACAATCGCTCGATCGCCTGCTGGATTTGGCGGAAGAGGTCTACCTTGCGGTACTTCGGTTCCTCTCCTAATCCCAAGGCCAAACCACGGTAAAAATCCATCACGCCTCCGGTGGATAACGGAAAGTAGACGACATGATACAATGATGGATTCAATGACTCTTTCAGCGCCCGAAGGGCGAACGTCTTGCCCGCCCCTGGCTCTCCGATTAACAGCCCGATCCCCCGGGTTCGTTTCACGTACTCCAGCGCCCGCAACGCTTCCTGAAACGGTGCCCCTTGATACGCCTCGGACGGGTCTGTTTCTTTCGCAAACGGCTCCCGCGAAAGGGAGTAAAACGATTTATACACCGTGTTCTCCCTCCTTCGCCGGAATCGCCGCAAACGGGGACCGATGGCGTTTTACATAGGCGTTGTCCTCCAAACGAACCCGAACGGCCTCCGCCACCTTCCTTCCATCTTCGTACACATAGACGCCCCGTTCGTCATAGCGGAGTTCAATCGATTGCCCAATGAACCGGGGCGGCACTTCATACAGCTGCTTGTTCAAGGTGATCGTTCCATCGGCTTTGACCTTGCGGTGCTCCCGCTTCAGAAAAATCGCATCCAGCCAATCGCCATCTTCGATGAACGACACGAGATGCACTTGCGATTGAAACACCTCATGCGGCGTTTTTCCGTCCAGCGAGCGCCTCCGCTTTTCTTCTCGGTTATCTAGTTTTCAAGGAACCAACTCATTTCCTGCATCTGCTCATAGACGCAGGCGCAAGGCGACTACTTGAGTATGCTTCCTTGCAGCCTTGTGTCGAGGAATCCAGCTTCCTTGAATCCGCTGGTAGACGCAGGCGCAAAACGGATTGATTGAAGAGAACATAAACATGTTCCCTCAAAACTGAACAAACCCGAAGCGCCCACTTCCGACTAGCCCATAAGGGCAGCCGCTTCCGCTTTTCGTACTGTCTAGCTCCAGCGCCTAGCTCTCTTGTGCCAAATAACCTTCCCCCTCGAAGTGCAAGCACTTCAGCGGGTGAAGAACATTTGGCGTGGAGCCTATCGGGATCGAACCGATGACCTCCTGCGTGCAAAGCAGGCGCTCTCCCAGCTGAGCTAAGGCCCCATATTTTCTAAATCGGGAAGACAGGATTCGAACCTGCGACCCCATGGTCCCAAACCATGTGCTCTACCAAGCTGAGCTACTTCCCGCCCGTCCGCCGCTAACCGAACAGAAGCAAGCTCCCGCTCGGTCCGCTCGACTTGCATGTATTAGGCACGCCGCCAGCGTTCGTCCTGAGCCAGGATCAAACTCTCCAAAAAGAAAGTTGATTGGCTTTAATTCGGCGCCGACACCGAAGGTGTCAAGTCGCCTTCGCTTTTCTTATTGTCCAGCTTCAGCGCCTAGCTCTCTTGTGCCAAATAACCTTCCCCCTCGAAGTGCAAGCACTTCAGCGGGTGAAGAACATTTGGCTTCGAGAGCTGATCGCGGCGCTTCAGCTTTTCTTATTGTCCAGCTTCGGCTCCTAGCCCCTCGGGCCGCTTCGGTCTCGCTGTGGCGGCAACAGCCTCCTCGCGAGCCCTCCAGCGCCTGCCGGGGCTAATCAGTCGCCTTCGCTTTTCGTTGTGGACGCTTCGTTTTGTTCAGTTTTCAAAGAACATTCTTTTTTAAAACGACCTTGTTAATATATCATTTTAAAATTTTATTGTCAATCACTTTTTGTTTTATTCGTTTTTCAAAAGCGACGTTTACTAATATATCAATTATGAATATAAAAGTCAACTACTTTTTTAAAAATCTTATGTCCCCTATGATTTTTTTGATCATAGGGGACATGATATCTTATTTATTACGCATTTGCGGGAATAACAATACGTCACGAATAGACGGTGAATTTGTTAATAGCATAACAAGTCGATCAACGCCAATACCTAAACCGCCTGTTGGTGGCATTCCATATTCAAGCGCTTCAATGAAGTCCTCGTCCATCTCGTGCGCTTCGTCATTTCCTTGCTCTCGCTCTTTCAGCTGTGCCTCAAAGCGCTCACGTTGGTCAATCGGATCATTTAACTCAGTAAATGCATTCGCGTGTTCACGACCAACGATAAACAATTCAAAGCGATCTGTGAAGCGCGGATCGTCTGGATTTTTCTTCGCTAACGGCGAGATTTCTACCGGGTGTCCGTAAATAAACGTCGGTTGAATGAGCTTGTCCTCTACTTTTTGCTCAAAAAACTCATTAACAATATGACCAAACGTCATGTGCGGCGCTATTTCAACACCATGCTCTTTTGCCAATTCTCTAGCCTCTTCATCGCTCATTTGTTTCCAAAAATCGACACCTACGTATTCCTTAATCGCATCTACCATATGAAGTCGTTTCCACTCAGGAGTTAAATCAACTGTATGCTCTCCATATTGGATTTTTGTCGTTCCTAATACCTCTTGCGCGATATGAGCAATTAAATTTTCTGTCAATTTCATAATATCGCGGAAATCTGCATATGCTTCATATAGCTCAAGCATCGTAAATTCCGGATTATGTCGAGTAGAAATCCCTTCATTACGGAACACGCGCCCAATTTCATATACCTTTTCTAATCCGCCGACAATTAAACGTTTCAAATGAAGCTCGATCGCAATCCGCATATATAATGGCATATCCAACGCATTATGGTGAGTGATAAATGGACGAGCTGCTGCTCCTCCGGCAATGGAATGCATCATCGGTGTTTCTACTTCTAAATAGCCGTGGCTGTCCAAGTAGCGGCGCATCGCTTGAATAATTCGGCTGCGAGTGATAAACGTATTTTTGCTCTCCGGATTCATAATTAAATCTAAGTACCGTTGACGATAGCGTTGTTCAATATCTTTTAGTCCATGGTATTTCTCTGGAAGTGGACGCAATGCTTTCGTTAAAAACTCATAAGAAGATACTTTAATGGACAGCTCTCCTACTTTTGTTTTAAATACTGTTCCATAAACACCGATAATATCTCCTAAGTCAGAAGTTTTGAAAAGCTCGTATTGCTCCTCACCAACTGTATCTTCACGAACGTAAATTTGAATTTGCCCCGTAACATCTTGAATATGGGCAAACCCAGCTTTACCTTTGCCGCGTTTTGTCATAATACGTCCGGCAACGGCAACTTTTATTTGTTTCTCTTCTAGCTCTTCTTTGGATAAATCCCCATATAAATCAAATAACTCTTTTGCTTTATGTGTGCGCTCAAACCGTTTTCCAAACGGATCAATTCCCATTTCTCTCAATTTATTTAATTTTTCCCTACGGACTAGTAATTGATCGTTTAATTCTTCATGACTCATATGGCCTTCACTCCATTTAAAAAAGTTTTTATGAAAAATACTGCCAGCAACGGCTGGCAGTGAATAACCGCAATCTTTTATTGATCCATTTACACAGCCTGTGCATTCGCCTGTTCTTTGCTTTCTACTTCTTCGGCAAAGTTAAGTAAAAGGGTGGCAAGCTGTTCACGAGTGTCACATTCATTAATGGCATTGCGAATTTTTGCGTTACCGCGCACCCCTTTTAAATACCATGCCGCATGTTTCCGCATTTCTTTTACTGCAATATGCTCGCCTTTTAATGCAATGAGGCGATCTAAATGTAAAAGACATACTTCTATTTTTTCTCTTACCGTTGGTTCCGGGATTAATTCCCCTGTTTCTAAATAACGGACTGTGCGGTAAATCATCCATGGGTTTCCAAGTGCAGCGCGTCCGATCATCACGCCGTCCACGCCTGTTTCTTCAAGCATCCGCTTTGCATCTTGCGGTGTTTTTACATCCCCATTTCCAATGACAGGAATATTCACTGCTTCTTTTACTTGTTTAATGATATTCCAATCTGCTTTTCCTTCGTACATCTGTACTCTCGTTCTTCCGTGAACCGCTACTGCCTTACCGCCAGCGCGTTCTACAGCTTGCGCGTTTTCTACTGCGTAAATATGATTTTCGTCCCAACCGATTCGCATTTTTACTGTCACAGGTTTTTCCACTGCATCTACAATGGCGGCAACTACATCATAAATCTTATTTGGATCTAAAAGCCATTTCGCACCCGCATCGCATTTCGTGACTTTTGGAACAGGACATCCCATATTAATATCGATGATATCCGCATTCGTATGTTTATCGACAAATTTTGCGGCTTCTACAAGCGTTTCCTTTTCTCCGCCAAAAATTTGCAAACTTAATGGTTTTTCCCGTTCATCAATATATAACATGCCTAGCGTTTTTTCGTTATTGTACACGATCCCTTTATCACTTACCATTTCCGCACAAACAAGCCCTGCCCCAAACTCTTTTACCGTGAGACGGAATGCCGAATTGCACACACCGGCCATTGGAGCAAGAACAACACGATTTTTAATTTCTACATCTCCGATTTTAAACATCGGTTTACCCTCCTTTCTTATTCCCTAGGCTCTGAACGTGGCGGTGCAAGCTCTTCTACAGATATATTTAACCGTTCGGCAATTTTCTCTATTAATTGCTCCGACGGTAAGCGATTTCCACGCTCAACTTCTCCTAAAATGGACACAGATACCCCCAGATCTTTTGCCAATTTTTCCTGTGTATATCCTTTCAGCTTTCGAAAAGCGCGAATACGTCTTCCCCATTTTTCTGCTTCCATACACGAACTCCTTCTTTGTCAGGTAGTCGATCTATGAGGCATGCTAAACGTTCAGAAATATTTGGAAAATGGATATCGTGATTTAATTCCAATAACGGAATCATAACAAACGCCCGCTCTGTCATACGCGGATGAGGAATGATAAGTTGTTCTGTTTCAATATTTTCATGATTATATAATAAAATGTCAAGGTCTAACGTTCGTGGTCCCCACCGTATTTCCCTTTTTCTCCCAAGTTTTTGTTCGATATTTTGCGTGACGTCTAGCAATGCAAAAGGAGAAAGAGTTGTATAAATTTTTATAACCATATTTAAAAACTTATCTTGATTCACATAACCGACCGGTTCCGTCTCATAAATAGATGAAGCAGCAGTGACGGAAATTTGTTCATGTCTATCCAACATTTTGACAGCTTCCCGCAGGTAATATAGGCGATCACCGATATTAGAGCCAAGAGCAATATACGCATAATTTTCCATCTAACGACCCCTTACAATTTCTACTGCTACAGATTCATAATGACCTTGAATGGGTGGATTTGGTTTTGTCACTTTAATCGTACAACGAGCAACGGTTGGAAAAGAAGATAAAATTTGCTCCGCAATCGTCTCTGCTACTGCTTCGATTAACGCAAATCTCCTTTTCTCGACAACATTTCGGCAAATATCATACACTTCCGCATAATTAATGGTATCATCTAATCGATCGCTTTTTCCAGCCTTTTGTAAATCCGTTTCGAGAATGACATCTACAATAAAGCGCTGTCCAAGCACATTTTCTTCGGGAAGGACGCCGTGATATCCATAAAACTCCATCCGATGAAGATAAATTTTATCGATCGCTCTCCACTCCTTTTCCAAGCATTGCATCCATCATTTTTGCCATTCGCGCAATCGGCAATACATCATGAACACGGACGATGTGAGCTCCCTTTACGATTCCGAGGCATACGGTCGCTCCTGTTCCTTCGACTCGTTCATTAACCGGTAAATCAAGAACATGGCCGATGAATCGTTTCCGTGATGTTCCCAATAGCAGCGGGTATCCCAGTTTGGCAAATTCATCTAAACGCCGCATGACTTCTAAGTTATGTTCCAATGTTTTCGCAAATCCAATACCTGGATCTAAAATAATATTTTCATCTTTCACCCCTGCGCGTTTTGCGATTGCAACACTTTCCATTAAATCAGAAATCATGTCGGAAATTAAATCACGATATTGAAGATCATGACGGTTGTGCATTAAAATAATCGGAACATCGTAAAAAGCGGCAACTTCTGCCATCTTTGCATCCGCTTTTGCTCCCCATACATCGTTAATAATATGCGCTCCCGCTTCGATCGCTTGCTTTGCAACTTCAGCTTTATACGTATCAATGGAAATAGGAACATCGATTTCTTGAGCGATTGCTTTCACCACAGGAATGACACGCCGTAATTCTTCTTCGAGCGATACCTTTTCTGCACCAGGGCGGGTCGATTCCCCCCCAATATCAATGATATCTGCCCCATCGGCAACAAGACGTTTTGCATGCTCTACGGCACGATCGATATCATAAAACCGTCCGCCGTCAGAAAAAGAGTCTGGCGTTACATTGACAATGCCCATGATCATGGTCTTTTTCCGTAAATCTAACTCGTAATCCCCGCAGCGAAGTACAAAAGAAGCTGCATTTGTTGTAACCATCATTCATTCAATCCTTTCTGCCAACTCATGTCTTGTCCATAAAAATGGTGTGAAGCGCTTGTAATACCTTTGCAAAAATGAAGTAACAATCCCATCAGCACCTGGATAAGTACGACCATTCATTTGATAAATAGGGACGATTTCCTGAATGGAATTGGTCACAAATATTTCATCCGCCTGTTGCAGATGGTCAAGTGTATAAAAACCTTCCTCATATTCAATGTTTAGCACGTTCAACATCGCAATCACAAATTGTCTTGTTACTCCATTTAAAATTCCTGTATGAATCGCCGGAGTGTATACCGTTTTATTTTTTACCCAAAAAATATTGGAGACAATTCCCTCAGCAACATACCCTTGTTCATTCAAAAAAATGCCTTCCACATCGGTACGGCTGCCGATTTCCCGTTTGCCTATAATATTATTCAAATAATGATGCGATTTTAAGCGTTCTTTTCCCTCCGGGGTGTTTCGTTTTGTTTTTAGAACTGTTGCGATTTTGCCTTTTGCAAATGACGGAGGTGAAAAAGGCTTCATATACATAATGATCGTCGGTTCATCATACTCACTCGTTTGCAAACCAATATCCCCGATGCCTGCCGAAATATTGAAACGAACGTAAGCATTTCGCAAACCATTTGCTTCTAACAGACGATGAAGTATCTCCATGACTTCACCGCGAGTAAAGGATTTGACAATATTCATCTCTTGTAAGCTATGATTTAACCGTTCCAAATGGTCGTCTAGCAAAAACGGATGCCCATCATATGTACGAAACGTTTCAAATACACCAAGACCATACAAAAAACCGTGGTCAAACGGCGAAATACGCGCTTCGTCTTTATGAACGACATCTCCATTGATATATACATACATACTGTTATCGAACCCTTTTATATGTTTGAATAAAGTTTTCCAACAGCTTCATCCCGTGACTCGTCATAATCGATTCTGGATGAAACTGAACCCCTTCAACTGGCAATGTTTTATGGCGAATCGCCATAATTTCGTTTTCTTCTGTCCAAGCAGAAATTTCAAAACAATCTGGCAATGTTTCTTTTTCAACAATAAGAGAATGATAACGAGTGGCCGTAAACGGGCTAGGAATATTGGCGAAAATGGTTCTTCCATCATGGAAAATTGGCGACGTTTTACCGTGCATTAAACGGTCAGCACGAATGACTTTTCCCCCAAATACTTGAGCAATCGCTTGATGCCCAAGGCAAACTCCAAAAATCGGAATTTTCCCTGCAAAGTATTCGATGGCTTCCATGCTGATGCCCGCCTCATTAGGAGTGCAAGGACCAGGCGAAATCATAAGAAAATCAGGGCTTAGTGTCTCTATCTCCTTAATCGTAATCTCGTCATTTCGTTTTACGATTAATTCTTCCCCTAACACGCCTAGATATTGCACTAAGTTGTATGTAAAAGAATCGTAATTATCAACCATTAAAATCATCGATCTCACCTCATGCTCTCAATAGTTTCTCTGCTTCGCTCAGCTCTTTTGCTTTCCAAAGGGCTGCCGCCTTTTTCAAACATTCTTCGTATTCATGTTCAGGACAGGAGTCAATGACGATCCCTGCTCCCGCTTGCACATGTGCTATTCCGTCTTTGGCAATCATCGTGCGAATCGCAATATTGAATTCCATATCCCCCTCGAAGCTAATCCACCCGATGGAACCAGTATATACACCGCGACGTACCGGCTCAAGCTCTTCAATAATCTCCATTGTCCGTACTTTTGGAGCTCCGGTAATCGTACCGCCAGGAAACATTGCTTGTATAACATCAAATGCATCTTTCCCTTGTTGCAATTTCCCCGACACATGGGACACGATATGCATAACGTGGGAGTAACGTTCGATTGTCATCCATTCATCTACTTTTACTGTACCATATTGACATACACGCCCTAAATCATTGCGCTCTAAATCGACGAGCATCGCATGTTCTGCTATTTCTTTTTCGTTAGAAAGCAGCTTTTTTGCCAGCTGCTTGTCTTCTTCTTTTGTTTTCCCGCGCGAACGTGTTCCAGCAATCGGCCTTGTGCTAATGTCGCTTCCCCGCTTCTTGACAAGCAATTCAGGCGAACCGCTGACGATTTGAAACTCTGGAAAATGAATATATGCCATGTATGGAGACGGATTAATGATGCGCAGCTGCTCATAAATATGAAATGGATGCACTAGCAGCGGTTTTGATTGCCGCACGGATAAATTCACTTGAAATACATCTCCCTGGGCAATATATTGCTGTACTTTTTTGACCGCTTCGACAAATTCTTCTTTTGTCATCGAAACCGATGGGCTGGCGTCTTCTTTTTGGAATGCCCATTCGATATCCTCTTTCCTTTCTTCCAACCAACATGACTCATAAAAGGAAAGATGCCGCTCCGCTTCTAATTCTTCTCCATCCCCATAATGAGTAATCATATGCAGCAGCTGCTTTTGATGATCATATACAAATACATCATCAAAAATTAAAAAATACATATGCGGAAGCTGTAAATCATCTTTCGCATACGAAGGGATTTTTTCAATATATCGTGCGCAGTCATAACTGATATACCCAATCGCTCCACCTTGAAAAGGCAGTTCGCTTTCGGAAGAGAGAAGGGGGAATTGCGCGAACCATTGTTTGAGCAATAATAGCGGATTTCCTTCATAATAATTCTCTTCATCACGATAAGAGATGAAGAGCTGATTTTCTTTTGTTTGGATGATACCCGCAGGAGTTAAACCAATAATACTATATCGTCCGCCCTGACCGCTTTCTAGCAGAGCATGATACGGCTCACCAGCGGCAAGCATCTTATATTGCCGAAACCAATCATGTTTCGAATAAGGAATCGTTCGCCTCTTTCTATTTCTCCATTTCCGCACAGCGATATCACTCCCTTTATTAGCTATGCATATTCTTATTGTACAATGAGTCGCGGAACATATCATTACAAAAAAATTTCGACAGGGGTCCTCCCCTGTCGAAATAGGATGATTACTCCTCAAATTGATAAAGCGGTGTACTTAAGTAACGTTCTCCGTTACTTGGAATAATTGCCAGCACTTTTTTTCCTTTTCCAAGTTCTTTGGCGACCTTCAATGCAGCATGAATAGCGGCACCAGAAGAAATTCCGCCAAGTATTCCTTCTTCGCGAGCAGCGCGGCGAGCAGCGGCGAACGCTTCTTCTGTTGTAACGGTAATGACTCCATCATAAATGCTTGTATCTAAAATGTCCGGCACAAATCCTGCGCCGATTCCTTGAATTTTATGAGGACCTGGTTTTCCGCCCGATAATACTGGTGAATCAGCAGGTTCTACGGCATAAATTTTAATGTTTGGATATGTTTCGCGAAGCACTTGTCCTGCCCCTGTAATCGTTCCGCCAGTACCGACGCCGGCAATAAACGCATCTAATTGGTCGCCCATTTGCTCAACAATTTCTTTTCCAGTCGTTAACCGATGGATTTCTGGGTTTGCCTCATTCTTAAATTGTTGTGGCATAAAATAGCCATGCTCTCTTACTAGCTCTTCCGCCTTCGCAATCGCGCCGCGCATTCCTTCGCTTCCTGGTGTTAGCACTAATTCAGCGCCATATGCGCGCAACAAATTGCGACGTTCTAAACTCATCGTATCTGGCATGACTAAAACCGCTTTATACCCTTTTGCCGCGGCAACCATCGCCAATCCAATTCCGGTGTTTCCGCTTGTCGGCTCTACAATCGTGTCACCAGGTTTTAATTTTCCGGCTTTTTCCGCCGCTTCGATCATCGCTAAGGCAATACGGTCTTTGACGCTGCTGCCAGGGTTCATAAATTCCAGTTTTAAATATACATCGGCGCTATCTTCATCAACAATGCGGTTTAATTTCACTGCAGGCGTATCGCCAATAAGCTCTGTAATGGAGTTTACTGTTCTTGCCATCTTTCCACCCCTAATCCCGATTAATTTTATCGAATTTGTTTAAAATGTATCAGTTATTGATGGAATTGTCAATCATTTTAATTTTTTGCTTCTGCAAGTTGTTTTAATTGTTCGAGCTCTTCTTTTGTAAAATGATACGTTTCATTACAAAAATGACATGATGCTTCGGCATACCCTTCTTTTTCCATAATGTCTTGAATTTCTTGTGGACCTAAACTAATAATCGCATCGGCAATTCTCTCCCGCGAACAGCGACATACAAACGAAACAGGAAGTGTTTCAAGTACTTTGACATTTCCCTTTCCAAGCAGTTCCTCTAAAATTTCTTCCGGTGTTAGCCCGCTTTCAACCATTTTCGAAACTGGAGGAATCGTTTGTAAACGCTGTTCGATTTGTTCAATCGTCTTCTCTTCCGTTCCCGGCATCAGCTGGATGATAAAGCCTCCTGCCGCCAATATCGTGTTGTCTGGATTCACAAGTACACCAACCCCGACAGAAGACGGAACTTGTTCCGAAGAAGCAAAATAGTACGTGAAATCTTCACCAAGTTCCCCGGAAATAATCGGCACTTGTCCTGTAAAGAAATCACGCAATCCTAAGTCTTTTACAACCGTTAACATGCCATTTTTACCTACTGCTTTTGCCACGTCTAATTTCCCATGTTCGTTTAAATCAAAGTGAACGTGTGGATTTGTGACGTATCCACGCACCTCTCCCTTGGCGTTGCTGTCGACCAAAATGGTGCCGATTGGACCGCCGCCATCAATTTTAATCGTTAATTTATCGTCTCCTTTTAACATGGCTCCCATCATGACCCCCGCCGTAATAGCCCGGCCAAGCGCTGCGGAAGCAGTCGGCCATGTTTGATGGCGGCGCTGTGCCTCGCTAACGGTATCTGTTGTTCGTGCGGCATATGCTCTTACTTGTCCATCATAAGCTAAGGCTTTCACTAAGTAGTCTGACATACACACTCAACCTTTCATTGTTTTTTATCAACGTTTTTCTCGTATAAAATTTTTAATCCTGTCAGCGTCAAAAACGGATCAACAATATCAATCACACTAGATTCGCTGGCAATTAAGGACGCTAACCCTCCTGTTGCAATCACTTTTGGAGGAACAGAGCTTTTTGCTTTCATCCGCGAAACAATGCCCTCTACTTGCCCCACGTATCCATATAAAATTCCAGCTTGCATCGCACTAACAGTATTTTTCCCAATAATGTCATCCGGACGGGCAATTTCGATACGAGGCAATTTCGCAGCTCGCGCGAAAAGCGCTTCCGTGGAAATCATAATCCCTGGAGCAATAGCGCCCCCCATATATTGTTTATGTTCATTAATATAACAATACGTCGTCGCCGTACCAAAGTCGACAATAATGAGAGGGCTGCCATACAAGTGAATGCCGGCAACCGCGTTCACAATTCGGTCTGCCCCTACTTCTCGCGGATTATCGTATTTAATATTCAGTCCTGTTTTAATCCCTGGCCCGACGATAATCGGCTTAATATGAAAGTATTTTAAACACATTCGCTCAAGCGCAAACATAATCGGCGGCACCACGGAAGAGATAATAATACCATCAATGTCGGAAAACTGAAGCCCGACATGGTTCAATAACGCCTTGATCGTCATGGCGTATTCATCTTCCGTTTTGCCCCGGCTCGTTTCGATGCGCCAATGATGCTTTAATTCATCGCCATCATATACTCCTAACACCGTATTGGTATTGCCAACGTCTAACACAAAAATCATCGTTTCATCACCACTTCTCATAAATTGTTACTTTCTACATCATATCATATCTTGTTTTTACTCGGATAAAAAAAAGATGTCCCTTAAAAAGAGACATCTTACTCATCTTTCTTTTGAATATTTATTTTGACGTCATTGTTATCCTCATTATTTTTATTGTCATTGCCATTATTTGCATCACGGTTTGGCAATGTTCCATGTTCAAATAAATGTTTAATTTGTTCTGCATCTAACGTTTCTACTTCTAGCAATGTAGTAGCGATTAACTCCAGTTTATCACGATGTTGTGTTAAAATGTTTTTCGCCTTCTCATAACATTCTTTAATAATCCGTTGAATTTCTAAATCAATTTCATATGCAATTTTATCGCTGTAGTTTTGCTCATTGTGCAAGTCACGCCCTAAAAACACTTGCCCGCTCGGCTGCCCAAATTGCAATGGACCAAGCTTCTCACTCATTCCAAACTCGGTGACCATGCGGCGAGCAATGTTCGTCGCACGTTGGAAGTCATTATGCGCCCCTGTGCTCACTTCGTTAAACACAATTTCTTCCGCAACGCGCCCGCCTAATAAACCGGTAATTTTATCTAACAAGTCTTGCTTTGTCATAAAATAGCGGTCTTCTTTCGGAAGCATAACCGCGTAACCACCGGCTTGGCCACGTGGAACGATCGTCACTTTATGCACCATTTCCGCATTATCAAGCACCATACCAATGACGGTATGACCCGCTTCATGGTATGCAACAATGCGTCGCTCTTTTTCTGAGATGACGCGGCTTTTCTTTGCCGGTCCGGCGATGACACGGTCTGTCGCCTCATCGATGTCGCTCATATCAATTTTCTTTTTATTCCGTCGCGCCGCAACAAGGGCCGCCTCGTTCAACAAGTTTTCTAAATCAGCACCAGAGAAGCCTGGTGTACGCATTGCAATCGCTTTTAAATCAACGGATTCATCAAGCGGCTTATTGCGAGCGTGTACGCGCAATACCGCTTCACGCCCTTTTACGTCCGGACGGTCTACCGTAATTTGCCGGTCAAAACGACCTGGACGTAACAATGCTGGGTCTAAAATATCCGGGCGGTTTGTCGCTGCGATGATAATAATTCCTTCGTTTCCATTGAATCCATCCATCTCGACAAGCAATTGGTTGAGCGTTTGTTCACGCTCATCATGTCCGCCGCCAAGACCTGCTCCGCGTTGACGGCCAACCGCATCAATTTCGTCAATAAAAATGATACATGGCGCGTTCTTTTTCGCGGTTTCGAACAAATCGCGCACACGTGACGCACCGACACCAACGAACATTTCTACGAAGTCGGAACCGCTGATGGAGAAAAACGGTACGCCAGCTTCTCCTGCAACCGCGCGCGCAAGCAACGTTTTCCCTGTCCCCGGAGGCCCAACAAGAAGAACTCCTTTCGGAATACGGGCGCCAAGCTCCACAAACTTCCGCGGATCTTTTAAAAATTCCACAATTTCCACAAGCTCTTGTTTTTCTTCATCCGCACCAGCAACATCGCGGAAACGAACTTTTTTCTTGTCGTCCGTATATAAGCGCGCCCGGCTTTTTCCAAAGTTCATTACCCGGCTGCCGCCGCCTTGCGCTTGGTTCAACAAGAAGAAAAACAAGATAAAAATGATGACAAACGGGATGATTGAAGTGAAAAAGGTGACCCATCCGCTCGTTTCATCCGCAGGCATTACTTCCACTCTTGTTCTTTTCGCTGCAGCGTCAATACGGTTCAGCACCGTATCGCTGTTCATGACATAAGTGGAAAAGTATTGATCCTCACTGTACGTTTTGAGCTGTCCCCTTATCTCATACACACCGCGCTCCGGTTTCATGGAAAACGATTTAACATCGCCATTTTCTAAATGTGTAATAAAGGCATCGTATGTCATCGGTTCCGTCCGTTGATTGCTTCCGTTAAAGAAGCTGACTACACCGATCACAACGAGAAAAATCAATAAGTAAAATATGGTATTTCGGAAGATCCGATTCATCTCTTGCCTCCTCCCATATGAAACACACTATACTCAATAGTATCATAGAAAATTGTATAAATACAAACAATTCGCTAGCGGCTGAAAAAGCAAACTACTTATTGTACACTTCCGGTTTCAGCACTCCGATAAAAGGAAGATTACGGTATTTCTCACAATAGTCTAAGCCATAGCCGACAACAAATTCGTCAGGAATGATAAAACCGGCATAATCTGCTTGAATATCCGCCTTGCGTCCGGAAGGTTTATCTAATAAGGTAACAATTTTAATCGAGTTCGCTTTCCGATAACGGAATAAGTCGACTAAATAACTTAATGTTAAACCACTATCAATAATATCCTCGATAATTAAAATGTCACGCCCTTCCACAGAAGTATTTAAATCCTTTAAAATTTTCACTTCGCCGGACGATACCGTCGCGTTTCCATAACTGGACACATCCATAAAATCCATTTCTAAATATGTATCGATATGCTTTAACAAATCTGCCATAAACGGCATGGCCCCTTTTAGTACTCCGACGGCTAACGGAAAACGCCCTTCATATTCTTCTGTCAACAGCTTGCCTAGCTCCTTTACCTTTTCTTGAATTTGCTCCTCCGTAATAAGTATTTTTTGGATATCGTCTTTCATCCCCATCTTTCTTTTCCTCCTAGATGTTCATTGCTCTTTATAGTGTAATACAATGTAGCTTGCTTTTGTAACATTTGTTGCTTCAAAATTTGATTTTTTTA
The DNA here is from genome assembly GCF_002217735.1 of Parageobacillus galactosidasius. Classification (NCBI taxonomy): domain Bacteria; kingdom Bacillati; phylum Bacillota; class Bacilli; order Caryophanales; family Anoxybacillaceae; genus Parageobacillus; species Parageobacillus galactosidasius. The sequence continues at coordinate 43,379 of NZ_NDYL01000001.1, read as the reverse complement.
ACTTCGGAACCCATAAAATATTTCCTTGCGCGTCTTCTACAATTGGCCAGCGATCCCTTTCATATAAAGGAATTTTCGCTTCAATGAAAATTTCCTTAATCTTCTTTGTCCCTTTTGTCCCTTTCAACGTCATCCGGTCACCAGCGCGGCGTGTTCGTACTCGTAACGGAAGACGAACCGCTTCCGGATCAATAATAAATACATCGTTTCCCTTCTGTTCTTTCGGATAGTGTTCCCAAAATTCACTAATGATTACATGATTGTTTGGGAGGGGCAATACAGCTGGAATATCCAGCTCGAATGCATAGCTTATATCTTCTTTTTCCTCTCGAAATGTAAACAAGCAACGGTCATAAGAACGAATGACTTTTAAGCCATGCGGAAAGTCTAATCTTCCTGAAGGATGGTCGCGGTTTAAAAACGTAAATATATTATGGATATGTACAGACGAAAGGGAAGAAGGGATGTCTTTATAAAGATAGTTCAATATTAGTTGAATCCCTCTTCTTTGTAAAGGTTTTGGCATCGCCTGAAATGGTTCAATTTTTAATGCAACCGTATCATGTTGTTTTTCCATTACTTTATTCATCGCATCTTTCGCTAATTCCTCTAAAAATAACTCATCTTCCATTACCATTTCACTATACGATTGGAACCGCTCATGAAGACGCGGATTTTCTTTTTTTAAAAATGGAATAACATGGTGGCGAAACCGATTTCTTGTATAATCATCTTTATCATTACTAGCATCATGACGAGGCGTAATTTGATGTTGTCGACAATACGCATCAATATCTGCACGGCTGATCGCCAAAAACGGGCGAATAATATATCCTCCGTAAAATGGGCGCTTTGCCGGAATACCGGCATAGCCTTTGCTAGTACTGCCGCGCACAAGCCGCATTAAAATCGTTTCAACTTGGTCATCGCCATGATGGCCTAAAGCTAAATAATGCGCTTTATATTTTTTCATCAGTTCACCGAAAAAACGGTAACGGCATTGACGCGCCGCCTCTTGAACACCTAATTTGGACTCGCGCTGGAATGCCGGAACATCCATTTGCACCGCCTCACATATAATACCGCGCGCCGCGCAAAAATGTTTCACAAAATTCATATCTTCCTCTGACTGTTTACCGCGAAACATATGATCTACATGTGCGGCGATCAACGTGATATTCCATTCTTGTCGAATCGACCAAAAAAAATGCAACAGCGCTAGTGAATCCGGTCCTCCCGATACGCCAACAATGACCGTCGAATTCGGAGTGAGCAGCTCATGTTTTTTTATAAACTCGTACACTTCCGCAATCATTCGGAAAAACCCTCTTTATAATAACGTAATTCTAAAATTCATCGTACCATTATTACAATATTTTCTCAAAAATCTCGCCCAATTATTTTATCAAAAATAAACATCATAGCGATAAAAATTTGTCAAGGAAGTACTTGATGGTATACATATATTGCGTATGCGCATAAAAGTACGGCAACGATCAACGCTGTTTCCAACACTCCCTTTGTTTTGCTGCTTTTTCTTTTTTTATTTCGGCGTGTTTTTTGCATCGTTCTCTGGAAAGTACGCTGGTTGGAATGAGAATGATAAGAACGCTGAAGAGCGGTCAAAAAGTCTTGTTTCATTTCGGAAGCTCTTTTATATTTCCCATCAATCGCTTTCATCAACACCGTCTGATATGTCCGCAACGTATCATCTGCCTGAATGATGGAGATTAGCTGACGGCGTCCATCTCCTTTCCGCTCAAATTTGATTGGATAACAAGCTTGGATCATGATCATTGCCACAGCAAATAAATCATATGAAGGCTCTGCTTTTCGTGACCCCACTCCCCAATAACCGCGATCGTAAAATTCGGTAAACTCTTTAACAGCTCTTCCTTGCAACGTTGTTCCTCCCACATCAAGAAGACGGACCGTCGGCGGCGGACCTGCAACTAACAAGTTTTCGGGCTTCAAATCGCCAAATACCCATCCTTCTTGGTGAAGCTGGTCAAGGGCAGATAAAAGCTGTAACAAAAGAACGACTACCCACTCTTTTCCACGTTTGCGAATAAACGTAAAAAAATTTTCTCCTTTGATATATTCCATCACATAAAAAGGAATCGTTTTATTCATCAAAGGATTTACCCAGTCATCAACATCTAGTAAAGAAGGTCCAAGGGCAACTCCCTGGACCTTGGAAAATCGACGTAATACATTGACCTCTGATGCGATCGCCGCGCTATTATCGCTTAACTTTAAAGCAACAAGCCCCTTCGTGCTTTCCGCCAAATAAACGACCCCGTTAGCTCCATTTCCAAGCGGTTTTACCAGCTTGTACGAATGGCGGTGCCACTTTCCTGTCACGACCGTCCCTAGCGGAAGATTACATAGATTCTTCAAAGTATGATTCATCATCACGAATCAAACCCCTTAACGACCGCTTTTTCTCAAAATATGTTAATGCTTCGCGCAAGGCCGGTCCTGTCGGTGTCAATCCTCCCGATGTTAATTTTGGAAAAACAGTGGAAAGCTCCTCTATTTTCGGCGTCCAGTCAACAATTTTTTCTACATTTCCTCGTTTCCCCGGAAATACAAACACAGCGAAACGATTATCACCGATACGTGCATTAAGGCTGAGGGACAAATCAAGCAGTGCCTCTTTCACCGTTGGCAATTTCGTTTTCATACTCCCGCTCGTATCTATTAATATTAAAACTTCTAATTCCACTGTTTCTCCAAGTTCATCGACGACTTCCATCACCTCTCCTCGTTTTTCCGGAGGCAAATCTTCAAGCGACACGTCCGATCCTAATATTTGCTTCAATTCTCTATTCACGACACCTTGAAGCGTTTGCGTCATTGCCTTTCTCGTTACCATTTGCACCGTTTGAGACAGCTGTTTGGCATAGACAACTTGGCTGATTCCACCTCCCGATAAAGCGATCCCTTCAATTTCACGCAATCCACTTTCATCAATCGTATCTTGGTCAAGAACACCGATCACATTCACCGTAATCCCTTGTTCTTTTGCTAAAGAAGCCATCGCAATCGGGTCTTCGCCATGATTGGAACAGCCATCTGTAATAAGCAAAATCTGCCGCAACGTTCCTTTGCGCATCTGATCTTCCCCTCCTCAGCTAATGTATTACAAGCATCGCCGGAGGATGGGGATTTTATACCATTATTGCGCTTTTTTTGTATACATATAAGCTGGAATCGTCGCCCATTTTGGCGTGTTATGCTTGATTTTCGCAACGACTACCGTCATGTCGTCTTCAATTCTTCCAGAACGGCTTCGGATCACTTCTTCCATAATTAAGTCTGCCACTTCTTGCGGGTCGTTCGTTTTCAATTCTTTAATTTTCCGCTTCATCCATAAATCGTAATTTTCTACGTGCGGCGGCCCTTCAAATACCCCATCGCTCATCATAATAAGCAAGTCGCCCGCTTTTAATTGTTCACTGACAATCTCAAAGTCCGCTTCTTTAATAATTCCGATTGGCAAGTTGCTTGCCTCAATTTTCATGACTTTATCCCCGCGTTTGACAAAGCTTGGCGTGGAACCGACTTTTAAAAACTTCGTGACAGCGTTTTGCAAATCAATAATGGCTAAATCTAACGTAGAAAACATATCTTCTGTCGTCCGTAATGATAAAATGGAATTAACGGATTTAATGGCAATAGATTCATCAATTCCTGTTTGTAAAATTTCTTGTAAAAGACGCAACGTTTCATTGCTTTCGTTATGTGCACGCTCTCCATTTCCCATTCCATCGCTGATCGCAATCGCATATTTTCCTGTTCCGAGTTCAATCATGGAATAGCTATCACCGGAAACAAGACCGCCGCCTTTTGCCGCAAACGCTACGCCTGTTTCTACGACGAACGCTTTTGTTGAGCCGAATGCTACTCGGCAATAACCGTTCGGGTAAGCGGCGCATTCTTCGCGTTTTACCACAATCGTTTCTCCTAAAATATCGGATAGCATCGGCGCAATTAATTTTTCACATTCGCCGCGGCCTTCACAATATGGAATGCTCATTTCAATATCGATATTTCCTTTTTCTAAGCTATAAATATCAACGTGTCCGATTTCAATCCCGAATTCTTGCAAGGCGTGAAAGATTTGTTCCTCCTGCAAATAATGATTTTCACGCTCCCGCTGAATTTCCTTAGCGAAATCTTCCATCACTTGCGAGACACCCAACAGCTGTTCGGCAACCAACTTTCTGCTTTCATTCATTTGTTTGCGCAGTTTACGATTCGCTTGATAAAACGTCACGTCTTTTTCAATCATGTCGACTACTTTGCTTGCTTTTACGCAATGGTTGTCCCATTCTCGCAATAGTTTATGGTTATGTTCCAAAATTCCCGCATCTGCTTCTAGCATAATTTGCTTCATATATTCATATGTTGTATCAAAGTTGTATGACCAACATTGTTCTTTTTTAAAGCAAGTTTGGCACGTTTTTTCCGTAATATCGCTTAAAAAGTAATCAATTTCCCGTTCGCTATAATCTTCATCAGAAGAAATTAGACTCTTCGTTGAAAAGCTATTGGCCAGCGCTTGAAATACGTGAGAAAATTGGGAAACGCGCTGTGCAGTCACATCGCGAATTTTGCGGACATACTGCTGCTGTTCATTGGCATATTCTGCTGTACCAGGAATGTGTTTTGCGATTTTTTCCGTCAATGAGCGAGACGTAAATGCAAATAGAATAATCGCCAAGAACGACTCCATCACTGTTGGAATAATTTCTGCCTTACCGCTCCCATATAAGCCAATCAGCAAGGTAGCGATGAGCAATCCGAAAGACACGCCGGCTTTCTTTCCTTCTTTTAATAAGCCTCCTAAAAGACCAGCAAACGCTAACAAACTCATTTCGTATAAATTACCGATGTTCGCTAAACTTAAAATAAGCCCTGTTACTACTCCTACTGTAGAGCCAATCGTCGCTCCTGCCACAAACGCAAAAATTAACACAAGATAGCGGGACATTACATGTTCAAGTGAAAGTCCATAGAACGTCCAACCGATCATCCCCGTTAACATCGACGCAATTAAAATAATGAGCGAAATAATTTCTTCGGCTCTTAACGCTTGTTTATATTTGCGAATCATTAACAACGGGATGCTTTGAATAAAAATAAGTGTCAATACAAATGCGAGCCCTGCTTCGACAAACGCCATCATTGCTTCATATAGCGTCCTATTTCCCAACAAATAATAGAAAATGGCTAATTTTGTAGAAAATGATAGACAAAATACAACAAAAGGCACCATTTTTAACGACTCACTAAAAAACTTCCTTATAAATGCATTCACAACCAGGAAACCGAATATTCCGACAAATACAAATAACGTTGCCTCAAACGATAGAGTAAGTGAACCTGCAAGCAATGCAATAAATGCTAGTGCTGCTTTATCGCGGCGCAACATATAAACAGCGGCAAAAAACGGTAAAGCAAATGGAGTTAGCTTGGATAGAATAAGAGCTCGTCCAAGCAGAAAACCGATAATAAGAAGAAGAAACCCCTTATGAATAAATAAATGTCCGACTCGCAATTTCACATGGCGCACCCACCGCGACAACACAGCCTGTGTCTCATGAATAGGCACTTCTGAAATTTGATTCATAAACCTTCTTTCTACTCTTTCCACTCCGATCCCACTCCTTTGTTTTTCTGTTGCTCCTATTATACATTTCCAATAGTCAAAAATTTGTCAAAAAAAGAAAAGCAACCAAAAAAACCGTTCGACGTATTTCTTGCTAACATGCCATAAGTTCACATTGAACTACCCCTACTTACCGGCTAATGACGGTGGAAGTGGGGGATTCTTGTTTCCTTTGGCTGTTGTTGCTCAAAGGTCCCAAGAATCCCCTCCGTTCATTTATGACAGAAGAAGAACGTTCTTCAACTATTAAGATTACTAAAAAACAAAAAATGCCGATTCATCCCCTATCTATGCGCTGCTTAGAGGCGGGGCCTTCTCGGCAAAAAAGATAAATTCCCAAAAAACATAAAAAAACGAGGGCGCCTCTCTTTCGAGAAACACCCTCGTTTTTTAGTGACCCGTACGGGATTCGAACCCGTGTTACCGCCGTGAAAGGGCGGTGTCTTAACCACTTGACCAACGGGCCTCATATGGTAGCGGCGGAGGGAATCGAACCCCCGACCTCACGGGTATGAACCGTACGCTCTAGCCAGCTGAGCTACGCCGCCACGCAACAACATTTCTTATAATAATGATAAAACATGTGATTGTCAATAGCTTTTCTACAGGAAATATATTAGAAAAATTTGTTGTGAAACAATATAAAAAATTCCACATACACGAACGGCAAAATACATCTGCCTTCTCGCTAAAAAATAAGAAAAAGCATCCATCACCGTGGATGCTTTTTAGCTGTTATTCACTATTATGATATGATCATCCTTATACATTCAGCAGCAAGTTACCCACGTCTCGCGCCACGACCTCCCCGCTTTGATTCCATATGGCGTCTAAGAGATGCTAGACGATCTTCACTTTCTTTAAGAAAGCGGCTGATTTTTTGTTCAAAGCTTTCTGTTGCGGCTCGATCATTGGCCTTATAGCGTGGACGCTGCGAAGGTTGCGTATCTTTTGCTTTTTTAATGGATAAACCAATTTTTCCATCTTTCTCTACGTTAATGACCTTGACATTAACAATATCTCCAACTTTAAGATGATCGTTAATATCCTTTACGTAATTATCCGCTACCTCACTAATATGAACTAGTCCAGTTACACCTTCTGGCAGCTCCACAAACGCTCCGAATTTCGTAATCCCCGTTACTTTGCCTCGTAACTTGCTGCCTACTTCAATTGACATAAAAAAAGTGCTCCTCCTTAAAAAAACTTTCAAAATTATTTCCTTTATTATAACGAATGTAAAAAACAAGTGTCAATAAGATGAGTGCCTGAATTTATCGAACATCACAGGACAAAAGATTATTTTTCGGGGACGACAAAAATAATCTCCCCATCCTTCGATAAATAATATTTTTTTCTTGCTAACTCAGCGATATATTCATCATCATGCAATTTTTTAATTTCCTCTTTCAGGTGTTTTTGCTGTTTCTCGAGCTTGTCTAGCTGCTGCTCAAGCTGCTTTTTATCTGCTAATTTCGCTTCAATGTCCTTTGATTGAGAGTGGAGGGTGTAAAGAAATATCGAAGATAACGCTACTAATACAACGCTAAAAAACGTAAAACGAACGACGGCGATTCGTCGTCTTCTCGACGCTTTCTCCCTCTTTTCTTCCTGAGCTGATATGTATGAAGATTGTAACTTTGTTACATTTGTTTTATGCGGTACGCTCACTGTTTTCACACCTCCACCCTTACTTTCGCCGTTTTATGAAACTATCTTTCATATTCTTCACTTGGCGAATAATTCCTGCTAAATAGCTGAAAATTTTTTCTAGCGGCTGTTTCCAATGTTTTGGAATTCCTCTCCAAATCATAAAGCCAATCCAGCGAACCGGAGCAAATAATATCTTTACACATTGATACAAAATATGAAGGAAAGAGGAAAACAATTTCCATACAAAAAACGAAAGTGCCAATAATATTTGAAAAAGCAATTGAATCGGGCGAACGATGGAATAATAGCACAACTGAACAAAAAAGCGGTATAACCGCACCGCAAACCAAATCGTCCATTCAAGCACTTTTAAATATATCATACGAAACAAACTTTGATAAGCAGCATACCCACATAAAATCGCTAGAAAAATATAAAAGCGCAGCTCGCCTTCATTGACGAGCAGTAAAACGTAAAAAATAATCAAACCTTGAACAATCCAAAATAAAATATCATTAATAAAAACGATCCAATGGGCGCGGTCCTGTCGTTTTAAAAAGCGGTTATACGTATCGAGCGCGGCGCCAAGCCAGCTGCCCATTCCGATCATCGCCAGCATTGTCGCCAGCTGCGTCGTTAAACTCATTTGAACAACTTGCTAAAGAATCCTTTAGCCTTCTCCTGATGGTCATCTAAATAAACAAGGTCAAAAATTCTCCCTTTAATCGAAACGACCCCTTTATCCACGTCTAAGTTTTTCATTTGCAAATTTTGTCCGCGAATCGATAAAAACCCCATCACCGTTTCAAGCAAAAATTCCTCATTATCAAAACTTTCCACTTGCTTGACTCCCGTAATATCAAGGAGTCTTCTCCCCCGCATAATGACGTCATGCTCTTGGACAGGACCTTTATTCGTATTGCCTCCAAAATCATAATGTTGGCTCATGTTCATCCCCCGCATTCATATTGAAATCGAGTCAAATGAGAGTCTATTTCCTATCCGTGTTTGTACCATATGTATGAATGCAGGGGAAATTTTAGAACAAGCCTATCCGTATAAATTGAAGCTATCCATTACTCTTTCGTCGTGGCATCGAGCTGTTCTTCTCGAATCACTTCATACAAACTAGCTGCTTCCTCTTTTTTTGTCGTTTCCTTCAAATCAGTCACTTTCACCGTTAGCTTCTTCTGTCCAAATTGAATCGTTAGTTCATCGCCAACTTTCACTGTAGAGCTTGCTTTTGCAACGGCGCCGTTAATCGTAATACGCCCTTGATCCGCTACTTCTTTCGCTAACGTGCGGCGTTTAATAAGACGGGAAACTTTTAAAAATTTATCTAAACGCATATACGTCTCTCCCCTTTACCATCCTTTTTCTTTTGCCTCTTCCCAAAAACGGTCTAACTCTGCAAGCGACAATGACGTAAGCGCTACGCCGTGCTTTTGCGCCTGCTCTTCTATATAGGAAAAGCGCTGATAAAATTTTTTGTTTGTTGAGTGCAACGCTTCCTCTGGGTTGATGTCGTAATAACGGGCAATATTGATAAGCGCAAATAAAATATCGCCAAATTCGCTAATGAGACGAGAACGGGTATTTCGTTCCGCCAACGTCTCTCGCTTAAATTCGGCAATTTCTTCTTCTACTTTTTCCCACATTGGTTTGACATCGTCCCAATCGAATCCTACTTTTGCCGCCTTTTTTTGGAATTCATACGCTTTTAAAATATTTGGCAAGCTTTTCGGAACGTCATCAAGCAAGGAATTAGAGCGGTCTTTCTTTTCTTTTTCTTTAATTCGTTGCCAATTTTCTACAACCTGTTCTGCATTTTCAACGATAATGTCACCAAATACATGTGGATGGCGACGAATCATTTTTTCTGTAATCCCGCGAATGACGTCATCAATGGAAAACATTCCTTCATCTTCACCAATTTGCGCATGAAGCATGACTTGCAAGAGCACATCGCCAAGTTCCTCAATCATATGTTCATCATCATTTTCATCGATCGCTTCAAACAGTTCATATGTTTCTTCAAGCAAATATCGTTTGAGCGATTCATGTGTTTGCTTGCGATCCCACGGGCAGCCGTTCGGCCCTCTTAATGTCGCAATGACGCGCCGCAACGTTTCAAAACGGTGATAAAGCAATTTCTCCTCGCGAACAGGCGGGACATATACGCTCGTTAAATTGTTCAATGTCGTAGAGCGGTCCAGCTCGTATAATGGAATTTTGGTTACTTTCTCTTCCTTGCTTCCCGCCGCTGTTACGATATAGACAGGATAATCATCAGGAAGCTGCTCCATTAATGTCAATTTCACCTCAGAGGCAATAAACGAATCATATACTTGGCAAAAAATCGTATGCTTTGTTAATTGCCATTCATCTCCTTGAAACGATGTGGCGTCAATGAGCTGAAACCCTTCGATCGGATCAATTTTTAACGTTGTAAACAAAGCATCTAAAAAGCTTTGACCTCCCTCGATGACGACGCGGCATTCCTTTCGCCGCTCCGCTTCTAATAAAAGCTGCACGGTCTTTTCTGCCACAAGCGGATGGCCAGGAACGGCATAAAATATATCACGTTCTTTTACTTGTTCCAATAAAATGGCTGTTATTTCCTCATATACGTCTTCAAATTGTTCATGTTTTTCGTAAATGGAGTCAAAGGATGTAAACGAAACTCCCTCGTCCTCTAACGCAGCGACCACCGGATGTTCCTTTGTGCGGAAAAAAAGCGGAGAAGCCGTCTTTAACTTTCGATATACACCTAACGGCAGCTGCTCAATATCACCAGCGCCTAAACCGAAAATATAAATCGCATTCATCGTCCATCACCTGTTTCTAATAATAAACGTAGTTTGTTTCCAAATGGGAAAAATGATAATTCTTGTTGTGAGAATACATTTCCTTTTATGACCATTATAATATACGTAGCGCCTCCAAGCAGCACTCCGACTAGCGCTTCACCAGTTGCGAACAAGCGGCTGTCGATCCACCTTTCCGCAAGCATTGTGTACAACTGCAAAACAACGACCATCGCTATCGCTGATTTCATAACAGGATATAAATACGTTTTCTTTGGAAAGCGAATATGTAACTTTCGTTGCAACATGACATATAAAAAGCATGCCATTGCGGCATAAGACAACGTCGTAGCAGCAGCTGCACCGGTTGTTCCAAATAAAGGTATTAATAGCCAATTGCATGCAGTTTTTCCTGCTACCGCTACACATACTCCCGCTACTGCAATCCATTCATACCCCATTCCTTGCAATAACGCCGAAAGCGTAAGCGCTAATGTCGTAAAGAAAATCGAGGCAGCCAAAATTGCCAGCGGAAGTGAACCAAGATCATTTTCAAATAACATCACGTTCACAGGACGTATCAGACACATTAATCCTAATGCAGCTCCTAATCCGATGACAGTGGCGATGCGTAATGACAAATCCGTCTTTTCATAAATAAATGGTTCGTCATTGCGTTTTCTCGCTCCGGAAATGAGCGGAACAAGCGTCAGCGAAAAGGAAGTCGCAACCACGGTGCCAAGCTGGATCAAAGGTTGCCCACGATCGTAAATTCCCTTCCATATTTTCGCTTGTTCGAGACTTTCCTTGCCACGTTCAACAAGCAATGATAATAGGGAAAAAGAGTCCACCAGTTGAATGAGCGTTAATAACATGTTTGTAACACAAATAATAAACCCTTCGATGAACAAATAAGAAACAATGCGCTTTGTATCCGCGCTTTTCACTGCTATATGTATTTTCCCTCTATTTTTTCTCCTCATCCAATACGCTGTCAATAAAAGAAGTGCGGTCAATCCCCCGGCGAATGCACCAAACATTGCGGCTGCTCCAGCTTCATATGCGTTGCGTCCGCTTTTGATAAACCAATACGACAAGAAAATAATCGTTGTTACACGTACAAACTGTTCTCCAACTTGAGAAACAGCGGTTGGAATCATATTGTGATTACCTTGAAAATAACCGCGCAACAAAGCGATAAACGGAAATAGTAAAAACGAAAAAGAAAGGAGGCGAACAAGCGGAGCGAGTTCCCCATCTCCCATCCATATCGCGATTTGTTTCGCTCCTATATAGAGAATAGAAAAAATAAGCAAGCCGAGCGAACATAAAAACAAAAGCGAAACTTGCAAAACAGAAATAACACCTTTTTCGTCATGTTCTGCTGCACGCTCTGCCACTAACTTTGAAATGACAATAGGATAGCCATATAACGCTAACGACATGACAATGCCGTAAATCGGATAAACTTGTTGATAAATATAAAAACCGACATCACCAACAATATTTTGATACGGAATGCGATAAAAAGCGCTCAATATCTTCGTCACAAAGGCGGCAATGGTTAAGACGGCCGCCCCCCTCCATATTCTCTCTTCCGGCGATCTCATCGCGTTTCTCCTTCCGCATGTTGGATTCTCCCCACAAGTCTTATCGATGGTTTCTAGTAATTGCAGTATTCCACACGTCAAACTTATAACGTTTGCTATTATAACGCAAAAGAAAAAGGCAGCATAGCAGGCTGCCTTTTTATTCATGTTTTTTATTGTCCACTATTGCTCCATTTGTCGAGCCAAGAAGCTAGCAGCTGTTTCGACTGCTTTATGTTCTACTTCACCAAGCACTTTATCTTTTGATAAAATGACAACGGCGCCAATCGGATCTCCGTTTGCTACAATCGGTCCAATTGTATACGATTTTAACATTTCAGAAACTCCGTCAACGAGTTCGGTCTCTCCTTCTTCTGTGTGAAGGACAGAATTTCGTTCTTCCATCGCTTTTTCCACTAATGGACCGACATTTTTGTTCAAATATTCTTTTTTCGAAACACCCGCTACTGCAATAAAAACATCTCGGTCGCAAATCAACACAGGCTGTCCTAAACTGTCAAACAACGCCTCTGCATATTCTTTTGCAAAATCACCTAATTCACTAATTGGCGAATATTTTTTTAAAATAACTTCTCCGTCACGGTCAACAAATATTTCAAGCGGGTCCCCTTCTCGGATACGCAACGTTCTTCGAATTTCTTTCGGAATGACAACCCTTCCTAAATCATCAATTCGGCGAACAATACCAGTTGCTTTCATCTACAGATGCCCTCACTTTCACCTAGGATTTGAAGAATACACGGATGAATCCTTGTTATGGAGAATTCACCATTGCTGTGATTAGTATCCTTCATAATCCCAGTTATATACGTGATGAAAGTGATTTTTTCAATTTTAGATAAAATTACCCATCATTCATTATCGACCATCTTTTAGAAGCATAAACTTATGCAATAATCGATTTTTCACCTTTTACGCCCGAAAGCTCTTTTAACGTTTCATATAAAATCATTAACCATTCTTGTGGCTTCAATTCTTTAATGTATAAAACAATTTTTAATTTGGAACCTTCCATTCCAAAACCGAATAAGCGACCGTATTGCCCGCCGATTTTCGATAAACGCTGAATTTCCACATCTTTTGATGCGTTCTCATCAAATAAAATTTCAATTTGCTGTTTCTGTTGTTTAATCGATTCTACTCCTATTTGTTTCGCATATACTTTAATTTCCGCAATTTGGAATAAATAAGCGACTTCATCCGGATACTCACCAAAGCGGTCAAGCATTTCATCCCGCAATGCTTCCACGTCTTCCATCGTTTCCACCGCTTTAAAACGCTTGTACATATCAATTTTTTGTAACCCGTCAGAAATATACGTATCTGGAATATAAGCGTCGACTTCTAAATCAATCGTTACTTCAGGTTTTGCTTCTTCCTGTTTGATTCCTTTTCGTTTTTCGATTGCTTCTTTTAACATTTGTGAATATAAATCAAAGCCGACAGAATCAATGAATCCATGTTGTTCCGCGCCTAATATATTCCCAGCGCCGCGAATCGATAAGTCACGCATCGCAATTTTAAACCCTGAGCCAAGCTCGGTAAATTCTTTGATTGCTTGTAAACGTTTCTCAGCATCCTCATTGAGCACTTTATCTTTCCGATACGTAAAATACGCATAAGCAACGCGATTAGAACGTCCGACGCGACCGCGCAGCTGATACAATTGCGATAATCCCATGCGATCTGCATCATAGACAATTAATGTGTTCACATTTGGAATGTCAACACCTGTCTCAATAATCGTCGTTGTGACAAGCACGTCATACTGGCCTTCTAAAAACGCCAACATCGTGGACTCCAACTCATTTTCTGTCATTCGCCCGTGCGCATAAGTAACACGCGCTTCCGGTACGAGCTGTGAAATTTCTTCCGCTTTGGCATCAATATCTTCAATACGATTGTATAAGAAAAAGACTTGGCCATCTCTTGCCAGCTCTCGCTCAATAGCCTCTCGTATAAGTTCAGGGGTATATTCCATCACATACGTTTGCACCGGAAAACGATTTTCTGGCGGCGTTTCAATAATGGACAGGTCACGCACTCCGATCATGGACATATGCAACGTCCTTGGAATTGGTGTTGCCGTTAATGTCAACACATCGATATTTGCCTTTAGCTGCTTGATTTTTTCCTTATGCGTGACGCCAAACCGCTGCTCTTCGTCAATAATGAGAAGCCCTAAATCTTTAAACTGCACATCTTTCGATAATAGGCGGTGCGTGCCGATGACCATATCAATCGTTCCGTCTTTCAGCCCTTTGATCGTTTCCGCCTGCTGTTTTCTCGTCCGGAATCGATTTAAAAGTCCAACGTTAATCGGAAATCCTTGAAACCGCTCCCGAACTGTTTCGTAATGCTGCTGTGCTAAAATCGTCGTCGGTACAAGAAACGCGACTTGTTTTCCGTCCATAATCGCTTTAAACGCTGCCCGCAGCGCAACTTCCGTCTTTCCGTAGCCAACGTCGCCGCAAAGAAGACGGTCCATCGGCTTGTCGCTCTCCATGTCGCGTTTAATTTCCTCAATCGAACGCAGCTGATCTTCTGTCTCCTGATACGGAAACGCCGCTTCAAATTCCCGCTGCATTTCTGTATCCGGGGAAAACGCGTATCCTTTGCTTGCTTCGCGTTCCGCATATAACTTAATTAAATCTTCAGCAATATCTTGGACGGACGACTCGACTTTCTTTTTGACTTTTTTCCATTCAGATCCGCCTAACTTATAAATTTTCGGCTCTTTTCCTTCTGAACCAACGTATTTTTGTACTTGATCAATTTGATCCACAGGCACATATAACGTATCGCTGCCCTGATATTGAATATGGATATAATCTTTATGGACACCGTTAATCTCTAATGTTTCGATTCCCAAATATTTACCGATACCGTGGTTGACATGAACCACGTAATCGCCCACTTGCAGCTCCGAATAACTTTTAATCCGCTCCGCATTCGACAATTTTTGGCGGCGAATTGGTCTTTTCGCCCGCTTTTTAAACAATTCTTCTTCTGTAATCACAGCCAGCTTTTGCATCGGCAGCTCAAATCCTGTATTTAAATCTCCCTCGAGCATTTGATATTTGCCGTGCATCAGCATTGCTTCATCGCTTAGCGGGGCGACATCGATTTCGTAATCTTCAAACACCGATTGCAGTTTTTTCATCCGTTCCGCATTCGGTGCTAAAAATACAACAGCATAATTTGCTTTTTTCCATCTCTCTAGCTCAGACTTAAGCAAAGACATTTGTCCGTGGAAGTTTTGCATTTGCTTGCAGGAAATATTGACAATGTTTTCTGGATGTGTATGCGGGACATGACGTAGAAAAATGGATAAATAAATCCGCTGTTTTGGATGTTTTTGTAATAATTCAGAAAAAGAGTGAGAAATTGGAACATCATGGATGATTTTTCCCTCGCTAAGTAAGCTTGTATACCATTCTGCTTCTTCTTTATCTAAACTTTCTGCCATCTCTTGTAATCTGCTCATTTCATCCATCAACAATATTCCATTTTCCGGCATGTAATCTAGCAAACTAGCAGGCTCGTTATAAAAGAGCGCCGTATATTTATATTGTTGTTCAATTTCCTGCCCTTGTTTTAACTGCTCAATCTCTGACGACACATGTTCTAGCAATAATTGTTTGGCTTTCTCATCTTTTAATTTGTTGAGGCTTTCCGCTAATCCTGCTTCAATTCGTTCGATTCCCCGCTCCAGCATCTCCCCGTAAACAATCATTTCATCAGCAGGTCCAATGGTTACTTGTTGGACTTCATCGCGGGAACGCTGATCATCCGCGGTAAACGTACGAATCGATTCGATTTCTGTATCAAATAGCTCAATCCGATATGGAAATTCTGCCGTTAATGGATAAATATCAATAATACCGCCGCGAACGCTAAACTCCCCAGGGGTTGACACAGTTGCAACACGCTTGTATCCCATTTGTACGAACCGTTGCTTATAATGTTCAACATCTATATGATGATGAACCTCCAATGTCAACATATGATCTCTCCATAATGACACAGGAGGAAGTAGACGTCGTAATCCGGCAACAGGACAAATGACAACACCTTTGTTATGTTTCAGCCAATAATTCATCACTTCTAAGCGCTGAGCCTTTAATTCTGGACTGGCTATCGCCATTTCTGCGGCAATTACTTCGTTTACTGGATAAAGAAATACCTCTTCCGCCCCAAGCAGTTGAACAAGGTCATCATATATTTTTTGTGCTTGAAACAAATTATGTGCAATCACTAAGAGCGGCCTCTCTGTTTCTCTATATAACGACGAAATGAAAACAGACCGGGCAGAGCCGGATAACCCGACAACAAGCTGTTCTTTCAACCTAGCTTTCACGCCTTCGATAATGGAACGGACATCTTGATTCTCAACAAAATAGCGATGCAACGAAAGCACCCCTATTCTCCCTCCTCTCAACAAAATAAAAACGTAAACCGTTTTTTTTATTTCCCGCTATTATATCTATTATATCCGTCTATTTTGCGCGCAAATGCGGACATTTTCAATAAAGTGATCGTAAATAGACAAAGTTTTTCTAGTGTAGGAAAGATAAAAAAATACAAAAATGCTTTGGTTGCCCAAAGCTTGCTAATGTATAAATTTCTCATATTGATGTAGTTCCGGATTTCTCGTCAGCGCCTCTTGACAATCCTCACAAATCGTTTTTACGTGAATATCACCATTCGGTTGATACGAAATCATCTCCAATCGTTCTTCCTCTGTCAAATGGTGAAATCCTAATTGTTCGCTATATATGGAGACTCTATCAATCGTCCCTATTTTTGTTCCGCAATGCCGGCAATAATAATGTAATGCCATTGCAACAAACCTCCTAATGGGCGTATTCCATATCTTCATTTTGCACCAATTAGGAGGAAAATATTCATGCGTTAAATTCATTCATCACTTGCAGAAATGGCGTCACCACTGCTTTTTCACACGCATCCGCCGCGCGTAAAATCGCCTCCATTACCGCGTCGCTTTCTTCTTTAGTAAAGCGGCCCAACACATAATCGGTTATCTTTTGCCCATTTGCCGGGCGCCCAATCCCGATGCGAACTCGTTTAAATTCTTGCGTGCCTAGGTGATGAATTAATGATTTAATGCCGTTATGTCCACCGGAGCTTCCTTTCATGCGAAGGCGAATTTTCCCAGGGGGAAGGTCAAGGTCGTCGTATATGACAATGACATCATCGACATCAATATGATAGTAATCCATTAACGGCCGAACACATTCCCCTGATAAATTCATATATGTCAGCGGCTTACATAATGCCACTTTTTCTCCGAAAATGACGGTGGAGGCCATCATTCCATGAAATTTTGTTGTTTGAAAGGAAATATTCCAGCGCTTGGCAAGCTCATCAATTACCATAAATCCAGCGTTATGCCTCGTTTGTTCATATTCCTTTCCTGGATTTCCAAGCCCGACAAATAGCTTCAATACTCGGTCTCCTTTCTTTGCGAAGATACTACAAAAGACGTAACCGAAAACGGTTACGTCCGAATTTATGACTCTGGAGTCGTTTCTCTTCCCTCTTCTGCATCAGGGTGACCAGGTTCTTGCTGTTCACCGCTATGAATTTCTTCCTCCTGTTGTGGCGGCAAGATCGTCGCAATCACTTCAGAAGGATCATCGATAATTTCGTATTTTCCGCCCGTGTTAATATCTCCCACCGTAACCGTATCGCCTATTTGAAGGTGCGAAATGTCAATATCAATCGACGGTGGAATATTCGCCGGCAATACGCGGATCGTTAATTGATGCAGATTTTGTTGCAATACGCCGCCGTCTTTTTCTCCGGCAGCTTCGCCGATTAAGCGCACATCAACATCAATATCTACTTCTGTCGACATGTCTACTGCTTGAAAATCAGCGTGAAGAATATTGCCGCGCAGCGGATCTCTTTGGATCTCGCGCAACAGGACGGAATAATCTTTTTCGCCTATTTTCAGCGTCATTAAGCTATGGCGTCCACCTTCGCGGATCGTTTTTTCAAGTGCTGCGCCACTAACAAAAATCATTTTATTGTCAATATTTTTCCCATATAATATTCCAGGAATATTTCCTTGTAAACGAATGCGTCGAAGTGTGGAATGTTTTTTATCTGGGCGTTCTTTTGCTTCTAGTACTACAGCCATGTTTCCTCACCTTCCTGAATTAGAATTTTAGAATCAATTAGAACCTAATTGATACTTTATCCTAAAACAAGAAGGTCTAAACATGCTTTTCCATTAATCAAATAACACACTGACAGATTTCATTTCATATACGCGTGTAATTGCCTCCGCAATAAGCGGTGCAACTGACAGCTCTACAATTTTATCAATTTTCTTCTCTTCTGGCAACGCAATTGTATTCGTTACAACAAGTTCTTTAATTTTTGAATTTTGAATGCGCTCAATTGCCGGACCGGACAGAACCGGATGCGTACAGCATGCGTACACTTCTTTCGCTCCGTTTTCGATCAGTGCGTTGGCAGCTAATGTAATCGTTCCGGCCGTATCAATGATATCATCAATTAAAATAGCAGTTTTCCCTTCAACTTGTCCAACGATATTCATGACTTCCGCCACATTTGGCTTTGGCCGGCGCTTATCAATGATGGCGATCGGCGCTTTTAAACGGTCAGCAAGTTTTCGTGTCCGCGTTACTCCTCCATGGTCTGGAGAAACGACAACAACATCATCAAGATTTTTATTTTTAAAATATTCAGCTAAAATCGGAACTCCCATTAAATGATCAATCGGAATATCGAAAAATCCTTGAATTTGCGGCGCGTGCAAATCAAGTGTAATGACGCGGGAAGCTCCTGCTGTTTCTAAAAGATTTGCCACTAATTTTGCTGTAATCGGCTCGCGGGAGCGTGCTTTTCGGTCTTGACGGGCATACCCGTAATACGGCATCACAATATTAATCGTTTTTGCGGAAGCGCGTTTTAACGCATCAATCATGATTAATAATTCCATTAAATGCTCATTGACCGGGACGCTTGTCGATTGAACAACGAAAACATCATCGCCGCGGATGCTTTCTTCAATGTTAATTTGGATTTCCCCATCGCTAAAACGGGAGACAGAGCATTTGCCCAATTCAATTCCCATAACTTCCGCAATTTCTTCCGCCAATTTCATGTTAGAATTTAACGCAAACAGTTTTAGTTTGTGGTGACACTCAGACATTGATAAACCTCCATTAAGAATTTTTCTTGATCGAAAGACGATCCACATAATTCTCTTTATTTACCTGCCGCGCGCGGGCAATCGATAACGCGTTTTCTGGAACATCATCCGTAATCGTAGAACCGGCGGCAACATAAGCCCCTTTTCCAACCGTCACAGGAGCAATTAAATTGGCATTACAGCCAATAAACGCCCCATCTTCAATTTTCGTTATATGTTTATTTTTCCCATCATAGTTTACCGTAATCGATCCACAGCCAAGATTAACGTTGACGCCGACTTCCGCATCGCCGATATAGCTTAAATGCGACGCTTTGCTTCCTTTTCCAAATGTTGATTTTTTCACTTCGACAAAATTTCCGATGCGGACCTCATCATCGATTTTCGACGATGGACGAATATGGGCAAACGGTCCAATCGTGACATCGTTCCCAATTTCGCTGTCATGGGCAACGGAATGACGAATCGTTGTGCCGTTTCCAATCCAACAATCTTTAATTTCCGAGTTTGGTCCAATCGTACAATCTTCACCGATTACCGTTTTTCCTTCAATGACCGTACCCGGATAAATCACAGTGTCACGGCCGATTCGCACCTCAGCCGATATATACGTATGAGCAGGATCAATAATTGTTACCCCGTTCATCATATGTTTGCGACAAATCCGCTCGCGCATAATTTTTTCTGCTTCAGCGAGGGCAACACGGTCGTTTACCCCGATCGTTTCTTCAAAAGATGGGGCTTTGTACGCGGAAATGATACTGCCATTTGATTTTAAAATTTCAATGACATCAGTTAAATAATATTCGCCTTGTGCGTTATTGTTTGATACATGTGTAAGCGCTTCAAACAAAGACTTGTTATCGAAACAATATGTCCCTGTGTTAATTTCCTTGATGGCACGTTCTTGTTCGCTTGCATCTTTATGTTCGACAATTTTCTCAACATTTCCATGAGCATCGCGAACAATGCGGCCATATCCGGCAGGGTTATCTGCAACTGCTGTCAAAATCGTTGCTTTTGCATTGGTCGCAAGATGATGATCAAGCAAAGCTTGCATCGTTTCAGCAGTAATTAATGGTGTATCTCCGCATACAACGAGCGTTACTCCATCTTTTTCCTGTAAATAAGGGGCTGCCTGCATAACCGCGTGCGCCGTTCCTAATTGCTCTTGCTGAAAGGCATATTCGCTTTGGTCGCCAAGCTGCGCCTTTACTTGTTCTGCTCCAAATCCAACAACCGTAATAAGCTTTTCTATTCCCAGCTGTAAAACTTGGTCCACCACATGCTGGACCATTGGCTTGCCGCAAACAGGGTGCAATACTTTATATTGCTTCGACTTCATCCTTGTCCCCTGTCCAGCCGCCAATATGACCGCATATCGTTTTACCATATATAGGCCTCCAATTACCTTTTTATCCATAATTGAATATATCTCAATTAGTAGTGTATTTCAAGGAAACATTCATTTTTCCAAAAAAAGAGCCTGTTCATTTAGAACAGACTCTTTTCCATATTTTTATGAAGCACCAGCTTCTTCAAGTTCTTCTTCCAATTTACCTAAACGGTGATACTCAGCTAATATTGCCTCTTGAATTTTTCCGCGTGTGGCTGAGTTAATCGGATGTGCAATGTCGCGAAATTCTCCATCTGGAGTGCGCTTGCTTGGCATTGCGACAAACAATCCGTTATTGCCATCGATGACGCGGATATCGTGGACAACGAATTCGTTATCCAATGTGATAGAGGCAATGGCTTTCATACGTCCTTCGGTATTTACGCGGCGTAATCTTACGTCAGTAACTTCCATTATGTTCACCACCTTTTCCCTATATCAGACTTGATTATTTTTATTCCACATGTTTTCTCTTTTTCCTTCTTTTTTTGAAAATTTTTTATAATAAATTAGCTAGTACGCAACGTACAGCATCCTTGACTGTTTAGGGAAAAGGCAGATGATGTAATTTATCGAATCAACGCGACTACTTCAATTTCGACAAGCGCGTCTTTCGGCAGTCTCGCCACTTCCACGCACGAGCGCGCCGGTTTATGGTTAGTGAAATATTCACTATATACTTCATTCATTGCCGCAAAGTCATCCATGTTTTTCAAAAACACCGTCGTTTTGACTACTGTATCAAGCGATGCGCCAGCCGCTTCCAAAACGGCTTTTAAGTTTTGAAATACTTGATGTGTTTGTGCTTTTATGTCGCCTTGTACCATCTCTCCTTCAGGAGTGAGCGGAATTTGCCCCGAGCTGTAAAACATGTTATTGACGATAATTCCTTGCGAATACGGACCGATCGCTTGCGGCGCTTTATTCGTTTCTACCTTTTTCATTTTGTTTGCTCTCCTTTCTCGTTTATCTATTCCATAAAATGAATATAATTTCCTGCTTTTACGGTAATTTGTTTTTCTTTAACATCGACAGAAGATAATTTTACGAGCGAAATATATTCATCAACAAGTCGCTCTTTCGTTTCTTCCGACTCGACAAGAACACCGATGCCGGAAAGTTTGGCGTTAAATTCATTTAATAAATTCACCATGCCGTTTACCGTTCCGCCGGCTTTCATAAAATCATCGATGATTAACACATTGGCTCCTTCGGCTAAACTCCGCTTGGCTAGCACCATCGTTTGAATGCGTTTAGAAGAACCGGAAACATAGTTAATGCTGACCATCGACCCTTCTGTCACTTTATTGTCATGGCGGACAATAACGACAGGAACATACAAAAAATGAGCTACCGCATAAGCAAGCGGGATTCCTTTTGTTGCAATCGTCATGACGACATCCACCGGCCGGTCGGCAAAAATGGACGCATATAGACGGCCGATTTTGTTCACAATACGAGGGTCGCCAAGAATATCGGTCATATACAAATATCCGCCAGGCAACAGCCGATCTGGGCGTGATAGTTGCTCACATAAATATGTAACAATCTCTTCCGCTTCCTGTTTCGACATTTTCGGAATATATTGCACTCCGCCCGCTGCGCCTGGCAATGTTTTGATCGTTCCGATTCCTTGCTGTTCAAACGTTTGTTTAATAATGGCTAAATCCTCACTAATCGATGACTTCGCCGATTCATAACGATCTGCAAAAAAAGTAAGCGGAATAAGCTGATGAGGCCGTTCGAGAAGATAATGGGTCATATCGACTAAACGGCCGCTGCGCCTTAACTTCATAGAGGCCCTCCTAAAACCGAATGTTTTAAAGTAAATATACCAAAAATGTACGTATTTAATCAAGTGAATGGCGTTCGCCTAATATACGGACAGCAAACACTTGATCACAAAAACCGCGGAGTCCGTTATAAATTCGCTGCAATCTTGAATCGTGCTGGACTAACCCGAACACCGTCGGCCCGCTGCCGCTCATCAATACCGCGTCTGCTCCAAACCGCTTCATTTGCTCTTTAATATGCGCTACTTCTGGATATTTTTTTAATGTTACTTCCTCTAATACGTTTCCAACCAGTTTACAAATAGCCGCATAATCTTGGCGATAAATCGCCTCTACCATTCCGTCCACATCCGGATGTGGAATCTCATCAACCTTTAAATTTCGATACACTTCAGCAGTAGAAACACCGATCGATGGTTTGGCCAAAATAACCCAGCATGGCGGTGGAGCAGGAATCGGTGTAATTTTTTCGCCCCGTCCTGTTGCAATCGCGGTTCCACCGTAAACGCAAAATGATACGTCAGAACCGATTTTTGCTCCTAGTTCTGCTAACTCATCCAGTGTAAGGCCTAAATTCCAAAGCTTATTTAAACCGCGGAGCGTCGCGGCGGCGTCACTGCTTCCTCCCGCCAGCCCGGCCGCTACTGGAATATTTTTTGTAATAGAGATCGCTATGCCTTGTTTAATCGCAAATGTATCTTTCAATAACTTTGCAGCCTGATACGCCAAGTTGCGGTGGTCATCGGGAACGAATCGGTTTTTTGAAATAATTTGTATGGTATCATCCATTTGTGGAATTAATTCGATCCGATCTGCCAAATCAATCGTTGTCATGACCATTTTCACTTCATGATACCCATCCGGCCGCTTATGTAACACGTCCAATGATAAGTTGATTTTTGCTGGCGCTTTGACTAACAACCTCAAACGTTCCACCTACTTTAACGACTTCAAACTCATAAGATCCATTTACCATATTAGCATAAATGATGTGTGTTCCTGAACAAAAAGAAAAATATATTCATCTGTTGAGTTATGGCAAACGATATCAAACAAAAGCCGAAGCGATGCTGCTTCGGCTGTCGCGGTCGTTTTTGTTTTCCTTTACACAAGTTTACGCTATTTCATGTTCTCGGCTAGCTGTCGTTCCGCTTTTTCAATCGCTAATTTCACCATATTTCCAGCATCTTTCGCGCGGATCGCGCCCCATCCTTCTCTTTGAACGACATCATAAAAGCCTAATTCTTTCGCCAACTCTTCTTTAAAGCGTTGCGACATAATTCCACGACGTCGACCCAATGTCAACAGCCCCTTTCAACCACCGCGACAGTTTTAGTATGAAAAAAAAAACGCATATCTTTATGTTCACCTATTTATGACAAAACAAAAAGCAGCAAACAAATGTCTACTGCCTACCCGCTTGATCGTCATCTAAAAACGTCAATTGTACTGTTTCTGTTAACACATCAGCGTAACTAAACGATACCCGTTCAAACGCATTTTCTTTTTGGTCGAGTTCAATAACAAATACCGATGGATACGTTTCAGCTAAAATTCCGCATCGTTCAATCGTTTTTCTTCGTCCGCCGTTTGCGCGCAATGTCAAACGTCTGCCGATATTAGAATCCAACGCTTTTTTAATATCGGATAAAGTTTTTGCCATTCGCTATCCACCTCACTATTTATAATTATAACAAAGGTTTCTTTCAAAGTCAAAAAAATTAAAATTATATCAGTGTTTTTTCGTTACTGTCAATGCATATTTTTCTACAAAATCCTTCTTTATTATGTATATTATGGTTTTTTATGTGAAAAAATATGTATAAATTGTAGAAAAAATAAAAAAACCGCCTTTTTGATGGCGGCTCTGTTAATCGCTCATTTCACCAATGGAACGAAAAGGCATTCCCGTGCGCAATACTCCTTTCGTTTCTACTCCTCCAAGTCCTTTTTCTCCAGTTAATGTATTGCGAAGTACATCCCAAACATCTACCGTTTCCATAAAAGAGGTAAAACTAATTCTCGAGACGACATAAACTGGGTCCAGCGCATGAATGTTTACGCGTGCGGGGGAGCTGGCAAAATTGGCCCCGGCGCGAATAAGCGATTCAAAATGGGATTGACACGCCCCCGCAAAAATAATCAGCTGGTCAAGATGAGGAACTTTTTTACGTGCTTCTTTTACTGTTTGTACAAAATGTTTTGAATGGCGATATGCCTTTAAATCCGTTACTTTTCCTTTTGACTTGGAATAAGAATCATGGCCGGTAATCACTAAAATATCAGGGCGGAATCGCTCAAGAAGCTCACCGACTTTTTCAGACATTTCGCTTTCATCACAATAAATTCCGTATACCGGCACTCCGATTCGTTCATATAAATCTAAACACTTCCGCAAATATAAAGGGTCACCGTCCAAATGAAGGACGCGCCCCGGAATTTGAAAAAAATCTTTTTCCGTTCGGTATCCTCCCGTCGCCCGGTACTCTGTTTTTTGCTTCATTACATGGTAATCTTGCCGGAATAGCTTATACGATTGTTCTATAAGCTCTATTTCCTTTTTCTTTCTTTCCTGCTGTTCCCGTTCACCAATAATGACTAAATCACTGCATGGGGCATCGGCGACCAGTCTGACATCTTCGCCATATAAAGTCGCTTCTTTTTCCCCATCTTTTTCTTTCACATCTATTACACGAAACAATAAATCACAGTTATACGACTTTCTTGCAACAATATCGCCGACCTTAACGTCCATCACCATTCACTCCATTAAAACAAATTGTTTACTTAAGTAACATATGCACATCTCGACAATAGGTGATAGACATAGGTCTTTTCTTTCCCAAACCAACCAAAAAAGTGCTTACATACTTACAAAACGTGCCGCAACGCATTGCTAAGCGCGGCAAACTCCTCCATTGTCAGCGTTTCTCCGCGGCGGCGCGGGTCAATGTCTGTCTCTGTTAAGACACGCTCTATTTGCTCTTTCATCGCTTTTCCGTTTGGCAAATTGTTTACTAAATTGTTTAAAATCGTTTTCCGGCGCTGCGCAAAGCTTGCCCGCACCACTTGAAAGAAAAACGCTTCGTCTTCCACTTTAACAGGCGGCTGCTTTCGCTTTATTAACCGAATAACAGCAGAATCCACGTTCGGCTGCGGGATAAACACCGTTCTTGGGACGGTCATGACCGTCTCCGCTTCTGTATAATATTGAATTGCAATCGACAACGAACCGTAATCTTTCGTTCCCGGCTTTGCGGCTAGGCGGTCCGCCACTTCTTTTTGCAACATAACAACCATGCCGCGAATCGGCAAGCGATCTGTCAATAGCTTCATAATAATCGGTGTTGTGACGTAGTACGGCAAATTTGCCACTACCATAATATCGGTCATGCCGGTAAATTCTTCGGAGATCACGCGGTGAATATCCGCTTTTAAAACATCTTGATGGATAATACGGATGTTTCCATACGGTGATAATGTATCCTCTAAAATCGGCAAAAGCCGCTGATCAATTTCAAACGCGACTACCTTTTTCGCACGGCGTGCCAGCTGCTCCGTTAAAGCACCGATTCCAGGACCGATTTCAATCGCTCCTGTTTCGTCCGAAAGCTCGGCAAAATCGACAATTTTCCGCAAAATATTGGTGTCAATTAAAAAATTTTGTCCTAAACTTTTTTTAAATGAAAACCCATACTTTTCCAGGATTTCCCGGGTTCGCCCCGGTGTGGCAATGTCTTTATTCATCATTTGCTTCCTCCTGCAATACTTGCTCTAATGCTGCATAAAATGTTTCTTTAGAGATTTGAAATACTTGCAATCGCTTATAAAGCTGCTTTCCGTTTGTATATCCTATTTTTAAAATTTCACCTAAATGTTGGCGCCGCTTTTTCGCTAATTCTCCACCGATTAAACCAGCAGCAACGAGTTCATCAAACGTAATCTCTTCCTTCCACTCTGTTGTTTCCTCATACACGTTTTTCAACGCTTGACGGATATCTTCCACAGACGCATGTTCTACGCCAATTCCTTTCCCATTTTTCGCAATAGCCGCTTTTCTTGGCAAAAAAGCATGTTTGCAGCCTGGAACACGCTCTGTAATCGTTTTGCGAATTTTTTCACCTGGAAAATCAGGGTCCGTAAAAATAATTACGCCACGTTTTTCTTTTGCTAATTTAATTCGTTCAATCGTTTCTTCACTAATTGCCGACCCGTTCGTTTCAATGGTATCTGCATCAACGGCGCGCTGAATCGCCACTGTATCGTCTTTTCCTTCCACAACAATAATTTCTTTAATCTTCATCACTATTGCGCAGAAATCGTTCACTCATTCCACACGGAATAAGTCTTTTTTCCTATTTCTGCGATGCCCCCTTTCCTGTAAAATAATTGTTGAAAGAGTTTTTTGCTGCTAAAAATGTTAATTTATTTTTTAAAATAACCGAAACTTTTTTCGATTTTTTTCGTCTAAATGAGTAGGAAAATATCTTTCTTCATTATAACGAAAAAGCAGAGGGCAAAAAAACCCTCCGCATCCTTTTCCTTTATTGAAGAATTCTCACCTTCACACGCTTTCTACCCCAACGAAGTGCATCCGATTGCTTTGGAATAAACACGTCAATTTCATAACCATTAATACCTGATCCTGTATCAGCAGCTATAGCATATCCGTATCCTTCTACGTACACTTTTGATCCAAGCGGAATAACGTTTGGATCCACTGCGATTACTTTTGCAGAAGGATTTGCACGTAAGTTAATTCCCATTCTCGTTGTTCCTGAACATCCTTGACAATAAGCAGTATAGGCGCTAGCAACAACATAAATTTCTCGCGCTGCATGCTTTTGGCCGCGCGATACGGTCTGAACAGAGCGGCTTTGCGTATGAGCAGGTCGGCTTTTAGCCACTTTCGTACCGATAGCAACAATCCGATTTTTACTTTCTTTTATCATCTTTGTCTCAATTAATTTCCGCGATACTTCTTTTCCATTTTCGAGCACTACTTCATACTTTTTCGAAACTCGCCCTTTTTCTCCAGGGCTAATAATACGTTGTTCTCCTTTTGGCAATTGTGCATCTTGTCTAGTGACGACTGCAAAGTCAACTGGTTCTTCCACTACATCGGTGACTTTTTCAACTTTAATCACTTTTACGACCATATTTTCTTTTAGTTTGTCCTGTAAAGATGGCTCTACACGGTCGAGTTCATCTAATTTTACATTTTGTTGTTTTAAAAAGTCAGCGACAGTAGTCGAAGTTGCCCACACTTGTTGCTGTTTACCGCCGACATTTAATTGAACCGGGAATGCCTTTTCTATGTTCACTTTCATTCCCTTTTTAATTTTTGTATTTGGTGCTGGGGCAATTTTGTCGTGCTTTTCGATTTTAATATGTTGTGAGTTTAATAGCTCGGCAACGTTCTTTGCAGTCGTCCATATTTCTTGTTTTTTTCCATCTACTATCAAAGTGACTTTCTTGCTCGCTTCCCAAACGATGTTTAAATCATCTGTAATCGGCGTATCTAACGATGGATAGACGCGATCTTCTTTCCTTGGCTTAATATTTTGCTCCTGTAATACTTCTTTTACCGTTTTTGCATGAGTACGAATCTCTTGTTTTTTTCCGTTTGCCGTTAGTGTCACATCATCTTTGGCTATTTCGTACCCAGCAAATCCCGTTGTTGCTGACAAAGCTATAAAACTACTAGCAGTAACAGTGAAATTTTTCCTCAATGAACCGGAAATCTTCTTCATATTGGGTAACATTATGCAAAACGCCTCCTTCTCTCGCTAAATTCCCCTCTCCCTCTAACATGTACGCGTAAACACACTCTATTATGCAGAAAATTCGGTTAAAAGGGAAGGAAGACTTGTCGACAGTTTATACTATGTAATGTTCTAAATTTGTAGAACTTTTTTTACCTCGATCATATTAGACAAGTCTCCTTACCATTTGACAAATAATTTTAGCGATGGATGCCGAATAATCTTTTTGCATTCTCTGCCGTCGCTTTTGCTACTTCCTCAAAGGAAATACCTTTAATCTCGGCGATCGCCTCCGCTACATATTTGACGTAGCTTGGTTCGTTTCGTTTTCCGCGGAAAGGGTGAGGCGTTAAATACGGACAATCTGTTTCAATCAATAAATGCTCAAGCGGAATTTGCGCCGCTACTTCCTTCGGCTTTTTCGCATTTTTAAACGTTACCGGACCGCCAAGGGAAATAAAGAAGTTCATATCAATGCATTGCTTCGCTACTTCTACACTTCCGGTAAAACAATGCATAATTCCACCCACTTCGGCGGCATTTTCCTCTTTTAAAATTTGCAATACATCCGCTGTTGCTTCCCGATTATGGATAATGATTGGCAGTTTTACTTTTTTCGCTAAAGCGATTTGCCGCCGAAATACGTCATGTTGTATTTCCTTTGGTGATTTATCCCAATAATAATCTAAGCCCATTTCTCCTAACGCCACCACTTTTGGATGGGCAGTCAACTCTTCAATCATGTTTAAATCCTCATCTGTCATATCGATTGCATCAACGGGATGCCAACCAACGGAAGCATAAATAAAATCATATTGCTCCGCTAGCTCTATCGCCCGCGCAATCGTAGGGCGGTCAAAGCCGACGACGACAATATGAGAAACTCTTTCACTAAGAGCGCGATCAATCACTTCTTGTAAATCATCATTATATTGAACGGCATTTAAATGCGCATGTGTGTCAAAGAGCATAACAATAACCCCTTTTCTACCTTGGTGTTAAGTGTAACATAGAAATCCATTACATATATCACAAGTTGTTAACATTTACTTTACAAAATGACAACAAAGAGGTGTCGTGTACGATAGACACTACACCTCTTATGTTTGTCATTATTTTATTTTTGTCCCATTTGGAATCGTTTTATCAACGGTAACAAGAGAAAGCACCCCGTTTTCTTCCCCGGCGAGAATCATGCCTTCGGATAGTTCACCGCGCAGTTTCACTGGTTTTAAATTGGCGACGCAAACCACTTTTTTGCCGATCAAATCCTCTGGTTTGTAAAATTGCGCAATTCCTGATACGACTTGACGTTGTTCATCGCCAAGATCAAGCTTGAGCTTCAGCAGTTTATCCGCATTTTTTACCGGCTCAGCGTGAAGTACTTCTGCAACTCGCAAATCAACTTTCATAAAATCATCAATCGTAATTTCTTGCGCTTCTTGTTTTGGTTTTTCTTCCGTTTGTTTTGCCGGTGCACTGCCCTGCATATGGGCTTTAATATATTCCACTTCTTTTTCAATGTCTAGACGTGGAAATAGCGGTTCACCTTTTGTTACTTTCGTGCCTTCCTTGATGAGGCCGAACTCATATAAGCTGTCCCATTGTTTTAATTGTTCATCAACAATGCCAAGCTGCGCGAAAATTTTTTCCGGCGTGCGTGTTAAAAACGGCTGCAACAAAATCGCAACATGACGAAGTGATTCTGCCAAATGGGTCATTACAGACGCCAATTGTTCTTTTTTGCCTTCATCTTTGGCAAGCAGCCAAGGTTGCGTTTCGTCAATATATTTATTCGTTCGGTTAATCAGCTGCCATACGGACGCAAGCGCAATGGAAAATTCCATTTTCTCCATCGCTTCTTCATATTGTTTCACCGTTTCTTTTGCCTTTTCGACAAGATCGTTGTCGAATGCTGTTTTCGCTCCACGATATGGTGGAATCATGCCGTCAAAATATTTTTCAATCATCGCTACCGTGCGATTTAACAAGTTGCCTAAATCGTTTGCTAAGTCGTAGTTAATGCGTTCGACAAATCCTTCTGGAGTAAACACGCCATCGGAGCCAAACGGAACTTCGCGAAGCAAATAATAGCGAAGTGCATCCAATCCATAACGGTCGATTAATGTTACCGGATCAACGACATTTCCTTTTGATTTCGACATTTTTCCGTCTTTCATTAACAGCCAGCCATGGGCAAACACTTTTTTCGGAAGCGGCAAATCGAGCGCCATTAACATTATTGGCCAGTAAATCGTATGGAAGCGGACAATTTCTTTTCCGACTAAATGAACGTCTGCCGGCCAGTATTTTCGAAACTTCTCATCGTTATCCGTGCCATATCCTAATGCCGTAATATAGTTCGTGAGCGCGTCAATCCATACGTAAATGACGTGTTTCGGATCACCCGGAACTTTAATGCCCCAATCAAACGTCGTGCGTGATACCGCTAAATCCTCAAGCCCTGGTTTAATAAAGTTGTTAATCATTTCATTTTTGCGCGACTCCGGCTGGATGAACTCCGGATTTTCTTCATAGTATTGCAAAAGCCGATCCACATATTTGCTCATTCTAAAGAAATACGATTCTTCTTTTACTTTCTCTACCGGACGGCCGCAATCCGGGCAGTTTCCATCAACGAGCTGCCGCTCCGTATAAAATGATTCGCACGGTGTACAATACCATCCTTCGTATTCACCTAAATAAATATCACCTTGTTCGACAAGACGCGCAAAAATCTTTTCTACTACTTTTTTATGACGTTCTTGCGTCGTACGGATGAAGTCATCATAAGAAATATCAAGCTTTTTCCACAACTCTTGGATGCCTTCGACAATTTCGTCGACATATTGCTGCGGTGTTACTCCTTTTTCTTCCGCTTTTCGCTGAATTTTTTGTCCATGTTCGTCCGTACCAGTCAAATACATGACATCATAACCGCGAAGACGCTTATAGCGCGCCATCGCATCGCCTGCTACGGTCGTATATGCATGGCCAATATGTAATTTCCCGCTCGGATAGTAAATCGGGGTCGTAAGATAAAACGTCTTTTTCTCCATCTTCATACCTCCCTATTCTGAACAAAAGCCCCCGCCCAACGGACGAGAGCGATGTTACTTCTATTTTACATAATTTTTTTCATTCTACAAAAACATCTATTTCTCTTATTGAAAAAAAATATACATACAAAATAACGCCATATTTTATAAAAAATAGTCGAATAGTTATAGAAGAAAACAATCGTCTTTCTTAAAAATACATTTTTTTTTAATTTTACATATAAAAGGATTGACGTATAATGGAAACACTGATATGATTAGGGTGTAGGAAATTTGTCGAATATTGACGAATAAATCCTAGCAAAATAAAAAACTATTTTATTATAGAGAGGGGGAGCGTTCCGTGAAATCAACAGGCATTGTCCGCAAAGTGGATGAATTAGGCCGTGTCGTAATTCCAATTGAATTACGCCGCACGTTAGATATTGCTGAAAAAGATGCATTGGAAATCTACGTAGACGACGATCGCATCATTTTGAAAAAATATAAACCAAATATGACATGTGTCGTCACTGGCGAAGTTTCTGATGACAATTTCAAATTAGCCGGCGGTAAAATTATTTTAAGCCGTGAAGGCGCGGAAATTCTTTTAAAAGAAATCCAAGAGCATCTACAACAATCATCTGACAATAATGATAAATAAAAGAGTTTCTCTAGCATTTTTAGAGAAACTCTCTTTTTTTATCGATGATGATATTGCTGATAAACGTCCCGTTTCGACATATTTCGATCTTTTGCGGTTTGTTTAATAGCTTCTTTTGACGTAAAATTTTTCTCCCGAATATAATATTCGACATGCTCCACCGGTGTTAGCGAATGCCACCATTCCTCTTTCTCTTCGATCGTTTCCTCCGCTCCTTCCACAATAATGCAAAATTCTCCGCGAATTTCATTCGTTTCTGCCCATTCGACCGCCTCCCGCAAAGTTCCACGAATGAACTCCTCAAATCGTTTGGTAAGCTCACGGCATATAGCGATACGGCGATCGCCAAACACTTCATACATCATCGCAAGCGTTTCTTTTAAGCGATGAGGTGCTTCATAAAAAATCATCGTTTCACGAACCGTTTTTAGTGATTCCAACTGTTCCTTTTTTTCTTTCTTTGTCCGTTCGAGAAAACCGAAAAAATAAAAGTGATCGGTCGGCAGCCCCGAGGCAACCAGTGAGGTTAACGCCGCGTTCGCTCCTGGAAGCGGAACAACTGAAAACTGCTCTTTGAGCGCGGAAACGATCAGCTCATATCCTGGGTCGGAAATTCCCGGCATTCCTGCATCACTGACAAGCGCTACCGATTTTCCTTCTTTCAGTTGTTCGATAATTTGCGGCCCGCTTGTATATTTATTATGTTCATGATAACTAATGACCGGTGTATGAATCTCAAAATGGTTTAACAGTTTTTTCGTTTGCCGTGTATCTTCTGCGGCAATGATATCTACTTCTTTCAAAATACGTACCGCCCGAAATGTCATATCTTCAAGATTGCCAATCGGTGTCGGGACGATATATAGAGTTCCTTTATTATCGCCGGCAAAACTTTTTTGCTGCCAAAGCATCGTTTCTGCTCCTTTACGATGGGATAATTCCATATAATAGTTGCTTCACTTCATCTGTATATTCATTATTGTCATGATACACAATAAGCGGCGGCAATACTTTTAAATCCGGATTGCCATCTTTTATTCCTTCAATCAAAATCGTATTGGCCTCTTTTCCGATTTTCGGATAAACAAACCGCAGCCGTTTTGGCTCTAACCGATACTTGCGCATTAGTGTAATAATATCGAGAAGCCGTCCCGGCCGGTGCACAAATGCGGCTTTGCCGCCTTGCTTCAACAGCTGGCTGCTTACGCGAATCACATCTTCGAGCGTACAATAAATCTCATGGCGAGCAATGGCAAAATGAATATTTTTGTTCATTTCTTCCTTGCTGATCGTTGGAAAATAGGGAGGGTTGCACGTGACGACATCATATTTACTGTATCCTAACTGCTTAGGCGCATCTTTAATATCCCCGCGAATAATTTCTATTTGTTTTTCCAAACCGTTATATTGTACGCTTCTTTTTGCCATATCACAAAGCCGCTCTTGAATTTCTATACCGATAATTTTTCCCTTTGTTCTCATGCTTAATAACAATGGAATAACTCCATTTCCGGTGCATAAATCGACAATTTGCCCTTTTTGAATCGGCATATAAACAAATTTCGCAAGCAGCACCGCATCAAGGGAAAAGGAAAACACAGACGGACTTTGAATAATGCGAATATCTTCATTTAAAAGATAGTCAAGCCTCTCATCATCATATAATTCCACCATCGTGTATTCCTCCTTATTTTCAAAAAAATAACCTCTCCTTATGTGGAAAGGCTATCGTTATGCTTACTTTTTATTTAAAAAGGATAAACAAAATAGGCAATCGCCTTCTTTTCGGACGCTTCCATAATGGACATGACAAATATGGAACCCTTCCTGATAAAGACGCGCTAAATTATCATATCCTTCGCCAATGTCAACTAATTTTCTTTCATGACCATGCTTATGATCTTTTTCTTTTTGCTTTTCCTCTGCCAATTCACTGGTCACTTGTTCGAGCCGACGGCGCAAATGATCATTTTCTATTTGCAAATGATGATTTTCCTCAAGCAGCTGAACTACATGTTCCTTTAATTGTACAAGCTGGCGGTACAAATGGCTCAGTTGTTCCTCCATGCTCGTTACTGACTGAAAAATCTCTTTCTTATCCACGTCAATCCACCCCAATTAGTCTGTGGCTTGGACTGGTAACGTTCCATCTTTCATCAACTCGTCGAGCGTATATTCCACGACCCGTCCATGTTCCGATAATTCCACTTGCAATACTCGTTCTAAAATATTTAATCCGATCACTTTTCCAAGACCATGCGGAGTTTCCACATACTCCCCTAAATCAGGAAGCTGCTCTTTCGCTGTTTCATATTCATCATTTTCGTATTTTAAGCAGCACATTAACCGGCCACAAAGACCGGAAATTTTCGTCGGATTGAGCGATAAGTTTTGGTCTTTCGCCATTTTAATGGATACTGGTTCAAAATCTCCTAAAAATGTTGAGCAGCAAAGCATTCTTCCGCACGGACCGATCCCGCCAAGCATTTTTGCTTCATCGCGAACACCGATTTGTCTTAATTCAATGCGCGTGCGAAAAATGGCTGCCAAATCTTTGACAAGTTCGCGGAAATCCACACGCCCGTCTGCAGTAAAATAAAAAATCACTTTATTGCGGTCAAACGTATATTCCACATCGACTAATTTCATTTCCAAGCCATGCTCTTCTACTTTTTTTAAGCAAATATCGTACGCTTCCCGTGCCGCTTTTTTGTTTTCCTCAACAATTAATTTATCTTTCGCGTCCGCGACGCGAATCACTTTTTTCAACGGCAAAACGATATCATTTTCATCGACTTGTTTGTTGCTAATGACAACTTTTCCATATTCGATCCCTCGAATGGTTTCTACAATGACGAACTCCCCGGCAGAAATCGACAATTCTCCAGGATCGAAATAATAAATTTTTCCCGCTTTTTTAAAGCGAACACCGACGACATTATACAAACACTTTTCCCTCCTTTAGATCAAGGATAAGTTGTTCCATTAAAAGCTGTACGCTCATATTAGTTGTATTTAAACGCGCCTTCGCTTGTAAAATCATTTCCATGCTTTTTGCGATCTGTCGTTGAGAACAAGAAAGCGCCCATTG
The DNA here is from genome assembly GCF_002217735.1 of Parageobacillus galactosidasius. Lineage (NCBI taxonomy): Bacteria > Bacillati > Bacillota > Bacilli > Caryophanales > Anoxybacillaceae > Parageobacillus > Parageobacillus galactosidasius. The sequence goes on along the minus strand of NZ_NDYL01000001.1, from coordinate 8,678 downwards.
CTGCAAATCATCGATTTTATCCCGATAAATGATTTTATCTTGCTGTCCTAATTGAATGTGCAACATATCTTTATATATATATAAAAGCAAATCTAATCCTAAATCGATTTGCTGCTTTTCTTGAAAATGCGGAATCCATTGATCATGGATGAAAAAAAGCGCCTGCAAATCATTTTTCTTTAACATTTCATATAATTGTAACACTATTTTTCTCGCCTGCGCAAACCAATCATCTCGACCTAACTCGAGTGCTTCTTCATGACTGTTTGTCACATGTGCGGCAAGGAGAGCAATATGAGGCGGGATTTGCTGCTCTGCTAAATAATTGGCAAGCAAAGCAGGTGGTATTGGCTTAAACGAAAACACTTGGCAACGGGAAATGATCGTTTCTAATAGGCGGTGATATTGTTCTGTAAGCAATATCGCTACCGTCCCTGGACGAGGCTCTTCTAAAAATTTTAACAAGCTATTCGCTGCATTCGTTGTCATTTTATCAGCGTGCTCGATAATATATAGTTTTCGGTCTGATTCCACCGCCATTTTTGCAAACTCTTGCTGCAACATTTCAATTTGTTCTTTTTTAATCGATTGCCCATCTGGTTCAATGACATGTACATCTGGATGATTCCCGGAATCGATTCTGCGGCAATTTCGGCATTCATTGCAAGGCTTTATTCCGGAACGATGTAAACAAAATAAGCTTTTTGCCAATAAAAGACTCATTGCTTTTTTTCCCGTTCCGCGTTGCCCCTCGAATAAATAAGCATGAGAAATTCGCCCTTTTTCAAGACTTTTTGTGAGCATTTTCACTACTACAGGCTGATATCGTTCCAGCTGCTCCCAGAAAATCGCCACTTTCATCACTTTCCTTTAATTTTTATTCTAACATGTCTTATCCTTTTCATCATGTTCTGTTTCATGGAAACATCACTGTTATCTTCCTTCTATTTGATCCATAACCGCCGCTATGGTCATTGCAAACACTTCATCGACCGGTTTGGAAGCATCAATGACAATGATACGATCAGAAAAACGTTCTGCTATCTTTAAATACCCTTCTCTTACTTTATAATGGAAAGATAAACTTTCCATATCAAGCCGATTAATTTCCCGCTGCTTATTTTTTTGGATTCTCTCTAATCCTATTTTAGGATCAATATCAAAATAAATCGTTAACGAAGGAAAATAACCATCAATCGCAAACTGATTAATTTGTAATATTTCATCGATGCCTAACCCTCTTGCAAATCCTTGATAGGCTAACGAACTGTCGACAAACCGATCGCACAATACAATTTTGCCGGCTTTTATCGCAGGAATAATTTTTTCTAAAAGATGCTGCCTTCTCGCAGCGGCGTAAAGCAACGCTTCCGTACGACCATCCATTTCCGTATGTTTTGGGTTCAAAATAATGGAACGAATTTCCTCGGCAATACGAACTCCTCCTGGTTCTCTTGTCGATAAAACGTCAAACCCTTTTTCTCGCAAAAATGATTCCAGCTTTGTAATCATCGTCGTTTTTCCTGCTCCATCAGGTCCCTCGAAAGAAAAAAAACGACCTTTCATACGCTAATCCCCCTTATTTTACTGGTACATACACTTCTATTTGATTAGAAGATAAAAACTTTCCTCCTTGAAACCGCGCATGATATTTTAACTGTTTTATTTGTTCAATATGCTCTTTACTAATTGATTCTCCTATAAATAATAAAGGCACTCCAGGTGGATAAGGTGTGATCGTTTCCGCGGCAATAAATCCTTCCGCCTTTTCTAAGTTAACCACTTTTTTCGGCAATGTCTCTAGTTCCTTATAAGAAATCGGATTTGCAGATGCCAAGAAGGAAAAAGAACGGAACGAATTTAGCAACTCTTCGCTATAGCTTAATCCGCGAAACGCCCGTTTTAATTTTTCGATCACTTCCTCTAAATGATCGATAGCAGCAAGCGGATACACGAGCAAAACGTTAAACGGATCGGCAAGCTCCGCAAAAACGCCTTCTTGCTCCAGCCGTTGTTGAAGCTCATAACCGGACAACTTACTTCTCGTTTGAACGGTAATTTTCAATAAATCCGTCTTTATAAGCGGATGTTGCGAATGAACTACCGCAATCCCTTCTATCTCATCGAGGGCATCTTTCAACCGTTGAATTTGTTTTAAAATATTTTCTACATCTCCCTTTGTTAAACGAGCGAGGTAACTTCTCGCCAAATCAAGTGAAGCCATAATCGGATAAGATGGGCTGCTTGACTGAAACACTTGTAAAAAATATTTTAGTTTCTCTTTATCTATTAATGAACTATTTACATGTAAATACGACCCCATTGTCATGGCTGGCAATGTTTTATGCGCTGACTGGACAACAACATCCGCCCCGCACGCGATCGCTGTTTTCGGAAAAGGCTCTCCTATAATAAAATGAGCCCCATGCGCTTCATCGACAAGCACAGGAATACGATAGCGGTGTGCGATGTTTACAACTTCCGTAAGATCCACCGCCATTCCATAATAATTCGGATTAGTCAACACTAATGCTGCGGCATCTTGGTGAAGTTCAAGCGCCTTTTTTACCGTTTCATACGCAACATAAGAGGCGACACGGACGTCTTCATCCAATTCCGGAGGAAGAAAAATAGGGGCAGCTCCAACTAATTGAAGCGCATGCATAACCGATTTATGGCAATTTCGCTGCACAATTACCTTTTTCTTTTCCCCGCAAACAGCAAAGATCATCGCTAAATTTCCAGCCGTAGAACCGTTTACGAGAAAAAACGTTTCTTCTACATTATACAGCTTTGCTGCTAAAGATTGCGCCTCGGCAATAACCGATTCCGGTTGATGTAGATCATCAAGCCCGCTTAATTCAGTCGCATCTAGTTTTAGTAACTGCTTATAATCATTTTTCGCTTCTATAGGAAATACTGTACCATATTTGTGACCTGGTACATGAAATGAAAACGGATGAATGGCATCATGACGTTTTAAAGCGGTATATAAAGGAGTTTGCTGTTGATCCATAAATGCCCCTCTTTTCTTTTTCATGATAAGGAAATTTAGAACATTGTTTTTCTGACATAGACAACAAGATATATATTATCACTAATCTAATTGCCTTGAATAGAAATACATAAGAGATAACATCGATTTTCCGATACCACTCCAAATCAAAAAAGAAAAAAGCGTGATGAAAGTTGAACATATAAACAAAATAGGCCCTATCAATAGGACCCTATGAATATATTTTTGAAGATATAATTTTTCTTAACTGCTTTACATAAAAACGATATTTCGGATCGGTCGTGTCCGTTTGCACGATCTCCCTTTCGCAATCAAGACAAAGAAACTGATCATAAATTTGAATTCCTTCTTGTTTTGGCTGCTCACAAACGATACATACTCTTTCGATAACATCTTTACCCGTAATCAGTGAACCCACCTTCTCCACCTCCCACCCTTTATCTTTCCCACATTAATAAGTTTCTATAACTAATAGATGAAAATAAAATTTTATAGATGCTTAGGTAAAATAATAAATACCAAAAAATAAAATTTTATAACACCATGAGAACAAGATAGGAGAGTTGCGCATTTTTCTTCGTTCCAGTTTAATAGAAAAAATGGATACACACAGAGTGAGAGGTGAAGTGGAGATGTTTTAAGGTATATATAAAAACAGCTGATTAAGCTTCATGCTTAATCAGCTGTTTTCTGTAATAATTGCCTAGCAACGACCTACTCTTGCAGGGGCGCTGGCCCCAACTACCATCGGCGCTGGAGAGCTTAACTTCCGTGTTCGGGATGGGAACGGGTGTTTCCTCTCCGCTATTGTCACTAGGCAATTATCTCAATTGGACATTTATTATTATATTCCAATCATCACGTTTGTCAAGAGGGATTTCGTTCCCTCAAAACTAGATAACCGTCTGTTTGGAAGAAGCCGTCTTGCATAGGCGGCCTACGCTTTTCCATTGTCTAGCTCCGATGCCTAGCTCTCTTGCGCCAAATAACCTTCTCCCTTGAGGTGCAAGCACCTCTACGGTCGAAGAACATTTTCCTTTTGGCGCTAAGCGCTCGCCTCCACTTTTCGCTTGGTTAAGTCCTCGATCGATTAGTATCCGTCAGCTCCACGTGTCGCCACGCTTCCACCTCGGACCTATCGACCTCGTCATCTTCGAGGGATCTTACTCGCTTGACGCGATGGGAAATCTCATCCGCTCTCCCAGCTGAGCTAAGGCCCCACATAGAAAGGGATGGGCCTAAGTGGACTTGAACCACCGACCTCACGCTTATCAGGCGTGCGCTCTAACCAGCTGAGCTATAGGCCCGTCATATTTAAATTAGAGAAGGAACATGAAGCTCCTTCAAAACTAAACAAAACGACAAGCGTCATTATAACTTATTTTAGCGTCATTGTCAATAGGCAATCGCCTGCGCGCTTCCGCTTTTCGTACTGTCTAGCTCCAGCGCCTAGCTCTCTTGTGCCAAATAACCTTCCCCCCTCGAAGTGCAAGCACTTTAGCGGGTGAAGAACATTTGGCTTTGAGAGCTGATCGCGTCGCTTCCGCTTTTCGTACTGTCTAGCTTCGGCTCCAAGTCGCCTTCGCTTTTCGTATCATCCTTAGAAAGGAGGTGATCCAGCCGCACCTTCCGGTACGGCTACCTTGTTACGACTTCACCCCAATCACTTGCCCCACCTTCGGCGGCTGGCTCCTCTCCGGATCAACGCTTGCTTACAGCTCCCCGAAGCGTTTCGGCGTTTGCCCCGTCCTTCATCGGCTCCTAGTGCCAAGGCATCCACCGTGCGCCCTTTCTAACTTAACCATGCGAAAACAGCTTCATGCTTGCCGCCTTCGCTTCTCGGCTTCTTCCTATGTCTAGCTTCGGCGCCTAGCCCCTCACGGTCGCTTCTCGGTCCTGCCGTGGCAGCAATAGCCTCCTCGCAGGCCCTCCAGCGCCTATCGGGGCTAACCGCGGCGCCTCCGCTTTTCCTTCCGGTTATCTAGTTTTCAAGGAACCAAACTGTTTCCTGTATGTGCTCATGGACACAGTATTTTTCCGCTAAAATGGTGGAGCCTATCGGGATCGAACCGATGACCTCCTGCGTGCAAAGCAGGCGCTCTCCCAGCTGAGCTAAGGCCCCACATAGAAAGGGATGGGCCTAAGTGGACTTGAACCACCGACCTCACGCTTATCAGGCGTGCGCTCTAACCAGCTGAGCTATAGGCCCGTCATATTTAAATTTTAAATTAGAGAAGGAACATGAAGCTCCTTCAAAACTAAACAAAACGACAAGCGTCATTATAACTTATTTTAGGATTATTGTCAATAGGAAGTCGCCTTCGCGCTTCCGCTTTTCGTACTGTCTAGCTCCGGCTCCAAGTCGCCTTCGCTTTTCGTATCATCCTTAGAAAGGAGGTGATCCAGCCGCACCTTCCGGTACGGCTACCTTGTTACGACTTCACCCCAATCACTTGCCCCACCTTCGGCGGCTGGCTCCCTTACGGGTTACCTCACCGACTTCGGGTGTTCACCCCTACCCACACCTCATCCCCGCACTTTTCAACGTACGTGGGTTCGGGCCTCCAGTAGGTGTTACCCTACCTTCACCCTGGACATGGGTAGATCACCTGGTTTCGGGTCTACGACGACGTACTAAACGCCCTATTCAGACTCGCTTTCGCTGCGGCTCCGTCTCTTCGACTTAACCTCGCACGTCATCGTAACTCGCCGGTTCATTCTACAAAAGGCACGCCATCACCCATAAACGGGCTCTGACTACTTGGGGTCTACGACAACGTACTTAACGCCCTATTCAGACTCGCTTTCGCTGCGGCTCCGTCTCTTCGACTTAACCTCGCACGTCATCGTAACTCGCCGGTTCATTCTACAAAAGGCACGCCATCACCCATAAACGGGCTCTGTTGGCATTTCACCCCTACCCACACCTCATCCCCGCACTTTTCAACGTACGTGGGTTCGGGCCTCCAGTAGGTGTTACCCTACCTTCACCCTGGACATGGGTAGATCACCTGGTTTCGGGTCTACGACGACGTACTTAACGCCCTATTCAGACTCGCTTTCGCTGCGGCTCCGTCTCTTCGACTTAACCTCGCACGTCATCGTAACTCGCCGGTTCATTCTACAAAAGGCACGCCATCACCCATAAACGGGCTCTGACTACTTGTAGGCACACGGTTTCAGGTTCTCTTTCACTCCCCTTCCGGGGTGCTTTTCACCTTTCCCTCACGGTACTGGTTCACTATCGGTCACTAGGGAGTATTTAGCCTTGGGACACCCCTACCCACACCTCATCCCCGCACTTTTCAACGTACGTGGGTTCGGGCCTCCAGTAGGTGTTACCCTACCTTCACCCTGGACATGGGTAGATCACCTGGTTTCGGGTCTACGACGACGTACTACACGCCCTATTCAGACTCGCTTTCGCTGCGGCTCCGTCTCTTCGACTTAACCTCGCACGTCATCGTAACTCGCCGGTTCATTCTACAAAAGGCACGCCATCACCCATGAACGGGCTCTGACTACTTGTTTGGCATTTCACCCCTACCCACACCTCATCCCCGCACTTTTCAACGTACGTGGGTTCGGGCCTCCAGTAGGTGTTACCCTACCTTCACCCTGGACATGGGTAGATCACCTGGTTTCGGGTCTACGACAACGTACTTAACGCCCTATTCAGACTCGCTTTCGCTGCGGCTCCGTCTCTTCGACTTAACCTCGCACGTCATCGTAACTCGCCGGTTCATTCTACAAAAGGCACGCCATCACCCATAACGGGCTCTGACTACTTGTAGGCACACGGTTTCAGGTTCTCTTTCACTCCCCTTCCGGGGTGCTTTTCACCTTTCCCTCACGGTACTGGTTCACTATCGGTCACTAGGGAGTATTTAGCCTTGGGAGATGGTCCTCCCTGCTTCCGACGGGATTCCCCGTGTCCCGCCGTACTCAGGATCCACTCGGGAGGGAACGAAGTTTCGACTACAGGGCTGTCACCTTCTCTGGCGGGCCTTTCCAGACCGCTTCGTCTACCCCGTTCCTTTGTAACTCCCATGTGAGTGGTCCTACAACCCCAAGAGGCAAGCCTCTTGGTTTGGGCTGTTCCCGTTTCGCTCGCCGCTACTCAGGGAATCGCGGTTGCTTTCTTCTCCTCCGGGTACTTAGATGTTTCAGTTCCCCGGGTGTGCCCTCCATACCCTATGGATTCAGGTATGGATACTGCCCCATTACGGGCAGTGGGTTTCCCCATTCGGACATCTCCGGATCAACGCTTGCTTACAGCTCCCCGAAGCGTTTCGGCGTTTGCCCCGTCCTTCATCGGCTCCTAGTGCCAAGGCATCCACCGTGCGCCCTTTCTAACTTAACCATGCGAAAACAGCTTCATCACCCCTACCCACACCTCATCCCCGCACTTTTCAACGTACGTGGGTTCGGGCCTCCAGTAGGTGTTACCCTACCTTCACCCTGGACATGGGTAGATCACCTGGTTTCGGGTCTACGACGACGTACTAGGGTCTACGACGACGTACTTAACGCCCTATTCAGACTCGCTTTCGCTGCGGCTCCGTCTCTTCGACTTAACCTCGCACGTCATCGTAACTCGCCGGTTCATTCTACAAAAGGCACGCCATCACCCATGAACGGGCTCTGTCTCCGGATCAACGCTTGCTTACAGCTCCCCGAAGCGTTTCGGCGTTTGCCCCGTCCTTCATCGGCTCCTAGTGCCAAGGCATCCACCGTGCGCCCTTTCTAACTTAACCATGCGAAAACAGCTTCACGCTTGCCGCCTTCGCTTCTCGGCTTCTTCCAATCGGTTATCTAGTTTTCAAGGAACAACATTTATTTGAAAGAACATATAGCATGTTCCCTCAAAACTGAACAAACCCGAAGCGCCCACCTTATTTCACACACATACAGTCCTTAGAAAGGAGGTGATCCAGCCGCACCTTCCGGTACGGCTACCTTGTTACGACTTCACCCCAATCACTTGCCCCACCTTCGGCGGCTGGCTCCCTTACGGGTTACCTCACCGACTTCGGGTGTTTTGGCCACATATTATTATATTCCAATCATCACGTTTGTCAAGAGGGATTTCGTTCCCTCAAAACTAGATAACCGTCTGTTTGGAAGAAGCCGTTTTGCATAGGCGGCTTCCGCTTTTCCGTTGTCTAACTCCTAGCGTCCTCCGCTTTTCCGCTTGGTTAAGTCCTCGATCGATTAGTATCCGTCAGCTCCACGTGTCGCCACGCTTCCACCTCGGACCTATCGACCTCGTCATCTTCGAGGGATCTTACTCGCTTGACGCGATGAGTGCCAAGGCATCCACCGTGCGCCCTTTCTAACTTAACCATGCGAAAACAGCTTCATGCTTGCCGCCTTCGCTTCTCGGCTTCTTCCTATGTCTAGCTTCGGCGCCTAGCCCCTCACGGTCGCTTCGGTCCTGCCGTGGCGGCAATAGCCTCCTCGCAGGCCCTCCAGCGCCTATCGGGGCTAATCGCGGCGCCTCCGCTTTTCTTCTCGGTTATCGGGTCTACGACAACGTACTTAACGCCCTATTCAGACTCGCTTTCGCTGCGGCTCCGTCTCTTCGACTTAACCTCGCTCGTCATCGTAACTCGCCGGTTCATTCTACAAAAGGCACGCCATCACCCATGAACGGGCTCTG